>CAWGPM010000001.1:0-395319 GCA_963824415.1 uncultured delta proteobacterium
ATTCGCAAGATTGGACCATTTAGCAAAGGTTATCTGGAAACGGCCATGGAGGAGAAGCCCGGCTTTATAAACGGCGATATGTATATTGCTATTTTACACAGGATAATGCCGCTGATTGCCGAGCAGGATGATGTCGTGATCATTGGCCGAGGCGGGCAGTATATTCTCGCGGATCGTCCGGATACATTCCACTTTCTGATGATCGCCAATATGGAGAACCGGATCAGGTTCATCATGGAGCATTACAACCTTGATCGTATAAATGCTCAGCTCGTCATTGATAAGCAGAACAAGCGCAGGATCAACCTCTATAGATATTTCGGCCGGGCGGACTACGAGCACCCTGAATTATATCACATGGTATTCAATATGAATTTTCTCAAAATGGATGACGCCGTTCAGGCGGTCTGCAAACTGGTGACCGACCACGCTGCTTGAACAAGAAGATTTTGGCAAGAGAAAATACCCAGCCAATCTCATTTCCACGAATAAATACGCCAGGCGATTCAGCTCAAAAACTACCGGCGATTCCCCACCTTGACTGGTTGACAGTATAGCAGGTCAATATCTTCGGACAGGAGAACACTCTCAGCCCCTGCAGCTGTCTGGAATTCTGACACCACAAGACGGGGTTCGCCCGAAGAAACATCTTACCAGCACAGGTCTCTCGTTACCGGCCCCTCTGCTTTCAGCCAGGATATTTGCCCTCGATGTAATCTGTGAGGTAACTGATCTCGACGTCGCGCATGGTGGTTTTGGCCTTGACCACGTCGCCAATCGATAATAGACCTCTCAGTTCGCCCCCGTCGATCACCGGCAGATGGCGGATTCGGTTCTGGGTCATAATAGTCATCAGATCATCTATATCATCCTCGGGAGTCACAACGATGATATTTCTAGTCATTACTTCGCTTACCGTAATCGACGTGATGTATTCCGGATGGTGCTGTATCGCTTTGAGCACATCGTTTGGAGCAACGATACCGATGACCTCGTCAAAATTATTTACCACAACCACAGAGCCGATATGATTGTTTAAAAACATGGATACGACATCTGCGAGCAGGAGCGTTTCCTTGACGGTAACAACATGCGTTCCCTTTTCAGCAAGAATATCCTTGGTCTTCATAGGCTGACTCCGTTTTCAATTTGGCCCAGAGGGTCGTATTTTACTTCGCTGTATGGTTTGAGTTTGCACGAAACAAATAGAAACTCACGGTATCGCCGGCTACATCCCAACCCTGAAAATCTCGTATTCGGTTGAACCTTCGAACATATCAGCGTAGGCATCTTCGTGTTCTTTGCGGGCGTCGCTGTCCCGATACCTGTCCCAGTCCTTCTTACTCTGCCACATGGAGAGGATCAGCACCGATTGAGGATCGTGATAATTAACCAGCGTTTCAGTAGAGATATAGCCCCTGTTTCCCATCGCATTGGTTCTTGCTTTGATCAACATGGCGGATGCGTTTTGCAATGCTTCTTTTTTGAATTTTCTTCTGATCAGGATTTTTACTGACATCACTCCCTCCTTATGGCTGAAATTATTTCAATCAACTCATAAAACTTCGACATCACTCACCCAGGGACCTGAACAACAATCAGACAACTCAGGCCTGCACCGATAATCTTATATCGGATCTACGTCCTTGTTTCTCAACCAATTTCAGTAATGCTGCAGGTTTAATGGTTTAAAAGACTCTGTCCCAAAATCATGGGTAATTGGCTGTGGAGCCCAATTTTATTTTTCCATCTTAACATTTTCCTGCCGTATATCGAAATCTTTTGAGATTTATGCATTGGCATGGGTCTTTCATAGCTTGAAATGAGCTGGACCAGTAAAAGTATCTCTCCTTTAACCTTTTCCGGAAAAACCATCCAGCAAAGAGCGAGCTTATCAACAGATGGCGCGCTACCTGATTGGCAGATGAATAATGCATTGCATCGGCACCTTTGAAATCTCAATCAATGAAAAACTATTATACTGGTATTATGTATATTTTCCGGTTTGGGAATGGTATTAAGTTTAAAGCTGACCACCTTGATAGTTCGCCAAATCGAAAATCGAGGCACTTTCAGAATTAATCTGTGCCGCTCTTGCCTGATACGGAACAAAACCATATCTTATTTCCCTCGCTGTCGAGGAAAGCGCCAATCGGAGTGCCATCGTACAGAGTGACAGGGTCTGAGACCTTGACCCCCAGCTTTTTCAAGGCCTTTTCGGTGGCGAAGGCATCGTGGGTTTCCACGGTGATGCGAGGGTTTAATTGCTCAGTGGGCTCTGCATTACATTCCTCTTGGGTTTTCAGCATCACAATCGCGTCACCAATCAGATATGCGGATTCCATATTACGAATGGTGTCGGGCGGAAGCGCCAGGGTTTCCCCGTAAAAACGGTTGGCCCTATCCAAATCACTTACAGCCAATGCTATCCCCTTTACCCGAATAAATCCTAAATTACTCATATTACTACCTCTGGATTCTATGATTGCCAGGGCAAGACCAGCTCCTAAACTTCAACCGTAAGTACCCTGGCTGGCGTTGATGAGAATGAAAATGATTTTAAAATTACTCTGTCTAAGGTTGCAGCATTAATTGCATATCTACTGCTTATTCAATTATAAGACGTCAGCCATACTGCACAATCAAATTCATGCAGATGTTAGAGACGATTACCACATTGAGGTTCCAGTCAAGTTTGCTGCTGAGATAGATTGAACCTTTCCCATGTTGTATTCAAATGAGATCTCATCGGTCCTATCCTGGGTAGGGGCTTTGCATTAATCACCCAGATATATGGTGACCTCAGTTTGTCTTAGCTGAGGACCACTTGAGATTGTTCCTTTATCTACAATTTTATCCAGCCTACAATTTTCGGATAAAAAATCAGAGATAAACAGGAACAGTCCAACCTGCACCAGATAAGCCTCGGAGCCGACCGCCATGAGATTGCGGACGCGGTCGTGCTTCGGCGAAGGGGGGGGCAATCAACCCTCTTAGGTGTTAGGCAAAATTCAATCCGGCTCATTGGATCAACCTGCTATGCCGGCGGCAGTCCGGGACCAAAGCCCCTGCAGGCGTATCTTTCTTTCAGGAAAAACTGGACTACAGGGGCTAAGGTTGTCTAGGCGGCCTTTTTAAAATCGTTATCGCGCGGCTTGGTATGGTCGGGGGTCGGCGTTTTGGTACGATCCTTTGCACCAAATGGGATGATTTTTGTCTCGGTTACGGCAAAGGTGCCATCGACGGGACCAGCCCATTTGTTCAGGAACCGGTACATGACGGCCGTTGCAGCCAAAATTGCTGCAGCGATAAGCACATGCACGACGGATGGGGAAAATTTCAGAAATGCTTTGACCACCATCAGCACTCCCAGGCATAAACCGGAGGCACCCAATGGCGCCCAGAAATAAGCCTGCATGAACTCTTTACCGTACCACCCCTCGCCGGGCCTTCTGCATAATATCAGCGCTATCGACCAGAAAAGGACAACTGCGAACAGAACGAGAACTCCATAAATCAGATACATGGCACAACTCCTTCACAAAAGCGGTAACTCCCGCACCCGGCCGAGGCAGGTCGGCTCGCCTTGCGATGGGGGTGGCTTAAGCAGAAGCCGCACCATACTTCCCATGGCATTCACTTCACTACAGCCATAAGATATATCTGCTTTAGGACAGTTGCAAGACCTGTCATGGGGTGATGAAAAATATTTTTTAGAGTCTGAAAACGTTCCAGATCAAGGATTGACCAGGCAGCAGTATCCAACAGGATGTAAGTCTTTAAAACAGTAAATGTTTATTTGCGGCCACATGATTTAAGAAGGCATGCAGCTGCCTTTGCATCGAGATCAGGTACACCACTTGAGATCGTCAGTAAGGGGTAATACTTAGGGATACTGTTCTATCGACCATTCAGCGGTATCTTGGGCAGGTCGATGAAACCGAAGCCATCAGATGGATTGAATCGCTACAAGGTTAAATAATTGGCTTGATTCAAATGCGCCCCGTTTTAGGCTGGCAGGAACATCTCAAATTCATGCCGCCATCTTTCTGAGGCACTAACAGATTAGGAAGGGCGATACACCTTATTCAATGTTCTTTTCGTAGACCAGAAGCAAGCCAAGGATTGAAAAAGGTTATCTTGTATCTTTTGGCAAGGTGTTTGAGGAAATCTTCTTGAGTGTAATGTTCGCCGTGTTTCTGAATAAACTGCTGCATAACTCGTTTTTTCTCAGAATCTTCGATGATGCTCCAGATTTTCTTAATAGATTGATAATTACTCATGATGGCCCCTGCATTAGTAGATTCCAGAGGCGTAGTGCAGCCATAGCTTAGGATACAACTTGCTTGGAAATGAATAGAAAGGAATCATAATGTAGTGATGATCTGGTCAAAAAGCAATACCACAAGAGAATATCGGACAGGGCTTGGGTGCAGGATCTGCAACTGTAACCAATGCTATTGCAGACCATATAAACGTAGGTGATGCGCCGATGGATAGGGTTACAGGCAAGCAACTTGGGAGCAGAGTCATTAACTCAGAGAGGGCCTAAACGCACTTCTGACCGTAAGTCAGAGGTGTACTGACATTATGTCTGTATCTTTGATTTCTGATAAACAGATTGACCTTGCCTGTCCATTTCGGAGGTACAGGAAGAATCTTTAGACGAGAAAAGATTATGTCTTCAGGAAGTGGCTGGGATATTATCGAGCATGCTCAGAAACGGCAAAGTTCTCCTTCCTCACACGCCCCATATCATGCAGCAAAGACATAACCGTCAGGTTGTTTTCGCATCTGCTGATTATGTTGAGTACTACCGGACGAACTGTGCCCTATCCCTGACACTTATCACTGTTACAGGCGAATGTCGCAATACCTTTTCCGCAATGGAGCCCAGAAGAGTTCCCACAACATTCCCTCTACCTTTATTGCCTATTATCACAAGATCAATCTTCTCTTCTTTTATGGTATTGAGTATTTCATTAAAAGGGTTCCCTTCTTTGATTAGTATATTTGTCTGGACTATTTCTGGGATGGGGAACTGCTTGACCATCTCGTGGATTCGCTGTTGACGATCAGCTTTGGTTTCTTTCAGAAAAAGTTCGACATTAATCTCACCAGGATAATAATGACTGGCTAGCTTCACGGCTTCAACATCTCTGCTGTTAATTACATTTAGCAAGACAAGCTGCGAAACGATTCCGCTCGTAAGCGATAAAGCGTATTCCATTGTCATTTTTGAATAATCTGACAAATCAACACAAACTAATGCTTTTTTAATCTTAATCATGTCAAACCCCTTTCCACGAATGTGGAAGTTACAATAATTTTCTATTTCCCTATGATTTGAAAAACTGATCGGACTCCAAACCAAAGCGACCGGTGAAATAAATCAACTTTCTTCATTACTTTTTATACCAATAATATAAATTTACGTCATGATTTGACGTTATATCCTGGTCTATTTGTCAAAAACACTCGGGCTTGCCGATCTGGAATATTTCTCCTGATTTGGTAGTGTAACGTAATTTCTGTAAATACACTGTGATCTTCCCCACCTGGCTGGTCCTCCCTTTGGTTAATGAATCAGGAGATTTGAATTAGGAGGGGGTTAAGATGTTTCCAGTAAACCTTCTGTCTTACTATCCAAAAAATAATGGCCTCACCAAAACCTTTTATTTACCTTCATTAAACCTTTGAATGCAGACTAGACAAATACACGCTTTACCCTTTTGGTTGGTGGGTACTAAATCTATTAACTCTTTAGGGACCTCAACGTCAACACACCAGCATGGTTGCTCAGAATTTGCCTCGCATTTGTTGGGTTTACCGCAAAGTGGACATACTGGTTTATTTATTTGACTCGTCATAATTTGTAATTACCAGTGATGGAGTTTATCGATTCACTAACCACCTGATTGCTTCCTCTGGTGCCAGCCCTCGCCTTGAACCGATAAAACCCCCAAGAAACGCTCCGGCAATTCCTATCAAGATGGTGACAACTATTCCACCAGGATCGTCGCCTGGCATAATAAATTTCGCGAGCGCACCAACAATTAGTCCCATTATCATCCACGAAATGATTCCCATTTTCTTATCCTTATTTGGATTAAGACTCTGTAACACTCAGGAATCGCACAACCAGATTGTGCTTAAAAGACGTTAGGTCTGTCAGACAATCTAATTATGATTTTAATTTTATCTCTTTTCTGGGACATGTACTGAGAGCATTCCGTAAATACCTTTACGAAAGTTATCCGAGATTTCGCTTATACGCTTATATTGAAAGGGGATTGAGGTGGTTGGCGACCGGTAGTTTGCGAAGGCAGAAGGTGCGTTTTATCTTGGACGATCTTGCTGAAGAGATGCGGTAATAAGGTCAATATAGATTAATCACACTTTTTGTTGTAATTTGGTATGGCAACCTAAAGGCCTTGATGTGCCATAAGAATCCCACATCTTGAGGATACTGAAAGACCTCCACAAACCGTCTATCTATTTTGTTTTACTATAAAATAAATGCTTATTGAAATACGAAAAACAAAGTTGTCTGAAAACAAATGGGTACCTTGCAAAAATAGGATTTTTGTTCAAAATCAAGGCGCGTGTCAAAATATTGCCGCAACCATATAATTGATATTGAGAGGAGTCTTTTGCAAAACTAAGATTTTCGTTCAAAATCAAGGCATGCGAGAAATTTTACCACAGGCATATAATTGATATTCCGAGGATAAAATTTTGAGCATAACGCAGAGTTTGGGCGAAAAGATCGTTTTGCAAATGGCTCGAGAGGATAAAATTTTTACACGCAACGCAACGTTTGGGCAAAAAGACAATTTTTCCAGGCAGCCAAATGATTGCGTACCCTGATCTCTTGAGAGGATATGATATGAAGAAAAGAACGATTCATGAATGGAAAAATTGGATCCTGGAATATATCCATGATGACAAGTATGAATTATCCCAAAAAGATAATTTATCGGTTCAGATGATTGTCGCTAAGAATGCCATGGATGCGGAAAATCAATGTCAGCAGATTATTAAAAACACAAAAAAAGAAGGGGATTGATAGACTCCTGTTGTCCATACACATAAACAATCTTACACCCTGAACACTGTCGAGGGGTTAGGGGAAACCTACTGGACCGTTAGGCGGCAATTCTACAAGGTATTCTTAAGTATTGATATTAGAGCTTCGCAAAGGGTCATCTTTGTGTTACATTTAACCATACTAGTTTAGTTAAAAGTAAACCACGAGGAGGACCCTGTGAAAGACACCACTACCGTACTGCAACGCCTGATAGATAAGCTGGAAAGTAACGCCGACAACTGCGCCACCCTGGCTCTTGAAAACCCAGGCATTGAGGGCATACGCTTCAACGGCCGGATGCAGGGCTACAGAAGCGCTATACTCACCGTTAAACATGAGATAGCACTATTACATGAGGTCTAGTCATGACCAAGCGCTGCGTCTGCTACTACCGGGTCAGCACCAGATATCAGGAGCGTTCGGGCCTGGGTCTGGCTGCCCAGCACAAGACCGTAAAGGATTACCTCAACGGCAACGGCTATGAGATCGTCGGGGAGTACACCGAGGTCGAGTCAGGCGGCAGGGACGGCCGGCCTGAGCTTACCAAGGCGATACGGGACTGCGAACTGAAAGGCGCACGGCTTATCGTCAGTAGGCTGGACAGGTTGAGTTGTGACCTCCACTTCATCACCCAACTTCAGCGCTCCGCAGTACAGTTCACCGTGGCCAAAATGCCCGATGCCAATGAGCTTACCATCCACCTGCTGGCGACCATCGCCCAGCATGAGCGTAAGCTGATCAGCCAGCGTACCAAGGATGCCCTGCAAGCCGCCAAGGCCAGGGGAGTAAAACTGGGAAACCCCAAGCTACTCAGGGGCGAGCAGATCGGCGTTACCGATCCCAGGGCAGCCCGGCAGGCCCGCACTGCCAAGGCCGACGACTATGCCCGCAAGATGTCCTCGGTGATAGAGGAACTACAGGCCAAAGGCATTACATCATTCAAGGGCATCGCCGACAGCCTTAACGATGCCGGATACCGAACGTCCAGGGACGGACGCTGGTATCCCAACTCAGTCAAGCGTATCATCGAACGACTGCAAGAGGACAGGCAGTGACCGACAGTGAAAGCATCGGAATACAGTGAAGCAATCTACGGTAACCTATCTCGTCCAGCGTATATGCGTTGGGCCGATGTCCGGATTAGGCCACGGCTATGTCTATGTGCCGGAAGTAAAGAATAGTTACCGATACTTCGGAGGCTGCGTCGTCGCCATTGAGAACTGTAACGAGGTCGCCCCGCACCGGCCCATTCTGCCCCAGAAGCACACCAGGAACAGGAGATAACACCATGTGGATATTCACCCGGCAGGGTTTCTTTTCAGCTGTGCATGACGACTACTGCAACGAAGGTGAAATCATGGTCAGGGCAAGGATCATCGATGACCTTGAGCGATTGCTTGAGAAGACGGGCATCGAAGCCGATATACTGGTAATCAGAAACGCCGATTACCGATTCATGGTCAAGCTGAGCGTCGAGCAATGGACTGACTACGTAGCAGGTGAGGCGGCCTCAATCGATTACCCCAACTTCAAGAACGCCATCATTACCAAAAGCGAGCGTGAACGAGCATCTGCTTACATGCGGTGTTGGGAAGCGATGTATCAATTCCAAGAAGCCAACGCTCAATCCAATCACTGGGGTGATGAGTAGTCACAACCGGAGCGGTTCAGATTACCCTCATAATCCTCAATTCGATGTTTTCCATTATCAGTGATTCCCAAACCATCCCTTTGTTAAGGTTAAATTATTATAACACCAACTGGTAAGGCTTTCTGTTTGAATGTGTCCTGAAAAATAATACAGGCCTGCACGGATTTATTCGGGTAAAATAAGGACAGGTCCGTAAAAAAATTGCTTTGACTAACGATTTAATCGGCATTAGCATTGACCATATCTCAGGCTACCTTGAAAAATTGTCTTTTTGCCCAAACGCTGCGTTGCGTGTAAAAATTTTATCCTGGCAATCATTTATATGCCTGCGGCAAAATTTTCACACGCGCCTTGATTTTGAACCAAAACCCTAATTTTGCAAGGTACCATCTAATTGTTGATCTGAATAAATCTAACGAGATGGGAAAGGTGCGGTTGGATTTGGTAAAGAGGAATTTATTTGGTCAATTGTAAGACCAATCTTAGTAAACATAGTTCTTGGTAGAATGCGATGGAGTCTGTCAAAACTCATGTTCAAAAAGATTTAACTGCTACCATTGTCTGCCCTGCCTGTAAAACGTCCAAAAGACTATCAGTGGCCGTTTATAAAAACCAAAACCACATTGTAAGGGTTCGTTGTATTTGCAGCACAATATTCCTCGCCCTTCTTGAATTTCGCAAACATAGACGCAGGCGCGTTAACCTTAAAGGAACATACAGAACTTATTACCAATACATCCACCGTGAGGGGAAAATGCTCATCTCTGATATTTCAGAAGGCGGTCTAATGTGCCAGGTGACCGATTATAAAGGGCTTGAAGAAGGGCACATCCTCGTTCTGGATTATATATTGAATGATATCGCACAAAAAAAAATCAACAAACAGGCTGTTATTCGCCATACGCATGGCATGTCAATTGGCTGCGAATTTATAGAACTCTGACTTCCTGCAATCCTTATACTCTCAAGTCTTGGAAGGGGTCCCGTCTCGTGCGAAAAAGTAAAGGATATAGAGAATCATACGGCCTGACTGCTTGATTGTGCTCACAGAAAGGTTCTTAATGTATTTGCCTCAGAGGTATTCGACGGCCAAGTCTGCTCCAGGCAGTTTACTTGCCGCCATTCGGGAGCATCAACAGAAGGTCACATGCCGTTTTGAATTGGTGTAATTGTGGTGCTTTTGAGAGGATTTACTTACAGACTCACAATAAAGTCCTGCTTTTTGATCAAAAACAGTTGTTTTTGACTGACTGAGTTCTTCGGTCATCGTCGCCTCCGTTTTCTTTTGTAGAAAAAACAGAACGTTAATGACCTTATTATATCATATACAGGGTCGTAATTTTGATACGTATAGACAGGAAGAAGCTAAAGTTGAGTCTGGGGTGATAGCAATCAGGGTAGTATTTCGTGCGCCTGGATGAAAAAATGGCGATAGTATCACAGCCTATATTAGGCGGCTACATCAGTAGATAATCGAGCCGCTCTTAATATCCTCTTTGCGTTTGAGATATTCCTCTTTTGTGATATTGCCCGCTTTGAAATCCTCTTCTAAGCGATCCATTTGTTTTTTGTTCTGATACTCATACGCAGCACCTACTCCAGCTGCGCCAACAGCAGCACCGCCTATCATTTCTTTGCTGCATCCTTGAAGAGTTCCCGCAACAAACAAGATAAGAATGAACAGAATTAGGTATCTAAAGTACATGCTGATCTCCCTTGTAGACGATATTTCATTATACTTCCACCACTCGCTGAGCTGAAATTTGAGCCTTTTTCAGAAGCGGGCAGCTGAGCAGTTTTAATTCATGCTGCTAAACCGTCCCTAAAAAACCTTCTTACAGTTTAGGTGAAATTATAGCTCATTGCCCAATCTGCTGTCAAAGTAGATTAATAAATAAGACCCCCATTTCAAAATAAACAGGAAGGTGAATTTGCGGATTTTCTTAAACAATTAACATTGCCATTCGAAGGTCTATAATCCTGCATTTCCCTTCAGCTTTAGGTGGTTCCTGTGAAGGTTGGACTTCCCTGTCCAGTAAACCTTGCCTCCTAATTTTTACTCATCGAACACCAACATAAGCTTTACTTATTACGGAATGGTGTTTAGGCTAATTCTTAATTGCTATAAAATTTGGTTCTTTAAATTTATAGTGGATATTTAGGGTGAAAAATATAGAAAAACATACAGAAGATGATAATCCGCTATTTATTCAACACCTACCAAACACCGGATGTGGTGGTGATCTAAAATTATCTGCATCGACTGACGACGCACCGTGTTGAGGCCCCAAGACAGAACCCCGGTCAGGGATTCATGAGCGGTCAGGTTATACAATTGATGCCTTTGTCACTGACTTTATTTCGACCCCGGTTGGTCCTATTCCACTGGTGGCGACGAATCCTTCTTTCAAAGATAGAGCAGGAACTGCTCTAACAAGAATCGGACTGACAAGAAATAATTACCGAGTCAGTCCTGGTTTGTATGGAGTTGGCAACCCTCATCCAGATTCGCCAATCCTTGTCACCGCCAATTACAAGCTATCCTTTGATGCAGTTCGATTTAGCCTGGACAGTCTAGATGCCTGGTTGCTGGTTGTTGACACCAGAGGTATTAATGTCTGGTGCGCTGCTGGTAAAAAAACCTTTTCCACTGAAGAGGTGATCTTTTCTGTCAAGCAGGCAAAGCTCAAAGAGATTTCCACTCAGCGCACCGTGATTCTGCCGCAATTTTCTGCCACCGGTGTTTCCGCAATTGATGTAAAAAATGGTTGTGGCTTTAAGGTGCTGTTTGGCCCGATACAGGCCAGGGATCTTCCAGATGTTCTCCGAAACAACAACACTGTAAGTGAAAGAATGCGCAGCGTAACCTTCACAATTCGTGAAAGGATTGTACTCATCCCTGTGGAGCTTTATCTTCTGCTGCGCCCCCTTGCTGTATTGGTTATTGCTGCTTTTCTATTATCAGGCATTGGTCCGGAAGTTTTTTCTTATTTAGCTTCCTACCAGAGAGGTCTTTCACTGATCAGTGCTACATTACTAGGCATCTTAAGTGGATCAATACTTTTACCGATTTTACTGCCCTGGCTTTATGGTCGTCAATTCTGGATAAAAGGGTTGTGGCCTGGTCTGATAGTTGGTTTGCTGTTTTTAACTATAATGACTGACCAACGTGCTGTTTTTGACAGAGTCGCCCTCTTCCTGTGGATTGTGGCGCTCAGTTCATATCAGGGAATGAATTTTACAGGTTGCACTCCCTATACCTCCCCGTCCGGGGTTGAATATGAAATGAGAAGGGGTATTCCCATTCAGGTACTTATTACTGTTGTGGCTTTTGTGCTCTGGATGAGTTCCCCATTTATAGGATAATACAAAGAGAAACAATGAAAGGCTTTCGGTATATAGAAAATACAACGACATTAAAACTCGATGAACAGACCTGCATTGGCTGTGGTAATTGCCATCGTGTGTGCCCCCATCGCATTTTTAAAATCGTAAATCAAAAGGCAGTCATTCTTGATCTTGATGCCTGCATGGAATGTGGTGCCTGTGCGTTGAATTGTCCTGTGGATGCAATTGCTGTTACCCCAGGAGTCGGGTGCGCTGTTAAGATTATTACTACTTGGGTTAATAATTTTACCGGGCGTCAAATTATGAAAGGTTGCTGTTGAATATAGTCAGAATCTGATAGTGACTAAATAGGTTTTTTCATTCTTGCAAAGTTGACCTTTTCTATACTAATCACCGCCTGATGCTGACCCAGCAAAACGGTAAAGGGTAACGAATAGCGATTCCTCTTGGTCCCCTGTCTTTTGTTCATGCTCAGGGACACGAGAACATACATCTATTTTGCAGGCAACTCAGCAGGGGGAGCATACCATTTGTCCTTCGGGACAGTTTTAGGCTCTTCGGTGTCGCCAACGTAATGTGGAGTCATTATGGGCACATCGTATTCATTGAACACATCTTGTATATTGCAATGAAGATCAGAATAAATTTGAGTCATTCGTTCAATGTTGC
Source organism: uncultured delta proteobacterium (assembly GCA_963824415.1). Classification (GTDB taxonomy): domain Bacteria; phylum Desulfobacterota; class Desulfobulbia; order Desulfobulbales; family Desulfocapsaceae; genus JABDQA01. Next base: position 12,759 of record CAWGPM010000001.1, read on the forward strand.
TGCAAAATACGTTGAGTCCATAAATAACTTAATCACACTGATTTATCAGCAAATTTAACATAGCCAGAAAGAAGTTAAGCAATTTCGTCTGGCGTTTTAGCGGAAGATTGATTGTTTATCTCCATGTAAACCGGCACCTTAAACTTACAATTCTATTCATGGCAGGCAAAACAACTAGGAGATGCTTACTATGGCAGGATGAAAAATCATCCTGGCGATATTTGTCCTGGATCATTTGGCAGTCTCGGGAACATAACGATGATAAACTTTCTGGTTCGTCCGGCTTACCGATCCGTCCTCGGTCTGCTTGCCGCCCTTCTCTTCTTTTCCTGTGCCGGAGCCGCCTCTGAAGAAGCATTGCTGGCAACTGGACTGCAGCCTGTCTATCGTATAAATCTGCGGGTGCATCTGGCCAACAGCAGCAGAGCTCCAGAGGAATTTGAACTTATCTTTTCCGAAATAAATAAAATCTGGTATACCCAGGCCGGAATTTGTTTTGAAATCCATGCCGTTGATCATGATACCACCCTCAATGACGGTCTTGACATGTGGTTTGCCCCGGAAATCGGCGGATACAACGGATACTATGATGGTGAATACATCCAAATGAGTGATGCTCCCGTCCTTGCGCCCGCCGAGGATCCGGCCAAGTCATCAGCCGCACGCACTGCCGCCCACGAGCTGGGGCATGCTCTGGACCTCCCTCACCGACAGGAATCAGATGATAATCTTATGCGGTCACGCACCTATGGATGGCAACTGAACGCCCAAGAAATTCAACATGCCCGAGAGACGGCAGCAGACATTGCCATTGAAGATACTTTTCCGCTCAACTGTGGATCACCGAAAAGGGGAGACCTCAGATAGAGGCCCTTCACGGCTGAATTAACCAACCGATAGATGTTGGCGCCCCTTTTAAGATCTTTGAGTAGACAGATCTTTAAGTAGAAGCTAAAATCAGTTTATCATTGCAACACTAATGACTGTAAATACAAGAATATAATAATGATACTTAGCCCGGGTAGCTAGTTGAACAAGAGGTGGGCGCACTCGAGGCGCAAATAGAGCGATATTGAAAGAATAAAAGCACCTCAGCGCACCTGCTGGAGATGAGGTGCTTTTCTATTTGCACAAGGTCACTGCCACCATAATTGTCATCAGACATTGTATTTTAATCTGCTTTGAGTTAGTAGCTGTCAAAGATGAAGAAATATAGCCTCTACAAATATTTAATGGAAGGGGATGAGAATGAATTACTTGAAGATCGTATCTCTGGTTCTTCTGATTTCAGTTTTGTTTTGTGGATCGAATGCTTCAGCGATTGATCTTTACGGATATGGAAGCTATTGGAGCAAAGAAGATGCCGATGGCTCTTGGGGTGGAGGAGTTGGACTGGCTATACCGCTTTTGACTGAGCATGTGCGATTGGATGGAAGAGCTACCTTTTTTTCAGACAGCGATACGGGAATTGTCTATGAGAATGTGACAATGATACCGTTTGATTTAGGTTTGCAAGTGCACATATTGCCTTCAGGAAAAGTAGATCCCTATCTTCTCGGTGGAGTTTCGTTCCTCTATGTTGATAATTCGGATGAGTTTGATCTGGACTCTCGATTCAGTGGGTATATCGGCGCAGGACTCGATGTCGCGTTGGGGCTATCTGTTGTTAAACTTTTCGGTGAAGTGCTTTATCGATTTGCCGAACTTGACGGCATCCTGGAAGAAAAGATTGATGTGGGCGGTTTTACGGGCAACGTCGGCATCAAGGTTCATTTCTAGACTGTTATGTCATCCGCCGGCGGATGATGTGGATCAGATGTGCAAATAAAGACAATTAAACTACTAGCAGCTTAGCGCCTTCCACTCGATCTGCCACCGTGTAAACACTCTATCCAGTTTCCAAAAAGTTCCGGCCACAACAGGGTAAGAACCTTTCTTCGACAACTAAAGTGGTACAATGGACAAAGTTGGGCTTTTAAGATGTCATCCAAGTTGCTGGAATCATTGGCGCGCCCGGAGGGATTCGAACCCCCGACACCCAGGTTCGAAGCCTGGTGCTCTATCCAGCTGAGCTACGGGCACGCGGTAAATGAAGTCGTTTCTCTACCAACACATAATCAGAAAGTCAAGTTGAGACACGAGAAGGGGATGCAAAAAACTTGATGGAAAATCCATCTTATGCACTGTCCTTACAATGAGTTATCATTTTGGTATCAAAAGGAAAATCAAACAGGGTTATGACCGTCTACAGCAGAGAGAAATAGGAACGATCCTTAATCGAGCTGGGTTTGTTCGAATCGTTTCGTTATCTTTTAGCATCTGTCAGGTGATAAATGCCAAAATGATAAATCTTTAAATTTCTTCTATTATCAGCCCCGACAAACGCACGGTCAGATTAGAAGGTTAACAATGCTGTTTGTCATCCGATTCGTTGATAAACTGAATAGGCAGGAAGTCAGAAAGCAGCATCTCGATGCTCATCTCTCTTGGCTGGCTGAACGAAGGCAATCAATACTTGTTGCAGGCCCCTTAAGAGTGGAACCTGATTCTAAGCCGACAGGTGCATTTTGGGTGGTAGAGGCTGAGAGTACAGCTGATGCGGAAAAGCTCTTTTTATCGAACCCGTTTTGGAAGAACGGGTTGCGTGAGAGTGTTGAGATTCTGCATTGGTCAAAAGCACTTCCCGATGAACGGACACTAATTTGACGGATACCTCAGGTATACGCTTATTTCTGTTTGCCTTGAGGGTACCCTGCAAAATTAGGATTTTGGTTCAAAATCAAGGCGCGTGTTAAAATTTTGCCGCAGGCATATAATTGATATTCCGAGGATAAAATTTTTACACGCAACGCAGCGTTTGGGCAAAAAGACAATTTTTCAAGGTAGCCTTGAGTCTCAGGTCAATCTTTGAAGGGCTCAAAGCTGCTCGATGTAAAAAAATGCGAAAATGTATGTGAGGACCTAAAATGGAATTGACATGAACTAATTGTTTGTATAAGTTAATATTAACCTATATAGAATGTTTATGCTGCGATCTCTTTTTTACCAAGAAACTCTCTGCCAATAAATCCAAGAGTGGCTTTTCCGGGGCGCTGTGCTCGGAGGGTTGATTCTCCGGGTATGATGAATTGGGGAACACCGGACGAAAGGATGGTGCTATGGGCGTTGCATTATTAGGAATGGGCATCTGCGGCTTCACTCCCACGTCGACAGGTCTGTCGTATCGTGAGATGATTGCCAAAGCTGCCAAAATGGCTTACAGGGATGCGGGCGTCACGATAGATCAGATAGACGGTGCCGTATCTGCAGAAGAAGACTTCCCCTCCGGCTATTCGATAGCCGACGAGTACGTTCCCGATCAGCTTGGCATGGTGCGCAAACCGGTGTACACCATCCCTGGCGATTTCATGCATGCCGTGGCCTCGGCAGCCATGCAGATCGAAACAGGACGTTTCGATATCCTGGTCGTCGAGTCCTACAGTAAGGCCTCGAATGTTTTGACCAAGGATGAAATGGTTCGCTTCGCCTTCGACCCGATCTACAACCGTTTCGGCCTGTCGCCGCACTGGCTGGCAGGGCTGGAGCTCAATTCTTTTTTAAGCGAAGCGGGATGTACAATCGAGGAGGTGGCCGAAGTTGTTGTCAAAAATCGTGGAGCCGCCGTTGCCAACTCGAACGCTCCCTACGGCGACAATTTCTCTGTTGATGACGTTCTTGACGCTCGTCCGGTGTCCCTGCCCCTGACGGAGCTGATGTTCGCGCAGCATGCCGATGGTGCGGTCATTGCGGTGCTGGGCACCGATGAGGCCGCCCGCAAGTACGCAAAAAAGCCCGCCTTTATCTCGGGCATCGGCTGGGGGTCCGGCACGTCCATCCTCGAACGCCGTGATCACAGCTTTTCGACCGGCACGGCTCTAGCCGCCGAACGAGCCTACCAAGAGTCGGGCGTTAACAACCCGACGGCAGAAATCGATGCCTTCTTTGTCTCCGACACCTACGCGCATAGGCAGCTCATGCATATGGAAGCTTTAGGAGTTACCGGCAGCCATAATCTGATTGTCAATCCCAATGGCGGAGCCCTGGGGGGCGGCGATCTGTTTGAAGCAACCGGCGGCGCTCGTCTCTACGAAGCGTTCTCGCAGCTTCGAGGTGAAGCCGGCAGATGTCAGATAAACGCTGAGCGCATACTGGTGCACGCCTGGCGTGGAGTCCCGACTGATTCCTGCGTCGTGGCCATATTAGACAAGGAAAGGAGGGCGCTATGAGTAATCGCGTAGCAGTTATTGGTGTGGGTATGACCAAGTTCATGCGCCGGGCCCAAGAAGCCCCGGGTGAATTGGCAGCCCAGGCAGTCCGCATGGCCCTGGAAGACGCTGGCCTCGATATCGATGACATAGATGCCGTAACCCTTGGTACGGCGCCTGATGCTTTTGACGGTATCCATATGAAGGGCGAGCACCTGATCGCCGGTGCCGGCGGTTCCAACAAACCATATATGCGCCACTTCATCGGCGGCGCCACCGGAGTAATGAGCCCGATTCACGGCTGGATGCACGTTGCCTCCGGCAAATACAACAGCTGCATGGTGGTCGCCGAAGAAAAGATGTCACCCTGCACACCACATCCGGCCGGTGCCTTCCTGACGATTTTCGACCGCGTTACCGAACAGCCGCTTGAGTTGACCCTGATCCATATCTTCGCCCTGGAGATGGCTCGGTTCATGCACGTTTACGGCTACAGTGAGCGGGACCTGGCCGAGGTTTCGGCGATGATCAAGCGCAACGCGCTCCACCACCCTGCCGCTCAGATCGCCGTGGACCTGAACGCCGATGATATTCTGAATTCACCTCTGCTTTCCTGGCCAGTCAAGCGCTTGGATATAAGCCCGACCTCAGACGCTGCCGTCGCCATCGTCATGGTCAACGAACGCATAGCCCGCACGCTGAAAAAGGCGCCGGTCTTCATCGAAGGTGTCGGTTTTCGTCTCGAAACGGCCTATTGGTGCACGCGAGACCTCTGTTACCCCGATTATGTCGCGATGGCCGCCAAAGATGCCTACAAGATGGCAGGTATCGTCGACCCGGCGCGCGATATCGATTTCTTCGAGCCTTACGATCCCTTCGATTATAAAGCCCTGCATCACCTCAATGCGCTGCTGCTCGACAAGACCGGGCGGACAGTCAGGAATCTGTTCGAATCGGGCAATCTGAGCCGTGAAGGCAGCCACCCGATGTGCCCTTCGGGGGGTGCCTTGGGGGTCGGCAATCCGATCGCCGCAACCGGACTTATGAAAATCGCCGAGCTCTACTTCCAGCTCAGCGGTCAGGCCGGCAAACGGCAGATTCAGCGGCAGCTGCGCCGCGGTGTGGCCCAGGCCTGGGGTGATCTGATGCAGGCCGGTACCGTTGTGGTTATGGGAGCAGAAGGTGCCTCACCGGTTACTTCATCGCGCTGGAATGATATGAAGCGGAAGGATCTGCCAGGGACACCCATCAAGTCAGTCGATGAGGTACCGAATATCTCAGATGCCCCTGATTTGCGTTACGCCTGGGATAACGGCCTGGCCATATCCACCTACCTTGATGGTCTAAAAAAAGGTAAGATCCGCGGCAGCCTGGATACCCATACCAACCGTTTGATGGTGCCCGCGCGCCCCTTTTCGGAAATTGCCGATCTGGCGCCGGTTACCAACTATTTCAACCTGCCGGATTCCGGCGTGGTCAAGACCTTTACCATTTCCCATGTGAACTGGGACAGTTCGCCTCTGTCGGATGGCAAAGTAAACATTTTCGTCGTGATTGCCCTCGATGGTATTAATGAGGATATGGGGCTGGTGCACAAACTTGGCGAGGTCGATCCCCAGGATGTGAAGATCGGCATGCGCGTCAAGGCGGTCTGGAAGGCTGAATCCAAGCGAACCGGCAGTATTCTGGATATTGACTACTTCGCGCCGCTGGGAAGAAAAAAGACCAATCTTGATATTACCCAGGTCAAGCCGGTAGAAGTTAATGCGCTGACCATGTCCCAACAGCAGGGCAAGATTCCACTGTCGTACCGCTATACCGCTGGGGTGGGCGGTTCTAAATTCTACACCGACCTTGCCAAGGGCAGGATCAACGGTACTTACTCAGCTGCGCGCGACGAGGTGCTAATCCCGCCGGCGATGTTCGATGAAGAGAGCCTGTCGATTCTCGACCCGGAAAAGGACGCCAGGGCAGTCAATCCCGAATCTGGCTATATCCGCTCCTTTACCGTCGTCTATGAAGATCGCCAGGGACACCAGCTGGATAAGGAAAAAGTGGTTATCCAGGTAGAATTCCCAGGTGTTACCGGTTCGATCTTCGGTACGCTTGAACTGAAAGATGGGGAAAGCTTTGACGAAGGCTCCCCGGTAACCCTGGTCAAGCCCAAGAAGGTCAAAGGCCCGGACATGGTCAACTTCAAGTTAACACCCTGCTAGGGGGTACAGATACCTTTATTTTTTGTAGTCGGGAAGTTAACTTCGAGACTGCAAAAAGGGTAGCAAGAAAGCCCGGCTTCTCCGGCCGGGCTTTCTGATTTTACTACGCTAAAGGATAGTGTGCGGGCCAAGGAGAAGCCGCAAATCCTGCCACTACTGTCAAGCCAAGAGGTTGGTTTACTGATCTCTGTCACTCCATCGTGTCATTGAATAGTTCCCGGCCGATGAGCATGCGGCGGATCTCGCTGGTACCGGCGCCGATTTCATAGAGTTTGGCGTCGCGCAGCAGGCGGCCGGTCGGAAAGTCGTTGATATAACCGTTGCCGCCGAGGCACTGGATCGCTTCGAGAGCCATCCAGGTTGCTTTCTCGGCGGCGAAAAGGATGACTGCGGCGGCGTCCTTACGGATATTGCCACCGCCGTCGGCTGCCCTGGCAACGGTGTAGGCGTAAGAGCGGCTGGCGCTCCAGGTGGTGTACATGTCGGCGATCTTGCCCTGCATCAACTCGAACATGCCGATCGGATGACCGAACTGCTTGCGTTCGTGGATGTAGGGCAGCACCACATCCATGCAACCGCTCATTATGCCTAGCGGCCCACCCGCGAGAACCAGCCGTTCATAGTTGAGACCGCTCATCAGCACTGCGACGCCGCGGTCGCGTTCTCCGAGGATGTTTTCCTCCGGTACAATACAGTCGGTGAACACCAGTTCGCAGGTTGGCGAGCCGCGCATGCCAAGCTTGTCGAGCTTGGGACTGGTACTGAAACCCGGCATGGTCTTTTCGACGAGGAAGGCAGTGATGCCTTTGTGATGTTTTTCCGGGCTGGTCTTGGCGTAGACCACCAGAACATCGGCATAGGGCCCGTTAGTAATCCACATTTTGGTACCGTTGAGGACATAGGTGTCCCCTTTTTTCACCGCCGCCAGCCGCATGCTGACCACGTCCGAGCCCGCCCCCGCCTCGCTCATTGCCAGCGCCCCAATATGCTCGCCGCTGACGAGCTTCGGCAGATAGCGCCGCTTTTGCTCCGCAGTGCCGTTCAGTTTGATCTGGTTGATGCAGAGATTGGAGTGGGCGCCGTAGGCAAGCCCCACCGAGGCTGACCCACGGCTGATCTCCTCCATGGCGATGACGTGTTCAAGATAACCCATGTCGGCGCCGCCGAACTCTTCCGGCACGGTTATCCCGAGAAGCCCCATGTCCCCCATTTTTTGCCAGAGTTCCGGAGGGAACTGATCATTGTGGTCGATATCGGCGGCCAAGGGTGCAATCTCCGTGGCTACAAAATCCTGCACCGATTCGCGGAGCAGGTTGGCGGTGTCTCCCAGGCCAAAATCAAGTTGCGGATAGGTCTTCATGCTCTCTCCTGTGTGGCAAGTTTTTAACGCCGGCCAGAGAGCCAGGCAGATACCTGAAGGTATCCGGGGTGCCGGCCGGTGCCGAATGCATGTCTACTCGGTGAGTTCCTTCAGCCCGGCAAAGAAATCGAGAGCCTCGGGATTTTTCAGCGCGTCCTTGTTCTTAACCTCCCGGCCATGGATGACTTTCTGCACCGCCAGTTCGACCTTTTTCATGTTGAGGGTGTAGGGGATGTCGGGTACCGGGATAATCTTGGCCGGCACGTGGCGTGGCGAGGCCCCGTTGCGGATGGTCTTTCTCACCTGCTCGCGAATCTCGTCAGTGAGCGTCACTCCGGGCTTCATCTTGACAAAAAGAATGACCCGGATGTCATTTTGCCATTCCTGACCGACCACCACACTGTCGTCGATCGTTTCCATTTCGGCCAGGATTCGGTAGATTTCAGCGGTACCGATCCGCACCCCTCCCGGATTGAGGGTGGCATCCGACCTGCCGTACATGATCAGTCCGCCCCGCTCGGTAACCTCGACAAAATCGCCGTGGGTCCAGACCCCGGGATAGCGATCGAAATAGGCTGCATGGTACTTCTTGCCGTCTTCGTCGTCCCAGAAATAGATGGGCATGGAAGGGAAGGGGGCGGTGCAGACCAATTCACCCTGCCGGCCGATCACCGGCGTGCCGTCCTCGTCATAGGCGAAAACCTTCAAGCCGAGTCCTCGACATTGGAGTTCCCCGGCGTAGACCGGACCCATGGGGTTGCCGAGAGCGAAGCAGCCGTTGAGGTCGGAGCCTCCGGAAATCGAGGCTAGTTGCATGTCTGCTTTGATCTCCTGGTAGATGAAGGAAAAATCCTCCTTGGACAGAGGCGATCCGGTGGACAGCAGCGCCTTCAGCGGACCAAGATCGAATTGGTTTGCCGGCCTGACCCCGGCGCTCTTGAGGGCGGCGATGTAGCCGGCACTGGTGCCGAAGACGGTGATTTTTTCCTCCTCGGCCATCTGCCACAGGGCCTCGGGACCGGGGTGGAAGGGGTTGCCGTCGTACAACACCAGGGTGGCACCGACGGCGAGTGAGGCGGTGAGCCAGTTCCACATCATCCACCCGCAGGTGGTGAAGTAAAAAATGGTGTCTTGCCGGGTGAGGTCCGTGTGCAGCAATAATTCCTTGATCTGGTTAAGCAGGACGCCGCCGGCGCTCTGCACCATGCATTTGGGCAGGCCAGTGGTGCCCGAGGAATACATGATATAGAGGGGATGTTCGAAGGGCAGCTGGGCGAAGTCGATCTCAGTCACCTCGGTTGCACAGAACTCGGAGAAATGAATGCCTTTGGCAAGGCCGCTGAGATCCGGCCGCTCGTTGACATAGGGTACAACAACAATCCGTTCGATGGACGGGAGTTCTTTGCTGATGCGCGCCACCCGGTCCAGGCTGTCGAGCCGATTGCCTTTGAAGAAATAGCCGTCGGCGGTGAACAAGACCTTCGGCTTGGTCTGGCCAAAGCGGTCGAGAACCCCTTTGATGCCGAAATCGGGGGAGCAAGAAGACCATGTAGCCCCGAGACTGGTCGCCGCAAGCATGGCGATGATCGACTCGGGCATGTTGGGCAAAAAACCCACCACCCGGTCTCCGGGCACGATGCCGGCCAGGCGCAGCCCCGCAGCAACTTTGGCCACTGCGGCGTAGAGTTCCCGGTAGGAAAAGGTCCTCCTTACCCGGTCTTCGCCCCGGAAAATGAGCGCGGTACGGTCGTCCCGGTAACGCAGCAGGTTTTCCGCGAAATTCAGCCGGCTGCCGATAAACCACTGGGCGCCGGGCATTTTTGTGGCATCGTCGAGGACCCTGTCAAATCCCCGTGAGGCTTTGATGCCGGCAAATTGCCAGAGCTCTGCCCAGAAGGCTTCGAGGTTGTCGACGGACCATTGGTAGAGCGCATCGTAGTCAGTGAAATTCTTTTTATGGGAGCGATTCACCTCCTGCATGAATCGATACATGTTGCTGGCTCTGATGCGTTCTGTCGAAGGACTCCAGAGTGGTTGTTGCATAGTTTCACTCATCTCTATACCCCGGATGCCCAATTAGCAGTTCAGCTGTTGTTTACCGGGTCCCATTATCCATTGTTATTTGTCTGTTGGTTTTCACCGGGTTGTTTTCTAGATCGTGCCCACCCAGAGGGCAAAACTGGTAGTGGTACCGTTGTTGGTTATTTTCTGATTGTCGAGATTCGACCAGAAATGCACTGAATCGCCTTCGGTCAGGGTCAGAGACTCTGGACCAAGCGTCAGTTCCACCATGCCCTTGAGAATAGAGAGAACCTCTTGGGTGTTTTTAATATTCTTACGCACCGGAATCGATTTGCCAGGTTCGATGACCAAAATGGCCGAATCGATTACCGTGCGGAAATCGGGTGGAAAAAATCGGCGGGTAACGAAACCGGTATGGGAAAGATCAATGTCATCCCATTCCGAACGACGAATGACTTCCACATTGGTTTGTCTACTGGCCCGGGAGATCAGGTCGCCGGCGTCGACCTCCATGGCGTTGCAGATCCGGATCAGGGTCTCGACTGATGGGGAGTTGACATCGTTTTCCACCTGGCTGAGAAAGCCCTCCGAGATCGATGCCTTCTCGGCGACCGTTTTCAGGGTTAATCTGCGCTCTTTTCGACGACTTCTTAGCAAGGTACCTATATTCATGGATGCTTGGCGGACGGCTTGAGATCGATAGAAAATATTTGACCCTGGTTAAGACTTAACTAACACTACAAATAAATCGTGTGTCAAGGGTAATTTAAATCTCGAACTTGGCCTGCGCACTACTCCAGGGACATGGTTGTTCATGAGACGCAAGGGTGGCGGACCTTGGGGATTGGTTCTGGCCAGCCAATCCCTTGGGTGTGAGAACTAATTTTAGCAGGTGTTCTCTTGGCCCGGCATCTCTTAGGAGGCAGCGCCGGATTGATCAAACGGCATGGTCACCAGTATCTCTCCACTGGGATCTGGCGTCAATCTTGCTGCTGGATATCGTTTTTGCAAAACATGGAGCATGGTTTGATTCTCGTTCAGAACAGACGCAACAAAGCCTATGAAACCGTTCTCTCTGGCAATCTGCTCGAGATACTCCAGCATATGGCTGGCCACGCCTTTGCCCTGGAAATGGTCGTGCACGACAAAAGCCACTTCAGCATAGTTATCTTCGCCGCGGGAGTAAGAGCCGATGGCCATAACCTCATAATGCCCGCCCCGCTGAACCCTGCCGATAAGGGACATAGTGTTGTGATAGTCCATCTCCGCCCAGTCCTGCTGGACAACTTCGTGGGAAAACAGACTCATCTTATAAAAGAAACGTCTAAATATGGTTTCTTCTTTGAGGGAGTAGAAGAAGTTTCGATATTCGAACTCATCGGAAGGATACAGCGGACGTATGAGTGCTATCTGCCCGCCTTTCAGATTTACCTGCCAGTTGTATTTTTCGAGAAATATAAGATCCTTATCCGGAGGCGGCAGTTGATCGGCAAAAATATAGTGGTGTTTTTTGGCTGCCTCTATGAGGTCTAAGCGAAATTTCGGATGGGCGATTTGGGCCAGTTCCATGACTCTCTGATAGATCCCTTTGCCCTGCAGTTCGGCACACCCGTATTCGGTAACCACAAAATTGACATCGCCTCGGGTGGTGGCCACGCCTGCTCCTTCAGATAGATGGCTGACAATTCGTGAAACAGTACCGTTTTTAGCGGTGGAAGGAAGGGCGATGATGGAAAAACCACCTTTCGACATGGCGGCCCCCCTGATAAAGTCTACCTGGTCCCCGATGCCGCTGTAGAAACGATAGCCGAGCGAATCAGAACAAACTTGCCCGGTAAGGTCTACCTCCAACGCGGAGCTTATAGACACCAGGTTGTCGTTTCGGGCAATCACTGCGGGGTCACTTACGAACTCAGATGAGCGAAAGTCGAAAATCGGGTTGTCATCGACAAACCGGTAGAGTCTTTCGGTTCCCATACAGAGGGAGGCAACGACTCTTCTTGGAATTATAGTCTTGAGCCTGTTAGTGACGACCTTCTGCTCAATAAGGGGAAGCATGGCGTCGGTAATGAGCTGGGTATGAAAGCCCAGGTTTTTTTTGCCGGTCAAATGCTGGAGAATCGCATTGGTCAGAGCCCCGAAACCGATCTGAATGGTGTCTCCGTCGCGGACGAGTTGAGAGATGAAATGGCCAATCCGGCGGGAAATATGCTCCTCAGGCAGGTTCGGCTGATAGGTCACCAGCGGTTCTTCGTAGGGCACAAAAAAGTTGACGTCATCTATGTGCACGAGGCTGTCGCCCCAGGTTCTCGGCATAGCCGGATTAACCTGGGCGATCACCCGTTCTGCATTTTCCATGGCAGAGCGGGTGATATCGACAGAAACGCCGAGGCTGCAATAGCCAAACTGGTCGGGAGGACTGACCTGGATCAGGGCCACATCGAGACCGATGTGATAATTTTCAAATAATTTCGGGATCTGTGAAAGATAGGTTGGCAGGTAATCGATTTTTCCTTCATAGGCGGCTTTGCGCATCGATTCACTGATAAAAAAAAGTTTCAGCGAGAAGCGGGACCCAAAGGAAGGATCATCGAGATATTGTGCCAGGGTGTGGGACAGCATCTGGTAAATCATAATGTCCCGAATGGTTTTGTCGGCGACCATTGTGTGGATCAGATGCTGGGGTTCACCGCATCCGGTGCCGATGAAGACGCGGCAACCATTACTTATTGAAGCAAGGGCTTCCTGTGTCGTTACAACTTTATCATCGGGCAGTCTCTGCTGCCATTCAGGCACGGACATGAATACTCCTTTTTATGGTCTATTCAACCTCTCAGCCCTGCAGTCGTTCGCCAGAGTCGGATAAAAGTACCATGTGCTGATTTTTTTTAACCCCTTTTCCACGGAAAATCCATTGGAGCCACCTGAAAATTGATATTCGCGCAGGCTATTGCAACAAATACACGAAAAAATAATCAGCAAATATGATATCATTCCGTTACGATAATTAAACGTTACAGCCACTGCTGCAGACGGCAGCAGCAGACCACGTTCATTTGCATGCATGTCATCGATGATACGCAGCCAACTCACATATGCAGATTTAACCCAGCAGATCGAAGCCTTAAATCTGGAGTTCAAACGCCTCAAAGCTGCCGAAGAGGTTTTTCACCGCCAGAATGAATCTCTAAAAGCCCTGCACGAAACCTCTCTGAGCTTGATCGAAAAACTGGACAAAGAAGAACTGCTCGAAAATATTCTCGAACGAGCAGCATCGCTCAGTGATACAGCGCATGGATACATCTATCTGCTGGAAGCTGAAGGAAAATGGATGCGTATGAAGATGGGGATGGGGCTGTTTAAAAGTCAGCTGGGCAGAACAGTTCTGATTGGCGAGGGCATGGGCGGGCGTGTCTGGCAGGCAGAATACCCTCTTGTCGTTGAAGATTATCAGACCTGGCCGCATCGTATAGCTGACAAGGTATTCGATGATCTTCGCTCAATTGTCGGAATCCCGCTGAAATCAGAGCAGAATGTCCTGGGAGTGATCGGTCTTGCCCATGTTGAGGGGCAGAAAAGATTTGATCAGGAGGATATTGCCACACTTGAGCGGTTTGCCGCCCTGGCGACCATCGCTCTCGAGAAAGCACAATTGTACGCTGAGGCCAGGTACGAATTGGCTGAAAGAAAGCGAACAGAGACCTTTTTAAGGGAAAGTGAGAACCGTTACCGGACCTTTCTTGAGTCGTCCCCCGACCCCATAGTGGTGTATGACATGCAGGGCATCGCCACGTATGTAAACCCGGCCTTTGAAAAGACCTTCAAGTTATCGCGGGATGAACTGCTCGGCAAACAGATTGACTTTGTCCCTCCGGAGAATGTGCCGGAAACAAGAGAGGCAATTCGGCGAATGTTGAGCGGCCAGAAAATACATCTATTCGAGACCCGCAGATATACAAAAGACGGGACTATTCTGGATGTTCAGCTGAGCTCAACCCTGTATCAGGGTGACGACGGCAAACCTCTTGGCAATATTGTCACCCTTAGAGATATCAGCGCCCAGAAGCAGGCCGAAAAAGAACTGACCATTTATCGTGATCAGTTGGAAGAACTGGTTAGAGAGCGAACCTTCGAACTTGAGCAGACGAACATTCAGCTTGGGCAGGAAATAGAAGATCGAACTCGTGCCGAAAAGGCTCTCAGAAAGCGTGAGAAAGAGCTCCAGGCTCAATCAGATCATCTTGAAGAAGTGAATATCGCCTTGCGGGTTCTCCTGAAACAAAGGGAGGATGACAAAAAGGAGCTGGGAAATATAGTTCTAAAAAACATACAGGAACTGGTTAATCCTTATCTGCACAGATTTCTCAATGGCAACTTGAATACCCAGCAACAAGCCCTGGCCCGGATTCTGGAAACCAATCTAAACAACATTGTTTCACCATTTGTCGATAAGTTGACCTCTGGGCTGATCCATCTGACGCCTACAGAAATCCGTGTTGCCACCCTGGTCAAAGAGGGTATGACCAACAAGGAAATTGCCGAGATCCTCCTGCTGTCAAAAAATACCATCCTCTTTCATCGCTACAATATAAGGAAAAAATTAGGTTTAAAAAACAAGAAGATAAACCTGAGATCCCACCTCCTGGCCATGGATTAGTAGTGGGTATAAGCCACTATTATGCCACTATTTTATAAACTTTTTTTTTCTGCTTTTTTACCCTATTCTATGACTGCTAAAACTGCCGCTGGCGTATGGCAATTTTCTAACAGTCACTCACTTTGGCAAGGACCAACATATTCGCAACACTTTGTGCTTAGGCACAAATAGTGGGCCGCGGCAGCTGATGTAAATCCCCGGCTGTGATTGGCTGCCGCAGTAACTCTCTAACTCTTTTAAACATTGCTTTTATCCTGGAAAGTTGTGTTTCCGGATATCCTCAGATACCACCTCGGATGTTTCGGCAGACCAATTTTTTAATTATTGACCATTCGGTTAAAAAGCGATTTAAGCCTTTATGACGCAGCTCATTGTTTCTGATGTGACCCTGACCTTTGGCGGGCTGAACGCTCTTGCCAATGTCGACATCACCATCGAGCCCGGGATTATTACCTCGATTATCGGACCCAACGGTGCTGGGAAAACTAGTGTACTCAACTGTATTTCCGGCTTTTATCATCCGAGTGAGGGCACGATATATTATGGTGAGCGCAATCTCACTCATGCCTCACCCCACCAGGTTTCTAATATGGGGATCGCCAGGGCGTTCCAGAATCTTGAGCTGTTCAGCGGGCTGTCAGTCCTTGATAACCTCCTGCTGGCTCGCCATCAAAATCTTAACTATTCGATATTTCATGCACTTATATATTTTGGCAAGGCCTCACGGCTGGAGGCGGAAAATCGCTCCTATGTCGAAAAGGTCATCGATTTTATGGAGCTGGAGCCATATCGGAAAAGCAGGGTAGGCAATCTCAGTTACGGGGTTCAAAAACGGGTCGAAGTTGCCCGGGCACTCACTCTGGGTCCCAAGTTGCTGCTGCTCGATGAACCCATGGCTGGAATGAATATAGAGGAAAAGGAAGATATTGTCCGCTTTATACTGGATCTGAAGAAAGAATGGGGGATAACGATAGTCCTGGTGGAACATGATCTTGGCGTGGTGATGGACATTTCAGATGAGATCTACGTACTCGATTTCGGGATCTTGATCGGTTCGGGAAAACCGAAGGAGGTCGCATCCGATCCCAAGGTGATTGAAGCGTACATTGGAGAAGAGTAAGGCCTGCATGCAAGAGAGAGAGCATTTACTGCAGCATACTATCCCGCAACTCCTGCGCTGGCGGGTAAATGAAACCGGTGACAAAGTCGCCTTGCGCGAAAAAGATTTCGGTTGCTGGAACAGCTATACCTGGAATCAATATTACGACTCGGTGCGCAAGACCGGGCTCGGTTTGAGGAAAATAGGCTTTGACAAAGGGGACAAGGTTGCCATTATCAGCGACAATATTCCTGAAACGCTCTACATGGCTATCGGTGCCCAGGCTGTGGGTGGCCTCTCTTCTGCGATTTATCAAACCAGCCTGCCTGAAGAAATCGGCGATATTCTCAATTACCTCGATGTGAAAGTCGTTTTCTGTAGCGACCAGGAACAGGTGGATAAAGTTGCCGAAGTCAGGGACAAGATACCTCAGGTCAAAAAAGTAATTTATGAAGATTCGAGGGGCATGCGAAGCTACCAGACAGATGACTGGTTCATGTATATCGAAGATCTCTACAGCCTGGGAGAGCAGCTTCACCAGGAGGATTCTGAGCTGTTTGAAAGTCTTGTCAATAAGGGAAAACCTGACGATGTCTGTCATTTCTGCCTGACGTCGGGAACTACAGGGTTGCCCAAAGGCGCTATGTTGACCCACCGCAATTACATCAACATGGGGCTCCAGCTCACTGCGGTTGATCCTCTGGAAGAGACCGACGAGTATGTTTCATTTCTGCCTTTTGCCTGGATTGGCGAGCAAATGAATTCTTTCGGCGTGGCTATGGCTACGGGAATTGCCGTAAATTTCCCGGAATCGGTGGAAACAAGCATGGACGATCTCAAAGAGATAGGCCCTCATTTCATGTTTGGAGCCCCAAGGATCTATGAAACCATACGCTCGCAGATCTGGTTAAAGATCGATGAGTCCTACCTGCTCAATAAATTTATCTATAAATATTTCATGAAGATTGGCGAGGAGGCGGCAGGCTATCGCATGTCAGGCAGGTCAATGCCGGCGAAACTGCGTTTTCTGGCCTGGTTGGGCAAGCAGATGATCTACCGGCCGCTGGTCAACCAGATCGGTTTTCTGAGGCTGCGAAGAGCCTATACGGGTGGGGCGGCGCTGGGGCCGGAGCTCTTTACCTTTTACCAGGCGATCGGAGTAAACCTGAAACAAATTTACGGACAGACGGAAATAGTCGGCATCGCTTATATGCATCGTGATGGTGATATACGACCTGATACCGTGGGAAAACCTCTTCCGGGAACGGAGTGCCGGATTTCCGAAGAAGGCGAGATCCTCTCGCGCTCCGCATCTGTTACCCCAGGCTATTACAACCTTCCGGAAAAGACGGAAGAACTGTTGCAGGGCGGCTGGCTGCACTCAGGAGACGCCGGCTATATCGATGAGGACGGCCATCTGGTGGTGATCGATAGAATTTCCGATGTGATGCACACAAAAGCGGGAGACATGTTCAGCCCCATGTTTCTTGAAAATCGCCTTAAGTTCAGCCCTTACATAAAGGAGGCGGTGATCTTTGGTGATCAGCAAGAGTACGTTTCAGCCCTTATCAACGTTGACCCCATAGTTGTGGGTAAATGGGCGGAAGACAGGGGGCTCTCCTTCAGCACCTTTATGGAACTCTCCGGTTTACCTGAAGTGGCTGTTCTGATTCAGGATGGGGTTGCAGAAATCAATAAAAACGCCGAGCAAGAGCACTTTAAAATCCATCGGTTTGCACTTCTTTATAAACTGCTCGACATGGATGACGGGGAGTTAACCAAGACCGGTAAAATCAGACGAAAATTTGTCCGAGAAAAATACAGCGACATCTATGAGGCACTCTATAACACAGAGGTAACGGAGAAAACGGTTGAGGCTTTCTACCAGTATCAGGACGGCCAGACAACGACTGTAGAGACTACCATTCACTTCTACACGATGGAAAATTGATGAGCTATTTTTTTCAACTCGTAGTCAGCGGCATTGTCGTTGGCTCAATCTACGCTCTTTCCGCTCTAGGCTTTGTGCTGATCTACAAGTCCAGCCGGGTTCTGAATATCGCCCATGGCCAGATCATCGCTGCCGGGGCTTTTATTACCTATGCCTTGACCGTATGGGTGGGTATTCCTATTTACCTCTCCTTTGCCATGAGCATGGTTGCCACGTTTTTCCTGGCCATGAGTGTCGAGAGAATATTTCTGCGCCGCCTGATCGGTGAGCCGATTATTTCAGTCATCATGGTTACCATCGGCTTGATGTCGATCTTGGACGGGCTTATCTATCTCACCCCCTTTGGTACGGAGAACTTCTCGTTTCCCCCCTATCTGCCGACAACGCCAATCACCATAGGTGGTGTTTCCATATCATGGACTCAGCTGGTTGGGGTAATTATCACCTTTTCCATGATCGCCGGCTTTTCCTGGTTCTTTAAGAAATCAACCATTGGTATTTCCATGAGAGCCGTATCCGATGACCAGATGGCGTCCATGGCAATCGGCATTTCCGTGCCCAGAGTTTTTGGTCTCGCCTGGGCCATGGCCGGGCTGAGCGCTGCAGCGGCCGGAGGCATCATCGGCAATATCACGGGGCTCAATTTTGATACGCTGCATGCCTTTGGCATCGTTGTTTTTCCGGTGGTAATCCTGGGAGGGCTTGACTCGATTCAGGGTGCCGTTGTGGCGGGTATCATCATGGGACTTATTCAGCAGTTTGCCAGTGGGTACCTGGATGGCAACTGGGGACTCAACGGTACCGGAGAGGTAATGCCTTATATCATCCTGCTGATCATCCTGCTTTTTAAACCACACGGCCTCTTCGGAATTCACGAGATAGAACGGGTATAACTTATGTCATCTAACCGCTGGCTGGCCACAGGGAACTATTTCACCTCCTACAAGGAAGAGCAGCGGATTTTTGCCACCTCCCTGGACAGGAGCGTGATGTGCGCTTTCCTCTTCGTCCTTTTTGCCTGGCCGCTCTTCTTTGATGTCGGCAACAAGTATATGCTCGTTGTCGACAATATCCTGGTGGCGGTGATTGCGGTTATAGGATTGAATCTGGTCACCGGTTTTGCCGGATTGATTTCGATAGGACATGCGGCTTTTGTCGGAATCGGCGCCTATACCGTCGCTTCATTTTGCAGGGTACTAGGGGACAGCCACGTTCTCATAACGCACGCCTGGCCGCTGATGATTGTTGTTTCAGGCTGTATGGGCGCACTGTTCGGTGCTGTCGTCGGTCTGCCTGCACTGCGCCTGAAACATCTGTATCTCGCCATAGCCACACTGTCATTTCAGATGATCTTTCAATGGACCATCAACTTTATGAATTTTTTCGATCAGGGCCAGACCATATCCGTAGGGCGGGTATTCTGGGTGACCGGCACAGTGGCGAGGAACGATCACTATCTGTTCTGGTACTACGTTATCCTCATTGTGATTGTGGTCCTCGGATTCGGGGTACGGAATCTGCTCAGGACCCGATACGGCAGGTGCCTGGTTGCCGTGCGGGATAATGATAGGGCGGCCGATGCCATGGGCATGCACCCCGGTTTTATTAAAGTCTATGCCTTCGGTCTTGCAGGTTTCTGCGCCGGGGTGGCGGGGGCGCTCCATGCCTACCTGTATCGCGGGGTTGGCATCGACTCCTTCACCCTGCACCAATCTATTAACTATCTTGCCATGGCGATTGTCGGTGGGCTCGGTACGCTTCAGGGGGCGTTCTGGGGGCCACTGGCAATACGGGTGCTTGATCTGCAGGTTGAACGTCTTTCAGAGTGGGCCGGCAGCCATTTGACCGCGGCAACAAACCTGACTACCGCCCTCAGGCCTTTAAGTTTCGGTCTGGTTATCGTTCTTTTCCTGATGTTTGAGCCCCGCGGCATCGCCAATTGGTGGCGGATAGTCAGATCTTACGTAAAACTTTGGCCATTTAGGTATTAGCTGAAAACAAAAATGTTTTACCAGGTGAGCCCCAGTCATAATATATGTAATTAATTGAAATAATAACTTATTACCAACTTTTTTATTCCATCCACCAAGGTGGGCTTTGACCAGTCTCACCATGGAGGGCAAAGCACGTAAAAGCATTCAAACGCACCATACTTCAGGCGTGGCGCAACCTAACAAAGAGGAGGAGATATGAAAAAGAACAATGTGATCAAGTGGACATTTCTGTTGGCAGCTATTGGCGTTTTAACCCTCCCAGCCCAGGCTCTCGCCGGGGAGGTGTACAAGCTGGGGTTGTCTCTGGCCATTACCGGCCCCACTTCAGATGCCGGAAACCCTTATTCGAAGGGGGTGGAAGATTATTTCAACTTTGTCAATGACACCAAAATGCTGGGCGACGACAAGATCGAATGCACGATCAGGGACGATCAGTACAAAAACGATATAACCAAGAGGAATTTTGAAGATTTCCTTGATCAGGGCATAGTCTTTTACCTGAACTACTCGACTGGCAGTACCCTGGCTTTGAAAAAGGATTTCGAAGAAGAGAAGATACCTGTTCTCCCCGCCTCATTTCACGCAGGCAATCTGGTCGATTCAAACTATATTTTTCTGCCCATAGCTTCGTACTCGGCTCAGATGATTGGTCTCACTGAGTATGTGGTGAAAAATCATCAAGGCGGGAAACCCAAGGTTGCGATGTTTATTCACCCCTCGGCCTTTGGCAGAGGCCCGGTCGAAGATGTCCAGAAAGCAGTTGCCGCAGGACTTGATGTGGAAATAGTAGAAGTAGTGGAACACGGCAAAGACCTCGACAACACTGCCATGCTCAAGCGGTTGAGCGGTAAGGGAGTACAATATGTCCTCAGCCATACTGTGCAGTCACCGGTGGCGACCATGTTAAAAGATGCCAGCAGTCTGGGACTCGTGGCAACAACTTTTGGTGAAGAGGGTAAAATCACCTTTCTGGGCGCACATTATACCGGAGGTAATGACCTGGTCGCCCTGGCAGGCGATTCAGCTGAAAATTTCTACTGGACAACGTCCTACATAGTCACCAGTGAGCCAGGTGAGGGAACAGACCTGCAACTGGCGCTTGCTAAAAGGTATAACCGTGATGAGAAAGCTGCAAATTCACACAATTACGCAAACGGTATGATGGTTGCGCAGGTTGCAACGGAGGTTATACGAAGAGCCAAGGAAAAAGGCAAGGAAATCACCAAAGAAACCCTGTATCAAGAACTTCTGGACATGAATGGAGACAATGCCTTCTCTCCGAAAACAACCGTTGGCGATGTAACCTTTTCCGAAACAGACCACGCCGGAGTCGATACACTGCAACTCTATGTGGTCAAGAACAAGCAATTTATGTCGGAAGGAAGCCCGTTCATTCCTGAATATACAGCCAAGATAAAATGAGCAGGCTTCGGGGGTAGGAAGATAGTCCTTACACTCAGATAACAACCCTTCTGTACTCGGTTGACGGCCCCCTGAGTACAGAAGGGAGATGTGCGGCAAACCTACCCGGAGGGCAAGACTGGTAGCTTGCACCAGAGCGGCCGGCAACATTCGGAGGGTTCCCGCAAAAGACACTTTACTAAAATGGATAACGCCACAAAACAGCTTGAAGTAAACAATATCGAAGTTGTCTATAACGATATAGTACAGGTATTGCGCGGTGTCAGCCTGAGTGTCCCTGACGGCAGCATTGTGGCCTTACTTGGCACTAATGGAGCCGGAAAAACGACCACCCTTCGGGCCATAAGTGGCTTGCTGAAGCCGGAAAACGGTTTTATCCGGGAGGGCTTTGTTAAATTCAGAGGGGAGGATATAACCAACCGGCTTGGAACCCATGTGGTAAAGCTTGGAGCCACTATGGTTCCGGAAGGACGCCGGGTCTTCAAGCACCTGACGGTTGACGAAAATATCAGGGTTGGCTCCATAACAAGAAGAGATGGATCGCAGAAAATCAAGGAAGATCATGCTCTGATGTACAGGCACTTCCCTAGATTATCCAAAATCACTAACCGCATGGCGGGCTATTGTTCCGGTGGTGAGCAGCAGATGATCGCTATTGCCCGAGCCTTGATGGCGGCTCCGAAAATGCTGATGCTTGACGAACCATCTCTCGGGCTGGCACCACTGCTTGTTAAAGAAATATTTGCCAACATTCAATTGATCAATAAAGAGATGAGTACCACTATTCTGGTGGTTGAGCAGAATGCCAAAATAGCACTGGGTATTTCAGATTACGCCTACATCATGGAGTCTGGCAGAATAGTTCTGGAGGGCTCCTCAAAAGAACTTCAGGAAAACCCGGATGTAAAAGAGTTTTATATGGGCATAACCAGAGGCGGGGGAAGAAAATCTTTCAAGGAAGTCAAGTCCTACAAGAGGCGTAAACGATGGATGTAGCGCGAAAGTTTTTGGTGCGGCATGGGGTTTCAGAATGAGGATGTCGTCAGTGAATGGAGCAAAGGAGGAGGGGATGAAATTCTTAGTAGGGTATAACGGCTCGGATGTGTCCAAGGCGGTACTATCTTTGGCTCGGACCTACGCAGATCTTTTCGGTGCGGAGGTGCTGGTGGTAACCTCTTTGGCAGGGGGACCCAGCGAAAAGCCCGAAGACATAGATAAAGCTTCCCAGGACCTTGATTACGCAAGAAAATTCTTCCAGGAAAAAAACATACCGTGCAAAGCATTTCAGCTGGCACGCGGGATGTCGCCAGGCGAAGATCTGGTGATATTCGCACAAGAGAATAATGTGGACCAGATATTTGTCGGGATAGAAAAAAAATCGAAAACGCAAAAGATAATTTTAGGGTCGAATGCCCAATACATCATTCTTAAAGCACCATGTCCGGTTGTCAGTGTAAACAGCCCTTAGCCATCCTCATTAGCTGTTCATCTGCCATCAGGTCCCAAGAAACAAATCTGGAGAACAGGCCTTCGCTATCCTGTGTGTGAATATGGGGTCTTGCAGCTTTGCTTTTAATCGCACCTTATGAGCTGTTTTTTTTCTTAAATAAAGACATTTCAACATAGTGTAGGATTTTGGATTGCTAATTTGAAGAATTCGGAGGAGGACGGTTTGCATGGGACTTTATGACCTTTCTTTTTATGACGTGATCAATCGGAACGCCCAGGCGTTTGGCAACAGGCTCTGCTGGCATGAGTTTGATGATGGCCGTAGGCTGACATTTGCTGAATATAAGGCAGCGGTCGACCAGTTGGCAGCCGGGATGTCTCAGACCGGGATTGGCAAGGGGGATCGAATCGGTGTAGTGGGCAAGAACAGCCTGGAATTTTTTCTCATTTACGGTGCCGCTGCATCTTTGGGTGCTATTGTATTGCCGATCAACTGGCGCCTCTCTGCCGATGAGATCAGTTATAACCTGAGCGATTGTAAACCAAAGATGGTTTTCGCAGATGCTGAATTCCAGCCAACCCTGGAATCAAAGCGCGAAGAGTTGTCATTTATACAATCCTATTACAATTTAAAAGATGACAGCGGTTCTTTTTCTCCATTCAAATCATTGACCAGTGAACATGGTCCGCTGCTGCCTGCTGAGGTGGAGAGCGCCGATGGTTTTGTCATCATCCATACTGCTGCTGTTGCCGGTCGGCCGCGGGGGGCTCTTCTCAGTCATGGTAACGTGCTCTTTGCCGATCTACATTTTGGTTACCATATGGAGCTTACACCTGAGGATGTTCATCTGAATTTACTGCCGCTGTTTCACGTGGGTGGGCTCTTTCTCGCCACCAGTACTTTTCATGCCGGAGGTGTAAACCTCAATATCAGTAAATTTGACGGCTCGGTGGCGGCAAAACTGATCCAGGAAAATGGCGTTAGTCTGTTCTTTGATTTTCCGCCGATTCTGGACACAATTCTCAAGGCTACCAAGGATAAGAGCTACAACATCAGCTCCCTGCGAGCGGTTGTCGGACTGGGAACCCCTGAAACGATTCAGCAGTTTCAAACTGAAACTAATGGTCATTATTACGTCATGTACGGTCAGACAGAGACATCCTGCCTGGCAAGCATTGGCAAATACGATGATTGCCCCGGGTCGGCTGGCAAGATCATAATGTTAGGGGAGGTAAAGCTGGTAGATGACTCTGACCAGCCTGTTGCCTCAGGGAATGTGGGAGAAATCACTCTCAAAGGTCCGATGGTATTCCAGGGATACTGGGGACTGGAGGAGGACAACCGCTACACGTTTCGGGATGGCTGGCACCACACTGGTGACCTGGGACGTTTCGACTCTGAAGGATTCCTTTTTTATGCCGGGCGTAAAGCTGAGAAGGAGCTCATAAAACCTGGCGGCGAAAACGTCTACCCGTTTGAGGTCGAAAAAGTGATTCTCCAGCATCCCGGGGTGGAAGAAACCGTTGTAATCGGTGTTCCGGATCCGAAATGGAAGGAGGGCATCAAGGCGGTTTGTCTCCTGAAAGGTGGTGAGACTTTGGGAGCTAAAGAGCTGATTGAGTTTGTTGGGGAGCGAATAGCAAGGTTTAAGAAACCTCAATATGTAGCGTTTGTAGACCAAATGCCTCGCAAAGAAGATGGTTCCATAGATCGTGAAAAAGTTAAAACCCTCTATGGAAAAGGTGAATAAGTGGCAAGAGACCAGCAAGCCTCTGCTATATAACGGTTTACATATGAGCCATTTGCAAAACGATCTTTTCGCCCAAACTCTGCGTTATGCTCAAAATTTTATCCTCGGAATATCAATTATATGCCTGTGGTAAAATTTCTCGCATGCCTTGATTTTGAACGAAAATCTTAGTTTTGCAAAAGGCTCATATAGTAAAAGATTATCGTGAAACGGATTAGCTTTAGATAATCTTATCGGCGTAAGCTCAAATGGAATAGATTCTGCCCCAGCGTGTCTCTTATTTCATGGCCTGTTTTGTCTCACGCGGTCTGACGGGGAACACTTAAATGGACTGGACTTCCTGGTTAGTTTGGCTGAAGCGTAATACGCTTCAAATGGGACAGTTGGTGCCATCTGGAAATGGTTAGCAGAAGAGGCAGCCGGTTTTAAAGGCAGATTTTGTGTGTCTGATATATTTGGTTCGTAGAGCAACTCCTCCTTAAGCAAGACAGCTTTCTGAAACTGGTGATCTTTTTTGATATTCACTTTGTCAAACTTGGTGTACCAGGCCAAAAGCAAAATCATCGATGATCTGGCTGGCTGAAACATCTCTTTTTGAAATTGTTCGAGGCAAAAGACAAGAGTTGTTTGATGGCTCTGTGAAGAAGGTTCCAGGCATTTCAGAAAATTCCTTACAGCGGCTAGTCACAATCACCTTCTAGCAGCATCTGCTCTATGATGCCGGTCTTGTCTTGCATGTTTGTCATGTTATCTTCTCTGATGGCTCGGGAACCAACAAAACTTAGCTGAATCAACAAGACAGGGTGGGGACCTGGCTGACACCCTGCGCCTGGTCTCGCAATAGCCACTGAGGTCTCATTCTTGCGCTGAGCCATCTACGCACTTATGGTTAATAAAAAACTTTAATACCAAAGCAAGGACCAGCTGCATGGCATATAGAAAAAAGTCACTTGAAGATCACCTGATTACCGAAGAGCCGTTCTACCTGCCGCAGGGTGATGAAATTGAAATCGGCCTGGCAACCTATGCCCGCAAGCTGCCCCTGCTGCTCAAGGGACCGACCGGGTGCGGCAAGACGCGCTATATGCAATACCTGGCCTGGCGCCTGGGCAGACCACTGATCACGGTCTCCTGTCATGACGATCTGTCGACCTCGGATCTGGTCGGCCGTTATCTGGTCAAAGGCGATGAAACTGTCTGGGTCGATGGTCCGCTTACCCGTGCCGTGCGGGTTGGCGGCATCTGCTACCTCGATGAGATTGTCGAAGCCAGAAAAGACACCACCGTGGTTATCCACCCGCTGGCGGACGATCGACGAGAACTCCCGATAGACAAGCTCGGCGAACTGTTGCGGGCACCGGCCGAGTTTATGCTTGGCGTCTCCTATAATCCAGGTTACCAGAGCGTGCTCAAGGATCTCAAAACCTCGACCCGGCAGCGCTTCGTGTCCCTATCTTTTTCCTACCCCGAAGCAGGCCTGGAAACCGAGATTGTTGCCACGGAAGCCGGGATCGACAGCGCTCTTGCCGGACGCCTCGTGCGGTTGGCGGCGATGAGCCGTGGGCTGCGGGAGTCAGGGCTGCCGGAAGGTGCCTCGACGCGCCTGTTGATCCAGGCGGGTTTGCTGATCGAATCCGGGATCGACATCCGCACTGCCTGTATGGTTGGCATCGTGGAAAGCCTTACCGACGACCCCGACCTGCTCGGTTCACTCAGGGAAATGGTCGATGCGGTGTTCTAGTCTGCACTGAAGCCGGCACAGGCACCAGAAAGGCGAAACATGGATAAAGCAGCGTGTAAAGAGCAGATTTATCAACTTGTGTTCCCCTCTCATCCAAACGAGTGGGAAGTCGATGAGATCGTCGATACGGTATCTGAGCTGCGCAATGGGTATCAGGAAACGCTGCTGTCCCAGATTCCGGTGATCTGGCCGATCAGCCACAGCCTGTGCCTGTCATTTCTGCAGGAGGGCAGCCGGGTCATACATACGATTCCCTCCGAACTCGTTCCCCAGTGGGTGCGCACGATATTGCGCAGCTATGAGAAGGCCGGTCTCGGGGCTGCCAGGCAGTACATTTCCGAGGCCGACGAGAAGTTTCTGCAGCCGCTGCATAGTCAGAACAGGGTCCGCTTTGCAGAAACTTCAGCGCGCCTGCTCTACTATATCAGGGGAATATCAGGTAAAATCATCGACATCCAGCACGAACCGATTGCACTGACCAATACCACCACTATCTTTGTGCCGTCAAGCCTAGCCCTGTTGCCCGGCTATCGCCAGAACCAACTGATGTATAAATTTCTTCTTACCCTGCATTGGGGGTTTGTACGCCAGGGCACCTTTTTTCTGATGCCACCGGAGTCGCAAATAAAAAGCAGGCATACGCAGATGGATGCAGATGCGTCCGCGCGCAAGCTGAGTGCTGCCGGTTCACTGCCGGACTTTTTCAGCCGCTTCGATGATGCTGAGCTGGCGGCGGACCTGTTTTTTATCCTCGAGGCCGGCAGGGTCATGGCCTGGATCCGCGAGGAACTGCCCGGTCTGGCAAAGCAGTTTTCCGAGATGCAGGAGGATCTGGCCTTCGTACTATCGGGTGAGAAAATAAGCGCTAAGGCCCAGGCGGTAACCGATCTTGCCTGGTCGGTGCTGTTTGGAAATCATCGCAAATCCTTGATTCTCTGTGATACAGCACAAACAGACTCTACTGATATCGGGGCGGAGCCGGTCTTTTCTGAGCTTACCCGGCTCTACGAGCAGTTGACTCATGAAGAAGGTGCGTACGTGCGGCCGCCGCTGCTGGACCAGCTCGGCAGACATGATTTCAGCCGGACAGCGGCAGAGATTGAAAAGGTTCGACTGCAGAACAAAGAGGCGTTTATCCTGCACCTGCAGAAGCTGCAGATTACCAAGCCCCAAAATCAGGAGCCGGCAGCTGCCGCAAGCAGCGAATCCGCCGACCGGTCCATGATTGTGCTGAGCGACAACGAAAGCAATACCGGATTTCGGCAGTCCCAGAGCTTCCTCGACAACCCGGACCTGGAGTTGCCGGAAGAACTGAGGGCCTTGATCGGAGAAATCGAGGCCGATCTAGGGCATATTCCTTCAAGCTATTTTTCCGCCGCGGCAGGTGTTGCCGGTAAGGGCTTTAACCGGGGCGACGGCCTGGGTGAGCAGGCGGCGGAACAGGCTGGAAGTCTGGACAGCATGGTGTTCGACGAATGGGACTATCGCCGCAACGGCTATCGTAAGAACTGGTGCCAGCTCTATGAAAAACCATTGCCGGTGCTGCAGTCGACCTTTGTTGCCTCCACCCTCGAGAAACACCGTGGACTGTTGCTGAAGCTGAGGCGACAATTCGAGCTAATCAAGACTAGCGAGCAGTTCGTCAGAAGGCAGCGGGAGGGTGATGATCTCGATTTGGATGCAATCATCGAGGCGTGGGGAGATCAACGGGCCGGCATCAGTCCCTCGGACAAACTGTTCGTCAGGCTGCAGCGCAACGAGCGTGATATTGCGACGCTATTTTTAATCGATATGTCGAATTCCACCGAAGGCTGGGTCGGCACGGTGATCAAGGAGGCCCTGGTGCTGCTCTGTGAAGTCATGGAAGTGGCCGGCGACCCCTATGGAATCATCGGTTTTTCAGGGATGCGGCGTTCCCGTTGTGAAACCTTTCTGATCAAGAAAATCGAAGAGCCTTACAATCAGCTCATCCATCAGAGAATCAATTCGATCCAGCCCCGGGAATACACCAGAATGGGACCAGCTATCCGGTACGCGACCGAATATCTCAAACAGTGCGAGGCGCGCACCAGGCTGCTGGTAACTATCACGGACGGTAAACCCGAAGATTATGACGACTACAAGGGGGAGTATGCCATAGAAGATACCCGCAAGGCCCTGATGGAGGCCCGGGGCTGCGGGATGCACGCCTTCTGTATTACGGTGGACCGGGAGGCGCACGATTATCTTCCGCAGATGTTCGGCAGGGGAAACTACATTTTTATCGATGATCTCAAGAAGCTGCCGGTCAGGTTGATCGAAATGTACCGTCTGCTGACCACCTGATTATTCTTGTGCCCCGCAATGAGAGAAGCCAGAAAAAGGCTTGAAACAAATCTTAAGCCGGCCCCTTACGGGTGCAAGCCAGCGCCCGGCCGTGGAGGTGTACAGATAGTTTACAAAATTTTGCATCGTTGTCTATCTGGTGGACGCTCGCTCTGCCTGTTCTCCCCGGGAAGGTGTATCGGGGAGTCCGAATATATCTTTATTTATCTATAAATAACAAATTGATACACCCTCTGGGTTAAACAATTTTCTGAAATACTCAATTCTGGCATTGTTCTGGCTACTGGTATTCCAGGAAAAGGGAAAATCAGGGGAGCCCGGAGGGTTCCTGTTCATGGATCACTTCCGGGCAGATTATCAGAAGCAGCAACGCATTTTTTGAAAAGGGGGTATTGAAATGAACGCACTGGATCAAGTTGTTATAGCCCTGTGGTTTCTTCCTGTTGTTCTCTTTATCATCATCCCGCTGAGCATCACTTGTCTGTGGGGGGTGCTCTCGCTTCTCAATATCGTCAGGCCGGTGGCCGGCCAGCAGCGAGTTGGAATCGCGGTGAGAGGCGCCTCGACTGCCTAAACTATCCCCTGGGGTGGTGCACTCGATTGGCCGTTGAGACCGCACCGCCCGCTCACCCGTTATCTGCGGCATTGGTGGCCGGGTTCGGTTTTTAGGCGTGCTTTCTGGATCCGGCGATACCAGGCAGGATGACCAGGGCGCGGATCTTATGGGATGGTGGTACGCTGGTCTGGTGATTTGGTTATGCTCAATGGAGCTTCTGTTCATGCTGGTGCATCTCCAGAGACAAAACGCATATGCCGATATCATATCTCATCAATACAAAATACAACTGCCTGGAAGTAGTCTGCCGGGGATTGATAACGGACAGGGAGGTGCTTGAAGCGAGGCTTGATTATCTGAGCGGGGCTGACTGGGTTCCGGGGATGCCTGAACTGGTTGATCTGGGCGCAGCCGATTTTTCAAAGATCACGCCGGCAGGTATCGAACAGATTGCAGGAATCGTCGATCAGATTTATCGGGCAAACGGATTGACCAGGGTCAAGGTCGGCGTCTACACCCGGGACCTGCTGCCGTCGGTTATTACCGCACTGTACCGGGATTTTTCCAGAGATTTGGTCGAGCAGATACGAGTCTTCGATGATCTCTCGGCAGCGCGATTATGGCTGGTCGGCAGAAGTGCTCCCGAAGAACCTGTGCCAAAGCCTCCGCTGCCTGTAAATATGAGACAGATAGGGCAAATTGCCCGATTCAGCGCGTCGAAGAGGACCTGATCCGGTAATCTTTCTGACTTACCCGAATTTCAATATCACCGTCCAGATCGGTCCTGAAAAACGCTATCTCGAGGCGCTTGAGCCTTGCCAGAACCGAGTCCGCCGGCGAGCCGATTCGATTCGTTGAGGCGGTGCTGATAACCCCATATGCTGGTGAGACCCCGGCAAGCAGCGACTCCGAGGCCGCATCCGCCGCCCCGTGATGGGCTATTTTCACTACGTTGGCAGACAGATCGGGATGGGCTGTGATGAAGCCCTCTGCCGCCCGGCCGGCCAGATCTCCCATGTGCAGCATCCGGAAGTCCCCAAAGGAAATCAGAAACACCAAAGAGTTGTCGTTGAGTCCGGCTCCAAGCTCAGATGAGGATGGCGGATGCAGGACGTCGATCTGGATGTCGCCACAGGAGAGTCGGTCACCCTGCGCCAGAACCTGATAGGGTTGTCCAGTGCGCAGCGCGCGGTAGTCGTCGAAATATTCCCAGGCCGGATTTTCTCTTCCGTTATCATAAAGAAATTTCGTCTGAATCCGCGGCAGCAGGTCGAAGAGGCCGCCGAAGTGGTCCAGGTGCGGGTGGCTGATGATGACCATATCGAGGACATCAACGCCAAGTTTCTTCACTCCGGCAGTCACCCGGTGACCGCTGCCGAGCGGGCCTGCATCGATCAGCGCACTGCAGGCGCCGGGCTGATGCAGGATCATCGCATCACCCTGGCCGACATCGAGAACCTGAATAGACATATCCGTATCGCTGCCCCAGGAGGTTGCCGGGGTAAATAGCAGACTGGTAAGGATACCGGCGGCCGTTGACGCGTAAGCCGCGGTTCGAAAGCCTGCCAGGAGGGTTTGTCGATAAAGGTCTGCCAGTCCTGGGCTGGTTTTGCCGGAACTGTCGGCAGCCGAGCTATCTCGACACATATCGTGCGGGCGGAACCGGACAGCCGATCGCCTCGGCCTGGCGGATAAAATAGTCATCGGTCATACCCGCGATGAAATCCCGCACCCGGGCCGGGGCCGCCTGTGCTGGTCCATCGTCTTGTTCGAAACCATTGAACAGATCCACCTCCAGGTTTCTGCCGGTGCCGTGGGTAAGATGGTTGAGATAATAGCCGAACAACTCCCGGTAACAATGGGCTACCATCGGCATATGTTTCTGGGTCTGTTCGGTCAGGTAAATCTTTTCATAGTTGAATGTTTTCAGTTCCTGCAAAGCCGAGGACACCTCGTCGCTGAAACTGATATAAGCGGTTTTGTCGTCCATGTTCCCCCCTGGTTCGGGGACCCGGCTGTTTCTGATCAGGTCGGTGACCAGTGTATAGACAATCGAGCCGTTGGTCTCACCGAGCAGCCGGACGCATCTTGGTGGCAGGTCGCTTCGACTGATCAGACCGAGAATGATCGCATCTTCGATGTCGCGGCCAATATAGGCAACGGTGTCGGCCATTCTCACCACGCAGCCCTCCAGGCTCATTGGACACAGCTCTGTGTCGGGATTCGCCGATTTGTCCGCCAACTCCTGATCGAATTTATCAAATCCGCTTTTTGATGCCGGACTCAGACTGGTGCCATGCACCTCTCCGTCATGGCAGAGAATGCCGTCCAGGGTCTGCAGACTCAAATTCCAGCCCTGCCCCTTGCGTTCGAGCTTTTCCAGGGCACGGACCGACTGGATATTGTGCTGAAAACTAGGCAGGCCGTGTGCGCTGCAAAGCTCTGAGAGAAAGTGCTCACCGGCGTGGCCAAAGGGCGGATGGCCGATGTCGTGGCCCAGGGAGATGGCCTCGATCAGGTCCTCATTGAGATGCAGAAAACGGCCGATGGTTCTGGCAATTCGAGAGACGAGTTGGACATGCAGCACCCGGTGGGTGATATGGTCGTTTCTGATCAGGCAGAATACCTGAGTTTTATCGATATAGCGGGCATAGGCCCGGGAGTGCAGGATGCGGTCGGCATCCTGGGCATAGTTCTGGCGGTAGCCGATGAGCACCTCGGGCCGGCGGCGGATTGCCTCAGTGCTTTTAGCTGCCGCCGGGGAGAGCCGTTGCAGCTCTTCTGCGCAGAGCGCTGTGGCAATTTCAAATTCACGCTCGCTGTGCTTGGCTTTGGTGGTCTCAGGCATCTACGGTGGCTATATTTTAAAAAACACTGGATTTCCAGTCCATTTCATTTAGATTCCAGACAAGAGATTCATTTTGAACTTTATAATAACCGTCACCGTCGAACGCAACCGGCGTATGGCACCGAAACGCTGAAAATGGAGGGAAGAGATGAAGGTAACCATTGAATACTGCGTACCCTGAAACTACAAGCCGCGTGCTTCCGGGCTGGAAGCCGAACTGAAAAAAGCCTACGGCGCCGAGGTGGAATTGATCGCCTCCTCCGGCGGGGTCTATGAGGTCACCGTCGACAGCAGACTTGTTTTTTCAAAAAAGAAAACCGGCCGGTTTCCCGAGACAGGCGAGGTGCTCAAGCTGATCGGCTGAGAGACCAGCGCTCAGGTCTGCTCCCGGGCCTGGCCGGACTCATCCGAATCGCTTGGATCGTCTGAGCAGGAAGCGATGCAGTCGGTGCAGTCGGGCCGGGTGGTGCCCTTTCTGGTATAATCGGCAAATCCTTCGAGCAGACTGTCGCCGCCGCGCGGGCAGACCTGGAGAAATTTGATGAATTCGATCATCCTCGAAATTACCACCGGAGGCGCCGCGTGTTCGATCCGGCAGGCTGCCTCTTCCGCGTGGCCGGCGTCGATGGCCAGCACCTCGACAAAGAATTTTTTCAGTGATTCGTGCCGGTAGATGACATCCTCAGCGACCCGCCGGCCTTTGTCGGTCATCGTGATTGCTTCGTACGGCGCGTAGTTGATCAGCTCTTTTTTGGCCAGGGCCCGCAGTGCTTCCGTGACCGAAGCCCGGCTGACGTTGAGGCGGGTGGCGATCTCTTTGCTTCTGGCCACGAGTTTCTCGTCGGCGATATGATAGATGGCCTCGATATAATCCTCGAGACTGGCACTTAAATCGAAGGCCTGTTCAGACTTTTCCATACTCAGGAGATGGTGGAGATTAACGGGTCGGGCAGCATGATTAAAATCGGTTGCCAAGTCGAACCGTGATTGGTATACGCCAGTTACGATACTTTCCTTTTCAGGCTCCGTCAAGCATGTCCGAAATTTTGAAAATCGGCTGCGGCATGCGTGTTCAGGACAGGAAAAGCACCCGAAAACAGCCCCTAAGCAATGCTCTGCGAACTCAAAGTAGAAAATCTCGCCCTGATCGAAACCCTGCACCTGCGTTTTGACCGCCACCACGATGATGGCGGCGGCGATGCACTGGTGGTGCTCACCGGTGAAACCGGGGCCGGTAAATCGATCATGATGCGTGCCATCGATCTGCTCAGCGGCGGCCGCGGGTCGGTGGACTGGATCCGGAGCGGGGCGGAGTCCTGCAGCGTGGAGGCGCTCTTTGCCGTCGACGAACATTACCAGGCCCTGCGCTCCCGTCTGGCGGAGGGTGGATTCGGTGATGATACCGACTTGCTTATCAAGCGCATCATTGGCAGGAACGGGCGCTCGAGATTCTACATCAACGGTTCTCTGGCGACCGCCCGGATTGTAGCTGAGATCTGCTTTCATCTGCTCTCGGTGGCCGGACAGCATGACCACCAGCAGCTCTTGCAACCGGCACTGCATCTCGATTTTCTCGATCTTTTAAGCGACAACGCCCAGCCCCTTCAGGCCTTCAAAACGCGCTACGATGACTGGCGCACCGCCCGGCAGCAGCTCGAAGAGCTGCGCAACCGGGAGCAGCAGCGGGAACAGCGCCGGGATTTTCTCATCTTTCAGATCGGCGAGATCGACGAGATCAGCCCGGAGATTGGCGAAGACGAGGCGCTCAGCCATGAGCGCGGTCGCCTGAAGCATGGCGAGGCTCTGATCCGACTGAGCCGGCAGTGCTATGACCTGCTTGCTGCACCAATCACCGAACAGCTCAGCATTGTTCGGAAAAACCTGGAGCAGATGCGGGAAATGGATCCGGATCTGGACAAATTATCCGAAGAGCTGAGCAGTTATTCGTATCTTGCCGAAGATTTCAGCGCCCGGCTGCGGAGCTACCATGAGGGACTCGAAAACGATCCGGTGCGATTGGAACAGGTCAATGCCCGGCTCGACATTCTGCAGGGGCTCAAGCGGAAATACGGTGAAAACCTTGAACTGGTATTCGATTTTCGCGAGAAGGCACAGCAGGAGCTGGATATGCTCGAAAACCTCGACCGGGAGATCGAGGAACAGCGCCTCACAACCGAGCGGCTTGAACAGGATGCAATGGCGGCCGCAGACGAGCTCTCCAA
Organism: uncultured delta proteobacterium; assembly: GCA_963824415.1. Classification (GTDB taxonomy): domain Bacteria; phylum Desulfobacterota; class Desulfobulbia; order Desulfobulbales; family Desulfocapsaceae; genus JABDQA01. The sequence continues at coordinate 46,616 of CAWGPM010000001.1, forward strand.
ACTGCGCAGAAAGGCGGCGGCAGACATGGAGCGGGCCATGGCAGCTGAACTGGATTCGCTGAACCTTGCCCGGGCCGCCATCGAGGTCCGTTTCGCCGCGGTTGAGCATACTCCAGAGGCCCTGCGACCGGCGGGTTTTGACCGGGTCGAGTTCTTTTTCACCGCAAACCCCGGCGAACCCCCGCGGCCTCTGGCCAAGGTCGCCTCCGGTGGTGAACTGTCACGGCTGATGCTGGCCTTTAAATGTCTGCTGGCCAGAAGAGATATGGTTGAAACGGTCATTTTCGACGAGGTCGACACCGGTATCGGCGGCGAGGCGGCCGAGTCGGTGGCCCGGAAAATTCAGGAACTGGCCGACCATCATCAGGTAATCTGCATCACCCATCTGCCCCAGATAGCCGCCCGCGGCACCGAGCATTTCAGGGTTGAAAAACGTCTGAGCCGCGGCAGAACCCTGACTTCGGTAAGCCATTTGTCCGAAGAAGAACGGGTTGCGGAGCTGGCTCGGATGCTGGCCGGCGATTCGGTCACCCGTCAGACCGAGGCCTGGGCCCGGGAACTGCTCGATAAGGGAAAGAAAGCGGCATGAGTCGGGTGCGGGCGATCAGTCTCTTTTCCGGCGGTCTCGATTCGATCTGCGCCACCCGGCTGGTGATGGAGCAGGGCATCGAAGTGATCGCGGTCAAGTTCGTCTCTCCATTTTTCGGCTATGACATTTTGCGCGATCCCCAGGGGTACAAAAAAGAAACCCTGCGCAAATATGGCATCGAAGTCATCGTTGTCGATATCAGTGCAGACTATCTGAGAATGCTGCGCAACCCGGCCCACGGTTTCGGCAGATACTTCAATCCCTGTATCGACTGCAAGATTTTCATGCTGGAGCGGGCTCGGGCGATGCTCGAAGAGCTGGACGCCGCCTTTCTGATCACCGGCGAGGTACTCGGTCAGCGACCGATGTCCCAGCGCCGGGACACGCTCAATGTGATCGAACGCGATTCCTCCACCAGAAGCAGGCTGCTCAGACCGCTCAGCGCCAAGCTCTTGAACCCGACCGAGGCCGAGATCCAGGGGCTGGTGGATCGTGAGAGATTGCTCGATTTCAGCGGCCGGGGGCGTTCGCGCCAGATCGCCCTGGCCAGGAAGATGGGCATCGAGGACTTCCCGGCCCCGGCCGGCGGCTGTATTCTGGCCGATCCGATCCTGAGCCGACGCATCGCCAGGGTATACGATGGTGATTTCGTGGTTACCCCGCAGAATATGGGTGTGCCCGATATTCTGCTGATGCTGCTCGGGCGACAATTTCTGCTGCCCCAAAACGGATGGTTGATTCTGGGCCGCGACGAAAAGGAAAACAACCGGCTCGAGGAACTCCAGGAACGGGGCGATATAAAACTGTTCATCGAGGAGCGGCCGGGACCGGTTGCGCTGCTCAGGCGGGCCGCCGAACTTTATGATAGTAAGGAAAAAAGGGAAGAAGACATTGCGGCGGCGGCTGGACTTGTAAGCCGTTATGCAAAAAAAACGGACGGCAGGTCAAGCGGCGGCACGGTGATCATCATCGATGACGGCATACGCGCCGAGTTGTATCAGGAGCCCCTTGATGATGAAATCTTCAAAGACTGGACCATCTGAGTCGTTTGAGCCTGAAGAGGTAGCTGCTTCGATCAGGAGGATGCGGTTTCGGCCAGAGCCGCCTCTATTCTGCGGAGCCCTTCTTCCAGCCTGGATCGCGGGCAGGCGATGTTGATTCTCTGATAGCCCGAGCCGCCCGAACCGAAGATAAAACCGTCATCCAGCCCCACCCTGGCCTTCTTGCGCATGAACGCTCGCAGTTGGCGATCGCTGAGTCCCAAACCGCTGCAGTCGAGCCAGACCAGATAGGTCCCCTCGATCGGCATCACCTGAAGCGCTGGAATTCGTGCGGCGATGAACTCCTTGAGAAACTGCAGGTTGCCCTCGAGATAGCCGAGTAAATCCTTTAACCAGGGATCACCGTGCCTGAAGGCTGCCTCCATCGCAGCTTTGCCGAACGGGCAAGGGCTGGCGAGGAATCCGGCGGTCCGTTCGCGAAGGACATTTCTCAGTTTGGGATCAGCAATGATCATCACCGAGGCGTTCAAACCGGCCAGATTGAAGGTTTTGCTGGCTGCGAAGCAGGTAATGGTGTTGAGTGCCACCTCTTCTCCGAGGGTGGCCGTCGGGATGTGCTGGTGGCTGCCGAAAAGGAGTTCCGCGTGAATCTCATCGGAGATGATGATGGCGTTGTTGTCGAGAACGATGCGAGCCGCCTCCGCCAGTTCCTCTCTTCTCCAGACCCTGCCGACCGGGTTGTGGGGGCTGCAGAGCAGCATCATACGGGCTCTGCTCGGTTCCGGCCTGAGCCCGGAGCAGTCGGGCCGGAAGGCTTCGTTGAGCCCTTCGAAGTCCATGGAGTAGGTCCCATTCCGGATGATAAGCTGATTCTCGATCACTGAGCAGCCGTTGTGGGTGATTGCCGAGAAGAAGGGATAGTACACCGGAGGCTGCAGAATCACACCGTCTCCTGGTTTGGTAAAGGCCATGATGATCATATGCAGGGCATGGACTACCCCTGTTGAAAAGACCAGCCACTGTTTTTCGACCCGCCAGTTGAATTTGGCATAGAGACGCTCCACCACCGCCTGCTTGAGTGAATCGCTCTCGGTCTCATAGCCGTAGATGGGATGCTTTGCCCGTTTGATGATCGCTTCGGTGATTGGTTTGGCCACTTCAAAATCCATGTCGGCTACCCACATGGGTAGAATATCGGCCTCGCCGAATATCACTGGTGCCCCATCCCATTTCGCCGATCCGCTTCCATATCTGTTGATTAATGTATCAAACATGTTTTCACCGTTGCCAGGGTTCGGATACAACTCATCGTTCCAGTACCGCGTCGACTGCCTTCAGATAGCTCTTTTCCGATGGTGCCCTGGTTATTTTTTTCAATAGTTTCTCTTTTTCGGGAAAGGCATGGATGTAATAGACCCACACCTTTTTCATGCGGCCCAGCAGATGCCCGGGCCCGCTGAGCCGCTCTTTCAAACCATGATAGAGATCGTCGTGAAAGAGCTGCAGCTTCTTCCTGCGCTCGTCGCTGGAAAGGCGGATACCTTTAATTTCAGCCGGCAGGAAGGGATTGCTCAGCAGGCCCCGGCCGATCATCCAGCGGTTCACCGGGGCGCAGCGCTGCTGCAACGCGGAAAAGCCGGAAAGGTTTATGATATCGCCGTTGTAGACCAGCCGGTGGGCGGTACGTGCGGCACACGCCTGGAATTGATCCAGATCCGGTGTACCTCGGTAAAGTTGGATTCCGAGCCGGGGATGAATGATTATTTCGCTCAGCGGGTAGTCGTTCAGCATCGGCAGAAGGGTCTGTGATTCGTATACTTCCTGGTAGCCCAGCCTCATTTTGATCGACAGCGCCGGCTTCATCTGGGGGATGGCCGTATCGAGCAGAGCGGCGATCTCTTCCGGATAGGGCAGCATCCCGGCCCCCCGCCGCTTGGAAGCCACCATGCGCACCGGGCAGCCAAGGTTCCAGTTGATCTCAGAATAGCCGATATCATAGAGCCGGTTGGCCAGTTCAATAAAGCCCTCAGGCTCTGTATTGATGATCTGGGGAATCAGTGTCAGGGATGAGTTGTTCTCCGGCAGCACATCGGCGATCAGCTTGTCGGGATAGGGGCCTTTACGCTGCGGGTTGATAAACGGTGCGATGGCCCGGTCGATGCCGCTGAAGTGGGAGGTATAGACCCGGCGAAACAAATAGTCAGTGATACCCTTGAGCGGCGCCATCGAGACAATCGGGGCAGTCTCGCTGTTGGGGCTGGCCTGGCGTGTCAATGGCTCACCGGCAATAGGTCGAAAGCCATCGACCGCAGTTCTGCAGACTGGTCCGAAACCTGGTGGGCCATGAGCGGTTTATAAAGCCGGTTGTCTTGCATGAGATATCCGTTGGCTGTCTGCCCAGGCAGGGCGGCGCGGTGCAGCCTGCTTATGGTTTGTGGACGTGTTTTTCTATACGGCCTATTGAATTTTTTAGTCTAGGAGCACAGGCCAGGGTCCGGCTCTTCGTTTGCCGGCAGCGGGAGCAGGCGGTGCCCATTCTGTCGTTATATGGTACCCTGTTTTCGGTTGCTTTGTAGGGGCCATTCCGAACTGATAGCAGGGCAGTCGGTCTGGATTGTATTAACTTGTTGGTATGCTCGTCAAGAATCGAATTTTAGAAGATGAAGAAGACAAACACCAGTTCGGCTGCATCGAGCCTTGATCGTGCGGCGCTTGCCGCTGCGCTCAAGCGTTTTCCGAAGCGCTTGCTGAATATTCTGCTGCAGTCTGCCGGCGAGTTGGAGCTGGAGCTCTATCTGGTTGGCGGTGTGCTGCGTGATGCGCTGACTGGCACCGACACCCATGATCTCGATCTTGCGATTGCAGGCGGCGCGCAGCGTTTTTTACGGCGGGTCAGGCAACGCCTCGGCTACGGGGCACTGGTGCCCCTTGGAGACGCTGAAGACGATACCTGCCGGCTGGTGATCGATGAGTTGCTGATCGATGTGGCGGGCTATCGCGGCGGGGCGGCTAGCATCGAAGCAGATCTGGTGCGCCGCGACTTCACCATAAACGCGATGGGCCTCAGGTTTGCGGAGATCCTTGACGCTGGAACGCCCGAGCTGATAGACCCGCTGGCAGGTTTTGCCGATCTGCAGAAAGGCCTGATCCGGGCATGTACCGGGGCCTTCTCCGACGATCCGCTGCGTCTATTGCGGGCCTATCGGTTTGCGGCCCAGCTCGATTTTCGTATCGACGAAACCACCAGAGATGAAATCAGCTCCGGCGCCGCCAGTATTTCCCGGTGCGCCGCTGAGCGGATCAGTTATGAACTTGATCTGATCATGACCACTTCCCGCGCCTCTGCCACTTTTGCTGCCATGCGGGCATCCGGCCTGCTGGGCTATCTGGTGCCCGAACTCTACGATGGTGCCGGTGTCGAACAGCCGCCGTTTCATCACCTCGATGTAATGGACCATAATCTGCAGACGCTGGAGTGGCTCGAGCGTATCATCGCCGCACCGGATTCCCATTTTCCCGGCTGCGGCGAGGCCGCCGAAGCCTTTGGCGCTGAACCTAAGCAGCACATCGAATTGAAGTGGGCAGCGTTGCTTCACGATGTCGGCAAACCCGCAACCAGGCAGGTGAACAGCGAGAAGCAGGGCCGCATCACGTTCTACCGTCACGACGAATGCGGCGCCGCAATAGCCCAGCGCATAGGCGAGCGGCTCAGGTGGAGCCGAAGCCGGAAGCGCCGGATATCTGCCTTGATCTCGATGCATATGCACCCGTTTCACCTGGGCAACGTGCTGGGCAAAGAGGGCAGTTTGAGCAGCCGGGCCATGCTCAAGCTCTGCCGGCGGGCCGGCGACCTTTTGGTCCCGCTGTTTTTCCTGGCCATGGCCGACAGCCTGGCCGGTCAGGGGCCGGACAAACCGGAGCACATCGAAGCATTGTTGCAGCAGTTATTCGTTGATTTGATCCGCTTCTGCGAAGAGCGCATGCAGCCGGTGCTCCGCGGACCGAAACTGTTGACCGGCAACGACCTGATTGATACACTGGGACTGGAGCCGGGCCCTGTAATCGGCCGCCTGCTCGAAGCGGTGGAGACCGCAGCCGTAGCCGGTGAGATCGGCTCGAAACAAGAGGCGCTTGACTGGCTGCAGAAACATATGGAGAACAGCTAAATCGGTCCTCCGGCGGCCTGATTCTGCAGCGTGATTCGCCTTGCGAAAGCACAGTAAATGGAATAAAGAGTGCGTAAAGTACGGGACTATTACTTCAAGAAAGCCAAGAAGCAGAAATATCCGGCCCGGTCGGTCTTCAAGCTCGAGGAGGTGCAGCAGAAATATCGCATCTTTCGGCGCGGAGATTCGGTGCTGGATCTGGGCTGTCACCCGGGGAGCTGGTCGCTCTATGCCTCTGCCGCAGTCGGAGAGAAGGGGCTCGTGGTCGGGGTGGACCTGCAGGAAACTTTGCAGCAGCCCAAGGACGGTGGTTGCGCTATTCACTGGCTGTGCCGTGACATCACCGATCCAACCCTGGTCGATGATTTGAAAAAAATCCGGCCGTTGTTCAGGGTGGTGATCTCCGATATCGCTCCCAAGACCAGTGGCAACCGCTGGTCCGATCATCAGCAGTCGATGCGGCTGGTCCATCAGTGCCTGGACCTGGCCGAACGGTTCCTGGTCGAGCGGGGCCATTTTCTCTGCAAGGTCTTTCAGGGCGAGGATATGCCCGGATTCGTGGCTGATCTCAAGCAGCGCTTCGGCTTCGTCAAAGTGATCAAGCCACAGAGTTCGCGCAAGGAGAGCCGCGAGGTCTTCGTGCTGGCCATGGAATACAAAAAATCCAGGTGATAATGGTTGAGGCCTTTCTGCAGATGTACAGCCCAGATGGCAGGGCAGGCGATGAGGCAGTACTAGAGCATCAACAGCATATCTCAGCATGCGGGCGTCATTAATGATCGAATTATTAACGCTCCCATAAAACAGCATTAAATAGGATCGTATATGTCAGGACATTCGAAATGGTCGACCATCAAACGCAAGAAAGGGGCAATTGATGCCAAGCGGGGTAAAATCTTCTCTAAGCTGATCAAGGAGATTACCGTGGCCGCCAGGCAGGGCGGCAGTGACCCCAACGGCAACCCCCGGCTCAGATCGGCCATCGCTACGGCCAAAAAAGAGAACATGCCCAACGACAATATCAGCCGGGCAATTGACAAAGGCTCCGGCGGCGGCGATGGCGACACCTACGAAGAGATTCTTTACGAGGGGTACGGACCCGGCGGGGTTGCGGTACTGGTCGAATGCATGACCGACAACCGCAATCGGACGGTGGCCGATGTCAGGCATTTTTTCGCCAAGAGCAATGGCAATCTCGGTGAGAATGGCTGTGTGGCCTGGATGTTCGACAAGAAGGGCCAGATCATCATCGACAAGCAGAGCATATCGGAAGAGGAACTGATGGAAAAGGCGCTGGAAGCGGGTGCTGAGGACGTAATCGAGGAGGAAAACGAGTTTCAGGTCCTCACCAGCGTTGAAGACTTCAACGATGTGCGCGACAGTCTCGAGCAGCAGGGAGTCGAGTTCCTGGAAGCGACGATCTCGATGATTCCCAAGAACACCGTCGATGTGACCGAGGAAAATATCGCTTCAGCCCTGCTCAAGCTGCTGGAGAACCTTGAAGACCATGACGATGTGCAGAACGTTCATGCCAACTTCGATATCGAAGAGAGCCTGATGGAAAAATTGTCCTGATTTTCAGATGGAACGCATCATCGGCATTGACCCCGGCTCCAGGACAACCGGCTACGGCCTGGTTGAATCGGACCGGGGTGTGCTCAGGTTCGTCACCTGCGGGGTGATCAGAACCACGGTGAATATGCCGTTTTCCTATCGGCTCAATCAGATTTTTCTGGGGATCAACGAAGTAATCCAGTTTCACAGCCCGACTGCGGCGGCCGTCGAAGATGTTTTTCTGGCCACCAACCCCCGCTCTGCACTGAAGCTCGGTCAGGCCCGCGGTGCAGCGGTTGTCGCCGCGATGCAGAACAATCTCGAAGTGGCCGATTACAGCGCCAAGCAGATTAAACTGGCGGTGGCGGGTTACGGCCAGGCGGGCAAAGAGCAGGTCCAGCATATGGTGCGTACCCTGCTCGGCCTGAACAGGTCACCCAGCAGCGATGCCGCTGACGCACTGGCGGTGGCGATCTGCCATGCCAATCAGTTCCGTATTTGACAGGGGAATCAGATGATAGCAGCGTTGTCGGGTAAAGTTCTGAGCAAAGCTCTGGATCGGGTGGTGATCGATGTATCCGGAGTCGGCTATGAGGTGTTTCTGACCACCGATGCGCTGGCCCGGCTTCCCGGCCGAAATGAAGCAGATGATGACGTTTTCGTCCACGTCTACACCCAGGTCAGAGAGGACGCAATTGTCCTGTATGGGTTTCTGGAGGTCGAGGAGAAGGAGATGTTTCTGCACCTGATCTCGGTTTCAGGCGTCGGGCCCAAGCTTGGCCTGGCCGCGCTTTCCGGAATGCGGGTCGGTGATCTGAGCCGCGCCATTGCCGGCGGCGATGTGAAGCAGCTCACTTCGCTTCAGGGGGTCGGCAAGAAAACCGCCGAGCGGATTTGTGTAGAACTCAAGGACAAGGTCGGTCATCTGGTCAGCGGTGCACCGCTGGGCGCGGTTGAACTGACCCGGGGGGCGGGCCCTGGAACCACCTCCGCGGTGGCCGATGTGCTCTCGGCGCTGGGCAACCTGGGCTATAGTGATCCGGTGTCGAGAAAATCGTTGACGGCGGTCAAACGACGGCTTGGCGATGAACCTTTCTATGCGCTTTCCGTTGAGGAACTGCTCAGAGAATGCCTCAGGAGTCTGGCATGAATTTCGAAGAAGAACTGTTTGGTGAAGACCGTTTGGTGGACCCTGCCCAGATCGGCGGCGAGCACCGGCACGGCAATGATCTCAGACCCAGGCGGCTGGACGATTATGTCGGCCAGGAGCAGATCAGGAAACGCCTTGATGTTTCAATAGGCGCCGCCAAAAAACGCGGCGAGCCCTTGGATCACATGCTGTTTCACGGGTTCCCCGGCCTCGGTAAAACCACCCTGTCCTATATCATCGCCCATGAGATGGGCTCGGGCATCAAGGTAACCTCGGGTCCGGTTATCGAGAAACAGGGTGATCTGGCGGCTATCCTGACCAGCCTGCATGCAGGAGACATTCTCTTTATCGACGAAATCCACCGGCTCAACCATGTGGTCGAGGAAATTCTCTACCCGGCCATGGAGGACTTTCAACTCGACCTGATCATCGGCCAGGGCCCCGGTGCCAGGTCCATCAAAATGGACCTGCCTCATTTCACGCTGATCGGGGCCACCACCAGAACAGGCCTGTTGACCCCGCCGCTCAGGGACCGGTTCGGCGAAATTCTGCGGCTCGAGTTCTATTCGCCTGAGGAACTGATCATCATTGTCCAGCGCTCGGCCCGAATTCTCGGGTTGAAGATCGAGGAGGAGGGGGCACTCGAATTGGGCCGCCGGTCTCGCGGCACGCCGAGAATTGCCAACCGTCTGCTGCGCCGGGTCAGAGATTTTGCCGAGGTCCATAATCATGCGACGGTGGACCGCGAAGTTGCCGACCAGGCCCTGAACCTGCTCAATGTCGATGAGTTCGGCCTCGACGATATGGACCGCACCATAATGCTGACCATCATCGATAAATTCAGCGGCGGACCGATCGGACTCGAGACGCTGGCCACCGCAGTCTGTGAAGAAAAGACGACCCTGGAAGATGTGTACGAGCCCTATCTGATCCAGTCCGGTTTCCTGAGCCGGACCCAGCGCGGTCGAGTGGCTACCATTCAGGCCTATGAACATTTCGGCCGAAAAACCCCCCAGCCCGACAAAATCCAGCCTTCGCTCTTCAATACCGAGGACTGACTGGCACTTTATTTCCTGACATATCTTTAGCTCCCGAACTCGCTCTATTCTGGCGCTGCGGCCCCGCCAGCAGCGGGTCTGTCGATTTGTATCCACTTTATACCACCACTTGTATCCGAATCTGAGCCGCCCGGGTTTTTGTATAAACCTGTTTATCTATATAATTTCATTATTTTAGATGCATTTTGAGAAACCCTGAAGAGGGCCGGAGTACATAACTAAATCAGGTCCTTTCTTCAGTAATCTACACCCTGTAGTATCATTTCTATTGTCAGGTACCATATATTGTACTCCATTGTTTTGTTCTTCAACCCGCTATTATCTTGAACTTACGCATCTTTTTCCTTGACTTCACCATTTCCCTTAGTATAAAAAGACGGAAGGTGGTGTATAGTGGATACAAAGCGGTAAAATATGGAGTAGAGTGGTTTCTCCGTGGCAAAATCAGATCTGATCATAAGCAGGTTCCGCAGCAGGTCCGAGCATACCCTCGACCCGAAGGGACGCTTGAATGTGCCGAGCAGATTTCGTGAAGTCCTGCAGCATTACGGCAGCGGGGTCATGATGGTGGCACCGTGGGGCAAGTATCTGCGTGCCTACCCGGCTGCGGAATGGCAGATCGTCGAGGACAAACTGCTGAAGCAGGGGCGCGAAGAGCGCAACCTGTCCAACTTCATCCGCTACGTTGTTTCCGGCATCACCGAGTGTTCGCTCGACAAACAGGGCCGGCTGCTGATTCCGTTATCGCTTCGCTCCGAAGTAAACATCGACACAGAGGTCGTACTCAACGGCATGCTCGAGTTTGTCGAGATATGGGACAAACGCAGCTGGATCACCGAATACAGCAGAACCCGGGAGAATCTGGATCAGTACAGCGACAGTCTGGCCAAGCTCGGAATTCTCTGATGAGCGAGGCGCCCCCCCGGGATTTGCATCGGCCAGTCCTGCTTCAAGAGGCGGTCACGATGCTCAAGGTGGTTCCCGGCGGGGTGTACATGGATGGCACCTTCGGCCTGGGCGGACACACCAGAGAGATTTTAAAGCGTTCGGCACCCGATGGCAGAGTCATCGCCTTTGACTGGGATGCAGAAGCGCTCGAACTGGGGCTGAAAAACCTCGGGCCGTATGGGGACAGGCTCCAGGTGATACATCGGAATTTCAGAGATATCGATCTCGGCCTGCGTGAGGCCGGAGTGCAGAGCGTGGACGGCATCCTTATCGACATAGGGCTCTCTTCGCTTCAGTTGGACAGCGACGGGCGCGGTTTCAGCTTCAGAAGAAATGAACCCCTCGACATGAGAATGGACCGGCGGCGCAGCATCACTGCAACTCAGGTAATCGCCGAGTCAACGGAGTCCGAACTGGCCGACATTTTCTACTATTACGGGGACGAGAAGCAGGCCCGGAGAATAGCGGCGCATATTGTGGAACAGCGGAAAAGCAAGCAGATCGAGCAGACGGGGCAACTGGCGGAGATAGTCGCGGCGGCAATACCGAAAAAATTTCACCCTCCCAGAATACACGTTGCCACCAAGGTCTTTCAGGCTCTGCGCATAGCAGTCAACGAAGAGTTGACCAACCTGGGGGAGATCCTGAAAAAAGCTGCTGCTCACCTGGTGGCGGGAGGCAGGCTCTGCGTGATCTCGTTTCATTCCCTGGAGGATAGAATCGTCAAAAGAGCATTGAACGGCAGCAAAGAGCTTGCGGTTATCACCAGAAAACCGCTGACGCCTTCAAGTGCAGAGATTTTAGAAAATCCGCGAGCACGAAGTGCCCGGCTGAGGGTTGCAGAGCGGCTGTTGTAAAGGAGAAGAAGATGAATTATCAAAACTCGGTTCGGTACGGATCACAGTCAGCACTCAATAGAAAATTCCGCAAGCAATTACGGGGCCGCAAGGTGGGCGGCCTGCCGGGCGGTGCGGCACTCTGGCTTGCGGCTTCGAAGATTGCACTTGGCATTGTGCTGGTCGTATTCTGCATTCATCTGTGGCTCAACTTTACGGTAAGCCGGGGTGAGAGGACGATTCAGTCGATTGAAGCGGGGCATCATCAGCTCAGAGAGGAACAGATGATCCTGCTGGCCAAGCGGGCCAGCCTGATGTCTGAGAAGCAGGTAATTCAAAGAGCCGGCGCTGAACTCGCTTTGTTCGTACCGGGTGAAAAACAGGTCTTCAAGCTCAGGTAATGGGGAAGCATGGGCAAGCGGTCCCGTCTGCGTACTCAAGGCGTCGGGAAACGGCGACTGGTTGTCCTGCTTGTTCTGCTGATCGGCAGCGGTGCGGTCTACGGCTGGTATAAGCATCAACAGAGCCCGCTCCTCTGGGAGCAGGTGAAAAAGATAAGCGGAATCGGAAAGGATCAATTCTTCAATGATCGCCAGATAATCAGGGGAACGATATACGATAGAAATTACAAAGAACTGGCAATATCCTACGAACGGGTGTCCGTGTACGCAAATATCCGAGAAATCGATGACGTCAATCAGGTGGTAACACCATTGTCGGCAATACTGGAGACATCCGAAAGTGATCTGTACGATCGGGTCGGTGAAGGGCGCCTGCGGGTGTGGCTGGCCAGAGACATCAGCCAGGAACAGGAAGATCAGATTCGAAGGCTCGATCTGCCTGGGGTATATCTTCACCGGGAGTATATCCGCTACTATCCACAGCATGAATCGGCAGCCCATCTGGTGGGTTTTGCTGAACGGGACACCGGGTTGTCCGGCATCGAGCAATATCTGAACCGGCTGGAAGCCAAATACCGGCTTAAAAAAGATGATACCAGTGGCCTGCTGCAGATGGGTGATACCCGGCCGGGAGTCGACGGCAGGCATCTGATTCTTACCCTCGATTTAAAGATTCAGCGTATCCTCGATGGCTACCTGAAGAAGCTGTCGGGCTCGGTGCCCGGCGTCAGGATAGGCGCACTGGTCATGGAGGCGGACAGCGGGGCACTGGTCGGCTACGCGCAGCTTCCTTCGTATGATTCAAACAAATTTCACACGTATCCGGAAGCACTGTTTTCCGATCTGTTTACTGAACAAATTGCCGTTCCCGAACCGTTCAAGATCTTTTTCAAAGATCTTTCGTTGATCGAGAGCCAGGCACAAAAAATCACCCCGTCCATGCCCTGGTCTGTTGCCGCAGAACAGCGCAAACTCGGGGTACAGCTGCAGCTCTGGGACAAACTCGGGGCGGACAATCCGGAAGCGCTGGATTTCACCGGACCACAAGCATCAGAGTCTGATGGAGTGGTCTATCAGAGCGCCCAGGATCAGCAGCGTGATTTCGAGACCGTGCCCCAGATGCAGACGCCGTTGCAGGTGCTCACCGCGATTACCAGAGCGGTCAACGGCGGCCTGCAGGTGACACCGCAGGCAGGCCGGCGATTTGTGCTGCGCAAGAACCAGCAGGAGTTTCTGCTCGAAGACCTGCTTGCCGAAAACCATAAAAGGGTGTTGAGCGAGCAGGTTTCTCAGCAGGCGCGCGACCTGTTCGCTTTGCTGGGTGTCCCCGGGCCGCTCGGCACCACGGTGCTGCAGGGTGAGAGCACCTCATACCGGAAGCAGGAAAGCGGCTCACTGCATCATCATTATCTGGGAATAGCAATGATTCCGGTTAATAAACCGGAACTGGTGCTGATGCTGACCGCGACCGGGCCTGGCTATCAGGCAGGAGGATCGCGTCAGATTTCATTGACCGGTGAAGCACTTGATATGATCGCACCAATCGTTGCTCTGCAGCGGGTTATGAAGAACCTCTCAGATATGATGAGTCCGAAGGAGCAGGAGGAGTTCAATTTCCGTATCCCCATAGGGGAAAAGGAATCTGGTCAGGAACCTGTTCCCCAGAATCTGCAGACGGAGATGGTCTCTCTGGTCGGTATGAGCCTGCGCAAATGTCTGCGTCTGCTGCAGAGCAGCAATGTTGAAATTGAAATTCGGGGCACGGGACGGGTGGTGGCTCAGCAGCCGGCTGCCGGCAGCGTTCTTAAGCCTGGTGATAGGGTCGTATTAAGCCTGGCCCAGGACCAGGTGGATGCCTCCTACAAAAAACCTTTGCCGGCGCATCCGGAATGAGCCGTTGCACCGGTTCTGAAAACAGACCTTGAAGCGGCCGGGGAAGCGTGCTGACATCACAATGAACAAGAGTCTTTCGCTATATGAACTGCTTGACGGTTTACCCTGCACCTTTATTGGCAGGACGGCGGCGGCTGTGTTAGTCACATCACTTTCCGATAATTCTGGGAAAATCTCTCCTGGAACACTCTTTATTGCACTGTGCGGCAAGGAACACGATGGTCATGCTTTTCTCGACAAGGCAATAGCGGCAGGTGCCTCGGCACTGCTCATCCAGCGGGGCAAGGTCGATGAATCGCTGCTGGCCGGGCATGATATCGCCGCAGCCGTGGTGGATGACACCAGAGCGCTGCTGCTGCCCCTGGTACAGCGGTTCTACCGCAACCCGTCGGCAGAAATGACTATGGTCGGTATTACCGGCACCAACGGCAAGACTACCGTGTCGTATCTTCTGGAACAGGCTCTGGTTGGGGCCGGTATGCGTCCGGGAGTAATCGGTACCATCGAATATCGCTATTGGAACAGGGCAGGTACTCAGGTCGTCAGCCCGGCTGCACTAACCACCCCGGATCTGATTACGCTCAATGCTGTCTTGCGGGAGATGGCCGACGGCGGCGTCACCCATGTAATAATGGAGGTATCCTCCCACGCCCTGGCTCAGCAGCGGCTTGGACCGATACTTTTTGATCTGGCCCTGTTTACCAACCTGAGCCAGGACCATCTGGACTACCATCGGACGATGGCTGAATATTTTGCTGCCAAATGTCTGCTCTTTGAAAAGCATATGGCCGAAGGAGCGCTTGCGGTGGTAGTCGAGCCGCAGGAGGACACAGAGAATAGGGGCTTCTCAGAGCAATTAATTGAACGCTGCCGCTCGCTGAACCTGAACCTCTGCACTTGCGGAACTTCGGCCGAAGCTGATTTCAGACTGGATCAGTTGGCATCATCGGTCTCTGGTGTGTCATTTCGCTGCATGGATGGTGACGGCAGCGGCCATCTGATAGAGTCCGACCTGATCGGCACTTTCAATGCAGCCAACCTGCTGGCGGCCTTTGTCTGCGCGATGAAACTGGGAGCAGAACCCGACCTGGCCGCGCTAGCGTTGTCGCGGGCGACCGGGGCGCCGGGGCGGCTAGAGCCGGTTGAACTGGCTGACAGAGCGGGCGGGCAGCCGATGGTGATTGTCGATTATGCCCATACGCCGGACGCGCTCGAAAAAGTTCTCCAGGCCTTAAAAGAGCTTGAACATCGGAATCTATTCTGTGTCGTGGGCTGCGGCGGTGATCGGGATAAGGATAAGCGTGCCTTGATGGGTGAGATTGCGGCACGATTGGCCGATGTGGTTATCGTAACAGATGACAACCCTCGCAAGGAAATCCCCGCAGTGATCAGAAGCGCAATAATTTCAGGAATTAACCGATACGATCTCGAAAAACGCACCCCGGCCTGGCTCGACAGTCGCGGCCATGGCGAGCGGGGCTATCTGGAGTACGACAGCCGGTTCGAAGCGATCGAGGCGGCCTGTACCGGCGCCGGCGCCGGCGATATCGTGCTGATTGCCGGTAAAGGGCATGAAAAATATCAGATTTTCGGTACCCAGTATCGTTTTTTCGATGATGCACTTGCGGCCCGGCAGAGCAGCTTGAAATGGGATTTGAAAAATGTTGCGGCTGCCACCGGCGGAACCATCGTCAAAAAAACGGTGGCAACAAAATTCCGATCCATCTCGACGGACAGCAGGACGGTCGGCCTCTCCGATGTTTTCGTGGCTCTGAAGGGTGAGTTGTTCGATGGCCACGATTTTCTTGATCGGGCGATCGCAGGCGGGGCAGGTTGTCTGGTGGTTTCCGAGACGGATAAGGCGATGGATGGTACGGTCTGCGTTGTCGAGGTGGCCGATACCCTGAGTGCACTCGGTGATCTGGCTGCTTATCGGCGCCGCCAGATAAAAAAACTCAATGATCCGGTCGTGGTCGGGTTGACCGGCAGTTGCGGTAAGACAACAGTCAAGGAGATGACTGCAGCGATATTTGAGCAGCGCTGGCCGGATCGGCCCGATCGGGCTCCGGGCAGAGTTCTGAAAACCCGGGGCAACTTCAATAACCTGATCGGCTTGCCGTTGTCCCTGCTGCCGGTATCGGCCCACCACCGTGGTCTGGTGCTGGAAATGGGTATGAATCGGCCGGGTGAGATCGCCCGGTTGACGGAGATCGCCGATCCCGATATCTGTTGCATCACCAATGTCCATCAGGCCCATCTGGAGGGGCTGGGGAGCATCGAGGGCGTTGCCGCGGCCAAAGGCGAGCTGTTTGCCAACAGCCGGGCCGATGCGGTTGCGGTAATCAATCTGGACGACGAGCATATAGTCCGGCTTGCCAGACGCAGCGCCTTTACCATCGGCTTTGCGGTAAGTCAAACCGGCCTGGCCCGCCGCCCGCAGATCTGGGCAGAAGACATCACCAGCAGTGCAGATGGAGATCTTAGTTTCATACTGCATATGGGTGAATTGAGCCGACTCGTGCAGATTCAGGCCCCCGGCCTGCACAACGCGGCTAACGCCTGTGCGGCTGCTGCGATCAGCCACGCGGCGGGTATCGATTTCGACATCATCGTTGCTGGGCTGCAGAACTTTCGTGCGTCGGCCAATCGCATGGAGCGACTTGCCTCGCCGGACGGGCTCAATATCTTGAATGACAGTTACAACGCGAATCCCGCCTCGATGGCATCGGGACTCAAGACCCTGGCTGAGATCGGCGATGTTCAGCGGATGGCTATTTTAGGCGATATGCTGGAACTGGGCGAGGCCAGTGCCGGGTTGCATCAGGAGATCGGCAGGCTGGCCGCCGGAGCAGGCCTCTCCTATCTGGCCCTGGTTGGGACGTTCGCTGAGCAGATCAGTCTGGGCGCCAGGGGCGCCGGGATGGCGCCGGAGCGCATCAGGGTTTTTGAAGATAAAGCTCTCGTGCTTGACTGGGTAGACGAACTGCAGCAGCAGCGCTTGCTCCAACCTGGGGACTGGCTGCTGGTCAAGGCCTCCAGGGGGCTGGCGCTGGATACCGTGGTCGATCAATTAATGGCGCCGCGCCGCGCCGCTGCTGAGTAAGGATTATGCTCTATCATCTGCTATATCCGCTGCACACCAGCTTCATCGGCTTCAATGTCTTCAGATATATTACCTTTCGCAGCATCCTGGCAGCGGTGACGGCATTTTTGATCGTGATTATTTTGGGCAACATCTTTATCCGGACCATGCGCAAACTGCAGATCGGCCAAGTAATTCGTGATGACGGGCCCGAGACGCACATGGCCAAACAGGGCGTGCCGACCATGGGCGGGCTGTTGATCCTCTCGGCGATCGTTGGATCATCTTTTCTGTGGGCCCGGCTTGACAACGAGTATGTCTGGCTGACCATGTCAGTGACCTTATTTTTCGGGGTGGTGGGAGCGCTGGACGATTACCAGAAGATCAGCAAGAAGAGCAGTGCCGGCCTCAGTGCCCGGGGCAAGCTGCTGCTCCAGTTTATCGGCGCGGCCCTGGTCGGTCTATTTATCTTCCTGCATCCGGGCTTCGACGGGCACCTGAGTATACCGTTTCTGAAAAATATCAGGCCTGATCTGGGCTGGTTTTATGTAATCTTTGCAATGATCATTATCGTCGGCGCCTCCAACGCGGTAAATCTGACCGACGGCCTCGACGGGCTGGCCACCGGGCCGACCGTAGTCTCGGCGGCGGTCTATCTAATATTTTCCTATATCGCCGGCAATATCGTTATCGCCGAATACCTGCAGATTCATTATGTGGCGGGCAGCGGCGAGCTGGCGGTGTTCTGCGGGGCGATGGTGGGCGGCAGTCTCGGTTTTCTCTGGTTCAACGCCTATCCGGCCCAGGTTTTCATGGGGGATGTGGGCTCGCTGTCATTGGGAGCCGCGCTGGGCACGGTGGCAGTGATTATCAAGCAGGAAATACTGCTTGCCATTGTCGGTGGGATTTTCGTGATGGAAGCACTTTCGGTAATCATCCAGGTCGGATATTTCAAGATGTCAAAGGGCAGGCGTGTCTTTCTCATGGCCCCGTTTCATCATCATTTCGAAAAAAAAGGCTGGCATGAAACCAAGGTCGTAGTTCGGTTCTGGATCGTCTCGATAATTCTTGGGTTCCTGGCTATGGCAACATTAAAGCTGCGCTGATGATTATAGCACGGGCAACGATAGAGAATAAAATAACGACCCGCGGTTTCGGTCGGGCAAGGCAGGTCATGGCTGCATTTCCGAATAGATGGGTAAAAATGTCACGTTTTAGCCAACTAAACTCATAGAAATCAAGGAGGGATTATGACTTACTTAATACTTGTTTCGATATCGGCAAGTATTGGCTTTATCCTGGGTGCGGCCTGGTCGGGCCTTTGCAGAAAAAACAAAGAGTTTGATCAGCAATTTACCAGTAAGCTCAGGGATTTTTATTCCAATGCTCAACAGGGTGGCCTGTGAGCAGACTGGCCTGGTCTTTTAGGGCTTTGCAGAAATCACGCTGATGCGGACCAAGAAAGCAAACATGCAGGGTAGCACCACCGCAGTGGTCGGCTTTGGCCGGGCGGGGCAGGCCGTCTGCCGTTACCTGGCGGCCTGCGGCGCCCGCGTGCTGGTTTCCGATATGCGCAGACTCGATGAGTTGAGTGATGCTGAACGCGAACTTCTCGAGCGCTGCAGCGACGGGTTCGAAGGCGGAGGCCACAGCACCGAGTACTTGTCGGCCGCCGAGAAAGTAATACTCAGCCCCGGGGTGGACTACCGCCATCCTGCGCTGGAACAGCTTCGCAGGAATAAGATTGAAATCCTCGGTGAACTCGGCCTGGCTGCAGATAAATTCCGCGCGCCGGTGATTGCGGTGACCGGCACCAACGGCAAGACCACGGTCACCGAACTGATTGGGTCGATGTTGCAGGCCGCCGGTAAAAGCGTGTTCGTCGGTGGCAATATCGGCACCCCGATCGGTGAGTATCTGCTGGCTCAGCAGGATTGTGATGTCATCGTCCTGGAGCTGTCCAGTTTTCAGCTCGAGCTGTCCGGTGATTTCGTTCCTGAAGTTGGCGTTCTGCTCAATATTTCACCCGATCATCTCGATCGCCATCAGAATCTGGACAACTATGCAGCCGCCAAACTGAGAATGTTCCAGGGCGGTCCGGAGAACACGCGCTGCGTGGTCAACGACGATGATCAGTTGTGCAAACGTTATCTCGAGGAAGCCGGAATTAAAGGGTGCGCCCGTTTCGGTTTCAACCAGGCCTGCGAGGCGGTGATCGAGCAGACCGGGCCGGCCGGGGTGAGCAAAGAGGCACGGATAAGCCTGTTTCGCAATGGCGCCAGACAAGTTTTTGATCTGAGCAACAGCCCGATGGCAAATTTGTCCGGCTTGCTCAACGGTGCCGCAGCGCTGCTGGCCATCAGCCGCTTCAACCTCGAGCAATCCGTGCTTGAGCCGGTCCTGCGCAGTTTTGTGCCGGGAAGTCATCGGCTTCAGAAGGTCGCGGAAATCGACGGCGTTGTCTATATCGATGATTCAAAGGCCACCAATACCGGTGCGGTGATCAATGGGATCACCCAGGTCGGCGGCCGGGTGATACTGATCGCCGGAGGGCGTGACAAGGGCGATGACTACCGGTTGCTGCGCAATGCGGTGGCCGCCCACGTCAAACACTTGATCCTGATCGGTGAAGCTGCCGATAAACTTGGGCAGGCGCTGGCCGATCTGGCGCCAATCGATTACCCATCCTCGATGGCCGAGGCGGTAGTCCGGGCGGCGGCTGCGGCGAAGCCGGGTGATACGGTGCTGCTCTCGCCGGCCTGCGCCAGTTTCGATATGTTTGAAAACTACCAGCAGCGTGGTGTCAGTTTCAGCAATGAGGTTCAGCATATTGCAGAGCGTCTGTCCGCCGGGGTGCATTGATGCGTGGTGAAAAACATTCCAGTCCGGATTTCAGGCTGCTGCTCACCGGCGGCGGCACAGGCGGACATCTGTTTCCGGCTATTGCCACCGCAGAACATGTCGCTGCGACGATGCCCGGGAGTGTGGTGTCTTTTATCGGTACCCGGCGAAAGCTGGACCGGGAGGCGCTCGAGCATTTCGGTTTTACCGTGAAAACCATTCACTCCTATGGGCTCAAGGGCAAGAACCTTGTGGAGCTGATCAAAGCCCTGCTGATTCTGCCGGTATCATTTGTCGAGGCCGGTTACCAGATCCTCAAGTTTAACCCCGATGTGGTGCTCGGTGTGGGCGGCTATGTGACCGGGCCGGTTGTGTTCGTTGCCCGGCTGATGGGCAAACCAGCGGTCATCCATGAACAGAACTCGATTCCGGGTCTGGCCAACCGCAAGCTGGGCCGTTTCGTCAACCGGGTCTGTCTGTCGCTGCCCCAGAGTCAGGGGTTCTTTCCGGCCGAAAAAACGGTGCTGACCGGTAATCCGGTGCGCAAAAAAATTATCGACTGCAGGGCGGCCAGGCAGTCGCGCTCGGACAAACCGACGCTGCTGGTTCTGGGCGGCAGCCAGGGCGCCCATGCGATCAACCAATTGATGGTGGAAGCGGTGCGCAGCCGGGCGGCTGATTTCTCGAAGCTGCGTTTGATCCATCAGACCGGCAGAGATGATGAACAGATGGTGGCAGAGGCCTATCGCGAAGCCGGCATGGACCACCTGGTATCAGCATTTTTTAACGATATGGCAGGTATTTACACCCAGGCCGATCTGATCGTGTCCCGGGCCGGCGCCACCACCCTGGCTGAGATTGGCGTGGTCGGCAAACCGGCGATCCTGATTCCCTATCCGTTTGCGGCGGACCGGCACCAGGAAAAGAACGCCTCCTGGTACGTGGAGAGCGGAGCAGCCGTGGTGCTGCTCCAGGATGGGCTGACGGCCGCCCGGTTGACCGATGAGATCGTCTCCATTATCGCTGACCCGGCGCGTATCGAAGAGATGTCTGCTGAGATGGGAAAACTCGGCATTCCCGATGCGGCGGCACGTATCGTCGATATCTGTCTGAAACTTGCACAGAGCAGAATGAGCTGATGTATCGCAAAACCAAACATATCCACTTCGTCGGCATCGGCGGCATCGGCATGAGCGGCATCGCTGAACTGCTGGTTAATCTCGGTTACCGGGTGAGCGGTTCCGACCTGAGCAGTTCGCGCATCACCGAGCGGCTCAAAGAACTGGGCTGCACGGTCTACGAGGGCCATCACCGTGACTGGATCAAAGGGGCCGATGTATTGGTCGCATCTTCTGCCATTGCCAAAACCAACCCGGAGGTCGAAGCCGCCGCCGAACTCGGCGTGCCGGTGATCATGCGGGCGGAGATGCTGGCTGAGCTGATGCGCCTGAGCAAGTATGGTATTGCGATTGCGGGCAGCCATGGCAAGACCTCCACCACCTCGATGGTCAGTTGGATGATGGCCAGCGCAGGACTTGACCCGACCATCGTGGTCGGCGGTAAGGTCGATTGTCTCGGCGGCAACGCCAAGCTGGGACAGGGTGACTTCCTGGTGGCCGAAGCCGATGAAAGCGACGGCTCGTTTCTGAAACTCTCTCCGGTACTCGAGGTGGTAACCAATATCGATTTCGAGCATCCCGATTTCTACGCCGACATCGAGCAGGTCAAGGAGGCCTTTTTGGCCTTTATCGACAAGGTGCCGTTTTACGGGGCGGCGATTATCTGCCTCGACGATGAGCATATCGCCTCAGTTCTGCCGCAGATAAGCAGGCGGGTCATCACCTACGGCCTGACCCGCCAGTCCGATCTGTATGCTGAAAATATCGTCTTCGAGGCGGGCCAAAGCAGGTTCGAGGTATACCAGGCAGGCACGTCACTCGGCGAGGTGGCACTGCTCCAGCCCGGTCTGCATAACATATACAACAGCCTGGCAGCCATCTGCGTCGGCCTGGAACTGGAGATCGACTTTGCGGTGATCGCAGAAGCGCTGGGCTCTTTTGCCGGTGTGCAGCGGCGCATGCAGCACAAGGGGACGGTGGGCGACATCATGGTGATGGACGACTATGGCCATCACCCGACCGAGATCCGGGCAACACTAGCGGCGATCAAGCAGGCCTGGCCCGACAAGCGGCTGGTGGTTTTGTTTCAGCCCCATCGATACAGCCGTACCAAAGGGCTGTTCGAGGAATTCAAGACCTGCTTTCACCGGGCCGACCTGCTGGTGTTTACTGATATATACGCAGCCAGTGAGGAGCCGATCGAAGGGGTCGACTCGATCTCGCTGCTTGCCCAGATAAAACAGCATGGCCAGAGGCATACCGCCCACGTCGCACGGGTAGCGGATCTGGCTGCAGCGATTTGTGATCAACTTCTTCCGGGCGACCTGGTCTTGACACTGGGGGCCGGAAATATCGTCAGGGCCGGTGAAGACCTGCTGGCTCTGCTCGAGAAGCGGTAGTACAGGAAAGGATGAAGATGTCAATGAGCTCCTCCCTCCAAGCAGTGTTGACCGGGGTGGTCAGCGGGAAGATCTGGTGGGATGCGCCGCTGTCGGCGTGGACCACGTTCAGGGTCGGCGGGCCTGCTGATGCCCTGGTCACACTGCTTGATTCAGGCGAACTGCAGGCGGTACTGGACTTGTGCCACCGGGAGCATATCGCCTGGAAAATCCTGGGGAGGGGATCCAATATCCTTGCTTCGGACGACGGTTTTCGAGGCATCGTTATGGTGCTTGGAGACGGTTTTAAAAAAATCGACGTACATAACGAGATCGATGCCCAGTTGTGTGAGGTGTGCGCCGGCGGCGGCACGGGTCTGGCCCGACTGGCCGACTGGTGTGCGGGCCAAGGGCTCTCCGGAATGGAATTTGCGGCCGGGATCCCGGGCACGGTCGGCGGCGCTGTTGCGATGAACGCCGGGGCCTGGGGACGGGAGATGGCGGATGTGGTCGTCTCGATTGAATTGACCGATAGGGAGCGAGTACGGGAACTAGGCGGCGAAACGTTATCGTTTGGCTACCGGCGTTGCGATAATCTGGCCGGTGAGACGAACGGCAGCGTGGTCAGCGCTGCGGTGCTGCGACTCAAGAAAGAAGCGGTCGAGCAGATTCGCTGTACCATGCAAAGCCTGCTGCAGAAAAGGCGGGAGCGGCAGCCGCTGAGCCTGGCCAGCGGGGGTTCGGTTTTCAGAAACCCAGAAGGCGACAGTGCCGGCAGACTAATCGATGCCGCAGGCCTCAAAGGGTTTCGGGTGGGTGGCGCCGAAGTATCTGACAAACATGCAAATTTTATTGTCAACTGCGGCGGTGCCAGCGCTGAAGATATTCGCAGCCTGATTGTGCACATCCAGCACCAGGTGAGAATGCACAGCGGCGTTGAACTGATGCCTGAAGTCGAGTTTATCTGAGATGCGTTTGAACATGAAAAACTGGCTCAAAAAATTGACCGGCGCCAAAAAAAGCCCCTATATCAAGTCGAAGGGTGGGGTCGATGCAGGCAGAAGTGCATTTGTCAGGCTTGATGAGCGCGAAAAGAAGCAGAAAAGAACCCTGCTGAAAAAACTCAACCTCTATTGGAGCAGCAAAAAGGAGCAGGAGCCGACTTATCAGAGTCAGCCGAAGCCAGGCCCCTGGCGCAAGGTGGTGCTGATCGGTTTCCTGGCGGGTGCGCTCATGCTGTTTTTTCAGAGTGGTGGTTTGACCCTGGTGGGCAGGCTGGTCGGAGATATCGATTATTTCAGAATTACCTCGATCCGGGTACAGGGATGTGTTAATTCCGCAGTGGATCTGGTACGAAGTTCCTCGGGCATACAGGTCAGCACCAGCATCCTCTCGGTTGATCCTGTGGCAGTCGCTACAGCGGTGAAAAACAAGAATCCATGGGTCAAGGATGTCTCGGTCTCCCGTCAATGGCCCGATACACTGGTGCTGCGGATTGATGAGTATGAACCTTATGCGTTGATGGCGATCAGCGCAGAAGATAACGCGAAACTTCACTATATCGATCGAATCGGCACCCCGTTTGTCAAAACCTCATATATGATGGACCTCGATTACCCGGTTATCACCGGCCTCGAGGAGCAGGTAGATGAGACCCGGCGGTCAGAGCTTTTACAGCAGCCCCTGCATTTGCTGCGCCTGCTGGGAGCGAACAACCCAAATCTGCCGGTGCAGTCGATTTCAGAGGTGCATGTCGACGACGAGGATGGACTGGTGGTTTACCTGGTGGAGCATCCTTTTCCGATCTTTTTCGGTCAGGGCGAAGTCAGGGAGAAATATATGCGGCTTAGAAAGGTATTAGAAATGCTTTATAAACCGCGGCGAACCGGGATGGAAATAGGCCGGGTCGCCTATATCAGAATGGACTATTTGGAAGATAAGGTAATTGTCGGTTACAGCGAGTCAGGATGAGTTCAACCATGGAAGATAATAAACAAAAGCAAGTTGATGTGGCCGTCGAACCGGCCGAAGAACGCAAAAGAGATGTACGCGGCAACCTCGTTGCCGGTCTTGACATCGGCACCACGAAGATCTGCTGTGTGATCGGAGAAGTGTTCGAGGACGGTGTCGATATCATCGGGGTCGGCACCACGCCGTCGCTGGGTATGCGCAAAGGCGTGGTGGTCAACATAGAAAGCACGGTGGCCTCGATAAAAAAATCGGTGAAGATGGCCGAAGACCAGGCCGGCTGCGACCTCGAGGCAGTCTACGTGGGTATTGCCGGTAATCATATCAAAGGATTCAACAGCCCCGGTATTCTGGCGATCAATGGCCGGGAGATCAAGCAGGCGGATATAACCGAGGTAATCACTGCGGCACGCACCGTGAAGATTTCCGAGAACCAGCGGGTCATTCATGTGCTGCCCCAGGAGTATATGGTCGACGACCATACCGGGATTCAGAACCCGCTGGGCATGACCGGAGTCCGGCTGGTGACCAATGTGCATATCGTTACCGCCGACATCGGGGCGGTACACAACCTGGTCACCTGCTGCAACAAAGCGGGGCTCGAAGTCGCTGACCTGGTGCTTGAGTCGATCGCCTCGGCCAAGTCGGTACTCGGTCAGGACGAAATGGAAATCGGGGTGGTGCTGGTGGACATCGGCGGCGGCACCACAGATATCGCGGTGTTTTACGAAGGCACCATCCGGCACACTTGTGAACTCGGTCTCGGCGGACATAACCTGACAAACGATCTGTCCGTCGGACTGCGTACACCGCTGGCCGAAGCTGAGCGGCTCAAGGAAGATTACGGCAGCGCGCTGGCCTCGGTCATCAAGCCCAACCATGTGGTCGATGTGCCCTCGGTCGGCGATCGTGAACCACGGCGGGTCACCCAGAAGGTGCTGGTGGACATCATCGAGGCACGGATGGTCGAAATCCTGGAGATGGTCAACCGGGAACTGCTTCACTCGGGCCAGAAGAACAGGATCAACGCAGGCGTGGTGCTGACCGGCGGCACCTCACTGCTGGTCAATCTGGTCGACCTGGCCGAGCAGATTTTCGATCTGCCGGTGCGTATCGGTTATCCGACGGGAATAGGCGGCAAAGTGGACGATGTCTACACACCGCGCTGCACCACTGGCGTTGGCCTGGTGATGTACGGGCGCGACCACCAGATGAACGCGCTGGATCACGATACCGGCGTGATGAAACGGATGAAAGGACTGATTAAAAAAATCATGTAAAAAGGGAGTTTTTTGTTTAAGCCGGCAGGCTGAGATGCTATAGTTTGTTTTCAAAGGAATCAATTCTCAAATCCTGCCTAAACCTTCAGAATCAAATGATATTGATGGGAGATCTCCATGCCGTTCAGAATGGCTGAAACAGACAGTGTGGCGGTGGTAAAAGTAATCGGTTTAGGTGGGGGCGGAGGCAACGCCATAAACACCATGGTGGACAACCAGCTCCAGGGGGTTGAGTTCATTGTGGCTAATACCGATAAACAGGCACTGGACCAATCCAAGGCCGACGTCTGCCTCCAGCTTGGCCCCAGTATCACCAAGGGACTCGGTGCGGGCGCCGATCCGGAAACCGGTGCACAGTCGGCCCATGAGTCGATCGAAGAAGTCAAGGCATCACTGGCCGGCAGCGATATGGTCTTCATTACCGCCGGTTTGGGTGGGGGCACTGGAACTGGTGCAGCCCCGGTTGTTGCCAAGATCAGCAAGGAACTGGGCGCTTTGACCGTTGCGGTGGTCACCAAGCCGTTCAGTTTCGAGGGTAAACACCGTCAGCGCAACGCCGAGGAAGGCTGGAAGGAACTGCATAAATATGCCGACACGATCATTACGGTCCCCAACGACCGGCTGTTGAGCCTGATGCAGAAGACCTCCAAACTTTCCGATATGCTCTCCCTGGCCGATACCGTGCTGCTCCAGGCGGTCAAAGGCATTACCGATCTGATCAATGTTCCCGGCCTGATCAATGCGGATTTTGCCGATCTGCGCACGGTTATGAAGGAAGTCGGTCCGGCCATCATGGGTTCGGCCTCGGCAGTCGGCGAGAACCGCGCCACCGAAGCCGCCAAGCGGGCCATCGACAACCAGTTGCTCGAAGACGTCGGCATCGACGGCGCCCGTGGCCTGCTGATCAATATCTCCGCCACCGAGGAAAGTTTCACGATGGCGGAATTCATGGAAGCCTCGGCGCTAATCCAGGCTAAGGTGGATGAGGACGCCAAAGTCGTGATCGGTGCGCTCTACGACGAAAGCCTGGGTGACGAGCTGCATGTCACTGTTATCGCCACCGGAGTCGGCGACGTCAGTACCGGTGAGACCACCATTGCCCAGGTCGAGGATCTACCCGTCAGGAAGCATCAGGAGATGCATCATCAGCACATCATCAAACCGACCGAACAGGTCCGGACCCAGCATCCGCTGACGCCAGAGACCGAAAAACAGCCCACCTTCAAACCGGCGCCGGCCAATAAGGGGCCGGGAATTACCGTACTGCCGGGCTCTAATTTCGATGCTTTCGACAACTTCGGGTCTTCGCGGGGAAGCCGCGGTATGGACAAGGAAGAACCCAAGCGCGACCAGCGCTTGAGCGAGGACTACTACGAGACGCCGACCTATCTCCGCAAAAAGGCAAACTGAGAAGGCACGGTTGCGCTGAGGTTTCTTGAGTCGGGCAAAAAAATCCACTGGACGCAGAACCGCTCAGCGCTCCCCGGGTCTGAACCGGTCTGAGCTGCTCGAACTCGAGAAGGGCACCTATCACAAAAAATGGACTGATCGGCTGCCGGTCGGTCTCGTCTATCCCAACAGTTACCGGGTCGGCATGTCCAACCTGGGCTATCAGCTTGTCTATCGTCTGCTCAACCAACATGCACACATTGTCTGCGAACGGCTGTTTCTGCCCGATGGCGCCGGGCCAATGGTGTCGATGGAATCGGGCAGGGTAAGCACCGATTTTCCGGTGCTGTTCTGCTCGGTGAGTTTCGAACACGATTATGTCAACCTGGCCCGTTTTTTTCTGCTGGGCGGAATCGAGCCGCTGGCCGCAAGAAGAAGCGAGCGGATCGAATCCGGCCAGCCGCTGGTGGTCTGCGGCGGTGTTGCAACGTTTATGAACCCGGAGCCGTTGGCCCCGTTTGCAGATCTGATGGTGATCGGCGAAGCGGAACCGCTTCTGCCGGTTCTGCTCGATCACTTGCTCGATAATCTGCGTGGGCCAAAGTCCGGTGAGCGCGGCGCACTGCTGCAGTCACTCAACCGGGATCACCCCGGCTTCTATGCCCCCCGCTTCTATCAACCGCACTACAATAGCCAGGACCTATTCAGCGGATTCACCTCGGGAGCTGGCCTGCCTGAGCGGATTGAAAAAGTATCGCAGCCGGGCCATCAAAGAGCGGCCCACTCGGAGCTGCTCACACCGCAGACGGAATTTGCCGATCTCTATCTGGCCGAACTGGGCCGGGGCTGTTCCCGGGGCTGTCGATTTTGTGCTGCCGGATTTATCTACCGTCCTCCCCGTCTCTTCGATATCGAGGCGATCCTGCACAGCCTGAAACAGCGACCCGGTACGATCGACCGGGTCGGGCTGCTCGGTATGGAAATGACCGACACCGATAATCTCGAAACCATTGCTGAACACATCAGCGCCGACGGCTGTTCCCTGTCGTTTTCTTCGCTGCGGGCTGACCGCATCTCCGATAGCCTGCTGGACCTTCTGGGCAGCAGCAATTTGAAAAGTGTGGCAATCGCGCCGGATGGGGCGTCCGAGCGTTTGCGCCGGGTCATCAATAAGCAGCTCACCGAGGCGGACCTGCTCGGAGCCGCTGAAAGACTGACCGAAGCGGGCATCCACCGGCTCAAGCTCTACCTGATGATCGGTCTGCCGTCTGAAACCATGGCCGATCTGGAAGAGTTCGTCGGCCTGGTCGGTAAAATGCGGGAGTTGATGAACCGGATCGGCCGCAAAAAGAAGCGTCTCAGTCAGTTGAGTATCTCCCTTAACAGTTTTATTCCGAAGCCGTGGACCCCGTTTCAATACCATGCCTACGGCGTTTCCGAGCAGCTCGAGGTGGGAGTTGGCTGCGCGGGCAGAGACGCGGTGCAGCACATCAGAGCAAAGTTCAGGTTTTTGAAAAAAGCGATCGCGCCGATTCCCAACACCCGCATCAAGTCGGATAATCCTGAACAGGAGCTTTTCCAGGCGGTGCTTGCCCGCGGAGACCGCAGACTTGCAGAAGTGTTGCTGAATATGGCCGACTCGGGTATATCCTGGAAGCGGGCCATGAAAGACCAGGGGCTGAGGGCAGATTTTTTTGCCACCAGGCAGTATGGGCCGGCAACCCCGCTGCCCTGGTCGATCATCGATCATTCGATCCACGATGGTTACCTGTGGAACGAGTATCTCCGCTCCTTTGACGAAAAACTGAGCACCGCCTGTGACACTCGCTTTTGCAGGCGCTGCGGGGTGTGCGATGACCAGACAGCAGCACGATGATACCGGGCCGGCCCTGGAACCGCCCCAGAAGGCCGATGCCGGACTGCAGTCCTTTACTCTGGTCAAGTACTTTTCCTTTTTCGCGCTGGGCGCCATCCTGATTTTTACCATGGCCCTTTCCTGGATCATCTCCAATCATGCCCGTGACGTCATGCTCAAGCAGAGCGAGGAATATTCGCTGCTGCTGGCCGGCAATCTGAACCAGCAGGTATTCAGACGTTTCGTTTTACCGGCGGTGGTTCGCTATGGGCGCATCGCACTGAGAAACCCGGAACAGTTCGACTATCTCGACCGGATCATTTCCGGCCTGATTCAGGGGCTGGCAATCGATTCGGTGACGATCTACGATTCCAGTGAAAATGTCATATCCTATTCAACGGTGCCCGGACTGGTCGGTATACGCGACAAGGGCGGTATCGAATATGAACGGGCCCTGAAGGGCACCGCAAATTCAAGGTTCATCTACAGCGGTACGGTTTGGAGCCTGCTCTCGGCCGATCCGCAGATTAGCTGCCAGCTCAAGACCTTTATCCCGTTCAGGCAGGTCAAGGAGAGCGGCGAAGCGGGCGAGGCGATCATGGGGGTTATCGAGATCGTCAAGGACCTGTCCCGTGACTACACCGCGATCCTCAAGCTGCAGAGCCGCATCATCATGGTGTCCCTGGCGGTGGGGCTGGTGCTCTTTCTGGTACTGAGAAGCATCGTCAGCCGGGCAGGGCGGATTCTCGAGCGGCGCACCGTGGAGCGCTTGCGGCTCGAGGAGCAGCTCAATAAAACCGAACGGCTGGCCCATCTCGGTACGATGGTGGCAACGGTATCGCATGAGATCAAGAGTCCGCTCGGTATCGTGCGCTCGACCGGTGAGATCCTCAAGAAACGGATCGAAAAGGTGGCGCCGGGCAACGAAAACCTGGCCCAGATCATCGTCGATGAGACCAGCCGGCTCAACACCATCGTCACCGAATTTCTCGATTTTGCCAGGCCCCAGGAACCCAAACTCAAGGCCCATGATCTGCATCAGATTCTCAATCGCGCCGTCGATTTTATCCGCCCTGCCGCCGAGAAACAAGAGATCGCAATCCAGACACGCCTGCATCCCGAGCCGCTTGTCAGACCGGTCGACGAGGACATGATCTATCGCGTATTTTTCAATATTCTGCTCAACGCGATTCAGGCGATGCCCGACGGTGGCACCCTCTCAGTCGAGACAGGAGTGGACACCGATCAATCAGTCTATGTTGGTTTTTCAGACAACGGTCCCGGCCTGTCAGAAGAAAAAATCGACCACATCTTCCAGCCGTTTTTCACCGATAAAATCAAGGGTACCGGTCTTGGTCTTGCCATAGTAAAGAATATCATCGATATACACGGGGCCGAGATCGAAGTGGAAAGTAAAGAGCATGAAGGAACCTGTTTCACCATCATCTTCCCCTGACCCCGATCAACTTATCGTTAGCGGACTGCGGTTCGGCTCCCAGGGACCGTACGATTTCAGCCTGGCACCAGGCATGTGCTGCGGCCTAAGCGGTGTTTCCGGCAGCGGCAAGACGCTGTTGCTGAGAGCCATTGCTGATCTGGATGAACATCAGGGTGAGTGTTTGCTCAACGGCATCTCCAGCAGTGCCTACCCGGCTTTCGAGTGGCGCAGCCGGGTGGCGCTGGTGCCGGCGGAATCGCGCTGGTGGCACGAGCTGGTGGGCGATCATCTGATTTACCGGGACGGTGAAAAACGGGCAGTGGACCTGCTTGTGTCCTGCGGCTTTGGCGCCGAGGTGCTGAACTGGCAGGTGCAGCGTCTTTCAACCGGGGAAAAGCAGCGCCTCAGCGTGGTCCGGGCACTTCTCAGAGAGCCGTCCGTGCTGCTGCTCGACGAGATTGGCTCAAGTCTTGATGGGGACAGCGAGCTGCTCCTCGAACAGATGCTCATGGACTATCGCAGGCGCAGGCGGGCCTCGATCCTTTGGGTCAGCCACAGTCCCGGGCAACTGGCCCGGGTGGCTGATACTTTGCTGGTTCTGCATCCCGACCGCCTCGAGGCGGTGCAGGAAGTTAGCCAGAATCAGTTCGCCCAAAAGAACCAGGAGGTGAGCCCATGAATGTTGCAGTTCTCTCCGCACTGGATCTATCGATTGCCGCAGCCCTGGTGGTGCTGCTGGCTCTGCTCAGCTTCAGGCTCAAACTCGGCCTCGCTGCCCAGATGCTCATCGCCGCGCTGCGCATGATCATTCAATTGCTGCTGGTCGGCATGGTGCTGCAGTTTCTTTTTGCCAACAGTTCGCTCTGGCTGGTGATTCTGATTTCGATGGTTATGCTGCTGGCGGCCGGTCGGGAGGTGCGCTCCAGGGCGAAGCGCAAAATCAGGGGGCCGATCGGTTACGGAGTCGGCGTCGGCTCGATGTTCATATCTTCATTTTCCATCGCGGTGCTGGCGCTGCTGGTCATTCTGCAGCAGGATCCGTGGTACGAGCCGCGTTATGCAATTCCCTTTCTGGGTATGCTGCTCGGCAATACCATGACCGGCATCGCGCTGGCGGTTGATCGAATGACCAGTTTATTCCATGAGCAGAAAGAGGCTGTCGAACAGCGGCTGATGCTCGGGGAAACAAAGGGTGAAGCGGGGGCCGATATCCGCCGGGACTGCATGCGCGCCGGCATGATCCCGCTGATCAATTCGATGGCAGCAGCCGGCCTGGTCAGTCTGCCCGGCATGATGACCGGTCAGATCCTTGGTGGTACTCCACCAATGGAGGCAGTCAAGTACCAGCTCCTGATCATGTTCCTTATTGGGGCAGGTACCGGTTTCGGGGTGATCTGTTCGATTCTGATGATACAGAACCATCTCTTTGATGAGCGTCACCGGCTGCGACTGGACCGGCTGCTGCCTTTGCAGCCGCGTAATCGTTAGGATTTTTCCAGACTGCTGATTTCTGGAGACGGTGCATCGCAGGGGCTCGTTTGTGTTTGCCGCGGCAGACGGGGAAACCATTATCATACACACATCAGATATGGATAGCTTTGGCAAAAGTGGACTTGAAAATCGGCGCCTGTGGTGTTCATATGCTAATAACTGAAATCGTGTGATTCGTTTTAATTAACAGCAAGGAAAAACAGGTAATATTACGGCTATGGGCAGAAAAGTCATTGTGGTGGGAGCGGTTGCAGCCGGTCCAAAGGCGGCGGTCCGGGTGAAGCGGCTGGACCCGGATGCAGAGGTGGTGCTGATCGACCAGGATAGTCTGATTAGCTATGGCGGGTGCGGCATACCGTACTATGTGGGCGGCGATGTGGCTGATGAAAAAGAGCTGCGCTCGACCAGCTTTCACATGCTCAGGGATAAGTACTTTTTTGAAGAGGCCAAGGGGGTAAAGACCTTGACCTCGACCCGGGTAACCGCTGTCAACCGGGCAGATAAGACGGTTGCCACCGAGCATGTGGAAACTGGAGAAAAGCTCGATATCGCATATGATACCCTGATGCTGGCCACCGGCAGTGAGCCGGTCATGCCGCCGCTTGCAGGCCTTGAACAGGACAGGGTCTTCAGCGTCAACAACCTGCACAAAGCAATTGCCATAAAAGAGCTGGTGGCCCGCGGGCAGGTTGGCAAGGCTGCGATCATCGGCGGCGGTGCGATTGGTATCGAGATGGCCGAGGCCTTCAAGGATCTCTGGGGCATCGATGCGGCGCTGGTGGAACTGCAGGATCAACTGCTGCCCAACCTGGTGGACTGGGAGATGGCCGATATCCTGGCCAAACATCTGCGTGACAACGGCCTGGAAATCTATCTGGGTGAGGCCGCCACCGAAATCATCTCGGACGGCTCCGGCAGAGCCTGCGGGGTGCGCACTGACAAACGCGAGATTCAGGCCGATCTGGTGATCATGGCCGTCGGTGTCAGGCCGCGCTCGCAGCTTGCCGCAGATGCCGGCCTGCACGTTTCACGCAGCGGCGCGATCGTGGTCAACGAGCACATGCAGACCTCCGACCCGGACATTTACGCCGCCGGCGACTGTGTGGAAATCACCAATCTGGTTTCCGGCCGCAAGTTCTTCGCGCCACTTGGTTCTCTGGCCAACAAGCAGGGTCGGGTGGCCGGCGACAATATCTGCAACATTCCCTCGACCTTTAAAGGCGGCGTCGGCAGTTTTATCATGAAGGGGTTCGACATGAGCATCGGTTCGGCGGGCCTGACCCTGAAGGATGCCAGGCAGGCCGGCTATGATGCCGATATTTCACTGACTTCACCGATCGACCGGGCTCATTTCTATCCAACCCAGGCGGTCAGTTGTTTTCTGATGGTTTTCGATCGCCGAACCAGGCGGGTACTCGGGCTGCAGGGTATCGGACCGATGGGAGACGGCATTCTGGCCCGGATAAACGGTGCCGCCCCGCTGCTTTGCGAAGGGGGCAGCATCGAGGATTTCAATAATATCGAAATGGCCTATTCACCGCCCTTTTCTGCTGCGATCGATTCGATCAATGCCGCTGCCTATGTGGCGGAAAATCTCTGCGATCAGCGTATGCGCAAGATCGATATGCGTGAATTCTTTGCCTATATGGATGCGCCTGAGAGCCGGCCGGACTGGGTCATGCTCGATGTGCGACATCCGAAGCAGGTGGCCCCGTTTATCGAGAAATTCGGACCCGAGCGCTGGCTGTCACTGCCCTACGACGAGATCCGCAGGCGTTATGCGGAGCTGCCAACGGATAAAAAAATGATAATCATCTGCAATGCCGGATCGAGGTCGTACGAGGTCCAACGCTTTCTCGATTACCACGGTCTGGATAACAATACGGTACTGGCCGGCGGTATCAATGTGGTGCGCAGGATGAATGTGGACTGGTTGCCGCAGCCCTGAAGGATGTCAGGGCATTTAGATAGGCAGGCTGTCGAGCCTGTCGAAGTAGCGCCCGACCTCGGATGGTTTGTGGGCGTCCGAACCGGCACTGAAAACGATGCCAAGCTCTGCCGCCCGGGCGATGATCTGGTGTGCTGGAAAGGGTTGATCCCGGTAGGTATAGCCGGAGGTGTTGATTTCCAGGGCTATGCCGGCTTTTTTGATAGCCTGGAGCAATGCTTCGATTTGGACCCAGTGGCTTTCTTCCAGGTGCAGATCGGGCTGGTGCCGCAGGCCGGCATCGAGATGGCAGAGCACATCGGCGGGGATAATTGATACTGCTTCGATCAGGTTGGCGAAGTAGCGGCTGAGCATCTTCCTGCTGCCGTATTGCTCGATCAGCTCCTGATTTTTTCTGCGCCTGCTCAGCAGATTCAGGTGTTCCGGATAGCCCGGCACCCTGGCGAAATGACAGGACAGGCCGATTCTGTCCCAATGTCTTTTACCGATCCGCTCGAGCAGTTCATCTCTGGCCTCGGGGTTGTAACCCACCTCGACACCGAGGCCGATCTCGATTTGTGCACCGTAGCGTTCGCGCAGCCGTTCCCCTTCGCTGAAATAGACATCGAAATCTGCTTCGGTGAGCCAGGATCTGAAGGCTGCATCGATGCCCGCTTCCAGGTGCTCGAGAAAGACCATGCGCTGCAGACCGGCGCTAATGGCGGCACGCACATAGTCTTCCATGCTGCCGGAAGCATGGCGACAGAGGCTGGTGTGTATATGGCAGTCAATGCTGCGGTCGATGATCATGGTGCGTTGAGCGGTGCTGTGGCTTACAGGCACCGGTGCGAAGAAGAGCGGCTGGGCCGCTTCCTTTAGGCGTTGCCCTTCGGGAAAAAGTGCAGTGTTCCGTCAATATCGGAAGTGTCGCAATAATGCCCGACTTCCAGCTCCAGATCCACATATTCCTCGATGCCGTCAATTTCCAGGGAAAGCGAAGGGCCATCGGGGAGATGATAAACAATGGTGCTGACGCTGGTCAGGTCAACTGGGCGGACAAACAGTTTCATCAATAGTACCTTGTCTTGCTTGAAAAACGATTACCCAAAAATAACAAACTGCCAACGTCTGTTTTTGGTGAGAAACATATACGAACATTTGTCTGAAACTGCAATAGGTAAGCACTGAGTCTGCATAGTTTGCCTGGTAGTCTATTGTTATCACACCATTAATATTTTCAAGGCGTTTCGCTGCAGGGGCGTGTGCAATTGTGGTTTGACACAATAGGTGCTTCCGTTTAATATTGCAGGTTCGTCGATACGGTAATTTGCCACCACAATGTGGCCATCGTGCATGATGCCTGGCTGCTGCTGTGATGGTCTTAATAATTTTTTTGACAGGTTTAAAGATGAGTAAAAGTGAATTGAGTGCAAAAGAAAAATCCCTGTTCGGCCTGGATGTCAACCCATCCAATATCGAGCCGCTGAAGCTGACCCTGGACAGTAAACTGAAGTTTCGCTGTCACCCGGGGGTGCGCTGTTTTACCGCCTGCTGCGGCAATATCAAGATCGTGCTGACCCCATATGACATCCTGATACTCACCCAGCGTCTGCAGATGCCGGCCCACGAGTTTCTCTACACCTATACGATACCGACCTATCTGGAGAAAACCGATATGCCGGGAGTCATGCTCAAGATGCGCGAAGATGACAACAAATGTCCGTTCGTCACCCCTGACGGCTGCACGGTTTACAGCGACCGGCCCACCGCCTGCCGCTACTACCCGGTCGGCATGGCCGACTTCAGGGAAGGGGGCAGCAAGGATGCCGACGGCAAAGAAAATGTCGCCGAAGAAGAGAAGTTCTTCTTCCTGGTTAAAGAGGACTACTGCAAAGGTCATGAAGAGGACAAGATCTGGACAGTCAGGGAATGGCGGGCCGACCAGGGTGTCGATGTGCGCGATGAGATGAACAAAAAGTGGCTGCGCCTGATTATGCGGCGCAAGTCTTACGGGCACCAGGCCAGTCTTTCCGAACAGGCCAAGCGCATGTTCTTCATGGCCTCCACCGATCTGGCCCATTTCCGCCGTTTTATATTCGAGTCCTCATTTCTTGACACCTACGTGCTCGATCAGAAGACCATCGACAAGATCAGAGAAGACGACGTTGAACTGATGCTGTTTTCTTTCGATTATCTGGCCAATACGCTGTTCGGTGCCGAGATTGCCGAAATGAGCATCAAAGAGGACAAACTCAGGGAGAAGGTTGCCCAGATCAAGCAG
This sequence comes from uncultured delta proteobacterium, assembly GCA_963824415.1. Classification (GTDB taxonomy): domain Bacteria; phylum Desulfobacterota; class Desulfobulbia; order Desulfobulbales; family Desulfocapsaceae; genus JABDQA01. The sequence goes on from CAWGPM010000001.1 coordinate 82,261, forward strand.
CGTCAGGACGAGGCGGTAATCAGCGCCGTGAAGGATTACGAAGATATGAAAAAAGAGCGCGAGAGCAAATAGTCCGATAGCGCCGGATTACCACCACCCGAATCGGGGTTGGGCGACGCAGTCCCGACCCCGATTTTTTTTTTGACCCAACCTGACCAGACAGGTCTTTGTCTTTTTTTATTAACCGTCCCGGGCGATTATGCTATGGTGAGAGGCAACTGCGGATGCATCTCATCAGCATCTGGTGATAGGATTTCACAACCATCGGGGAAATGACCTTCAGCGTTCTTACCGACAAACAGATTGGCGCTCTACTCTCATCTCTGGCTGAGCATGAGCAGTACGTCTTTCTCGACACCTCGATGCCCGATCGGCTCAATAACCGTTCGCTGCTCTTTACCCGTCCGCTCAGCCTGCTCCAGCACCGACAGGGACAAAGCCGGGCAGATTTTCTCGAGGAGGCCGCCGGCTGGCTTGACCGAGGCTACTATCTGGCCGGCTGGATCGGCTATGAGTTCCTGCACGACGAGCTTTCGCTCCGCCTAGCTGCAGCAGAAGGATTGCTGGCTGAACTCGGTGTCTATCCCCCTCCGGCTCTATTTGATCACTCAGCCCCGGGGGCCGGCTTCGAACCGCCGGTTGTAATGGATACTCCGGAGGAAGACGCGGCGCAAAACGCGTACCGGCTCGACAACCTGCGGCCGGCAATAGAACAGCAGCAGTATTGCCGCGCCGTTAGGGATATCCTCGAATATATTGCTGCCGGCGATACCTACCAGGTGAATTATACCTTCAAGATGCATTTCGACTTCGAGGGCTCGGTAGTATCTCTCTACCGGAACCTGCGCCGTTCCCAGCCGGTGCCCTATGGCTGCTGCATCAAAAACGGCGAGCGCTACACCCTGTCGTTTTCACCGGAGCTGTTTTTTAAAATGGAGCCGGACCGGATCATCGCCAGGCCGATGAAGGGAACCGCAGCCCGGGGCCGCAACGGTATCGAAGATAAGCGCAGCGCTCATTTTCTGAAAAACGATGTAAAAAACCGCAGCGAAAATGTGATGATCGTGGATCTGCTGCGCAACGACCTGTCCCGCCTGGTGGATGGCACCGGCGGTGGTACGGTCGATGTCGACTCATTGTTCGATGTGGAGCGTTACCGCACCGTGCTGCAGATGACTTCCACGGTGGTGGCCAGACGAAGGCAGAACTCACGGGTGACGCCTGCCCAGATCCTGCAGGCCATTTTCCCGTGCGGTTCGGTGACCGGGGCCCCGAAGATCCGCACCATGGAGATTATCGATGAGCTGGAGAGCCAACCCCGTGGCGTCTACACCGGCGCGGTCGGCTATTTCTCTCCGGACGGAGCGGCCCAGTTCAACGTGCCGATAAGAACCCTGGTGGTGGATGGAAAGCGCGGGGAGATGGGCATCGGCTCAGGCATTGTGGCAGATTCATCACCCGAGGACGAATGGCGCGAATGCCTTTTGAAGGCTCGTTTTTTGAGTCATCCGCCGCCTCCTTTCCAGCTCTTTGAAACGATGCTGTATCATCCGAGGGGCGGCTATCTCCTGCTCTATGACCATCTGCAGCGGCTAGAGGAATCGGCTCAATATTTCGGTTTCTTGATGGATAGGCAGCGCATCGCAGATGAGCTCAACCGGCGTTCCCACTGCTTTGAGGACAATAGCTGTATGCGGGTCAGGCTGGTGCTCGAGTCCGACGGAAGGTTCACACTGGAGGCGACCCCCTGTCCGGAACCCCGGGCGCTGAGTCTGACTGAACAGCGTGATTTAGACGAGTCGCAGTCTGCCGGGGAGATGATCGATTTTGCCGATGAACAGACCCTGAGCTCATCGCGCTGGCTGTTTCATAAAACCACCAGGCGGGAGCAGTACGACCGGCTCTATCGCGAAGCTGCCGCCCAGGGGTTGTTCGACTTCATTTTCTGCAACGAACGGGGGGAAGTGACGGAGGGCTGCATATCCAACCTCGTCGTTCGCCTCGATGGGCGGTATTTCACACCACCCCAGGAAAGCGGCCTGCTGGCCGGTACCATGCGCCGACAACTTCTTCAGCCAAATAACGCGGTTCAGGTCAAAGAGAAAGCGCTGTATCGAGAAGATCTGGAGCGGGCGGAGGCCATTTTTCTGTGCAATTCGGTGCGCGGCATCGTTCGTGTTCGGCTGCGCAGGTAAGGGGATCTCTCACGCAGGAGTATTTGTGCAGGTGGGGAAGGCCTCGGCTCAGTGAACCAGGCTCCGGTCGTCTTCATCTGAGATCGGCACCGGGGCGATAATCAGCCCGTGCTCTTCTCCCAGACCGCGGACCAGGGTCATAAAGGCGGAAGGCAGCGGGATGTTGCGTTCTTTGAGCAGCAGCCCCAGGCTGTCCGCGGTCTGCAGGACACCTGGATCGTGAGCACCTTCCTGGTCGTCACAGATGACCTGAACCCGCAGCGCATCGGTGAGATAGCCTTTTATCTGCGGCAGATGTTCAGTCAACCCGGCCAACTCCTCTTCCATCAGTCTCTGGTGCTGCTCCCGGAAACTGACGAATTTGGGATCCGGGTTCGGGGTGCCGAACAGCTCATTGGTGATCGCGGCGGCAAGCTTGGCGGTGGTGGCAGCGTCCCGCTCAGGGTCATGGCTGGTCAACAGCGCTTTGATCTCCTTGTACAGCACCATCTGAACCACACTGATTCCCTCGCGCAGTGCGCCGATGAGCTGCGATTTACCTGCGCTGGGCTGGTCGCTCATTTAGATCACCACCTTGACGTCCGGACTGCTCTGCAGGAATTCGAAAATCGCCAGTCGCATTGCCTCGTCACGCACCTCGATAACCGCATTGAGGCTGAAATAGGTTCCTTTAGCCGACACGTTGGAGACACTCACCGATGGCACCGACGGTGCACAAGCGGCATAGAGGGCGGCTTCCAATCTGTTTTTGTCGGGGCCGATCACCTTGTACTCCCAGACGCAGGGGTAGGAAATCTCGGGCTTGCGCTGGCTCAATATATTCTCGTTGCTCATAGCACATTTTTTTTGTTGGCCAGATGATTGATCAGGCTGATCTGGTTGTTCATGGTCCAGAAATCATAAATGACGCCGACCCCGAAAAGGCCAAGCGTCAGCAGGTAGATGATGCCGGTGCCCCAGCGGCCGTAGTACATGCGGTGAATCCCGAAAAACCCCAGGAAGGTAAGCAGCAGCCAGGCGATATTGTAATCCACCGGTCCTTCGATGAACCTGAAATCGGCATCGCGGTTCATGGACGGGATCAAGAATAGATCGATGATCCAGCCGATAAAAAACAAGCCGAGGGTGCAGAAATAGATGGTACCGGAGATCTGCCTGCCGTAATAGAATCGGTGCGCTCCCAGAAAGCCGAAAATCCACAGGAAATAGCCGACGAATACCTGATGGGTGGTGCGGTTTTCTCTCATCTCATCTCACCTGCTCGTTGTTTAAGGCACTGTACCCTGCTAAAAGCCGAGTGCAGCCGTTCTTCACTGATCACTCCCCGGTCAAGTCCATCCAGCACCGCCTGCACACCGCGGCTGCAGATATCGCGATCATAGTCAAGATTGTTACCAAAGACGATGATGTCAACTCCTGCATCCAGTGCCCGACAGACAGCCTCGGAAAAATGGTAGTGATCGGTGATCGCACGCATCTGCATATCGTCGCTGATGACCGGACCGCGATAACCAAGCTCAACGCGCAGCAGCCCATCAATGGTTTTCTTTGACAGCGTTGCCGGGTAGTGCGGATCGATGTTCTGGTTGAACAGGTGACCCGTCATCACCAGATCGACCAGGTTATCATCAATCAGGTCACGATAGGCAAAAAGCTCGGGCTCCCGCCAGCTGGTGCTGATATCGACGAAGCCCAGATGCGAATCATTGGTTGAACTGCCGTGGCCGGGAAAATGCTTGAGGCAGCTGATGATGCCCCATCGGTTGTGCTCCTCGATCCAGGTCCGGGCATGGGCGGCGACCAGAGCAGGGTCATCTGAGAAACTGCGGCCGAGACCGCCGATAACTGGATTGTCCGGATTGACGTTGACATCCACCACCGGGGCGAAGTTCAGGTTGATCCCGAGCCGGGCCAGCATGTCGGCATTGGTCCGGGCCTGGGTCCTGGTCGCTTCGGTATCGGCTCCGGACGCGCCCATCTCCTGGGCGCTGCAGATCTGTGAAAAACCGCGCTCTCGCCGGAGCCGCTGGACCGCGCCGCCCTCCTGGTCGATGCCGATCAGCAGGGTCGGCTCGGCTGTCTGCTGCAGCGCCGCGGTCAGCGCACGAAGCTGCTCTGGTGAGCTGATGTTGGCCTCCAGGCTGTGGCTGTTCGGGCGGCGGCTGAATAAAATGACACCACCGAGGCCGTGCTGGACAATATCCCGACAGATTGGCGCGTCGCTTGAAAGCGTTGTACCAGCAAAACCTGTCATGAACAAACTGCCTATCTGCCTGCGAAGATCCATCCGCTTCCTTTGCCTTTCCAACACCCTGACTCGTTTTGCGCCTTCGATCCAGATCTACCCGGCGCCGGGTAAAAAGGCAAGCTGCGTCTGGGCTCGGGACCACTTTACAAGGTTTTGTCACCTTGTCAAAAATATGACCAGCTCTGATCCGGCCCTTTTCAACCCTTTTCAAAGAAATATGGCAAAAATGAATTAACAAACTGAAAATATTATATATTATGTCAACAATACTGCCCTTGAAGCAAGGCTGGCTTTGTCTGGCATATATCTTGCTTTTTAACCGGGTATGGAAAAAAATGGACTGGGTCAAAGCGGCCCAACCGGATTTTATGAAACCGGGGTAAAGAGCAGGGCGATCGACCGTCTGGGCGAGCATCTGCCCGATTCGCTGGTTCGTGGCTACGAGGACATGAGTCGGGTGATGTTCGAGCTCGACCGGCTCAAGCGCCAGTCCGAGCGGCTCGATCTGATCAACAAACTGCACAGCAGACTGGCCTCGATGCTGAGTGTCTCCGGTATGATCGAGGCTTATTCGGTCTGGCTGATGCCGATAGTGGAGCACGAATTAATCGGCTACAACAATTACTCGCGCAACAAGAAATACCTCTATTGCTGCGGCCATGGCCCGAGCCGTCGGCGGGCGATCGCTTTTGCCGAAAAATTGATCGAAGGTGGCGTCGAGGCGGGCAATGTGGTGACCAACTCCGAAGGGCAGCGGGGTCACAAATGGATCTACGAGACCGAGGACAACACCTCGATCCTGCTGATCCTCAAACAGGACAACACCGCGGTAAGGGCCGAACAGCAGGTGATCGACGATTCCCTGATCATCTTCGCAGAGTCGCTGCAGCGCGGAATCGAGTATGAAGATGTGTTCGAGCAGGCCAGCACCGATCCGCTGACCGGCCTGTCCAATCGCCGATTCTTCGATGAACGCATCACCTTGATGATGAACTCTGCCACCCGCTATGGTTCTCCGCTGACCATGATCGCGCTGGACCTGGATCATTTTAAGCAGATCAACGACAACCTCGGGCATCAGGTGGGTGACAAGGTGCTCAAATCGGTGGCCGGGGTGCTCAAAGCCGCGGTTCGATCAACCGATCTGCTGGTGCGCATGGGCGGGGATGAGTTTACCATCGTGCTCGACAACACTGGGTTGAATCAGGCCCGCGTGCTGGCTGAGCGGCTGGTCAAAAAAATTGATGAACTCGATGTCTGGGCGAAAAATCAGGTGAAGCTGGGGGCCTCGATCGGGCTTGCCCAGCTCAAGAGAAACGAGAGTTTGCCGGACTGGATGGACCGCACCGACGATCTTCTGTATCACGCCAAAATCGGCGGACGCTCCCGGGTTGCCAGTTACTGAGCCGGCCCAGGCTCGGTAATGGTGAACTGCAATCGGCCGGCCTCCCTGCGCTGGCCGATTGCTTTTAGAAGGCGCCGCCCTCTTACTTCAACCCGATAACCAGCGGGATAGCGTGCAGCGACTGACTGCGCTCGCTGGTCGCGCCAAGCCTCCATTTCCCCACACTGCCTCTATCTCCAAGGATTGCCCCGATTTTTTCGACAAGACCGTTGATATTGACCACCGGATGACGCGAGAAAACCTGGGGCAGGCCGTAGGTCAGATTGCAGGCCAGACAGTGGCCGGGCCGCTCCTCGAGCAGGATCTCGAAATGCATCTCCCGGGAATTGCTGCCGTGATAGGCCAGTCGCAGATCGAAGGAGCCCTCCTCGGGGTCGCCGAACAGGGCCTCGAAGAATTCATTTGCGGTTGAAGCGGGCATCAGTTGAGCGCAGGTCCGCTCGCTGAACAGCTCTTTGTAGGGATCGTCTGTCATGGCTTTATAACTATTTGTAATCAGGTTGTTTACATTATTTGAGGTTCGCACCTGGAAATAATAAACATGGGCTCGAACCTTTGTCAACCATCGTTGCAGGGGTATACGGGCTGTGGTACATTGCCGTGCTATGTCGAACTCCTATAAAGAAGAGCTTAACGAGGCCCAGTATCGGGCGGTGAGCGCCACCGAAGGACCGGTCCTGGTTATCGCCGGGGCCGGAAGCGGCAAGACCAGGACCCTTGTTTACCGCGTTGCCCACCTGATCCGCAGCGGCATCGAACCGGAAGCCATCCTGCTGCTGACCTTTACCCGGAAATCGGCCCAGGAGATGCTCTGGCGTTCCGGCAGGATCATCAGCGACAGTTGCAGCCGGGTGACTGGCGGTACCTTCCACAGCGTGGCCAATATGCTGCTGCGGCGCTACGGCGGCTACCTCGGTTTCGGCGCAGGCTTCACCATTATCGACCGGGGCGATGCCGAGGGTATTATCAACCTGCTCAAGTCTTCGCTTGATCTGTCCGGGCCCCGCAAACAGTTTCCCTCCAAACGGGCGATTATCAATATGATCAGCGGTTCGGTCAACAAGGCTCGCACGCTGGAAGATCTGATTTTCGACGAGTACAATCATCTGCTCGAGTTCACCGACGACGTTCTGCTGCTGCAGAAGCATTACCAGAACTTCAAGATAGATCACGGTCTGATGGACTATGATGATCTGCTGGTCAACTGGAAGCGGCTGATGGATGAAGTTCCCCAGGCTCGGGAGGAGATATCCGAGCGCTACCGCTATATCATGGTGGATGAATACCAGGACACCAACCTGATCCAGGCGGAAATCGTCCGGCTGGCCGCCTACCGTCACGACAACGTGATGGTGGTGGGTGACGATTCCCAGTCGATCTACTCGTTTCGAGGAGCCGATTTCTACAATATCATGCGTTTTCCCGAGACCTTTTCCGGCACGCAGGTGATCAAGCTGGAGCAGAATTATCGTTCCACCCAGCCGATCCTGAGTTTGACCAACGATATTATCAGCAACGCGGCTGAAAAATATACCAAGACGCTCTACACCAAAATTGAAGGAACCCGCAAACCGGGGCTTTTCGGGGCACGCGACGAGCGGGCCGAGGCGGTTTTCGTGCTGGAGCGCATCGAGCAGCTGCGCTCGGAGGGCATCAGCCTCAATGAGATCGCGGTACTGTTTCGCTCGGGCTTTCACTCTTTCAAGCTGGAGCTGGAACTGACCAGCCGGGGAATCAAATTCGAGAAGCGCGGCGGGCTGAAACTGACCGAATCGGCTCATATGAAGGATGTGCTGGCGGTGCTGCGCCTGCTGGTCAACCCGATCGATAATCTGTCCTGGAACCGGCTGCTGCTGAGCATCGACAAGGTCGGCCCGAAGACTGCCCAGAAGATCACCAGCGCACTCTCCACAGCAGCCGACCCGTTTGCGGCCCTGGCATCGTATCCGGCCGGCAGAACCTGGAAGAAGGGCTTTGACGGGCTGATCAAACTGTTTGGCGATCTGCGCAGATCGGAGCAGAAACCCGGACGTCTCTGCGAGATCGCGCTGAACTGGTATCAACCGGTGTTCGAGCGGCTCTATGCCGACGATTATCCGAAACGACAGAAGGATCTCGACCAATTAAAAACCATTATCGCTTCATACGAGGATCTGCAGAGCTTCATCGACGATACCACCCTCGACCCGCCTGAATCCGATCTCAACGCCTACACCGACGATCTGGATACGCTGGTGTTGTCCACCATCCATTCGGCCAAAGGACTCGAGTGGGAGGCGGTTTTCGTAATCGGCCTGGCCGACGGCCGCTTCCCGCATGCCTCTGCCTTTCCAGGCGAACAGTGGGAAGAGGAGCGGAGGCTGCTCTACGTTGCGGCGACCCGGGCCAGAAAGCACTTGTGCCTGAGCTATCCGCGTGAACTGATGTCGCCCGACCGGCGCTTTCAGCGGGTAGGCATGTCGCCGTTTCTCTCCGAACTTGCACCCGGCCTCTATGATCTGCTCAAGGCGGAAGCCGACTCCCCTGGTGGATTTGGATTTCGCTCAGGCCGGCGCGGCCAGAAGTCACTGGGGGGCGGCTCGAAAAGAGGCCCCAAACGCAAGAAACTGATGCTGGAGGATTTCGTCAAGGGCAGCCGGGTCAACCATCCGTTTTTCGGCGCCGGCACCGTGCATAAAACCACGCCGCCCCGATCGCTCGACGTGGCATTTGACCGGCACGGCATGAAGACCCTGCACCTCGATTATGCCAAACTCACTATTTTAAACTGAGACCACCCGCTGCCCGTGACCACATCCCTGAATAATTACCAGCAGGCCTGCAGATATCTCGACGATCTGCAGATGCATAAAATCAAGCTCGGCCTCGAAGCGATGCGCACCACCCTGGCCAGGCTCGGCTCACCGGAGCGGGCCTGCCCCGCAATTCATGTGGCCGGCACCAACGGCAAGGGCTCGGTATGCGCCACCCTGCAGAAGATCCTGAGCGGGGCCGGTTATAAGACCGGGCTCTACACCTCGCCCCATCTCAGTTCGGTGCGGGAGCGTTTTAAAATTGACGACAGCTACATCGGTGAAGCCGATTTCACCAGACTGATGGAGCAGATTCGGGCCGGGCTCGGCGATTCGCTGATCACCTATTTTGAGTGTACCACGGCGCTGGCCTTTCTCTGGTTCGCCGAAAGCGGCTGCGACCTGATGATTCTGGAAACCGGCATGGGAGGCAGGCTCGATGCAACCAACGTGATCATTCCCAGACTCTCGGTGATCACCACCATAAGCCTCGACCATGAGCAATATCTGGGCAATAGCGTCGAAGAGGTCGCTTTTGAAAAGGCTGGTATCATCAAAGCGGGTGTGCCTCTCATTTCCGGAGTGGGCGATGCAGCCGCATCGGCGGTCATTGAGAGGGCCTGCCGCGAAAAAGATGCGCAACTGATTCTCAGGCAAAGAGATTTCACCATGACGCCAACCACTGACGGCGGCTGGCAATGGCGATCGTCCAGCGACACCCTAGCGCTCCCCGCTTTGTTCGCAGGTGCTGCCGCGAGCTGGCAGGCCGATAACCTGAGCTGCACGATTGCCGCCGCTATCGAGCTTCGCAAGGGTGGCGTGATTATATCAGATCAGCACATCGTCGATGGAATAAGGGACACCGTCTGGCCGGGCCGCATGGAATTTATCGAAACGGGTCGCCGGTTCCTGCTCGATGGGGCTCATAACCAGGCGGGTATCGATTACCTGATAGCAGCGCTCAAAGAACTTGACTACCGCCGTTTGCTGGTGGTCTGGGCCTCGATGGCAGATAAAAGCTACCAGAACATGCTGCACGACATTGCCCGGCAGGCTGATGTTCTGCTTTTGACCCGGCCCGACAGCGAGCGGGCCGCTGCGCCCGAGGATCTCAAAAGGCAGCTCGAGGACGTTCACGGCCCGAACATTCTGTGCTGCAGCAATGTCGGGGAGGCCTATGCCCAGGTTCTTGACCAGGCGGCTGCCGATGACCTGGTGGTGGTTGCCGGTTCACTCTATCTGATCGGTGAATTCAGGAAATTGCTGGTGGGCGAGGTGGTCCGATGATTGACGATTATATCTGGCTCGACGGAGTCAGCGAGCAGACGATTCGGCGGGAGCGCGCCAAAGCCCGTGAGCTTCGCAAGACCAGGTGGTGGCAGCAGAAAACCGCCTCCGGCGCCTGCTATTATTGTGGTAAGATCGTCAAGCACCGAGAGCTGAGCATGGATCACCTGATTCCGCTGGCCCGCGGGGGGCGCAGTACGAAGGACAATCTGGTACCAAGCTGCAAGGACTGCAACAATAAGAAAAAGAGCATGCTGCCCGTTGAGTGGGAGGAGTATATCAATAAAGAGACCGGCTAAGCGATGCATGGAACCAGGCTGATCGGGACGTGTTTGTGTGTTCTGCTGATATTACTGGCACGTTTGGGGACAGCGCTTGAGTTGGCGCTGCCGGTGGACTGCACAATCGGCTACGACTGCATCATTCAGAATTATGTCGATGTGGATTCGTCCGAAGCCTGGCAGGATTACAACTGCGGCAGCCTGACCTACGACGGCCATAAGGGAACCGATTTCCGGATCAGAGATTATCAGGCCATGCGGGCGGGGGTGGCCGTGCGGGCCGCTGCTTCGGGGGTAGTGCTGGGCGTGCGCAACAATATAGAAGACCGCCGGCCTGGCGAGGACTACGAACACTACCTGCAAAATATTTCAGGCAAGGAGTGTGGCAACGGGCTGGTCCTGGTCCACGAAGACAACTACCAGACCCAGTATTGTCACATGCGCAACTCCAGTGTAGCGGTTAAAACCGGCGATAAGATAAATCAGGGCGATTTCCTGGGCTATATCGGCATGTCCGGAAAAACCCAGTTTCCCCATCTCCACATTTCGGTCCGGCAGGGCAGCAAGGTGATCTCACCGTTTGCCGGCCCATGCAGTACCACCAGTGCTTCCCTGTGGCAGGATCAACCGGCCTACACCGCGACCTTTCTGCTGAAATACGGGTTTACCGATGCAGTGCCGGACCTGGAATCGATCGAGGAAGGCGCTGCTGCCACGCCTAGCCGAAATGCTCCGATCTTTCTGTTCTGGGCCAACCTGGTCGACGTCAAACAGGGTGATATCCAGGAAATCACCATAACCCGGCCCGATGGCCGGATTCTGGTCAGCAAAGCCGAGACCTTGAAAAAGTCTAAGGTTAACTGGCTGAGTTATGTCGGCAGGAAAAAGCCAGCCGGCGGCTGGCCAGGAGGCACCTACACCGCCCGATATGTCCTGAAACGAGGTTCAGCAGCAATTATTGAAACAGCGGCAGAACTGGTTATCGAGTAGTGTTAAGGGGCGTTATTTTAACAAGCACGATGTTCCAAAACTCAGCGCTTTGATCTTTCGTCTATCCGAGACACTATCATGACAACCCGCCGCCGACTTCTGCAACGCTTCTACAGCCTCTGTGCGCTGAGTCTGGTGAGCGGATGGCAGTTTATCGGTGGGCTGGGCGCTGCGTTTGCCAGGACCGTCAAACGTATCGTCGAGCCGGGGACGCCGATGAGCAGACTGCAGCATGAAGACCCGGCCGAGCTCGATACCAGCAAACTCGGGACGACGCCGCTCAGCGAGTTTGACGTGATGGGGGAAACGACCCACAGCGTCGACCTGAAATCCTGGCGGCTGCAAATCGCGGGTGCAGTTGCACGTCCGGCTGAGTTGAGCTATGAACAGTTGCTCAGCCGCCCCGTGCTTGAGCGCAATGCATTACTGATCTGTCCCGGCTTCTTTGCCTATAACGGGCTCTGGAAAGGCTGTTCCGTCGCCGATCTTCTGACTGAACTCGGGGTTGACGCACAGGCCACCCAGGTGGAATTCAGTGGATCGGAGGGGCTTCGCAGGAAAAAGAGGCGTTACAAGATTGCTGAAGTACTCAGCGATCAGATTTATATTGCCTATGGGGTCAATGGCCATCCTCTGCCGCAGCGGCATGGCTATCCCCTTCGCCTGGTCGCCGAGGGCCACAAGGGTTATAAATGGGTGAAATACGTCAACAGGATTACCGTTAAGGTGTAGCGGTCATTTTGCAGTGGTGTCGGTGATGGTTTTAGTGCATCATGGTTGAAGGTGCCGAAAAATTGGTAAAGAAAACAATAAAAGGAGAGTGACATGGCCATCATTACCCGTAAAGGTGCGGAGATAGAGACCAGCGGATCCTTGCCTGAGATCAACAGTGAGGCTCCCGATTTTAGGCTGGTTAAAACGGATCTTTCCGAGTGTCGACTGCAGGATTTTCGTGGGCAGACAGTCATCCTCAACATCTTTCCCAGTATCGATACTCCCACCTGTGCAGCTTCGGTGCGCCAGTTCAACAAGCGCGCGGCTGAACAGGATAGCTGCACGGTCCTCTGCGTCTCACCGGACCTGCCGTTTGCCCATCAGCGGTTCTGTGAGGTGGAAGGCATTGCCAATGTTATCCCGCTCTCCACTTTCCGCTCCCCGGAGTTCGGGCAGGATTACGGCGTCACCCTGACAACCACCGAGCGCCGGGGATTGCTTGCCCGGGCTATCGTCGTGGTAAATGAAGCGGGGCGGGTGACCTATACGGAACTGGTTCCCGAACTGACTCAGGAACCCGATTATGATGCTGCCCTGGGAGCTCTATAACCAGGGCATTTACCGACCTTTCAGGGACTCAGACGCTGCGGCAGCGCTGGACAGGCCGGGCGAGGCAGGGCTGCGGGCTACAGGCACTGCTCGATATTGTCCCAGGCGCCGGAACTGACCCAGGCGTACTTTTCCTTGAAGAGTGTATCGCTTTCGTAGAGGTCGCCTTTCTTTTTCCGATCGAGGAATTTGCTATACTGCTTCGGCCCGCCGTTGTACATCGCGTATACCAGTTGAGCCAAGGTCTTTGCATCCTTGAGGATCGAGGGCCCCGACTTCTTCAAGGCGTACTTCTGCATATACATATCTAGAATTTCAGCTCCCGCGGTCGCATTGTATCTGATATCCCACCTGAGCCGCTGCCGGTCGTAGATGCCCCGCCAGACCCGCTCATTTACCTGCATGATGCCGACCGAACTATTGTTGTAGGACAGGAGATAGGTCAGTTTGCGGTCTGCCACGACAAACTGTCGGAAGCAGCTTTCCTGCCAGGCAACAGCCGGTATCAGAATGGGGTAGATTTTTTGCAACTCAGTCGAGATGTCCTTGCGGATTATCAGTGAAGTGGCAGCAAAATCAAGCACGCTGCGCACCCGGTCCAGATAGCCGCCCAGGTCATCTTTTGGAACCTGCCAGGACCTGATCTCAGCAAAGCCGGGCAGCGTCGCGGCACAGGCCGAGGGAAACAGATAGTGCGCAACCTGGCCGATAAGGCTTCTTGATGGCGGGGTGTGCCCCGGCTCTATCTCCGATGCGGGTGGCTGCCGGGAAGGCTCCGGCGGAGGTTGGGCCGACTCCATCTCGAACAGCCTTTGCAGCGCCCGGTTCAGATCCGGGGAATAGTTCAGCTCGAGTGTTTCCCCGCCCAGAATCCTGGCCAGCCGGATCAGGCCGTTGCGGCTTATTTCGATGCCAAAGTTCGGTCCCAGTTCATCAAGCACCATCAGGGCATCTGCGGCGGTTATAAAGGACAGGTAACCCAGGCTGCTGCCGGTGGGGTTATGCAGGAAGTATTTCCGAAAAATCTGGGAAAGCTGCTGCCAGGCCTCGATGAACTGATCTCTGACAAAGTCCCTTTCTGCATTTGGTTCATTGATATTGGCCACGAATTCGTAGCGCGTATCCAAGATGAGATCCTTCAATATATTTTTTTCCGGCTCGGTCAGAGGTTGTTCCGACAAGATCGAGATAAGATATATCAACAGCGAGTCCCAGGTTTCCCAGAGCTCGACAAACGCTTCGAGCTCTTCCGCGCTCAATATTTCTTCAGGTTCCATCTGTTCTGAAACCGCCGCAGAATCAGAAGATACCACCTCGGCGGCGTCGGCAATAACCGTGGCAGTCAGGCCCTGCTCATTGACTGCAACACCACCGGGTCTGATACTGTGCAGGAGCATTTCTGCCTGCCTCTGTGCTTCGGGCGTGAAAAGCGGCAGGATAACATTTTTCAGATCCTGCACCGGAGGGGCCAGGGCGATCGAGAACTCCTGCAGATAGGAATTGATCAGCGGCAGCATCTGCTTCCAGACCAGGTTGAAACTTTCAACGGGGGTCCCGTCCGAGGAGTAGAGCCTGGTATCGACATTTTCGAAGCTCAACTCCCAGGTTTGCTGGTTGAGCCGCGGTATCTGCGCAACCTCGATCGACCCTTCCCACTGGTATGGCATCAGGCAGTTGCCCCCGACCGGTGTGCCGGCATGCAGGTACATAGAGGATGAAAATTGAATCACATCATCAGCGCCGGCAAACTCGGGCTCGGACAAAACCAGCGCAATGCAGCCGTCTCCCTCGTTGACCAGTTGAGCTGTCGACCCTGCACCGGTGTAGTAGGACTGCACCAGCAAGGCTTTTAAAAGCTGATAATCAAGCGAGATCGGAATTGTTATCTGCCTGGCACTGCAGAAAACCGCAGAAAAGAGCAGGCAGAAGATTATGGTAGCTGCAAATGGTGCACGCCATGAAATCGGCAGCATGAATATTACCTTCTAGCAGAATTTGGACGGTAAATATTCCGGCAGCGCAAGCAGGGGAAAAAATAGTACCATGTCCTCGAATATACCCCTTACTTAAGAAACGCAACGCAACAATTTATGGCAACCTTGAAAAATTGTCTTTTCGCCCTAACTCTGCGTTGCGCGTAAAAATGTTATCTTCGGAATATTACTTATATGGTTGCGGTAAAATTTTACTCGCGCCTTGATTTTGAACGAAAATCCTAATTTTGCAGGGTATCCGTATATCGAGCTGCAGGTAAAACGGCCGATCTGATCTTTCGTTTTAACGGCTTGGAAATATATTTACAATAAGAGTGTTATACTGGATGATGTAGAACTGGTTGATTTGTTGTTGCAATAACTCAAGAAACCAAAAAATATGGAACATCTCAGAGGTAATCAAGCCGAGAAGACAGCGCTTGAAGAAAGCTTAGAAATGTTGGAGACGGGTAGACGAAAATGGATGAGGCCAAGGTAGAGCTTGATTAATATGGCCGCTATTCAATGAAATGGTCTTTCTGAGTGACTATAAAATTGGGTGAGAATCAGTTAAGCAGAATTCCACTTATCGAGAGAATCTATGAATATGTCCTCCCAAGATTATTATGCATTGCTCGATGTCAAGAAAAGCGCATCGGGTGACGCAATTAAAAAGGCCTATCGTCGTCTGGCCAAGAAATATCATCCCGACGTCAATACCGAGGCGGAGGCGGAAGGGAAATTCAAGCAGATTCAGGAAGCCTATGGTGTCTTGAGTGATCCCGAGAAAAGAAAACTCTACGACACTTATGGCTCCTCTTGGGAGCAGGCCCGGCAGGGAGGCTTCGATCAGCAGCGTGATCAGAAACAAGGACAGCGGCACTACCAGTATCAGGGTGATTTCGGTGCCGGCGGTTTTGGCGGATATGAGGATATGTTCAGCGAGTTTTACCGTCAGCAGCAGGCACAACAGCAGGCCAGGCAAAGGGATGCTCGCGGTCAGGACCTACATGCCCAGGTCACCGTAACGGTCACGGAAGCGCTGCAAGGCACGGAACGTCAGTTGCATTTCAGTTATCAGACATTTAATGAGTATGGTCAGATTGTTGAAAAAACAAAAAAACTCAAGGTTAAAATTCCCAAAGGGGTCGGCAATGGGCAGCAGATACGATTGAAAGGTCAGGGCGCTGCAGGTATCGGCAAAGGAGCAGCCGGTAATCTCTTTCTGGAGGTGAATGTCACGTCCAGCTCCCGGTATCAGGTGATCGACAACGACATCTACAGCCACATCCCGATTACCCCCTGGGAGGCGGCTCTTGGGGCGGAGATCATGATCCCGACACCGCATGGAAAACTCAAGCTCAAGGTCCCGCCACAGACCCAGACAGCAAAGAAAATGCGCTTGAAGGGCAAGGGGCTGGCGGGTGGCGACTTTTATGTGGTGCTCGATGTTATTCTGCCGCCGGCGTTTACGGATGAGCAAAAGCGCTTTTATAAAAGGATGTCAAAGGAGATGGCCTTCGATCCACGAAAAGATCTATTGGGGGGTGAGTGATGCAGGAACAATACTATAACCTGCTTTCCGATGAAGACTATGTAAGTGTCGTGGAGCTCTCTCAAATGCTGTGCGTTCCAGAATCGCTTATTGTCGAGTGGATTGAGCACGACGTGGTCTGCGCAAAAGTTAAGAAAAATACCTATTATATCGCCAGTGGCGATATTGCCAAAGCCAAGTGCGCCTGCCGACTGACTTGCGATCTGGGTGTCAATGCTTCGGGAATAGCGATTATCCTGCAGCTGCGCCGGAAAATACAGCAGCTTGAGGCCGAAATCTACGGACAGCGCTGATTGCCCCTTTCCCTGAGGGGCGAGTCTTCCGGGTAGTTTGCCCGCGGGCAGGTTGGCTGCATGCCCGCCTTGTTCTGCTGAGCAATTACACCGTTTTTCTATTGCCAGTCCATTTTGATGGGGGTATCTTTGGGCCTGGCTATTTTCAAGAACACCAAAATCCCCATTGGGCGGGTAGCTCAGCTGGATAGAGTGTCGGCCTCCGAAGCCGAAGGTCGCGGGTTCGAATCCCGCCTCGCCTACCAATAGAAGCAAGGGTTTAGGCAAATCACTCCTAGACCCTTTGTTATTTGCCCTACACTATACCCTACAAAAAAATAACCCGGCAGTAATTACCCCACCGGGTCGGGTTGTAACAGTTTCTCTTGTAGTGGAACAAAGTGTTCCACCATTTGGGAAAAAGCCCGTATTGCATCAGAGGCAAACGCCAAACGCAGCGAGGTCAAGCGTGCCAGAACGCGATAAAATCTGAAGGAAACGGGTATATCAGCGTCTCAACGGGTTGCAGTCCTTAATGATCACTTTTCCCTGCAGCATGTTTCCTTTGGAATATTCGCTGAATATGCAGGTATTTGTTTTCGGATCGTAATTTTCCACCCACAGGTTGTCGTCCTTCCACGTTGTTATGATATGATAGTACCCCGGTGGCACGGATATGGTCATAACACCCCCGTAACGCTTTACGAACACCTGCTGCAGACCAAAATAGTAGGCTACCCCGCCGATCAGGATAATGCATGCGGAAGCGATGAGACCTCCTTTCCAGTTCTGTGTCTTTACCCCAAGTCCATACAGACAGCCACCGACAGCTGCCAAAACAACAAACCAGTAAAAATAAGTTATCATGACCGTTTTCCCTGACAGGTGAGCCTTTTGCAAAACTAAGATTTTCGTTCAAAATCAAAACATGCGAGAAATTTTACCACAGGCATATAATTGATATTCCGAGGATAAAATTTTGAGCATAACGCAGAGTTTGGGCGAAAAGATCGTTTTGCAAAAGGCTCAGGTTAATAATTTCACCATACGCTCCGCACTATTTTATCGCGTCACCTGTCAATTGCAATGGCTGACCGTTTAATGTTCCATTAGATTGTAGCGGTTTAGGCTACTTTGAAAAATTAATATTTTGGTCCAAAAGACAATTTTTCAAGGTGGCTATAAAATCTTGAAAAAAACTTAATTCTTGCCCTATTTTTGTCTCACATGGTCTGACGGGTAACAGGCTGAATGATATGCCTCCTGATCGTTTGGGCATATCATCATATGGTATCAGGATGAATTTTCTAGAAGGGGGTTATTGAGCGCTTACGATCTTTTCGCAGAGTATACCGATAGTGGGAGGCTCAAGAAGAGTACTGTCCGGGATTACAGAGAAGCAGTAAGCCTCTATCTCTACGATTGGCTTAATTTACCCGTAGCTGACATAACGAAACAGATGGTCGAGAAACGCTTCGTACAAATACGAGACAAGGGCATCAACGGAGGCAAACCCACCTTATGATCGAGGCGTTCACCGGAAGATGATAAGGAGCAGCTATCCCAGGTTTCCCTAAAGATGATGCCCGCCCTGCTTCTCAGTTAAATGATACTGAACAGCATTTTCGGCCGTTTTCAAATTCAAAATTGTCAAAATCGGTCAGCTCGTCAGCTGGCTTCTGATGAGTATTTTGCCCATTTGGCATCAACCTGATCTTGAACGCTCTTTAAAATTTCCTTACCAAGGGATTTGAACCTGTTCTGGGTTTTGAAATATTCAGTGACCGGCTTTCTGCCATTGCCCATGAGTTTTTTAGAGGCCCCGGTAAGCCTGAATTCACCATGTTCGATTTCATAGAGATCAAAAAGGCCCGATTCTACCGCCAGTTTACCAACCTTGATGGTAAACCTCGAGTCAAAACCCCATCCCGGCGGACATGGAGTATGCACATGGATATACTTCGGCCCTGCGATGGTCGTCGCTTTTCTTACCTTGTCATAAAAGTCCAAGGGGTAGGCAGCAGAGGCTGTGGCGACATAACCGATACCATGCGCTGCAATAATCGCGGGGACATCCTTTTTCACCTGCAACTTGCCTTTTATCGGTGTGGTAGTGGTTAATACACCTTGAGGGGTGGTACCGGATCTTTGCACACCGGTATTCATATACGCCTCATTATCGTAACAGATGTAAATAATTTCCTCCCCTCTTTCGCATGCTCCCGAGAGGGCCTGTATACCTATATCGCCGGTACCGCCGTCACCGGCCCAAGCGACCACATTGACGCCTTCCTTCTTCAAGGCTTTCATTGCCCCGCGGACTCCTGTTGCAGCCGCTCCGGTCGAGGCAAAGGGTACATTGACGCAGGGGAGCTTGGTCGAGGCCACCGGATAGAGTCCCTGCAGTACGGTAAGACAGCTGGGAGGCACTACCAGAATGGTATTTTTACCGAGGGCTTTCAGCCCCATCCGATAAACAAGCGACAGGCCGCAACCTGAACAGCCTCTATTTCCGGGGTGGACGAACTCTTCTTCAGTCAGGTTTATAATAGTTGTTCTCTCTGCCATGATATCATTCCTATAATTTTAAACCGATCCAGTGCGAAGTATCTTCAATGGGGCCAGACGATGCGCATGACTGGGTCAAAGCATTCAGCAGCTGTGCTGTTTTTATTTCTCTTCCACCAAGGCCGACAATATAATTGTGGATCAGCGGCCTCGTGGAACAATGGTAGAGTGCCGATTTGATGTCACTGTAGAGCGGGCCCTGATTCCCGTAGCTGAGTGCCTTTTCAAAGACAATCGCACACTTTTTGCCGGCAAGCGCCTGAACGATAACCTCGTCCGGGAAAGGCCGGTACAACTGGACGCCCATAACTCCGATATTAAAACCATCATTTCTCATGGTATCAATGACATCTCGCAGTTGATAGGAGAGTGAGCCAATGGCAACGGCCACAAATTCGGCATCATCACATTTGTATTGCTCTATAAACGGATTTCCGCCGCGGCCAAATATTTTCTCAAAATCCCGGTCGATCTCAGCATATGTCTCAAGAGCCGCGCGCAAGTCCTGGTGGAGATTATGGCGGATTTCAATGTAACCCGGTTCAATAACGCCATCCACTCCCTGCCTCACATCGGGCAGGGTAACCGTGTTGAAATTTCCCGGTTCTTCCGGGTTGAGAAAATGTTTCGGACTGAAAGCAGGCAGGAACGAATCCACTAGGCTCTGCTCGGGTTGCTCAAAAGGCATGTAGGTGTGAGAGAGAAGGTAACCATCGTAGCATACCATAACAGGAATACTGACGGTCTGAGCCAGGCGGAAGGCTTTGATGACCGAGTCAATTATCTGCTGGTGGTCATTGGCATAAATCTGAATCCAGCCAACATCCCGCTGGGACATGCTGTCCTGATGGTCATTCCATACGGTCCAGGGGGCGCCAATTCCCCTGTTGGCGACACACATCACCACCGGCAGTCGTGCCCCAACGGCCCAATGCAGCTGCTCGTTCATATAAAGCAGACCATTGGCACTCGTGGCTGTAAAAGCCCGTGTTCCCGCACTTGAGGCTGCAATACAGACAGCCATGGCGCTATGCTCACTCTCAACCGGAATATATTGGGCGTCAAGTTCATCTGATTCAACAAATTCAGACAATTTTTCGGTCAGTGGTGTCTGCGGAGTAATGGGATATGCAGCAATAACCTGTGCCCGTGAGAGCTTTACGCCCGTTGCCGCAGCGACATTTCCAGATTCTATGATATGCATGACGCCTATTTCTCCTTCACAATGAAACGTGCCTCATCAACCATCTCGATAGCAGAAGCGGGACATTCTTCTGCACAGATGCCGCAGCCCTTGCAATACTCAAGATTGATGGTCGGTGGAATCGTCTTAGTTACAACACAATCGGGACAATACAACCAGCAGTTGAAGCATGCCTTTTTCTTGGCCTTTACCGGAATACATTTTTCATTATTGATAATGGGCCTTAAAACACGCCAAGACCCGGTTTTGCCACCGTCGCCGGGACCTGGCTTGCTCCGCGATATCATCTTACAATATTTCCTGTCTGTCATTTATACATCTCCAATTGAGGTATTGTTGTATGAGATTACGGCTGCTTTTGCATTCAATTCCGGTTTCTTACCGATAAATTCCTGTTCGATGGCCTTGACCAGGACACCAATGTCCACCAGCCCGCTGGCTTTTGCGAATGCCCCAATTATTCCAGAATTGACTATTCCAGGCGGCAAGCCGGCACTGACACCATGTGCAGTTACATCGGAAACCGCCACCCTGGCTCCCTTAAAACCATATTCCGACACTGCTTGCGGTCCATTGAGAACAACGAGGCCATTTTCTTTCAAACCAGCGACAACGTTTACCTCCTCAAGGAGGGTGTGGTCGAGCACCACGACCATATTGGGTGTGGTAATCGGTGAAAGATCATAGATTTTTTCCTTGGAGATTTTCAGCGAGGTGAATACTGGTGCACCTCTTCTCTCTGTCCCGAAAGTAGGGGCCATTACAACCCCTTTATAACCGGAAACAAATGCGGCATTCGCCACAATTTTGGCAGCTGTGATCGCTCCCTGCCCTCCACGTCCATGCCATCGTATTTCAATAATCTCTTTTTTCATTGCTCACCGATAACTGATTAGAGTAAGGCTTTTTCATTCATTTGAAACAGCAAAGCTAATTTGTCGATAGGGAAAATCTCTCCCGCTGTTACCCAGAAGCGTATCTGCTCTGTGAATATGTTTTCGTAAACATAAAAATGTTTGTTAAAAACCACCTATCGTGCTGATTTTACATATATATGCTTGATTTTTTTCTTAACTCCATGGTTAACTAAAAAATGGCTATTTTTGAGGATGGCGGATTAAGCATCCGCACATGCTAACGAACCAGACCTTTGCATACGCGTCAACAAACCGTCAAAAAGACCCCGGCAAAACAGGCGATTGGCAAGAGTCATGACAAAAAGACTTGTCTCGTTAAACTTATACTTATCGAACACAAGGACGAGTAAAAATAGCCCTTTAGGCTCCCATGTTTTATTGTCATTTAGAATACTGGGTTTCTCTAAAAAAGGCATACTGATTTTTATTAATAACTATTAACAGGCCATCAACAAAAGGAACAGTTATGGAAATATCATTCGAGAATGTCGCCACGCTCAAAGAGCACCCCAAAGATTCAGCCCTTGGATTCGGAACCCATTTCACCGATTACATGTTCAATATGGATTACAACCCTGAAAAAGGTTGGCACAATCCTCGCATCGAACCTTACAGCCCGATGCAATTGGATCCCTCTACCATGGTTCTTCACTATGGCCAGGCTATCTTCGAAGGTTTAAAGGCATACAGAACATCATCCGGCAGTATT
Source organism: uncultured delta proteobacterium (assembly GCA_963824415.1). GTDB lineage: Bacteria > Desulfobacterota > Desulfobulbia > Desulfobulbales > Desulfocapsaceae > JABDQA01. Next base: position 103,980 of record CAWGPM010000001.1, read on the forward strand.
CAGCTTTTCCGGCCCAAAGATAACTTCAGTCGTTTCAGTAGATCAGCGAGCAGGCTCTGCATGCCACCGTTTGACGAGGATTTTATTCTCGATGCCCTTGTTAAACTCCTCAATATCGAGAAAGACTGGGTTCCTGCTGCAGCGGGCACTTCACTCTATATTCGCCCGACAATTATTGCTACAGACCCTTATCTGGGGCTGAGATCCTCCCATACCTACAGATTTTTTATCATTCTCTCTCCAGTTGGAGCGTATTATCCGGAAGGTTTCGACCCTGTGAAGATCTGGGTGACCACTGAATATGTGCGAGCGGTAAGAGGCGGTGTTGGTGAGGCTAAAACGGCAGGAAATTATGCGGCAAGTCTCTATGCTACCAGCCTTGCCAATAAAGAGGGATACACACAGGTGATGTGGCTTGACGGCGTCCACCTCAAATATATCGAAGAGGTCGGCTCGATGAACATCTTCTTTCAAATTGGAGATGAAATCATTACTCCGGCTCTTAATGGCAGCATATTAGCCGGGATCACCCGTGATTCTGTAATCAAACTTTCAAAATCATGGGGGAAAAACGTTGTTGAAAGAAGAATCAGCATCGACGAGATCTATCAGGCTCACGCAGCGGGAGACCTGAAGGAAGTTTTCGGCTCTGGCACGGCAGCCGTTATTTCGCCCGTAGGAAAGATCAAGTACAACGGCCGGGAAATAGCCATTGGCGATGGCGGAGTTGGGCCCTATGCCGCAAAGCTTTTCAAGCAGCTCATGGATATTCAGTATGGCAGGACGGAGGACCCATTCAACTGGGTCATGCCGGTGATATGAGAAGCACCCCCTCTGCTTTGATACCTTCTCGGCAGGGGGGAGCGCCGGATAGGATTTATCGTATCTGAGGATAGGTGCTGCCGGCCAATAGACTGCAGGCCTTGTTCAGCCTGCGTCGGTGAGAGCACAATTCAGAAGCTACAGGATCATCATCTCTTCTTTTGCATATATCACTGCAAGTATCGTTGCTGGTTCATCTCCATGACATGCAACGATATGGGGGAGTGTGGAGTCGTAGTAGATAGAGTCACCGGGATTTAATATGTCCCTATGATCGAGCAATGTCACCTCAACCCTTCCCTCCAGCACGAAGATAAACTCTTCTCCTATATGTTCATTCGGCTCCACAGCATGTGTCACGGCAGGGTTTAAGGTGACAATAAAGGGTTCCATCTGTCGGTTTCGTTTCTGCTGACCTAGTCCCTGATAACTGTAGGCGGTTGATTGGACATAGGCCGAACTAAACCGTGAAACTGCAGTCCTGTCGTCAACTCTGACAATAGCGAACGGGGAATCGCCGCTGTCACCGAAAATATCACCCACCGGGACCTCAAAAACCTGCGCCAGGTTTACAACATTTCCAAGCGGCGGAGTGAGTTCATCGTTTTCGAATTTAGCAAGGTTCGTCCCAGATATGCCCGATTTCCGAGAGACTTCCTCCAACGACATGCCCTTGGCGACTCTCAGACTCTTTAACTTCTCTCCCACGCTGGCTTTTTGGTCCGGCATCTCATATCTCCTTTTATTCCGAAGGATAGGGCCCCCTGCTTCCCTCTGGTATAAACTATGCCATTGTGCATCCTTACCCTAACTTACCCAGCGATAAATAGTAACACAAGCCAATTCAATAACCATTAAGCCAGCAATAAATTGTTTTTCGAAAAAACCCCTGACCAAATTTTCACAGACAAAGAGACCAGGTTTCTCTCAACGGATGCCGCGGTTCCTTGGATATGGTGTATTCCAATTATTTGCCTGGGCACAAACAAAAGCCTGGGCACAAACAAAAGCTGAAGGGAAGAGCGCACGGAAGATCACCTTCTACTGTCCAGAGCTAGCAGATCTTTTAACACCTGCCGCTCCTCGTCATTGGGCAGAACACCGAATAAGCTGGCCTCCATTACAATCTCGTCCTGCTGGTTGGTGAAGACGGCCTCAACCTCAGCCCGGCTATTCTCATACAGGGCCGTAAGCGTGCAACGGCAGGTGATGGATTCGTTTACGTAGACCGGTCTTTTAAAGCGAAAATTCATACCCGAGGCCAGCCAGCCCATCTGGCCGCCCACTTCGGTGATCATGCTGCCCACCAGCAGACCATGGCAGATGCGCCCCTTGAACCCCTTGAGTTCCACAAAACGCTCGCTGGTGTGAATGGGATTTCTGTCCCGGGTAATCCTGGTGAAAGCCCCGATATCTTTTTCGCCGAAGGTTCTCGTAACACTGAAGCTGTCCCCAACGTTTAGTCCTGCAATTGTTCGGCGACGGATATCACTCATAAATATCTCCTCAGGAGGAGATATCCAGGCTTCGAGAAATCAAGTGAACCGACGGGTGCCGACCTATTCCCTCGACCTCTGCAATACGGAAAGGTTCTCGCACATTTGTTTCCTCAATCTCACAAAAAAGAGCCCTGCTATCTCCTTACCAATGTTTCTAAATTGTCTGCCCATCTCCGCTGGAAAGCCAGCTTGCAATGCAGTTCCTCTATCTGGGAGCCTCGGCATTACCAGCCTGTGCGACCGTTTTTCAACCTTAACCGAGACGGAACCTAGCCGATCAAAGGCTTTGAAACAACCCAATATTGTACCCTGGAAATCCCTCAATCTATTTTAAAATATTACTTGACACACTTGAAAGATAATTTAATATGCAAAACAAGAACAACACTGTTACTATTATAGTAACAAAGGTCCGTTTTATGTCATCAAATCCTAACGTTTATATGTCGAAGACACTCGAGAAGGGACTCACCATCCTCGGTTTCTTCGACAAGGACCATAGTCGCCGCACTCTCTCCGAGATATCACGGTTGGCTGGAATCAATAAAACCTCCACCTACCGCCTGATTAACACCCTCGTTCTTTTAGGATATTTGAGCAAGAACGCCCGCAGCAAGGCTTTACGACTGGGGCCTAAGGCTCTTCTCTTCGGCCACACTATCACTCAGGGCTATGAATTGCTTCATATGGTCAAACCGTTGATCGACGAGTTACACCGTTCGTGCAATGTTACCATAGATTCGACCCTCATCGACGACCAAACCCTGCTGGCCCTCTATCGGCGGGAGGCGAGTTCAACTCTCTTCTTCAGGCAGCCGCTGGCTTGCGAAGACCTCCATGCACGTGCCATGGGCAAGGCCGTCCTCTCCAGGATGGATCAAAGCGATCTTGAAACCTTTCTGGCTAAGGCCCCATTCAAAAAATTCACCCCCAATACCATTGACCAAGCGAGTGTCCTTCTGCAGCAGATCGACGAGGACCGTAACCGGGGGTATTCAATAAACAACGAGGAGTATTTCCAGGGGTTGATCTGTATTGGTGCCCCGTTGATGAATTTCCAGACAAATAAAGTTGCCGGAGCAATCAGTTTCGATCTGCCGACAAGTGAATACACCGTTGAATCTTTAATCAGCACCCATGCAGGACAGGTTACCAAACTTGCGAATGATATTTCCGAGTTGATAACCATGAATGAATCGTGACCTTGCTCTCTCCGTCTCCTCAGGGTAGGCCTATGGAGATGATCTTGACAGTAAAATGTATGTGGGAGACTTGGTATTGTGAATCCTCAGGAGGAAAAGCGTATGAAAATGACAAAAAGATTAGGAGTTATTCTGGCAGCAATGGTCATGATAGTTGGGGTAGGAACCCTTGCCGACAGCAATGCTGCAGACCAGATCACCATCAAACTTGCCCATCCCAACGTTCCCCAGCACCCCATGGGAGAGGGTTATGAACTTTTCAAAAAGGATCTAGAGGAGAGATCAGGAGGCCTCTTTAAGGTAGATATCTACGACAGTTCAAAATATGGCAATTTCGATGCGGTGGTTCAAGGACTGCAAATGAACATGCTGCAGATGGGGTCAGACGCAACCAATAACCTGTCTGTATTCAACCCGCAGATGATGTTTCTGGATATGCCGTTCATCGTTCCGAGTTATGAGGCGGCGGACCTGATCACTGATGGCCCAATCGGCACACGTTTGGCTGAGTCCCTGGAAACAAATGGCATCCTGGGTCTGGGCTATATCGAAATCGGCTTTCGGCAAATATTCTCCAGCCGGCCAATCCGAAACCTTGAGGACGCCAAGGGGTTGAAAATACGTGCAACCCACTCCAAGGCCCATATCGAAATCCTGAAATCGCTCGGTATGAACCCAACCCCTGTTGCCTGGGGTGAGGTCTATACTGCTTTGCAGCAAAAAACCGTGGACGCCATCGACATCGACCTAAATCTTGCCTGGTTCAACAAATTTCCCGAGATTACGAAATATGTCACCTTAACCAGAAGCTTCTACAGTCCCCATCTGGTGATGATCTCAAAGAAATTTTTTGAAAATCTGACCCCGGATCAGCAGCAGTGGATTCGAGAATCATTTGCCGTCATGCAGAAATTTCAGCGTGACAAAATCCGTAACAACGAGGCGATGATTCTTGAAAAGATCCAAGAGATGGGTGGCGAGATTATCGAACTCTCTCCGGACGAACGACAACGTTGGATTGACGCGACGGCAAATGTTGCCCCGATGTTCGCCAAAGATGTACCGCCGGAACTGATTGAAGAGATGAAAGCGACCGTGGCGGGAAAATAACCGGAAAATAGAACAATGAGCGGTGGTAGGTAAGGAGTCGACTGTACCTGCCACCGCATCGAGGTTGCGATGACGAAATTTTGGCAAAGGCTCAACAAATTTGAAGAGATTACGTCATCCTGTGCTCTGGCGGCAATGGCGGTAATCATAATTCTTCAGGTTTTTCAAAGATATGTTATCCAGCATTCCCTGGACTGGCCAGAAGAGCTAGCCCGTTATCTGTTTATTTTTGCCGTCTACGTCGGGTCAAGTTTTGCCGCATCGGAAAGGCGCCATCTGGAAGTAACCATAGTACGAACGGTATTCGGGGTAAAGATTGGCCATTATTTTACCATTCTTGCATATCTGATAACCGTCCTGTTCTGCTGCATCATGTTTTTCTGGGGGATGATGATGGTCCGATTTGTCATGGACTCCAATCAGGTTGCACCTGCTTTGCAGTTTCCCATGTGGATCGCTTACATCTGTATCCCGCTCGGTTTTTTGTTAATGGCTCTTCGCACCATTATTGTCCTCAAAAAAATTGTTTCGGGAAAGGACACAGCAAGTGACGGGGTGGTACCTGTCTAATACCTTTCCTGCTGGCTGTCGTCCCGTGCAGCTCAACCAATCAGCGGCTTTAACTGCATAACCTGGTCTACCTATAGACAAGGAGAAGTACTTCATGGAACTTCCCATCCTGCTTATTGCTGTCTTCCTGCCGATTTTGCTTCTCTTAAGCGTGCCCATAGGTGTCGCTCTTGGCCTAAGCGTCGTCATAGCGGTGGTCGCGGGCGACATCCCTGTGCAGTTTCTCATGCAGAAGATGTTTTTTTCTCTGGATACCTTCCCGCTGCTTGCTGTGCCCTTTTTTATAATGGCAGGCGAGATCATGCAGAAAGGGAGCATGGCCGAGGCTTTGCTGCGTCTCTCCCGCTGCCTGATCGGGCACATCACCGGCGGACTGGCGCAGGTTTCCGTTCTTACCTGCATGTTTTACGGTGCACTCAGCGGTTCAGCGCCGGCGACGGTGGCAGCGGTCGGCGGGATAATGATCCCCTCCATGGAAAAAGAAGGGTTCTCTAAATCCTTCTCAACAGCCACCAACGTTTCTGCTGGCTGCCTCGGTGTGATGATTCCCCCCAGTGTCCCGCTGATCATTTACGGGACAACGGCGAATGTCTCGGTGGGTGACTTGTTCATTGCCGGAATCATCCCCGGTCTGTTCATCGGCGTTATTCTCATGTTTACCTGCTATTTCCTGTCAAAGTATCATGGCTTTGCGACAAAAAGCCAGAAAGCCCCCCTTAAGCAGACCTGGAAAGCTTTTCAGGAGGCCAAATACGCCTTGGCAGTTCCTGTCATTGTCCTCGGTGGCATTTACGGCGGGGTCACCACCCCAACTGAAGCAGGTGCGATTGCTGTCACTTACGCCTTCATTGTTGAAGGATTCATTTTAAAAAGACTGACCAAGACAAAGGTCTGGCAGATTCTGCGCAGTACTACCATAACCAATGCCACGATATTCCTGGTGGTTGCCACAGCCTCGGCACTGGGCCAGATTCTTTTGATCTACAACGTCCCCAACGACATGGTTGGCCTCTTATCTGGTATTACTGAAAACAAGATCCTGTTCTTTTTTGTTATTATTTTCATGCTGCTGATTCTCGGCACCTTCATGGATGCTCTGGCCAACATCCTTATTCTGACTCCCCTGCTTCAACCCCTGGTAATTCAGGCCGGTATCGACCTCACACATTTCGGTGTGGTCATGATTGCCGCCGTCTCCCTGGGTTTTCTAACCCCGCCGGTAGGGGTCAATCTGTTTGTTGGTTGCGGTATAAGTGGAATAAGCATTGAAAAACTGAGCTATGCCGTACTTCCTTTTATCGCTGCAATCTTGTGTGGAATTTTTATCCTGGCCTTTATTCCACAAATGGTGCTTTGCCTCTTGTAGCAACCAAAGGACAATTTAATGGATATTTTATTAGCTAACGAAAAAATTGGTAAAATCGGCTTGGCTGGGCACATCGGGGTAAGTCATGTCCACAGCCATTCCGGTTTTGTTCAAGAAGATGGGGCTGGATTTTCCGTTCTCGGCAAATTTTTCAGCCTGGCCGCCCCAGTGGATTTACGGATCGCCCAAGTAGAGGTTGCTAATGAACAGGGAAGAATCTCAATCACTCTTGAAGGGGGAGGTTCCGGTACTGCGGTTGCCCGATGTGGAATTACCCCGACTGAAGCAGCCCTGATGCAGGCTGCTCTGGGGGAGAACGGCCTCTGCCCGCAGACCCTGGCTACCACGATCTTCGGCCGGGTCCATGGACAAGGTGTTCTCGAAATTCCCGCCACATTCATCACAGCTCTGGCCAGGGCCGTCGTGGCAACCTTCCTTACCAACTATCCAGCGAGATTTCATTTTTTCGAAGAGGATACACCTCAAAGTTGTGGATGCTTTTTAGGCACAGTTCTGGAGATCGACGGAATACCTGTTTCAGCAATTCTCACCGTTAACGCCGGGTTGGGCGGCATCGGTCCTAACGAAGACACTGAGGGCAATGTCCCCATCGGAAACAAAGGCCGGCTCATGGACATTCTGGGCATGGATGCGCTTCCGACCATCATCGTTGAAGCTAAAGCGTATGTTCCTTTCTGGAAAGAGGCGATACAAAACACGACACTTATCGTTCGTGCCAACCAAGAGCATGACAATTCGGTCGTTGGCGATTGTCTGACAGAAGCGGCCGAAGCCCTTGGTTATCCTGTTTATCTGCCACCAAACCCATACCCGAGGAGTCCGGGGTCACTGATGGAGGAAACCCGGGCAATTGGCCGGAGAATAATTGATCTCGGCAAGAGTCTTACTAAGGCCGGCAATTGCGGCGAGAAAAACGCCATTGCCAGTGAACTAGCCACCTTGGTTAAATATGATTTGGGCGGAGTGGTATTCATGAGTGATGAGGTGAACGACATCGTTGCCCATGGAGGCTTGCTCCCTGGATCTGCAGCGGTTCTTTCGTCTGCCGTTTCAACCGAATATATCTCTCGCCACCAGATCCCTCTCCTCAGCGAAGATGATTTGGAGATGTACATGCAGACTGTTGTCGAGGCGATCAGGATACTTCACACCCGTCTTCCTGAGGCCAACGAGCAACTCCGCAAAAGGGCAATTGGTAATGTTCAACTCGCAGCGATGGTCAGATCTTCTCTACCCGGACTTGTTTGAGAGAAATAACCCATGACTAAAAGTTTCACCAAAGAATAAAAAGCAGCAAGGTACCTGCCTGAACCCCCATGGGGGGTGATCAACTTGGGAAGAAAAATATATCAATACAGTTTGCTGAAATAACACAAATAACGAGGTCGGTAGCAAGAAGAAATTCATACAAAATAGGAGCTATACATGAACTATGCAAAATTTCCTCGACGAGGGTATCTGCAGGGAGCTACACCAATAGAACCGATGCAAAAGCTGAGTGCAGTCCTTGGTGCAGGTGTCAATCTTTTCATCAAACGGGATGATCTTCTTCCCGGTGCGGCAGGTGGCAACAAAACCCGCAAGCTTGATTTCTGTATCGCCGACGCCTTGCAGAAAGGGGCTGACACCATTATCACCTGTGGCGCTGTACAGTCTAACCATTGTCGACTCACTGCTTCCTGGTCTGCCAAGGAGGGTCTCGAGTGTCACTTGGTTCTTGAGGAGCGGGTCAAAGGTACGTATAAACCCAAGGGTAGTGGCAATAACTTCCTTTTTGAACTTCTGGGAGTAAAATCCAAGCGAGTTGTTGCCGGTGGTTCTGACATGTTGGCAGAAATGGAAAAAGTTGCCGGCGAATTAAAAGCGGCTGGTAAAAAACCATACATAATCCCAGGAGGCGCGTCCAATCCGATCGGTGCCCTTGGTTATGCAGCCTGTGCTGAAGAACTGATGAACCAACTCAACACTATGCATCTGAAAATCGACCATATCGTCGTCCCTTCAGGCTCAGCAGGAACTCACGCCGGTATGGTTGCCGGCTTGATCGGCACCAACACCAACATTCCAGTTTCAGGCATGAACGTCTCCCGTCCTAAAGATGTTCAGGAAGGAATCGTACATGATCTCACGGAAAAAACCGCTGAGCTCCTTGGCATTCGTGGCGGTATAGCGCGTAAGGATATTGTGTGTTATGACGATTATGTTGGCCCTGGTTATTCTTTGCCGACAGAGCCGATGGTCGAGGCTGTCAAACTGTTTGCCTTAGAGGAAGCTATTCTCCTTGATCCCGTATACTCCGGAAAAGCTGCGGCGGGGCTGATTGACCTGGTCCGCAAGGGCGCGTTCACCAAGGGGCAAAACGTTGTCTTCCTGCATACCGGTGGGTCTCCCGCGCTCTACGCCTACCTCGACACTTTCCAACAATAAGGTGTTACTGGGCGAAGGCCTTTGCAGCCATTAGTTTGTATCAGATTAAGGGGTGACATAATTGCCACCCCTTAACTCGCGTTTGGCTATCCCGTGGCGTAACAAACGGCAGTTGCCGCGCAATTTTCCAGCTGAAACAGCTTCATGAACAGTTTCTACTACCCTCGATCCGCTTTCTAACAGGTCATCATGCAAAGGCAAGCACTTTCCTGAACAGACATCAAAGGTTCACAGGAAATCTATAGGAGAGATCTTGACTAACGCCTTGGTCAAACTCCAATATAGATATATTCACCTGCGAAACTGTTGATGCTTGGCAGCAATAAAGGTTTCAGGCTATTTTGTCTTGCCCCATTTCAAAATCGGGTCGATCCATTCCCGGTAGGGTCTATAAATCAACCCGTGCCCGATATCAAGACTGAGGACGATTTCTTCAAATTCTCCAAGCCCTTCAGATCGCTGAAAGTATAATTGAGGAGTGATTGACAGTTTATCGGACCGATCGTGGATCGAGAGAACATTCCCATACAACTTCAGGTTTTCATCTGTTAAACATTTTTCGAACAGGCCGGCCAGAAATACGTAGTTTATCTTTTTTTCCTGGAGCATAGTGGAGACGTAAGCACTAATGATACCGCCTTTTGAAGCACCAAGTATGGTGATGTGCTCCGGTAAAACCCTGTTTGCCAGGAGCTTTTTAATCTGGGACGCAACTTTCTCGGCATAGGGCTTAATTTGAGTCCCTTTTTCTCGTGCCTCACTTATCACAATGAAACCTTCCTGGGCCAACTCTTCAAGGATGAGTTGGTATTCATAGAATCCGTGTTCTTCACTCTGAGGGCGGATTCCGGCCTCTTCCACGATAAGGCCATGAAGATAAAAGAGATAGCGTTTTGTGCTCTCGGGGTTGTCTGGTGCGTGCTGAAAGATATTGTTATTCTTAGCTTTCATTTACGACTCCTGTTCGGAAATGTTGACTCTTATCAGGTACAGAGTGCTTGATTAACAAAAAAATCGATCAAGGCTTGCTAGAGCACTTTCCAGATCCCTTCAGCAGTTGCAATGAGATGCTCGCCACATCGTATTTCGCCCTGCATGAAGACCAAGGAACGTGTTTTTCTAAGGACTTTGGCTGTGCCCAGCAGTAAATCCCCCTTTTTAGAGGCGGAGATAAATTTGACGTCGAAGGAAATTGTTGCTGCTCTTGCGTTTTTACCAAGTACCCGATGAGCAGCAGTCCCCATTCCTGAATCCATCAAGCTCATGATGAAGCCACCATGAGTAACACCACCAGGATTCAAGTGAATGTCTTGTATTCTCGCCCTGAATTGGTAATCAGTTTCAGACATTGTTCTGAACTCTAGACCGCCATTGTGTTTCATAAAGCCAACAAGGCTTATTTGTTGAAATGTATCGTTCATATCTTTCGTGATGATTGTTTTTTACAATGGAGAATCTCCCAAAGACCTGCGTATACCATAGGGAAGGATTAAAGTCTGCTATTGACTATATTGAGCTTTCTACAGAGTCAAGATATATAGAATAGGGTTATCAATAATTGCAGCGTGTTCCGATAAAGGTGGAAGGGGGGCTGGTGCGCAACTATTGATAACCCTATTCTATCAATCTCTGAAATCGACTTCACAGACATAATGTCTGTAAAGGAGAAATCCGTTAGAGGGCTTTTTTACGTTGCAAGAAACATTACGGAAACTAACGGAGGTGTGATAACAAGCCAAACTATTTCTCATTATTCTTTTGGGAGCAATGTAATATTATTGTTTTGGCCTACGGCATCTCGTGTAGCGAAATTTCAAGCGAGCCTGACGCAATCCTTTTTTCGCTGCTCTTATCAAAGAGAATATAATTCTCGTGGTTAAGTTCGAGGCCGATCTCGCCATCCGTGGAAAAATCGAGATTCCCGAAGACAACTGCCGTCAGCAATGTATTTCTGATTTTTAGAATCACCGTGGTTTCCATTCCAGATGGCAGGGCAGAGTATACACTCCCCTTGACCTTGCCTGAATCCTGAAGCGTCAGAGATTCGGGTCGCAGGCCGAGCACCAGCTCCTGTCCTTTGGAGACAGGTGGAAAACCGGTGACAGGTTTAAAGGTGAAAAGCAGATCCCTGGAAGTCAGGGTAATGCATTCCGGTTCTGTCTCTGTGCATACCACCTCAACAAAGTTCATTGTCGGGTTTCCAACAAACTCAGCGCTGAACAGGTTGAACGGTTCGTTGTAAACGGTAAGCGGGGCATCATATTGCTGAACCAAGCCCTCTTTCATCAGGCAGATTCGGCTTGACAGGGTCATTGCCTCCAATTGATCATGAGTTACATAAACAAAAGTGGAATTTGTTTCCCGGTGAAGCCGTTTCAGTTCAGCCCGCATCTCTATTCTCAGCTTTGCATCCAGATTAGAAAGTGGTTCATCCATGAACAGCACTTTAGGTTTGGGTGCAAGTGTCCTGGCGATGGCCACACGCTGCTGCTGACCACCTGATAACTCGGCCGGATAACGGCCGAGCAGGACATCTATTTTCAACAGCTCTGTCAGTTCCTGCACCCGGTCTTCGATTTCCGATTTACTCCATTTAAGATTTTCGAGACCAAAAGCTATGTTTTGTCTGACGGTCATGTGGGGCCACAGGGCATAGTTCTGGAAGAGAAAGCCGACATCCCTTTTGGCGGGCGGCAGATCGACCCCGTTTTTAGAAGAAAATACCAGCGTATCATCGATATAAATTTCTCCCTCGCCCGGACTTTCAAGGCCGGAAATCATCCTCAGCGTTGTGGTTTTTCCACATCCAGAAGGGCCTAAGAGGGTAATAAATCCTTTATCGGCAATGGTTAAATTCAAATTATCAACTGCAGTGAATTTGCCGAATTTCTTGGTCGCATTTTTGATTATGATTTCAGGCACCTGTCAGCCTCCTATTCCCTTGTCGATCGATGCACCGGTAACTTTATTGATCAAGCCATTGAGCAGAATGACCACCAGCACGATAAACAGGATGATGGCGTTGGCATATTGATCCCAGCCCTTTTCGTTATATTGAAAAAGCATGGTGGTCAGAACCCGGGTGGATGGTGTGACCAGAAGAATGAAGAGCGACAGCTCACGCATGCATGAGATAAATGGAAGTAGAAAACCGGAGAGGATACTGGCCTTCTGAATAGGTATAATGATCTTGGTCATCCGCTTCCACCAGCTGACTCCAAAAATCACGGCCGCTTCCTCGATCTCTCTGCCAAGCTGGAAAATTGCATTGATTCCGGCCCTGGAGGCAAAGGGCAGATATTTTACAGTCCCGATCAGCACTAAAATGGCAAAACTGCCGTAAAGTGAAGGTATTATGCCTCTGCTCACCGCAAACATGGAGAGGTAGATGGCGCCAAAGGCCATACTTGGCAGCAGGTAAGGAAAAAATGACAAACGATCGAGGGTGTTAGCTGCGATTGAACCCCGTTTTTTCACTACCGCATAGCCCACCAGCAGGCCTGCCGTGCCAGCAAGAAGCGAGACCAGAATGGACAAGCGAAGACTGTTCCACAGGCCGATGTAGATATACTTGTTGCGCAATATGCCGGGTTCTCCGCTCAAAACATCCGGGCGGCCCTCTCCCAGCCAGAAGAGTGTGGTAAAGTTTTCCGGTTTGAAGCTGCCGGACACTACCTGAAATGACTGTACGGCGAAGGTGAGCAGAGGCACGATCGTAATAACCAGGAGCCATATCAAAACGACCACCGACACAACGGTTCTCAATTTCTTAAGATTTACCAGCGAAATATTTGAACTCTTGCCGGTAACTGTTGCAAAGGATTTTCGTTTACCAACCAATATCTGGTTGGCGGTAAGAATGATTGCGCCGATAACGATCATTACCAGCGCAATCAGAAAACCGAAACCCGGGCTCATTCCATTCAGGGTCCTGAAAAGCTGCGTGGTAAGAACCTGAAACCGTACTGGCGCACCCAAAAAAGCGGGAACGGCAAAGGCGCTCATGGCGCTGGAAAAGACCAGCAGGACAGTGGACAGCATGGCCGGCAGGACGATGGGAAGCGTAATTTTATAGATTATCCGCCATCTGCCAGTTTTTAGTATCTGCGCCGCTTCTTCAAGATTGGCGTCCATATTTCGCAGTATGCCCCCGATGAGAATGTAGGCAAACGGTGCATAATGGAGACCGAGGACGATGGTGATGGGCAGGAAACCATAGGCGAACCAGTCTGCGGTTTCAACACCGGTAAATGCCGTAATCCATCCTGGAGAACCGACACGATCATTTTTAAAGAAGTTGAGCCAGGCCATGGCCAGAGTCCATGACGGCATTATGTAAGGCAAGATGAACAGACTGGAAATGAGTTTTTTGTATTTAATGTCTGTCCTGGTGACGAGCCAGGCGAAGCCTCCCCCTGTAATAATGGCAATGGCGCAGGTTACGACAGAGACAAGAAAGGTGTTTAATAACGGTTGGTAAAAAATATTTCTGCTGTATTTACCAGCGAAGAGATTTTTCCAGTGATAGGTCGTGAAATCACCGGCCGCTGCCCCTTTGATCCGCATCAATTCAGAAGAATGAACCCTGAAGGTATCTTCAACGATTGACAGCAGAGGCACCAGAATAAGGTATATCAGTACCGTAATCAGGCAGAATAATATAACATTCTCAGGCTTACGGGAGTATTTCCTTACACTATGTACAAAATTCATTGCCTGTTATTCGTTTGAAACAGTCCTGCACCGCGATGAAAAAAGCAGATCCTCTCATGTGCTGCAATGAGAGGATCTGCTTTAGGCTTATCCCCAGGAATTAATAGACGATGCTGTTCCAGAATTCTTCGACTTCACCACGATGTTCAAATATGAATGCGGGTGATTCCAGGACAAGAATCTGAGACCACACGTCGAGAGCGTTGTCGCCAGGATAAGGCTTGATGTTGGGATTAGAGCTGTAAGTGCCTAAAGAGCCTGACCAGGGCTGAAATCCCTCCTCCGTCAGCAGATATTCTATGAAGAGTTTGGCGGCGTTGGGGTTTTGGGCATCATTTCTCATCAGCAAGAAGCTTGGGTAGAAAAAGCCGGCAAAGGGCTCCATTCCCATAATGGGCATCAGCGCAAGATCCTTTTCCTCCCGGGCTCTCAACTTCGAATACGTTCCCAAGGCCACGGCATCAATGTTCTTTCCCTTTTCTCCCAATGAGTTTGCCATTTTGGTATCGCTGGTGAACATGACCAGCTCATTGTTGACGATACCTTTTATCCATTCATAACCGGCGTTGGGGGTTGTCAGCTCTATTTTTTTGCCAAAATAACGCTCATAGGCCGCTTCAAGTTTTTGCGAAATTTCAGGTGAGGTTACCATGGTTAAAAAGTTCGCATTCACCCCCTCTTTAAGGGGATCTTTGAACCAGAATTTCTTGGCCCATTTCTCTTCTGTTAATTCCCAGACATTGTTCACCGGTGGAAAGACGCTGGTTTCAGAGTTGTAGATGAATGTTTTGGTGATAAAACTGAAGTAAAGGGGATCCTGATATTTTTTCGGTATGATGTCTTTCATGCTTTCCGGCACATAACTGTATGCGTAACCGGGCTTGATGATTTCACCGAAAACGCGCCCCGAATCCTGAGCAATGATGAAATCAGCGCCATAGACCTTGTTCTTTCCTTCTTGCGAAACCTTTTCGATCAGCTCAAAATCCTTTAAATTATAAGCACTTACCTTTATTCCGTATTTCTTTTCAAAGTTTTCCGCAGCATTTGCTATTCTGCTGGTGATGGAGTAAACGACCACCTGACCTTCTTTTTTTGCAGCATCAATAAGATCGGCAGAGGCGGCGAAAAGCATCGAGGGCGTCAGCAATAGAAAAAACACCAATCCTTTCAGTTTCATAAGTTCTCCTTGTGTATTTGTTTATATTCGACAAGACCACCTGAAAAGGGTTAAACACCTCCAAGCATCATAATATATCGTTGGTGAGAGTAAACGACTTTTGTGATACTCAGCACTTTGCTTGAGGCAGTTTGAGCAGCCGAGGATAACATGGAGAATTTACCTTGAGAGCACTAGAAAAAATACCTGCGGTGTCAGAATTGGCCCGGGCAGAGTGCTTAGCGGGCGCGCCAAACGCATGGGTTAATCGTTTTTCGCGATGGCAGGCTGCCTATATTTTCAGTTGAGATTTCTGTAGAGCATATAGCCGCCGGACATTGAATGGCAATCATAGCCGCTGGCGCTCAAGATGCGACAGCCGAGATAACTTCTCAATCCAGCAAGGCAGACGAGAATATAAGTCTTGCCGCGATCCAATTCGTCAATTCTGTCTCTGAGTTGGTCTATGGGAATATTAATCGCTCCCGCAATTTTTCCGTCAGTCTCAAATTCACGCTCCGTCCTGACATCCAAAATAACCGTGGTGTCATCGCTGAGCTCTTTTAAGCGCCGCCAATCCACCACGTTGACGTCTTTTTTGAGGATATTTGCTGCATGATAGCCTGCCAGGTTAACCGGATCTTTTGCCGAGGAGTAAGGAGGGGCATAGGCCAACTCGAGTTCCTCAAGATCAAAAACACTCATTCCTCCTCGAATCGCGGTCGCCAGGACGTCTATTCTTTTATCTACTCCCTTGCCTCCGACGATCTGAGCCCCTAATAAACGGCCATTTCCAGGTGAAAAGAGCAATTTAATGAGCATAACCTCTGCTCCCGGATAATAAGACGCATGGGACAACCCATCTGTGTAGGAAACAAGATAGGCGATTTCGCTCCGTTTCAGGTTGCTCTCGTTAAGTCCAGTGCTGGCCACGGCCAGGTCAAAAAGTTTGACGATTGAGGTGCCCTGGGTTCCTCGAAATATTGACGTTCGTCCCAGGGCATTGTCCGCGGCGATACGGCCCTGCTTATTGGCCGGGCCGGCCAGGGGAATCATTACCGCTTGACCACCGACAAAATCCTTGACCTCTATGGCATCTCCGACTGCATAAATATGCGGGTCGGAGGTCTGCATGGCTGAATCGGTCAGAATCCCGCCACCAGCGCCGATCGCAATACCTGCAGTCTGCGCCAGTTCGCTCTCTGGTCTGACCCCGATCGATAGCACTACCAAATCACAGGCTACTTGCGTCACGTGGTTGGTGATGACAACCAGATCGTCAGAATCATTAAGGAAGCCGGTTACCCGGGTGCCCAGCCGGAGGTCGATGCCCTGATCCTTCAGGTGGGCATGAATCATTGCAGCCATTTCTAAGTCGAGAGAGGGTAGAACTTGATCGGCCAACTCAATCAAAATGACCTCTAAACCTCTCTTTTTCAGATTCTCGGTCATCTCAAGCCCGATAAAACCTCCGCCGACAACAACTGCACGTTTGGGTTTTTTAGTGTCGATAAAATGTTTGATTTTATCGGTATCGGGGATAGTGCGGACGGTGAAGATACGTTCAGAATCTATTCCCGGCAGGGGAGGCTTGATGGGCGTCGCGCCAGGCGAGAGGATCAAGACGTCATAGTTCTCGCAGTAGATGCGATGGTTTCTTCGATTTCTTACTTTTACCTGCTTGCCCTGGCGATCGATAGCTATGACCTCGGCTCCAAGCCTGATATCGATTCGATACCTGCGGCTGAATTGATCTGGGGTGGTAACGAGCAGGGCATCCCTGTCGGTTATTGTCTCGCCGACAAAATAGGGCAGACCGCAATTAGCAAAAGAGATATAATCGCCCCGCTCAAACAGTACGATCTCGGCCGATTCATCGAGGCGGCGGGCCCGGGCAGCCGCGGTTGCTCCGCCTGCCACACCTCCGATGACCACCAACTTTTTCGGTTTCATCATTGTCAAGTTATCTTATCTGGTAAAGAGCCGTGGCGTTTTTTTTTGCAGGATGCTCAGCTGCAAAACTGCCAAGCAATTGGCTATCCTCGCATAGATTTAGTCGGGACTCATCGGAACTCGCAACGCTCTGGTATGCACGAGGAAGAAAATGAAATGTGAACTTACCTTGCGCACCATGACAATTCAACAAAGAACATGAGTCGGTTATAAACGACTTTCTGCACCCCCCTGCATCCGGGCGCGGGTTCTAATCCCGCCGCGCCTGCCAGGCATATTTTAGCCTTCCGGATACCCGGAAAGGATTAAGACCCTTTGCAACTGGCTAGGTTGCAGAGGGCTTCGCGTTTCTGCGGCGACTTCTGCCGATGACAATTCCCTTCAGCGTCCTGTCACTTCTTTGGTATTGACTGCTATCGCACTTGTATTGAAGCGCTTTCAGAAAAGTTTTCATTCCCGACACCGAAGGTTCGCTGATCCTCTGCCTGAACGTAAAAAAAAACGCTATCTAAACGACATGGGATTATTTCCAAGGGGATTTCCAAGGGGCATACGAATTGTATTGACAACAGGTAAAATCGGATACATATAGAAGCAAAACTAAGACCCAAAAGGACGAAAAAAAACGACCGCTATATCTTTTATAAATATATAAAATTAAAGGAAATAAAATTATGGAAGCAGAAGACCTGAACAGGGAGGAACCTGAGGAGCCTCCAAGCGATAACGAGGAAGCGTTGCCTCACCCTTATCCCTTCCTAAACAATACCTTTTTATTTCGACAAAGATATTTTCCCAAGGCTGCAGAAAGTGAATGGAACGACTGGCGCTGGCAACTGCGAAACCGGATAACGAGTTCCAGCATGCTGGCCAGGATGTTTCAGCTGTCCGACGCTGAACGCAGTGCCTTCCAGTTTCGCGAGGCGACTCTGCCGATGGCGATCACCCCGTATTACGCCAGCCTCATCGATCCCGAAAACCCTGACCAGCCGATACGGCGGGCGATGATCCCGGTTGCCAGCGAGCTCCTAGTCTCGCCGGGGGAAGCAAGGGATCCGCTTGGGGAGGATGGGCACAGTCCTGTCAAGGGACTTGTTCACCGTTATCCGGACCGGGTTCTGTTCCTGGTAACCGATTACTGTTCCAGCTACTGCCGCTACTGCACCCGTTCGAGAATGGTCGGGAAACGAAAGTGCGGCGGTAAAAAGCAGTGGCAGAAAGCCATCGATTATATTTTCTCGCACCGGGAAATCCGAGACGTGCTCATTTCCGGCGGCGATCCGCTGACCCTGTCCGATGCCCAGCTTGACTGGCTTCTCGGCCAGCTGAGGGCAATTCCCCATGTGGAGATGATCCGGATCGGCACGAAGGCTCCAATGGTGGTTCCACAACGGATTACCGAAGGCCTCATCGGCATACTTAAAAAATATCATCCCCTTTGGATGAGCATTCATTGCATGCATCCCGATGAGTTGACCGAGGAAGCCCGGCAGGCCTGCATGAGACTGGCCGACGCCGGCATCCCCCTGGGCAGCCAGACGGTGCTTCTGGCCGGCATAAACGACACGGTGGAGACCATGAAACGGTTAATGCACGGCCTGCTTAAGATACGGGTGAAACCGTATTATCTCTACCAGTGCGATCCGATCGTCGGTTCCTCCCACTTCCGCACGCCGGTATCCAAGGGCCTCGAAATCTACCAGGGATTGCGGGGCCACACCAGCGGCTATGGCGTGCCCACCTTCGTGATCGACGCCCCCGGCGGTGGCGGCAAGGTTCCGCTGATTCCGGAAACCGTGGTGGGCAGAGACGGCTCAGATCTGCTGATCAGGAACTATGAAGGCAATGTCTACCGCTACCCTGACAAGGTTTCCGAGAAAGACAGAGTGTGCGGCGAGGTATTTCCATGCGAATAGGAATGACCTACGATCTCCGTGACGATTACCTGGCCGCCGGTTTCGGCGAAGAGGAAACAGCCGAGTTCGATCGTCTCAGCACGATCGAAGCGATCGAGTCCGCCATACTCGCCATGGGTCATGATCCGGTGCGCATCGGCAATGTCCAGAGTCTTGTGCCCCGGCTTGCCGCTGGTGAGCGCTGGGACCTTGTCTTCAACATTGCCGAAGGGCTGAACGGCTACGGCAGGGAGGCGCAGATTCCTTGCCTTCTCGATGCCTACCGGGTGCCCTATGTCTTTTCCGGACCACTTGCCCAGACCGTCACCCTGCACAAGGGCTTTGCCAAGCATGTGATTCGGGACTGCGGCCTGCCGACACCTGATTTCGCCGTGGTCTCAGCGGAGAGCGATATCGCCGCGATCAAGCTGCCTTTTCCGCTGTTTGTCAAGCCAGTGGCTGAAGGAACCGGGAAAGGGGTCACCACCGCATCGAAAATCACCGATGGCCGGATGCTCGATGAGGCCTGCAGAAACCTGCTGGCCTTGTTCAAACAGCCGGTTCTGGTCGAAACGTATCTCCCCGGCCGTGAATTCACCGTCGGTATCGTAGGCAATGGCGACCAGGCCTGTTCGATCGGTGTCATGGAAGTCATTTTACTGAGCAATGCCGATGCCGAGGTTTATTCCTACCGTAACAAGGAGTTCTGTGAGGAACTGGTCGAATACCGCGCGGTAAAGGACTCCGAGGCCCAGGCCGCGGTGAAGACCGCGCTGGCGAGCTACCGGGTTCTGGAATGCTGCGATGCGGCCCGGGTAGACCTGCGTTCCGACGGCGAGGGGCGGCCTCACTTCATCGAGATCAACCCGCTGGCCGGGCTCCACCCGGAACACTCCGACCTCTGCATCATCGCCACAAAGCACGGCATCAGCTATCAGCAGCTGATGGGCTCGATCGTTGGCGCCGCCATCGAGCGCTGCGGCCTGAAGGCCTGACCATGGAACATATAATCGGCCTGCTCCATAACGAGCCGATCCCTTCCGGGCAACCGAACTGGGAATCATCCGCAGACGTTATGGCCCAGGTGGAGGCAATAGAGCGCGCGCTTGCAGACCTTGGCCGTCCCAGCAGGCGTATCGCCTTCACCAGGGACCTGGAGCGCTTCGTCAAGACGGTGAGGAAGAGCCAGATCGGCGCTGCCGTCAATCTCTGCGAGACGGTGGACGATGATCCGCAGTTCGCCGGCCATCCGGCGGCGGTGCTCGAATTGCTCGGCCTGCCATTCAGCGGCTCGCCATCGGCGGCGATCATCTCATCGACCGACAAGCATCTGGCAAAACTGCTCCTCAAAGGGGCCGGCATTCAAACCCCTTCTTCACTGCTCTATGACGGAGCATTTGAATCTAATCCCGAGACCCTGCATTTTCCGGTGATCCTCAAGCCGCAGCTTCAGGACGCGAGCATCGGTATAGATCAGGAATCCGTCATCGTCTCTGCTGCGCAGCTCTATGCCCGAAGCGAGGATTTCTACCGCACCTTCGGACCGTTTCTGGTTGAGGAGTTTATCGGCGGCAGGGAGTTCAATGTGTCCGTGATCGGCAACTCCCGTCTGCAGGTCATGCCGATCGCAGAAATAGATTTCTCCGGATTTCCGAAGGAACTGTTCAACATCGTCGGCTATCGCGCCAAGTGGGATTCCGATTCTGTGGAGTACCGGGAGACCAGAAGGATCTTTCCGGCTCTGAGCGACCTCATGCAGG
Organism: uncultured delta proteobacterium; assembly: GCA_963824415.1. Taxonomy (GTDB): domain Bacteria; phylum Desulfobacterota; class Desulfobulbia; order Desulfobulbales; family Desulfocapsaceae; genus JABDQA01. Next base: position 124,477 of record CAWGPM010000001.1, read on the forward strand.
AGCAGCTTGCCGCTGTTGCACGGCGCTGCTACCGTCTTTTCGGGCTGCGCGACTATGGCCGTATCGATGTCCGGGTCGATGGAGAAGGCCGGGTGTATGTACTTGAAGTCAACGCCAACCCCTGCTTGAGCCCGGATGCAGGGTTTGCCGCCGCAGTCCGGCAGGCTGGCATCGATTACCATGGCATGGTAGAGCAACTACTCGAATTTGTGGACAATCGATGCGTATAACACTTTCCGTTGCGCCGATCACCAGTCAGGATCGGGACGGGGTTCTGCAGATCACTCGAATGCAGAGGAATTTTCTGGATTGCGAGATTGCCATTGCCGTCGAGGTAATTGACGGCTCACTCACTTCCACGGGTGACTATCACACCCTGGTGGCGCATGACGGCCAGAAGCGGGTTTTGGGGTTTCTCAGCTTTGGCGCCGTGCCGCTGACCGAAAACCGCTTCGATCTCTACTGGATCGCTGTCGACCCCGGTGCCGGCAGGTCGGGTATCGGCACACGCCTGCTGGAGGAGATGGAAACTCGTCTCCGCCGCAATGGTTCCGGGCATATCTATATAGACACTTCCTCAACGCAAGGATATCTGGCTGCCAGGAAATTTTATGAAAAAAATGGTTATCAGGCCGTCGCCCATCTGAAAGATTTCTATCGGTTGGGGGACGACAAGATAATCTATCGGAAAATATACTAAAATGTTCAGAATCAGGAGAATATACGATAACACCCTGTCGATAGACCGTGACGCCATCGCCGATGTTCAGACGATCCTGCGGCAGCAGTTTCCCGATCTCATCGACAGTGAAATCACCAGTCTTGAAGCTAAGCTCGCCAATCCGCTTAAATACAAATTCAAGACCATCCTCTTCATAGCGGAAAACAGCAGGCGCCGGATCAAGGGGTTCGCGATTCTCAATAACGCTTCGGACCTCGACTTCTGCTATCTCGATTTCATCTCGGTCGAGCCCAGGACCACCGGTGGAATCGGCAGCGCTCTCTACACCAGGGCTCGGGAGGAGGCCAGGTCGGTTGGGGCGGCGGGCATCTTCCTCGAGTGTCTGCCCGATGACCCGGCTCTCTGCCGGGACAAGACCGTTCTCAGGCAGAACAGGGCCCGGCTCAGGTTCTACGAGCGCTTCGACGTGCTGCCCATTGCCAATACCGCCTATGAAACGCCGCTCGATCCGGATGACGACTGCCCGCCGTATCTTTTGTTCGACGGACTCGGAAAAACTACCCGGCTCGACTGCAACTTCGCCAGGAAGGCGGTGTACGCCATATTGACGCGAAAATACGGCAAGCGCTGCCCGGAGGGCTACATACATCTGGTTGTCGAATCGTTCAGGGACGACCCGGTTCTGTTGCGGGCCCGGCGCTATAACGCCAAGCCAGAGCCTGAGAACCCGCCTGATGGCGTGATCAGCATTGACAGGCGCATCGCCCTCGTCGTCAACGAGAGACACGATATCCATCATGTGCACGAGCGCGGCTATGTTGAAGCGCCTGTGCGTATTTCTTCGATCCTCAAGGGCCTGGACAAAACCGACCTGTTTGACCTCTTTGAAGCCCGCCATTTCCCGGAGAAGCATATCAAGGCGGTACACGACCCCGAATTTGTCGAGTACCTGAAAAGGATGTGCCTGACACTGGAACCGGGCAAATCGGTATACCCCTATGTCTTTCCGATCAGAAATGCCAGCCGGCCGCCGAAAGAGATGCCGGTCAGAGCAGGTTATTACTGCATCGACACCTTCACCCCGTTGAACGGCAATGCCTACAAAGCAGCAAAAGGAGCCGTCGACTGCGCCTTGACCGCGGCCCATCAGCTTTTCGAAGGATACCGAATGAGTTACGCTTTGGTCAGGCCCCCTGGGCATCATGCGGAACGGCGCGCCTTTGGGGGCTTCTGTTATTTTAACTCGTCGGCGATCGCTGCGGATTATCTCAGTGCCGAAGGCAGGGTTGCCGTTCTCGATGTCGATTATCACCATGGCAACGGTACCCAGAATATATTTTACAACCGCCGGGATGTACTGACCATCTCGATCCACGGTCATCCAAGCTTCGCCTACCCTTACTTCACAGGATTTTCCGAGGAGAGAGGAGAGGGCGAGGGTCTCGGCTTCAATCGAAATTACCCCCTGCCCGAAGAGCTCGACGGCGAGGCCTACCGCAAGGTTCTGGCACGGGCGCTGAAACGCATCCAGCGCTTCAATCCACATTTTATGGTCCTTGCTCTCGGTCTCGACACAGCCCATAAGGATCCCACCGGCACCTGGTCTCTGACCCCTGCGGACCTGAAAATGAACGGATACCTTATCGGCTCCCTTCACAAGCCGACGGTTATTGTCCAGGAGGGCGGGTATCGTTCGCGTTCCCTGGGCGCCAACGCCCGTAATTTCTTTCTCGGGCTCTGGCTGGGGATGTCGGAAGAAACCCAATTACTCCATCCCCGTCGCTGAGCTCCAGGTTGAGCCCGGAAACAACGGTGATAACTTTACGAGTCAGGAAAATATCTTAGAAAGGTGGGGCCATTGCTGGCTGCAGAATTTTTTGTAACATTTTAGATGAAGACGCTGAAACTGCTTGTGGGGAAGGGGATCTGGTTGGTATAGCCGGCCCTTTGTGTGAGAAAAATAACCTCTTGTCCGTCAAGAAATTTAACGGGGCTCAGAGATGATCGCCTCTGATTAGTTGTGCTTCCTATGGTCCATAACTGCTTTACCGAAGACTGGTTCAACCGTGTTTAAGTTGCTGGCAACTGCGACAAACAACCTGGGGGGCTGGAGGCCCATGGTGGTAATCGAGGGCCGCCAGCGTTGGCTTAAATACAGGCAATCCACGTGGGGCTAGCGGTCGTCGATGGGGACATAGTCATGTTGCCGGTCACCTGTGTAGATCTGACGGGGTCTGCTGATCTTCCAATGGGGGTCATCCGTGCTCTCCTTCCACTGGGCAATCCATCCGGGAAGCCGCCCCAGGGCAAAGATCACGGTAAACATATTGGTCGGGATGCCAATGGCCCGCAATACAATGCCGCTGTAAAAATCAATATTGGGATAGAGATTGTGCTCGATAAAATATGGATCTTTTAGCGCACGTTCTTCAAGCTCCCGTGCCGTATCCAGAAGGGGATCGTTTCTCTGCATGGATTCCAGCAGCTCATCACACATCTTTTTCATAATCCTGGCCCGCGGGTCATAGGTTTTATACACCCGGTGTCCGAATCCCATGAGCCGGAAGGAATCGTTTTTATCTTTGGACCGCTCGATTGCTTTTTGACAATTACCCCCCTCTCTTTGAATATCAGTGAGCATCTCTATGACCGCCTGGTTAGCTCCTCCGTGCAGCGGACCCCAGAGAGCAGCGATACCTGACGAAATGGCTGCGTAGAGGTTAACTCGGGCACTGCCTACCATCCGCACTGCGGAGGTTGAACAGTTCTGCTCATGATCGGCGTGGAGAATCCAGAAAACCCTCAGGGCGCTGACCACTTCCCGTTTGATCTCATATGGTTTTACCGGCGTGTCAAACATCATGTTGAGAAAATTCTCACAATAGGTCAGGTCAGGTCGGGGTAAAACCAGTTCATGCCCCCTGGAAATCTTATAGGACATGGCTGCCATCGTGCGTACCTTGGCCAATAGTCGGGTCATGGTGATGTTGATCTCTTCTTCCAGGGTATCGAGGGTCGGGTAAAAACTTCTCAAGGCATTGACCATGGCAGACAGGATGCCCATAGGGTGCGATGCTCTGGGGAAATTCTGGAAGAAGGCCTTCATATCGGTATGGACAAGGCTGTTGTCATTGAGCATCACAGAAAATTGGGTCAGTTCAGCCCAGGTGGGGAGCTTGCCGTTGATGAGCAGGTAGGCGGTCTCCTTGAAGGAGGAGTGTTGAGCCAACTGTTCCACTGGTATGCCACGATAGCGCAATATGCCCTTTTCTCCGTCCATGAAGGTGATTGCGCTCAGGCAGCTGCCGGTGTTGACATAACCGGGGTCAAGGGTAATAAAGCCGGTCTCGGACCGCAGCCTGGAAATATCGATGGCTTTTTCTCCTTCGCTGCCGGTAATCACCGGCAACCGGATTTCCCTGCCGTTATAGGTCAGTGTTGCAAAATCTTCCATCTTATCTCCTTTTATCCTCGGAATATCGATTATATGTCTGCGGCAAAATTTTCACACGCGCCTTGGTTTTGAACCAAAATCCTAATTGTGCAAGGTACCCATAATTTAAACAGGGTGTGCATCCGTAATAACGGCAACCTCGGGCAGCGGCTTTATAAAATTCTGGCGCAGGCTATAGGTGTATGCACCTTGGTTTGGAATCAATAAGACATCTCCGATGCGGATATCCGCTCCCCAGTAATTGTATCCCCAGACATCATGCGGCGTGCAGAGTGAGCCCAGGACGTGGCAGGGTTTTTCCAACAGGACGGGCCGACTGAGATTGAGAACCGGACAGTAGTCCGTTTCAAAACGCTCCCACCCGACCGCATTGGTTCCCGCATCGGTAATCACCAGATCATCGCTTTTCTTGTCGACCACCGACATCAGAAGGTGCATAACATCATTGCAGAGCCAGCGACCAGGTTCAAGACAGATGCGACATTGGGGAATGTGCGGCAGAATGAATGCCTGGATCGCCCGGCTCAATTGTTCGGCAAAATCCTCTATCGAATGTGCGCTCAGGCAGTAATGTTGCTGGTTGTCTCCCAGGCTCGCCTGCATGGCTTTTCTAAGCATACCGCTCTGCGTTCCCGCAGGTTGAAGCCATTCACCCTGTTCCGGCCAATAACCGCCGCCGATGTCCAGAAATGATATCTGCTTACGCGTGTAGGCTGGTAATTCTTGCAATATCTGGCCAAGGAAGGACAGAAAATCAACCTGAGCCTGGGCATTGAGGTTCCAGCTGGTGTGAAATTGAATTCCCTGGAAAAACAGATTTTTGAAACATTGTGCCTGGGTTATGAATTGCGGCAGCATCTCCGGAAGAACACCGAACTTGCGCCATAGGCCTTCGGGATTAGTGGTGAGCCGGACGCCAATCCGCACTGCTTTCTGGGAGGCGTCAGCGAGTTGACCGAGGATTGCCAGCTCCTGAAAACTATCCACTAAGACAACGAGCCTGTCAGACTCGCGCACTGCCATTTCCAGTTCTACCCTGTTCTTTCCAGGGCCACTGAAGATGATATCGTCTGCATCGAGGCCGACAGCCATTTCCAGCTCAATACCGCTGGACACATCCAGGCCAAAGCCTGCGCTGATCAAAAGCCTGGAGATCTCTGCATAATTGTTGCTTTTGACCGCGTAATAAAAAGCAGGTTTTTCGAAATATTTCTGAAACGCAACCTGCAAACGGTACGAACGGAGGCGCAGGATCTCCGGTTCGAATAGATACAAAGGTGTGCTCAGTTTTTCTAATACCGAGAGATATTCATGCCTCCGGATAAAAAATCGCTCGACAAAGGTTCGCAGAACCGCCTCTGCAAGTTGAGGTGTCTGTTCCTGCAGAAGGGCCTGAATTTTTCCGTAATGCGTCTGCTGTTTGTAATTAGCGCTCATTACAAGCCATTTCCAGTTCAAGCAACTTCCGCAACTCACAGCACTGCTGTTCCACAGGAACATCCGAGTAAGGCTTGAAGAGCAGATACCCCAAATACCATGAATCATAGTCAGAAGGGGGCATCAGGACCCGATGGCCGGCTGAGCGGATAAGATAGACCTCCTGTATACGGGGATCCTGGTGAAGACGGCTGCTGTTTATTGTTACAATCTCTCCGCTCATCCCGGCATGGAGCCGCAAGGCCACCAGGTCATCAGCCGATAGCGCGTTAATAGGTGGTGCAGCCGCGCGCCTCTGAGCAAAATCCAGCGAGTAACCCAGTATGTCGAAACCTCTTGTTCTGCTCAGAAGAAATGGGATGCAGTCGCCGCCCGGTCGCGGAGTGATTTCAAGCAACATGATTTTGCCCTGATCGACAACGAAGTCAACCATACATATCGCCTCTCCAATCCCCAGCACTGCCGACCCATGCTGCAGAACAGCGGACAATTCTTCCTGATTGAGTCCGGCGTTGAGCCAGTCTGTTAGCATATATCCGTTGATTGTCCCAAATGGTTTTGCGGTGTACTTTATTTTTTTGGTGAGCCGCAGTATCTCGGCCCGCCCATCCTTGATCGCAAAGTCACAGCTGAACTCGTGCCCGGCGACGAACTCCTCCGCCATAAACAAGGAGTCTGACTTATTGTAGAGTCGGGTGTTTTTTCTGTCCGCCAGACCGCCCAGGATCATTTGTGTTCCTTTCTCGCAATCCTTTCTGCTCGAACAGACGAAAACCAGCTCGCTGCCGCTGCCGCTCAGGGGCTTGATCACGCAGGGACTGTCGATTTCCTGCAGAAAATTGAAAACTCCGTCTGCGGATTGGACCAGCCTGTGGCGGGGACAGGGAACGCCGTTTTTCTGCCAAATACTTTTGCTGGCAAATTTGTCTCGGCACAGGGCAATGCTTTCAACGGAAGGATAGCGCAGCGACAACCCCCGCGCCAGGGATGCAGCTAATTCCATCGACTCGCAGTCAAAGCAGGCCACCCCATCCAGAGAATGATTCCAGCGTTTGAGATGGTCATGTATTCTCTGCAATATAAGGGATACATCATCATCGAGATCGCAGGTTATTTCTTCCCAGGGCTGCGGCAAAGGCTCGACCGCCCTGTTTCGCTCTGCTTGAGACGACAGGTAGAGAGCACGGTTGGGGTTCGACTGCCGGAGCAACTCAACATAATCAGAGGTTGTACCGACCACCAGTATTTTCGGTTCGCTCACAGCGCGAGACCGGTCCTTGCCGTCGCAGCCCAAAATACCGCTGGGCGGACGGCGTAACATGTTCCATTCGGGAATATTGGCATTAATACTCATGGGTCATCCGGTAGAAACCGAGTGCAACTCGGCAAACGGCGTGGAAGCGGTCCTGTGATAGATTTCATAAAGGGGTCTTTGAGTCAGATGGAAGCGCTGCTTCCAGCCAAAATCACCGCAGAGAAAATCAACCATATCAAGGCGCTGCCGACAGGCCCATTCCAGATGATGCAGGTTTATTATCTTTGCTACACCGGGAAAATAAGGGTTGGTGGCACCGGCCAGAACAGTATACCCATTGTTCCAGACCGAACCTATATCCACTGCGGCAACAACTCCGCCGAGCAAGATCGTCGTCACCCGAAGAAAATTATTATCGAAGAGGTAGGCAACGAGTTTTTCATAGGAGGAAAGAAATCGAGGGTCATTGAAATAGGATAATTCACCAAATGACTCCAGGTTTCTGCAAAACATCCATTGAATATCAGCGCAGTGGTCATAGCGATAGGAGATGCCGCCGCTTTGCAGGGTAGAAATTTCACGGCCTAATTTTTTACGAGATTTGCCTGAGAACTCCAGCATATAATTGTTGAAGCAATAGCCATACCTGCCTGGAAAAAACAGAAATCCGACCTCATCAACTGCAAGTGGAAAACGATCTTCTGGCAGGAACTCCGGGGTAAGGTAGCGTACATGCAGGTTACCCGGGACACTTTCCAGCACTGCCTGCAACGCGTGCCTGGATTGAGCAGGAATTTTGTTCTGTTCCAGCCACGTCTTGTTCCGCCAGGTTTCACCGGGAAAATTGCCGAAATTGTTGCTTTCTTCGATCCAGCTTAAGGCCAGGAGTGCGCTAATCTCGCCGGATTCTTCAGCGACAATGAAATAGGGTGTGTTGCCAAAACATGAGGCAAAACAAGTCCGGACTTCCCACAGATCAAAAATACAGTGCTGCGGCCACGCTTTTGCCCAGATTCGGGCACATTCCTCGAGGTCTTGTGAAATTCTGATGCTTAACATTTCAGTATCTCAAGCTGACATTGAGATTGCTGTGGCTTCCCCCGAAATAATGTTGGGCAAATCCCTGAACCTGCTCAGGCAGGTATGGCTTGCAGCTGAACACGTCGAGATATACCGCGTTTGTCAGGTTGGCGAAATGGCCTGAAATAAGTGAAGTCTCAATCAGTTGAACCATCGAATATCCGGCAACCCGCTCGTCCTCTCCAAAATGTACAACCTGGGTTTCGCCAAACCGCTTCATCTCTATCAGATCACACAATTCGACAACAAAACGTCTTATGGCATCTGCGTTGCGGATGGTCTGAGGATCGCAATTGTAGATATCCACCGACGAAGCAATTCCCCAAGCGTTGCGCTCGATTGCCTCGTTCATGGCTATAAACCCTTCGTGACCTGTTCTGGTTGGCAGTGGTTCTGGGACGTGAAGCGTCAAGGTTTGCATTGTCTCTCCTGATTTTTTGTTGATTGTGCTGTTAGTGATCTCATTTCTATCTGGTGATCATTGGTATTTTTTTCTCCCGGAACCTGAAAAAGGCTCATGGTCAGCCAGTTGGCAGCAGGACCACTGAGCTCGACTCAAGAGGCGCAGTAAAGCTATCCTTATGCACCAGTTGTCTCGCTAAGCAAAAAAAATGCCAAGCAAATAAAAATTTCTGAAAAACTGATAAACATATATAAATAAATGGTTTTTTGAGAAAAAGATGGGCTTAATATGGCCCGTGAAATTGAATAAAAAGAAAATTATTACCGGTTTTTGATGTTCCGAAAATAAGTAGTGGGTCTTTCTTAATTCTACACTTGCCTGAATTTACACAAGAAGTCTATTTTGCTATAAATTGATGAAAGACTGCAACGAATATTTGGCCAGAATTCAGGGTTAACCAGAAAAATATGTAAAATATTGCTTATATATTGTATTTTTAATAATAGATTACCTCAGTTCGGTAAATTTTTACTTCAAGATTGTAAAACAGCATAACCCAACAAGACCGCCATGCTCACTCGACTTATTCTATCGATCGAAGACCGGGAGCTTCAGTCAAGGCTTGAACATAATTTTGCTCTGTCCGGCACCCAGGTTGAATGCCATGGACAGCAGAAGAATCCCTGGTCGGGTGTCGTGCAGAGTTGCGGCGATATCATCGTGATCAGCGAATCGCTGCTGCCACGCCCCATAGAATCGAGCATCAGCCAATTAAATGACTTGCCGGAAGCCCCAACCACGGTAATTATTCATGATTTTGATTCTTCAGAGGAGCATGCCAGGCTGATGGCCGCAGGCGCCGACGTGGTTCTTTATGCAAGGGTATCCTCAAACAATCTCGTTGATGCCATCCAGGCCACCCTCGAATCCCGGCTTCAGCTTGTCGAACTCAACTATCGGGCCCGCAGGAACGGTCCCCAGCCGAAGCTTACCGATTTTATTTCCAGTAGCGAAACGATGCAGCTCTTTATCAATCAAGTTCAACTGGTGGCTCCGAGCGATTCCATCATTTTGCTGCTTGGCGAAACAGGGGTTGGCAAGGAGCATCTCGCAAAAGCCATTCACGCCGAAAGCCCCAGGTCCTCGGGACCATTCATTGCCTTAAACGTAGCCGCATTACCTGAACAATTGCTCGAAAGTGAACTCTTTGGGCACACCAGTGGGGCTTTCACCGGCGCTACCCGGGCACGCCGCGGCGCTTTCGAACTGGCGCATGGCGGCACCATATTTTTAGATGAGATTGGGGAAATGCCGCTGCATCTGCAGACAAAACTACTGCGGGTCCTGCAGGAATACGAGGTGAGACCGCTGGGAGGCGAAAAGCAGATATGGGTTGATGTCCGGGTTATCACCGCCACTAATCGCGATCTTGAGCAGGAGGTAGAACTCGGAAACTTCCGCAAGGACCTCTACTACCGTCTCAATATAATGTCGCTGAAAATTCCGCCCCTGCGGGACCGAAGAGAGGACATTCCCTCCCTGGCCAGGCGGTTTCTATCGTTTTATAAATTTCGAATTGCCAAGGAGGTAAACCAGATATCGAAACCAGCCATGTCCGCACTCTGCAACTATGATTGGCCAGGCAATGTCAGGGAGCTCATGAATGTCATTGAAAGGGCCATTCTGCTCTGCATGACCAACCAGATAACCCTTCAGGATCTGCCGAGTGTTTTCAACACGCAAAGCAGAGAACAGACCCCATTTATGGCCTCTATTGCAGAAAATGTGTCATTTATGGAGGGCAAAACGCTCCCCGACGTTCAGAAAATTATCCTCGACCAGGTGGAAGGCGCCTATTTGCGGATGGCTCTCACCAAAACCCGGGGCAGGGTGGGGCAGGCGGCTGCAATTGCCGGTATACACCCGAGGGGGTTATACAGCAAAATGAAACATCTGGGTATTAACAAAGAAGATTTTAAATAATCTTGTGCAACTATCAAGATCGTCAATGCGGCAGAAACTACTGCGAACAGATCGGCTCGCAGGGGCTCAGGCGCCTACGTCATGAAAGCGGCCACAGACTGAACCACGTCACCTCGGTGTTGATGGCAGCACCAGATGACAGGACGCTCCCGTATCGGACCAGTCGAGATAATGCTTCACTTCAGGCCTATTGGGCTGGCTCATCAAGCAAACTAGCCTTTGTTATCCTTCTGCTTTTCTATGGCCTTCTCAACCTTTTGTTGTGCTTCTTCAACAGCCTGGCCACCATCCTGTATCGCTTTTTCGGTCGCTTCACCAACGTCCTTAGCGGCTTTATCAATTTCTTTGCCCGCCTTTTCCATGGTCCCTTCCTGCTCACATCCGGTGATGCTTATCGCAATAAACGAAGCTATGAGCAGGGAAAAAATGATCCTGAATATTCTACGATTCATTTGAATTCTCCTAATGTTATTAGTCACTGGTTATCACCTAGCAATCGTTCAGTAAAACGGGAGAAGGACAAGCCGACGCGGTACAGGGAGGTCTTTTCTCTTGACCGGAACTACATGGTAAGTACTGGATGTATGAAGGACAAGTCAGGAATTTTTTGGATCAATTCATAAGCCGCTGGCCACTGGTACAGTTCACGTTTAGCCCCGTCCACCTGGACGTTGTTTTTATCTCCACGCTCCTGCGTGCGCGTATCGGCTTATTTGCGGAACCAAAAGGGAGGGAGCTCAGAAAAGATATCTCGGCAAAATCCCTAAGGAACGGCAAAGCAGCTGCAGTTGAGCGGAATCACTATCTTCACTGACCAGCTTGAGTGTGAACAAGTCGTTGCAAGTTATTGTTTCAACGCGAATTTTTCATTGACCAGCCTTTTATAAAGCAGCGCCAAGCCTTTCTCTTCTGCAGGTAGGTTTTGGGGATCAAAAACTTTTTCTTTTTGCTTTCAGATTGAGCTAGGATTCAGAGCAATTTCAATTTCAGGTGAGCCCATCACTCTGCCTTGGCGTCAACGCCGTGCTCTGAGAGCTGAGCCCCGAACCAGCGATGTATCGCGGTTAACAGGTGAAGATCCGTGGTTTCAAATGTGATCATGGCGCCCGCAGGAAGGGCTGCGTATGAAATATTGATTGCGGAGGCCCCAGCTCGAAGAGCCTTGAGCCCGGGCATTTCTGTTCCATGCAGCGAGGCCGGGTCTGAATAATCGCCTTGCTGAAATCTTTCAGCCTCGAACCTGAGATGCTGCTGGATTAATGCAATCTGATCGGTGTCGCCTGGATCTCTCGCAATGACCCGCTGCACACCGCCCGACTCTGTCATTTTGAAGATGTGCAATGTCTTTGACATATCAAAGGGCATTACGCTATGCGCCATCTGGTGCACGTGCTCTTGTTTGGTTTGGGCAAATAACGAGGAGCTGCATAATAATAAAAGGATGGCGGCAACCTTTGCTAGATAAAACCTGCCACGCCTATACTCGTTCATAAAATCTCCTTTTGATCTCAATGACCGGGGATTATTGGAACCCGAGATCCAGGGCTATGCGGTGCTTGTGAAGCACAGCGCAGTCTGCATCCGAACGGGCGCCCTTTTTGTCTAGTTAGCACTTGGGCTCCCACAACTCAAGTGGGTTGCCTTCCTGGTCATCAAGTCTGGCAAATCTGCCCTTAGGCTGTGCCTGGTCGTCCAGGGAAACCTTAACTCCTGCCTTGCGAAGTTGCTCTACTAATTTAGCTAAGTCACTTACTCGAACGGTAATCATCCAGCTGTGAGTCCAATCTACAAAATTATTTGATTGAAAGAAACTGTTGCCAAGCTGGTAAAAATTGAATAAGCTGACCATAATGTCACAAACAATATAAAATATGTTACATAAATGTAATATATTTATTCAAAACAACAGCAACCCTGGAGGTGGAATTTCAAATGAGGCTTTCTCGCTATCTAATCACTGCATTATTCCTGCTTTTTCCCATTTCTTCGGCCTTTGCCGCTGATGGTCTGGATACCGGGGATACCGCCTGGATGATCGTGGCCACGGCTCTGGTAATGGTAATGACCCCGGCCGGACTGGCGCTTTTTTATGGCGGCATGTCGAGGTACAAGAATTTGTTGAACACCTATGCCATGACTTTTGTGGCCTACTGTCTGGGGAGCGTGATCTGGGTAATGTGGGGCTACACGCTTGCCTTTGGCCCGGACCTGGCAGGCGTTGTCGGCGGGTTGGACAACGCCTTTTTACGGGGTATTGGAGTAGACAGTTTGTCCGGCACGATACCAACTTTGGTATTTGTTGTCTTTCAGATGACATTTGCGGCAATCACGGTCGCTCTGGTGCTTGGCTCTGTGGTCGACCGTATGAAGTTTTCTGCATGGATCGTCTTTACGATCTTGTGGTTGACTTTCATATATTCACCAATTGCCCACTGGGTATGGGGTGGTGGCTGGATGGCCGAAATGGGAGCGCTTGATTTCGCCGGAGGAACCGTCGTCCATATCAATGCCGGCGTTGCCGGGCTGGTATTGTCTTATTCTCTCGGGAAACGGATTGGTTATGGAAAAACACCCATGTTTCCATCCAGTGTCTCGCTGACCGCCCTGGGGGCTGCGCTGTTGTGGTTTGGCTGGTTTGGATTTAATGCGGGCAGCGAACTGGCTGCAGACGGGATAGCCGCTTCTGCCTTCCTGGTTACCAACACCTCTGCGGCTATGGGGGCGCTGGGCTGGATGTTCGCCGAATGGCTGATCAACAAAAAACCAACCCTTCTTGGTATTGCCTCTGGTGTGGTTGCGGGCCTCGTTGCGATCACCCCGGCGGCAGGTTTTGTCGGCCTGGGTTCCTCATTGTTAATTGGACTGATAGCAGGTGTGTTAGGTTTTTTCAGTGTTGCAATACTGAAGAAAAAAATAGGCTATGACGATTCTCTTGATGCATTTGGCGTTCACGGCATGTGCGGTATATGGGGTGCGCTTGCGACCGGCTTATTTGCCAATCCGGCCATCAATGAGATAGGCACTGGCCTGTTTTTTGGAAATCCAGGCCAGGTTGCGATTCAAGCGATATCGATAGTCGGCACCATTGTCTACACCGCGATCGGCACTCTGATTGTCATCTTTATTACTAAGGCTCTTACCGGAGGTCTCAGGGTGAGTGAAGAGGATGAGATCCTCGGTCTTGACAGTGCCATTCATGGTGAAAGAGCATTTGAGATCGAACCGTAAGTTTGCTCTGGGCTGCGTTATTGCTGGAATTCAGTCTATGAGATGGATATTTCAAAGGTATCGAACACCATTTTCTAGAGGTGATTAACTGAGCAATTCAGGAGCACGCTTATGAAGAAAATCGAGGCAGTCATAAAACCCTTCAAGCTGGAGGAAGTCAAAGAGGCGCTTGTCGAACTTGGTATCCAGGGCATGACGGTTACCAACGTGGAGGGGTACGGCCGTCAGAAAGGCCATACAGAAGTTTACCGGGGTGCCGAATATGTGGTGGACTTTATTCCGAAGATAAAAATCGAAATCATTATCAAGTCCGATATGGTTGATAAAGTAGTGGAAGCAATTCTTCAGGCGGCCAGAACCGGTAACATAGGGGACGGCAAAATCTTCATCCTGCCGGTTGAAACGGTAATTAGAGTGCGGACCGGCGAGCACGGAGAAGACGCTGTATAGATACTAAAAAAGCTTTTTCAACAGGTTCCCGGCTGCTTCCTGGAGTTTTTTCTGGCCGGCCTGGTTGATCAAATCCGTGACCGCGCGCTGCACGGTCTGCGCTGAGATGTCGGGTTTGGCCAGGGTGCCGCCGATGGGTACCTGGATTACCGTGCCCGCCAGGTATTTGTAGAGGTCTCCCCCCACGAGGCGCTCGGTGACTGGGACTTGGGCCAGGTAGTCAATCGTGGTGTCCAGTCCCAGACTGCCGCCGATGATAAGTTCGGAGTCGCCGAGATTGGTGCGTAGCGGGTTGGTTACAACCCGGCCGTCCTGGCAGGCAAACTGGATCTGCTGCCCGCTCAGATCGAGGCCTGTCTCCTCGACACGCATAACCTGGAGCAGAGAGCCGATCAACGCCGATGATTTAATCCGCATGTCCTCAAAATCCATGGTTCCGGCAAACTTGAGATCGTTCAGGTTTTCTTTGCCCAGCGGCCAGCTGAAGTACTCCAGATTCAGATCGAAGACGCCACTCATCTGGCTGGCACCCTTAAAAAGCGGATGAATCCTGGCCAGCAGTTGGTTGGCCATCTCAGGGGTGATCTGCATCTTGTCGAGGACCAGTGAATTGTCAGGAATGCTCAGCAGTGGAGGGTTGCTGGTCAGATCGAGTTCTGGCTGCAGCAGAAGCGCGCCCTGGTTGGCGCTTCCCTTGATCTCAGCCTTGGCGAAGCCGTCTGAAACCTGGATCGGAATTTCCAGCGAGCGCAGCTCGACGCCCATCATTTTGATCATGTCAACCTGAAAAGCGGTGCTGAAATTGGCGTGCTTCCACCAGGTTTGCCGCTGTTCCGGGCTTACGTTGAGTGCCAGTTGAAAGGGTTTTTGAGATTTGCCGACCATCTCCAGATCGAGCTCGGTGAAGGTCTTGACCAGCTCCGAGATCCGGCCCAGATCCATAGCCAGGTCGCCTTTGAAGGACAGCTCGGTACTCTTGTCGGCACCGGTGTTCCAGTGACCGGCTGCGTCCAAGCTCACGGGTTGTGAGGAGATCGCCAGCTGATCCAGGGTAAGATGTTTGGTGGTCGGGTTCCTCACCCCGTTCATCCGCACCGATGCCTGTTCGTTGGCAAAAGCCTGGAGCTGTGCCCTGGCCAGGCTGAAATTGCTCAGATCAGCAGCGAGGCGATAGCGATGTTCAGTGCTTGAATGGGCATCCGCATTCCAGTTCAGGTCGATTTTACCTTTTGTTGCAAGATCGGGCGGGAGGCTGACCCAGTCCGCTGCCGCAGCAAGAACTGTGGTCAGCTCAAACTTCGCCTGGCCAGCGCTGTCGAGCGTATCAAGGAGATTATCCCAATCGCCGATGGTTAACTGCTCAAAAGAGACGGCAGCGTTGGCGGAGTCTAAATGAAGCGGGGCAAACGCCACCTGCCGCTTGGTCATATTGATCGCGCCGGCTGTATCGATCACCAGCCGCTTGTCCCGGTAGGTTTTATCCTGCTGGGTGAAGACGAAATTATCAATTTCAGTGCGCAGGGAGGAGATCTTGATCTGTTCCGGCGCATAGTCCATGGCCAGGCTGGTGTTCTCGGTACCGCTGAGCGAAAGGCCTGGCGGCATGATCTCCAGGCCGCTGAGCAGGGTGGTAAGTTTGGTTAAATCAGTTTTTCCGTCGAAGCTCAGTGCCAGCAGGCTTATCGCAGCGGCGTCAAAAGCCGAGGCCGTAAGTTTGCCACTGCCCAACCAGCATTCATAATCGAGATCTGGTTTGGCAACGGAGGCGACGCCGCCTTCAGGGCCGAGTTTGACTTCGCCTCTGGCCGATATTTTCAGAGGACTGACAGGAATCAATTGGGTTGCTCCCTTTTTCAGGGAGAGCTTCGGGGAATCGAGGATCAGGCTGTTGATAACCAACCGGTCATCCTCACCCGAGACCTTGAGATCGAAGCGTGAATCACCTTCGAGACTGAATTCTGCCGGCAGGGCACCGAGGCTTTGCAGCATCACGCCCAGCTCACGCAACCTGAGATCACCGCCGGCAACAAGATCGGCGACACTTTTCAGCTTGCTGTCACCGGTAAGCAGCAGTTCACGACCCTTCAGCGAACCCTGGCCGAACCAGGCTTGATAGCTCAGTTGCGCTTCTCTGGCCCCGCTTAAAACAAACTCCGGGGAGAGCAGCAGGGCGGCGTCGGCTTCGAGTTTCAGCGGACTCTTTGGAACAAGCAGGGTTTTGCCCTGGTTGACCGTCAGCTTGTCGACCCCGAGCCGAGCATTCAGGCCGACTGTCTTTTCGTCCGCGCGCTTGGCCTCGAGGCTGAGGGTAAGTTGGCCGCTTGCCTGGTAGTTCTGCAGTGAAATGAATTGGGAGATTTCTTTCAGGGCGGCATCGAGATCTGCATCCAGTGAAAGCTGCAGATCATTGAGGTCTCCGCGTCCTGTGCCTTTCAAAAAAGAGGACTGGACGGTAAAATTTTCCAGGCTGAGGCCGCCTTTTCCCTGGGAGCCGGTAAGCGTGAGGCTGAACGGTTCAGCCAGGGCGATCTGTTTTTTGTCCCGCACGCCTGCCAGGCCTTCCACCACACCATTGGTGGAAAACCGGTTTTCCCCGTCCTGACGATCGACTTCGGCCTTTACGGCCAGCAGCCCCCCGGTGATCTTCAAGCCTTCCTGGAGATGCAGGGTATGGGGTAACTGATTGGCAACTTGCGCCAGATCGACACGCAGATCGCTGTTGAATCGCAGTGCCCCTCCGTCATTAAATGCCGCGGCCAGATTGCCGCTGGCTAGCGGTGAAGAAAGCTTCAGAGCTGAAAGCTCAAAGGAGCCGGTGCGGCTGATGGCGGAAAATTCCAGCGCTGTCTTGTCCAGAGCCAGCTTGTCATCGGTCAACGGCCCGCCGGAGAGCTGCAGGTTGGTCAGGTCGATTGAGCCGTCAAACTTGATGCCATCTTGGAGATTGCCGGCAAACGTTGTTTTGGAATCGAGGATACCGCCGCCGCTGGGCAGCTCGGTGAAAGCGGCGGCCAGGTCGAGCAGCTGGGATATATCCCAGCTCGTAACAGCCAATTCACCTGCGGACTGCAGTGCAGTGGGGGAAAGGTCCGCCAGGTCCAGCTGAACTTTGCCCTCGCCGGCAATTTTACCCGTCTCGTCGGGGGATGACATGGCTACCCGGTAGGCAATGGGCTCGACCGCAGAAACGAGATCAACCTCTAAACTGATGTCTTTTGCCACGGGGCTGGCGGGCTCGTCTGCTCTGACAACGGCCAGGCTTCCCTGTTCAATAACCAGTCGGCCGCTGATCGGGGGGAGCGCGCCTGCTGCCATTCCAGGCCCGGGCGCCGGAGTCGCCCCCGGTGTGGCTGCTCCCGCCGGTGTTCCGCCGGCTTCGGGGGGCTGGTCTGCTGTCCCCTCTTTTGGGGCAGATTCCGGCAGCCTGATCTGAACTGAAGGTCTGCTCACCGTAACGGTTCCTAGATTTCCACGATCTGAAATAAAACCGATCAGTCCCTTGGTAATCGTGATCCCGGCAGCGTCGAGCTTTACCCCGGTCCGCTGGTCACCGTAGGTGATACCCGTCAGCTTCTGTTCGCCGAGCCAGCTCAAAGACCAGCTGTCCAGGCGCAGTTCACCGGGGATGTGCGGGCCGGCCAGGTTCATGGCCCGTTGCTTCCCCCATTGGCTTGACAGGATCGACGGGAGCAGTGCCAGTGCGGCAGCGACTAAGCAGAATGCAAGGCTAAGAACTATCAGCCAGGGACGGCTTTTCTTTGTTGACGCAGTTTTCGCCATGGAGTGACTCCGTTATTACAGGATGGAAATGATCATTGAACCGTGCTTCCGGGCATGGTGCCGATAGCAATTTTCACCTATGGATGAAATAAGAACTGCGGCCACCGTATGCAAGCGCCTCAATACTCTTTTTGGACTACCTGTCATGAGCCAAAAATCTTATGTGGAAAACCTTCAGAGAAGGGATACCGGGGCTGATGTGACGGATGGATTAATCATTGTGTGCGGCAACTTGCATTGCCTATCTTCATAATTATGTTGGTTGATAAACATGCTGGCTGATAACTCCAGCGTCAGACGAGATACCTCATCAATACCCATTAACATGGAGAATGTAATGGTTGAGCTAAAAAAACTGAGTAAAGAAGGAATTCCGGCAGCCCTGGAGATGGCCAAAAGATATCGTTTCCTGAACGAGCCCGAAGAAGCCGAGTCGATCTGCCTCGACATATTGACAACCGAGCCTGACAACCAGGATGCCCTGATCGTGCTGCTCCTGTCTCTTACCGATAAATTTGCCCAGAGTGGAACGGTGCCGTCGTTCGACCAGGCCAAAGCAATTGTTGACAAGCTCGGCGACTCATACTGCAAATCCTATTACCTGGGCGTCATTTACGAGCGCAGGGCCAAGTACCATCTCCGGCAGGGAGGCCCGGGTGCCGGAACCGTCTGCCATAATTGGTTTGTCAAAGCCATGGACGCGTACAACGATGCGCTGACCACCTGCGACCCCGACAACCAGCACGCGGTGCTGCGTTGGAACTCCTGTGCCCGTCTGCTCAACAATCACCCCGAGATCAAGGCGGACAGCACGGACCGGACGGAGCCGCTGCTCGATTCATTCGATACCCCCCACTAAGCTCATTGACGGCCGGCCTAGCGGCGCACTTTTCAGGCCTTATCACCGCCGGCCTTGTCCTTTTCGATCAGCCGCTTGGTCTGGTTGATCCTTTTAGTGATCATAATCGACCGCGGACATGCCCTGGTGCACTCGAAGTGGTTCTGGCACAGGTGCACGCCGCTGGGTGCATCGAGAACCCCCATCCGCTGCTGATCCCCCCGGTCCCGTGAATCCGCCATAAAACGATAGGCCTGGGCAATCGCCGCCGGCCCTATGAAGTCGGGGTGCTCTCCGGGAATAGGACAGGCCGAATAACAAGACGCACAGAGAATGCAGTTGGTGGTGTCGTCAAACTGCAGTCGCTGTTCCTGAGTCTGGATCCGCTCTTTCTCTTTAACCGGTTCATCGTTGATCAGAAAGGGCTTGACAGAGCGGTATTTGGCAAAGAATTCTGACTGATCAACGATCAGGTCCCGCTGGACCGGCAGATGCCTGAGCGGCTCGACAAGGACGGTGTCACCGTCTTTTTCAGCCACTTCTTTGACCAGTGTTTTACAGGCCAGGCCATCTTTGCCGTTGATCCGCATCGCATCCGAGCCGCATACCCCGTGAGCACAGCTTTTTCTGAAGCCCAGACTGCCGTCCTGAAAACGTTTGATCTGCATCAGGGCATCGAGCAGCCGCTCATTCGGGTCGGTTTCGACCGTGTATTCCTGAAAGTAGGGGGCGTCATCGTTGTCCGGGTTGTAGCGCTTTATTTTAACAATGATGTTCATCATGCTTCTCCTTGTGCTAATAACTGCGCGGCTTGGGTTCCCAAATCGAGGTGTCGACCTCTTTGTAGTCGAGCCGCACCCCCTCGTCGGTGAGATAGGCCAGCGTGTGCTTGAGCCAGGTGTCGTCATCGCGTTCCGGATAATCTTCCCGGCTGTGGGCGCCCCGGCTTTCCTGCCGCCGCAGGGCTGATTCTGCGGTGATCAGGGAAAGATCAAGCATATTGCCCAGTTCTATCAGCTCGAGCAGGTCGGTATTGAACTGCTTGCTGGTATCCTGCACCCGCACCGACTGGTAGCGTTCACGCAGTTCCCTGATCTCGGCGACTGCGGCTGCCATGTCTTTTTCGTTGCGGTAGATGCCCACCTTCTCCATCATCGTGGTCTGCATCTGGTCGGTGATGGTGCCGCCATGCGGTCCCTCGGCACCATCGGTGAGCCGACCGATCCATCCACGCGCCTCGGCGGCGGCGGATTCGTCCGGGCTGGGCATGGCCGCTTCTCTGACATAGTCGGCGATATGCCGGCCGGCCCGGCGTCCGAACACCACCAGGTCGAGCAGGCTGTTGGTGCCAAGCCGGTTGGCCCCGTGTACCGAGACGCAGGCACATTCACCGGCAGCGTAGAGGCCGTCGATGACGGTGCCGTTTTTGTCCAGCAGCACTCTGCCCTGCTGGTCAGTCGGGATGCCGCCCATCGCATAGTGGGCGGTCGGCAGCACCGGTATCGGTTTTTCGGCCGGGTCGATGCCCAGATAGGTTTTGCAGAAGCCGGTAATGTCGGGCAGCTTGCTGGTCAGCACATCGGCGCCGAGATGGGTTGCGTCGAGATGCACGTAGTCGTCTATTTTTTTATCGCCTCTGATGCCTTTTCCGGCCCGCACCTCGGTGAGGACCGAGCGGGCGACGATGTCGCGCGGCGCCAGATCGAGCAGGGTGGGCGAGTAGCGCTTCATGAAGGGCTCCCCGTCCCGGTTGCGCAGAATGCCCCCTTCACCGCGAACCGCCTCGGAGATCAGGATGCCCAGACCCATGATGCCGGTGGGATGGAACTGGAAGAACTCCATATCTTCCAGCGGGATTCCCCGCCTGGCGCAGACAGCCGGGCCGTCTCCGGTATTGGCATAGGCATTGGACGTAATTTTGAAGATCCGGCCAAATCCTCCAGTGGCAAACAGGACCGCCTTGGCGGCGAAGATATGCAGTGTCCCGGAGGCCAGCTCGACCACCACCAGACCGCTGCAGACCTCGCCCTCGAGAATCAGGTCAACAACCTGGAATTCATCGAAAAAAGACACTTCATTTTTGATGCACTGCTGGTAGAGGGTCTGCAGGATCATATGGCCGGTGCGATCTGCGGCGTAACAGGCCCGCCGGACCGGGCCTTCGCCAAAGTTCCTGGTGTGGCCGCCGAAACGGCGCTGATCGATGCGGCCGTCCGGGGTCCGGTTGAAGGGCAGTCCCCGGTTTTCCAGGTCATAGACCGCCTGGACCGCCTCCTCGGCAAGAATCTTGGCGGCCTGTTGGTCAACCAGATAGTCGCCGCCTTTAACGGTGTCGAAGGCGTGCCATTCGGGTTTGTCTTCCTCGACGTTGCCCAGAGCAGCGCTGATTCCCCCCTGGGCTGCACCGGTATGGCTGCGCACCGGGTAGAGTTTGGACAGCACGGCCGTTTTGGAGTTACGGCTTGCCTCCAGGGCGGCGTAGAGTCCGGCACCGCCGGAACCTACGATGATGGTATCAAATTGACGGATCATGGGAGCCTCCTCCAGATCAGTGGGTTAGCCAGCCAAAAGCGCTCTATTGCCTGCCGCTTTATAAAAGCAGCAATGCTGGTATTAAAGCAGTAAGCGCCAGCGCGGACAAGATCTTTTTGACTCAGGAAATCCCAGAGCGCCTGGCGGTAGCCCGTTACTGCCGGCTCTGATAAGGTTCATATCCCGATGATGGAGCCGTGATATTTCACCGCAGATGATTATTTCTCTTGTATTAACTGGGAAAGGGTATATTGTTGCGACCACACAACATGGAGATCCCAATAGATCCCATCAACCGATCACGTCCTGCATCACTGACCACCTGTCTGGTAGTTCCTATCTAATTCAGTCGTCTAAAGAGATACTTGCTGATCAAAACAAATGCCTTTGCAAGGCTGCATGGGCGATGTGCATATTTTGCACAACAGGAGATTTAATGAGTTTTACGATTTTTAATTTGAACAGACACCTTTCCGACGGCTTGAAACGTCACGGATATGCAGTACCAACCCCGATTCAGGAGCAGGCCATCAGGCCCATACTGGATGGACGGGACCTGATCGGGCTGGCCCAGACCGGCACCGGCAAAACCGGGGCTTTCGTCCTGCCGATTTTACAACTTTTGGACAGCCGCGGACCTTCGAGTTCGATACGCTCGCTGATCGTTGCTCCGACCAGGGAACTTGCGGAGCAGATCCACGCCTATATCAGAAAATTTTCCGATGGGCTGAATCTTCGTTTCTGCGCGGTCTACGGCGGGGTGAGCAGAGAAGCGCAGATAAACAGGCTGAAGCAGGGAGTCGATGTGGTTATCGCCTGTCCGGGGCGCCTGCTGGACCTGGCCAATGAGGGAGCAATTAAATTATCCGGGATCGAGATTCTGGTGCTCGATGAAGCAGATCAGATGCTTGACCAGGGATTTCTGCCCGATATCAGACGAATCATGAAAAAGCTGCCGGTAAATCGGCAGAACCTGGTATTTTCGGCGACCATGCCCCGGGAGGTACGTTCCCTGGTGGACGGGCTGCTGGACAACCCGGTTGAGATCAGCACGGATTATACCATGCCGCTGACTACTATTGCCCACAACTTCTATCGGGTGGAGCCGACGCAGAAGAGTTCGCTGCTCAAATCGATCCTGCAAGAGGTCCAGGTCGAGTCGGCGCTTGTCTTCACCAGGACCAAGCACAAGGCCAAAAGCCTCGCCCGGCAATTGGAGAATAGCGGGCTCAAGGCCACTTCGATTCAGGGCAACCTGTCCCAGCAGAAGCGCCAGAAGGCACTGGACGGCTTCAAGAGCGGCACCTACAAGATTCTGGTGGCCACCGACATCGCCGCCCGTGGCATCGATGTGGCCGGCATCTCCCATGTGATCAACTTCGATATGCCCGGTACTACCGAGGCTTACATCCATCGAACCGGCAGAACGGGACGGGCCAGCCTGTCCGGGACTGCCCTGACCTTCGC
Source organism: uncultured delta proteobacterium (assembly GCA_963824415.1). GTDB lineage: Bacteria > Desulfobacterota > Desulfobulbia > Desulfobulbales > Desulfocapsaceae > JABDQA01. The sequence continues at coordinate 147,066 of CAWGPM010000001.1, forward strand.
CACTTCCGAGGATGTCAAGATGGTCAAGAGCCTGGAGCGTGTTCTAAAGGAAAAACTTGTTTATCAGCAGAGCCTGCCGGTGGCTGGCTCTGATAACCGCCAGAAGACGGCTGCCGAGGCATACCGCAGACCAGGAGTCGCCGCAGCCCCGTTGAAAAAACAGCCCCGCAAGATCCGGGGGAAACGTTCCTCCAAACGAAACCAGGCCATGGCCTTTGATTTCGGCATCTGATTCGAATCGCCGTCGGGCTTGATCAGCAAATTAGCCAGCTAGAGGGCAGCTGCTCTTATTTCAGCACTTAATACAGCCAGAAGGCAGGTTCTCCTGCCCTCTGGCTGCTTGTTTTTAGAGCCATATTTCTGCCTGGGCAGCTGCCTTGACGATTGCCTGGTTTTCCACCATTAAATAATGCTGGTGCTATTCGAGCTGATCTGAGGTAAGAGTTATCTATGCCTCCCAACGGCCGGGGGCGCCAACTATCTATCGGTTGATCAAGTCTGTCTCTATTCCTGTTTGGTCTAATCCCCTAGATGAGGCAGGATCAGACAGGAGACCGACGTGCCCTGGCAATTCTGGAAACGCAAAGAGAGGTCCCTTCCGGCTCTGGTCCCAGAGATCGCAGCAAACCTCTCAGAGGTCGCAATAGGCTCGGCCGCAAAGGGCCTGGCTCAATCGGTTCAATCCAACCCGTGTCTCTACTGCGGGGCCTGTTGCGCTTTTTTCCTGGTCTCCTTTCCCGATCACGAAGCAGATACTGTTCCCGGGGGTGTCGTCTCGTCTCAAATGTGCGGTATATCCGCTAATTCACGCAGATTCATGCACGGAACCGAGACTAAAAATCCCCGCTGTGTGGCCCTGGACGGCTTTATCGGAACCCTGGTGCAGTGCCGGATTTATCAAACCAGACCATCCACCTGCCGGACATTTAAGCGTTCCTGGGAAGACGGGGACGGTAATTTTTTATGTGACCGGGCCCGGGCTGCCTATGGCCTTCAGGTGTTCTCACAATATTGAACGGGTTCCCTGCTCCTGGTGTGCTCTTTACGCAGCCGCTGATCCCATGAAACATTGAGGGATTGTCCTTGCCACAGCATTATGTGCGACTCATTGGATAGATAGCCCGGCTTTGCACTTTCATTGTTGGTTAAATGATTGTAGAATATGCTGAGTATGAAATATCAGCGCTTGCATATCAGGATACCGGCCTCTGGTAAGGTGTTGCTTACTCTGCCTAGGGAGATCAGGGTCCAGGCCGAGGCGATCAATATCAGCGCCGGCGGTCTGTGTGTCAGCACATCGGTGGACCTGATTGACGATGAAGAGTACCACGTCGAGATCACCACCAGCGACCGGGGTATCGTGCGTTTTTCAGGCGTGCCCGTGTATCGGCATGGTGAAAATGTCGGCTTTCAGATCACCGACATCACCTCACTTAACCTCGAGAAAATCCATCAACTGGTAGAGGATTTCCAGCTCACCGAGGAATTCATCAAACATATCGACGAACACGATATCATTAGTGAATGGTTCGTCGACGATGCAGGTGATGATCTCGCAGTCACCTTTGAAACGGGTCGCGAGGATGACGGCCATCCCGACGATTCAAAGTAATATTCCAGGGAGTTTTCCTCCCGCCCCCTCTTAACTCCTTTCAAGACTGCGCAAGCATGCTTTCTATCCGCGCGATGGTCCTCGGGGCCGAGCCTTCAAAATGATTATTCACATATAAAAAAGTCTCCACGTCCTGCTGGCTCAGCTCCCTGAGCATTGCCGCAAGCTGTTCGATATCCGTATCTTTTGGTGCAACGATGCTGCTCCAGTCGTTTTGCACCTGTTTTTCAATTTCCTGCCGGTGTGGACCGTGCAGTCTGATCACCGTTTTCTCCTCGATCAGGTTTCTGAACTGCTGATAGATCTCGAATATCGGCGGCATGTAGTAACCGTGCAAAAACACGTGGCGGAGGCGCTGGCTGTGTAGAAATTCGAAATAGGGCTTTTTCAGATAGTTCGGATTCCTGGTTTCTACGCAATAGGTGTAACCGTCGGGCAGTGCACGGGCAAAGGTGCCGAAGCGATTGATAAAGGCGCCGAGGCTGTTCATCTTTTTCTTGTTCAGATATTCGAATTGAAAGATCAGCGGACCGAGCCGGTCCCGGATCGGCTCCAGCGTCTCGAGAAAACGCTGCATCAGCGGAACTGATAAAAAGCAGGGGTTGCCGCGCAGGGGACCCTGTCGGTCTTTGTTGTAGTGGTGGGTCAGGGTGATGCTGTTAGGTACTTTGATGCAGAAGATGAAATCTTCCGGCACCGACTCCCCATATTCGCGCACCACCTCGGACTTGGGCAACACCGCAGTATCCCCATCGAACAGCGACCAGAACCATTGGTCAACCTCTACCGTCCGGTAATGGTTGCTGTATTCGCTCAGGTGGTTGATCTGTCCTTCTTCCGGATAGATGAGTCCTCTCCAGGAATCGTATTTCCAGGAGCAGGTGCCGATATGCAGAGACCGTGGGGTATTCATAGGTGTAACCTCCGGAAACAGGGTCAGAATCGAGTATATCAACGTATTATAACACAGATGAATCGAGGTAAAATTAGCCGAAATTGTCAAAATACATTGAATTTCTCGAAGTTTCAGTGATAGCCTTCAAGGTAACCCACCTATCACCAAGCTAAAAAAGGCAACATATGCTTCGAACACTATTTCAAAGACCTGCTCTGTTGATCGGCCTGTCACTTTTTCCGGTAATGATAAATGGCTGTGTAGTAAAAGACATCGGCACCACGGTCGAACACAGTTTCAAGGGCGACTACTATTTGAGCACCGAGAAGTATGAGCAGGGCCGGCAGAGTTTTGCCCAGGAAGTTGCTGATAACCCGGACAGTGCCTGGCCAACTATTATTACGGGAGATTTCTGCTGGAGGATGAAGATTATAAGCTGGCGTTCCTGCACTTGAGCAAAGCCCGGGATCTCGATTCTGAGAACGCGGAGTACCATTTCTGGGCAGGACTGGCTGCCGGCGGCCTGGGCGATACCAAAAGCGAGGAAGCCGGCTACCGCAAAGCGCTTCAGATCGATGAAAAGCATCTGCAGTCGCTGATCAACCTGGGGCATATAGAGCTTCAGAAGAAGCGCTATCAGGAGGCCCTTGATCTCTATTCTAGAGCATTGGAGATCTGGCCGGACAGCCCATCGGCTCTGTACAATCGCGCTCTTATCCTGCACCAGCTGGGCAGGTCCCCCGAGGAACGGCGTGCCTGGCTTGAATATCTGTGGCGCTATCCAGCAGGCGCGATGGCGCTTCAGGCCACCGACTATCTGAACATGCTGGGCGATTTCACTTTCCGCAATCATCGGCTTGGTGCGCTGGCAGTTACCACCGAAAAAATCTGGTTTGAACCGTTTTCTTCAACCCTCGATACGTCCAGCCATGAATCCCTCAACGTGATTGGTTCGATTTTTGAAAATCTAGATAAAGGAACCCTGCAAATTGTTGTCTATCAGAAAAACAACAAGGATCTGGCCCGGCAAAAAGCCCATGCCATCAAGCGTTACCTCGTCGACGAATTTCCCGCAATAGAGCCGAATAAAATCGGTATCAGCTGGTTTTCAGAGCCTCACAAACTGACGATCAAGAAAAGGAACCTGACGATCGATGAATCGGTCAGCTTTTTCGTCACAGCGAAATAATGGTGTCGGGTTCCTCCAGCCGATTATTCGATTTCTTAGATTTTTATGTGACCAATGCGATTGGCAGACGTTTATTAAATTAAAGAGCAATCAGTTTTATGGAGATTTCTGACGACGCGCTTATCCAAAAAATCCGGGGAGGCGAGAGCGATTTTTTCGCGGAGATTGTTGAGCGTTACAAGATCCAGATTTACAACCTGATGTATCGTTACAGCGGCACCGCTGAGGATGCCGCCGATATGACCCAGGACGTTTTCTGCAGGGCTTTTGAGAGGCTGGGACAATACAGGAATCAGAAAAATTTTTTTGCCTGGCTCTACACCCTGGCACTCAATTATGCAAAAGACTGGGCCAGAAAAAGAAGTACGCATGAGCACAACCTTGAAACATTCGCGCGGGAAAGCGCCGATAATGAAACAAAGCTGCCGGAAAGCCTCCTTGAGGCTGACCAGGAGGCCAAAGGTCTGGTCGCAGCCCTTGCAATGCTTGCCGAAGACCGGAGAGAAATGGTGCTTCTAAAGTACAGACACGAACGTTCGATTAAGGAAATTGCCGAGATATTTGAAATTTCTGAAAGTGCTGTGAAGATGCGCCTGCACCGGGCACTCGACGAACTTGGCCAGAAACTGAAAAACTAGGAAGATGGACACGAATCCTCTTAAAAGCAGGGAGCAGGAGTTGATCGAGCAATTGCAGAACCTGCCGCTCAAGGAAGTCCCGACTGATCTGACTGACCGGGTAATGGCTCGAATCTCTTCACCCAAACCATCGCTGATAAGCGCTATCTGGAATTTCGTTTCACAGTCCCAGACCATTTCCTTCAGGCCGATCTATGCCTTTGGGGTTGCACTGCTGATTTGCGGATCGTTTTTTCTCGGGCAAATTACTCATCAGAATCCTGTGCAGGTTGCCACCAACACTTATTCTGAATCACAGATTCAGCCGGAGACATTGGAGAACCCAGAGTCAGCCTATATGGTCGGTCGCGGCCTGCTGCAGGCGGACAACAGTGAAGCGCAGGCTCTTGCCTTTCTGCGGCGGGCCGCGCTGCTCGATCCGCAGAATCCTGAATTTGCCTATTGGGAAGGTGTCGGACACTGGGCCAACGGGGACAAGGAAGGGGAGCGCCGCAGTTACCTCAGGGGCCTTGGTACCGATCCTCGGAGTGTTCCGCTGCTTATCAATCTTGGCCACAACTATCTGAGCGACAAGAATTACCACGAGGCACTCGATGCCTATCAGGCAGCACTGGCGCTGTCGCCGGACGAACCAGTGGCCCTTTATAACAGCGGCTTGATCTATCGCGCCCTGAATCGGGTTCCGGAAGAGATCAGTTCCTGGCGTTCATTTCTGCAGGATAATCGGCTGGGAGCTCAAGCGTTCAGGGCGGTAACAGCGCCTCAATGGTTATCAGTGATTTCTCATTTCGCAGCTATCGGGTCGGGCCACAAAAAATCATTGTAAACCAGCAGGCGCTGCTTGATGAATCGTTGCCGGAAGATATTCGTCAAGAGGAACTTGCTCCTCTGGCATCGATCCTGGAACAGGATGAACGGCTGACTCTCGAGGTGGTGGCCTTTATCGAAAATGACCGGGAAGCGGCCAGGCAAAGGGCCTTTGAAATTAAAAAAATGATCATACAAATGAGTGATTCTGACATAAAAAAACAGGTCAGGCTCAGCTGGTTCGATGCACCGGAAACCTTACAAGGGCAGGATGGCACATCAGCTGTTGAGCTTTCAGAAGGACTGCTTTTATTTAGTCGCCTGAGACCAGAACAAGAGAAGGAGGTTTCAATATGAACTTATGGAAAAATTTACTGATTCTGGCGACGGCGATCTGCCTGGTGAGCCCGGTTGCGGTTTATGCGGTTGATGAAGCACCGAGTTTCAACAGTCCGGCGCAGGTTCAGCGTGCTCAAAATCTTGCAGGGGTGTCTGTTTCGGAGGAAGATGCAGCATCTTCTATAAATCTTGATGAGGTTCGAGATAAAGCCGAGAGTTCTGCTGATGATTATGTTGTTGAATTAGCGAATCAGTATGCAGAAGGTGTCGTAGAGGATGAGGAAAATATTGAAAAGTATAAGGGTGCCGCTTCGCTTTTCGCAGAAAATTTCATAGAGACAGAAGCAAAAAAATATGCAGATGAAAAATGTTCTTCAGAATGTACAAGAGAAGATTATGCATCTTACATGCAGGAAATCCGTGATCGTGCAGATAATTATGGAGGACGGCAGCAGCTTTACGAGACTGAGCTCAACAGGATTGTTGAGGAAGAAAGACTAGCCTGCTTACAACTATGCGATTGATAGAGCTACTGGCGATGGTTATAAAAATGCTAAGCAAACAATGTATGATAAATTCTACGCTGAAGAATATGAAAAAGCACTGGCTGACCAGGTTGCAATAGCTACTGAGACTCAACTCGCGATCATCACGCAAAAACGCCTAGAGGGAAAAGGTTGGGGAGTGATTATCAAAGAATTGGGATTTGAACCCAGACTGGCAGGTCTTGGTCATTTTAAAAAAATGGGCGTTAAGGACCCCGAGCCTGAGATCCCAGCTCCTGATCTGGATGTTTTATCACTTGAGGCTGAGTTACTTGAAGTTACAAAAAGAAATCAACATGAATATAACTTTCGGAACCAAAACCAGGCATCTGCCAAGCAGAAAGGAAACGCCAAAAAATCGATTGGTTTGACCCAAACCAGTGTGGCAGCCGGAAGTGTCATCTCCGAAACCGTTGGGGGTAAAGTGAATAGTTCCAGCGGGAAAAGCGGTTCATCAGCCGGCTCAGGCAGATCGAATAAATCAGATCAATCGCAGTCAGACTTTTCCACTACGAGCAATTCATCGGGCAAGGACAAAAGCAACAACGGCAGGAGTGGGGCAAGCATCGGCAGCAGCAATAACGGCAAAAGCAGCAATAATGGCAAAAGCAGCAACAACGGCAAGAGTAGCAACAGCGGCAAGAGCGGCAACAACGGTAACAGCGGCAAGGGCGGCAACAACGGCAACAACGGCAAGGGCAACAAGAATAAATAGCTTACACTGATCGTTTGCTCTCCTTTAAAAGCCCGGCACCTGTAATGGTGTCGGGCTTTTTCTATTGTCTCGCCGGCCTCTTAGCGAGGTTGCATGAACAACAGCTGAGAAAATGTGGATTGACCGAATAATTGGTTTGCTGAAGAGTCGCGCAGAATCTCAGCATTTTCGATATGGCACTGGATGGAATCGACCCGGGCATCGACAACCTGTTCGTAGGGGCTGAATTGAAAACCGAGGATGATCTTGCTATCGATTTGGGCATGTTGTTGCAGGGTGTGGCACATCGGGTTCGAACAGCGCTCGCTTTGCAACCGATAGCCATGGCTGGTGATATAATTCAATCGGGCATTGCACACCACCGATGCCCCGATATCGTTGTGCGTATGGTTTCCTGAACTCAGACTGTACATGATTTCAAGCTTGCAGCCGTGATGGTGGTGACTGCAGTCATCTTCAGAGCAGTGCAGCTCTGCACCGGTTACCTTCAATCGGAGCGTTTCCTTCCCGGCCGGTTTGGACAGTGGGCAGAGGGGTGGATGCTTTTGTTCGGGGGCGATTATAGCAGGCTTTTGCCCGGTGGGATCATTGAAATGCGAAAGCATTACCGCTCCCTGATCCTGGCCGGGCGGACCCATCAGCGGCTGTATCGGCTGTGCGCCATGTGCTTCTGAAAAAGGAAAACAAGATACCAGCCAAACCAGAACAACTACCGGCAAAAATCTCGGAACCGCTGATACTCCCCGCTTTTCCATCTGCCTTACCCTGTCTGACTTCGCTGTCACCGGCTGAAGGTGCAGTGTCATTCGATGTTTCCCAATTTGTAGTACTTAACTTTACTATACCGTTGATGGCTTCTGGTTACAATACCACGAAGTATTATTACCACGTAGTAACAGTGATTTAGTAGAAATTGGGTTGATCTGATGCGGGGTGGCTGGTCTGAAAGCATTCAGCAGTAGGCCGCTGAGGGGATATGAGCCGATAGGCTGATGAGGGCAGGTTAAGCTTGCAATTATTTAGCAATATAATAAAATGCTATCAGAGATACCACAACGAAGTACGTGCCATCTTTGTGTCAGGGGCTGACAACGCGGCGGCTCCCCGTCTTTCTCAGATATCGCTGACTTTGTTATGGAAAAATGAGTTTACCTGGATATAGCGCGGTTGTTTTATTGAGACCGTAAAGAGGCAATCAAGAGGTTTGGAGGTTGATGAATGAACAGTACATTAATGAAAACAGCATTGGGCTTAGCGGCAGTCTCTCTGTTGCTGGTGCCTGGCACCCTGCTGGCGAAGGATGCAAAGCCGAAGGTGTTGAAGCCCTGTATGCAATGTCACACCGATGATACGGAAAACGATATTCGGGGCCGGCTTGGCAGTGTATCCATGAAAGCGGAAACCCTCAAGGTTGATACCGGCGGCGGTTCATGGTTGGTCAATTTCGACGACGAGACCATTTTGACCGGCGCAGAGGCGCTCAACAAGATCGAATCAGGCAAAGAAGTTCTGGTCACCTATCGCCAGGAAGACGGTCTGCTGATAGCCGATTCCGTGGATGTCAAGCCGCCGGCCGAACTCGATCCGGCGCTGCTGATAAAGCTTGAAGAACTTGCACCTCTGGTGGCAATGGGCCCCGAGAAAGGTGAATTCACCATCGTCGATGCACGGCCCGGCAAACTCTTTATCGAGGGACATATCCCCGGCGCCATCTCGATCTATGACGCGCAGTTCGACAAAAACCTGGACAAGCTGCCCAAAAACAAGGACAACCTGCTGGTTTTCTACTGCGGGGGGCCCACCTGACGCCTGAGTCCTTCTTCCGCCGGTCGGGCGGAAAAATTGGGTTACACCAATATCAAGGTTTTTCATGATGGTCTGCCTGCCTGGAAAAAGGCCAAGCAGCCGCTGCATTCGGTTTCCAAATCCCTCAAGAATATGATGGACACCGAAACACCGGTCGTACTGATTGACGTCCGGGATGCCGATAGTGCCAAAGCAGCTCACATCAAGGGTGCGATATCGATTCCCGGGGATGCGCTGGCGGCGGCCAAAGACCGCTTCCCTGCAATTAAAAAGGCTCCCATTGTGCTCTATGGCGCCGACACCGAAGCTGCCCAGCAGTATTTCTCTACAGTTCGGGATTGGGGCTATATGAACACCTCCGTGCTGATCGGCGGGTTCAACGGCTGGCAGAAGGCCGATCTGCCGGTTGCAAGCGGTGACACACCGACTGAAATCGTTTATGTTCCCAAGCCCAAAGCGGGGGCCGTGGATATCGCGGCATTCTCCGACGCGGCGAGCAACAAGCTGACTGATGTGGTGGTTCTCGATGTACGCACCGATGATGAGACCGAGGCTGGCAAGATTGCCGGTGCCATCACGATTCCTGCCGAAGAGGTGATCGAGCGACTCGACGAGATCCCCAAAGACAAACAGGTATTCATTCATTGCAGCACGGGCATCCGGGCGGAGATGGCTTATCTCACCCTGACAGAGAAAGGCTATCAGGCGAAATTCCTTGATGCCAATATCACCGTGGCCGATAACGGTACCTACGAGATCAGCGAAAAGGAATAAGTTTAGTCGTATTTAAACGAGCCTCCATTTTTCCAGCGTTACTGTGAAGAATGGAGGCTTTTGTTATTTCTTCGAAATTTTTAATCTGAGTGATCTTCATATACAGATCATTGATGGCAGAAAGAGGTATGTCTTGAATAAAATTGTATTGTTCATAGCGGTTCTATTTCTTTTTTCGACCCAGGTACAGGCCAAAACAGATGTCTACGGCAAAGGGGTGAGCATTGCCGAGAAGACACCGGTTTCAGCCATTCTTGACGATCCCGATGCCTATATCGGCAAACCGGTCAGGGTCGAGGGAATGATTCTGGAGGTCTGTTCCAAGCGGGGCTGCTGGGTTTACCTGGCTGGCGACCGGCAGGGAGAGAAGATTCAGGTAAAGGTGGTCGACGGCGAAATCGTGTTTCCGATGAGTGCTTCCGGTCGCATGGCGGTGGTCGAGGGCGTCGTTGAAGAGCTGAAGATGTCGCGTCAGGAAATGATCAAATATATGCAGCACCTGGCCGAAGAAAAAGGCCAGCCCTTCGACCCCGCAACGGTAAAGGATGAACGGATGATCCGCCTGAAGGGGATCGGTGCACAGATCGAGGGATAACGGCGGGACTCCAGGCGATGAAGTGGCGCAAATTCAATATCGCCATCCACCGCGATCTGGGCTACCTCTGCTTCGGGCTGACTATCCTGTATGTGATCTCTGGGATTGCAGTCAACCATATCCAGGACTGGAATCCCACCTACGCCCTGGAAAAGAGGGTTGATGCGATCGATCTTGGCGGTCTCGATCTGTTCGATGACCGGGCGGTGACCACAGCGGTTCTGGCTCAACTCGGTGAATCCGGTGAGCTGAAAAACATTTACCGGCAGGACGCGTCTATCCTGAAGATCTTCGTGGTTGACAACAACCTCACCGTTGATCTCGATAACGCCCGCGTATTCCAGGAGAAATCGAATAAGCGTCCGCTGCTCTATGAGGCCAATTTCCTGCACCTCAACCATGCCAAAAAGCTGTGGACCTGGTTTGCCGATCTTTATGCGTTCTGTCTTGGGGTGCTGGCCGTCAGCGGCATCCTGATCCTCAAGGGGCGCAAAGGACTCGCCGGTCGGGGCAAGTGGCTGGTTGGGGCCGGTCTGGTGATTCCACTGTTTTTTCTCTGGCTCTATTGCTGATTTTTTCCTGTCCGTTTGAAAACAGAAAAAGAGGTTTTGCTGTATTAGTGCAGCAGAACCATATACTGAGCAGTGCTTTCTCGTCTATGTTTTGCGGCTTTTCAGGGGCTAATGAACATGTGCTAGCAGTACAATCTGCCGACCCAGTAAAGCCAATAGCAGCAGTTAACAAAGGCAGCACCCGAACTCGACCTCTGTTCTCAGGGCTGCGCAGTTTTTAACGGGGCGGGCAGTTCCGGGATGCGAATTACTGCAGTGGGAATACTCAATGTCAGCGGCTTTTCGAACACCCGTTGCGGAAAAAGGATGCGAAACGTCTTGACGCTGGCAATCGGGTGGTTTTCCCGGTTGAACTGAAATGACCAGACTGCTGATTGGCCCGGCCGAACGCCGTTCTCGGAATCCTTATTGGTGACTCCCACCGCCTGGGAAAACTCATAGCGGTTGTTGATATCATCGCTGAACTGAACCAGGTATTCACGAAAGGAACGGGCCACGTAGGAGCCGTTTTTACCGGTCTTGTTCTGGCTGTGAACGATGTAGCCGTCGGGACGCAGGATTTTTTTCTGGGATCTGTTGGTTATCCTAACTTCGACGACGAAATCGCCGACAATGAGATGTGGCAGACGCAGGGGCAGATCTTTTGAGGCGGCAATGATGTTCAGCTGTTTGAGACCGACATATCTGGCTGAGGCATAGGCCTGATCGGGGTCGGTGATTTTGAGCTGATAGTAGGCGTTGGCTATCACCAGTTCATAGGCTCCGACGCGCAGCGGCTTGGCAAATTTAGTAAAGAGCTCCTGCTGAGCCTGCCGGTACTGGGCAGAGTAACGTTCAATCCTGCCAAGCAGTTCTTTGCGCTCTTTCAGCCAGGTCTCGTGACGCTTGACGATCGCATCAAACTGGGCAATCTTTTGTTCGAATTCCAGCCTGTTGGTAAGTTTTGCATAGGACTGCGAGGCAAGTATTCTGGCTTTGGTACGTTTATATTCTTCCAGGCTGTTTATCCTGCTGTAGGCCTGGTCGTAGCCGGTCCAGTTGTCGATAAACAGACTGACCTGCCTGACCTCATTTTGCAGTGCTTCGAGCTGGTAGTCCTTGGTTGGCCGAGGTTCGGACTTGCTGCTGCAGCCGCCAATAATCAGGCAGAGGGCGATAATGTATACGATCTGTTTCATCTGCGAAGATACGTTTTTTTAGAGGATCAAGCTCGATCTGAATATCTGCTGCGTGGTGCTTTCCAAGCGGTCCCAGTTCAGGGGCTCTGGTAGGTATCGAGAGGTTTGATATTGAGATAGCGGTTGTTGACCGAGACGATCTGGTAGTAGTGCTCCCCGAGCAGCAGTTCCTGGCTTGATCCCTGTTTTTTTATTTCCAGCGGATAGGGCTGCTGCGGGTCGAGATCAAGCAGATAAATGTCTAAAAAAATAGTTTTTTTACGATAATCTTTGAAGACGAGTGCAATCTTTCCGACCTGCTGCTTTTTATCTTTAAGCAATATGACCTGGCCATCTTTCACCTCGGTGCGTATCGGCTGGGCAGGAGTGATCTCATTTCTCTTCCTCCATTCCTGAAACCGGTCCTGATAATAGTCCGTAGAAACGTAGTAAATCATCCCGAACGGGATACCCAGCACGAGTACCATAAAGAGCAATGCCAGTATTTTTCTGCGGCCTTGTGATGACACGAGAAACTCCGGGTGAACGTCTCAGAAGACTACTCTGCTAATCTACAGCACGACTCTGATGGTTGCAACTCAGGCTGCCATTGATGACCGGTTACAAAGCTCCAGAGTCTTGAGCATTCGAGTGTTTGTGGCAAACCGATTCGGCAGATATGCCAACGCCCCGGCAAACAGCATCCGGGGCGTTGGTTAACAACAGGGTATTGCGGAGGTAGTGCCAGGCGCGTTACCAGCCCAGGGTCAGATAATCATGCATCGAGTTGGCTGCCTCGCGGCCGGCGCCCATGGCCAGAATAACGGTGGCCGCCCCGGTGACGATATCACCGCCGGCCCAGACCCCTTTCTTGGTGGTCTTGCCGGTCCTCTCATCGGTGTGGATGTAGCCCCACCGGTTCAGCTGCATGTCGGGCGTTTCGCTGGTCAGCAGAGGATTTGCACCTGATCCGACCGCTACGATGCAGAGATCGCAGTTCATCTCGAACTCGGAGCCTTCAATGGCCACCGGCCGCCGCCTCCCTGAATCGTCTGGTTCCCCGAGTTCCATTTTCAAACACTCCATGCCGGTCAGGCGTCCCTTCTCGTTGCCTATATATCTGGTCGGGTTGGTCAACAGGAACAGCTCGATGCCTTCCTCCTCGGCGTGGTGGATCTCGGCCTTTCTGGCGGGCATCTCTTCGCGCGAGCGGCGGTAGACGATTTTGACGCTGTCCGCACCGAGCCGCATCGCCGTGCGGGCCGAATCCATCGCGACGTTTCCGGCACCGAGAACGACAACGTTTTTGCCAATCGGGATCGGGGTGTCGACCTTGGGGAATTTGTAGGCCTTCATCAAATTGGCCCGAGTAAGGTATTCATTGGCAGAGAGGATGCCGACCAGATTCTCCCCGGGAATGTTCATAAAGCGCGGCAGCCCGGCGCCGACACCTACATAGACCGCGTCATAGCCTTCTTCCTGCAGCTCGTCGAGCGACACGGTGCGGCCGACAACCGCATTGCATTCGAGCTTGACCCCGAGGCGCTCCAGAAAGTTTATCTCCTGGGCCACGATGGCCTTGGGCAGGCGAAATTCGGGAATGCCGTATACCAGCACGCCGCCGGCTTTGTGGAAGGCTTCATAAATGGTTACCTCATGGCCCTTGACGATCAGGTCCCCGGCCACGGTCAGCCCCGAAGGTCCGGAGCCAATGACCGCCACCTTTTTGCCGGTCGGTTTCTGTTTGGGGGGCAGCTCGCCGGTACCGTTCTCGCGTTCATAGTCGGCACAATAACGCTCCAGGTTGCCGATGGCCACCGGGTCGCCTTTTTTGGCCAGGATGCATTTTCCCTCACACTGGATCTCCTGGGGACAGACCCGTCCGCAGACGGCGGGCAGCGCATTCTTGCTCCACAGATTGCGGATCGCAGCGGTCATGTCGCCTTTGCTGATTAGATCGATGAAACCAGGGATATCAACGCCCACCGGACAGCCTTCAACACAGCCCGGTTTTTTGCACTGCAGACACCTGGCAGCCTCTTCCTGGGCCATTTTATGGGTGTATCCGGTGGGAACTTCAAGGAAATTGCGGGCCCGCACCTGAGGGTCCTGTTCTGGCATCAAAATTCGGGGGTTTTTTACTGGTTTTGCTGGTTTTTCCGCCATGTTCTTCTCCCTATGAAAGACGGTTTATCAATGCAGGTTAGATCAAAGTTCTATTTTGCGTCACGAATGGTGCAATAGTCTTGGTGGCATTTCTTTTCGTCTTCCATATAGGCCTGAAGCCTGAGCCAGAGCTCGTCGAAATCCACTTGATGGCCGTCAAATTCCGGCCCATCGACGCAGGCAAACTTGGTTTCGCCGCCTACCGACACACGGCAGCCGCCGCACATGCCGGTTCCGTCGACCATGATCGGGTTCAAGCTGACCAGCGTAGGAACCCCGTACTCTTTAGTGATGCTGGAAACTGCCTTCATCATTGGCACCGGGCCAATGGCCACGACTTCCTTGATATCGCCGCCGTCCAGCACTTCCTTCATCACTTCGGTGACGAATCCGTGATGACCGTAAGAGCCGTCATCGGTGCAGACCCGCAGGTCGTGGGAGGCAGCTTTCATCTGTTCTTCAAGAATCAGCAGGTCCTTGGTGCGTGCCCCGATGATGCAGGTAACCTCGTTGCCGATGTCCTTCATGGCCCGGGTGATAGGGTGCAGCACCGCCACGCCCGTGCCGCCGCCGACGCAGATGACCTTGCCTTTCTTTTCCAGATGGGTGGCTTTGCCCAGCGGCCCGATGACGTCCTGGAAGCTGTCGCCAACCTTGAGGTCCCTGAACAGGGCGGTAGACTTGCCGACGACCATGTAAATAATGGTGATGGTGCCTTTTTCCTTGTTGGTTTCCGCCATCGTCAACGGAATCCGCTCTCCATCCTCATCGGCCTTTAAGATTACGAACTGGCCGGGTTTGGCTTTCTTGGCAATCAACGGAGCTTCAATTTCGTTGAGAATCACGGTCCCTTCTGCCATCTCTTCACGCTTTACGATCTTGAACATGTCTACCTCCGGGCTGAAAACCTTTGAATGTAAGAACAAAAAAACCCATATGGCGGATACCTGGACACGGGCCAGGCCATTCACTCAGATGGGTCTTTCAGTTTCTCTGTCGGCAAGTCTGAATGTCAAACGTACTCGTCCTCTTTTCTTATCAACGCAAAGAACCTACCTTGTTTACCGCTACTTTTCAATCTCGTTTTCTCGCAGTCAAGCAGGCCTAGCCAATGGCCATGAGCAGCGCATCGATACCGGCCTGGGCGACCTCTTCGTCCTGGTCGGGGCTGCCGGAACTGCAGCCGATGCCACCGACCGGCTGGTCGTCGATGAAGATCGGCAGGCCCCCGGCAAAAATCATAAAACGGCCCTGAATGCTCGAGTTGATGCCGAAGACGGGCTGACCGGGACCGCTGACCTCACCGTAGGCCCGGGTCGATTTTCTGGCCGCCCCGGCGGTGAAGGCCTTGTCGATGGCGATGGAGATCGAGGTGACCCGGGCGTTGTCCATGCGCTGAAACATCAGCAGGTTGCCGCCGTCGTCGACAATGGCGATATCCATATCCACGCCGATTTCCCGGGCTTTCTGTTCTGCCGCCGCCAGCATTAGTTTTGCGTCATCCAGGGTGAGTCTGGGTACCTGTTTCATAAGGGTTCTCCGTGGTTAGGTGATTAGTTTTTTAAATCGATTATTTATGGCCGGCAACATGGTGGTATAACCGTCTTCTCCAAAGCAGCCTTGCTGCTGCCGGGGGGTCAGACAAACGGCCCCCCGTGTTCCTGGTCGGCCAGAAGTCTGCCGTTATGCGAGCCCAGAAAATGATCCAGCCCGATGGTTTCCTGTTTGATAAAGCCCCGCTCGCCAAGCTGTCCGGACGCCGCCAGTTCAACTACCGCACAGACCGAAGCCGCTGTTGTCCAGGCGATAGTTCTTCTGGTTTCACCATAGATCATGCGGGGCTGATAGACTCGGACGAATTCCTCCCGGCTCAGTTTAGCGCCCAGGAAACCTTCGGCCGAAGCATGGATGTAGACCACATCCTCGTTTACCGGCGGCTTGGCATTGACCAGAATTCGGCCGGCGGCCGCCCGGTCTTCGCGCATCAGCAGTTCATGCAGAAAGAAGTTCATCAAATGGGCATGGCCGGGGTAGCGTATCGATTTGTAGTCGAGGTTTTCGACATGCCCCGCATAGGTTTCACACATGGTTCCGAGACCGCCTGAGGTGGTGAAGGCTTCGAGCACGCGTCCGTCGATTACCAGGGTTTCAAGCCATTCCAGCGGCGACACCATTTTGCGGACCGAATCTTCGATCACTTCACAATCGTTCAAATACTCATTGACGACCCCTTCGGGGGACCAGTTGAAGGCGTAGCCGAGCTGCCCTGTCGGGTGCTTAGGCAGGGCGCCGACCCGCAGCCTGATATTTCTGATGGTGTCGAATTTCTCCGCCAGCGAGGCGCCGATAATACCGATATAACCAGGAGCCAGACCGCATTGCGGCGCCATGATAATCTGGTGTGAGCGGCTGAGTTCGATGATGTCCCTGGTGGTCTGCACATCCTCGGTCAGATCGAAGTAATGCGTTGAGGTTGCCGCAGCCAGCCTGGCGATGGTCGTATTGAGGTGGTAGGGCAGGCAGGAGACAAGCGCGTCGAAACCTTCAAGCTTGCGCTGCAGGTCGTCGTGACTGGTTACGTCGAGGCTGATCACCTCAAAGGGGTAGTCCTGTCCGCCGCTGAGATCCGCGCCGGTAACGCTGAAGCCTGATTTATCGAGCAACAGCGCGACCAGATGGCCGACTTTGCCAAGCCCGAGAACGACAATACGTTGAATATGCATGTCCGAGATCCATTACCTTTCTGCGCTGTAGGAAGCGCTGGTGGGGTGCCGCCTGCCGTGGGCGATGAGCCCTGCAGATGAGTCATTTTCGATACTATTCATGAACACTGGGATAAATGCAAGAACTCAGATATGTAGAACGTTTTTTCAGCCGGCAGAGACACCCGTTGCAGCGCCTTAAATGGCTTGAGAAATTGTTAGGAACGGAGTAGTTTTGTGTTGAAATATAGTGCTGGAGTAGGGCCTCTTTCTGGCTGAGAATGCGGCGATATCGGATCTTTTATCGAATAAAAAATCAGGGAGACTGCGATGAACGCATATAGCGGAAATAGATTGCGGATGTGGGGACTGTCTCTGCTCGTTTGTGCCGCTTTGCTCAGTGGCTGTGCAAAGGTGGATAGCCGGCAGTCGGCCGAATATACAACTCGTGATCTCAACGAACAATTGGTGATGTCGACGCTCTGGATGCAGGCTTCGGCGGAGTTCCGGGCCCTGTGCTACCAGGCCTTCAATCTGGCCCGGATGAATCTTGACACCTTTCTTGCGTCCTATTCGGGCACCAAAAAGGTTGCGGTAATCGTCGATGCCGATGAGACGGTAATCGACAACGGCGCCTATGAAGCCTTTCTGATCGGCCAGGATTTCGGCTATTCATCAAAGACCTGGGAACCCTGGATGGCGGCCGCCCAGGCCAAGGCCATGCCGGGTGCCGCAGCGTTTCTGAACTATGCCTCCTCGAAGGGAGTGGAGATTTTTTATGTGACCAACCGCAAGATGGTGGGCTATGAGGGAACTAAAAAGAATCTCACCGATCTGGGGTTTCCTGATGTGGATGAAAAACATCTGCTGCTGCGCACCGACTCCAGCGACAAGCAGGCCAGAAGGGATAAGGTTGCCGCGGAATACGAGGTGGCGCTATTGCTGGGCGATAATCTCAACGACTTTTCAAGTGTATTTCGTAATAAGGGTGTCGAGGAGCGCTTTGTCGAAACCGATAAGCTAAAGGACCAATGGGGCAGCAGTTTTATCGTCTTGCCGAATCCCACCTACGGTGACTGGGAAGGGGCCGTATACGACGGCAACTGGGGTGCTTCTGCAGCCGAGAAAGACCAGATGCGCAAAGACAGGCTGGATAAATGGGATTATCAGCCCTGAGCCGATAGGCGGTATCGTCGGATTTCGGGAGCGTATATTTTACCGCAGCGTAATCAGGATGAGCGGTTGCTGTTGTGCTGCCCGGCGGCCTTGTGCTGATAGTAGCATTGCGCGCAGAGCGGCTCGTAGCTGACGTTTTCGATGCCGTCTATGGCAACCTGGTCACCCTCGAAAATAAATTGCCCGTCTACCTTGCGGGCATTGGCCAGCGCCTTCCGGCCGCACTTGCAGATGGTCTTGAGTTCTTCGAGGCTGTGGGCCAGCAGCAGCAAACGCTCACTGCCGGCAAAGCCGTCCAGCCTGAAGTCGGTGCGCAGCCCGTAACAGATAACCGGAATATCCTGCAGCACCGCCACTTCGAAGAGCTGATCCGCCTGCTCACTGGTCAGAAACTGCGCTTCATCAACCAGGACACAGTGGATCTGCCCATGCTTCACGTTATAGTTTTGGACCAGCTCAAACAGGTTGTCAGTCTCCACAGCCAGAATATCGACTCGCCGTTTGATCAGCAGGCGCGAGATAATTTCATCGCTTCCCTTGAGATCGCTGCCCGGCTTGATCAGCAGGGTCTTCATGCCGCGCTCGCGGTAATTGTGATCGACCTGGATCAGGGCGGTCGACTTGCCGCAGTTCATCGCCCCGAAGCGAAAATAGAGTTTGGCCATCTGCTGCTCCCTTATGTCCGACTCTAATGTTAACCGCCGGTTTGGACAATTCCAGGGCCACTCTACTATGGAGTCGCATTTTCCTGCAAGATCTGCCGCAAGAATTGATGCTTCTGTTGCATCTTCGTCTGGCAACAAGCTGCCAGAAAGGGTAGTTGTTGAAATGTTCCTGTGGTTTCAATATAAAAAAAGAACGGGTGCAGAATCGGCTGGCCTGGAAAAAGTCATTGAATTCATTTTCGTGAACAAAAAGAAGGTCACCTGATCTTTCGATAAATTTAAAAATCAGGATACGAATGGTGCTGGTCCAGGATATCATTTTGAGCAAGCGCAGTGGTGCTGCGCTCAGCAAAAAGCAGATCGACTACTTCGTCTCCGCTTACACCGCAGGGGACATCCCCGACTACCAGGCGGCGGCCCTGTTGATGGCCATCTGGTTTCGGGGCATGGACGAGCGGGAGACCACTGAACTGACCCTGGCCATTCGGGATTCCGGCGATATCGTCGATCTTTCAGCAATTGATGGCCTAAAGCTCGACAAACATTCCACCGGCGGCGTGGCCGACACCACAACCTTGATTGCCGCTCCGCTGGTGGCTGCCTGCGGTGGGCGGGTAGCCAAGATTTCAGGACGCGGGCTCGGGCACACCGGAGGCACCATCGATAAACTCGAGTCGATTCCCGGCCTGCAGGCATCTGTCACGCTGAATGACTTTGTTCGGATTGTGGCCGACTGCGGGCTGGCGATTGTCGCTCAGTCGGCCAACCTGGTGCCGGCCGACAGAAAACTCTATGCGCTGCGCGATGTGACCGCTACGGTGGATAATATCTCACTGATCAGCAGCTCCATCATGAGCAAGAAGCTCGCCTCCGGTGCCGATAGGATCGTACTCGATGTCAAGGTTGGCAGCGGCGCTTTCATGAACCAGCTCGATGCGGCCCGGAAGCTGGCCGGGTTGATGGTTGCCATCGGCCGTCGTGCCGGCCATCGCACCTCGGCGCTGGTTACCGATATGAACCAGCCTCTGGGCCGGGCGGTGGGCAACGCACTGGAAGTCCAGGAAGCCATTGCCATACTGCGCGGGGAGTGTCGCGGTGATCTTAAGAGTCTGTCTCTGGAGCTGGCTGCGGAGATGCTGCTCAGCGCCGAGCTGGCCGGTTCCAGGGAAGCGGCTATGAACCAACTCGAAGCAGCGCTTAGGTCCGGCAGGGCGCTGCAGCATCTTGGGCGGATGATCGAATTGCTGGGCGGCGATCCCCGGGTCTGTTCGGATCCCTCAATACTGCCGCGGGCGGCGGAGGAAGTGGTGGTCAGAGCCGAAAGAGGAGGATTTATCAATCAGATCAGGACAGCCCAGATCGGTAGTGCTGCGCTGCTGCTTGGGGCCGGGCGTACAAAGAAAGATGCGCCGATCGACCCCGCCGTCGGATTGAAAATGGAGGTGCGTCTCGGAGACCGCGTGCATCCCGGAGATGCACTGGCCCGGGTCTATGTCAATGACAGGAAAAATCTGCCCAGCGCCGTCGAACAGATCCAGGCAGCGGTGCTTGTCGGCGAGCAACGTGTTGAGCCGCCGCCGCTGATCTATGAGCATATCCGGGACTGAGGCTTTCTTGCTTCAGTGTTCCCGGAAGCGTTGAGATGTCGTGGAGGAGCGCATGAATAAGCAGGAATTGGCCCGCTATTTCGATCATACCCTGTTGAAACCGTTTGCCACGCAGGGCGATATCCAAGACCTCTGCCGGGAGGCCGTTGAGTATCAGTTCCACTCGGTTTGCGTCAACCCCTGCCATGTGGCTCTGGTGAGCCGGACACTCAGGGGATCCGGAGTCAAGACCTGTTCGGTGGTCGGCTTTCCGCTGGGCTGCAGTACCAGTCAGGTCAAGGCGGTGGAAGCAGGACGCGCAGTTGAGGATGGGGCCGACGAGATCGATATGGTGCTGGCCTTCGGCGCACTGAAACAGGGGCTTCACGACCAGGTCGAAAATGATATCCGGGCCGTGGTTGCCGCCGCCGGGCAGGCCCTGGTCAAGGTGATCATCGAGGCCTGCTATCTCAGTGATTCAGAAAAGCGGGCCGCCTGCTCGATAGCCGAGCGGGCGGGGGCAGATTTTGTCAAGACCTCCACCGGCTTCGGCAGCGGCGGGGCGCTAGTCGAAGATATCAGGCTGATGAAATCAGTTGTCGGAGATCGTCTGCAGATCAAGGCATCGGGCGGGATATCCACCCTGGAGCAGGCCCTGGCCCTGATCGAGGCCGGAGCCGACCGGCTTGGCGCCAGTGCCGGGGTGACGATTATCGGCGAGTTGGACGGCTGAGATGCGGGCCCTGGTCCTGGTGATCGACGCCCTTGGCATCGGGGCGCTGCCCGATGCGGCTGACTATGGCGATGCAGGAGCCCATACCCTGCGCTCGGTCTGCGAGGCTGAAGTAGGGCACACCCGGGTGCAGTGGCCCAACCTGCTGGCCCTGGGACTCGGTAATGCAGCGGCCCTGACGGCGGAAGAGCTTGCGCGCTGTCCGCCGGTCCCTGAGCCGACCGCATCGTTTGGGGCAATGGTTGAGCGGTCCAGGGGCAAAGACACCACCACCGGCCACTGGGAACTGACCGGCCTCGTCTCCGAGCATGGGTTTCATCTCTTTCCCCCATCCTATCCGTCTTTTCCCCCGGAACTGACCGCCCGTTTCGAGCAGGCCACCGGCTATGAGTTGATCGGCAACCGTGCCGTTTCCGGCACTGCCATCATCGAGGAACTGGGCAGCGAACAGATGCGCGGCGGCAAAGTTATCGGCTATACCTCGGCCGATTCGGTCATGCAGATCGCCGCCCACGAAGAGATCATCGGTCCCGAAGCGCTCTACCGGATCTGTGAGAAGGCCCGCACCATCTGTGACGATTATCGCGTGGCCCGGGTCATCGCCCGGCCCTTCACCGGCAGGCCCGGCGCCTTCATCAGAACCCCAAACCGCCGGGATTTCAGCATCGATCTGCCTGGCCCCTCTGTGCTGGACAGGCTGCAGGAAGGCGGGATAGAGACCGTCGGGGTCGGCAAGATCGGCGACATCTTCAACCAGCAGGGGCTCAGCCGCAGTTATCCCGACAAGGGCAATGCACCATGTCTGAGACGGGTTGAGGAACTTCTGCAGGAAGAGCAGTGTTGCGATCAGCTGATTTTCGTCAACCTGGTCGATACCGATATGCTGCATGGCCATCGCCGCGACCCTGTCGGTTATTATAGCGCCATACAGGAAATCGACGAGGCGCTGACGGGGATCATCAAACTGCTCACTGAAACCGATATGCTTATCATCACCGCGGATCACGGCTGTGACCCGGGCTATCCCGGCACCGATCACACCCGGGAATATGTTCCGCTCCTGATCCTGAGGCCGGGACGGGCGGGGCGCAGCCTCGGCATCAGGAAAAGTTTTTGCGATGTTGCGGCAACCTTGAGCGGGTTTTTTAAAGTTGAGCCAAACGGGGGTGACCCGGCGCTCTGATATTGAAAAGTTTTCCGGGACGTGTCATAAAAAATGGACCTGCACACTGCCGCAGATCATTTGCTGTTATCTGGACCAAGACCTGAATCCCATCATCACTAACTGACGTTAAAAAAAAATCGAGGAGAAGATCATGAAAAATGTCCGAATCCTGCAGGCGGCCGTCCTCGGTCTGGGCCTGTGTCTCTGTCTTGCACCGCTGGCGCTGGCGCAGAAAATGAGCATCGCGATGGTCACCGACGTTGGTGGTGTCAACGATCAGTCGTTCAATCAGTCTGCCTGGGAAGGACTGCAGCGGGCTGAAAAGGATTTTGGCATCAAGGTTGCCTACAAAGAGTCCAAGCAGGATGCGGATTACGGACCGAACATGGAGACCCTGACCGATGCCGGCTATGACCTGATCTGGGGCATCGGCTTTCTGATGGGTGATGCGATCAAGGAGACCGCTGAGATCAATCCCGACCAGAAGTATGCGATCATCGATTTCTCCTATGGGCCGGAAACGCCGGAAAACGTGACCTGCGCAGTTTTTCAGGAAGAGGAGCCCTCTTTTCTGGTCGGCTATATAGCCGGTAAAATGACCAAGAGCAACAAGGTCGGTTTTGTCGGCGGAATCAAATTTCCGCTGATCGAAAAGTTTGAGTACGGCTATATGGCCGGTGTGAAGATGGCCAACCCGGATGCTGAAGTGCTGCGCCAGTATGCTGAATCATTCACCGATGCCGCCAAAGGCAAGGCCATTGCCAACAATATGTACCAGCAGGGCGCTGATATCGTCTTTCACGCTTCAGGCGGCGTTGGCGACGGTGTTATCGAAGCGGCCAAGGAAAAGGACGCCTGGGCCATCGGGGTGGACAAAGACCAGAACTTTCTGGCGCCTGACAATGTGCTCACCTCTGCGATGAAGCGGGTCGACAATGCCATCTACGATATCGGCAAGCGACTCATGGACGGTGAATTTGGTGGTGGCCAGACCGTTGTCTATAATCTGAAAAACGACGGTGTCGGCATAGCCCCCACGTCGGATAAGCACGTTCCCCCGGCCGTCTTGAAAGAAGTCGACGATCTGGTTGTTAAAATAAAAGCGGGTGAAATCGTTGTTCCCGCCACCAAGGAGGCCTTTGACGCTTTTTAATTCGTTTCAAGACTCATTGCTTCTGCCGCTTCCCGGCCTGTCCCCGCGATGGGCTGCCGGGCGGCGGCGCCAGACATCGGTTGTCAGTCTCTGATGGCGGTTGAAGAGAAGCGCGTGAGCGCCATCGATTTTTCCGACAAGGTGGTGGAAATGGAGGATATCGTCAAGAAGTTCGGCGAATTCACCGCCAACGACCGCATCAGCCTCACTGTCCACCGGGGTGAGGTACATGCCCTGCTCGGCGAAAACGGGGCCGGCAAGACCACCCTGATGAACTGCCTCTACGGCCTCTATCGGCCGACCCGGGGTACGATCCGCATCAATGGAGCCGAACTGGCGATAACCGACCCCAATATCGCTATACGCCATGGTATCGGTATGGTTCACCAGCACTTCATGCTGGTGGCGCCCTTTACGGTCACAGAAAATATCGTCCTGGGACAGGAACCGGTGAAACGTGGCGGGATCGTCGATCTGGCCGAAGCACACAAGCGCGTTGTGGAGCTCTCCGAGCGCTACGGACTGGCGGTGGACCCGCAGGCCCGGGTCGAGGATATTTCAGTGGGCAGCCAGCAGCGGGTGGAAATCCTCAAGGCCCTGTATCGCGGTGCCCAGATCCTGATTCTGGACGAACCCACCGCGGTACTGACGCCGAGCGAGATCGAGGAACTGGTCGCCATCATCAGAAACCTGACCGCCGAAGGCAAGTCGATTATCATCATCACCCACAAGCTGCACGAGATCAAAGCGGTTGCCGACTATTGTACGATTATCCGGCGCGGTACCTTTGTCGACCGGGTCAAGGTCGATTCGGTCAGCGAGGCGGAACTGGCCGCCAAGATGGTGGGCCGGGATGTCTCTTTTTCGGTGCCCAAAACCAGGGCGCAGCCGGGCAGCAGGGCCTTGAGCATCGAGAATCTGGTGGTCCGGGACAACCGCTCGATCCCTGTTGTGAACGGGCTGAATCTCGAGCTTTTTCACGGGGAGATTCTTGGTATCGCAGGTGTAGACGGCAATGGTCAGACGGAGCTGGTTGAAGCCCTGACCGGGTTGCGGGCCGTGGACAGCGGGCGCATCTTCGCAGCCGATAGCGAGATAACCGGGGCTGCTCCCAAACAGATTATCAACCAGCACCATATCTGCAGCATCCACGAAGACCGGCGCAAGCGGGGCCTGGTGCTCGAGTTCGATGTGGCGGAAAACCTGGTGCTGGAAACCTATCATCGAAGGCCGTTTTCCCGCGCCGGGGTTCTCGATCAAAGGGAAATATATCAGTTTGCCGAGCGCTGCATCAACGACTTCGATATCCGGCCGCAAAATCCGGGGCTGCCGGCTTACACGCTTTCGGGCGGCAACCAACAGAAGGTGATCATCGCCCGCGAGGTCTCCAACGATCCCCGGATCCTGGTGGCTTCCCAACCCACCCGGGGACTCGACGTCGGCGCCATCGAATATGTGCATCGGGCTCTGGTCGAGCAGCGGGACCGGGGCAAGGCGGTGCTGCTGATATCCTTCGAGCTCGATGAGATTCTCAACGTTTCGGATCGGATCGCGGTTATCTTCGAAGGGAGGATCGTCGGGGTTATCGATGGAGCCGAGGCCGATGAAAATCAAATCGGCCTGCTGATGGCCGGGGGCAGCAGGTGAGCAAGCTCAAGCAGAAAGAGGACTTTCTCAGCGGCACGCTGGGCGTAACCCTGATGTCGGTGCTGCTCGGCTTCGTGTTGGGCGGCGTTATCCTGCTGGTGGCCGGCTTCAATCCACTGGAGGCCTATTGGGTGATTCTCAAGGGGATCTTTTCCAGGCCTAAATATGTCTCCTATGTGATCATCTATTCGACGCCGCTGATAATCACCGGGCTCTCGGTGGCCTTTGCGCTGCGCACCGGCCTGTTCAACATCGGTGCCGAAGGTCAGTATATTATGGGTGCGGTTGCCGCGGCTGCGGCCGGTTATTACCTGAAACTGCCGATGGTGCTGCATGTTCTGACGGCGGTGGGCCTGGCCGTGCTGGTGGCGGCCGTCTGGGGGGGGCTGGCCGGCTATTTCAAGGCCCGCTTCGGGGTCAATGAGGTGATTTCAACCATCATGCTGAACTGGACCGCGCTCTATATTTCCAATTTCATGGTCACCATCGATTCCTTCGGCCGGCAGGGCACCGGCAAGACCTATGCAATAATGAGCAGCGCCCAGATCGACATCCTCGGCCAGTGGAAGCGGACGCCGGAGGGGATCGCCTTTTTGCGCGAGCATCCGATGCTTTGGGATATACTCAAATCCCCGGTCAATCTGGGCTTTATCTTTGCGCTGCTGCTCGCGGTGCTGGTCTGGTACATCCTGAGCAAGACGACGCTTGGCTACGAGCTGCGGGCGGTGGGGCATAATCCCCAGGCGGCCGAAGCCGGCGGCATCAATGTAAAACGTTCGATGGTCGTGTCGATGCTCATAGCCGGTGGGCTGGCCGGTGCCGCCGGCGCCTTCCAGGTGCTCGGCGTCTCCCATCGCATCGCGACCCTGGCGATCATGGAGGGCTATGGGTTCGACGGCATTGCCGTCTCGCTGATCGGCAACAACAGCGGCTTCGGCTGCGTCTTTGCCGGCTTGCTGTTCGGGGCTTTGAAATACGGAGGTTCCAAAATCCAGGATGTTATGGGGGCACCGACCGAAGTGATCAATATCATGATCGGCATCATTATCTTTTTCACCGCCATGCCCAAACTGATCCGGATGATTCTGGCCTATAAAAAGAAACGGAAAAGCACCTGATGGAAGCGCTGCTCAAAGACATCGCCTTTATCATCGGCACCACCCTGATGTACTCGACACCGCTTATCTATGCGGCAATTGGCGGGGTGATCACCGAGCGTTCCGGGATCATCAATATCGGCCTGGAGGGAATGATGTATTTCGGTGCCTTCGTCGGGGCGGCGGTGGCGTATTTTACCGGAGACCCCTGGCTTGGCTTCTTCTGCGCCGGTCTGGCCGGGGCTCTGCTCGGTCTGCTGCACGCCGTGGCCACGGTATCGTTTTCGGCAGAGCAGATCGTCTCGGGGATTGCGATCAATTTTCTCGGGGTCGGGCTGGCCCTGTTTATCAGCCGCCTGGTTTTCGACGGGGCGACCCAGACCCTGACCGTGCCCAACAAAATTCCACTGCCGCTCGATTTCCTTTTCGGCGAGGGCAGGCTGTTTGCCTCCTCGGGCTTCATGGATCTGGTATTCAACCGTTTTGCCACCGTCTATCTGGCCTTTGCACTGGTTTTCGTGGTCTGGTTCCTGCTCTACAAGACCCGGCTGGGCATGCGGCTGCGGGCGGTGGGGGAGCATCCCGAAGCGGCCGATTCACTCGGTATTTCGGTTTTTCGCATCCGTTACGGTGCGGTAATCGCCTCGGGTTTTCTGGCCGGCCTGGGCGGGGCTGCAATGTCGATAGCAGTGGTTTCACGGTTCAACAACACGCTTATTTCAGGCCATGGTTTTATTGCGCTGGCGGCGATGATTTTCGGTAAATGGAAACCGCAGGGCGCTCTGCTGGCCTGTCTTATATTCGGGGGAGCCAAGGGGTTGGAAATATTCATGGGAGCCAAGGGGGTCCCGATACCTTCGAGCCTGCTGGCCACCTTGCCCTACATTCTGACCATCATTATTCTGGTGGGATGGGTCGGCCGGTCCCAGCCTCCGGCATCCATCGGCAGGATCTTCGATAAGGGAGAGCAGTAAATGACACTCATGGAACAAGCCATGCAGGCCTCAGCCCACATCCGGGAACGAATCAGCTGCTCTCCGCGTTTGGGCATTATCCTCGGTTCGGGCCTTGGTGCGCTGGCCCAGCGGGTGGTCGACCCGGTGGCAATTGCCTACGACGAGATCCCCCATTTTCACAGCTCGACGGTCGAAGGCCATGCCGGCAGACTGGTGGCCGGCTCCCTGCAGGGCATCGATGTCGTAGTGCTGCAGGGCCGCCTGCACTACTATGAAGGTTTGTCCATGGACCAGGTGACATTTCCGGTGCGCTGCCTGAAAATGCTTGGCCTCGACTCGCTGATCGTCACCAACGCGGCGGGCAGCCTCAACCCCGACTTTCAGCCCGGCGAGCTGATGCTGATCCGAGATCATATCAAGATGGTGACCGACAGCCCACTGCGCGGACCTAATATCGATGCCTTCGGCCCCCGTTTCAACGACATGTCCGATCCCTATACCAGCGAAATCCGCGCGCTGGCCAAGAGCTGCGGCGATGAGCTGGGGATCGATCTCAAAGAGGGGGTATACTGCTACATGCCGGGACCAAGCTATGAAACCGCCAGCGAGGTTCGCATGCTTGGCCTGCTCGGCGGTGATGCGGTGGGCATGTCGACCGTGCCCGAAGTGATCGTTGCAAGTCACGCCTCCATGAAGGTACTCGGCTTGTCCTGCATTACCAATATGGGTACCGGCCTGCTCGACCAGCCGCTGCATCACGAGGAGATCATCAAGGTCGGGGAGCAGGTGCGGCTGCGTTTCATCACCCTGCTGGAGTCGATAATCCGCAACTGGCCGGCCGACTGAGGCGACAGCGCGGCAGCTGCTCTGTCAGGCAGCTGCGCTGGTCGTCCAGGTTCAGCGTTTAAATTGAAAGGCGTGGGGCAGCAGGTCTTGGACATGGTAAACCTTGTCCGAGCTGCTGGTTACCAGCCAGGCGGCCGGGGCAAGTTCGGCGATCCACTGTCGGCAGGCCCCGCAGGGCATCGCCGCAGATTCGGCCAGGCTGCCGTCGGCCCGAGGCTTAGCATCGGGGCAGCAGACTGCAATTCCTTCGATACTGACTTCACCGTGCATGCGGGCGTGGGCGATAGCCACGCGCTCGGCACAGGTGCCCAGATTGGTCGAGGCCGTCTCGATATTGGCCCCGCTATATACGCCGCCGCCGGTCAGCACCGCGGCGCCGACGCGAAAACCTGAATAAGGTGCATAGGCCGACTCGGCTGCTTTTTCGGCGGCCTGCAGCAGTTGGCGTTGTTCTTCGTTCATCAGCCTTTTCAAGTCCCGGCGAATAGCAACTGATCTATCAGCAAAGCGCTTAGATTTCTGGTTACAAACACAGTCTGGATTATAGTATATTCACGAAATCTCTGATAAGTTCAAGCGCTCAATACCGCGTATCCGACCCTGCGGCAGCAAGACTATGGACGGAGCGCTGACAGCGTTTTTTTTCTCCTCAACAACGAAAGGCAAATATCATGAACAATACCAGCGATATCACTGATTATATGAATTTCCAGGAGCTGCTCGACGACGAGGAACGGCTGGTCCGTGAAACGGCCCGGGGTTTTGTCAACGAGAAGGTAATGCCCATCATCGATCAGCACGCCCAGCAGGAAACCTTTCCCGAGCACCTGGTCGCCGAGATGGGCAGCCTTGGGTTTTTCGGGCCAAACCTGCCGGAGGAGTATGGCTGTGCCGGTCTTTCCAATGTGGCCTACGGCCTGCTGATGTATGAACTAGAGCGCGGTGACTCGGCTTTGCGAAGTATGGCTTCGGTTCAGGGATCGCTGGTGATGTATCCGATTTACGCATTTGGCAGCGAAGCCCAGAAGACACGCTGGCTGCCGGAGCTGGCAGCAGGCAACGCGATAGGCTGTTTTGGCCTTACTGAGCCCGATTTCGGCTCGAATCCGAGCGGCATGCGGACCAGAGCGGTACGGCGCCCTGACGGCAGCTGGCAGATCAACGGTACCAAAATGTGGATCACCAACGGCTCCATTGCCGATGTCGCCCTGGTCTGGGCGATGACCGACGACGGGGTGCGCGGTTTTCTGGTGGAAAAAGAGACCCCGGGTTTCACCACCACACGAATGAAGGGTAAATGGAGTTTGCGCGCATCGGTCACCTCGGAGCTGATTTTGGAAGATGTGGTGGTCGATGAAGAAAAAAGCCTGCTGCCCGGCGTGGTCGGGATTAAAGGACCGCTGAGCTGCCTGACCCAGGCCCGCTACGGTATCGCCTGGGGGGCGCTTGGCGCGGCCGACAACTGTTATCAGACGGCCCTGGAGTACTCGCTCAGCCGGGTTCAGTTTGATCGGCCCATCGGCGGCTTTCAACTGCAGCAGAAAAAGCTGGCGGAGATGGTGACCGAACTTACCAAGGGCCAACTGCTCGTGCTGCAGCTCGGCCGGCTCAAGGACCAGGGCAAGGCTACCCCGGTTCAGGTCTCGATGGCTAAGATGAACAACGTCAAGATCGCTCTGGATATCTGCCGTTCGGCGCGCACCATGCTCGGCGCCAACGGCATCATGGGTGAATACCCGATCATGCGGCATGCCTGCAACCTGGAGTCGGTCTATACCTACGAGGGCACCCACGACATCCACACGCTGATCATTGGCCAGGAGGTAACCGGTCTGGCCGCCTATCGCTGATCGATCGTGTCGCAGTGTTTACGATCAGATATCGAACTTGATGCCCTGAGCCAGGGGCAGGCCGGTACCGTAATTGATCGTATTGGTCTGGCGGCGCATGTACCCCTTCCAGGCATCCGAACCTGATTCCCGGCCGCCGCCGGTCTGTTTCTCACCGCCGAAGGCACCGCCTATCTCCGCCCCCGATGTGCCGATATTGACATTGGCGATTCCGCAGTCTGAGCCGGCTGCCGATAAAAAGTGTTCGGCCTCCTGCAGGTTGTCGGTGAAGATCGATGAGGAGAGTCCCTGGACCACATCGTTCTGCAGGCGGATTGCCTCATCGACCTCGCCTGTGTATTTGATCAGGTAGAGGATTGGTGCAAAAGTCTCCTGCTGGACGATCGGGTAGGTGTTCTTCGCTTCGGCCAGCACCGGCTCCACATAACAGCCCGACTCGAAGCCCGGTCCTTCCAGCACCGAGCCTCCCGTCAGAACAGTGCCGCCCTGGCTGCGCAGCTGCTTAAGCGCATCGAGATAATCGGCAACCGCCGGCCGGTTGATCAACGGACCCACATGGTTGTTTTCGTCCAGGGGGGAGCCGACCCGTAATGAACGGTAAGCGGTGATCAGCGCACTTTTAACCTGATCGTATATCTGTTCATGGACGATCAGGCGCCTGGTCGTCGTACAGCGCTGTCCGGCGGTTCCTACCGCTGAAAAGACGACGGCCGGAACCGCGAGTTCGAGGTTCGCCGACGGGGTGACGATAATTGCATTGTTACCGCCCAGCTCCAGGATGCATCTGCCAAAGCGTGCGGCGACCTGGGTGGCGGCCCGTCGCCCGACCCGGGTGGAGCCGGTTACCGACAGCAGCGCAATCTGTTCATCACCAAGCAGCCTCTCGCCAATCGTGGTCCCCGAGCCGATCAACAGGTTGAAGATGCCTTCCGGCAGGTTGTTGGCGCTTAAAACCTCGGCCAGAATATGCTGCACCGCGATGGCCGTAAGCGGCGTTCTCGATGATGGCTTCCAGATCGTGGTGTCGCCGCAGACGGCAGCCAGCATTGCGTTCCAGGACCAGACCGCGACCGGGAAGTTAAAGGCGCTGATAATGCCGACCACACCGAGCGGGTGATATTGATCGTAGAGCCGATGCTGTGGACGTTCTGAAGCCATCGTGTAGCCATAGAGCTGGCGGGACTGGCCAACCGCAAAATCGCAGATATCGATCATTTCCTGGACCTCGCCGAGCCCCTCCTGCAGCGATTTACCCATTTCCCAGGAGACCAGTGTGCCGAGCGGTTCTTTTCTAGCCCGCAGTGCATCGCCGATTTGCCGGACAATCTCTCCGCGCTGCGGCGCCGGAGTTGTTCTCCAGGAAATATAGGCCTCCCGGGCCGTGCTCACGCAGTGCAGGTAGTCCTGTTCATCGGCGCTGAACACATCAGCGAGGTGAGAGCCGTCCACCGGAGAGGTGACTTGCAGCCTTTCCGTCTTTTCCGAGCCCAGCCAGTGTGCACCGGTGGAGGCGCCGCGATTGTTTTTTTTGACTCCGAGGGTAGTGAGAATATCCATGATTGCTCCGCCATAGCTGGTTGAAAAATCTTCTCAGTTTATGAAATTATATTTGCTCATGGATCTACAAGCAAGGTTCCAGCCATTTGCTCGAATTAATATTTTCGGTGTGGACCATATATGCGCTACATTGTGAAGGAGAAGGTGATAAAGAGAGCAACTTTTTATCTGTTATTTTTTATCTGTTATTCTAGGCTCTGCAGAGGCTGAGATGAAATTTTCGCAGGTCGTGCTGACCATTGTCTATCTGCTGATTTGCAGCGCAGCCCAGGTAAATGTTGCAGGGGCCGCCCCGGATTCGGAATACGATCATTCGCGGCTGATTGAAGATGCCGCGGCCGGGGATGTGGAGGCGCAATACACCTTGGCGCATCTTTATCTGAAAGGAAGAGGCGGGATGGCACGTGATGTCGAGCGGGCAATTGAATGGCTGGAACGGGCGGCCGCCAGCGATCATCAGGATGCGGCACTGGATCTTGCCCTGATCTATCTCGAGGATACGGCGGTGAGGGGCAATCGTGCCAGAGCCTTGGACTGGCTCACCCGGGCAGCTGATCTTGGGCAGCCGGATGCCCAGTACTTTCTCGGGCTGGCCTACCGCGCCAGCGATCCGACCGAGGCGGTGCGTTGGCTCAAGAAGGCAGAAGCAGCCGGCCACCCAGAAGCCGGAGATGAACTCATGCGAATCTGCAGAGAAAATAAAAAGTTGTGTTTCTGATTACTCAGCTCGTGGGCGTATTCGAAGTTGGCTGGTCATTTATAAGCGGCGTCTGGATAAACGGACTGGTCGCGTCATGATGAATTGACTCGAGCAGGGCGGTGGGGTTGTTTAGGAAATCATTGCGTATCGACATGTCGAAATCGAGCTTTTCGTCGAAGGTAGTGATCAGGTTCTGATAGCTCCAGCGGTTCAGATAATAGGAGATCATCTCTGGTAATCTGGAAAAAATGGTCTCATCAGGCCTTGGGTCGACAAAACTCGAGGCATGAAGGCGTGCGCAGGAGAGGGTCTGGGTCCGGTAAAAGGCGCCCAGAAACATCAGCTCGGGCGGCAGCGAGGCCTTGAGCCCAATCTTGGTGAGCATACGCAGGATAATCCGCACACTGCGTTTGCCAGTGCTGGCAACAGAATAGGGAACGTAGATTTTACGGGGGCTGGAAAGTTTCAGGTGCGACTTGATGGCCAGGATCAGCCGGTCCAGTTCCACCGGCTCCGGGTCGACGAAGTGAAAGGTCTTGCCGCCAAACTCATCGCGGTTGTCGAGCATATGATGGATCAGATAGGCGATCTTGCGGGAGTTCGAATAAGAGTGCCGGGCACCTTTTTTGGTGAATAGAAACGGCATGGACTCGTCGGCGATGGAAAAGAGCATTCGCTGAAAGCCCTGGACCTTGTGATCATGGTTTCCGTAAACCACGCCCAGGCGGATGCAGGAATAGTCGAGTCCCTCGTTGGCCGCCATGAATCTCAGGGTTTCCTCGGCCATCAGTTTTGATTTTGCGTAATTGCTCAATCTTGAAGTGACCGGCAGCGCCTGGTCTTCGTCGAGATTTTCACCATCGGGCAGGGTCGCCGCCGAGCTGAAAAAGATATAAGGGATCTTCAGAGCTGCGGCGGTGCGGGCAATATTGATCGCGCCGAGGTAGTTTACTTCAAACGAGAATTGCGGATTGGCATCGATGTTGGTGATTGCTGCATTGATCACGAAGTCGGGCTTGACGCTGAAGATATAGTTGCGGATATCCTGGCAATTCTGCAGAGCGACTTTTTTGCTGCTGGGTGCCATGATGTCCACCACGCCGGGCCGCCGCTGTTTATAAAAGTTAACGATGGTACCACCGATCAGCCCGGAGCCGCCGAACACAACGCCGGTTCTCATGTTTCTGCCAACTGCGATATTATCCGCCATGCTCAATCCCGAATCTTGATTTGTCTGAGCTTAATACATTTTGAGGCTATTAAAACACGATTTGAGGCAACATTGCAATCAGCCGTT
Organism: uncultured delta proteobacterium; assembly: GCA_963824415.1. Lineage (GTDB taxonomy): Bacteria > Desulfobacterota > Desulfobulbia > Desulfobulbales > Desulfocapsaceae > JABDQA01. Next base: position 180,006 of record CAWGPM010000001.1, read on the forward strand.
ATCTCAATACAATTCCGGGATGCTTAAGTGCCTTGGTAGAGAGCCTCCTGGCTGAGTCCGATAGATTGCCAAAGTTTTGGCTAAGTCGACGCATAATTGTTGGATGAGTCTCCAGCAGAGGGAGAACGGCGGTAATGGGCCAAAGCTTTTTTATATTTTTTTCTGCGTTTTTCTGTTATACACGCAGAATATATAAGAGAACTTGATTGATCAAGCAAATATATGATATTATTATATTAATTTTTAGTTTGCCTGATACGAAGTTCTTTATTTAAGGATTTTGCCAAGGAAAACATGGCAAAGAGAAAATTTATTTTTCGCAAGGCCATCAAAGATGCAGATCTTATCGGAAAGTGAAATCGTTCACCGTATCAGGCGCCGCAAAAAATTCAGCGCCGTGATCGAGGGCGGGGCATTCTCGATTAAAATCGATCGATATGTGCCGATGGTCTGTACTGCGATCCATGCAGGCAATCGGCTGGATTCGCGGCTTGAGAAAAAAATATATTTATCTTTAGATGAGAGACGTTATGAAGAGGATCCCTATACAGACCGTTTGATAGCCTCTTTTCCGGTGACGCTGCAGGGCCTCGATTCGAGATACCGCTACGATCTCAATCGAGCTCCGGATCAGTGCATCTATAAAGAGGCCTGGAATAAAAAAGTCTGGAAAAAAGAATTGAGCCACGCTGAAAGAGAAGAAAGTCTGGCCCGGCACGCCAGTTATTATCGGGTTCTCGGCACACTTCTGACGGCGCTGCAGAGACAATTCGGCCAATGCATCATTTACGATGTCCACTCCTACAACTATAAACGGCGCGAGGAAGACTGCCCGCTGTTCAATATCGGCACCCATTTTGTCGATAAAAATCGCTACGAGCCCGTTCTGGCCCATTTCAAAAAATATCTGCACGCCACAGCACTGCCCAATATCGAAACCAGGATCGGATTCGACGAGGTCTTTCAGGGTAAAGAACAACAGGCTTCGTTTGTTCATCACAAGCATCCTGGAAACCTGCTGATGCACCTGGAGATAAAAAAGGTGTATATGGATGAACTCAGTGGTGAGTTGTACCCGCTCATCCTGGAGGAGCTGATTAAGTCGCTGAAGCGGGCTATAAGCTATAATGGCGCATATTTCACCAGGAAATACTCAGACAAGAAACTGCACCGATCCCGATTCATCGCTGCCGAAAGCAGCAATATAATAAAGCGGGTCGATGACGCCCTGTTCCGGGTCGCCAGAGGTATCGATACGCTGCTCTATCTGAACCCGACAAATCTGGTGCAGGAGAAGAATCGTTTTTTCGCCAGGGAATTCAATTACAATCCCCAGTTTGTCTATCGTCAGCTCGACATCGACCCATACGTGTTCCGCAAGGATCTCTACGGGGTGCAGGTGGATGATATCCAGGATGTGAGCATCCGGCAGATGTACCGCAGCACCGTTGATATGCTCGCCACCAAAATCGATCTGCTGACCACGATAGGCACCGAGGCCTTTCTCTACAACTCGCTGAGATATTACGGGGAGCCACGGGAGGCGGATGTCAGGCTGGCCCGTTTCCTGATTGCAGCCCCTTCGGTGGATGCAGGGAAACGTCCTGAGCTCAGTGCGGAGACCTGTGCCGCGGCATTTCGCCGGGCCGCCCGCGAATACGGGCTGAATTGTCGGATTGAGCTGAGCAGCAGAATTGTCGCCCGGGTCATGGTGAACAACGCCAGGAAGACCGTGTTGATCAACCAGCGCGCCAAATTCAGCCAGGTGGAGGTGGAAGCGTTCATCAATCACGAACTCGGTGTGCATATTGTCACCACGCTCAATGCTGAACGGCAGCCCCTGAGGATTTTCAAACTCGGCTTACCTGGCAACACCGAGAGCCAGGAAGGCCTGGCGGTTCTTGCCGAACACCTGTCGGGCAACCTGACCCTTGAAAGGATCAAAATCCTTGCCTACCGCGTGATTGCGGTGCGCATGATGGTGCAGGATTATGATTTCAGCAGAACTTTCAAAGTGCTGACCCAGGAACACGGTCTTTCCCCGGACGCTGCTTTCAACCTGACTGCACGGGTTTATCGGGGTGGTGGCTTCACCAAGGATTACCTCTATCTGAGCGGCCTGCAGAAGGTTTTGAAACTCCATCAGTCGGGTGTCAGTATCGAGCCGCTTTTGGTCGGCAAGGCATCGATTGCCTATCTCGATACGATCAAGGAAATGATCACCACCGGCATGGCCGGTAAGCCTCACTACCTGCCGCGCGCCTGGCAGGCTTCGGTGGAGAAAAACCCCATCCTCGATTACCTGCTGACCGCCATCACCTGAGTGGTCCATTGACTGGTGCTGCGGGGTTTTCTGCCCCGCAGCAGTGCTGCTTCAAACTAAGCTCATAGGCAAGCCCATCGTACCGGCTGAAGTGCGATCGAGCACTGTTCTTTTCGGCACTCTCACAATCAGGTTCTATTTATTTTTTACGTAAAAATGAGAATGTTTCTCATGGGATCCGTACGATGCGGTTTCTCGGGATATAAAACCGTTAGGCAAAGGGTGCTTATTGCAAACTTAAATATATATAATATAATATAAAAAATTACATTTATTCATTTAAGTAAATGTTTTTAAAAATGAGTTCCAGAGAAATTTAAATTAATTTTTCTATTTGACTTAAACGTAAAGGAAAGGTATACAGCAGGGTAAGATCTATGATACAATAATGAGACACCTAATATCGTTCTTGCAGACTTGACGACAGGAGAAAACCATGGATTTTCTTTCATATCAGTCAATTCCCGCGATACTAAGAGAAAATGCGGTGCGTTATGCTGAGCGAACCGCCATCAGCTACAAACGGCAAGGCGTCTTTCTGTCACTAACCTACGGGGAATTTTACGAACGTGTTCTGCTGCTGGCCAGAGGTCTGTGCAAGGCCGGAATGCAGCCCGGCGATAAGGTGGCGATTTTTTCAGAGAACCGGCTGGGCTGGGCAATTTCCGATTTCGGCATCCAGTGCGGCGGCGGCATCAGCGTGCCCATTTATGCGACCAATACCGGGGAGCAGGCCGCCTACATCCTCAATCACTGCGAGGCAAAGATCGTCTTTGTCTCGACCAAGGCCCAGTATGAAAAGCTGCTCGGGGTAAAGGACAAGATTTCCAACATCGAACTGGTCATTTCCTATGAACGGTTCATGGGTGACCGTTCGTTTCCGGTCTACACCCAATATCAGCTTTCCGAAGTTTCGACCCCGATCCCTGAGGCAGAAAGAGGCCAAATCGAGGAAAAGATCGATCAGATAGGCCACGAAGACATTCTCACCTTCATCTACACGTCGGGGACCACCGGACCGCCCAAAGGGGTTATCTTGACCCACTATAACGTGATCTGCAATGTCACCCAAGCGATCGGCCAATTAGGCGGTCTGGGCGAGGAAGAGATCTTTCTGAGTTTTTTGCCCTTGAGCCATATTCTCGAACGTACGTGCGGCTATTACGCTGCTCTGATGAGCGGCAAGCACATCGCCTTTGCCGAGGACGTTAAAAGGGTCGTCGAAAACATGGACGAAATCCGGCCCACCTTCATGATCTGTGTTCCGCGGCTGTTCGAAAAAGTCTATCAGCCGCATCTACGAGAGTGTCCACCAGATGAGTTCGCTGCGCAAGGCGCTGTTCCACCAGGCGGTAAAAACGGGCCGGGAATACGCCAATAAAAAATATATAGATAAGACACCGTTGGGCACTCTGGCCCTACGCTACCGGTTCTTCGACCGGCTGGTTTTCAAAAAGATCAGAAACCGGTTCGGTGGACGCTTGCGCGGCATGGTCTGTGGCGGAGCACCGCTGGATAAAACCATCAACGAGTTCATGTGGACCATCGGCATGCCGGTTTTAAACGGCTACGGGTTGACCGAGACCAGTCCGGTTGTGACCGCGAGTAGCTATGAGCAGGTGAGGTTCGATTCGGTTGGCAAGAAGGTTGATAGAACCGATCTTAAACTAGCGGAGGACGGGGAACTGCTGGTCAGGGGTCCCCAGGTCATGCGGAGCTATTACAAAAATGATAAGGCAACGGAAGATGTCTTCGAGGATGGCTGGTTCAAGACCGGCGACATAGCTCATATCGATGACGAGGGGTTTGTCTATATCGTCGATCGAAAAAAGGAGATCATCGTCACCGCCGGCGGCAAGAATATCGCTCCGCAGCCGATCGAAAACGAACTCAAACTCGATAAATATATCTCCCAGGCCATCGTGTTCGGTGATCGCAAGCCCTATCTGGTTGCCCTGCTGACCCCCAATATCGAGCGCTTGATCGACCTGAGCCGGGAGGAAGGACTCGATTATCTGGACCTTGAAGAACTGGCCCAGAACCAGCGGATCAAAGAGTTATACACCCAGCGGATCGACGACTTGAACCGGACGCTGCCGCCCTACAGCACGATTAAATATTTTGCCCTGATACCACAGGATTTTTCCATCGAAGGCGGCGAACTGACGCCGACCCTGAAACTCAAGCGCAAGGAAATATACGGTAAATACAAAGATATCGTGGATGAGATGTATATGAGCAAAGAGAACGGTTTTGTGTTCAAGCAACAATCTTCCAACGGAGAAAGGCAATGATGCAAATCAATCGAGTCGCCGTGCTCGGGGCCGGGGTCATGGGCGCCACCATCGCCGCCCATCTGGCCAACGCCGGGCTGGACGTCGTGATGCTCGACATCGTCCCCCGCGAATTGAGCGAGGAGGAAAAGAATAAGGGATTGAGCCTGACCAGTCCGCAGGTGCGCAACCGGATCGCCGACAGTGGCAAACAGGGACTGCTCAGGATGAAGCCTGCCCCGCTTTTTCTGAAGCACTATGCTGACCGGATTCAGACCGGCAACTTCGAGGATGACCTGGCCCAATTATCTACCTGCGACTGGGTGATCGAGGTGGTTGTCGAGCATATGGGGATCAAGCTTGAACTGTTTGGCAAAATCGCCGAACATCTGGGACCCACCACCATACTGAGCACCAATACCAGCGGCCTGTCGGTCAACGAGATGGCACAGGCGCTGCCGGAAGAGCTTCGCCGGCGCTTTCTGGTCACCCATTTTTTCAACCCGCCGCGCTATATGCGCCTGATGGAAATTGTCCCCTGCGCCGAGGCTGACCCGGTTCTCGTGCAGGCGCTGGCCGATTTTATCAGCCGACGCCTGGGCAAAGGCATTGTCTATGCCAAGGACACCGCCAATTTCATTGCCAACCGTATCGGCGTCTATGCGATCTATAAGGGGATTGAACATATGGTGGAGATGGGCATGAGCGTCGAAGAGGTCGACGCCATAGCCGGTCCGGCCACCGCCCGGCCTAAGAGTGCGGCATTCAGGACTGCGGACCTGGTCGGGCTCGATACCCTGGCCCATGTCGGCACCAACTCCTATGAGCAACTGGTCGATGATGAGCAGCGCGAGGTTTTCAAACTGCCGCCTTTCGTCCAGAAGATGATCGAGGAGAAGAAGCTCGGCAACAAGAGCGGACAGGGCTTTTACAAGAAGGAGATGATCGACGGCAAGCGGCAGATCTTCTATTACGACTACACGGACGGCGACTACAAACCGCTGGCCAAACCAAAATTTGGTTCCGTGCAGATGGTCAAGCAGGTCGACGATCCGCGCCGCAGGATTACCGCGCTGATCGGAGGCGGCGACAAGGGCGCCGAGTATGGCTGGAAGTCGCTGCGCGACACCCTGATCTACGCCTACAACCGGATCCCCGAGATTGCCGATGATGTGGTCAATATCGACAACGCGATGAAGTGGGGATTCAACTGGGAGTTGGGGCCCTTCGAGATGCTCGATGCGATCGGCCTGGACGCCTTTGTCAAGCGGGCGGAGAAAGACGGTGTCCAGGTTCCGGTCTCGATGAAACAGATCGAAGCGTTTTACCGCTACGGCGAGGACGGCCGCAAAGAGTTCTACGATATTGTCAGTGGTGCGTATCGTCCGTTGATGCTGCCTCAGGGGCAGATCAGCCTGGAGATTTTAAAGCGCGGCGACCATGTGGTTGAGAAAAATGCTAACTCGTCAGTGGTCGATCTGGGCGACGGGGTGTTCTGCCTGGAATTTCATTCCAAGATGAATGCGATCAGCGGCGATATCCTGACGATGACCCATAAGGCGATTAAACGGGCCGAAGATGACGGTGTGGGACTGGTGCTCGGCAACCGGGGCGCGAATTTCTCGGTGGGCGCCAACCTGATGCTGCTGGCCGTGGCCCTGGCCGAAGGTGCTTTTGAAGATATCGATATGGTGTTGAGGGCCTTTCAGAAAGCCACCATGGCTGTGAAATACGCCAAAGTCCCCGTGGTTGCGGCGCCATTTCAGATGACGCTGGGCGGTGGCTGTGAGTTCTGCCTGCATGCCGACCGGATCAACGCCCATGCCGAAACCTATATGGGACTGGTGGAGATTGGCGTTGGCCTGCTGCCGGGTGGTGGTGGGACCAAGGAGATGTGTCTGCGGGCGGTGGATCTGGCAGCCCAGTACGAAACCGACGTGCAGCCCTTTATTTTTAAACATTTCAGACAGATTGCAATGGCCCAGGTGTCGATGGGCGCGGCCGAGTTGGCGGCTATGGGGTATATGCGCAACGGTGATGCGATCAGCATGGATTTCGACCGGCTTATCGGTGATGCCAAACAGCAGGTGCTGGCCCTGGCGGCCAACTATCTCCCGAAGAAAGTCCGTGACGATATCGCCGCTCCGGGACGGTCCATTGCGGCAAGCATAAAAAGCCAGCTCTGGAATATGCAGATGGGTTCACATATCAGTGAATATGAGGCCTACATGGGCGGGGTGATAGCCGAAGTGATCTGCGGCGGTGACGTCAACCCGGGCACCATCGTGGATGAGCACTATCTGCTGGCACTTGAGCGGGAAAACTTCCTGAAGCTGTGCTCCAACAAAAAGACGGCCCAGCGAATCCAGCATATGCTCAAGACCGGCAAGCCGCTGAGAAATTAGCCTGAATATTTCATGGAAATGACAAGAATCATTAATATTTAAACAATATCATATAAATACTGAACTGTTTGGCGATTATGGCGATGACTCAGTTTTTACCTTTTGGAATCAATGATAAAAAGACAAAGTTTTTACCCTTCGGGCGAGTCAATACGGCCTGCTATCCCGAGTCGCTTTGGGGGAACGCATATTGCTTATTTAGCTTTCCCCAAGTCTTCTTGGCCAGCAGGCCGTCTCAGCTCGTGAAATATTGAGGCAAGAGATGAATACTGAACGATCCCAGCATAGGACCAAATCAGCAAACGACTCAAAAGAGGTATGATATGAATACCGCCTATATTCTGGCCAGTTACCGGACTCCGGGCTGCCGGGCCAACAAGGGCAAATTCAAAGATCTGCGGCCGGATGACCTGGCGGCGGTGGCGATCAGCGGGTTGCTGGAGCGGACCGGAATTGAGCCGCAGACGGTGGATGATGTCTATCTTGGCTGTGCCTTTCCCGAAGCCGAGCAGGGTATGAATGTGGGCCGCATTGCCGCGCTGAAGGCGGGCCTGCCGGTCGAGGTGCCGGGCCAGACCATCAACCGTTTCTGTTCTTCGGGACTGCAGACCATTGCCTCGGCGGCTGAACGGGTCATGCTCGGCATGGCGGACTGTATTATCGCCGGCGGAGTGGAGTCGATGTCCTGCGTGCCGCTGGGCGGCCTGAAATACAGTGCCAATCCGGGGATGGTGGAAGACTGGCCCGAGTCGTATTCATCGATGGGTATAACCGCCGAACTGGTGGCTGAGCAGCATGGCATCGACCGTGCGGCCATGGACCAGTTCGCCGTGGAAAGCCACGCCAAGGCGGCGGCTGCGATTGAGCTGGGAAAATTTACCGAGGAAATCATCCCGGTCACGGTGCAGAGGACCAGCCTGCAGAACGGCAAGATCAGCAGAAGCAGTGAAGAGGTTGTGGTCGATGACGGGGTCAGGCCCGGTACCACCCTCGAGGGGCTTGCCAAACTGCGGCCCGCTTTCAAACTGGGCGGCCCGGTCACCGCCGGCAACTCGTCCCAGATGACCGATGGAGCCGCCGTATCACTGGTCGTCTCCGAGGCCTATTTGAAAAAGATCGGCCAGGACCCGCTGGCCCGATTCATCCGGTTTGCGGTCAAGGGTGTTGCCCCTGAGGTCATGGGAATCGGGCCGGTGGCAGCCATTCCGGCGGTGCTGAAAATGGCGGATATGAGTCTGGATCAGATAGAGCTGATCGAGCTCAACGAGGCCTTTGCGGCCCAGTCCCTGGCGGTCATTAAAGAGCTGGGGCTGAACCGTGAGATACTAAACGTCAACGGCGGCGCCATTGCGCTCGGTCATCCGCTGGGCTGCACCGGCGCCAAGCTGACCGCCACCCTGCTGCATGAGATGGGCCGCAGAAAATCGCGCTACGGCATGGTGTCCATGTGCATCGGCGGCGGCATGGGGGCTGCGGGGCTGTTTGAGAGACTCTGAAAAGATATTTCTGATAACCACAACCAGGACTTAAGCACGAGAGGTGCAGCATGGCTGAAACATTATTGAAGGGTGGCGAATATTTAATTCGCGAGGTTTCCTGCGAAGATGTTTTTACGCCGGAGGACTTCAGCGACGAGCAGAAGCAGTTCGGTGATACCACCGAGCAGTTCGTCGCCAACGAACTCCTGCCGAACATCGAAGAGATCGACAAGCAGAATTTCGATATCGTTGTCGAAGGCATGCGCAAGTGCGGCGAGCTCGGTCTGCTGATGATGGACGCACCCGAGGAATATGGCGGTCTGGATCTGGATAAGGCCTCATCGATGCTGGTCGCCGAGCGCATTGCGATCAGCGGCTCGTTTTCGGTTGCCTATGCGGCTCACACGGGTATCGGGACACTGCCGCTGATCTACTACGGCACCCATGAGCAGAAAGAACAATACCTGGAGAAACTGATCACCGGCGAGTGGTGTTCGGCCTACTGCCTGACCGAGCCCGGCTCGGGCAGCGATGCGCTCGGCGCCCAGGCCAGCGCCGTGTTGTCCGAGGACGGCAGTCACTACGTCCTGAATGGCACCAAACAATACATTACCAACGGCGGGTTCGCCCAACTCTTCACCGTCTTTGCCAAGATCGACAAGCAACATTTTACCGCCTTTCTGATCGAGCGTGATTTCGAGGGGCTGTCGGTCGGTCCCGAAGAAAAGAAAATGGGAATCAAGGGTTCTTCAACCACTCCGGTGATCCTGGATAATTGCAAGGTGCCGGTGGAAAACGTGCTCGGGGAGATCGGCAAAGGGCATAAGATCGCTTTCAATGTCCTCAACGTCGGGCGCTTCAAGCTCGGCGCGGCAGTCACCGGGGCCGCCAAAGGCGCGCTGGAGACCGGGATCAAGTACGCCAACGAACGGGTACAGTTCAAGAGGAAGATCAGCAGCTTCGGGGCGATTCAGGAAAAAATCGCCGACCTCAATGTTGCTATCTTTGCCTCCGAGTCGCTGGTTTACCGGCTGGCCGGGCTGCTCGACGACAAGCTTGCCACCATCGAAAAAGGAGTCGACGACTATTACGTGCAGTACCAGAAGGGAATCGAGGACTACGCCGCCGAGTGCGGTATCTCCAAAGTGTTTTGCAGCGAAGTCCTGGCCAGAACCGTTGACGAAGTGGTGCAGATCCACGGCGGCTATGGTTTTGTAAGCGACTATCCGGCCGAACGCTACTATCGCGACGAGCGTATCAACCGGATCTTTGAAGGAACCAATGAGATCAACCGGCTGCTGATTCCGGGAATGATCCTGCGCAAGGCGATGAAAGGGGAACTGCCGCTGCAGGCCGAGGCGATGAAGGCCTTTGAGTCGCTGATGACCCCGAGTTTTGAAGAGCTCGATGAGACGATTGCGTTTGCGGCCGAGAAAGAGCTGCTGAAAAATCTCAAAACCCTGTTTCTGATTTTGGCCGGCACCGGTGTCCAGAAATATATGGACAAAATCGCCGATGAGCAGGAGATCCTGATGGCTGCCGCCGATATCGCCATTCAGATCTTTGCCTTGGAGAGCGCGGTGCTGCGGGCGGAAAAGTCGATGGGCAAATTCAGTGAACGCAAGCAGGAACTGGTCCGCGCCGCGGTCAAGGCATTTGCCTTCGAGGCTTCCGAGGTGGTCGGCACGGCGGCCAGAAAGGGGGCGTTCTTTATCGAGGAAGGCGATACCCTTACCATGATTCTCTCCGGCGTAAGGCGTTTTGCCAAATATAATGCGACCGGTCTTCTCGCCGCCAAGCGGCTGCTGGCCGAAGCTGCCTGCGAGGAAGAAAAATATCTTTTCGGCTGATACTCGAAAAACATGCAAATTCTGGCCGCTGCTGCATTGCCGGACAGCGGCCCTCTGTGTTAGTGTTGCCTCCACGTGTAACCCCAGGATATCCCGGCAGATGGCCATCGCCTCTATGACGATTCCCCGACAGCATACCGTTGATACGCCCTATATGGTGGGCCCGGTGCATTTCTACACTCTCGAATACGGGGCTGAAATTGTTCTCTTCGATACCGGCCCGCCAACGGATGCGGGCAGATTATATCTGCAGGAACATCTTGATCTGAGCCGCCTCAAACATGTGATCGTCACCCACTGCCACGTCGATCATTACGGTCAGGCTGCCTGGATTGCCCAGAACAGTGAGGCAACCGTTTATCTGCCGCAACGCGATATCGACAAACATATCCACCACCAGCAGCGCATCGACGGCTTGTTTGTGCTGCTGTCCGAGCTCGGCTTCGAGGCGCACTTTCTTGAGTCGCTGCGGGAGTCATTTTACCGGGCTGTCGTTCTCCAACTTCTGCCGCAACGCTACCTGGTCGCGGAACGTGATCTGCCTCCGCATCTGGGGATAGAGGTGCTGGCCTGTCCGGGCCATTCCCAGAGCGATCTGGTCTACTGTGCTGACGGCTGGGCCGTCACCGGCGACACCTTGCTGCGCGGGATCTTTCAATCGCCGCTGCTTGATATCGACCTGGAAACGGGCGGCCGCTTCAAAAACTACGAGGCCTACTGCAGCAGCCTGGCCAGTCTTGCTTCCTTGGGCGCCAGGCGGGTGCTTCCCGGCCACCGGAAAACGATAGAGAGCGTCGAGGCGACGATTTTAATCTATGTCTGCAAAACCCTGCAACGGGTCAGGCAGCTTCGTCCCACAATCCACTCCTGCTCGGTTGCAGCGTTGATTGACCGGGTGTTCAGCCAGACGAAGGATCCCTTTCTTATCTATCTGAAGGCCTCGGAAATTGTCTTTATGCGTGATTTTTTGGCAAACCCGGAGTTGCTCCGCGCAGCGCTTGAAGCGATCGGCCTGTTTGAAAAGGTGTCCGAGCGTTATTTTGCGGCGTTTGATCAGGCTGAATGAAGGCCGCCGGCTGGTAGGAAAAGACCATACAGATATGAACAAACTCTATACGTCTCTACCCGGTCTGGTAGTAAAGGCCGAGACCTCCGGGTTCTGGCTTTTTGTGCTGAACAGGCTGTTGAACCGGGTCATCCCGTTTAACCGGCCCCACGGTTTTTCTGTGGCGGAAATCGGTAGCGACCATATCGTTTCGACTGCTGCGTACAAACGGAGAAACTTCAACCATATAAAAGGTATGCACGCTTGCGCCATAGCCACGGTGGCGGAGTTCAGCGCCGGTTTTCTGCTGCTGGCCAGGCTTGATCTGCAACGCTATCGCTTAATCATGGCCAGGATCGAAGTGGAGTACCGCTATCAGGCCAAGCAGCGCATTTTCTCGAAATGCACAGCCTCGCCGGAACTGATCGAAAGCTCCATCATCGAGCCGCTCCGGCATCAGGATCAGGTCACCGTCGATATGGTGAGTGAAATCAGCGATGCGGACGGCAACGATATAGCCCGGGCCGTGACCACCTGGCAGATCAAATGCTGGGACCGGGTTCGGACAGGACTGTGATAGGGTTCCAGATTTATTTTTGCCGCTGAGTTAAACGCAGACGGATCTGTTCAGCCAAAGAGCTGCAGGAGCGTGAAGTAGACCAGCGGCAGAAAGATGCCGGGCAGCAGGTTGCCAATCCTGATTTTGGTGATCTGCAGAAGGTTTAAACCGATTGCCAGGATCAGCAGGCCGCCCACCGAGGTCATCTGGGAGATGGTCGCGTCAACCAGCAGGTTCTTCATGAAAAAGGCGGTCATCGTGATGGCGCCCTGGTAAACGATGACCACGACGCTTGAAAACAGCACCCCGAGGCCCATGGCAGAGGCGAAGATGATCGAGGTCACCCCGTCCAGAATTGATTTGGCGAACAGGGTCTGGTGATTCCCGGTCAGGCCGCTCTCCAGCGAACCGACGATGGCCATCGAACCGACACAGAATACCAGGCTGGCGGTTACGAAACCGTGGGCAAATGAGCCGGTATCGCTCGACCTGGCGGACACTTTTCGTTCAAGGTAGGTGCCCAGTGCTTCGAGACGCTGCTCTATTCGAAGGAATTCACCGATCACCGCACCGATGATGACCGAGAATATTACGACCATCAATTTATCTGAGCTCAGGGCACTCTTGATGCCGATCAGAATCACCGCAAGACCGACGCCGCTCATGATGATATCCTTATAACGCTCGGCAATCCCTTTTCTGAACAGCAGGCCAAGCAGGCTGCCGCAGATAATCGCTATGGCGTTGACAATGGTTCCAAGCATTCTATGGTCTGAACTACGAAGGTTATTGAGCACATATTCCAGGGCAGTAAGGTATCTGCCCTCTTTACAACGCTCTGTTATACCACGCCGGCAGTGATTTGGAAGTGAAACCGCCAGCTGGCAGAAGAAAGCCCCGGAGGAGACAAAACCGATGATGAAACAAGCAGAGGCGCAGCAGAAAATGGTTATCGGTCTGGCCCAGTTAAATACGGGCGCTGACAAAAAAGACAATATCAGATCGGCAATCAAGGCGATAACAGATCTGTCCTCCCGCGGGGCCGAGCTGATCATGCTGCCCGAACATGCTGATTTTATCGGGCCCGATGAGCACAAAAAGGCTGCGGCGGAAGAGTTCGAGCAATCGGCTTATTTGGCAGAGCTGCGCAGCCTGGCGTCAAAGCTTGCCTGCTATATCCATGTCGGCAGTTTCCTGGAAAAGTCCGAGGAGCGGATTTACAACACTGCCGTGGTGGTCAATCCCGCCGGTGAAGTAGTGGCCCGCTACCGGAAAATTCACCTGTTCGACGTCGAGATACCGGGAGGCAAAACCTATCTGGAGTCGGCGGTAATCAGTCCGGGGACGGAAACGGTGCGTTTTTCGATCGGCGCTTTCAGCTTCGGCCTGGCCACCTGTTACGATCTGCGCTTTCCCGAGTTGTTTCGCCGGCAGGCAGCGGCAGGGGCCAATGTTCTGCTGCTGCCTGCGGCCTTTACCCTGCAGACCGGTAGGGATCACTGGGAGATTCTGCTGCGGGCCAGGGCCATTGAAAATCAGTGCTGGGTCGCCGCGGCGGGCCAGTGGGGCACGGCGCCCCCCAACCACGTCTGTTTCGGCAGATCCATGGTGATCAATCCCTGGGGCCTGGTGACGGCCCAGGCGCCGGATGGAATTTCAACCATTACTGCGCAGCTCGATCTGCAGACGCTGGGCGATATCAGAACCCGGTTTCCGGCGCTGAACCACGTCCGAGATGATATCTTCTCAATCTGAGCACCCGGTAAATCTATGACTTACGCGATCTTTACCACCGTACGGCCGCGCACCGAACCGGCCATGATTGCCTCCGCGGCAGCCGGCAGCTCTGCAAGCGAAATCTCGTTGACCGCTGATTCCAGTTTTTCCAGATCGAGGTGTTCGACGATGGACTGCCAGGCCTGCAGCCTTTTCAGAATCGGTGCCATTACCGAGTCGATACCGTAGAGTGTGACCCCGCGCAGGATAAACGGAGCAACCGAAGTCGGCAGGGCCATCGATTCGGCCAGGCCGCAGGCAGCCACCGCGCCGCCATAGCAGATCTGGCTCAGTACGTTGGCCAGGGTGTTTCCCCCCGCCACATCGATCGCACCGGCCCAGAGTTCCTTGCCCAGTGGCCGCGCCTTTTCTGAAAAATCCTGCCGTGCTAATACCTGGTCTGCTCCCAGCGAGGTGAGATAGTCGGTTTCCTCTGGCCGCCCGGTTACCGCAGCAACCCGATACCCCAATCTGCTGAGCAGCAGGATGGCGACGCTGCCGACCCCGCCGGCGGCCCCGGTAACCAGGATGGTACCGTCTTCCGGGGTGGACCTGTGTTCCTGAATCGCCATCACGCAGAGCATTGCGGTATAGCCTGCGGTGCCCACTGCCATCGCCTGCCTGCTGGTCAACCCCGTTGGCAGTGGTACCAGCCAGTCGCCTTTGACCCGGGCTATTTCCCCATACCCGCCACTGTGTACCTCACCAACCCCAAAGCCGTTGAGGATCACCTGGTCGCCCACCTGGAAACGATCGTGCGTCGATTCGATCACGCTGCCGGCGAAATCGATCCCCGGCGTCAGCGGAAAGCGCCTGACCACCGGTGCACTGCCGGTCATTGCCAAGCCGTCCTTGTAGTTCAGGGTGGAGTATTCGACCTTGACGGTGACATCGCCGTCCATCAAGTCGTCTTCGGAGAGTTCGGTAAGCGCAACGTGCTGGGCGGAATCGTCTTTGGTGATCTGATAGGCTCTAAATGTGTTGGTCATAGTGTCTCTCCATGGGCTGGTTAGGTGATTGTAACAACGTAAGCTCGTCTTAACTGATTTTGTAATGTACCAGGAAATGTTACGGCAACCATAAAAACCGGTCGAAATCAATTTTTCCCCGATGATTGAAAACGATACCCTCATTTTCAAGAAGTTGCCTTTGCTGCAAATGGCTCATCGAGGCTCGCGGTGAAATCTCCTGCCTGCCATTCACCACCCGGTGCCAGGGCATCTCCTGTTTGGCAGAGCTTGAATAGAGCAGGCGGGCGACCTGCCTGGCTCCGCGATGGTTGCCGGCTGCCGCAGCAATGATGCCGTAGGTGGTTACCCTGCCCGGCGGAATGCGCCGAATCGTCTCTATGATGCGTCTGCTGAATGGGTCCATCACGGCGGCTCTAGCGATGTTTCAGGTCATCTTTGGTTCTTCTTACAAGCATGGTGCCAGTCTAGCACATTATTGCGCATTCGTTCAGCCCAATTCTTGCAGCCACCGGCGCTGAGCTGGAGCTGCTGTCATGGCGTTGTGGGAGGTGGCTGAAGACTTGGAGTGCTTCGGCTGGAATCATCTGCATTGATGTATATTCTGTACAGAAAGCACGAACAATACCGGTTCTACCCAGGTGTTGCTCGCGTGATACTCTTTTCACTGGTGAGCCAAGCGATGCCGTATTCCTCAAACTTCGATAATCTCTCTACCATAATCAAGCACAATTGTGAGGTGTCCGATGCCCGGGACCATGGCATTTACTCAATGTGTTCGATGGTGCTGAAACTGAGAAACCTCTATAAATTCGAGCACGGTCTCGAGCCCTGGGAAGAACCCGATTCGGCCGACCTGCTGGACTGGATTGAGCGCAAAGAAGCACATTGGCAGGAGCTGGCCGAGCAGCCGTTTCAGGACCTGGTGGTTAATTCCACTGCAGCGGATCCTTTCGAGGTCGAAATTGTCAATGCAGGACTTGCTGAAACGGGCCTCTTCTATGGCGCCGGCTATGGCCGGTCGATGAAAACGATTTTTTTCCTGGCCGAATTGCTGGGCAAACGCAGCGTCGAAGGCTGCCCGGTGACTGTGCTGGGCAACGAACGGGTGCGGGAAATGGCCAGCCCGTTTGCGATGGTGCAGGATAACCAGATCATTATCCGGCTCGACCCATTGCGTTTTTTCCTTTGGGATCATATCCAGGAACTGCGCTCTTCCTGCAGGAGTTCGTATCGTTACACCCTGCAGTCCTATGGTCTGCTCAAAGATGACGCTCTGGACCAACAACGTTTCAGAACGAGGCTCGATCAGATCGTCGACACCGAAACCGAGATGTTCATACATCATGAGGTGGGGGAGATGCTGCAGGATACTTTGGACAGCCGGACCCTGAGAAGCATTATCGGCCGCTTCCCGAGTTCGGTGATCGAGTTCGTTTGCCGGGCGGTCAAGGATATCCTGGCCGATACCCATCCCCGGGGGGTGCTGTCTTACATCTCGCGGGAAGAAAAAGACTCCTCGCTGGGGCTCTATGTTTCCTTTCTTGACGGTCTGCGGCAAAAACTGTTTCCAGAAATGGCCGGAGCCTGGGAAGAGTTCTTCAGGACCAGTACCTGGAAAGGCGTTGAACTGGCCAGGCGGCAGTGCCGCAGCAGAACACTGGCCCTGGGCGAAGAGATCGTTAGAATCGAAGAAATGTTCGAGGATGAGTCCGATGCGCAGATTCAGGCCCGGTTCAATGAGCGGGTCCTGCAGCCGCTGGGCCTTGATCTTCCGACAGGATGACTCAGCCCGACATCAGTCTGTCGATCTGGGCTGGGACTCTGGGCGAAAAAAAAAGAGGCAGGGAATCCTGCCTCTTTTCTATCCTGCCATGTGCGATCCATCGCCCTGGCATCAATGCTTTGTTGATGCAGGCAAGCCGGTTATCAGCCCGTCCACCGGGAGGACCCGAACCGGATTTACGGGGGCGCAGTTCGCTAGATTTTCACAACGTTTTGTGCAGCCGGGCCTTTGGAGCCGTCGACAATCTCGAAGCTCACCCGTTCACCCTCTGCCAGGGTGCGAAAACCGTCAGACTGAATAGCTGAATGATGCACGAACACATCCTGGCCTCCATCCTGTTCGATGAATCCAAAGCCTTTTGCATCGTTAAACCACTTTACTGTTCCTTCTGCCATTACTCATACTCCTGTGTGGTGGGCATCATCAGCCCTTTTTTGTACTGCCGGTCCGTCAGTGACGAATTCGGCATCAGTCTGAAAATCAGACCGAGTTTTAATCCAGCCGGACAGCGCCTCTAAAACGGCTGTCTGCCCAGCGCTGCAGCTCTGTTGAAAAGGAGATCGGTGATATGATTTTTCGGCAACGAGATTGCAGGAAGACTACAAAAAGGATGGCGAGAATCGATAAGGTTGATCTGTTTTTTTCGTTGTGAGCGGCTGCAAACTACTGTAGTTAAGAGATAAACACAAGGAAAATAAACTTCAGCCAGAAGGTTGTCAAGGCCATCTGAAACAACCTGAAAAATATGTCTGGCTAATATCTGTTTTGTTGTCAGACCCTGTCACATCGTTGCTGTGTGCCTCAGGTCATCGATACAGGCGATAAATAGCCGCGGATCTTCCCGTTTGCTGGTAACTACAGGGTGATCCAGCAGTTTTCCCTGGCGGCAGCAAATATTGCCCTGATCACCCGGGTGTTCTTCAGACCATCTTCCAGCGTGGATTTGACCGGGCCGTTTTCCAGGATAGCCCGGGAGAAATCGTCGGCCTGCAGGGTATATTGATCCATGGTGTCAAATGAGTAGGTGGTGATTTCCTCTTCGATCAGCGTGCCGCTGTCCTGGCGGATAATGCAGGGACGATCGTTGGGGGCGTTAAAGGGAATGACCACTTCCAGCCTGCCTCTGCTGCCGAGGATATTGACCCGCTGATACGGCACCAGCTGGGTGCTGACGCCGAAATGGGCCTGACCGCTGCCAAATTCCATGATCACGCTGCCCAGTCTGTCGGTCTGCATGACCGGGTCGAACTCCAGCAGGGCGGCGACCCGGCGTGGCTCGTCCTCGAACAGATAGCGGCAGACCGTAACCGGGTAGCAGCCGATATCCCACATGGCGCCGCCGCCTACTTCAGCGATATTTCTTATGTTTTGCGGATCGATATTGTGATAGGAGAAAAAGCCCTGGATCATCCGCAACTCGCCCAGTTCGCCGCTGCGAACCTTGGACCGGGCGGCCTGCCACTGGGGGCTCGATTTGATCATAAAGGCCTCCGCTGCCTTGACTGAGCAGCGGTCCCTGGTGCGGATCAGGGCCTCTATTTCGCTGCTGTTCAGGCCCAGCGGTTTTTCGCAGAGCACATGCTTGCCGGCCTCCATCGCTTTTATGCTCCACGGGCAGTGCAGGTGGTTGGGCAGCGGGTTGTAAACGGCATCGATATCGGGATCGGCCAGCATCGCCTCATAGGAACCGTAAAATTTTTCAATACCGCACTGGCGGGCTGCCTGACGGGCTTTCTCCAAAGATCGGGAACTGATCGCAGTTACTTCAGAGAGCAATCCCCGCTGCATCGCAGGTATAACCTTCTGGGTGCCGATTTTTGCGGTACTGAGCACTCCGTAGCGGATCTTTTTCATGGGCTCTCCTGTCCTCACCGAGCGCTGATTGGGCGCTCAGGGGTGGCTCTTGTGTTAAGTCCATCGGAAACCGAGCACTGTGATGCCGTGGACTAAAGTCCACAGCCGTTTGATTGTTTACTTATTATATGATTTTTATACGGGGAGGACAACTACCACAGGCTCTACTGCGCCAGGTCTTGCGGGGGGCGAAATTTATGCGGCGCCGTTGCTCAGCATCTCCACGATGCGGATGCGATAGTCGACGATATCCTGGCGCAGCGAGGAGAGGCTGGCCATTTTTTCATCAATCGTGTTGATATGATGATCGAGAATTTCAATCAATTTCGGGGTAATGGTGGAAAAATCCTGATCGTTGATGTCGAAGATTTCGGACAATTCCTGGATCTCCTTCAAAGATACCCCGAGAGCCTTGATTTTAAGGATGAATTTAAGCCTGAGCACATCATCTTCACTATAGGTTCTGGTCTTGCCGTCGAGCCGGTCATTTCTGCCCATCAGACCAATTTCCTCATAATAGCGAATGGTCCTGGTGGTGATGCCGAGCTCTTTGGCCAGTGCACCTATCTGCGTTTTGGTCTGCTGATCTATGCTCATGGATGTTCCTGTTTGTTCCGGTGCCCGATCGGCTTATTTAACCTTTACGTAATCTATCCTATAATAATAGCATGGCCGAGGAATTGCTGTCAAACAAATAAGAAACAATAAAAATTTAGTTATCTTCTGTTTTTTCCAGAGAAGCCTGTCAAGGTAATGGTGAAACTGTTTTGTGTTGACCTTAACGTAAACATATTTTATAAAAGATGGAACTGTTTTCGGGTAGACCCCGGTAAGGGGGTGTATCAGCAGAGGAGGGCAAGATGGAATTTTCCCGCGAAATTTACTGGAATGTCGGACACTCCGCCTTGACGCTGGTGCCGATGTATCTGCTGGCCATTGGTGCAGTGGTATTCGTCTTCTGGTCATTTCTGCAGAGGCGCAAGGTCTATCGGCTTGGCAAGGAGCTGAACCGCTTTGATAACCCGGCGGCCAGAACCGGGGTCATGGTTAAAGACATTATCCTGCAGAAACGGGTGCTGCTGGGCGGCGGTGCAGGGACCCTGCACGGTCTGTTTTTCTGGGGATTTGTGCTGCTCATTATCGGAACGACCCTGGTCTTCATTCAGGCCGATTTTACCGACCCGCTCTTTGATCTGGTTTTCCTCAAAGGCACCTTCTATCTTATCTTCTCCATAACGCTCGACCTGGCCGGTCTTGTTGTCCTGACCATGCTCGGAGGGCTGTTTGTCAGGCGTTATCTGATTCGTCCCGAAGGGCTTGAAACCAAGCGCGACGATGCCATCATGCACACCTTGCTGTTTGTTATCGTGATCACCGGTTTTATCGTTGAAGGGGCCCGGATGGCGGTGACCGAACTCGGCACTCCGCTGGCCCTGTGGTCTCCGGTTGGTCTTGTCTTTGCCCAGGTGCTGGCGGGTCTGGGTGAGCCTGCGCTGCTCACCCTGCACCGGCTCACCTGGTGGCTGCATCTGCTGCTGGTTATCGCCTTTATCGCGATCATTCCGTTCACCAAATTTCGCCATATCGTGACCACCAGCGCCAATTATTTTTTCGCCGACCGCGGCCCGAAAGGCAAGCTCACCAGCCTTGACCTCGAGGATGAGGAAGCGGAAAAATTCGGTGCTACCCAGGTTGGTGACCTGAGCTGGAAAGATATCTTCGATGCGGATGCCTGCACCCTGTGCAAGCGCTGTCAGGACCGCTGTCCCGCCTGGACAACCGACAAGCCTTTGTCGCCGATGAAGGTGGTCAACCAGATCGGTGAAATCGCCTTTAGCCAGCCCGACAGGGATCTGATCGAGACCATCGGCAAGGAAGCGATATGGGCCTGCACGACCTGCCGGGCCTGCCAGGAGATCTGCCCCGCATCGATCGAGCATGTTTCGAAACTGATTGATCTGCGCCGCTCGATGGTGCTGATGGAGGGCGAGTTTCCCGGTGAGGAAGTGATGACTGCGATGGAGCAGACCGAAGTGAACGGCAATCCCCTGGGCAGCGGCTACGCCTCCCGCGGCGACTGGGCCGAGGAACTGGGGGTGGTGCTGGCTGGTGAAGCAGCTGAGGTGGATGTGCTTTACTTTGTAGGCTGTTACGGCTCCTTCGATAAACGAAATATCCGTATTGCCAAGAGCTTTGTGACGCTCTGCGAGGCGGCGGGCGTTAAGGTCGGCATACTCGGCAAAGACGAAAAATGCTGTGGCGAGCCGATGCGCAAAATGGGCAACGAATATCTCTATCAATCGCTGGCCATGGAAAACATCGAACAGCTGAACTCCTGCGGGGTGAAAACGGTTGTTACCACCTGTCCCCATTGCTACAACACATTGGCCAAGGACTACCGCGACCTCGGCTTTACCATGGAGGTGCTGTCCTACACCGTATTTCTTGAGCAACTCATTGCCTCCGGGCAAATCTGAAGATCAAAGGCCGACGAATTTTCCTGCACCTATCACGATTCCTGCTATCTTGGCCGCCACAACGATATCTATGAACCACCGCGCAGCCTGATCAGGGCTGCCGGCGGCACCATCTTGGAGATGGACCGAAGCCGCGCCGAGTCTTTCTGCTGCAGTGCCGGCGGCGGCCGCATCATGGCGGATGAGAATATCGGGGAACGGATCAGCGTCAAGCGGGTGCAGATGGCGGCCGCAACCGGTGCGCCGGAGTTGGTGTCCAATTGCCCGTTCTGTCTGAGCATGTTCGAGGACGGGGTCAAGGGCGCCGATCTTGAAGAACAGCTCAAGCCCCGGGACATTGCCGAGATTCTGGTTGAACGCCTTGCAACGTAAACGTACGCCTGGAAAGGAGCCCGGCTATGATAGAATCTATTTTTGCATCCCTGGCCGATAATTTTGTGGCCGGTACAGTGGATAAACCGACCAGCTACTATTTCTCGCTGGGAGATCACAAGAAAAGTGTATATCTAACCGCCGAAAGCTGTCTGGTCGAAGACGGCCGCACGGTGGAAGAGGCTGACTGCGTGTGCAAGACCAGTGGTGAGTTCTTTGTCAGGATCTGGCAGGAAGGATACCGGCCCGGTATGGCCGATTTTCTCTCCGGTACCATCAAGTCGAACAACCCCACGGCGCTGCAAACTTTTCTGGCAGCGTTTGGTAAAAGCGATGCTTGAAGAACGACTTTTGCAGCCACAATTCGCAGCAATAACTTATACATGAATGCACAGACCGAAATAACCGTGCGGGGCTATCATGCCGATGCCTATGGCCACGTCAACAATGCCAGATATCTGGAATTTCTCGAGGAGGGCCGCTGGGCCCTGCTCGAACAGAAGATCGATCTGCACAAATGGGCGAAGTTGGGCAGGATATTTCTGGTGGTCAATATCAATATCAACTACCGCAGGGTGGCAGGACCGGGGGAGATCCTTACCGTGACGACCGGTATTGAAAAAATCAACCGCCGCTCGGTGGTCCTGAAACAGGAAATAACCTCCGGGCGGGACGGCGTGGTGGTGGTCGATGCGCTGGTCACCTTCGTGGTGGGTGGCGCCAATGGCCGGCCGCTGGTTATAGAAGGTGAGCTGGCAGAGGATTTGCAGCGCCTCGGCTGATGCTTCGAGGCATCGTTTCCGGCTCAGAGGCCCCGCATATACTCTGGTTTGAGCGGGACGTTACCCCGCAGTGCCTTGTCGATCAGCTTGATGGTGGCTGCTTTGTCGCCGGGCAGCCGGGCCTTGATCGGCAGATAATTCGAGGCATGGTTGGCATGGAAATAGCCGTCGCTGAGCTCCGTGTGGTAAAGCATGGTTCTCAGCTCTTCGAGCATCTGCCGGGGAGACAGCAGGTGAAAGCTCCCCTGTTCGTATTGCTGGTAAAGTCTGCTGCCCGGGGTGAGCATTAGAGAGAGTGCGCCGACATATTCAGGATCAATTAGGCTGAGGACCCGGCCGGTCTCGATGGCATGGATCCGGGAGCGTTGCTGCTGGGCAATGCCTAAAATGACGGTGATGGAGAGTTTTATGGACGCTGAACGAACCTTCCGACCCATCTCCACCATGACGGCTGCATCGGCCCCTTTATCGATCTGTTTCAGGGTTTCATCATCGCCCGATTCCAGGCCGAGATAAACGATGCCAAGGCCGAGATCATGCAATTGCTCCAGCTCTTCAACGCTCTTAGCCTTGATGTTCTTCGGGTTGGCATATGCGCCGACCCGTTCCACCCAGGGCAGTTTTTCTCTGATCTGTTCAAGGATGGCGACCAGGCGCGGCTGGGGCAGGATCAATGCGTCCCCGTCGCAGAGAAACAATCGTCTCTGGCGCCTGCAGTGGTCAGCGGCAAAATCGATATCGGCTTTGACAATGGAGTCGTCCTTGATGCTGAAGCGGCTCTGCGCATACATCGAGCAGAAACTGCATTTGTTGTGGGAGCAGCCGGTGGTGACCTGCAGGAGAATGGAGTTGGCCTCACTGGGCGGCCTGAATATATTTCCCTCGTAGTGCATCTGTCGATGGTTTGCAGCGCTAATGGTTGTCTGAGATTGCCCTGACCCTTCAGGCCAAGTAGTCCTGCGCACAGTTTCAGGATTAGGATAATGGTTAGAGTCCAGGCGTGCAATAAGCAATGAAGGTTGAACGAGATAGTCTGCCGTGCGCGCTGGTAATTTTGTTGCTGCGCATGAATTTCACAATAGAGCGGTTGCTATGAAACCAGAAACCCAGAGATTCCCGCACCTGTTTGAGCCGCTAGACCTCGGTTTTACCGTGTTGAAGAATCGGATTCTGATGGGCTCGATGCATACCGGGCTTGAGGAGGCGCGGGGCGGATTCAAGAAGATTGCAGAGTATTACCGGCAGCGGGCCGCCGGTGAGGTGGGCCTGATCGTCACCGGCGGCGTGGCCCCGAACCGGGCCGGCTGGGCCTTTCCGTTCTCGATGCGGTTGGCGGGGACCTCCCAGGTCGCCAAGCATCGGATCATCACCGAGGCGGTGCACGAGGCGGGTGGAAAAATCTGCCTGCAGATTCTGCACACCGGCCGCTATGGCTATCATCCTTTCTGCGTGGCCCCGTCCGCGATCCGGGCGCCGATCAACCGGTTCAGGCCCAAAGCCCTGTCCGCCCGTGGGGTTAGAAAGACCATCAACGACTTTGTCAGATGCGCCGAACTTGCCCGGCAGGCCGGGTATGATGGGGTCGAAGTGATGGGTTCCGAGGGCTACCTGATCAACCAGTTCATCGCCGAAAAGACCAATAAAAGAGATGACCAATGGGGCGGCAGTTTTGCAAAGCGGATTCGTTTTCCAGTGGAGATCGTCCGCGGCATCAGAGAAACGGTCGGCGACTCGTTTATCCTGATTTACCGCCTGTCGATGCTTGACCTTGTGCCCCGTGGCAGCAGTTGGGAAGAGGTGGTTGAACTGGCTCAAAAAATAGAGCAGGCAGGAGCGAGCATCATCAATACCGGTATTGGCTGGCACGAGGCGCGCATTCCTACGATCGCCACGATGGTGCCCCGGGCCTGCTTCACCTGGGTAACCAGACGGCTCAAGAATAAGGTCTCCCTGCCGCTGGTGGCCACCAACCGGATCAATATGCCTGAGGTTGCCGAACAGGTTCTGGCTGAGGGCAGCAGCGACATGATCAGCATGGCCCGGCCGTTTCTGGCCGACCCGGACTGGGTGAGCAAGGCCCATCGTGGTGCCGTGGATGAGATCAACACCTGTATCGGCTGCAACCAGGCCTGCCTCGACCATATCTTCTCGAAGAAAACGGCCACCTGCCTGGTCAATCCGCGGGCCTGCCGCGAGCTCGAAGCGCCGTTTCAAGAAGCCGGAGTGAAAAAAAATATCGCCGTGGTTGGCGGCGGCCCGGCGGGCCTGGCTTGCGCTGCAACCGCAGTGCAGCGGGGCCACCGGGTAACCCTGTTCGAAGCGAATAACCAGCTGGGGGGGCAGTTTCTGCTGGCGTCCCGGGTCCCAGGCAAGGAGGAGTTCTCTGAGACCATTCGCTATTTTCGCCGTCAACTCGAGCTCAGGGGGGCTGAAATCAGACTCGAAACCGAGGCCGGCATCGACGATCTGGCCGGCTTCGATGAAGTGGTTGTCGCCACCGGTGTGCGTCCCCGCCGCCCGCAACTCTCTGGCATCGACAAGGCTATGGTGCTGTCCTATGACGAGGTGCTCTCGGGCAGGGCACAGGTCGGGAGCCGGGTGGCAATCATCGGCTGCGGCGGCATCGGTTTCGATACAGCAAGTTATCTGTTGCACGATTGCTCGCCAAGCCTCGACCCGGAGCAGTTCATGGCTCACTGGGGGGTGGACCGTTCCTATGCGCAGCGGGGCGGTATTTGCCCGCCAGTCCCCCAGGTACCGCTTAGAACGCTCTATCTGCTTCAGCGCAAGGCTACCAAGCCCGGAGTGGGCCTTGGTAAAACCACCGGTTGGATTCATCGAGCCGAGCTCAAGAAAAACCAGGTCAGTTTTCTGACCGGGGTCCAATACCGCCGTGTCGACGACCGGGGACTCGAAATCGACCATCAGGGCGAGATCAAACTGCTCGAGGTCGATCATGTGGTATTGTGTGTCGGGCAGGAGTCGGAGCGTAAAATCGTGGCGGAACTCGAAGATGCCGGCCTGGCCCATCATGTGATAGGCGGCGCGTATCTGGCCGCGGAGCTTGATGCCAAACGGGCAATCTGTCAGGCGGTGGAACTGGCCGATCGCCTGTAAGGCGGGCCGGACCAGCCAGACCTGAATTCCCGCCGCCCCTGACCCGGCCTCGATTGTTCTTGAGTATGTTCGGTCAAGATGAGACCCGGGGTACCACAGCGGGGTATGTCCTGTCGTATTGATGAAGCCAATGATCATCTGGCTTCATTGGTGCGGTGGACGTTCGAGCCATCTGGCTGTCGGCTGAATCGGTTGCCAATCAATTTTCACTATTCCAAAGAAAAAATTATTGTTGTGGTCCTTCTGGTTATGTTTCCATACCAGGAAACATTACCAAAACAGATACATTAGCGTCAGTGGGGATCTGGTCAGTCCAGAACGGAGGAATCAACTGCAAACTAAGTCAAAGATTTCTTTTTAAAAAATCTGCGTTTTTGAGTAGAGTAGAAGGGTTTGAATCGAGGCCGAATGCTGGATGCGTTTTTCTTATCCCGGGAGCTCGAATGAGTCAATACCAGGTAAACTTTTTACCTTACAACAGAACCATCGAGGTATCTGAAGGGGAGAGTCTTATCCGGGCGGCCCTGCAGGCGGGGGTGCACATCAACGCATCGTGCGGCGGTGAAGGGGTCTGCGCCAAGTGCCGGGTGCTGGTTGAGCAGGGCGAGGTGGCCCAGGGCATCTCCGAGCGGCTCAGTGCAGAAGAGATCGAAGACGGTTTCAGGCTCGCCTGCCAGTCCCTGGTTACCGGCGATGTCACCGTCCGTGTTCCGGTCGAATCGGCCATGGACCGTTCGGTTTTCGATAAGCGGGTCACCCCGCGCCGGACCGCCAAGATCCGGCAGATGAATTTCGAGAGCCTCAAGGAGCAGGGGCTTTTCATCCCTCCGGTGGATAAAACCTATCTCGAGCTGACCCCGCCGGATGCCCAGAACAACATGCCCGATGTCACCCGGCTCATAGAATATCTGAAACTGAAGGCCAACGAACACAAACTGGAACTGACCCTGCCGGTGATCCGAAAGCTGCCGGCGATTCTGCGTGAAGACGATTTCAAGGTGACCGTGACCCTGGTCCGGCCGGTGCGCGATGACGGCAAGACCCTGCTGACCAATATCCAGTCCGGAGATACCACCGACAAGACCTATGCGATCGCGCTCGATATCGGCACCACCACCATTTATGCCCAACTCATCGATCTGATCAGCGGAGCATGTCTTGCCGAGGACGGGGACTTCAACGGTCAGATCAGCTACGGCGAGGATGTGATCAGCCGGATGATCTATGCCGAGAAAGGCGACGGACTGCAGAAGCTTCAGCAGACCGTGATCGGTACTATCAACAAGGTGATCACCAAAGTCATCAAGAAATCCTCCATAGCCCGGGAGAACATCTCCACCATCACCATGGCGGGCAACACCACCATGACCCAGCTGCTGCTGGCCATTGATACCCACCATCTGCGCCGGGCACCCTACGTCCCTGCCTCGACCATGTACCCGCCGTTTGAAGCGGCAACCATCGGCATCGATCTGGACGAACATGTTATCGCGCTGCTGTACCCGGCTATTTCGAGTTATGTGGGCGGCGACATTGTCGCCGGCATCATGGGCACCGGGCTCTATCGAGAAGAAGAGTTGACCCTGTTTTTAGATATCGGCACCAATGCTGAAATCGTTATCGGCAATAAAGACTGGCTGGCCTGCACTGCCTGTTCGGCAGGGCCTGCCTTCGAGGGTGGGGGGATAGAGTTCGGCATGCGGGCGGCTACCGGGGCGATTGAAGATTTTTCACTTGACCCGATTTCCTGCGAGCCGATGCTCTTGACCATCGGTGACGTCCGCCCCAAAGGCATCTGCGGCTCCGGGTTGATAACGATGATTGCGGCGATGTTTGAAATCGGGGTGATCAATAACCGGGGTAAGTTCAACCGCGATCTGCCCACCGAGCGCATCCGGGAAACCAAGGGCATCTGGGAATACGTGCTGGCCTACAAGGACGAAACCCAGATCGGCCGTGACATCACCATATCAGAGATCGACATAGACAATCTGATTCGGGCCAAGGGAGCCGTCTACAGCGGCTGTATGACCCTGCTCGAGGAGGTCGGTTTCAGCATGGATATGATCGAGCGGATCATCCTTGCCGGCGGCTTCGGCAGCTACATCGACCTGGAAAAGGCGATGACCATTGGACTGTTGCCCGAGATCGATCCCGATCGGGTTATCTTTATCGGCAATGGCTCGCTGATGGGCGCCCGGATGAGTTCATTGACCAATCGGATCAGAAAAGATGTAGTCGAGGTGACCAAGAAGATGACCAATTTCGAGCTCTCGGAAACGCCGTCCTATATGGACCACTATGTTGCCGCGATGTTCTTCCCGCATACGGAAATTGAAAAATTTCCCCGGGTGAAACAGCGGGTTGCGGACTGGAAAAAGATCACTTCAAGAAATTAATTGGCCTGATACCACGATATATTTGAAATTACGACTGGTATACATTAATAACTATAGCGATATCAGAAGAGGAATAGTTTTCAGACCATCAATGTACTGTCATAAGATTTATTCAACAGGCTGTATTTATTAAAAAAGGGTACCAGTGTGCGCGAAGCTCAAACACCATGGTTATGGTCGTTTGTTCTGCAGTCCATACTGGCCGGAGATTAATTTTAAAACCGAAGGAGGATAAAGTGGCATTTGAACTCAACAAAGAGTCCTATACCGGCGGTATCAAGGAGATATCCATTGGTAAAGGTGACTCCGCCCTGACCGTCGGCGGAGAGACATGTTATCCCTTCTATACATTCGAAGGCGACATGCCGAACAAGCCGATCATTGCCATGGAAATCTGGGACATGGAGCCGGAAGACTGGCCCGAAGCGGTTCGGGCCCCTTTCAAGGATGTTATTTCAGATCCGGCGGCCTGGGCCAAGAAATGCGTTGACGACTATGGCGCCGCTGCGATCGTGCTCCAGCTCAAGTCCACCGATCCCAATGACAAAGATGCCAGTCCAGAGTCAGCCGCTAAGACGGTGAAAAAAGTACTGGATGCCATAGATGTGCCACTGATCGTGTGGGGTTGCGCCAACCCGGAAAAAGACGAGAAGGTGTTCAAGGCGGTCTGTGAAGCCTGCGACAGCGCAAATCTGCTGCTCGGCCCGGTGGAGGAGAAAAACTACAAGGGCATTGCCGCGGCGGCCATGGGCTACAACCACTCGCTGATCTCCTCTTCTCCAATCGATGTCAACCTGGCCAAACAGATCAATATCCTGCTGGAAAACTTCGGTATGCCGATGGATCGCGTGGTGGTCGACCCGACGACCGGAGGCCTCGGTTACGGCATGGAATATTCCTATTCGGTGATGGAGCGGCTGTCCATGGCGGCCCTGTCCCAGGGAGACGACAAGCTGAAGTATCCGATGATCAACAATCTCGGCAACGAAGTGTGGAAATGTAAAGAGGCCAAACAGACGGTCGAGGATGCTCCGCTGCTCGGTGACCCAGAGCGGCGCGGCATCCTGATGGAGGCGGTCGGGGCGGTCTCCTACCTGCTGAGCGGTTCAAATATCCTGATCATGCGGCATCCGGAATCGATCCGTCTGGCCAAAGAATTTATCACCTGTCTGGCGGACGGCGGCAGTCTTGCCGATGCCGCGCCGATCAGCAAGATGCTGGGCGAGGTCTCGGTCGATTTTGCAGCCCTTGCTCCTGAACCGGATCTGACCATCGAAGAAGAGAAAAAAGCCGCCGCTCCTGCCAAGAAAGCTGCTGCGGCAGCGCCGGCAGCAAAAGAAGCTGCGCCGGCGAAAAAGGAAAAGGCTCCGGCAAAACCAAAGGCAGAGGCCAAAAAAGAAGCAGTCGTAGAGGCCCCGGCAGAGACCGAGGCCGATGCCAAAGCAAAAGCTGAGGCCGACGCCAAGGCCAAGGCAGAGGCAGAAGCCAAGGCTCAAGCCGATGCCGAAGCCAAAGCCAAGGCCGACGCAGAAGCCAAGGCCAAAGCCGAGGCCGACGCCAAAGCCAAAGCCGAAGCCGATGCCAAAGCCAAGGCAGAGGCGGAAAAACAGGCTGTAGCAGATGCCAGGGCAGCTCGCGATGCTGAAGAGAAAGAGCTTCGCCAGAAACGGGCCAAGGAACGGGAGAAACTTGCAGCCAAAAGGGCTCAGATAGAGCCCGACGAAATCAGCATGACTCCTGCAGCTGTCCAGAAGACTCAGCAGGAAAAGATTATCGAGATGCTCAACCGGTTTCATAAACGTGTATAATCCGATTTGTTCGGTAACTACTATTTGCGGACTTGACTAGACTTAATTTGTGGAGGATTTCCAGATGACAGAATTAAAAGCAAAAACCGTTGAAAAAGCGCCAAAACTCGCTAATCCGCGGGAAGCCTCGATTGAACCCTCAACCCAGGAGATGATCGAACGGGCACAAAGACTGCAGATCGATACGGTCTTCGACCGGGCGGTAACCATGAAACCCTGCGCCATTGGCCTGCAGGGGATCTGTTGTAAGAACTGTGCGATGGGACCGTGCCGCCTGCCGCTGCCCAAAGGAGGTATAGAAGGCGAGGACACCAGAAAAGGTCTCTGTGGAGCCACTGCCAACACCATCTGTGCCCGCAACTTTGCCCGCATGATCGCTGCAGGCGCATCGGCCCATTCAGATCATGGTCGTGGTGTGGTAGAGACGTTCATGTCCGTAGCCAGAAAGGAGACCAAAGACTACACCATTAAGGATCCGGCGAAGCTGATCCAGATTGCTCCCTATTTCGGTGTTGCCACAACTGTTGAGGTTGACGGTGAAACCAAAGACCGCGATCTCGATGAGATAGCGCTTGGTGTTGCCGAGGCCGCTGCTGCAGAATTCGGCAAGACCGAGGGCACGCTCGCCTACCTGAAGCGCGCCCCGAAGCCGTTGCAGGACAAGTGGAAGAAGGAGGGCGTCGAGCCGCGGGCAATCGACCGTGAGGTCGTGGAAATCATGCACCGTACTCATATGGGGGTCGATCAGGACTACAAGAACCTGATGAAGCAGGGCACCCGTACCTCGCTGGCTGACGGCTGGGGTGGTGCGATGATAGCCACCGACCTGCAGGATGTAATGTTCGGCAGCCCGACGCCGCTGCAGGCCGAGGCCAATCTCGGGGTAATGAAAGAGGACCATGTCAACATTATTGTTCACGGCCATGAGCCACTGCTTTCTGAGATGATCGTAGCAGCAGCGCAATCCCAGGAAATGATTGACTACGCCAAAGCAGGCGGAGCCAAGGGTATCCAGTTGGGAGGCATCTGTTGTACCGCCAATGAGATTCTGCAGCGTCATGGAGTGCCGCCGGCCGGGACCTTCCTGCAGCAGGAACTGGCGATTATCACCGGCGCCTGTGATGCAATGGTGGTCGATGTTCAGTGTATCTTCCAGAACCTGGCCAATGTCGCCAAATGTTTCCATACCAAGCTGATCACCACCCATCCGATTGCCAAGATGGAGCAGGACAATGTCATCCATATCGAATTCGACGAACATCATGCGATGGAAGATGCCATCAAGATCGTCAAGATGGCGATTGACAACTTTGCCAATCGTGGTGCCGATATTATGATTCCGCGTCACAAGACCACCCAGATCGCAGGTTTCGGCGTCGAGTCGATCAAATACCATCTGGGCGGCAGCTTCCGCGGCGACTACTACACCTTGAACGATAATATCATCAACGGCCGGATCCGCGGCATCGCCGGCGTGGTCGGCTGCAACAATGCCCGGACCAAGCACAACGAGGAGCATATCACCCTGATCAAGGAACTGATCAAGAACGATGTCATCGTGCTGACCACCGGCTGCTCGGCCATTGCGGCGGGTATCCATGGGTTGCTGACGCCTGGTGCGGCGGCGGTGCACTGTGGTCCCGGACTGGCTGAAGTCTGCGAGACGGTGGGTATTCCGCCGGTCCTGCATCTCGGCTCCTGCGTCGATAACAGCCGGATCCTGCTGGCCGCCACCGAGGTGGTCAAGGCGGGCGGACTGGGCGACGATATCTGCGATCTGCCGGCGGCCGGCAGCGCACCGGAATGGATGAGTGAAAAAGCGATCGCCATCGGCCAGTATTTCGTCTCCTCCGGTGTCTATACCGTCTTTGGCTATCATATGCCGCTGGACGGGGCTCCGGAATTCAAAAATTATCTCTATAATGAAATGGAGAAGATCTACGGCGGCAAGTGGGATTGTGAACCGGATCCGATCAAGCATGCCCATAAGATGATTGCCCATATCGACAAGAAGCGCAAAGAACTCGGCATCGACAAGGCGCGCGAGCGCGTGCTGATGGATATGGCCGATCGCCAGGCGCTTGGCATGGAGTAATCATTCGACCAGTGCAACCAGATAACGCCAATTAAAATAATCAATCCTCAAAGAAGGAGGAAAGCATGTCAAGATTAGTAGCATTTGCAGCGATTCAGGGCGGTTACAAGGTCGTCTCCCAGGTCGAGGGTGAGCTTGAAAAAGCACTCAAGTCCTATGATGCCTCGACCAAGATCGGCTTCGGCAACACCGCTTATTATCTGCCGGTCATCTACTCGCTGACCGGCATGAAATGTGAAACCATCGAAGATCTGAAAAAGCCGCTCGAGTTTGCCAGAGGACTGCTGCCCCCGCATGTCAAGGGGCAGAATCATCTGCCTTATCTCGGACCCCTGCTGGATGCGGGTATGGCGGGAATCTTCGCCTACGAGATCAAGGAGGCCCTGCGCATCCTGAACGAGCCGGAGTTCTACACCTTTACCGAGGATCCGGACATCGATGCGGGCAAGATCTGGGTCGGCCCGGCCGATGACACGATCCTCAGAAAACGTGGCGTGGAATTCGTCGACGGTTCGGCCCCCGGCTTTGCCGCAGTGGTCGGTGCCGCCCCGAATGCCGAGATCGCCAAGATGATTATCGAGGACTACCAGAAGAAGAGTCTCTATATTTTCTGTGCCGCCAATCACAACGGCAAGACGGCCATCGAGCAGTGTCTCGAGGCCGGCATGCAGGTGGGTTGGAATACCCGTATCGTACCGTTTGGCCCCGACATCTCTTCAGCGGTCTTTGCCCTTGGCTTCGCCAACCGTGCCGCCATGGCCTTCGGCGGTGTGCAGCCGGGCGATTACCGCCGGATGCTGATGTATAACAAGAACCGTATCTTTGCCTTTGTCAACGCGCTCGGCGATGTCGGCACCGAATGGGCGGTGGCCGCGGCCGGTGCGGTCAACTGGGGGTTCCCGACCCTGGCCGACACCGATATTCCCGAGATCCTGCCGACCGGTATCTGCACCTACGAGCATGTGGTCGCCAATGTACCGCATAGCGAGATCTGTCAAAGGTCGGTTGAGGTGCGCGGTCTGAAGATCAACATTACTGAGATCGACATCCCGCTGGCCTTCGGTCCTGCGTTCGAGGGCGAGCGTGTGCGCGGGGCGGATCTGTATGCCCAGACGGGCGGTGGCAAAACCCAGTGCACCGAGCTGGTCAAGATGGCCGATATGGGCCAGATCGAAGATGGCAAGGTCGAGGTGGTCGGTCCCGATATCACTGACCTGAAAGAAGGCGGCACCTTTCCGCTGGGAATTTACGTGCAGATTGCAGGCCGTGAGTTTCAGACTGATTTCGAGCCGATTATGGAGCGCCAAATTCATCATCTGATCAACTATATCCAGGGCATCATGCATATTGGACAGCGTGACATCTCCTGGGTGCGCATCTCCAAGGCCGCGATTGAGAAAGGCTTTACGCTGAAGGATATCGGGGTGGTTCTGCATGCCAAGTTCCATCAGGATTTCCAGAAGATCGTCGACAAGGTCCAGGTAACGCTGTACACCAAAAAAGAGGATGTTGACAAGCTTACCAAACGGGCTCGAGCCGAATACAAGATGCGTGATGAACGTGTTGATACGATGACCGATGAAGACGTGGAAACTTTTTACTCATGTACGCTTTGTCAGTCATTTGCCCCAAGTCACGTGTGCTCGGTGAGCCCGGAGCGGACCGGCCTCTGCGGAGCATACAACTGGATGGACTGCAAGGCTTCTTTCGAGATCAACCCGACCGGCCCGAACCAGCCTATTCAGAAAGGCAAGGTTCTTGATCCGGTACTTGGCCGTTTTGAAGGTGTTGATGAATTCATCAAAAGTGCTTCAAAAGGTGCCATTGAAAGTTATAACTTCTATTCAATGGTCAATGCCCCGATGACAACCTGTGGTTGCTGTGAATGCATCGCGGCGATGTTGCCGTCCTGCAACGGCGTAATGACCGTTGGCCGCGATTATGCCGGTGATACGCCTTGCGGCATGAAGTTTACTACTCTGGCGGGTGTCATGGGTGGTGGGGCGTCTTCGCCTGGGTTTGTCGGGCATTCCAAGTTTAACATCACTCAGGGGAAATTCATCCTCGGTGATGGTGGACTTCTGCGCATGGTCTGGATGCCGAAGATTCTCAAAGATGAGATCTACGATCGACTCAATGCCCGGGGCAAAGATATGGGTATCGAGAATTTTGCCGATATGATCGCCGATGAAACCGTCGGCCTCACCGAAGAGGAAATTCTACCGTTCCTCGAAGAGAAAGGACATCCGGCCTTGAAAATGGATCCACTGATCGCCTAATAACCAACGGGCCCCGGCCGGCCGCGCCAATCGGGCGGCCGGCCCTGTTTTTATAACCCGAAAACAGAAGAGGAGAGAATACCAATGGCATTAACAGGAATGCAGATCTTCAAACTCCTGCCGAAGACGAATTGTAAGGAGTGCGGGGTTCCGACATGTCTTGCCTTTGCGATGAATCTGGCATCGGGCAAGGCAGAACTCGACGCCTGCCCTTACGTTTCCGATGAGGCCCGGGCTCAACTGGAGGAGGCGGCAGCACCGCCGATTCGCCAGATTTCGGTGGGCAAAGGCGTGCGCACTGCTAAAACGGGCGGTGAGACCGTGCTCTACCGGCATGAAAAAACGTTTTACAATCCGACCATGTTCGCCGGCCTGATTACCTCGGATACCGCGGCGAGCAGATGTCGAAGCGAAGCTCAAGGTCTGGAACGCGCTGCAGTACGAACGTGTTGGTTTTAATCTGAGGCCTGAACTGGCCGCAGTGAAAGATGTGGGAGGCGATAAAGGTGCATTTGCTTCCATCGCCAAAATGGTTGCCGAGACCTCTGAATTCAACCTGGTTCTGATCAGTGAAGATGCGGACGTGATGGCTGCCGGTATCGAGGCCTGCGGCTCCAAGCGGCCGATCATCTATGCCGCCACCGAGAGCAATGCGGACGCCTTTGGCAAGCTGGCCCTGGACAACAATCTGCCGCTGGCGGTCAAGTCGGACTCCATTGACGGCCTGATTGCGCTTTCCGACAAACTCACTAAAATGGGGCTCAAGGATCTGATTCTTGATCCGGGCTCGCGTGAGGTCAAGCAGGCGCTCGAGGATATGGTTGCCATGCGCCGGGCCGCTCTCAAAGGCGGCAATCGTTCGCTTGGTTTTCCAACCATCGCTTTCCCCTGCGAGATGGCCACGAATCAGGATATGGAGGCGCTTATTGCCGGCATGTATGTGGCAAAATACGGCGGCATCGTGGTGCTCTCCGACCTGACCACCGAGGTGCTGTTTCCGTTGATGCTCGAGCGGCTCAATATCTTCACCGACCCACAGCGGCCGATGACGGTAACCGAGGGTATCTATGAAATAGGCAATCCGGACGAGAACTCGCCGGTGCTGGTCACCACCAACTTTGCGCTAACCTACTTTATCGTCTCCGGCGAAGTTGAGGCGAGCAAAGTGCCATCCTGGCTACTGATCAAGGACTCGGAAGGACTTTCGGTCCTGACTGCCTGGGCGGCTGGCAAGTTCAGCGGCGATGATGTCGGACTTTTTGTGAAGAAATCCGGTATCGGCGACAAGGTCAAGCATACCGAGCTGATCATTCCCGGGTATGCGGCGTCTATCGTTGCTGACGTTGAAGAGGAACTTCCCGGCTGGACGATCACCGTCGGCCCGCGGGAAGCGGCACATCTGGCCGGTTTCTTGAAGGCAAGGTAAGTTTTGTCGCTTGCTGGTGCAATGAGCGTTCCCAGATGGAGCGGTACACTGATCCGACTTAACGGGTTTAAATCTTATAGAGAAAAGGAGAGACTATGATTCTTCATGGTGAAAGCCTGAACGTCATCTCGAAGGTGATTGGTACCGCTTACAAGGAGCGTGATCCAAAACCAATTCAGGAAGAGGCGCTTGATCAGAAAGAAAGGGGCATGGATTATATCGACATCAACCTTGGGCCGGCCAAGAAAGATGGCCACGAGTTGATGCCCTGGGTCTGCCAGGTGGTCCAGGAAGTGGTACCGGATGTCCCCCTGTTGCTTGATACCTCAAACATCAACGCAATTGAGGAAGGCCTGAAAGTTTTGAAACCGGCCAAACACCCGCATATCATAAACTCCATCATGGCCCGCCCGGAACGTTATGAGGTTATGCTGCCGCTGGCCGTTAAGTATGATGCTGATATGGTTGCCTTGCTCTGGGGACCGGATGGGTTGCCGCGTGACGAAAATGAACGTGCGGCCCTGGCTGTGGAACTGATTTACGCCGCCAACGAGGCCGGCGTTGCAAACGAGCGGATCTGGGTTGACGGTATTGTCACTCCGGTGAACATCCAGCAGGCCCAGTTGGTCAGCCTGTTGAATTTTATGATGATGCTTGAAGATATCGCCCCCGGGGTTAAGTCCACCTGCGGGCTCTCCAATATTTCAAACGGCCCGCCGGTTGAACTCAGACCGATACTCAATACCACCTATATGATCATGCTTGAGCGCTATGGCATGAAGGCGGTTATCAGCGATCCATTGGATACGAACCTCACCGCCGTTGCCAAAGGTAAGCGTCCCGAGATCGTCGACATCGTTCATCAGGCCATGGACGGCACCGCCCCCGACCCGGCATCGATCGACAAGGAACTGGGCGATTACGTGAAGACCGTCAAGGTAATCATGGGAGAGACTCTGTTCTCGGATTCCTATCTGGACATCTGATCGACAGTTTTTCCGCGTTACCGCATGGAAGCCCCATTCTTAAAAAAGAATGGGGCTTTTCCTTTTTTGATGATTAGTGTTGGCCGAAATGGCCCGGATATCGTTTGAATCAATACCTTAAAAGATGGAAACCATGGCAGAAAAGAACAACAACACGGAAGGCTGGGTTTGGGTAGTGGTCAGTGAAAAAGGTGAAAGCGGCCATTATCTCGGCCTTTACGACGAAGAAAAGAAAATCAATTTCATCCCGGCATTTCCCAGCAAGGAGGCGGCCAATGACTGTTATCTCGAGCTTCCCCGGGAAAAGGGCCAAAAATACGAGGTCCAGGCCGTTCATATCGAGGAGTTGAACAGGGATGCCGAAGAGGGCGGTTTTACCGTGGCGCTGGTGGACAGCGACGGCAAGATCATCAAATAACTGGAAGCTGCGCTCCATTGCAAGCCCTGGAGATAAATCATGGGATTGAAAATAGCAATAGGTGGAAAGGGCGGTGTTGGCAAGACCACGGTCTCAGCACTGTTGGCCCGAACCCTGGCCGCGGACCCCGACAACAAAGTGATTGCGATCGATGCCGACCCGGTTTCCAACCTGGCAGCCGGGCTTGGCATCGACGAGCGCGAGCCGATTACCCCGATCGCCGAGCTGCGTGAGCTGATTGCCGAGCGAACCGGCGCTGAACCGGGAACCATGGGCGGCTTCTTCTCGCTGAACCCTAAAGTGGATGACATACCTGATAGGTTTTCCCGTGAACGCGATCGAGTCAAACTGCTGGTTATGGGAACGGTTCAACAGGGCGGTTCGGGCTGTATCTGCCCGGAGTCGACCATCCTGAAAGCCTTGATGAATCATCTGGTGCTCTTTCGCGATGACATCGTGCTGATGGACATGGAGGCCGGGGTCGAGCATCTGGGCCGGGCCACTTCGGCCTCGGTTGATGCCCTGGTGATCGTGGTCAATCCCGGCTCCCGCAGCAGGGTGGCCGCGGATAAAATAAGAAAGCTCGGTCTCGATGTGGGCATCAAACGGATCGTGATTCTCGGTAACCGGGTTCGCGACGAGGAAGATAAGGAGCTAATTCAGTCGACGCTCAGCGACTTTGAGATCATCGGCTATCTGCCCGAGGACGAAGAGATCATCAACGCTGACCGCCTAGGCAGACGACCGTTTGACGATATAAATCAGGCACCGGCCGAGCTCTTTGCGGTTGCCTCGCAGCTGATGTCGTATCGAAAATAAGCGCTGTACCAGGACAGAACATGGCAGAAACAGTTGTCTTGGTTTGCGCTGTGGAGCCGCGGCCTGTCCCTGGGCTCACTCGCTGTCTATAGCCCTTTTCCGTACATTCCATCTAACATTTGGTTGCACGCTTGTAGCTCCTGGTGCACGCCGGTCAGCAGATCTCAGCAAGAACTGCGCCGCACTGCTCAAGCAGATCGTGCGGGTTTATTTCAATTTCCAGCCCCCGCCTGCCGCCGCTGACAAAGATGGTCTCATGTTTGTCGGCTGAAGTGTCTATTATCGTTCGCAAATGTTTTCTCTGGGCCAGCGGGCTCACCCCGCCCAGCACATAGCCGGTCGAAGCGGCAACCGCTCTGGCGTCGGCCAAGGTTGCTTTTTTGGCCCCGCACTGCCGGGCCAGCAGCTTTAGGTTGAGCTGGGTGACAACCGGTAAAATGGCCACAACCAGTTCCCGGTCATCGAGCTGAACGACCAGCGTTTTAAACACCCGCTGCGGATCGAGCGCCAGCTTCTCAGCGGCCTCGAGCCCGTAGGACTGGTGCTTCGGGTCATGGCTGTACTTGTGCAGCCGGAACGCGACTTTGTGCTTTTTCAGATAATTGACAGCTGGAGTCATGACGTTTCAGAGTTCAGACCTGACTAGTTTAGAGCAGCCTGACGATAGTTGCAAACATGACGACAAGAAACGGCGGCCTGATGATGCGGGCCCCTTTTTTCATGGCCAGAGCTGAGCCAAACCCTGCCTCGATGGATGGTAGCGCCTGTCAGGTGATAGAGATTAAAGAAGGGATTGCTTCGACGCATGGCGAGATCGGACCGCAATCCTGCGGCCGGAAAAAACCCCGGTGAAAACCGCTGGTTTCCATCCGGGGCCTCGTGTTAGCTGGTACTGGTATGGGTATCAGTCTTCGATATTGAAACGGGCGACTTCTTTCTGGCCGGGGATGTATTCGCCGACCGGGACCAGTTTTTTATTGGTCTTGACACAGTCAATGATCACTTTCCAGAGCGCGTCGAGATCCTGGGCTTCCTTTTCCGTTTCAGGTGTCAGTTCAACCAATGTCTTATCGCGGGTTATTTTCATGGTTCCCTCTCAATTGAGTTTTTCTGATACTATCCTGGAGACTGCCTGCAGCAAAATTGCTGTTAGTATAGCTGATTATTAAAAATGTGGTTGAGCCAGAGCTGCCAGCCTGCTGAATAAATTCGTAAAGCGTGAAGCGAGCGCTGCACCGCTTCGAATTCCAGGTGCCGTTTAATGGCACTGGTGAGGCAAGACGACCGTCAGCTCCAATGGCATAGCTAACCAATAAGGCATTATTGCGAATTTGCCAATATCATTTTGGATTTCAGACTATTTCCCCAAAACGAAAAGGAAATAAATAGTGACAAGAAACGCCAGAGGATTACAGTTCTGTGATGTGCGACTGCAGGCGCAGATGATGATCACCCGAACAAGGCTACAATATGTCTCGATTTACCCCGAAATGTCTGCCTGTGCTGATTGGCAGCCTGCCCCACCGCGAGCACCAGGAGGCGGTTGAGCTGATTTTTGCGCAGACTCCTGATATCCCGCTCTGGCCTCAGTTGCCCTGTCATAAAGAAGAGGGCATGCTGCTGCAGTTCCTTCCCGGTATGCCGGGAATCACCAACCGGCAGGACAAGATATTCGTTGATACCTCCACACCTGGTTTTGAGGCAGAATTACTCGCTTTTTTCGAAGAGTATATCGGGGTAGAGGAAGGCATAATTGAGCTTGAGTCTTCGCGTTTTAAAATGTCGCCGGCCGAAGCGGCAGGCTTTTTCGCGTTTTTAAGCGAAGCGGCCGGCCGGGTGGACTCCCTGGTGGCGCTCAAAGGTCAGGTGACAGGACCGATCACCTTCTGTACCGGCCTGGTGGACCAGGACGGCCGGGCCTTGTTTTACGATGAACAGATACGCGATACCGCAATAAAGCTGCTCAGCCTGAAGGCCAGATATCAGACCAGGATGATGGCCCAGGTTAAACCCCAGCCGCTGGTCTTCTTCGATGAACCCGGTCTGGCCGGGTTTGGCTCGTCTGCCTTCATCACGATTACCCCAGAGGATATTCACAATTGTTTCAGCGAAGTGTTTGCCGGAGTCAAAGCAGAAGGGGGACTGACCGGCGTACATGTCTGCGCCAATACCGAATGGCCGATTATTTTCGATTCAGACGTCGATATCGTCAGTTTCGATGCCTATTCATATTTCGATAAACTGATGCTGTTTCCCGACCAGCTTCGTGCGTTTCTACTGCGGGGCGGCATTCTGGCCAGTGGAATCGTGCCGACCTCGCCGGAGTACATCGAACTGGAAAATAGCAGTTCGCTGGTCGACAAGTGGTACGAGCAGCTCGTCCAGCTCGAAGATATCGGCATTGCCAGAGCGTTTGTCTTCGAGCAGACGCTGATTACGCCGAGCTGTGGGACGGGCACGGTCACCCTGGAACAGGCTGAACGAGTTCTCAGGCTCACCCGGGAGGTGTCCCAGACAATCAGACAGGGTTTTGAATCATGAGTGCAGCCGCCATTAGTCTCAGCTACGAGGATGTTGTTAGTGGCGACTGCCTGTGTGCGTTGATCGTTCCGGCCCAGGCACTTGATGAGCCGGGTTATATCAAGGGGGTAAGTGCAGCCGGTTCCTCCAGCAAACATGAATTTCACGCCCTGGCTCAGACGGCCTACTACCAGTTTCAGGATGATGAACTCAAGGTGGAACTCACCCGCGCTCCTCTGGAGATTGAATGTGACGATGTGCATGAGTTAGTCGAGAGCGGGATGGTAATCTATCGCGATGAACAGGGCAGTATCAGAGCAGTCGCTCATCAGGGGCTGAATCTGAGGAAACTGCTCGAGGCGGCCAACCGCTTCTGCACCCGCTGGATTCGCCTGGATATCTGAGGGCGATCTATTTTGCTTGGGCAGTTAATAAGCAGGCACGCTTATGGGGATGATATGTGCAAGGATACAGGCTGGAATCAATAATCATGGCGCATGAGAAAACAGGCCAGACCCGGATCAGGCAAAAGGTCATGGTCTTCCAACAGCGGGGCAGCGGCGAGCGGAAAATAGCAGGGGTACGTCAATATGGATCAGATATCATCGAACTCGAAATAATCTCCATCGATGACGAGCTCGATGAAATTCTTGATGACACGAGCCGCTACCTGCCCGAGAAGCTGTCCTGCGACCTGGTGCTCGATTTCCTGCTGCATCGTGATCTGTCGCTTGATCTTGCCGAGCGCTGCGCAGAACAGAATATTCCGATTATCTCCTCGGGCAAGAAACTGAGCAGTAGATGGGCCCTGACGCCTCCGACCTGATGCGGGCTGCCGAGGCAGGTGGGTCTCGGAAACTATGGCGAGCGTTTTGGTGCCCCTGAATATGAAATTGATGCCGAGGACGGCGTGATCAGCCAGGTTCGTGTGGTGCGCGGCGCCCCGTGCGGCGCTTCCTGGGAAGTGGTGAACCGCTTGGTCGGGGTACCGGTTGAGGATGGCCCAAGAAAAATCGGGCTCGATACCCAGTTCTACTGCTTTGCCGACCCAGCTGGTTGGGACCCGATTCACGGTAAAAGCCCGGTGCACTTTGCCGGTCGGATACACAGCAAAGCGCTGGCCGATGCAATCAAGAAAATCCTGCCTGTTCTCTAATTCAGACCACTGCCTGGGTTCGGCCTGAATGGAAAATCATCAAGACCGCTACTTCAGACAAAACGTCCTGGGTGTGTCGGTTGTTGAATTCTTCTGGGGACTCGGCTTTCCAATCGTCCTGGAATCAACCTTTCTGCAGCTCTTTCTGCAGTCCCTGGGCGCCTCGGGTTTTATTATCGGCCTGGTCCCGTCACTGTTCGTGGTCGGGATATCCTGCTTTCCGCTGTTTGCCAGCTATTTCGCCAGGAATTTTCGCTACAAACGCCCCCTGGTGTTGCTGCTTCATCTGGTTTCAGCCCATTCGATACTGGGCTTCGGCATCATTTTGCTGTTTTTGCACGAATCGGTAAATGTCCTGGTCTGCTTTTTTATCTCCTACACCCTGTTCTCGATTTGCATCGGGTTGACCATACCGGTCTGGCTTAACTATCTGGTCAGGATTTTCTCCGAAACCAGAGCGGTTCCGGGACTTGGCTATATGATGCTGTTCCAGAATCTGGGAAAGATCGTTTCAAGTTTTTTTGTGCTCAAGATTGTGGAGAATTACGCATTTTCACCCCGCTCCTCGGCTGTCATTTTTATCGTAACCGGGCTGGTCTTCATTGTCGGTTCGATCTGTTTTCTTATCACCAGAGAGGTCGCCGACCCAGGGGACCCGCCGCCGGACAGCCGCTCCTTTCTGAGCCATACCAAAGAATCGCTGCAGGAGATTCTGGCCAACCGCAGATTTCTGATTTTTTTGGTTGCCGATCTGGATTTTTACGTGGTGCTGACGGTGATGTCTTTCTACGCCACCTATGCAACCGGTTTCTATGGGGTGGCCCCTGCGGTTGCGGCCGGGTTCTTCGTGGCCTGCATCTATGCGGGTTCGATTACGGTCAATATTTTTCTTGGTGCGATGGATCTGCTGAGCCTGAAGCGCAAGTTCGTGCTGTCCAAATACGTGACCGTGGCAATGTTGCTGCTGCTGGTGCTGGTTCCCGCCCCAGCCACATTTTTCGTGATCAGTTACCTGCTCGGTTTTGCCCGGGCGATCCGAAACATGGTCTATGCGCCGTCGGTGAAAAAGTTTGCCGCCAAAAGCGATGTCACCCCGTACTTTTCAGTGGCCCCGGTCCTGACGCTGCCGTTTGCCGCAGGCTATCCGCTGGTCTTCGGCGGGCTGCTCGATCAATTATCATATCTGCAGCAGGACTCCTACCGACTGCTCTTTGGCATATCCGTGGTCTTTGTAATCGTTTCGCTCATTCTTGCGATAAAGATCGACTATGACGGCCCAACTACCCATGTTGTCAGCCGGTCATAACATTCTGTCTGGCTTTCAAGGCTGCCAGCGTGGTGAGGTTGAATATGACATCGGCGTTTGAACCGCGCTCCACGATGTGGGCCGACTTGTTCAGCCCGACCAGAATCGGCCCGATGGTATCGACTTCGGCCAGCCGCATGAACAATTTGTAGGCGATGTTTGCCGCATTGAGATCCGGAAAGATCAGGATGTTGGGCTCGCCCACAAGCGCCGAGAACGGGAAAATTTCTTCGCGCAGCTCGGTGTTGAAAGCGATATTGGCCTGCATTTCGCCCTCCACCTCGAGTTCGGGCTCCATTGCCTTGATCAGCGCGGTGGCCCGGGCTACCTTGGCTGCACTTGAGGTAGCCGATGAGCCGAAATTGGAATAGGAGAGCATCGCCACTTTCGGGGTAATGTCGAATTCCCTGACGAACGCGGCGACCGACACTGCGATGTCGGCCAGCTGCTGGTCGGTCGGGTCGATATTGACGGCGGTGTCGGCAAAGAACAGGGTGCGGTTCTTGAACACCATCATGTAGACGCTGGCCACGGTCTTGTGTTCGGTGTTTTTGCCGATGCAGGACAGCACCCGGCGCACGGCAGAGGGATATGGCAGAGCCTGACCGTAGATCATCGAGTCGGCGTCCCCGGCGGCCAGCATCATAGCACCGAAATAGCCGGTGTCGCGCCGCATGATATCTCTGGCGTAGGGCAGGGTGATGCCCTTGCGCTGCTTTCTGCTGAAATATTCGTTCGCATAGCGTTCGATGCGCTCCTCTTCGAGGGCCGGGTCGATAATTTCCATGCGATGGTCTGTCACCCCGTGCTGTTCGAGCATTTGCTCGATCTCGGTACGGTTGCCGAGCAGGACCGGAATAGCGACATTTTCTTCCATCACGCGGACGGCTGCGCGAACAATCTTTTTATTGTTGCCTTCGGGATAAACTACCCGGACCGGGTCTTTCTTCACCCGGTTGGCGATGTAGCGCAGGATCGCCTTGGACATGCCCAGGGTCGATTCAAGATGTTCGGTGTA
Organism: uncultured delta proteobacterium; assembly: GCA_963824415.1. Taxonomy (GTDB): domain Bacteria; phylum Desulfobacterota; class Desulfobulbia; order Desulfobulbales; family Desulfocapsaceae; genus JABDQA01. The sequence continues at coordinate 223,301 of CAWGPM010000001.1, forward strand.
CTTTTGCAGATCTGCTATCGGCTTGCGGGCCACCCCGGTTTCCATTGCCGCCCGGGCCACCGCCGGGGCAATACGCAGCAGGGCCCGGGGATCGAACGGTGTCGGTATCAGATAGGTGGGGCCGAACTCGAAGCGCTCCACGCCGTAAGCGCGCAGCACCCGGTCCGGGACCTCTTCCTTGGCCAGGTCGGCAATGGCTCTGACCGCAGCGATTTTCATCTCGGTGTTGATCTCAGAGGCCCGCACATCGAGGGCGCCGCGGAACAGAAAGGGAAAGCAGAGCACATTATTGACCTGGTTGTGATAGTCCGAGCGGCCGGTGGCCATGATGCAGTCGGGTCGGGCCGCCACCGCATCGGGGTAGGATATCTCCGGTTCCGGGTTGGCCATCGCGAAGATGATCGGTTTGGCCGCCATGGTCTTGATCATTTCCTGACTCAGCACGCCGGCCGCACTGACGCCTAAGAACAGATCGGCGCCGACCAGGGCCTCGGTGAGGGTGCGGTGTTCGGTGTCGCTGGCAAAACGCTCCTTGTAGGGGTTCATGGACTCGGTGCGGCCCCGGTAGATTGTGCCGCGCGAGTCGCACATGATCAGGTTCTTTTTAGGCAGGCCAAGTGAGACGAACATCTGGGCGCAGGCGATGCCTGCCGCCCCGGCCCCGTTGAAAACGGCTTTGACCTCCTGGATATCTTTGCCGGTTATTTCCAGGGCGTTGAGAAAAGCGGCTGAGGTGATAATGGCGGTGCCGTGCTGGTCATCGTGAAAAACGGGTATGTCGATCCTGCCCTTGAGTTGCTCCTCGATATAGAAACATTCCGGCGCTTTGATATCCTCGAGATTAATCCCGCCAAAAGTCGGCGCAATAAGTTCGCAGGTCCGCACGAATTCGTCGGGATCCTCTGTGTTGACCTCGATGTCGAACACGTCGATGTCGGCAAACTTCTTGAACAATGCGCCTTTACCCTCCATGACCGGTTTGCCGGCCACCGCACCGATGTTGCCCAGGCCGAGTACGGCAGTGCCGTTTGAGATGACTGCAACAAGGTTGCCTTTTGCGGTATATTCGTAGGCATTTTCGGGATCTGCGGCAATTTCCTCACAGGGCCGGGCAACGCCAGGACTGTAGGCCAGAGAAAGATCTTTCTGGGTGGAAAAGGGTTTGGTGACCACAACTTCGATTTTGCCTTTTCTTCCCATTCGATGATATTCAAGCGCTTCTGAGTAGATGTCGTTACTCATGGGTTGGCCTCCCTCTGCCGGTCCAGTGATAGAGCTGCAAATTGGTTGATTATTGATGTGTGAGTTTAAAACTGGTCATTCCAATAAAAAGATAAAATATCAAATTTAGACAATATGTTAAATTTGGTAAGACCAGTTGTCAATATGCCAGTTTATTCTTTATTTAATTTTTTTCTTAAAGATCGAGGGAGGGCAGAAAAATAATACGGTGAGTGGAGAATCACGTCACTTTTCTGCTCTGTTTTTTTGCGAGGATTCGACCGCGGGCTTATCTGTTGCGGGTGCTGAAAAGATGGTCGCAGCTGACAGGCCCTGTGGTGGTGCCCCCAGAGCCTGTCAGCTGGTATGCCTTATTCGTCTTCGGTTGGCATGGAGGTGATCGTACCATCCCAGGTATCGACTTTTCCTGTAAGCTTGCCGTCTTCTGGAAACCACGTTTGGGTTACATTTTTCGTTTCGGTGAAGAATATGAACCCGTCGCGGCCCATGACATGAAGATCGCCGAAAAAGGACTGCTTGTGACCGGTGAACCCAAAGATGCCGACCGGCACAGGAATGCCGACATTGACTCCCACCATGCCTCCATCCGTTCTATGGGCGAATTCTCGAGCATAGTGACCATTCTGGGTGTAGATTACCGAGCCGTTGGCAAATCGGCTGTTATTCATTATCGCCAGCCCTTCCTCAAAACTGTCAACCCGCTTGATACAGAGGACTGGGCCGAATATTTCTTCCCGACCGATGACCATATCTTCGGTTACTCTGTCGAATATGGTCGGGCCGATGAAGAATCCTCCTTCACAGCCTGCAGGAACCTGCGGATTTCGACCATCGAGGATCAGCTCGGCTCCTTCTTTGACCCCGGTTTCGATCCAGTCCAGAACGAAATCCATATGTCCTTTGTTGACTACCGGTCCCATATGTGAGCTCTTTTCATAGGCGGCACCCAGGTGTTGCTGGTGCTCCAGGGCGAACTTCTTCAAATGGCCGATCAGTTCGTCGGCAATGACATTTTCAACTACAATGGTCGGCAGAGCCATGCAGCGCTGTCCGGCACAGCCACAGAAGGCATTGATGATGCCATGGGCGGTGCGTTCAATTTTGCAATCCCGCAACACCAGGGCGTGGTTCTTCGCCTCGGTCAGAGCCTGGACTCTTTTACCGTGAGCAGCGGCCGTTTTATAGATGTGCTTGCCAACTTTGGTTGAGCCGACGAATGACACGCCCTTGATATCGGGGTGCTTGAGCAGTATTTCGGCTTGTTCACGGCCGGCGGTAAAGACGTTCAAAACGCCGTCCGGCAGACCGGCTTCCTGCCACAGTTCCATCATTCTCATGGAGGACTGAGGAACGAAGCTGGCCGCTTTCAGGATCATGCAGTTGCCGCTGGCAATGCAGATTGGCGTCATCCAGCCGTGGGGGATCATGGCTGGGAAGTTCCATGGGGCAATACCGGCAAAAACACCTATGGGATGGTGGTATTGAACCGTGTCGTAGCCGGTTGATACCTGCATCAGCGATTCTCCCTTCATCAGATGAGGAGCACCGCAGGCAAATTCGACCACTTCGTTGACCTTCAGCACGTCGCCCATGGCTTCCTGCCAGGCTTTGCCCATCTCTTTGGCCAGCAGATAGGTAAGTTCTTCCAGGTGGGTATCCACCAGGTGTTTCATCTTGAACAGTACCTGGACGCGCTTGTTGACCGGGGTGTTTGACCATTCTGGATAGGCCTTGGCGGCAGCAGCAATGATCTGTTCAACCTCCTCGGACATACATTGTGGTGCTTGGGCGATCACTTCACCGGTGGATGGGTTGTAGCAATCCATATAGATGTCGGTCTTTGATTCCAGCCATTGTCCACCAGCATGATATTTTAGCCTGATCGGCTGGCCGGGACCGGCTTCAGTGAAGTATCGTTGATCTGCTGACATGGTTGAGTCTCCTTACGTATGGTTATTGACGGGTTAAGCTGCTTGAATGCAGTTCTGCCAGAGTTTGTTGGTGCTCTTGTTACGCTTAAGCTGGGCCAGATGCTCCTCGACCTGCAAAATATGGCCGAACATTTCTTCAGCGGCGCAATCCTGGTTTTGATCTGCTATAGCCGCGCTTATCATTTCATGTGATTCAAGTACGGCGTGCATAAAGGGCTCATCTGGCCGCAGTATCTTTTTAAAGTCCTCAAGCAGCGTTTCAACAAAATCAAGGATTAAAATAAGAATTGGATTATGAGTCTGTCGGGCGATCAGACGGTGGAATTCTATCTCATGGCGAGTGACCAGTTCCCAGTCCCTCTGTTGAATACCGGCTGAGGTCTGTAAATTGATCTCTTGCAGTTTTTCAATATCCGCTGAGCTCATGCGCTGTGCAGCACAGCGAGCTGCATAGGGCTCCAGGATGCGCCTCAGCTCCGACAGGTCTTCGATGGTGAGATTCTTGAAATAGAGGTAATTGGCAAGATTCTGGGTGGCCACCTGGCGCTCCACCTCGACGATAAAGGCCCCGCCTCCTGAGCCTTTCTTGAGTATGATCAGACCCATGTGCTCGAGGGCGCGCAGTGATTCGCGCATCGTCTGCCTGCTGACGCCAAACTGATCTCCAAGCTCCTTTTCAGGCGGCAGTTTGTCTCCGGGCTTGAGCTTCCCTTCCAGGATTGCTGTCCTGATTCTCTCGATAATAATGTCGGTGGTCTTGTTCTGCCTGGCCGATTCAAACATATTGCCCCCTGGTGCATAGCGAATTCCTGCTAAATATCATAATATTTGGATAATTACGAGAGAAAAAGAGATGCAGTGATTCAGGAGCCTCTAAAAGGCTATAAGATCAAGTCACTTGCTTCAGTGTCCGTGCTGGTCCAACCAAAGGCCGAACAGGGTGATCTGCTCTTAAATCTCGAGCCGTTATCGGCTGGTTCAGGGAACGACGAGGACCGGGCAGTAAATGGTATTGAGGACCTTGTGAGTGACGCTGCCAAGAAACAGCCCGGCGATATCGGAGTGGCCTTGGGAGCCCATGACGATCAGGTCGAAATCCCCGGATTTGGCCAGCTTGCTGAGCACGGTTCCCGCAGAACCGGCCTGCGCTTGGATTGCATACTCGATGCCGCCTTCTTGCAGGCGCATCTCCGCCCGGGCAAGCACTTGATCAGTATGCTCTCTGAGTTTGTTTTTTAATTCTCCTATCATGCTGTCGGGTATCTCAGACATATACCCCAGCCACTCATAACAACTTACCGCCGTGACCTTGGCCTCGGTTAGCCCGGCCAGATAGATTGCATGATCGATCGCGTCATCGGAATACTTGGAACCATCAACGGGAAGCAGAATGTTCGAGATTTGCATGACATCCTCCAGGAGGTTGAAAAACGTTGAGCTGCATGCCTCTCAGAGCCGGGTATCTGAAGGGCGAAGGGCACCCAGGATATCCGGTTATGGGTATATACAAATAATAAGGGTGGTGAAGTATCTGTGCAAGGCTGGGGTCAAGAAAAGTTCTAGGCTTGCGGCAAGATCGGTTGCAGCCGCTGGGCTCAGGTGAGCCCGTATCAGCCTAGTTTGTTTTTAACGCTCGCTACCTTGTCGGCCATGGACTGCTCCTTGTCGGTCCTGGTGCCGATTTTGATGCTGCTGGTGATCCTCGGAACTTCCATCCGGTGCAGCTCTTCATGGCATTTCTTGATGGCCGCCATTACCGCGTCCCAGTCCCCTTCGATATTGGTACCATAAGCGTGCAGACTGGTTTTCAGACCGGCTTCTTCAAAGATCCGGTGACAGGCAGCGATGTATTTTGAAACGGACAGGCCGACGCCAAATGGAGATACGGTAAGATCGGCAATTACCTTCATGCTGGTCCCTCGTTGTTTTGGTAATTCAGACTGGGGTTGCTGCTGCTGGCTTCCCGGGGTTTCCTGGGGTGAACCTAATGGTTGTCAATGAAGCAGTGCAGTATAGCTTATTTCTGTTTGGATTATCCAGCTCATTTGGTGTAGGTTATGGCTGCTTTTTGTCTGTTCGATTGTGATTGCGCTGGTCTAACCAGAACAATCACCCTGAAACCGAGTATAAAAGAGTAATGAAACCATATATTTTTCCATTTTTAGCGCTGGTCGGTCAGGAGAAACTGAAAACCGGATTGCTGCTCAATGCGGTCGATCCGGTAATCGGCGGCATCCTGATCAGCGGGCACAAGGGCACCGGCAAATCGACGGCGGTCCGGGCGCTGGCCAAAGTGCTGCCCGAGATAGCCGTGGTGGCTGATTGCCCCTATAACTGCGCACCCGATGACATTGAAAATCTCTGCCCGGGCTGCCTCGAAAGCCTGAATCGGGGTGAAACGCTGCAGACCATCCAGCGGCCGATGCCGCTGGTCGAACTGCCGCTCAGCGCCACCGAGGATCGGGTCATCGGCACCCTGCACATGGAACGGATCCTGAAGACAGGAGAGAGGCGATTTGAGCCGGGATTGCTGGCTTCTGCAAACCGGGGGATTCTCTATGTGGATGAAGTCAACCTGCTCGATGATCACCTGGTCGATATCCTGCTCGATGCGGCAGCATCCGGCGTCAACCTGGTGGAGCGCGAGTCCATCTCTTTTTCGCATCCGTCCCGTTTTATGCTGATCGGCACGATGAACCCCGAAGAGGGTGAGCTGCGCCCTCAGTTTCTGGATCGTTTCGGACTCAGTCTCGCCGTTACCAGTTTAGCTGATCCGCTGTTGCGGCACCGCCTGGTCAAGCGCAGGATCTCCTTTGATCGCGATCCGCGCGCCTTCTGCAGTGCGTTCTCAGACGATGAGACGTTGCTCTCCTCCCAAATCAGGCTGGCCCGGCAGGGTGTAGCAGAGATAACCATCCCGTCGTTGATGATCGAGTTGGCGGTGACCCTGGCCTCCCGAGTGCAGGCCCAGGGACACCGGGCCGAGATCACTATCATCAAAGCGGCCCGGGCCCTGGCGGCCTTTCTGGAGTGCAGCGAGATCGAAGAACAGCACGTCATCGAGGCGGCCCGTTATGTGCTGCCGCACCGCATGACCACCCTCTCGCTGGCCAGCGCCGAGCAGATCGAGCAAACGCTGGAAGATCTGTTCAGGCAATTGCGTGCAGAAGATGGTGCTGCCGAGAGTACTAACACAGTTTCGGCCGAGATTGATTCCTGGGATGACCTGCCCGAAGGGGTTCCCGGCGCGACGGCAGCCTCCAACGTGTCGATGCTGTTCAATTTCCTCGCCGAAAAAAAAAAGTTGTTTACGAGCCGGATAAATTGATCTGTGTAGCCGATCTTGATCTCGATTCAATAAAGATCAGCGGCGGCTCGGCGGGACGGCTGAAAATGGTCCGAACCAACAGCAATTCGGGTCGCTACGTCAGAGCCGAGCGGCTGCAGGACAAGGAGCGCGACTACCAGATTGCAGCGGATGCCACCATTAAGGCGGCCTTGCTGCGCCAGGCGCTGGAACAGTCTGCCGAGGATTTTTCAGTGGTACCTGCGGATCTGCGCAAGAAAATTTTCGAGCGGCCCACCAGGAATCTAATCGTCTTCGTGGTGGACTCGTCCGATTCGATGGGCGACGACACCACCCATGCGCGGATCAGGGCAGCCAAGGGTGTTGTGCTGGCTGCCCTGGACAAGGCTTATACCAAACGGCACCAGGTCGCTATGGTGGTGTTCAGAGACGAGTCCGCCCAGGTCGCACTGCAGCCGACCTCCAGCCTGAATCTGGCGGAGAAATGCCTGAAGCAGCTGCCGACCGGCGGCACAACCCCGTTTGCGGACGGCTTGATTAAGGCCTGGCAGCTCATCAAGACGCAGCGGATCAAGGACAGGCATGTGCGCCCGCTGCTGGTGATTCTCTCCGATGGAGAGGCTAATGTGCCCTATGATGCCGGCAGGAACCCAGACGAGGTCAAAGATGAACTGCTGCAGATCTGCCGGCGCATCGGGGCGGACCAGATTGGTTCGCTGGTGATCGACACCAGGCCGCTGCGTGAGCCTTCTCCTGCGATGCGCGAGATTAGTGAGGCGCTGTCGGGCAGTTATCACCACATCAGCAGTCTTAAAGCCCAGGGCGTCCTCCAGAAAATCATCAATTTTTAGGTTTTATTGAGATATCGATGAAAAATGCACCACCAGTCTGGCTGAGCTGGGCCATGTGGGGCCTGGTCATGGGCCTCTATTTCATTGGTTTTTTTCAGCGTATGGCCCCGGCTGTGATGGCCGAGGATCTGATGCGCGATTTCAATCTCGGCGGTGCGCTGCTCGGCAATCTGTCGGCCATGTATTTTTATTCCTATGCGATCATGCAGATTCCCAGCGGGTTGCTGGCCGATCGTCTCGGATCCCGAAGGCTGGCCGGAGGTGCCTGCGCGGTGGCTGCCTGCGGCATCATTATTTTTTCCCTGGGCACCAGCATCTGGTTTGCCTATGCGGGGCGCCTATTGATTGGAGCCTCGGTGGCAGTGGCCTGGGTGACCTGTATGAAGTTGGCCGGACACTGGTTTCCGCCGAATCGGTTTGCAACCGTAACCGGGGTCGGTCTGGTGGTCGGCAATCTGGGCGGAGTTCTGGCCGGGGTCCCGCTGTCCGAGGCCGTTTCGCTGTTCGGCTGGCGGATGAGCATGGGGGCTTCCGGGGTGCTGACCTTTGCTGCTGCGCTGGTTATCTGGCTGGCGGTGCGCGATGATCCGCAGGAATACGGCTATCGGAGCTACGCCCACAGCTCGGTGTTGAAAAACGGCAACCTGCCGGCCGGAGTCGCACTGCGCTCGGTGATGCTGAACCGGCAGACCTGGCTGCTGTTTTTTGCCGGTGGGCTGACCGCCGCCCCGGTACTGACCTTTGCCGGGCTCTGGGGAGTTCCCTATCTCACCCAGGTACACCTGCTCGATCGCACCACCGCAGCTACGATCACCTCGACGATGCTGATCGCCTGGGCGGTAGGCGGGCCGGTATTGGGCGGCATATCCGATCGGCTCGGTCGCCGCAAGCTGCCGTATCTGGTCAGTTCGTTTTTCGCGGCGTTGTTCTGGGGGGTCTTTCTGTTTGCTGAGCTCCCTTACCTGCTGCTCTATCCGCTGGTTGCCCTGATCGGCTTCAGTTCTGCTGGTTTGATCATCGGCTTTGCCTTCGCCCGGGAAGTGAATCACCCCGGGGCCACGGGGGCTGTCGGCGGGGTGGTCAACATGTCGGTGCTGGGGATTGCTGCGATTATGCAGCCGGTTCTCGGGTCCATCCTGGACAGCGGGTGGGAAGGAGCAATGGTAAACGGGGCCCGGGTATACAGCGAGTCGGCCTATCTATCCGCCTTCAGCTGGCTTCTCGTAAGCACAGTACTGGCGGTAATCATGGTTTTGTTTACGACGGAGTCCTTCTGCAGGATACGCGAGGATTGAGGCTCAGGGGCGCTTTCCTAAACGATCGAAAAAAGCATCTTGGTGGCAATGGCGGCCAGGAGCAGCGCGAATATCTTCTTCAGCCTCCCCACCGGCAGACTGTGCGCCAGTCTGGCGCCAAGTGGTGCGGTAAGCATGCTGGCGGCGGAAATGCCGAGCAGGGCGGGCAGATAGATAAAGCCCACCGAATAGTCAGGTAAACCGGTAGTTTTCCAGCCGGTAAACATATATCCGGCGGTGCCGGCAAGCGCTATTGGCAGGCCGATGGCGGCCGAGGTGCCGATGGCGTTGTGTACACTGATATTGCACCAGACCATGAAAGGCACCGATAATGACCCGCCGCCGATGCCAACGAGACTCGAGACAAAGCCGATAGCGGCGCCAACGCCTGACATGACGGTCGTGCCGGGGAGTTCGCGGGACGGTTTCGGCTTGCGGTTGGTCAACATCTGCAGCGCGATAAAATAGAGAAAAAACGAAAAGAAACCGACTAGAAAAGTGGTGGAGAGGATCGAAGCGAAGCAGGATCCAAGGAAGGTTCCGATAAGAATGCCGGCGGTGATGCGCCGGACCACCGACCAGTTCACGGCCCCACGCTGGTGGTGTGCCTTGAGGCTTGACATTGAAGTGAAGACGATACTTGCCAGGGCGGTGCCAAGGGCCAGATGCATGATGATTTCACGAGGAACTCCCTGCAGCGGCAGCAGGTAAACGAGGATGGGCACAATAACGCCGCCTCCGCCGATGCCGAGCAGTCCGGCCAGAATTCCGACGACCCCACCAATAGCTGCATAGAGCAGCAGCATGCTCAACATGAGTGACTTCTGCCGGCTGGTCTATTCACCGGCTTTAATCTTGTTGAGAATTTTCATCGCCCGGGAGATATTGAACACTCCGCAAACACAGAACTTTGCCATGCAGCAGGCCGCTTCATCCGGTTTCATGCGGCCTTCTTTGACCCGATCCATCATTTTTCGGGCAAAATGAGAGGAAACCATGCCGTGACCGCACATCGTCGAGATGGATAAGGTTTCAGAATCGGGAAGCCGGTCTGTATTACCGTGAAACCCGAGCGTGTACTCCACCGCATGGGGGGTGATTTCCACTTCTCCACAGATCTCGCGGACATCGTCGACCAGGGCACTGATATTGACTGAGAGTCCCAGGTCCAGCTTCTTGATGTCCGACACAAAGTTTTTCACCAGGGTCGGATCATCGAACACCACCGCCGCAGAACCGGGGGCCGGCATCTCGTCTATGAGCGCTTCGTAGGTCGTTTTCTCTTTCCGCCCGATGAAATAGAGTTTGATGAAGCTCAAATCCTTTTCCGGCCGGTAGAGCGAATTGACCAGGGCGTTACCCATATTGATCGGACGGTACTTGATTGCGGTACGTAAAAAGGTCTTGGCTTTTTCAAGTGCACCCTGATCATTGAAGCCTTTTCCGGCCATTGCGAAGACGATGAAATCGTTGCGCAGGGTGTCGCCTTTGCCATACCTGTGCAGTGTGTTGGTCATCGGGTACCCTCCGAGGAAACGGCCGGCTGATTGGATACGCGTCCCAGGCCAAGATTAACTTTGGCCCAACCGAGTTCAAACCCCTGGTCGAGCAGGATATCCCTGAGCGGGTCTGTCCCATCTTCAGCACAGACGGTTGAGGCACCGATGCTCACGACTGTCTCGACTGTTCGGCTGATGTTCTTGAGCAGTTTGAGTGTGTGGGCGGTTTCAGCAAGCGGAACGGTGACTTCCACGATGCATGAGAGCACCTTCTGGTCGAGCAGATCTTCTCTGATGTGACCGGTTTCGGTACTGGTCATCAACTGGGTTACCGGATTTCCCGATTCGAAGTTGATCCCTTCTTCGGCCATTGCGCTGGTGACTGTCTGGACATCTCTGAAATAAACGCCGATGCCCGGCCGACCGAACTCAATCACCACGCCGACATCTCCTTTCTTGATGCGGCCACTGACGTCGTTGGTCTTCACCTCTTCGGTACCCCGGCCGTGAACCCCGGTGGATTCATGGGTGACCATCGGGTCGCTGAAAGCGCGCCGGACGATACGCGGCCATTCTAATTCCTCCTGGACGATGGCATCGGTCGGGCAGACATCGGGGGCAGGCTGAAATCGCAGGCTCACCGCTTTGAGCATTTTACGTATCAGCCGGGTGATTCCAGGCGGCAGGTGTTCCAGGCTCAGGCTCCTGAAACAGTTGTGGCACTCCACACAGGTTTCGGTGTTGATTTCCGACAAGCCGTCCTCACCAATGTAGATTGCCCCGACTGGACAGATGGGGACGCAATTGGCACAGCCGACGCATTTGTCTTTGTTGATTTTCACTTGATGGTTCCTCACTTGAAAATGGCGTTTTCAGATCATGGCAAGCGACACCGATTGTATACAAGGATCCTCAGAAAAGCAACGCTCCATAACGTCTCGCTGCTGACATGAGCTGTTGTAATATTCGACATTGACGTTACACTGTCAGTCAGCAATAGAGCCAGATAAACCTCCGTACGGACACGATATGAAGGGACTGGAGCAGAACCTGAAAGCAGATGTTGCCGGCGAAGTCTATTTCGACATGTTCAACCGCGGGCGCTATGCGACCGATGCCTCGCATTATCAAGTTATGCCGGCTGGGGTAGTGGTGCCCCGTACCACCGAGGATGTGCGGCAGACCCTGTTTCATGCGCGGGCTGAAGGGGTTCCGGTTCTGGCCCGGGGCGGCGGTTCATCCCAGTGCGGACAGACGGTTGGTCCGGGGCTGGTGGTCGATCATTCAAAATACCTCAACCGGATGCTTGAGCTCGACCTCGAGAACCGGCGCTGCGTGGTCGAGCCAGGCATAGTACTTGATGAACTCAACGCCCAGCTTCAACCCCACGGTCTCTGGTTTCCAGTCGACGTGTCCACCTCGTCGAGGGCGACCCTGGGCGGCATGGCCGGAAATAACTCTGCCGGAAGCAGGTCCATCCGCTACGGTCTGATGCGCGACAATGTGCTGTCCATCGCTGCAACCCTGGCGGATGGCAGTGACCGGGATTTTGGCACTGTTGATCCCGCAGCCGGGGCTACTTCCGCAGGTGATGAGCTGACCAGCCGGCTGCTGCAGCTTGGTGAACGAGCCCAGCAGGAGATTCTGGAGCGGTTTCCGCGGGTGCTGCGCCGGGTTGGCGGCTACAATATCGATGCGCTGGTTCCGGATCAGCAGCCGACCAATCTGGCTCATCTGCTCGTTGGTTCAGAGGGTACGCTGGCCTATTTTCGCAGCCTTGAATTAAAGCTTTCTGAACGGCCGAAAAACAAGGTGCTTGGCGTCTGTCATTTTCCCACCTTTTATGCAGCCATGGATGCGGCCCAGCATCTGGTCAAACTCGACCCGACTGCGGTGGAACTGATCGATCGCACGATGATCGAGTTGTCCCGGGACATAGCTCTTTTCCGGCCTGTGGTCGACAGATTCGTGCGTGGCAATCCCGAGGCCCTCCTGCTGGTGGAGTTTGCTGAAGATGAGCAGCAGGAGAACCTGCTGCGGCTGGCCAGACTAACCGAGTTGATGGGTGATCTGGGGTATGACTGGCAGGGCAGCAAGGCTCGCTGGGGTGGCGTCGTTGAGGTTTTAGATCCGTCATTTCAGCGGGCAATCTTCGATGTCCGCAAACAGGGCCTCAATATCATGATGTCGATGAAGGAGGAGCGCAAACCAATATCGTTCGTCGAGGACTGTGCCGTCGAACTCGAGGACCTGGCCGAATACACGGCCCGGTTGACCGACATCTTTACCAAGCACAACACTACCGGGACCTGGTATGCCCATGCCTCGGTCGGCTGTCTGCATGTGCGGCCGGTACTCAATCTCCGTCTCGACAAGGATATCAAGGCAATGCGTTCCATCGTCGAAGAGGCTATTGAGATGGTCAAAGCCTACAAAGGTTCGCATTCCGGTGAACATGGCGACGGTCTGGTACGCTCGGAGTTTCATGAGGCGATGTTCGGCTCAGATCTGGTAAAGAGCTTTCATGAGATTAAAGACTGTTTTGATCCGGACAACCTGCTCAACCCGGGCAAGATTGTCAATCCGACCAGGATGGATGACCGTAGCCTGTTTCGGTATGGACCTGATTATCGGGTGGAGGAACTGGAGACTGTTTTCGACTGGTCCCAATACCCTGGTGCCGGCAGAGGTTTTCAGGGGGCTGTGGAGATGTGCAACAATAATGGCGCCTGCCGGAAAATGCTCGAGGGAGCCATGTGCCCATCGTATCGTGTTACCAGAAACGAGAGGGATTCGACGAGAGGCAGGGCTAACAGTCTCAGACTCGCAATTTCAGGGCAGCTCGGGCCGAATGCGCTTGGTTCTGATGCCATGGCCGAGACGCTCAAGCTCTGCGTGTCCTGTAAGGCATGTCGTCGTGAGTGCCCCACCGGGGTCGATATGGCCAAGATGAAGATCGAGGCAACGGTGGCCCGCAAGAAACAGACCGGTTTTTCCCTGCATGACCGTTTGCTGGCCTCGATGCCCCGCTACGCGCCGATCCTTTCCCGGTTCTTCTGGCTGGCTAATCTGCGCTCGGATGTCCCGTTCATAGCCCGACTCTCGGAGCGCTTCGACGGATTCACCAGCCGCCGGCCGCTGCCGAGATGGCGTTCCGACTTTTATGCTGCAAAGCCTGAGGCCGGGCCGGTTGACGGGAAGGAGGTGATCCTTTTTGGAGATACCTTCAACACCTATTTCGAATCTGAAAATCTCGAGGATGCCCGGGAGGTGCTGAGCAGTTGCGGCTACCGGGTGCTCTCTCCAAAGGCCGCCCACGGTGGTTCGCGTCCAGTCTGCTGCGGCCGTACCTACCTGACAGTCGGCAAGATCAACGAAGCCAGGCGTGAAGCCCAGCGGCTGCTCGATACCTTTTTTCCGTACACCAGCCGCGGGGTGCCGATTATCGGGCTGGAACCGAGCTGTCTGCTCTGTTTGCGCGATGAAATCCCCGGGTTGATTCCGGGTGAGAAAGCGGAAAGTGTAGCCGACCGGGCCCTGCTGTTCGAGGAATTCTGGGTCTCTGAAAAACTCTCCCCGGAGCTGAAACCGCCCGCCCGTAAGGTTCTGGTACATGGTCATTGTCATCAGAAGGCCTTCGATGCGGTCAAACCGGTTGAAACGGTGCTCCGTACAATTCCGGGACTGGATGTGGAGATGATAGATTCGAGCTGCTGTGGAATGGCCGGCGTGTTTGGTTACGCAGCCGAGACCTACGAGGTATCGATGCAGATGGGCGAACAGGCGTTGTTTCCCGCAGTTCGAGAGGCGTCACCGGATACGGTGATCGTAGCCGACGGCAGCTCCTGCCGCCACCAGATCCAGCACGGCACTGGTCGCCGGGCAGTGCATGTCTCCCGGGTGCTGCGTCAGGCACTTGCAGGGGAGTCGGGACGCAGTCCCGCCTTGTTGTAGGTGCAGCATGGATCATCTGCTCAGCCCGGCTGACATGGATGCTCATGCAGGAGCATGCTTAGGGCAAGTGACTCGCCATCCCTGAATAATTGAAAGATCAATGGCTGATATACTCTTTATATCTCCCTATCTGGAACTTGCCGAAATTGCTTTGCAGGTCGTCGGCAGTGAGGCTGATGTCGATATCAAAGTAACCCGGATGGACGAGGCCGTTGAACTGGCCCTTGAGGCAGAGACCCAGGGCTACCAGGTGATCGTGAGCCGCGGTCTTACGGCATCAAAAATCAGGGCCTCGGAAATAGAATTGCCGGTTATCGATATCAGGATCGGCGGTACCGACATCCTGCGGGCCTTTTACGAGGCCAAAAAGCTCGGAGACAGGATCGGCATCGTCGATGTCGAAGAGGTGATCATGGGGCTGCCCAGCCTGGAAAAGATCATCGGTGAGAAACTTATCAAATTTACCTGCGAGAACGATCTGGATGATATCGTCAAGGGCATTGAGTACCTGAGGGAAAAAGGCGTCGATGCGGTGATCGGTAAGATTGCCATGGCCCGGGAGGCACGGGCCAGCGGCATGGAAGCAGTGATTATCACCTCCGCCTATGAGACGGTCAGGATGGCCATCCTGGAGGCGCGGCGGGTGAACGAGGTCAGAAAACAGGAACGGCGCAAGGCGGAACAGCTCAAGGCGATGCTGAATTTCACCTATGACGGCGTGATCGCTCTCGATCGGCGTGGAAGGATCACCGTGTTCAACAAGGTGGCCGAGGAACTTTCCGGCTGGTCGGTCAAAAATGCCATTAACCGCGAAGTGACCGAAGTTATCCCAAAGGCGGGCTGCCAGCACCTGCTCAAAACAGGTAGGCCGGAGCTCGGTGCGGTCCTCGAGATCGGCAGTGTCAAAGTCGTCGCCAACCGGGTACCGATCATCGTTGACGGCAGGATCGAAGGAGTCGTTACCACATTCCAGAAGCTCGACGTGCTGCAGAAGATCGAGAGCAATGTCAGACGCAAGCTTTCGGACAAGGGGCTTTCAGCCCGCTACCGCTTCGAGGATATACTCGGTAAGAGCGAGGCGCTGCAGAGCACCATCAGGCTGGCCAGAGAGTATGCCACCATAGATTCGACCATCCTGATCCACGGACGGACCGGTACCGGCAAGGAGGTCTTTGCCCATGCCATACACAACGCCAGCCGGCGTCGGAGTGAACCCTTTGTAGCGATAAACTGTGCTGCTCTGCCGGAGTCCATCCTGGAGAGTGAACTGTTCGGTTATGTCGAAGGCGCCTTCACCGGTGCCCGCAGGAGCGGCAAAGCAGGCGTTTTTGAAATGGCCCACGGCGGCACGCTGCTGCTCGACGAGGTTGGCGAGATGCCGCCGATGATTCAATCACGGTTCCTGCGGGCCATTGAACAGCGCGAGATCATGCGGCTCGGGGACAGCCGGATTATCCCGATCAATGTCAGGCTTATCGCCGCGACCCATCGAAACCTCCGGCAGATGGTCGCTCGCGGACAGTTCAGAGAAGACCTCTACTATCGCCTCAATGTACTGTCGCTGCCGGTTCCCACATTGCAGGAAAGGGGAAATGATGTTCTTGTAATTGCTGATAAATTTCTGCGCGAATTTTACGATATACAGGGCAAATCCTACGGGATATTCTCCGATGAATCGGCCCGTCTCCTGCTCGACTATGACTGGCCGGGCAATATCAGGCAGCTCAGAAACGCTATGGAGCGGTTGTCAGTGATGACGGCCGGCGGTCTGATTGAAGCGCGGGAGGTAAGAAGGGCCCTGCAGCTCCAGGAATTCGATACCGCGGACATGGGTAGTAATGAAGTCCGTTCTACCCAGATATTCCAGCCTCAGCACGATGCCGAAGCGGGCCTTGCATCCTCTCTGGGGGCAGAGGGGCCGCAGCTCGGTGCAGAAAGGGCGGCCTACGAGAAAGAGCTGATTTACGCCGCCCTGCGAGAGTGCGACGGCTCGAAAAGTCGGGCTGCCAAGATGCTCGGTATAAGCAGGACGACGCTGTGGCGCAAGCTCCAGCGATGCACCGAAATCTAAGCGCCATGATACACTTCCGTTCGTGTTTCATGTTGTTTCACTAGTGAAACATTTTTTCCAAAAACGTCTCACTAATGAAACACTAGCGAAACGTTTTTTATGCGGACCGCTGTTAATCGATGGCCCAATATATCCGGGACGTTCACCATCCCCGCTCTAGGGAAGCATTCCAAATCCGTATAGAAAAATATTGTTCTGCGGCTCAGTTGGGCGCATCTCTTGCAAAGGAGATAGATGAGGTTTTGATGCTGGGAGATCCTGCAATGAACCCTCAGATATTTGTCGGGTCGCAGAGCACCACTTCTGCATCAACGGCAGGTGGGTGAGCCGCTGCCGAATGTCCTTTGTCTTTTTTTATTTTCCAATGGGGAGCAGGTCTGAGAAGCTGAACTTGTGCGTGATGGACAGGGTTTAGCCGAGAGGCAGACTTTTCAAAAAACCTAAAACAACAAGGAGCGTGCACCATGAAAAAACTTACCACCTTTTTATTGCTGACAGCGTTTATCGCCTTTGGTCTTTTGACCATCGATGGGGAAGCCCGGGCCGAGACCATTGAGCTCAAGTTCGGACATGTCGGTGCGCCTGGTTCTCTTTTTCTGGCCTGTGCCGATGAATTCGCCAAGCGCGCCAATGCCAAACTAGGCGACAAGGCAAAAGTTGTGACCTTCGGCTCCAGTCAGCTTGGCAATGACCAGGAAATGCTTAAGAAACTGAAGCTTGGAACGATCGCCTTCGCCCTGCCATCGACGGTCATGTCATCTGTCGTGGATGCGTTCGGTGTTTTCGAAATGCCTTACCTGGTGCTCGACCGCGATCATATGCGTAAAATCCGGGACGAGGTCTTCTGGCCGATGATCGCCCCGAAAGTCGAAGCGGAAGGCTATGAAGTTGTTGCAGTCTGGGAAAACGGCTTCAGAAATATCACCAACAATGTCAGACCGATTGTTGTACCTGCTGATCTTAAGGGAATCAAACTCAGGACCCCGAAGGGAGAATGGCGTGTAAAGATGTTTCAGGCCTATGACGCCAATCCGACCCCGATGGCCCTTTCCGAGGTATTTGTGGCTCTGCAGACCGGAGTCATTGATGGACAGGAAAACCCGTTCACCCAGATCTACAGCCAGAATTTCCATGAAGTTCAGAAATATCTCTCTCTGAGTGGTCATGTCTATACCCCGGCTTACTTGCTCACCGGCAAGAAGACCTGGGATAAACTGCCGGCTGACGTTCAAAAAATCCTCAAAGATGAGGCCGTTGGAATGCAGGATTGGGTATATGAGACTGCTGAGAAAATGGAAACCGACCTTCTTGAAAAGATGAGGGGCTCTGTGGAAATCAATGAAGTTGACAAGCAGGCCTTTGTTGCTGCCAGTGGCCCGATTTACGAAGAATTCGGTGCAAAAGTAGAGGGAAGTAAGGAACTCATTGATAAAATTCAGGCTTTAGCAAAATAGCAGGCTGAATTGTTCGAAAATGCCCCGGAAGATTCATTTCCGGGGCTTCTTTTTCGCTGTTTGTCTGGAGGTTATTGCCTTGCTTGCAAGATATCAAAACATATTTAAAAAGGTGATGGAGTATATCGTCATATTTCTCATGATCACCTTGTCTGTACTAGTTGTTGTTGCGGTAATTTATCGCAAGTCGGGCATGTCGCTGAGCTGGTATGACGAAGTGGCCTCCGTTCTTCTTGCCTGGCTGACCTATTATGCCTCTGCTCTTGCCGCTCTGACCAGGGGGCATATCGGCTTCAATGGTCTGTTGAATGCGATGAAACCCTCCCTTCGGATACCGGTCCTGATCATAGGTGAAATTCTGGTAATTGGTTTCTTCCTGTTGCTTGCTTGGTTCGGGGTACAGGTGCTTGTTATCCTTGGCGGTGACAATCTTACCAGCCTGACCTGGGTGCCAACCAGGCTGACTCAGTCGGTCATTCCCATCGGGGCCGCCCTCTTTGTTGTCGGCCAGCTCCTGAGTTTTCCGGAAATGTGGCGTCAGGCCCTGTCAGAAAAAGGAATTGCCGGCCATGAAGATGTAGAGATTCCGGAAGAAACTCCAGAAAACGCATAAAAGGGGCTGCAACCGTGACTATATTTTTGATGCTTATTGGCTTGTTTCTGCTAATCATGATCAATGTGCCCATTGCCATAGCCCTGGGAATCATTGCCGTGTTCACCATGGTGATTACTCAGGGGGTGGATATCCTCCCGAATATCGCTCTGGTCATGTTTGATGGCGCTACTTCATTTCCCCTGCTTGCCATTCCTCTGTTTATTTTTGCCGGGGCTATTATGAACACGGGCGGGATATCAAAGCGGTTGATCGCCTTCGCCTCGGCTCTGGTCGGCTTTGTCAAAGGAGGCCTGGCTATGACTTCAACCGCTACCTCGATGTTTTTTGCGGAAATGTCGGGTTCTGCGGTAGCTGATGTGGCAGCCCTTGGCTCGATCCTCATTCCTGCCATGAAACGCAAGGGTTATCCCGCTCCCTTTGCCGCAGCGGTGATGTCCTCTGCCGCCACGATTGCGGTGATCATTCCGCCTTCCATACCGATGATCCTCTATGCGGTTATGTCCGGCAGCTCGGTTGTCAAGATCTTCGTGGCCGGGATTATCCCGGGTATCATGTGCGGTCTGGCGATGATGGGCTTGTCGTATGGCTTTGCCGTTCGCCGGAACTACCCGGTGGAGGAGATTTTCCAGTTGAAAAAAGTCTGGGCCACCTTCAGGGAAGCATCCTGGGCCTTTATCGTCCCGATCATTATCCTCGGTGGTATTTTCGGTGGGTTCGTCACCGCCACCGAAGGGGCCGGTCTGGCCGTGCTGGCTTCCCTGTTCGTTGGGGGTGTCATCTATCGTGAGATCAACTGGGAACACCTGAAGGAGGCGACAATCGAAGGCGGCATCTCCACCGGTGTGGTGATGCTGCTGGTCGCCGCATCGGCCTTGATGGGGACGATCTTGACTGAACTGCAGATTCCCCAGCAGCTGGCTCAAGAGATTACCGATCTGACCACCAACAAGTATGCGGTTCTGGCTATGCTGAACCTGTTTTTTCTGGTTGTCGGCTGTTTCCTGCACTCGGCCGCCGCCATCATCCTGGTGGTACCGATTGTCATGCCGCTGGTGCACGCGGTTGGTATCGATCCTGTACATTTCGGACTTGTCGTTACGTTGAATCTGGGTATCGGCCAGCAGACGCCGCCGGTTGCCAGCGTATTGATCACCGCCTGCTCGGTGGCCAAGGCCGATATCTGGGAAGTCAGCAAGGTCAACGTCTGGTATGTCGGCTGTATCTTTATTATTTTGATGATGTGTACCTACATTCCGGCGATTCCGATGTTTCTGGTCAACCTGTTCTACGGTTAGGAGGCACCGGTAATGCTAGTAAACAGTGCCTGTCTAACCGGAGTCCGGCAGATAGAGGTGCGCCGGCGGGAACTGAGCCCGACAGACGACCATGTCGTAGTCAAGACCCATGCTGCCGGTATCTGCGGCCAGGACAAGAATTTATACAACGGGGTCATCCCGCCGTCGGGGGGGCTGAACACCGAAATGAAGACGGCCTTCACCTACCCCTATTTCTTCGGACACGAGGCGGGCGGCACGGTTGTCGAGGTGGGCGCTAATGTCCGCAAATACAAACTTGGTGATCAGGTGATCGCGTTCGCCTGGGTGGAGACCTACTCGGACTATTTTATTGCCAGGGAAGAAGAGCTGGAGCCGGCTCCGGCGGGCCTGGATATGGATCTGGTTGCGCTGGGCGAGCCGATCGGCTGTGCGTTGTTCTCGGGCCTTTGTTCAAAGGTCCAGTTGGGGGACAGCGTGGCGATCGTCGGCATGGGTTTTGCCGGTCAGGTCATTGCCCAGGTCGCCAAGAAAAAAGGTGCCCACCAGGTGATCGGCATAGATGTGGTTGACGGCAAGCTTGAGCTGGCCAAAAGACTGGGCCTCGACCATGCGATCAACAGCTCCGAGACTGATCCGCTGAAGGCGATTCTCGAGCTGACCGATGGCGAGGGGGCCGATGTCGTGGTCGAGGCTGCCGGAACCAATGCGGCGGTTCAGCTCTGTAACGACGCGGTAAAACATAACGGTGTACTGGTCTTCTACAGTTGGATAACGCAGGATGTCACGATCAACATCTCGCGCTGGCATAACAATTCCCTTGAAGTAGTCAACACGGGACTGGTCCATCACGGTGTGCTGCAGCGGCATATCTGGGTGGTTCAGGCCCTGAGACCGGTACTGCAGGGCCTGATCGATATTGCTCCGCTGATAACCCATACCTTCGGCCTGGACGAGATCGACAAGGCCATGCAGACTGCAAACGAGGACCCGGCTGCGATCAAAGTATTGCTGCGGCCGTAATAAGACAATGTTCTGTGTTCATAGAACCGGTAACCGGAAAAAGAGGCCAGGGGGCAACGGAGTGCTGAGATGATTGGCTTTTTCTATCGACAGCTTGCCAAGGCATCCGGTAACGGCACGGTGCAGCCGGGCCAGAAAGTTTCAATCAAGGTTGATCTGGCCCTGGCCCATGATGGCAGCGGGCCTGAAATTCTGAGAATATTGAAGCAGGATAAGCAGTCAATCGCCGCCCAGAGCAGGGTCCTGATCACTCTGGACCACTGTTTCCCGGCGCCGACCTTGCAGGACCGTGAATTCCAGCGTGAGATGCTGGAATTTGCCCGTCTCAACGATGTGATCTTCTATAAAAACGGCGAAGGGGTGCTGCACCAGGTGGTGGCAGAGGAGGAATCTCTCTGGCCCGGAATGATAATAGTCGGCGCAGATGGCCACGTAGCGACCTCCGGTGCGTTTGGGGCCTTAGCCTTTTCAGTAACACCGTCTCCTTTCGTCGAGGTGATTTCCAGAGGTTTTTATCAGCTGGAAGTGCCGGAGCAGTTGGTAGTGGCCATTGACGGCCAGCCGGAATCACAGGTCATGGCCCGGGACATTGCCATGTATCTGATGAATGAGCATGGTCTTGCCATAGGTGGCAAAGCGGTCGTGCTGACTGGAAGTACCGTCGAGGCGATGAATATCAGCGAGAAGATGTCCCTGTGCAACCTGATGCCGGAGGCCGGGGCGGTCACGGCGCTGGTATTGCCCCAGGGAGAGCAGGAACAAGTTGATCTCAGAATGGATGCCCGGGAGATTAAACCGATGATAGCCTGGCCAGGTAATCCACTAAAATTCGGCCGGGTCAGGTCCTGCGCGGGCCAGAGTATTTCGGTGGCGGTCGCGGGAGGCTGTTCTTCCGGCCGGCTGGATGACATGAAGGTTATTGCCGAAGTACTTGATAAGAATGAGGTGCATCAGGATGTAACCTTTATTATAACCCCCGGGTCCAGGTCCGTGATGAGTTCGATGGACAAGATGGAGATATCCTCCATACTCAGGAACAGCGGTGCGGTTGTTATGCCGCCTGGCTGCGGACCTTGTCCCGGCAAGCATCTGGGCGTCTTGAGTAATACAGATGTGGCAATTACCACGACCACCCGGAATGGCCCGGGCAGAATGGGCGGACGTGGGGCCAGGATATATCTGGCCTCACCGCTTACCGTTGCCCTTTCTGCCGTTCATGGGGTTATTTCGGAACCTGCCGAAACATTGTAATTATCTCGCCTAAAAGTAATTCACCTTAATCAAGACCATATAAAGAAAGGAGTAAGACATGACAAAACCAAGCGGACGCCATTTCCTCCAGATTCCCGGACCGAGCAACGTTCCAGATCGGATTCTGCACGCGATCGGTCAGCCGACCATCGATCATCGCGGACCGGAATTTCAAAAGCTGTCAGAAGAGGTGCTCCTTGGTTTGAGGCGCATCTTCAAGACTTCAGGACCGGTGGTCGTTTTTCCGACCTCGGGGACCGGGGCCTGGGAGGCGGCGCTGCTGAACACGCTGAGCCCGGGTGATAAGGTCCTGATGTTCGAGACCGGCCATTTTGCCACCCTCTGGTGTAATATGGCCAAAAAATTCGGACTGGAGGTTGATTTTGTGCCAACCAACTGGCGCCACGGGGTCGACCCACAGATTGTCGAGGAGAAACTCAAAGAAGATACCCAAGGCAGGATCAAATCGGTCAATATCGTGCATAATGAAACCTCAACCGGGGTGGCGAGCAGGGTGGCCGAGGTTCGCCAGGCCATCGACAACGCCGGCCACCCGGCTTTGTTCATGGTCGATACGATCTCTTCACTGGGGTCAATTGACTATCGCCACGATGAGTGGCAGGTTGATGTGACGGTCGGCTGCTCCCAGAAAGGTTTGATGCTGCCCCCCGGCCTGGGGCTCAATGCCATAAGCCAAAAGGCACTGGAAGCGGCTCAGAACAACACCTTTACCAGGCATTTCTGGGATTGGCACGATATGCTCAAGGCCAACGAGAACTATTTCTATCCGTCAACCCCCTGCACCAACCTGCTCTTCGGCTTGCGTGAGTCGATCCATATGCTTGAGGAGGAGGGACTTGATCAGGTGTTTGCCCGGCATAACCGCTTTGGTGAAGCAACAAGACGTGCGGTCAGGACCTGGGGGTTGGAAATACTCTGTGAAGAAGCACTTGAATACAGCAGTGTGCTGACCGCAGTAATGATGCCGGAAGGCCGTGGTGCTGACGCCCTGCGCAAAATAATACTGGAAAACTTCGATATGTCGCTCGGCAATGGACTGGGCAAGGTGGCAGACAAGGTCTTTAGGATCGGTCATCTTGGTGACCTGAACGCGCTCAGCCTGGTTGGAACCCTTGCCGGTGTCGAGATGGGACTGGAACTGGGCGGCATCGAACATACCAAGGGCGGTGTCCAGGCTGCTATGCAGTACTTGTCCGAAACCGCTTAGCAGGGTATTTTGATCAGCCCTGCAGGAGGTGCAGGATTCCCCGGGTGAGGAAGATTAAGGTTTGCTGTCACGGCGGGAGTCACCAGGGCAGCAAACCTTTTTTAGGGTGAGGCCGAAGCGCGACAGGCGGATCCGGATAGGAAGCTTAAATTCAGGATACAACGCTTCTGAGAAGTTGTCAGAATGGTTGATGTAATAGCGTGTAAGAGGAAAGTTATGCAGGGCAACGACACAGTACTTGAAACACTGAAAAGCGAGATAAATGGGGAGGTCCTGGTCAGTGATCTGAGCCGATCACTCTACAGTAGCGGTGCTTCACTGTATCGGATCAAGCCGCGGGCGATCGTTCAGCCACGAACCACTGATGATCTGGTTGCAACGATCAAATTTGCCGGACAACATAACATACCCATTACCGCGCGCGGTGGAGGGACGAGCCGGACCGGTAACGAGCTTGGTGCAGGCATCCTGATAGATTTCAGCAAGCATCTTAACCAGGTGGTCGAATTCAATGCAGCAAAGCGGTGGGTCAGGGTGCAGCCCGGCATCGTACTCTCTGAATTGAATAAGTTCCTCAAACCTTACAATCTCTATTTCCCGATCGATCCGTCCACCCAGGACTCTGCCACGCTTGGCGGCATGATCGCCAACAACTCCAGCGGCCCGCATGCGGTTAAATACGGGACTACCAGGTCGCATGTAAAGGCGCTGGAACTCGTTCTGACCAGCGGCGAAGTTATAAAAACCGGGTTGAAACCCATTGTATCTGACAGTAATTCCAGTGCTCATCAGACACATGAGGATCAACTGTATCGTCTTGTGCCGGCACTCATCGAGACCTACCAGGCCTACCTCGAAGAAGAACGGCCGTTTACGACCAAGAATTCCTGTGGCTACCATATCTGGGATCTGGTTGTCGATGGCAGCATCGACCTGACACCCCTGCTGGTGGGCTCAGAAGGGACTCTGGCCTTGGTTTCCGAGGCGACTCTTCAATTGACCCCGCTGCCCGAGAAGGCGCTGAGCGGTTTCGTCTATTTTGACGATCTAGGCAAGGTTGGTGAGGCTACCCAGGAGATTCTGGCGGAAGGGCCGTCCATGGTCGAGATCATGGAAAAGCATATTCTCGATCTAGCCCGGGAACAGAAGCCGGAATTGGCGGAGTATTTTCCGGAGAACACCGAGGCATCCCTGTTTATAGAGTTTCAGGAGGACAGCGACGAAAAACTGCTGGAAAAATTTGCTTTCGTGCGAAAACGGCTGCTGGAGGATAAAAAACTGGCGGTGAGTGTGGTACAGGCCAGGAATAAGCAGGACATGGCCACTTTCACAAAGGTCCGCTCGATATCCGGGCCTATCCTTAACCGGATGAAGGGGCCGCGCCGGCCGATTGCCTTTATCGAGGATGCCGCTGTCCATGTAAGCCGGCTGCCGGAATATATCAGTGGTCTGCGGGCGCTGTTCGAGAAATTCAACGTCAAGGCGGCGATCTACGGACATGCCGGCGACGGTAATCTGCACAACATGGCAATTCTCGACCTGCGGCAGCCCGAAGACGTAAAAACCATGCTGGATCTGGCAGACGCGGTCTGTGATCTGGTCCTGAGCCTGAAAGGAACCGTGAGCGGCGAGCATGCAGACGGCCGGCTGCGCACCCAGTATGTGGTCCGCCAGTATCCCAATCTTTATCATGCGATGCGGCAGATCAAGGCGATCTTCGATCCCGAAGGCATCATGAACCCCGGTGTGATCATTTCGGAAAACGATAAGCTGCTCGGTGAGGACCTGAAATATGGTCCTGACTTCAGTTTGGCTCAGACCGGCAGTTCATTCGATGCAGAAAACCTGCAAGCCCAGATAGAGAACTGTTCCGGCTGCGCCAAGTGCCGTTCGTATTGTCCGATCGCTTCCAATCACCTGGAGGAATGGACCAAGGGACGCGGTAAAGTGACCATTCTGCGCGAGTTGATGTCCGGTAAGCTTGACCCGGAGATTCTCGAAGACCCGGAGTTCAAAAAAATCATCGATACCTGCATCAACTGTAAACGCTGCCTGACGGAGTGTCCGTCCGGCGTTGATGTGCCCTGGTTGTCCGTGACCGCGCGGGCCGATGTTGTGCGCCGCAAAGGTGAAGATTTCTCCAGCCGGGTCCTTACCGATACCGCCGCCCTCTGCAAACAGGGCAGCATGCTTGCTCCATTGGCCAACTATGCTGCCTCACTCGCCCCGATTCGATGGGGGCTGCAGAAGGCGATTGGCATGGAAGCGAGCCGGTATCTGCCGCAGTTCCGCCAAAAGACACTCAGAAAAATTCTGGCCGGTCGGCCACCGGTGGATGGTGTGCGCGAGGTCGTCTTTTTTCTCGGCTGTTACGCCAATTACAACGACCCGGAGGGCGAGGGGCTGGCGGTTATCGAGGTGCTCGAGCACAACAACATCAAAGTCATTATGCCTGAGTTCAAATGCTGCGGCATTGCCCGGATCAGTTCCGGCGGCCAGGACAGGATTATGGGTGACATTACCTACAATATCGGTGTACTCGATCAATATGCGTCCCAAAACATTCCGATACTGTTCAGTGAACCGAGCTGTGCGCTGGCGGTGAAACTCGAATACCCGCGCATTATCGATTCGAGCCAGGCCAGAAGGGTGGCGGATAACTGTTTCGATATACACCAGTATTTGATGGAACTGCATCGTCAGGGTGAGTTGAAAACCGATTTCGGCAGGATAGACAAGACCGTCGGATATCATGCGCCCTGCCATCTGAAGACGATCGGCGTAACCAGCGAACCGGCAGAGCTGATGGAGATGATACCCGGTGTAACCGTTCAGAAATATTCTGATAAATGCTGCGGCATGGGAGGCACCTATGGATTGAAATCGAAGAATTACGAGCTTTCCATGAAGATTGGCCAGCGTCTTTTCGACGAGATCAACGCCTCCAACGCTGAACAGCTGGTGACCGGCTGCGGAGCCTGCTCGATGCAGATCCACCAGGGTACCCTGCGCGATTCGGTTCACCCGCTCAAGCTGCTGGCTGAAGCCTACCAGAAAGCGCCGGAGACAAGCGAGGCGGCTTGACCGCGCCAAAGGCGGACCCAGACGCCTGAGAAGCACCTACAGCATTGCACTGAAGCGGTCACCCGGGGATGCATGGCTGGCCGCTTCAGTGTTTGTGCTTACCCATGCTGGATTGCGGAGCAGGGGGTGCCTGACAGCTTGCTGCTTTTTACATGGATTCAGAATATGGAAAAAAGCATCCGGGTTCCCACCACGATGAGCAGCAGGGCGAAAATCTTCTTGAGCTTGTCCACCGGCAGGCTGTGGGCCAGTTTCACGCCAAGCGGTGCGGTCAGGACACTGACCGCGGCAATACCGACCAGCCCCGGAAGGTAGATAAAACCGATCGAGTAGGCCGGCAGCAGTGCATGTCCCCAGCCATTATATAAAAATCCTGCGGTGCCGGCGATGGCGATCGGCAGTCCGATTGCGGCCGAGGTACCGATTGCCCGATGCACCGGTACATTGCACCAGATCATATAGGGTACCGAGAGTGTCCCCCCGCCGATGCCAACCCAGCTCGAAATCGCGCCGATGATGTTGCCGGACAGGAACATGCCGAATGGACCGGGCAGTTCCCGGGTCGGCTTCGGCCTGCGGTTGGTTAGAAACTGGTAAGCACAGAAGTAGAGGAAAAGCACAAAAAAAAGTTTGAGGACGTTGGTCGAGAGGACGGCCGCTACGCAGGAGCCGAGAAAGGTGCCGAGCATAACCCCGACAACAATGCGCCTGACCGTCTGCCACTGTACCGCACCTCGTTTGTGGTGGGCCATGAAGCTGGAGATTGAGGTAAAGATGATGCTTGCCAGCGATGTGCCGAGGGCCATGTGCATGATGATTTCCTGTGGGACATTCTGCAACCCGAAGGCGATCACCAGGATCGGCACGATTACCAGGCCGCCACCGACACCGAGCAGTCCGGCGAGCACCCCGACGAAGGCGCCGAGAGCGCCGTAGAGTAATAAGATAGTCAACATCTTCTGCTGGTCCCTTTCTCAGTTGCCGAGCAGGTCGCCCGTTTTCAGCCCGGCATTCCTGCTAAATTCCAGGGCCGGTAATTTTTTGCTCCCGGCCGGCTGGACAGTCAAGATCTTGATAGAACTATCTGCTGTGGCAACCGTAAAACCGTCGTCACCGAACCCAATCACGGTTCCGGGTTTGCCTGCCTCAGGGGTGCGTTCGGCGTCAAAGATCTTCAGCCGCTCACCGTGGAAGCTGGTACCAGCACCGGGACTGGGATTTGAACCACGGATCAGGTTGTAAACCTGCCGGGTTGACCTGTTCCAGTCGATCACCGTGTCGGCCGGGGTGATCACCGGCTGAAACGAGGCCTGGTTTTCATCCTGGGCCACCGGCTGGGCCGTTCCTTCCCGGATCTGTCTAACTGCCTTGGCGATCATCCTGATGCCCATCGGATACAGTTTGTCAAAATAAAGTGATTTTACCGTGTCATCCGGTTCGATGGCTACTTTCTCCTGGAGCAGGATCGGGCCGGTATCGACGCCTTCATCGATAAAATGGATACTCACCCCGGTTTCTTTTTCGCCGTTGATCACCGCCCAGTTGATCGCCGAGCCGCCGCGGTATTTGGGCAGCAGGGACGGGTGATAGTTGATCCCGCCATGGGTGGCCAGGTCGAGCATTTCCCGGGGCACGAAGGCGGTGACAAAAGCCAGCACCAGCAGGTCAGGCCGGCGCTGCTCGACCCACGAAATCACTTCCGGTTTTTTATAAGAATTGGACTGGTACAACTCGATACCGTGCTCCAGGGCGGCCGCTTTGACCGGATTGGGATATT
This sequence comes from uncultured delta proteobacterium, assembly GCA_963824415.1. Lineage (GTDB taxonomy): Bacteria > Desulfobacterota > Desulfobulbia > Desulfobulbales > Desulfocapsaceae > JABDQA01. The sequence goes on from CAWGPM010000001.1 coordinate 251,158, forward strand.
TCTGGTTCGGCGCATCTTCGAGCGTGATTGCGCCGACCACCTGTTCGCCCTGGGCCAGCAGCGTCTCGAGCGACTCCTTGCCAAAAGGCGCCTGGCCGATGAATACGATTCGCATAAGGCTACCTCCCTGATTTAAAAAGTTCCGGAGTCACTATAACGCCGGGGCTTGGTATTGTCACCCAGATGATGACGGCGGCATTTCAGGCTTTATTCCCGGTTAGCCGTAAACCAAGTCGGGGAAGAAACAGCGCCTAATCATACGATAGGCCCAGAAAAGACATCTGCATATCAATCATATAGTTTAAGCGCCCTATATGGTCCAGAAAACCATGGCCACATTCTGCATGTTGGTTAAAAAGCTTTCTTCGGACCGGCAATGGGTATCTTTTCTGTATGATGGCCGTAATAACCTACATAAACCGGCCGGACCAGGAGCAGATATCACGATTTTCCTAGCATTTGCGAGTCTGGTCAAACCAGAATAGTGGTTTGAATTATCTTTTTAAAAGATGAATTCGAATAAGACCATTTCATTATCATAGCGTTGTGTTTCGGCGTGTGGGAAAGGTTGTAAAATGAAATAGGAGTTATATTTTTTTCGGTGATCTGGTCTCTTTATCAAAAATCCTTAAAACGTTTGCAAATTGAATAGAAAAAACATTTGGCACAGTACTTTGAACAATTGATCGGAGAGCGCCGGGAAGTTTAAAAATCTGCTTGAATAATCTAATTGCGGTTGGTCTGAAAAGGCTAGTGAAATTCTTGGTGAACAGGGGTAAAATTGCTTGACATTCATTGGTTAGCATGACATTTATACTGGTCTTACCAGTGCGAGGAAGTGACTCGTGATGCGGAGATTCCCCAGGGGTGCCCATGGCTGAAGGATTGAGCCGGTCGACTTGTGGTTCTGCCGAGTTTTAAATCGCCAAACATTGAAATGACAACGGAGGAAATATGGCAAAGTTTCTAGAGTATCAGGGGAAAGGATATTTCAAGAAGGCCGGCATCCCGATACCCGAGGGTGACGTGGCCAAGACCCCTGAAGAGGCCGTTGCAGCGGCCCAGAAGATTGGCAGGCCGGTAGTGGTAAAGGCCCAGGTCCTTGCCGGCGGGCGCGGCAAGGCTGGCGGGGTCAAGCTTGCCGCCACGCCTGAGGAGGCAGGCAAAGCCGCCGCTGAAATTCTCGGCATGGATATCAAAGGGCTGACGGTGAAGCAGGTGCTCGTCGAAGAGCAGTTGGCCATCAAACAGGAATTCTACGCCGGCCTGATTATCAACTCGGCCCAGGACGTGCGCGGCCCGGTGCTGATGTTCAGTCCGCAGGGCGGAATGGATATCGAATCAGTGCCCGAAGATAAGATCGCCACGCTCAATGTCGATGTGATCAAGGGGCTGATGATGCATGATACGCTCGATATGTGTGTTTCGATGGGCGTGCAGGGGGCGGCGCTCAGGCCGCTGGCCGATGTGGTATTGAAGCTCTACAATGCGTTCAGGAAAAACGATTGTCGGGCGCTGGAGATCAACCCCCTGGTGCTCACCGAAGAGGGCAAGGTTTATGCAGCGGACTGTCGCATGGAGGCCGATGACCAGGCGGTATTCAGGCATCCGGAGTTCGGCATCAAAATCGGTCGCGAGTTTTTGAAAGAGCCCACCGAACTGGATCTCATGGGCTGGTCCTACGAAGCCAGCGATTTTCGCGGCACCAGCTACATAGCCGAGATGGCCTCACCCGAAGAAACTGCAGGAGGAGGCTATGTCGGCTATCACGGAATCGGCGGCGGAGCGGCCATGCTTGGTATGGACGCCCTGAACAAAGTCGGTCTCAAAGTAGCCGATTATGCGGATACCAGCGGTAACCCGACAGCTTCCAAAGTATATCGCACGGTGAAGCTGATCATGTCCCAGCCGAACATCGAGGGGTATTTTCTCTCCGGTTTCATGATGGCCAACCAGGAACAGTGGCATCACGCCCACGGTATCGTCAAGGCACTCAGAGAAGAGTTGCCGAAGCGGCCGGGCTTCCCTGTCGTACTGCTGCTTTGTGGAAACAAGGAAGCGGAATCGCAACAGATTCTTAAGGAAGGTCTGGCAGATCTCGATGCCCGCATTGAAGTTTATGACCGCGAGCATGTCTATGATGCCACCTTTATCGGCGGCAGGGTCCGGGCACTGGTCGATGAATACCGCAAAGATAAGGCTGCAGCCTAAGGGAGATACAGATGGAATTTTCTGAGAAAACAATCAAGATCATTATTGATGAAGAAAAATGTGAGGGCTGCGAGACCCATGCCTGTGTCGAGGCTTGCAAGACCTACGCCCGGGGTATCCTGGTTCTGAAGGATGGCAAGCCGGCCGTGGAAGGGACTCCGGACGAAATTGAACGAAAAGGTACTGAGTGTCTGGCCTGTGAATATGCCTGCTGGTTCCGGGGCAATTCGGCGATTACCATCGAGGCCCCCATCGAGGGATTGGATGCTTACAGAAAAAAACATGGTACTGACTGAGCAGGGGGAGACATGTCTATAATACTGGATGAAAATACCACAGTAGTTGTTCAGGGTATCACAGGGAGGGAAGGTTCCCTGCGTACCAAGTATATGCAGGACTATGGCACCAAGGTAGTGGCGGGGGTCACCCCCGGCAAGGGCGGCAGCGAAGTGCACGGTATCCCGGTCTACAATACGGTAAAAGAGGCCATCAGGGCCCAAGGGCATATCGATGCGGCAGTCACCTTCGTTCCGGGTCCCCTGCTGCGGGGTGCCGTGTATGAGGCAATAGACGCGGGTATCAAATTCGTCTGTTCGCCGGTTGAACGCATCCCGGTCCATGACGTGATCGACATGGTCAGCTATGCGCGCAAACATGATGTCAAACTCCTCGGTCCCGGCAGCCTCGGCATGATCAGCCCAGGCAAGGCCGTGGTGGGCTGGCTGGGCGGCAGCGTCGACTGGGCTTCAATGCTGTTTGATCAAGGCTCGATCGGAGTTATCTCACGCAGCGGCGGCCAGTCCGGTACTGTACCCTGGGCTCTGAAAGTCGCCGGGCTCGGCATCTCCACGGCGCTGCATATCGGAACCGAACCAGTTCTGGGGCTGACCATGGCCGATGTGCTGAAGGAATTCGAAAACGATGATCAGACCAAAGCGGTTGCCGTGTTTGGCGAGATTGGCGGGACTCTTGAAGAGGAAGCCGCCGAGGCTGTGGCCAACGGAGAATTCACCAAGCCGCTGGTGGTCTTTATCGCCGGCGCCTGGGCTCCGGAAGGAATGAGATTTTCCCACGCCAGCAGTATCGTGGAAAAAGGTCGAGGCACCGCCCAGGGCAAGATGAAGGCCCTGACTGAAGCCGGTGCCTACGTTGTCGACAGTCCAGAAGAAATAGCACCAAAAATCAAGGAACTAATCGCAGTATAACCGTTAAAGGAGGAACTATTTATGTCTGTCATGAGATCAGTGTTTTATGTCCCGAGCAACAACGAGAAAATGGTCGGCAAGGCGCCGACCATCGCCGCAGATGTTTTGACCCTTGACCTGGAAGATTCCGTACCGCCGGCCGAGAAAGCCAAGGGCCGTGAAATGATCCAGAAGTATCTCAAAGAGGATCGGGCCAACCAGGCCGCTTCGTATCTCTATGTGCGGATCAACAACTGGGAAACCGAGATGACCAACGACGACCTCGAGGCCATCGTGCACCCCGGTCTCGACGGCGTCTGTCTGGCCAAATGCGGCAGTGCTGAAAACGTGCAGCGGCTGGACTGGAAACTCGAAGAACTCGAACAGCGCCGGGGTATGGAAGTTGGCAGCGTGGCGATTCAGCTGCTGATCGAGACCGCCAAAGGCTGCATCAACGCCTATCCGGCGGCAACGGCCAGCCCACGGGTCAACTCGCTTATTTTTGGTGCGGTCGACTACACGAAAGACATGCGTGTCGAATTGACCTCCGAGGGAGTCGAGCAGCTTTATGCCCGCTATCATACCGCGGTAGCAGCCCGGGCGGCCGGATGTGTGGCCATCGATTGTCCGTTCGTCGCTTTCAAGGACGAGGCCGGTTTCGAGAAAAGCACCAAAGAGGGACGCCAGATGGGTTATGAGGGCAGGATGCTGATCCATCCGGGCCAGATCGAACCCTCTCATGTGATCTACACACCCTCAGCGGCAAGCGTTGAGTGGGCCGAGGGAGTCAAGAAAGTGTTCGAGGAAGAGGGCATCGCCAAAGGTACGGCGGCGGTCACCTACCTCGGCAAGATGGTCGATACCCCGGTATATGAAAACGCGCTGCAGATTCTGCGCACGATGGCGGAAATCAAGGCAGCTGAAGCCAAGAACGGCTGATAGTTCCACGGTTTACACGCTCAGTGAGCAAGACTGCCGCTCACTGAGCGTGGTTCATATAATCGCAGGGAGAAATTTGATGGTACTTGCGCAACTCTCTATCTACCCGATCGGGGCAGGCGTCAGCCTGGGCCGCTATGTGAAAAAAGGAGTCCAGATCATTGAAGCCTCCGGCTACACCTATCAGGTCGGCGGCATGTCGACCTCGATCGAGGTCCCCGATCTGGAGCAGCTCTTCGATCTCGTCAGCAGGATCCGGCAGGCGCAACTCGATGAGGGCGCTGAACGCATCATTATCGAGCTCAAGGTTGATGAACGGCGGGATAAGAAGGCCACGCTGCAGAGCAAAATTGATTCAGTCACTTCTTAGATATCCAAGTATAAACAGTTTAAAGGTAGTCTCAAGATCAATGATAGTTGACCCCAGATGAGGCCGCACCGCCATGCAGGCTGACGGGACTAAATCAGGTGAGCTATTCGATGACTGGCCCGACAGGTACAACCAGTGGTTCGAGACACCGATCGGCCGTCTGGTAAAAAGATATGAAGCTGAGCTGCTCCGGCAGATGCTTCGCCCGCAGAAGAACGATTATCTGCTCGACGTCGGGTGCGGAACCGGGGTTTTCACCAGAGATGTGCTGGCAGTCGGTGCCTCGGTGGTCGGTCTCGATATCTCAAGGCCTATGCTCAGTGCTGCGTGCAAAGAATTTAATGAACAAATATTTAGCCCGATACTGGGAAGCATGGAGCGGTTGCCTTTTGCCAGCGGTTCCTTTGATAAAGTATATTCAATGACCGCACTGGAGTTCGTTGACAATGCCCAGTTGGCGGTAGCCGAACTGAGCCGGGTGACGAAAACCGGCGGCGTCGTTGTGCTGAGCACCCTGAACAGCCTGAGCCCGTGGGCCCGGCGCAGGCGCCTGAAAGCCCAGCAGGGCCACAGCATCTTCGAGAATATGATACTGCGTTCCCCCGACCAGATGCGCCGACTGGTTCCGGACGGAGCCGTAATCAAAACCGCGATACATTTCAGCAAGGACGAGGACCCGCTTGCCGTACCCCGGATCGAGGCCGAGGGCCAGGCAGAAAACCTGGATACCGGTGCCTTCATAGCTGTCTGCTGGACCAATACATTACAGAAAATTTACTAAAAGCAGTCTCAATTTATCGAATTGATCGGCAATACAATTTTTAAAATACAGATTATCAGGCAATCATTTCAGTTAAGCAGTCCATGGTGTGTTAATTCAGTGGTTTGAGGAGGAGCGGTATGATTACAGAGAGTTTCGTCAAGAAAATGGAGGAGATTGTCGGTAAGGAATATGTCAGAACGTCCGGTGCCGACATGGAGCTGTATTCCTACGATGCGTCATTGGTTACCGGCACGCCGGGTCTGGTGGTGTTTCCCGCCACAACAGAAGAAGTCTCCCGGGTACTGAAGGAGGCGCACACAGCAAAAATCCCCTCGGTCGGCCGCGGTTTCGCGACGAATCTCTCAGGCGGGACTATCATTCGCCATGAGGGGCTGGTTGTGGGGTTGTCGCGCTTCAATGAAATCCTCGAGATCCATCCGGACAGCAAGTATGCGGTGGTTCAGACCGGAGTCACCAATCTCGAACTGCAGGAGGCTGTATCTCCGCTCGGTTTTTTCTACGCCCCCGATCCGGCCAGCCAGAAAGTTTCCACCATCGGCGGCAATATCGGTGAGAACTCGGGCGGTCCGCGTTGTCTCAAATATGGGGTTACCTCGAACCATATTCTGGGCATGAAGATGGTCATGGCAGACGGTGAAATCGTCGATGTCGCTGGTCCGGCGCTCGATCCGCCCGGCTACGATATACGCGGCCTGATTGTCGGTAGTGAGGGGTGTCTCGGTGTTGCCACCGAGATTACCGTGCGGATTACTCCAAAAACCGAATCGGTCATCACCATGCTGGCAATCTATGATGATATCTCCCATGCCGCACGTACGGTTGCCGATATCATGCGGGCCGGCATCGTCCCACTGACCTTGGAAATGATGGATAACACCATTATTCAGGCCGTCGAGAAGGGCGGGTCTTGCGGCTACCCGATCGATGCGGCGGCGGTGTTGATTATCGAGGTCGAGGGTGTCAGCAGCGGGCTTCAGGAACAGGCCGACAAGGTCAACGAGATCTGCATGGCGACCCAGTGCCGTGAGGTGCGGGTGGCGAAAAACCAGGCTGAGCGCGATCTACTCTGGAAAGGGCGCCGGGGTGCCTTCGGGGCGATCTGCAACCTGTCCCCCAACTACCTGGTAAACGACGGCTGCGTGCTGCGCAGCGACCTGCCGGATGTCCTGAATAAGATTAAAGAGACCGCCGACATGTACGGCTGCCCGGTGGGCAATGTCTTCCACGCCGGAGACGGCAACCTGCATCCGCTGCTGATGTTCGATTCCCGCAACGAAGAGGAACTAGAACAGGTTCACAAGGCAGGTTGGGACATCATGAAAATCTGTGCCGAGTTCGGCGGCACCATATCAGGCGAGCACGGAATCGGCCATGAGAAGCGTGATGCGATGCACATGATTTTCTCTGGAAATGATCTCAATACCCAGCAGAGCGTCAAATTGGCCTGGGATCCGGAAAATATTCTCAACCCCGATAAGATCATTCCGCTGCCGCCGGAGGGCGAGAAGAAACTGCCCAATACCAAACCGACCGTGCTCAAACGGCTCGGCGGCGAGGAGGCAGCGGGGGTGGCCGAAGTGATGGAGCAGATCAGGCTGGCCCAGGCGGAAAAGAAAGCGGTGCGTGCCTCAGGCAATAAAACCTTCAACGGGCTCGGCAACCTTGCCGCCCGGGAAACTACTGTGATCGACACCCTGAAGATGACCGATTTTATCGAGTATGACCGTGATAATCAATTTATCACCGTCGGCGCCGGGGTGACGCTCAGCCAGTTGCAGCAGAAACTTGGTGAGAGCAACCAGTGGCTGCCGGTCAGGCCGCCGTTTTTTACCGCAGAGTCAACCACCGGCAGTCTGGCGGCGACGGCTGCAGTTGGGCCGGAGCGTCTGGCCTATGGCGCGCCGCGTGACATGCTGCTCGGCCTGCAGTATATCGACAGCACCGGCTCGATGGTAGCCGCCGGCGGCAAGGTTGTTAAAAATGTGGCAGGTTACGATATGACCAGACTGTTGACCGGCTCGCTCGGAACCCTGGGCTTTATCACTGAAACAACCTGGAAGGTGGCCACCAGACCGGAAATCTGCAAGATGACCGCTGCCGCAGGCAGCCTCGAGGCCTGTTTCCAGACCGGAGTAAAAATCGTCAACTCCAATCTGTTGGCTGCGCTGGTGAGTGTTGTTCCGGAAGGGGACGAATATCGGCTGATTGTCGGCTTTGAAGGGCTGGAAATGGTGGTTGACAGTCAGGTGGAGCGTTGCAATGCGGTAATGCAGGGTGGGGGCCTGTCCGTCGGGGAGACGGACCAATACGATTTGGAGGCTGGCTGTCTTGGTGCCAGGTTCGAGTCAATCTGGCAGGCGCCGTTTGTGCTGCAGGCCGATGTGGTTATAAAAAATGGCGGCGATTACTGCACCAAGATGAGCGGCATCGCCAATGTCTCGACCTTGCTGCTCGATCTCGCCAATGGCCGTGTCTACGCTGGCTTTGCGGCACTGACTGGAGAGCAATGGTCCCAGCTCGATGCGCTGGCAGGCCGCTGTCTGGGACATGCCAGATTGCTCAAGGCTCCGCACGATTTTGCCAAAGAGTATGACTTGTTTGGCTCATACCGTCCGGAATGGCGGCTCAGTCATCTGATCAAAAACGCACTGGATCCGCAGAATATCTTTTCACCGGGAGTCCTCCCGGGAAGGGTGTAGGTGGTAAGCTCAGCGCTTTGCAAGGTACTCTGTACAACAAATACAGACATTAAGACGAGGATTAAGATTATGACTGTGTCAGCCAATTATGATGCAATAGCTAAATGTAATAAATGCGGTTTCTGCCATGTCGCCTGTCCTATTTTCCGGGCTACCGGGCATGAGTCAGGGGTCGCCCGCGGCCGACTGGCCCTGCTTCGCGGAATTATCGAGAATCGGGTCGAGTGGAACGAAGAGATGGAAGACCCGCTGTTCACCTGTCTGGGCTGCGGCGCCTGCACAACCAACTGCTTTGGTGCGGTGCCGACCGCGGACCTGGTACTCAATGCCCGGGCAGAATATCTTGACAAGGTGGGCAAAAAGCCGGCCCATCGACTTCTGTTCGAACACCTGTTGCCCTACCCGAAACGGCTGCATGCTGCGGCTAAGGCGGTGGCGCTGGGGAAAAATTCCGGGGCTTCAAAGGTCGCCAACGCACTGGGCTTGCTGCGGGTTTTTGGCCGCGATCTGCCCAAAGCCGAAGGTATTGTCGAGAAGCTGCCGACCAAGTCGTTTCGCGGTCAGGTGAAACCGGGTACCTATGATGGTCAGGGTGACAAACTGAAGATCGGCTATTTTGTCGGCTGCGGGGTCGATGTGATCCAGGTCAAGGCCGGCCAGGCAACGTTTGAGTCCCTGAAACGGATTGGTAAAAGTGTCACAGTCCTGGAAAACTGCTGTTGCGGCCTGCCTCCCTGGTCTTACGGCGACTTCGGCAATACCGAAAACCTGGCGGCGAAAAACCTGCAGGTCTTCGCCGGTGTTGATGTCGATGTGATCGTCACCGACTGCTCGAGCTGTGCTTCGTTTCTGAAAAAATACCCCAAAGTATTCAAGGACGATCCCGAAAACCTCGAGCTGGCCAACCGGACTCTGCCGCAGATCAAGGATGTGGTCGAGTTTTTATACGCCTCGGAACATGGAGAAAAAGAGGGCGGGGCGGCCGAGGAGGTGTCGAGCTATCATGACTCCCATGCGGACAGTGGCTCGGATGTTGCGCAGACCATCAGTTCCGGCAGCGGCCCGACGATCGTCACCTACCATGATCCATGTCATGCGGTGCGCGGCCAGAATATCAAGAGCGAAAGCCGCGAAATCCTCAAAAAGATTCCCGGCGTCGAGTTCAGGGAGATGGCCGAGTCTGACTGGTGCTGCGGCGGGGCGGGGTCATATGCACTGACGCACTACGATCTGTCCCAGAAGGTGCTTGATCGGAAGATGAAAAATCTGAAAAACAGCGAGGCCGATATTCTGGTGACAAGCTGCCCTGCATGCATGATTCAGCTTGCTTTCGGGATCAGGAGACACGGGCTGAAGACGAAAATTTTCCATATCTCCGAAATGACCGCCTATCGGGAGTCGATGCTGTCTCGGTGATTGGGATGCTGCAGCCGGTCCATAGTGTGCAATTGATTGTAATAAAGTTGCAATACGTTGCAGGCCCGGAACACCAATACTGAAAGGCTCAGAGGAATCGGGGAACTTCGTCTTTTGCGGCGCGGTTCCCCGTCGGTGTCGAGTGCTTTGAAAAAGGCTGATAAATGGTTCTGTGTTCAAGTTATCTGATACAAATGATCAATATTTAAGGTGTTGGTTATTTCCGATATTCTTGATCAATAGCGCATTATCTAATACGTTAAGTGCGGCATGGTCTGTCCAGAATGTTGAGCGTCTGAGCCGCGGGCTATAAGGATCCTATAACAATCTGGTAATACTAGACAAAAAACGCATGAACCGGGGCTGAGAAAGAACTGCAGGGAGCTGGGCTGTCCAGAGCTGGCTAGCGGATCTGGCATGACCTCGAGGCATGACCTGCTCGGCAAGAAGGTTGATTCGTTTTTTTTTGCTATGTGTTACGCTGTCATATCGTTCGACACCGCTGTTGCATAAAACAGCGCTGAGCAGCTGGCAGGACGCTGATGAAATAACGCATCAGCCTGCAGGTCTTGCCTTCAAAGATAAAGAAATGTACGAATTGCTGCAGCGGCTCCCAGAGCCGGAGGCACCAAACAGGTCCGCTATCGATGTCTTTTTTTAGATCTCTTTTTTCAGCTTTTTGAGGGGAAAAGGGCGACTGAACACAACCAGATAATCTTGAGGTGAATGAATGAACGGTACAATGCAAACGATTGATGGTAATACCGCAGCATGCCATGTTGCATATGGCATGAGCGAGGTAGCAACCATTTACCCGATCACTCCGTCCAGCCCTTTGGGGGAGATAGCAGATTCGTGGGCAGTCGCCGGCAGAAAGAACATATTCGGAGAAAAACTGAATGTGAAGCAGATGCAGTCAGAGGCTGGGGCCGCGGGTGCGGTGCACGGCTCGCTGGTTGGCGGTGCGGTGACCTGCACCTTTACCGCATCCCAGGGGCTGCTGCTGAAAATTCCCAATATGTATAAAATTGCAGGTGAGCTGCTGCCCTGCGTTTTTCATGTGACCGCCCGGTCCCTGTCCGCCCACGCGCTTTCGATTTTCGGGGACCAGGCCGATGTCATGGCAACCAGGCAGACCGGGTTTGCCCAGATTGTCTCCAGTTCGGTGCAGGAGGTCATGGACCTTGCGCTGGTGGCCCACCTGTCCACCATGGAAGCATCGGTGCCTTTTCTGCATTTCTACGATGGTTTCAGGACCTCGCATGAAATTCAGAAAATCGAAGTGATCGATTATGGTGATATGGCCAAACTGTTTAACTGGGATGCCTACTGGGCCTTCAAGAAACGGGCGATCAATCCCGAACGGCCCGATACCAGGGGAACCGCCCAGAATCCCGATATCTATTTCCAGAGTCGGGAGGCGTGTAACAAATACTATCTGGCAACCCCTGCCATCGTCGCCAAGTACATGGAGCAGGTCAGTCAACTGACCGGGCGCACCTACAACTTATTTGACTATATCGGCGACCCGCAGGCCGAGCGCGTCATCGTCGCCATGGGATCCGGCTGTGAGGCGATCGAGGAGACCGTCAATGCGATGAACGGCCAGGGAGAAAAGGTCGGCCTGGTCAAGGTCCGGCTCTACCGTCCGTTCGATGTGGATGCCTTCATGGCGGCGGTACCTGCCTCGGCCACCTCGGTGACCATCCTGGACCGGACCAAAGAACCCGGCTCCGTGGGAGAGCCGCTGTACACTGATGTCTGTACTTCGTATATAGAGAAGGGAGCGGTACCACCAAAGGTCCTGGGCGGCCGTTACGGCCTGAGCTCCAAAGAGTTCAACCCCTCCATGGTCAAATCGGTCTACGACAATATGAAGGCGGCTGAACCCAAGAACCATTTCACCGTCGGGATCAACGACGATGTCACCCATCTGTCCCTGCCGGTCAAAGAGACCTTCAAGGCGGAGCCGGAAGGCAACATCAGGGCCAAATTCTGGGGCCTGGGCTCGGATGGAACCGTTGGTGCAAACCAGAGCGCGATCAAGATCATCGGTGACAATACCGAGAAGTACGCCCAGGGCTATTTTGCCTATGACTCGAAGAAATCAGGCGGTATCACCATTTCTCACCTGCGCTTCGGCGATGTGCCGATCCAGTCCACCTACCTGATCAACGAGGCTGATTTCGTTGCCTGCCACAACCCGACCTATGTCAATATCTACGATGTGCTCGAAGGCATCAAGGAGGGTGGCACCTTCCTGCTCAACTGTCCCTGGACAGTCGAGGAGATGGATGAGCTGTTGCCGGGCGACATGAGAAAAACCATCCATGACAAGAAGCTCAAGTTCTTCACGGTTGATGCGATCAAGCTGGCCCAGGAGGTAGGATTGGGGGGCAGGATCAACATGATCATGCAGACCTGTTTTTTCAAGCTGGCCAACGTGCTGCCCATCGAGGAGGCCATCAATCTACTCAAGGCTGACATCCAGAAAACGTTTGGCAAAAAGGGCGACCATATCGTGGCGATGAATATCAGCGCGGTGGACAACACCCTGGATAATCTCGTGGAAGTGGAGGTGCCCGAGTCCTGGGGACAGGCGGCCGGCTCCATCCCCGCACCAGCTCCTGCCACCGAGTACGTAGACAAAATCATGCGTCCGGTCCAGGCACTCAAAGGTGACGATCTGCCGGTCAGCGCCTTTCCGCCCGACGGAGTGTTTCCCACCTCGACTGCCCGTTACGAGAAACGCGGGGTGGCGGTAAACGTTCCCGAATGGATCGCCTCCGAATGTATTCAGTGTAATCAGTGTGCCTTTGTCTGCCCTCATTCGGCGATTATCCCGATCCTGGCCACCGACGGAGAACTGGCTGGGGCACCCGGTGCGTTCGAGACCATCCCGGCGGTGGGCAAAGCGTTGAAAGGCTACCAGTTCCGGATGCAGGTCAATACCCTGGACTGCCAGGGTTGCGGCAACTGTGCGGATATCTGTCCGGCCAAGACCAAGGCACTGGTTATGAAGCCGACCGTGAGCCAGACCGAGCAGCAAGTCCCCAATTTCGACTTCTCGCTCACAATTCCCTACAAGGGAGGCATCATGAGCCGCGATTCGATCAAGGGCAGCCAGTTCTACCAGCCTCTGCTCGAGTTCTCCGGCGCCTGCGCCGGCTGCGGCGAAACGCCCTATGTAAAAGTGCTGACCCAGCTTTTCGGTGAGCGCATGACCATTGCCAACGCCACCGGCTGCAGCTCCATCTGGGGAGGCTCGGCACCGTCGTCTCCCTACTGTGCCAATGCTGACGGGCATGGACCCGGCTGGGCCTCTTCGCTGTTTGAGGATGCGGCCGAATACGGATACGGCATGGCCCTGGCCTACAATACCAGGCGCAGTGCCCTGGCCAGTAAGATTGAACAGGCCCTTGAAACCGATATTTCCGCTGAGCTCAAGGAATCCTTCACGGCCTGGCTGGGCGTGATGAACGATGCCGAGAAGTCACGTGAGGTTGGTGATAAGCTCAAAGCACTGCTTAAGGACACCGGCGGCAGCGAGCTGCTCAAAGAGATAGCCAACTGCACTGAGCTGTTCACCAAGAAATCGCACTGGATCGTCGGCGGCGACGGCTGGGCCTATGACATCGGCTACAGCGGTCTGGATCATGTGATGGCTCAGAGTGAGGACATCAACATCCTGGTCATGGATACCGAGGTTTATTCAAACACCGGCGGTCAATCATCCAAGGCGACCCAGACCGGTGCGGTGGCCAAATATTCCGCCTCCGGCAAGAAAGTCTCCAAAAAAGATCTGGCCCGGATGATCATCACCTACGGACATGCCTATGTGGCATCGGTATCCATGGGCGCCAACAAGCAGCAGATGATGAAGGCCTTCATGGAAGCCGAGCGTCACCCCGGACCGTCTCTGGTGGTCTGCTACGCCCCCTGTATTGCACACGGTCTGCGGGCCGGCATGGGCAAGACCCAGCAGGAGGCCAAGCTGGCGGTGGAGAGCGGATACTGGCCGATGTTCAGGTACAATCCGGCCCTGGTCGATGAAGGCAAAAATCCTTTTACGCTCGACTACAAGGAACCAAACGGCACTCTGCAGGAATTCCTTTCCAACGAGGTGCGCTTCGCTGCACTGGAGAAAAGCCATCCGGAAGAGTCGAAGCGTCTTCGTGCCAGGCTTGAAGAGGAAGTCAACAATCGCTACAAGTTGCTCAAAGCCATGGCGGATCAAGGTATAGGCGTTTAGGCTGTACTCCGGGCGAAACGTGGCTGCGCTTCGCCCGGAGTAGCATCTGCCGTACCTCGCTGTGTATGGTTGTTCGAGGCCCATATGTTTATGATACCAGGGCCGGTTTCGCCAGTCTAAGCCTGGATGGCACCTGATGGATAACGGTAGAGAAAACATGGAAGATAACGTTTTTCGAGCCATTGAACAGAGGAAGGTCTCGGCCCAGATCGTTGATCAGGTCAAGAGCCTGATTGCCAACGGCAGGCTGAAGCCTGGCGATGCCCTGCCACCTGAGCGGGAGCTCATGAAAGTGTTCAATGTCAGCCGGCCAACCTTGCGCGAGGCACTGAACACGCTGTCAACCATGGGTTTTGTGCAGATGGCCCAGCGCCGCAGAACCAGAGTCAAATCGCTGGTGCCGAGCAATATCACCGAGCCGCTGCATCACCTGCTCAAAGATGATATCAAGGTGTCGCTCGAGCTGATCGAGGCCCGCACCATTATCGAAACGGGCAACGCCAGACTTGCGGCCAAGCGGGCCACTATCGAAGATATCGAACGTCTGGAAAAATGCCTGGCAACGATGCATATAAAGCTCAAGGACAACACTTCCTTCACCGATGAGGATGCCGGTTTTCATCTTGCCATCGCCGAAGCGACCCACAACAAGGTCCAGTCGCATCTGATGTTTTCGATCTATGATTTGCTGAAAGAGAAGGTAGGGCTTTGCTATTACGAGGATGAGACCGAGTATATTTACCGTCAGCACGTCGCTATCGTCGAGGCAATCAAGGCCCGGGACGAGTCCCTGGCCCAGGCTAAAATGGTAGAACACCTGGCCTATATCGAATCGTTACTGAACCGTCTGATCGGCAAAGAGACCGGCGAGGTCACCTGATCAGAGCCGGGGTATTTTCCCGATCCCACCACGCCTGAAGGCTGAGAAATCCCCCTGTGTTATCAATGCTGCTGTGCTATGGCTTCAATGTCCTCCGGCGCCTGCAGGCCGATATAGTTCCAGTGCCAGGATTCCCACGGCATCCGATAGCGGTTGTAACGGGAATAAGTCTGTTCAAAGCCGAACTCAGCGGCGTGTTCCATCAGCCATTGATATTGTTTGGTGTCGGCAAAGCTCCAGTTACTCGGGTAAAAATCCACGGCGGTGCCCAGCATGTGCTGTGAGTAACCGGGTGGGGCGACATAGCGGATGATATCGTCGAAGCTCCTGCCCTGAGCAAGCATGCGCTGGAAAATACGATTTTGATAGCTCTTGCTCCGATAGGCCGATTCAACTTGCAACTCGATGCCGTCTGCAGCGGCTTGCTGCAGCATATCGAGCAGTGGCGTAAGCGCCTGGGCCAGTAAGAAGATCTGACTGCGCTTGTGGGCGTAGTCCGGGGGGATCTGCTCGAGCGCATCAATGGGCAGCGAGGTGGGAAATAGCCGGTTGCCGGTCCAGGGCTCCGGGATTTGATAGTCGACTCCGTCGATGGTGACGACTTCCACCACGTTTTCATACTTAATCGGAGGAAAATCCACCGAGATGGTTGGTATGTCCGGGTTCTCTTCGGAGTGAGGCAGGCTCAGGAAAGAGACGGTGTCCGCGCCAAGAACGGAGGCGACGGACAGGTGGCAAAGCACCAGCACCAAAAGGGTATGGGAAAAAGTATTTTTCAGGCTATGCATGGGTGTGCTTCAAGGTCATAGAGCAGTCGGTATTAAGTATCATTCTCATAAAAATGCTTTTGGCAGGTAGTTTTAACAGAGACTTGCGCTGTCGGCAAGACCGGAGATGCCTCCACGATCGGTTCCAGACCCCGTGGCGGATAACTCGAGCTGATTCTGTATCGCGGGAGTCGGCCGGAGCCGGGCATGCAGTATTCAGCCCGGCCGGATTTTGATTTTTTTTTAGCAGAGATAGCGGGCAGGTTCTGGTATACTTGTCGATCCGAATGATTGTCTATATAATAAATCATGTGATTACAATATATTATAGTTTTCGATATGGTTAGATTCAGGTTTTTTCTGCTGTTGTTTCTATTTTTTCCCTGTCAGTCTTTTTCCAGCTCAGTCCAGTACGATATCGCCTATATCTGGGATGATGATCTCGATAATGTACTTGACTACCAGATTCAGCTCGAAGAACTGCTGGGCACCGAGACGGCCAAACATCTGCGCATCGTCGGGCGTAAAACGGGTGGCTACGGCATTATCTACGACCACAATGGCACCGCCTTGAGTTCGGCACAATTGATGATACAACACAGCGAAATCCTTCGCTCCGAGGGCCTTGCCGAGTGTGTTGCAGTCGAGGACAACGGTTATTATGAACTCTATAACGTCAGCTATGGCCTGGGCCCCAACCTCGAAGACCTGAAAAAGCAGTATGCCCGGGTGTACAGCTATCTAGGCAACGAGGTGGGCAAAAATCTCTTTATCGAACAGACCGATGGAGACAACTACACCCTGATCTATCGAAGGCGCGGGGACCGCTCCTCGACTTATTCGGTCGCGAAAAAACACGCCAAACTGCTCAAGCGCAAGAAAATTTCCACGACGATTATCGCTGAACGCAATCATCCGGTGGTTTTCGGTGAGTCAAGTCATCTCGACGATGAACAATCCACTGCCGTTGCAGCTGTGGACCCGGCAACTGCAAAACCTCAAGCCAAAGCCGCACCGCCCGTAGAACAAAAACCTGAACCAGCCCTAACAACTCCCCCTAAAACGATTTTAAAAGAGATTGCCAAGACCAAGCCTGCGGTCACCAGTCAGCAGCCTCTGGAAGTGGCCTCGGCGGGCGGAGCGATTGAAGCCTCGATAGAATCACTTATCAAGGAACTGCGTCAGAAGGGCAAATTATCCAGTGACGAGAAGACCAGCTGGGTGGTCTACGATCTGACCAGAGAAAAAAGCCTCGTGGATATCAACGCCGATCAGGTATTTCAGGCGGCCAGCATGATCAAACCCTTCGTGGCCCTGGCGTTCTTCCACAAGGTTCAGGAGGGTGAGCTGATCTACGGCCCGAAAAGCCGCCGCAAATTGGAGCTGATGATTCAGCGCAGCAATAATGCTGCGACCAACTGGGTTATGCGCACCGTAGGCGGGCCTGAAAAATGCGATGAGCTTTTACGCACCCACTACGGCCATATTTTCAAGAATACCGAAATCGTTGAATATATACCGGCGGGCGGCAAGACCTACAAAAACAGTGCACTGCCTTCGGATTATATCCGTTTTCTTCAGGCCTTATGGAGCAATAAGCTGCCTTACGGCAAGGAGATCAGACGACTGATGTCGCTGCCGGGCCGGGACCGCCTCTACAACGGAACACCGATCCCGCAAGGCACTCTGGTCTATAATAAGACCGGTTCGACGGCCCACCTGTGCGGTGATATGGGCATACTCGTGCCCAAAGATCGAAAAGGCAATCGTTATCCCTATGCGCTGGTTGGTATCATCGAGCGCAGTTCCCGGGCGACCGACTACGGACGCTGGATGCTCACCAGAGGAAACGTGATCAGACAGGTATCGACCCTGGTGTATGAGGAGATGAAAAAACAGTATAAACTCCTTTAGTGAGCCCTCTTACAGGTACAGGTTTGTGCCCGGCAGAAAAGTACCGGGCCTCTTGGATTCGATGGTTTCCCCTGATTCCGGCTATGCTGAGATGATCCTGAAAAAGCGCTATCGCGTATCCATTGACCGGGTGAACGGCCGCTTCATCTCAGGCTGGTGCTTCAATCGCCTGAGAAAAGACAAACCGGTCAGCATCACCATTGCGGCTGACGAGGGGGTACTCGGCTCACTGACCAATAACGGTTTGCGCCGGGATCTGCTGGACCTCAAGCTGCATCCAAGCGGGATCTGCGGATTTGATTTTAGTTTTCCGTCAACCTTTGATCCGGCCGCATTTCAGTTTCTTCACCTTTACTTCGATGGGCAAAAAACACCGGTATTGAGCATTGCCTGCAGCGAGATTGAAATGCTCAGAGCTGATCTGCAGCGACCCATCTGCTTCATGCACATCCCCAAAACCGCCGGGACCTCGTTTAATGCGTTTGCCAGGCAATGTTTTGCCTCTGAGCGTTTCACTACCCATATCGAACGTCTTGAGCCGGAAGCACGCCGGAAGCGGGCAGTTGAGGCAGACTACCTGTCCGGACATCTGATTCTTGGTGATCTTGCTGCTCTGTCCACGGTCCATCCGGGTGCCGCCGCCGGCGATCCGCCCTTCGATTTTTATGCAATCATCAGAGAACCCTATGCGCATCTTCACTCCCACCTCAATTATGTCAAAGGGGTGATTGCGGCGAGCCGCGATGAAGCGCACTATGAGTTCAAGCATAATCAGATGATCAAATCATTGTCGGCCAGGCTCAATGAGATCGATTTCGACAGCCTTGATGAAGTGGTGCGCTGGGTTGAGGGCTTGCAAGGGTATGAGCGAGATTTTTTCGATAATCTGCAGACCCGTTATTTTCTCGATAAGCGACCAGAGATTGTCGGGCAGGATAACCTTGCGCAGGCCCGGGATAATCTAGCCAGATTTCGTTTGGTAGGTCTGACCGAACAGTATGATCGTTTCAGGGAGTGCTTCTGCAGTCATCTTGGGCTGCCTGCGCTGGAGCAGCCGCTGAAATCAAATATCTCCGAGTCCTACCGGCTGTTCAATCCGGCGGACCAGCAGATCAGATCAGCGTTGTATCCCCTGGTTGCATTCGATTTAACGCTCTATCATTACGTCGAGCAGATCTTCTGGCAGGATTGAACGGTGACAAACGGTTGCCGGAAAACCCTGTTAGCTCGTTTATGCTTTACAAATGCGGCAGCAGCCCCATAGTTGAAAGAAGTCATAGGAAAAGCCCCGAGGCTGCCCGCTGTCTGGCGAGTGTGGTGCCCATAAAGGTATGCAGTGTTCGCCACGACACGATTACAGAGGAGGAAAAAATGGTAGAAGAAAAAGCCTACGAGCTGTTTATCACCGAACGTGAATCACTTGTGCTGGAAGCCCTGGTTAAATCGGATGTGCCTTTCAGCCAGCGGGCCCAGGCCTTGCTCGCTGTCGATGCAGGCTCCACGCTGGAGCAGGCCTCGCTCGTTTCCGGACTGCGGGTAACCCAGGTAAGATACTGGCTGGCCCGGTTTGCCAGCGGTCGCCTGGGTATTTTTCCGGAGTCTGTGCTGGAAGCTATCGAAACCGACCTGCAGTCAGAAAATCTCCCGTCCACGGGTAAGGCGTCTGCCGGCAAGGTGGCTGGAAAATCTGAAAAATCAAAGAAGAAAGGCCGCAAGAAGAAAGATTCGAAAAAGAAAAGGGTCAAGGCCGGGGTGAGCAAAGACGAGTCAGCCGCGAAAAATATGAAAAAAAAAGGCAAAAAAGCAAAAAAGAAAGACAAAGAGGCTAAAGCGGCAAAAGCCCCCAAGAAAGGTAGCAAAAAACAGAAGAAAAAAGCGGCGGGCAAGAAATCTGCCAAAAAGGCAAAAAAATAACACGTCGTTTTGGGGCGGGTGACTAACAGCCGGGATAACCGATATGGAAATTACCAAACTGGAACCAGAGAAGCGGCAGGGGCTCGTTGTGGTGCTGACGGGCAACGGTAAAGGCAAGACCAGCAGTGCGATGGGCATGGTTCTGCGGGCCGCCGGACATAAGATGAGAATCTGCGTAATTCAGTTCATGAAAGGTGATATCTATTCCGGTGAATGGGACGGGGTCAAACTGCTTGGTGATCTGGTCGAATTTTACTCGACCGGTAAGGGCTTCTGCGGTATCCAGGGTAATCCATATCCCCACTCCGAGCACCGCAAAAATGCCCAGGAAGCTCTGCAGCTGGTAGCTCAAAAGATGGCCTCTGACGAGTTTGACCTGATGGTTCTCGATGAGATCAACAATGCCTTGCAGCTCAAGCTGGTGGATGAGGATCAGGTGCTGGCGATACTGGACGCCAGGCCCGAGCGGATGCATCTGATCGTGACCGGGCGCGACGCTCATCCGGCCGTGATCGAGCGGGCCGATACCGTCAGTCAGGTCGAGGAGATCAAGCACGCCTACCGCAAGGATATCGAGCCGCAGCCCGGGGTTGACTACTGAGACAGGTGGTTACTCGCCTAAATGGTCCTGCATCACAAACTGCGGGGGCGTCGCTGGCTGATGTAAACTCCGACCAGAACGACACCTGAGGCCGCATACTGGGACAGGGTGAAACGCTCGCCCAGGATCAGAAAACCAAGGATCACGGTAAATACCGGGATCAGATTGACAAAACCCGAAGCCTTGCTGGCGTCTATCTTTGATACGCCGAAGTTATAGAGCAGATAGGCCCCCAGCGTGACGAAGCTGCCGAGGTAGATAACAGCCAGTGCTGGTATCGGAAAAAACTCCCGCGGCAGGTTGATATCGGGTGAGAGCAGGAAAAAGGAAAAAAACAGTGCGCCGACCCAGGACTGCACGGCGGTCAGAAAGAGCGGGCTGTATCGGGCACTGAGATGCTTCAGGCTCAGCGTATAGCCGGTGGCCGCGCACATCGCCAGAAATTCAAGAAAATTGCCTAGAATGGGATGCGGTGCCGTATTCGTACGCTCCCCGGCCAGACTCAACCAGCACACCCCGAAAATTGCAATTACAAACCCGATCAGGGTTTGCACCGAAACCCGCTCCTTCAAAAAAAACATCGCCCCTAAGGCCACAAGCAGGGGCAGCATTGCCGTGATCATTCCGGCCTGTGAGGCGGAGGTGAGCTGCAGGGCTTTGGCCTCGAAGATAAAATAAATGCAGGGCTCGCAGGCCGCCATGAAGAGCAGGTATTTCAGATCTTCACGGTGCAGGGTAACACGGGTCAACTGCTTGATGAACACCAGAAAGCAGAGGCTGCCCACCACCATTCGGCCGAGGATTACCAGCATCGGCTGATAGCCTTGAAAGGCGATCTTCAAGGCGATATATGAACTGGCCCAGAGCAGCATGGCCGTGACCAGACTGAGGAAAGGGAGCCATGTCTTTTGCGGTGTCAAAGCAGTTGTTGTCCCGATTCGTTGATGCCGGGGTGGTTTGGAGAAAGTTACCTGGTGGCGGAGCAAGGGGCGGGAGTGTAGCACATCGGCTGCAAGATTACCACACAAGTATGAACCTTGTGTTTGCTCGGGGTGCAGAAGGTAGAATTGGGGGACCGTGCGGCTCAGGTTTCTGTATTGAGAAACTGCTCGACTTCCGCATTCCAGGCATTGCGAAACCGCTCTATTTCCAGGTCCAGTCCGTCGCCTGATTCACGGATTTTATTGAAATCGGCCCTGGCCTCGTCCTTCAAACCCAGCATATGGTTGCATACGCCCCGGTAGTAGAGACTTTCAAAATTGTCGGGCTGGAGTTCGAGCACGGCACTGAAATCTGCTTTGGCAGCTGCATATTGCTTGAAAAAAAAATGAATCGAGGCCCGATCGTGATAGTAGTGGGCCAGAGTCGGGTCTCGTTCGATGGCCTGATTGTAGTAAACCAGGGCCTTGCCATAGTCCTGTTCATACTCGAAAAAGAGCCGACCCAGCAGATGGTGTATGTCGCTGCGCTCGGGATCGAGTCTGAGGGCTTTGAAATAGGCGATCTTGGCCTGCTTGACATCACCCTGGACAAGATGGCTGCGCCCTTCTTCGATAAGCGCATCCACCCGAGTGCTTGTCTGCTGCTGGTTCTCCGGCCCTGCCTGATCAGGTTGTTCCGGCTTTTGCACGTTCGCTGCAGCCGTTTCCGGGGCTTGCTGCTCGATCTGCGCCACATACGCTTTCTGATCGCGGATGAACTGCCGGGCCGCTTTATGCTGCGGGTCGAGCTGCAGCGTTTTCAGCATGTCCTGCAGGGCTTCGGGGATCAATCCCAGAGCTTCAAGACTGAGCCCTCTGAGAAAATAGACCTGCGCGGCGCCAGGGGGGGCTTCTTGCCGATTTTCCAGAAAGTTTGACAACAGTGCAGAGGCCCGGGAAAATTTCTTCTGGCGATACAGGCAGCGTGCCAGGGCAAGGGTGTAGTCGGTCACCTCGGGAGCCAGTCTGCTTGCCTGGCGGTAAAAAACCTGTGCCGCAGGCAGGTTGATTTCGTGCTGTTCAGTGATTGTCCCGAGCATAAAGTAAGCCTTGGCCTCATTTGGGTTTCTACTGATTACCCGGTAAAAATCACTGCGGGCCTGCTCGATAGCTCCCTGGTAATAAAGGCGCAGACCCCGCAGCAGTATTTCCCTGGCTTGCGGGTCAACGGCTTGTGCCCGATCGTTTTCACTGGAACCACCCTGGTCATCGTCTTCAGATGAGCCACCCGCCAGGGCACGAGGTTGAGCTCCACTGCCGGCCGCCAGGTTCTGATAGCGCTGCAGCGGCGATATCTGCTTGGGCTTCAGATAGGTGTTGATCAACGAACGGGCTCTGGTACTCAGGCGGCCTCTGATCGTACTTTTAATGACGACCAGATCAGCCAGTGCGCCTTGGAGATCTTCGAGGTTGTAGCGGCTGATGGCCCTGCCGATATAAGCCTCCTCGAAGAGCGGATCCTCATTGAGGGCAGCGCTGAAATCCTCGATGGCCCGTTGATCTTTGGCCAAACTCTGGAAGATCGAACCTCGCTCAAAGTAGATCCGTTTTCTCAGGTAACTGCCGGTTTCAGCTTGCAAGGCTTGATCATAGAAAAGGCTGCTTTGTTCCAGGTTGCGGTCGCGCTGAAAAGAGATGAATCCGAGTTTGGACAGCGCGAAGGCTCTGTAGCTATCATTTTGCTGCAGCAGATGCAGGTCTTTTTCGGTTTCACTGTATTGTTTGAGGGCCAGATTAGCTTCGCTGCGGCCTTTACGGGCCGCAGTGTCGCCCGGGTCACTGGCGAGGATATCGTTGAAGGCGGCCACCGCGACGTAGGGGTGTTCCAAGGCCCGGGTCTGCAACTCAAGGTATTGTTCGATCTGCGGCGAGTCTGGAAAGGCGCGTATATAACGCCCGAGCCCATGAATCATCATTGAATATATATCGGCTCTGAGCAGAAAGCGTTCGGCATTAAGTGTTTTACCAAGCCGGTCCACTTTGAGCTTGAGATAGTCCAGCGCAACGATATAGCGGATCGTGCCAGGCTGGTCATCGTTATAGCACTCGAGTGCGAACTGGTGCATAAGCTGTTCTGAGCCGTACCGCCAGGGGGACAGATACATTAGTTTTGCCCGGTGGGCAGTGAACCAGGCCGGATCGTTATCGACCGAGCGCTGGTACCAGCCCTCCATCTCCGTGCGTGGACTGCTCAGCTGAATACTCAGCGCGGTCAGGGTGGCCGGAGGGCCGGGATCATCCGGGGCAAGCTGATGGGCCTTCTCCAGATCACGCCGGGCACCGTTCAGGTAAACGTTGAAGGCTCGGCGCTGCCGTTCATTGAGCAGCAGCGTCTGATTAGCCCCGTCCAGAAAACGGGCTTTCTCGTAGAAATACATTCCCCTGATCGCAAAGGGAAAATGAGACTGCGGCCGTTTTGAACACCAGATATCCCAAACCTTGCCAAGCTCGTTGGCGGCCAGATTTGTATAGACCCGTTCCAGCAGCCGATGGCCGTCATCCCCCGTCGGCTTTTCACGCAGCAGCGCAGCAAGGTGCTTTTCGGCCGATTCATAGTCTGCACTGCGCACCAGATCGATGATCTGAGCAGAAATCAGCTCGGCCTCATGCCTACGCTGCAGTGCCGCTTTGATTTGAGCGTCGTCGCTGCTCGCCTCTGCTGCAGATGATAGCCAGACCAGCAGAAAAATTAATGAGCAGTGAAAAAAACGCACAGGGTGTTCCATGAAGAAGTTGTGGGGTCCGGATAATCTTTAGTGATTCAGGCAGGTTCAAGTGAGGGAGAATAATACCATCGAATCGGCGCAAGTGCCATTAAATTGCGGGCAGATTCATCTTCTGCGGCAATGTATAAAACCCCCTGGCAAGTAACCGTCTGAAAGGATTCCGGCCTCGGATAAGTCCTGCAATCTGGGGAATTGCGCTGCTTGGGTATGATATCAAGGTGTGTGAATTTTCGGTAGAGGCAGGAGCGGGAATCCGGATCAACGCAAACGGGTCTGAATCTCGTCGAGAATTTTATGTGATAAGGGCTCATCACCCAAAAAACCGACCCGGATAGTAATGGCGGTTGCGCGCGCGGTGGTTTCCGTCAGCTGTATCTCGACCTTGTCGTCCTGCTGTGTCTGCAGAACATAGGCGGCGGTTAGGTCGTCGACACTTCTGGATACTTGAATGATCTTATTTTCCTTGATGGCCGCATCGGTGGCTTTCACAGATTTGGCGAGATCCGCATCGAGCGTGGCGCTGAGATCGCCGCTGGCATAGGCCACTGTACCTGCGGCAGCTCCACCGACAACCAGCAGGCCGCAGCCGCTCAACTGGGGCAGCAAACAGAGGGCAAACAGCAGGTAGCCGAGCAGCCGGTGACGAGATGATATAGCAGGATTGATTCTCATTACTTATCGTTATATCTTTGGGTTAGAAGTCTGGTTTTGTAGGACCGTCTGCTTCGGTGCCACTGTATTTAAGACTATCTGACACTATCTGACACAGTCAGCTATACAATTCATGCCTGAATTTATAAATAGAAAAAATCGGGCAGGAAACACGTAAAAGCTGGGTGAGTCAGTTCTTATCAGATGAAGGAGGAAGCTTGATTCTGTGAATTTTTTTGACCAGGCTGCGGTTGATGGTTGTCTCGGTGCCACCGGCTGAGAGCATAATCACCTGATCCGGCTCGATGGTTATATCGACGGCCTCCAGGTCGGATCCACCGACAATCTCGATGATATAGAAGAACCGGTCAGTAGGCTCCGAACTTTCGGCCTGCTCGATCTCGGCAAGCTTTTGCAGATAGACCTGCTGCATTGCCTCGGAGAGCTCTTCCTGATCGACAACAATATCTTCTCCGGGCATCGGCAGGCTGGAAGTCTGGTCTTTTGCTTGGCGATCACCGTAAAACCGCTCGGTGAGCCTGCTGATATCTGAGAAATCGATCACCAGAAACAGCAGACAACCAAAAAGGACCAGCACAACAATGGTTTTTACTCGAACACCGAAAGCAGCAAGCGGCTGCTTTTGATCGTTGCTCATCATTTCGTTCTCGCGTGTACCGGTAAGATCCAAAATGTAGTTCGTTTCAACCCGATTTCCTGAGCACTGGCGAGCAGGCACAGGCAGTTTTGCAAGAGGCTCAATAGACATATTATATCCTGTAGCATCCCATACTGCCAGAATTGGTTGAGAAAGCAGCCTAAATCGTCCGCTGGCAAAACAAGCACGTACCGGCCAGCGGTGGCTGGTAAAAAAAATGCAGAACCGTCGGGCCCTTGTTACGGCAGCTCTGTTTTAATATGAATGAAATCGAAGCCAGTCTGACGATATCACCTGTCCATAAGAAGCAGCATATACTGCATTGTGGTATTACTGAGAGGGAATTCGATTAAGATTAATAAATCTAAGACATCAGACCAAAAATTGTGTGTATTTGCACATAAATACTTGACACAGGTGTGGTGCCCGGCTATCTTACGGGACAATATTTAATTAATAAATTAATTACCTGAAAAGCACGGAACTCTGCACTAAATGGACATTTGTGGTACACGTTTTCAGTTGAAATACGGTTTTTTTGTAGTACATTGCGATTGATTTTGAAGGCTTGATCTGTCACTATGGGGAGTACATTTTTCAGCTGCGAAGGTTCCAGGCAGGCGACAGGTGGACTAAACCCTAAATCCTCTGATCTTTTCTGAGCGAGTGAAAAGCTGGCTGACAGGTCGCTCTGCAATGAGCCTGGCTCAATTAGATTCTTGCCATGCTCTGATTATTTGATGTAATTCTTAATGATTATCAATTAATACCTATCCGAATTCAAATTTGTATCTGTTGGTAAAAACATTTTTGAATTCGGTTTTTTGCGATTTGGTCCAACAGCAACGACAAAGGAGTGAGCGATGAACAATTTACTGGCGGGGATACTGCCCCAGGAAGGCGGTCTGGAGTCGACCGCTTCGTGGAAGTACACGGCTGCGGTGATGATCTGCGGACTCTTAAGCGTGGCCGGTGTGGCGGCGGGAGTCCATTCGATAGCAGCCGGCCATGAACATACCTTCGGGGTTAGCCGGGACGTACCGTGGGGCGTATTGATTGCGACCTACGTCTTCTTCGTGGTCACCTCCACCGGTCTGTGCATCGTTTCCTCGGTGGGCCATGTGTTCGGTTTCAAGGACTTCAACCCGATCGCCAAACGGGCGGTGTTTCTTTCCATAGCAACGATCGTGGCGGGTTTTCTGGTGATTGCCTTCGAGATCGAGAACTCCTGGCGCATGCCGGTGGGCAACGTGATCGGCGCCAACCCGACCTCGAATATCTGGTGGATGGGCACCCTGTACGGGGCCTATCTGTTCTTCATGATGATCGAGTTCGTGATGTTGCAGAAGGAACAACACCGGACGGCGATGATGTTCGGCCTGGCCGGTCTGCTGACCGGTGTGGTGGCACATTCCAATCTGGGCGCGGTGTTTGGTCTGCTGAGCGCCCGCGAGTTCTGGCACGGCCCGTATATGCCGATCTACTTTATCACCTCGGCGGCGATGTCTGGCTGCGTGGCGATTATCTTTTTCACCTATCTGGCGTACCGGGCGAACAACTGGGAGATGAGCGAGGATATGAAAAAATCGCTGGGCAGTGTGGCCAAACTGGGCGCGCTGATGATGGCGATTATCCTGTTTTTCACGAGCTGGAAGATGATAACCGGTATCACCGGCAATCCTCCGGGCAAGTATACGGCGATGATGGCGCTGCTGACGGGCCCGTATGCGATCAATTTCTGGATCGGCGAAGTGGCGCTGGGCATGGTGATTCCGTTTGTGCTGATCATGGCGGTACGCGGCAACAATATGCGGGTGATTTTTCTGGCCTCGGTGGCGGGCATGATCGGCATCTTTTTCATGCGCTACGATCTGGTGATCGTGGGTCAGCTGGTGCCGCACTTCCACGGTATGGGGTTGGTTGATTATCCGGAACTGTTGAGCTACTCACCGAGTTTTCATGAGTGGCTGATCACCCTGGGCGGCTTCGCCTTCTGCGGCTTTCTGTTTCTGGCCGGAGAGCGGCTCTTCCGAGGCCACCTCAGTCACGATCATTGATTGCGTGCAATAATACTTAATTGCCTGGCCGAATTGAATCGGCTGTAACCATAGTGAGAGTATGATATGAAAATCAGAGAACTTGAAAAGATGACGCCCGAACATCCGGACCATCTTCCCTCCAGAGAACGGCGCACCTTTCTCAAAATGGGACTGGCGGTGACCGGTGTATATCTTGGCGGCAGCATCCTTTCGCTGACCTCGGTAAAAAATGTGCTGGCCGAGGGTGTTGTCCCCAAGGTGGGCAAGTATCCCTACAGTCCCCACTACGCGATGGTCATCCGTGAGCACCTGTGCGTGGGCTGTGAGCTTTGCAAAGAGGCCTGCGTAAAAACCAACAATGTGCCCGAGTATGGCTTTCGCACCACTATTCTCGAGCGTAGACGGGATATCGTCGGCGGCGGGGAGGAGACCATTTTCATGCCGGTGCTCTGCAATCAGTGCAACCGCCCCCCATGTGTTCGTGTCTGTCCGACGACGGCGACCTGGAAAGATGAAAAGACTGGGATCGTGGTGATGAAGCCGAGCCGCTGCATCGGCTGCAAGACCTGCATGGCCGCCTGCCCCTACAATGCCCGCTATTTCAACGAGGAAACCCGGGCCGTGGACAAGTGCAATTTCTGCATGGACACGAGGTTGTCAAAGGGTGAGACGACCACCGCCTGCGTCGAGGCCTGTCCGGCCGATGTCAGAGTGTTTGGTGATCTCAGTGATGTCAACAGCAGAGTTTTCGGGCTGCTGCATGAGCCTGGAACCATTGTCTGGGTGCTCAGGCCAGAGGCAGGAGCATTGCCTAATATCTTTTACACAAACGCCTGATTGATGCCTTGTATTAACCTACAGCATCAGTGGTGGTATCAACCATTATCGAGTAAGCGGAGAGTGTAATGAAAAATATTGTAACGATACTGGGACTGTTCGGTGTCATACTGCTCAGCGGTGTCTATATTTCCGCCAAGAACCAGCCGGCGGAAGAACAGGAGCCATACGACGAGGACACCTACGGCCCGGAGGCTGATATCGTCTGGAACAGCCCGGTCCAGGGTGCTTTTTTCAGTCACAAGATTCACACCATGGACATGGAACTCGAATGTGACGAGTGTCATGACGAACTGTTCGAAATGGAGGCCGGCGCCGCCGAGGCCAATGACGATTTCACCATGGAGTCGATGGCCGAGGGCAACTATTGCGGCGCCTGCCATGACGGCAGCACCGCATTTTCAACGGACTCTCAGTGCGCCTCCTGCCATTTGGCCCCGGAGCATCCGGTCGTCTGGACCAAGCCGGTCAAAGCGGTGATTTTCGAACACGCCACTCATACCGAGGAGGCTGGAATGGACTGCGAGTCGTGTCATGACGACCTGTTCATCATGAAGAGCGGAGCCGCCCAGGAGAATGACGATTTCAATATGGAAGCGCTCTACGCCGGCAATTATTGTGGTGCCTGCCATGACGGTTCTACCGCGTTTGCCTCCGATACACGCTGCACGTCATGCCATATCGGTGTACGTGGATACGCCAGGTTGACCGGCGAAGGAAGCGATGCCGCGCACGATTCCGGTCACTGATTCTCCTTTATGCA
Organism: uncultured delta proteobacterium; assembly: GCA_963824415.1. Classification (GTDB taxonomy): domain Bacteria; phylum Desulfobacterota; class Desulfobulbia; order Desulfobulbales; family Desulfocapsaceae; genus JABDQA01. Next base: position 279,743 of record CAWGPM010000001.1, read on the forward strand.
GAGCCCGGCTAGAGGTCGGGCTCTGCATACCGTAATACCAGCCCCCCAATTCCCGCCAAGCAGTTAGTTTTCTTTTCCAGATATACCGGATATCAATCTCCCAGGGAGCATTTTGCGCCCATTTCTAAATTTTCTCTTTAAGATGCTGAAATAATATAATTATTTATTTTGTGCCTGGTTTGCTAGTGGAGCGGGCAGGGCAGCCTGTTTGCAGCAGACATCTAGCTTTTCTCTGTAACTATCTGAAATATAAATAGTAAATAAGCAGAACCAGAATTGGCTCAGAATGCGTCATGGCAATCGCTTCGTGGACGCAATCTGCGTCATGTGGGGAAGTCTTTCTGTAATCGCGGCTCATATTCTAGCCAATATATAACTAAAAATATTAATTTAAAACTAATAATATCAAATATATATTCAAAACATAAGTTATTAATTAATTAATTTATTTAGGCTGGCATATGCCTTGCTTTATAGATGGCAAGAGAGCATGAAGACTCGTTAACACGATTATAAAGGAGGCTGTTATGTCAGCAACATTTATCCAGACAAGAGCCGGCGCCGCATCGATCAGCTCGATTGATTCATGGGCCTGGTTAGAAAAACTCAGCGAATATTTCTGGTGTTCGCTCTGTCTCATTCTGTTTGTCGTTCTCGGTCCGTTTTCAGCTCCGATCGCACTGGGGGTAGTCCTGTTCAGCAAACTGCAGGATCCCGCACTGCCGGAACCGGACTCCGTTTGCAAACAATAACTGATAAGTCATTAACACGATACGAGCAGGAGGAATCATGTCTACACAGTCACAGGTAGCAGTCATCAATGAAAGAGAATTTCGGAAGCCTCAGTTCAATCTTTTGTTATGGGCCATGCTGGCCCTGGTGGCAATTGGGATTTCAGCAGGTATCTATGGACTCTTTGTCGGCCATCACCATGCCTTTGGTGTGACCCGTGAGGTCCCCTGGGGCATTGCCATTTCGACTTACGCCTATCTGGCCATTATCTCTACCGGTCTCTGCGGATTGGCTGCGCTGAGCCACATGTTCGGTGGCAATAACCTGGCTCCGCTGGCCAACCGGATGGTCTGGCTTTCCGTTGCAGCGATACTGGGGGCTTTTCTGGTCATCGGTCTGGAGCTTGAAAATGTCTGGCGCATGCCTTTGGGCGTGATTCTCTATCCGAATCCCACCTCTAATATATGGTGGATGGGTACTCTGTATGGAATGGCCGTCGGCATTATGATGGTAGAACTCTACCTGATTATCACCAGGCGCTTTAAGCTGGCAGTGATCCTGGGCGTCTGTGCGGCGGTTACCGAGCTGTTTGCCAATTCGAACCTCGGTTCGGTGTTCGCCTCGCTCAATGCCCGGCCGTTCTGGTATGGTTCGCAATTGCCGATCTTTTTCCTGGCCTCGGCTTTCCTGTCCGGCGCTGCCGCAATCGTGCTGTTTACCCATGGCTCTTTTGCTTTGAGAAACCGTAAAGTAGGCGCGGTTAGCTTTGAGGCGCTGCAGACTGCCGGCAAGGTGATGCTGCTGCTTATTTTCATGATCGGTATTGCCACCGGCTGGAAGTTCGTCAATGCCTTTGTCGGCTCGGAAGAGGTTGGCGCTGCTGCCCGTCTGCTGACCACTGGACCGCTGTCCACCAGTTTCTGGGTTTTTGAAATCGGCATCGGCCTGGCATTGCCCTTCGTGATTCTGCTGTTCACCAGGCTCGAGTCAATCCAGGCACTCTCGCTGGCGGCTTTGATGGTATTGGTTGGACAATTCTTCTCCCGCTTGAACCTGGTAGTTGCCGGTCAGTTGATTCCCCAGTTTTCCGGCTTTGAAGGCATGCCGGACTATCACCACTATGCACCAACCGGGCCTGAACTGGCCATCGTGCTGAGCGGTATCGGCGTGCTGGGTACCTGCTTTCTGATAGGCGAGTACTTTCTCGGCGAGCGGTTCAGGCACCACCATGAGGACTAGAAGCGGTGGTTATCGGAACCAAGGCAGTAAGGAGGGTAACATGATCTCTCAAGATGAAGCGATTTTCACCATAGGAATGGCGGCCAAGATCGTTGGTGTGCATCAGCGTACCCTGCGCAACTACGAAGAAAGTGGTCTGGTTCGGCCGATGCGTAGAGGGAAATGGCGCTACTATTCGATGCGGGATATCAAGTGGATCGAATGCTTGCGGGAGATGATTCACGAACACGGTATCAGCATCAATGCAGTAAAGAAACTGCTGGCCTATACACCGTGCTGGAATATTATCGACTGCCCATTCGAAAAACGGCAGCGCTGCAGCGCCTTCTTCTCCAATACCATGGTCCCCAGTAAGATCAAGAGACTCACCCCGGTGCCCGGCCGCAGAAGGAAGAAAGTTGTGGCACTCTAGATTCAGTAACGATTAACGCAGACCAACCCCGACGCCTCCTGTCGCACAAGCGGCAGGGGGCGTTTTTCATGGCGGCTATTGCCTTTTCCTTCAATTGTCTGCAGTGGGCGCAAAGCCCTCCTGCCTGAGCATGTCTTGTCCCACCAGCCCGAACTCCACCGCAAGATTACCGGATTAACACTTCCTGCACCTTCTGAGCCTTTTGCAGGAGCCCCTGTACCCATTTTGTTTTGAGCCTTTGTTGATCAGCAGAAGATGAGCTGTGAGCATGGATTGAAATGGATCCAATAAGCCAGGAGATTGGCAATAATAATGGGCGCAAATTACGCCCGTTTTATAGCCATAAGAGGAATCATTTCAAAATGGGCTGGTTTTAAGCCGTACGTCCGCAGCAAATTTTTGAAAAAAAATTAATATAAACTATTGATATAAATTATTATATTAATAATAAAGAGCAAAATGTATTATATTTAGCTTAAAAAAAATAAAGTAAATTACTTGACAACTAATGTTTACACATATACTATCAGTTGAAAATCGGACTGGAAAAATTTTCTGTCCGCGCGACTCGTCGATATTCAATAAATCAGGAGCAGATCATGGACGGATTATTATTCTTAGCCTTTTGGATCGGGGGAGCCTCCCTCCACACGCTGTATGATTTGCGGATTAAACCCCGGTTCAAAAATTTAAAACAGGAACCGTTTGAGTCTTTGTAAAAGGTAAAATGATTGAACAAAGGAGTGAGCGATGAACAATTTACTGGCGGGGATACTGCCCCAGGAAGGCGGTCTGGAGTCGACCGCTTCGTGGAAGTACACGGCTGCGGTGATGATCTGCGGACTCTTAAGCGTGGCCGGTGTGGCGGCGGGAGTCCATTCGATAGCAGCCGGCCATGAACATACCTTCGGGGTTAGCCGGGACGTACCGTGGGGCGTATTGATTGCGACCTACGTCTTCTTCGTGGTCACCTCCACCGGTCTGTGCATCGTTTCCTCGGTGGGCCATGTGTTCGGTTTCAAGGACTTCAACCCGATCGCCAAACGGGCGGTGTTTCTTTCCATAGCAACGATCGTGGCGGGTTTTCTGGTGATTGCCTTCGAGATCGAGAACTCCTGGCGCATGCCGGTGGGCAACGTGATCGGCGCCAACCCGACCTCGAATATCTGGTGGATGGGCACCCTGTACGGGGCCTATCTGTTCTTCATGATGATCGAGTTCGTGATGTTGCAGAAGGAACAACACCGGACGGCGATGATGTTCGGCCTGGCCGGTCTGCTGACCGGTGTGGTGGCACATTCCAATCTGGGCGCGGTGTTTGGTCTGCTGAGCGCCCGCGAGTTCTGGCACGGCCCGTATATGCCGATCTACTTTATCACCTCGGCGGCGATGTCTGGCTGCGTGGCGATTATCTTTTTCACCTATCTGGCGTACCGGGCGAACAACTGGGAGATGAGCGAGGATATGAAAAAATCGCTGGGCAGTGTGGCCAAACTGGGCGCGCTGATGATGGCGATTATCCTGTTTTTCACGAGCTGGAAGATGATAACCGGTATCACCGGCAATCCTCCGGGCAAGTATACGGCGATGATGGCGCTGCTGACGGGCCCGTATGCGATCAATTTCTGGATCGGCGAAGTGGCGCTGGGCATGGTGATTCCGTTTGTGCTGATCATGGCGGTACGCGGCAACAATATGCGGGTGATTTTTCTGGCCTCGGTGGCGGGCATGATCGGCATCTTTTTCATGCGCTACGATCTGGTGATCGTGGGTCAGCTGGTGCCGCACTTCCACGGTATGGGGTTGGTTGATTATCCGGAACTGTTGAGCTACTCACCGAGTTTTCATGAGTGGCTGATCACCCTGGGCGGCTTCGCCTTCTGCGGCTTTCTGTTTCTGGCCGGAGAGCGGCTCTTCAGGGGACATCTCAGTCACGATCATTAAAACTACTACGAAAATTGGTTCAGCTCCCCGTTTTCCGCTGTCGATCAATCACATAATCGGTCGGGAAACGGGGGAAATCCCTTCTTGTCATTCGCTGACTCAACGAGTAGAGTATCACGCGGTGGCACTATGAGATCAAAAAAGAAAGTGGAAATACAACCAATTACCGCAGAGACACCGGTATATTCGATCGGCGTGGCAGCTCAGATTCTGGGGGTCCATCCGCGTACGCTGAGGATTTACGAGGATGAGGGGTTGGTCAAACCGGCCCGCAAAGGCAACCGGCGTTTTTTCTCAGCCAACGATATCACCTGGATAGGGTGTATTCGAACCATGATCCATGAAGAAGGAATTTCCATACCCGGTATCAAGAAGCTCCTGCGCTATGCGCCTTGCTGGGAGATTACCGATTGCCCGCGTGAGGTATGTGAGCCCTGCACCGCCAAGGTGGATATTGCCGTTGCGCGTTCGCTGCGTCTGGCTGGTGATCTCGAGGCCGAGAAGAAGGCCAAAGCCAAAGACGTTGCCCTGCGGGAAAAAGAGACCGCTAAAACCGGCAAAAAGAAATTGTTTCACTAAGCAGTTCCCCTTCTTTCGCGCTGTTTCTTCCCGGCGCACCCCCGCTTTACTCTGTTCTTTATCGTTTCTCATATACATGCTTCCCGGGTTCCGGATCGTCTGTGAATCGTTGAATTTCTCTTGGCAGCCGGCGCTATTTATGGGTATACATTGCTGTTGAAAGCCTTCCTGGGTAACTGCAGCCGCCGAAATACTCCGGATCGAACCGGTTGAAGTCGGCGACTCAGCCACCTATTTTCGCAAGCGTGTCCATAAGGGGGAGTGCAATGGAAGAACAATCGTATGTGTTGACAATGCTGGTGGCCAACAAACCCGGGGTTACTTCACGGGTTACCGGCCTGTTTTCCGGCAGGGGCTATAATATGGAAAGTATCTGTGGCGCGCCGACCCATGACCCTGAAATATCGAGGATCACCATCAAGACCAAGGCAACGCCGGACCAGTATATCGAGATCCAGAAACAGCTCAACCGTCTGATCGACGTAATCAAGCTCCGGGATATGACCAACGAGGAGATGGCCGTGAAGCGCGAGATGGCGCTGGTCAGTGTGGAGATTACCCCGGCCAACCGAACCGAGCTGCTTCAGGTCGTCGAGATTTTCAATGGCAAGGTAGTCAATGCCGGCATGGATTCATACATCCTTGAAGTGACAGGCACCGAAGACAAGATCGACGCGATGGTCAATTTGCTGCGCCCGCTCGGCATCAAAAAGCTGACCCGCTCAGGAGTCCTGGCCCTGTACCGCGAACTGGACGATTCGCATCGTGCACAATAAGCCGGGACAAGGCCGCCGGTCGCATCGAGAGAAGAGATGAGCAACACGAGAATAGCGGCCAGGATGAAGAACATTGTGCCGTTTTATGTGATGGACCTGCTGGCCCGGGCAAAGCAGCTTGAAGCCGAAGGCCGGTCGATAATTCATATGGAGGTTGGCGAGCCCGATTTTCCCACTCCCAAACAGGTGGTCGAAGCCGGTAAACAGGCCCTTGATGATGGCCATACCGGTTATACCGCAGCCACCGGCATTCCCGAAATGCGCCAGGCGATCAGTGCGCATTATAGAAGGCAGTACGACCTGGATATAGATCCGGGCAGGATCGTGGTCACGCCTGGGTCTTCAGGGGCCCTGCAACTGGTCATGGGGGTCCTGGTCAACCCGGGGGAGCAGGTGCTGATGACCGATCCGGGCTATCCCTGCAACAAGAATTTCGTCGAGTTCGTTTCCGGGGTGCCGCGGCCCTTGCCGGTGGGGCCTGAAAACAACTATCAGCTCAGCGCTCGCCAGGTGGAGGAAAACTGGACCGAGTCTACCCGGGCGGTGATGGTGGCAAGTCCGTCCAATCCGACCGGCACCCTGCTGAGCCGTGAAGAACTGAACAGTATCCATGCGGTGGTCAAGGCCCGCGGCGGTACGCTGATCGTCGATGAGATCTATCAGGGACTGATTTACGGAGAAAGCAGTTTCAGTGCGCTGGAGATCGATGACGATCTGTTCGTCATCAACAGTTTTTCAAAATATTTCGGCATGACCGGCTGGCGCCTGGGCTGGGTGGTGGCACCGGTTGAATTTGTCGACAGCCTTGACTGTCTGTCTCAGAATATTTTTCTGTCCTGTCCCTCACTGTCCCAGTACGCCGCGCTGGCTGCGTTCAGTCCCGGCTGTCTGGAGACGCTTGAGGCACGCCGCCGGGCCTTCAAAGAGCGCCGGGATTTTCTACTGCCCGCCCTGCGGGAGATTGGATTTGAGATCGAAGTCGTGCCCGAGGGCGCCTTCTATCTGTATACCAACAGCTCTAAGCTGACCGATGACAGTTTCAGCTTCGCCTACGACCTGCTTGAAACCGAAGGGGTCGCCATCACGCCCGGTAAGGATTTCGGGGTCAACCGCCCGGAACAACACGTCCGCTTTGCTTATACCAATTCCATAGAAAATATGACTGAAGGTCTCAGGCGGATCAGGCGCTTTGTGGGAAAATAGATTCGACGCGCCATCTTCTGGCAACGATCAATAATCTGAAAAAAGTGATTAATGTGGAAAAAAGCATCAACGTCGATGCGCGTTCTTTTTTGATAACAATGCTCAGCAGTGGAGGTTTCGCATGAACAATGCGCAGATCCTGGCAAAAAGTTTTGTCGATCTCGGGGTAACGAAAATTTTCGGTTTCTCCGGTGCTACCATACTCCCCGTATTCCATGCCATCGATGAGGTGGGTATCGAGATAGTGGTCGGGGCCAATGAGCAGTCCTGCGCCTTTGCCGCCGGCGGCTATTCCCGGGCCAGCGACCGAGTCGGCGTGGCGGTAGTGACCTCGGGACCGGCGATCACCAACACCTTGACCGCGGTGGCTGATGCCAATGCCGATTCGATTCCGCTGCTGGTCTTTGCCGGGCAGGTGGCCCAGACCAAGATGGGGACCGATGAGTTCCAGACCATCAATGTTGCGTCGATCTTTGCCGATGCGGCTAAAAAGGTGATTCTGGTGACCGAACTGCAAAATGTGGAAGAAATTGTCAAGGATGCCTATTACCTGGCCAAGTCGGGCAAACCCGGGCCGGTGGTTATCGATTTTCCCTTTGACATCCAGAAAAGTGAAGGGGTTTACCAGGCCATCGAACCGCAGCGGTTCAGGTATAAATACGATGAGGAGCGCCACCTCGGTGACAACCAGTGCGAACAGTTCTTCGAGTTGCTCCAGAAGTCCAAGCGACCGCTGCTCTATATCGGCGGTGGGCTCAATTCGGACGCGGCTAGTGAACGGATCAGGGCTTTTAACCGGCGCTACAAGGTACCCTCGATCTGGAGCCTGATGGGTAAGGGGATTTTAAATGAAAAGGCCGACTGGGCCCTGGGTATGCTCGGCATGTTCGGTGTGCCGGCAGCCAATATAGCGATCCAGCACACTGATCTGTTCGTGGCTTTTGGAATTCGCTGGGACGACCGGGTCTCCCAGAAGGTTGGCGAATCCGGGCTTGAGGCGGAAATTGCCTATTTCGATATCAACCCGGAGAAAGTGCAGGAGGTCCGTTTTTCCAGAAACCCGAAGTTTTCTTTTATCGGCAAGGCCGAGACGGCCCTGGACGATCTGCTCACTTATGCCGAGAAGCACAATATCGAACTCGACATCAGTCAGTGGCAGGAGTTCGCCCTGGACCTGAAAAACAAACATCAGCTTAACTACGACCGCCAGGCCAAAGCAATTCAGCAGTCAGAGGTAATGGAGTTGCTCTCGGGCATGCTCACCGAAGATACGAAAGTGACCACCGGTGTCGGCAATCATCAGATGTTCGCCGCTCAATATCTGATTTCACTGAAACCGAAGACCTTTATCACTTCGGGGGGCTATGGCACCATGGGATTTGCCTTGCCGGCAGCCATCGGGGCCCACTATGCCAGACCCGAGGCAACCATTATCGCCATCGACGGTGACGGCGGCCTGCTGATGAACTTCGGCGAGCTGTTTACCATTGGCAAATACCAGATCCCGGTCAAGGTGCTGTTGCTCAACAACCACGGCGACTGTATGGTGAGAAATATCCAGGATCTGATTTACAACGGCGCCCACGTCGGTACTAAGAAGATCACCTCGATCAGTTTTGCCAACGTCGCAGCAGAAATGGGCTTCAATTACCACCGCAGAGTAGAGAATCGCGGCGCTTTAAAACAGGGCCTGGAGGAGTTGATTAACTCGGAAGGCCCCTGTTTTCTGGAAGTGGCCTGCGATGTCGACGAGATGCTCTATCCCCGCATTCCTGCAGGATTGGGTTACAAAGACATGATCCTCGGCCCGCATATGGAACGCCAGTAGGGCACCGCAGGAGCCAGCGCGCCTGGGAGGCGTCCTGGCTTCTGCCAGCAGTTGGCTCCGATGGCTTTCAGCACGTATATTTTCTGATTTTCACAACGCGCGTCAGCTGATTGGTCGCATCCGCGGTCCTTAAAAGGCAATCTTTTATTCAGAAGGTACATGCTTGCCAGACATGGTCTTGCATTTGGCCGTTGATGCAATATAGTTGCATCTAGTTCTTAAGGATCATTTTTCTTACAGGCGAGCTCGTGAAGAAACGACCACTTATTTATACTATATTGTTATTAATAATTTTTTTTCTATCTTTTGGGAGTTGGGCTGGGCCTGCTCCAGTCGTCTTCGTCTCGATTCTCCCTCAAAAATTTTTTGTGCAACAGATTAGCGGGGAACGTTTTGCCGTCGAGGTGATGGTACCGCCCGGGGCGAGCCCTCATATCTACGAGCCGAAGCCCTCCCAGATGAGAAAGCTGGCTGTCAGCAAGGCATTTTTTACCATCGGTGTTGCCATGGAGCGAGGTCTGGCTGGACAAAATTGCAACGATTAATCCCGATATGGTGGTGGTCCGGACCGAGGCCGACATCGACAAAATCGCGATGGCCGATGAACCGCATGATCATCCGGGTGATCCCGGACAGGAAGGCTCAGAGATCCATGACCCTGCACACAATGTACAGGAAGGCGAGGACGGGCTCGATCCCCATATCTGGCTGTCCCCGTCTCTGGTGAAGAGTCAGGTGAAAATCATCAGGGACCACCTGGTGGAGTTGGATCCATCGGGAGCCCAAATGTATAACGATAATTATGCCGCCTTCATTGCCCGGGTAGAGGAACTGGATGCGCGGTTGCGCAAGGTACTGCATGATCAGCGGGGCAGAAAATTCATGGTGTTTCATCCATCCTGGGGATATTTTGCTGCCAGCTACGGTCTGGAGCAGGTGGCCGTGGAAATCGAGGGGAAAAGTCCCAAGCCGGCCCAGTTGAAAGCGTTGATCAAACAGGCCAGGGATCTCGACATCCGGGTGGTGTTTGCCCAGCCCCAGTTTTCGCGAAAAAGTGCCGAAGTGATTGCCAGGGAGATCGACGGCGAGGTGGTTCTGGTCGATCCGCTGGCCGAGGACTGGTTTGATAATATGAGCCGGGTCGCAGAAAAATTCAGCGCAGCAGCGAGGTAGCAGAGCACAATGGACCAACCAGTGTCAGCCATCGTAGAGATCGCCGATCTCTGCTTTTCCTATAGTGGCAATGAGGTTCTGCACGGCATCGATCTGGTCATCGATGAGGGTGACTTCGTCGCGGTGATCGGCCCCAACGGCGGAGGCAAAACCACGCTGCTGAAGCTGGTGCTCGGTTTGTTGAAGCCGACCCGGGGGAACGTGAAGGTGGCCGGCAGAGCGGCCGGATCGAGGGGTGCTGAAATCGGCTATGTTCCTCAGCAGATCAACCACAACCTGAGTTTTCCGGCCACCGCGCTCGAGGTGGTGATGATGGGCAAGCACCAGCCCTCGAAGCGCCTGAAATTCGGAGCCAGCCGGCAGGATCGTCTGGATGGTATGGCGGCGTTGGAAAAAATGGGTATCGAAGCCTTCAGCGATCGCAAGATCAGCGATCTGTCCGGCGGCCAGCGCCAGCGGGTTCTGATCGCCAGGGCTCTGGTCACCAGGCCGGAACTGCTGGTGCTCGATGAACCAACCGCCTCGATTGACACCAAGGGCCAGACCGAGTTTTATACGCTGCTTAAGGCCCTCAACGATGAGCTCACCATCCTGATGGTCAGCCACGATCTACTGTCCATCTCCTCGTTTGCCAAATCGATTGCCTGTGTAAACAGGCGGCTGCACTATCATAAGATGTTCAAGACTTCGGGTGAGCTACTCAACGCCTATTATGCCTGTTCGGTATATGAGGACTGCCCGGTAACGCAGCAACCGCCTGTTACCGTTGAGATGGCCGATATTGCAGGTGGCCCCGATGCTTGAGGCACTGCAGTTCGAATTCATGCGCAACGCGCTGGCCGCAGGCATCATGACCAGTGTGATCTGCGGCGTTATCGGCTGCCTGATCGTGGTCAACCGGCTGGTATTTCTGTCCGGCGGTATCGCGCACAGCGCCTACGGCGGCATCGGCATCGCTTTTTTTCTAGGCTGGCCTTACATGGTCGGCGCGGTGTTATTTTCCTTTGCTTCGGCAATGATCATGGCGGCGGTTTCGACGAAGACCAAACAGCGTTCCGACACCATTATCGGGGTGATGTGGGCGGTGGGCATGGCCATCGGTATTCTGCTGATCGACCTGACGCCCGGCTATAATGTGGACCTGATGAGCTATCTGTTCGGTTCGATTTTAAGCGTACCCCGTTCCGATCTGCTGATCATGGCGCTGCTCGGCAGTGCAATTCTCCTGCTTGTGCTCTATTTTTTCAACGATCTGCTGGTCATGTCCTATGACGAGGAGTTCGCCCGGGTGCGCGGTGTTCCGGTCAAGCGTCTCTACTATATGCTGATCGGCATTGTGGCGATTACGGTGGTTATGGTGGTGCAGGTGGTGGGTCTGATCCTGGTTATTGCACTGTTGACGATTCCACCTTATATCGCTGAAAAATATACCCGCTCTCTAGCCCAGATGATGCTGCTGTCCTGCGGCTTCGGAATCCTTTTTACCTGCGGCGGGCTGTGGATCTCGTACCGGTTTGATCTGACCTCGGGCGCGGCAATAATATTTCTGGCCGGCGCAGTATTTTTCCTCTCGCTGCTGGTGGATAAGCTGTTGTTGTTTAAAAAACGCAGGATCATGATCAGATCGCATCGGGAAATGCTGCAATAAAAATTGCAATAGAAGATCAATGTGCCAGAACTGCAACTATCAGGATCTGCTCGAGCGGGCCGGCCTCGAGGCCACCAGAAATAGGCTGCATGTGTTGGAAGTGATTGGCAACAACCACTATCCGTTGACGGCTGCCGACGTCTACAAGACCGTGGGGCGGAGTCACCCGATCAACAGGGTGACGGTATATCGGATCCTTGATCTGCTGGTGCAGCGCAGAATCGTTGAACGATTGAGTACCGGCGGCAGGGCATCCCACTTTGGCCTGGCGCCGAACGATTATCACCAGCCCCACCCCCATTTTTACTGCACCCATTGCGGGCAGATGGATTGCCTGAGCCCGGAAAGCCTCGATATTACCTCTGAGAATCTTGAAAAGACTTTTTCAGGAGAGATTGGTCGGATCGAAATCAGGGTAGACGGTATTTGCAGGACCTGTCTGAAAAGAAACGCTTCCTGAGGAGGCCCGTCAGGGCACTGGCCTCGGCCAAAACCTTCTTAGTTACCCTCCAGCGGATTGTCCAGTTCGTAGCGCTCTATTTTCCGGCGCAGCGTATCCTTGGAAATGCCCAGTTCCCGGCAGGTCATCATTTTCTTCCACTTGTTCCTCTGCAGGGAATTGAGAATCGCCTGTTTTTCGATCTGCTCCAGGCTGAGGTTGCCGCTGCCGGTATCGATCTGAAACGGGTTTGTTATTTCGCCTGCCTGGAAGCTGTCGGGCAGATGGTTCTCCTGGATGAGCCCGCCGGGACAGAGAATAAAGGCGTATTCGATGATATTTTCCAGTTCGCGAATATTGCCCGGAAAGCCGTGCTGCATCAGCAGCGTCATGACAGAATCGCTTATTCCATTGATATCTTTTTGTTTTTCTGCCCGAAATTTATCCACAAAATGCTCGATCAGAAGCGGAATGTCCTCTTTGCGATCCCGCAGCGGCGGCAGGAGAATGTTGACCACATTAAGCCGGTAGTATAGGTCATCGCGAAATTGCCCCTGTTCCACCAGGGCCTTGAGGTCTTTGTTGGTGGCGGCAATCACCCGGATATCGACCTTGATCGAATCGTTCGAACCGAGCGGCTCGTAGACGTGTTCTTCGATTACACGCAAAAGTTTTACCTGCAGGGAGTGCGGGATATCGCCGATTTCGTCGAGAAATATGGTGCCGCCGTCGGCGGCCCCGAAGCGGCCCTCGCGATCTTTTCTGGCATCCGTGAAGGCCCCGGAACGATAACCGAAGAGCTCCGATTCCAGAAGGGTGTCGGGGATCGCCCCGCAGTTAACCGAGACAAATGGCTTATCCTGCCTCGAAGAGGTATTGACGATGGCCTCGGCCATGATGCCCTTACCGGTTCCACTCTCTCCGAGGATCAGCACGGTGGAATCGCTCAAGGCAATATCAGGCAGAATCTGGAAATAGCGCTGCATAGCCTGGTTTTTACTGATGATCTCGTCGAAGGTGTAGCGCTGCATCAACTGCTTTCTCAGGGTTTCCTCGATGGTGAGGTCCCTGAAGGTCTCGACCCCGCCAATCACGTTGCCGACGATATCCACCAGCGGGGAGGCACTGATGCTGATGGGTTTGCGCTTACCGTCGGCGTCCTCTATGGTGATCGAGCGATTGGTGACCGGTCTGCCGGTATAGAGTGCTTCCGCCACCGCACAGTTTTTGCCGCAGATCGATGAGTGAAATACATCGCTGCAGAAGCTGCCAATGGCATCCTCCCGCTCCCAGCCGGTGATCATCTCGGCGGCCAGGTTGAATGAGGTGATCTGCCAGTTTCTATCCACCGTAAAGACCCCATCGGCGATCGAGTCCAGTATCAGTTTGTTCTGCAGCGCCTGGGTATTGTCCCGAAAGGTCTGTACGCAGCCGATGGGCTGTTTCTCGGCATCGAGCATCGGCGTGATCGACACTGATACCGGAATGTTGTAGCCGTCCTTATCGATGACGTAGCCGTCCTGATCGATAATGTTGCACGGTTCGCCCCGGGCTGCTTCCAAGATCGGGCAGGCGGTAACGCCGTCGGCCCCGAAGAACATCTCATCGCAGACCCGACCCACCACTTCCTCTTCACTCCAGCCGGTGATGCGTTCGGCCCCGACATTGAACGAGGTGATTATACCTTTGTCATCGAAGGTCACTACGCCGTCGGCAACCGCGTTTATGATCAGGTCGCTCTGCACCGATTCACTGATATCTCGAAATATCTCAACTCCGCCGATAACCCGATTGTCGCTGTCTATCAGCGGTGCAGCGCTGACACTGACGGGAAAGGAGGAACCGTCTTTCCTGGACAGGTAGACATCGCGGTCGTAATAGACGTTGCGGCTGTTGGCAATGGCTGTGGAGATCGCGCACGACCCGCCGCAGATACTTGATTTGAAGATAATCTTGCAGGGCCGGCCGATTACTTCTTCCTGCAGCCAGCCGGTCATGTTCTCGGCGGCTTCGTTGAATGAGGTGATCTTCATCTCCTCATCCACCGTAAAGACCCCTTCGGCTATGGAATTAAGCGCCAGGGCGCGGGCGGTGACTGCGGACGAACGGTCGATGAGGCCGATATAGGCCCCCTGGAACTCTTTTTGCGGGCCCAGAAAACTGACGATACGCACAGTCAGCCCCTCTTTTCTCCCCTCATGGAAATCAGTCAGCTCGAACTGCTCGTTTTTCAGTGTTTCAGCGGGCTGGGCAAGCCGCTTGGCAAGAGGGGTAAAACGGGGATCGGTATCGAGTACATCGAGGATGTTTTTATCGAGCAAATTGTCGCGGTCGGTGCCCAGGATCATCGCGGCCAGATCGTTGCATGAACTCACCACTGTTTCTGCATCGATGGTGATATAGCCGATGTCCGGCCCTCTCAGTTTTTGCTTGCTGTTCTGGATTGGGGGTGACATGCTGCTCCAGGTTTGGACTATTGATTACAAAATATCAGCTTGCTGCTCGCTGTCGCTCACCAGCGGACTCTATATTTCATTATAAGCTTAAATAATAAACTGTGCAATACGCAAACTGTCATATGCACATTATCTATGGCAGCCTTCAGATGAATTAATAGTTGTCTGGCGTATAATTCTGGACATTGCTGAAATGATAATGTTTAGAATATGATATCAATTTTGTATTACTTAGTGGCGGTCCTGTCGATCTGCGCAGCCGCGGCGGGCGAAATCGATGAGCATAACGGATGTGGATAAAGAGGCGGGCAGGGTGCTGAATAAAAAGCAGGCCAACGATCAATCGGTTCATGCGGTCGCCGGAATTGAGCTGTTTCACTCGATCCAGGACCCGGTATTGATTACCACTCCCGAAGGGGTGATTATCGATGCCAACCGGGCCACGCTGAAAGCGGCGCGGAAGAGCCGGGATGAGATCGTTGGCAAGGGCATCTGTCAGATCATTCACGGCGGCCGCTGGCCGCATATTCAATGCCCGCTGGAGGAATATCTGCTCACCTGTCGGGGCAAGAGCGAAGACACGCGGCTGCCGGGGCTGGGTGGGGAATACCATCTGACCATTACCCCATTGGTCGATACGGACGAGCAGGTCCGTTCGATCCTGCTGCAGGCCCGACGCCTGACCCGTGAGGAATCACTGAAGGTGGAGTCTATCCGCACCGCCCAACTGGCGGCCATCGGAGAGCTGGCAGCAGGGGTTGCCCACGAGGTCAACAACCCGATTAACGGCATTATCAATTTTGCCCAGTTAATACTTGACGACCTCGACAAGGATTCGTTGCACAAGGAGCTGCTCATACGCATCGTCAACGAGGGTGAACGGGTGGCTACGATCATCGACAGCCTGCTCTCCTTTGCCAGAGAAAACGAAAATGAGCTCAGCCAGGTGGATGTCCGCGATGTGATCCGTGAATGTCTGTCTCTGGTGGACCATCAGCTAAAAAAAGAAGGGATTGTGGTGAGCTGCGATTTCGACGCGGAACCATGCCTGGTGGTCGGCAATTTCATGCAGCTCCAGCAGGTCGTGTTCAATGCGATCAATAACAGCAGATATGCCCTCAATGAGCGCTATCAGAGCGCCTCGCCCGATAAGAAACTCAGTTTCAGTTGCCATAGACAAGAGGAAGAGCAATCGAGTCGGGTGCGGACAGTGATCCGGGACCTTGGGACCGGTATCCCCCAGGGTATCCTCGACAAACTGTTCGAACCGTTTTTCACCTCCAAGCCCAAAGGCCAGGGCACCGGCCTTGGTATGAGCATCAGCTTCGGTATCGTTCAGAATCACGGCGGCAGTCTCAGTGTTGATTCGGTATTGAATCAGTATACCGACATTATCATCGATATTCCGGCAATCAAAGAATCCGCACAGAACAATGACAACGCATGACCGAGCCATCCTGATCGTCGATGACGAGGAGAGTCTCCGTCTGACTTTTGCCATGTTTCTCAGGCGCGAGGGATTCAAACAGGTGCAGACCGCCGCAACCCTGCAGGAGGCGATCGAAGCGATCGAGCAAACCTCATTTGATCTGATCATCACCGATATTGTCCTGGAAGCCGACAAAGGCACCGACCTGCTGCGTCACATCCGGGAGACCGGGGTCAACTGCCCGGTGGTGATGATCACCGGCTTTCCCAATCTCGATTCTGCCTCCGAAGCGGTCCGTTATGGCGCCTTCGATTATGTATCCAAACCGGTCAATAAGGAAAAACTGCTCAAACTGGTCAGCCAGGCCCTGAAGTATCGCAAACTCGAGCTGGAAAAACAGGAACTGATTCGTAAGAACGAAACCTACCAGTACTATCTCGAAGCGATTTTCAGCTCGGTAAAAGATGCGATTATCGCCGTCGATAACGAACTCAATATCCTCAGGCTGAACCAGTCGGCCCAGCGCTGGCTCGAAGAGTTTCAGGTCGAGGTGACGGACCAGATTCAGAAGATTCCCGGTGAGTTGGGAGCCGCCTGCCTCAAGGATGCCAGGCAGGTGATCGAAACCGGTCAGACGATCCGGGAACATCTGGTGGAGTGCGTCAAACCGGATGGTACGAAGAAAATGATCCTGCTCAACGGAGTGCCCCTGGAAACCGGCGATGAGTCGTTTTCCGGAGCCGTTCTCGTGGCCCGCGATATTACGGTGGAAAAAGATAAAAGCGTCGGCAAGGACCGCAATCATTTCCACGGCTTTGTCGGGGCCAGTGAAGTAATGCAGGGAATATACCGACTCATTGAAAATGTCGGCCAGGTCGATACCTCGGTGCTGATCACCGGAGAATCGGGTACCGGCAAGGAGCTTGCCGCCGAAGCGCTGCACGCGGAGAGCACGCGCAAGGAGATGGCGCTGATAAAAGTCGACTGCGCGGCCCTGGCGGAAGGTCTGCTCGAGAGCGAGCTGTTCGGCCACCGGCGGGGCGCTTTCACCGGTGCGGACCGCGACCGTCCCGGGCGGCTGCTGCAGGCGGATAAAAGCACTCTGCTGCTCGATGAGATTGGCGACATCACCCCGCGCATGCAGTTGCGGCTTCTGCGCTTTCTGCAGGAGATGACCTTTACTCCGGTGGGCAGCGACAACCCGGTTAAGGTCGATGTGCGGGTAATTGCGGCAACCAATGTCGACCTCAAAGAGAAGGTCCGGCAGGGGCAGTTTCGTGAAGATCTTTACTACCGGCTCAAGGTCGTGGAAATCAATCTGCCGCCGCTGCGGGAACGAAGACAATGCCTGCCGCTGCTGATCAACCATTTCCTGATCCTGTTCTGTGAAAAGCACGACCGCCGCATTCACTCCGTTTCTGACAGCGCCATGGAGATCCTGCTTAATTACTCATGGCCGGGAAATATCAGGGAACTGCGCCATGTAATCGAACGGGGGTGCGTGCTCTGCGACGGGTCGAACCTGCTGCTTGAGCATCTGCCGGATGATCTTGTCCAGCGGGGGCTGCTATCGGCTGAAGCGGCAGACCTCTCAGCGCTGCAGTCAGGCCAGCAGCAACACTCGTCAGAACCGACGGCGTCCGCCAAAAACTCGCCGATCGATGAGCGCCGGGCCCTGCTCGATGCACTGCATCAATCAAATGGCAACAAGTCAAGGGCCGCCAAACTGCTCAACATCGATCGCTCCACCCTGTATCGCCGCATGCGCCGATTCGGTATCGGCAACGACCGCTAAGACTGTTGCGTTAATTGTCGCAAAAAGTGTTGCAATGTGTTGCGGCGCAACAGTCGCGCCACACTTTTTCTGTGAATTTTCTGTGTTTCCGGCTTGCCCCAGATCTCCAAAAAAAAAACTTTTGTATTTTAATTAATATAATTATTTTATATATTTATAATAATATATGTCAATTAAATACGGCTTGTACTGCTTTGTGGCACAGGTGATGCAACATAAAGGTTGAAGTGAAACAGAGACGCATCCACCAACAAACACAAAACGGGGTGACAAGATGAGATCAGCAACCAAAAACAGAACCAGAACACAGACAACTTCAGTCGGCAGAGTAGACGAGCAGGTATATAAGGTTGGCATCGCAGTGGTAGGGGCCTGTTCTCTGGCTATCGGCGTCTGGGCAACCATTGCTCTGGTGAGTGGCATGGTGGCCAGCGGCGGTCCGGGTGCACTGGTTGCCGACTGGTTCCGCGCGATTATCGGTTCATAGAAATTCAACTACCAGCCAATTCAAGAGGTTTTCCATGAGTGATAGAGCAACCGTAAAACAGAAAAGTGGTTTAAAAACTAATACAGCTCAGAACGTTACCACCGAGGTATCCCGGGTTGGGATCATTACGGTTGCCGCCTTTGGGGCACTGGTCGGTCTGTGGAGTCTGGCCTGTCTGGTTGGTGGCTTGTCCGCCAGCGGCGGTCCACTGGCCTTTGTTGGCGACTGGTTCAAGGCGGTCACGGGGATGTAGCCGTCGCTGAACAGCATCATTTCTGATTTTAAGCATTGGGGTCATGGAACCAGTTCCATGACCCTTTTTTTATCCATAAAATATCTAATAAAATCAATTCCAACCGGAATCAGGCATTACTTTAAAATTTAATGAAATAGGTGTATAAGAGGGATATGTATCTTGAAATCGGCTGACTCTTCTCAAGGTAGAACCAGCCAAACTGACAGGCCCGCTGATCATTAATGGTATGGCGCCGCGCTAAACAGATGGGAATTCATGGCGATCCTGGTTAGAAACCTGCTGATATTTTTCATTATCAGCTTCATATTTTTTATCGGTGGTCTGATATATCATCTGGAAACCAGGCTTCCGCAGAAAGATTATTCCGACCTGCTCAACGATATCGATCAGAGCCTTGTCTCGAGACTGACCGTGCAAAACGATGTGGTCCAGGTCACCACCGTGGACGGCAAGCGCTATATGACGGTGGTGCAGGAACCTGCCTATCTCGTTTCGAGCTGGCATGCCGGCGCGATCCAAGTCAGCTACCGCAAGGATTACACCGAGATTCTGTTTTTCGGAATCGGTCTGGTCTTCGCGGTATCCCTGCTCCTGGTATCCTGGCTGTCATTGAAGGTCAAAGATGAGCAGTCGCCGGCCTCGGTGTTTGCCAACGAGAAGATGATTCCTCCCGGATCTGAGCTGCAAAAAGTCACCTTCGATGACGTGGCCGGCATTCCCGAAGCCAAGGAAGAACTCGAGGAAATCGTCGGTTTTCTGAAAAATCCCCAGCGCTACAATGAAATTGGTGCGACGACGCCCAAAGGCGTGCTGCTCCAGGGACCGCCCGGCACCGGTAAAACCCTTCTGGCCCGGGCCATTGCCGGCGAAGCCGGCGTGCCGTTCTACAGCTTCAGCGGCTCCGATTTCGTTGAGATGTTCGTCGGCGTTGGAGCTTCCCGAGTACGGGATCTGTTCAGCGAAGCGAAAAAACATGCCCCCTGCATCATCTTTATCGATGAGATCGATGCGGTCGGGGCCAGCCGGAAAAGCTCTTCCTCGGATGGCAACGACGAGCGGGGTCAGACCTTGAATGCGCTGCTGGTCGAGATGGACGGCTTTAGTCCGTCCGACAACGTCGTTGTGCTGGCGGCAACCAACCGGCCCGATATCCTCGATCCGGCCCTGAAACGCTCGGGCCGCTTCGACCGCCAGATTACCATCGTGCCGCCCGACGTCAAAGGACGTAAACAGATCCTCGATGTACACAGCAGCAAAGTCAGGCTCAGTTCCGGCGTCGATCTTGAAGATATCGCGGTGATGACCTCGGGTTTTACCGGGGCGGAGCTTGCCAGTCTGGTCAACGAAGCGGCCCTGCTGGCCGCCCGGCAGGGCAAAAGTGCTGTCGATCAGACCGATTTCGATCTGGCCCATGATCGTATCCTGCTCGGGGTGGAACGCAAGGGTATGGTGATTACCGAGCGCGATAAGCGGGTTCTGGCCTTCCACGAGTCAGGCCATGCCATTGTCGCCAAGATGCTGACCGATTCGGATCCGGTGCATAAAATTACCATTATCCCCCGTGGTCGGGCGCTCGGACAGACCCAGCAGCTGCCGATAAACGAACGGCAGGCCTATTCCAAGCAGTATCTGAAGAATCGTATCACCACGCTGATGGGTGGCAGGGCGGCCGAAGAACTGGTGTTCGGCATACAGACCACCGGCGGGCAGTCCGATATTCAGCAGGCCACCGATCTGGCCACCAGCATGATATGTAAATGGGGGATGAGTGAGGAGCTTGGACCGCAAGTCTATATCGTCGATGATGGTGATTTCCTCGGCCCCTCCAATCACCGTCTGGCCATGAGCGCCAGAACACAAAACCAGGTGGACAAAGAGATCCGTAAACTGCTCGAGGGCTGTTTTGCCGAAGCCAAAGCGATTCTGAGCAGCGAGCGGCTCTTTCTGTCGGTTCTGGCCGACATTTTGATGCAGGTGGAAACGGTCGACGGTGAAGAATTCGACATTATCTATTCTTGCTCGGTCAAGAAGAAGCATGAATTTCAGATGGAAGACGAGTTGCCGGACGCCTGTGAGACCGGGGCCCTGAGCGCCTGAAACATACCATGCTCAAATCTATAAAATCACTAGTTTTTCTGAGTTTTATTATTGTTGGAGTTTCTTTGCTGCTGGTGATTTTTATGGGGTTTCGCCAGTATCGTCTCAGCAACCAGTATGGCGAAATCAGTGCGTTGAGTGAACGCGCCCTGTTTGGTTTCTCCACGATCCGTGAGCAGGTAACGGAACATCTGATAGGCGGCGACTATGGCCGGATCAAAGCGTCTATACCGGATATCGAACAGCTCAATAATACCATATCCCAGCTTTACGACGTCAAGGTGATCCCAGCTCAGTACAAGCTGGCCATGGCGGATTCGATCGATCTGAGCAATCTGGTGATCGGCCTGCGTAAACTCGACAGTGCGGAGGATAAAGTGGCGGCCGGTCTGGCTCTGCAGCAGGAGATGCGCTCGATCGGCGGCAACCTGATGAAGGTGGACCGCATTATCACCGGACAGATCCGGGATTCGGTGATAGCCTTTCAGCTCAGTGTTATCGGAACGATGGGTGTGCTGATCAGTTGCGCCAGCTTTATCCTGATCGTACTTTATAAAAAAGCGGTCAGACCGCTTCTGGAACTCTCGAAGCAAACCGAACAGAATCAGGAGGCGCAGCGCTTATTTCAATGTTCGTCCGAGGCAGGATCCGAGATTCTGGTTTTCGTTGATTCAGTAAACCGGATGCTTGAAAAGTCGGCCCTCGAGGCTGAACTTCTCAAACACGCCCCGCCTGATGATGTGGATCTGCTTTCAACCACGGTCAATGAAACGACCAATGGCCTCAATGCGGTAATCAACTATGCGGAACTGCTGCTGGAATCTGATGCTGAACTATTGAGCGAGCAGCAGCGCGACATGCTCACCAGAATCATCGAAAACGGAACGCGGATCGGGGAACAATGGCAGAATATCAGCCGGATTTTTATCACCTCAGAGCAGGGTTAATCTTTTTGAGCGGCCCTCCTGTCTCCTGTATACAGGAGAAAACTACCTAGCCGAAACGTCCCGTTATGTAATCTTCGGTCAGTTGATGGCCTGGGTTGGTAAAGATCTTGTCGGTGGCTCCGACTTCCACCAGGCTGCCCAGGTGAAAATAGGCGGTGCGCTGGGAGACTCTGGCTGCCTGCTGCATCGCATGGGTGACGATAACGATCGAGTACTGGGTGCGGAGTTCGGCGATCAGTTCCTCGATCTTGGCGGTGGCAATGGGATCCAGCGCGGAACAGGGCTCGTCCATCAGGATAACCTCGGGGCTCACCGCAATGGCCCGGGCAATGCAGAGCCGCTGCTGCTGTCCCCCGGACAGACCGGTGCCCGGTTCTCCGAGGCGGTCCTTGACCTCTTCCCAGAGCCCGGCTTTGACCAGTGAAGTCTCGACGATGCTGTCCAACTCGTGCTTATTTGCGATCAGTCCGTGGATTTTGGGTCCGTAGGCGACATTGTCATAGATCGATTTGGGAAACGGGTTCGGTTTCTGAAAAACCATCCCGACCCGGGCCCTCAGCGGTACCACGTCGACACTGGAATGGTAGATATCCATCCCGTCCAGGGTGATGTCGCCAGTAACCCGGCAGCTTGCCACCGTGTCGTTCATCCGGTTCAGGCAGCGCAGAAATGTTGATTTGCCGCAGCCCGACGGCCCGATCATGGCCAGCACTTCATTACAGGCAACATCGATGCTGACCTGTTTGATCGCGCAGGTTTCTCCGTAATAGACGTCAACGTCTCTGCAGGACATGCGGGGATTTTCCACGAAGGGATTTCCCACCGTGTTTTTGATGTCGGTATCAAGGTGCGTCTCCGTCATGGTCTGCTCTTCGGCGAAGGGTGGAAACGTTGATTGCAGCGCTTCTACAGTGATGTCCATCTGAATCTCTGGTCTATCTGTTGGCCAACATGGAAGCCACCGGAAGAGCACGATGATTGAATGCTTCTTCCGGTGACCAATTGAGCTGTCCGGCTATGAAAAGCCACAGCCGTTAAAACACTTTCTTACTGCATTGCCATCGGCTTGAGCTCTTTGACATCCATCGCAAACTGCTTGCGCTCTGCATCCGGCATCGGAATCATGCCCTTGTCGGCCAGATATCCTTCCGGTCCCCAGGTCTTTTCACTGGTGAACTCAGCCAGATACTCGGCGATGCCCGGAATGGTTCCAACATGGGCCTTTTTCACATAGAAAAACAGCGGACGGGATACCGGGTATTTGCCATCGGCAATGTTTTCAAAGGTAGGTGCCTCACCTTCGACGATCGAGCCCTGAATCACATCTGCGTTCTGATCAAGAAATGAAAAACCAAAAATTCCAAACGCGTTCGGGTTGGCCTGCAGTTTCTGGACGATCAGGTTGTCGTTTTCGCCGGCTTCGATGTAACCGCCGTCCTCACGCACCGTCTGGGCAGCTTTCTGGTAAGCCTTCTTGTCAGCTTTCATCAATGCCTCCATGCCCTCGACCTGTTCAGCCCCGACATCCATAACCAGCTCGACAAAGGCGTCACGGGTACCGGAGGTCGGCGGAGGGCCGAGTACCTCGATGGCCACGTCAGGAAGAGCCGAGTTGACATCTTTCCAGGTTTTGTGAGGATTGGCCATCAGTTTGCCGTCATCACCCGGGATATCCTTGGCCAGTGCCAGGAAAATATCTTTGCGGGTAAGATTAATCTGGTCGGCATTCTTGGAGTTGGCCAGGACGATGCCGTCATAGCCGATTTTTACTTCGACGATGTCCTTGATGCCGTTGGCAGCGCATTGTTCCTGCTCCGATTTCTTGATGGCCCGCGAAGCGTTGGTGATGTCCGGATGTTCGACGCCAACGCCGGCGCAGAACAGTTTCAGACCCGCCGCCCGAACCGGTTGATTCGATTTTCGGGGTCTTGAAATTGACTGGTTTGTCCGAACTGCTCGGCGACCACCGTGGCAAACGGATAGACCGTCGAAGAGCCAACGATTGAGATGTAGTCGCGGTTGGCGTGCGCCGGAGAGCTCATCAATGCAGCAGTTGCAAATGCTCCGGCAATAATTAAGCCTTTTACTTTCATGTTCGTTTCTCCCTACATGAGGTTTGGTTGGAGTGCCAATTGTTGCTGGTCAGCAAATTCTTTTTACTTCCTTGTTGCTACCATTTGATTTCAAACTTTTTGCGCATATAGACAGCCGCCGCATTCATCATGATCAGAAAGCCGAGCAGCACGATGATGGCCGCAGATGTTTTCTCGGTAAAGGCCCGTTCCGGGCTGTCGGCCCAGAGATAAATCTGCACCGGCAGGGCCGCGGCCGGATCGGTTATCGAACCGGGGATGTCGACGATAAAGGCGACCATGCCGATCATCAGCAGCGGCGCCGTTTCCCCGAGCGCCTGGGCCATGCCGATAATCGTCCCGGTCAGCATGCCGGGCAGGGCCAGCGGCAGCACATGATGAAATACGGTCTGAATCTTGGAGGCGCCGACCCCGAGCGCCGCTTCTCTGATCGACGGCGGAACCGATTTAAGCGACGCCCGCGCAGCTATGATAATGGTGGGCAGGGTCATCAGGGTAAGGACCAGACCGCCGACCAGCGGGGTCGAGCGCGGAATTCCCCAGAAATTGATAAAGATCGCCAGGCCGAGCAGACCGAAAATAATAGACGGCACCGCGGCCAGGTTGTTGATATTGATTTCGATAATGTCGGTAAACGTATTGTCGGGCGCAAACTCTTCGAGATAGATGGCCGCCGCCACGCCCATCGGAAAAGATAATAGCAGGGTAATGAGCAGGGTATACAACGAGCCTTTCACCGCGCCCAGGATTCCGGCCAGCTCGGGTTCGCGGGAATCTCCAGAGGTGAAGAAGTTGGCATTGAATTTCATCTCGAGCCGATTGCCGCGTTCAAGTGTCTTTATCCACTCGTATTGTTTGTCCTTGATGCGGCGGTTGACTTCGGGCTGACTCATATCGATATTGCCCTTGATCAGCATGTCCACGTCGTCTTTGGCGGGAACCCATATCTTCTGCCTGGTGCCGATCAGTTTCGGCTTAGCTTCCACCATGTCCATGAGTTTGAAAGCGGCGCCTTTGCTGACCAGCGCATTGAGCATCCGCTTGTCACTTCGACCGCTGACATCGGGAAAAAGCTCGGCCAGAGAGGCCTTGATGATGCCCTGGAAATCCCCTTTGGCCAGGTCCTCCTCGGGGAAAAAGCTCTGATCAAGCGACACGTCAAGCTGAATAAAAGCCTGCCTGAAGGCACCATGGCCGCTGCCGATAACAGTGGTGAGCAGAAACACCAGAAAGGCCAGCGCGACAAAGATAGCCCCGAGGCCAAATATCTTGAAGCGCTGTTCTGCCCGGTAGCGGCGTTTCAAGCGATTGGTGAACTCGGCAGAAAACGGATCCATCTTGGTTGGAGTGGTCATGAAATAATTATGTAGTTGAGCGTCGCTATGTTTTGATCAGCAAATGATTTTATTTTTCTTCTTATTCATACTGTTCCCGGTATTTTCTAACGACACGCAGCGCAATGAAGTTCAACACCAGCGTGAAGACGAACAGCACCAGCCCCAGCGCAAAGGCGGCAAGGGTCTTCGGGGAATCGAACTCCTGGTCCCCGACCAGCAGGGTGACGATCTGGACCGTCACCGTAGTAACCGCCTGGAACGGATTGGCGGTCAGATTTGCGGCCAGTCCTGCAGCCATCACCACAATCATGGTTTCCCCGATTGCCCGTGAAACCGCCAGCAGGATGCCACCGACGATACCTGGCAGGGCGGCTGGAAAAATCACATAGAGGATGGTTTCGAACTTGGTGGCGCCCAGGCCGTAGGACCCGTCCCGCAGGGCCTGGGGAACCGCGTGGATGACATCGTCTGAGAGCGAGGAGACGAATGGGATAATCATGATTCCCATCACCAGTCCGGCGGCCATCGCACTTTCGGAGGCTACTGAAACATGGAAAAATCCGCCGAGATCTCTGATCAGCGGGGCTATGGTAAGGGCTGCGAAAAAGCCGTAGACCACGGTCGGGATACCAGCCAGGATTTCCAGCAGCGGCTTGACCATGGTTCTGAAGTGCCTGTCAGCGAATTCCGATAGGTAAATTGCCGAGAGCAGTCCGATTGGAATAGCCACCAGCATTGCAATCGTGGCGATCATAAAGGTGCCGGCGAATACCGGAACGGCACCGAAAGCACCAGAAGAGCCGGCCTGATCAGCCCGTATTGCCATTTGCGGACTCCAGCTCAGCCCAAATAAAAAATCCTGAAGCGGAATAATTTTAAAGAACCGGATGGCCTCGAACAGAACCGAAAGCACAATGCCCAGGGTGGTAAGAATGGCGACCCCGGAGCAGATTATCAGGATCAGTTTGACGATGCCCTCAACGATATTTCTGGCTCGCAGGGTGGTTGAAATAGAGCGGTAGGCGACGGTGCTCAGAAAGAACATCAGCAGCAGCACCGCAGTGGTGAGGATGGTACGGTAGTTCTGCCTGATCTGGGCGTATCGATCGGCTGCCTGGAGGATCTCAGGCTCCTTGCTTACCGTGACATTGCCGGCCAGTAGGTTTTTGATGTCGTTGAGAACCAGCGAGGCGGTGCCTTTATCGGCGGTCAATTCAAGCGGCAGTTCGTGCATGACTCTCGAGTCGATTACCGAAGTTTCAATGGACACCCACACTCCATAGATCAACAGGGCCGGAAGCAGAGCCGCCAGCCCGGTCAGCATGCCGTAGTGGTTGGGCAGTGAATGAAGCTGCGGTATTCCGCCATGGGCAGCCGCCACTTTGAGCGCCCTGAACCGGCCCAGGAAAAAGGTGCTGAGCCCCAGGATCAGGATGGCAGGAAAGAGATAGGAGAAGAACATCGGTGTCGGCTTCAGCTGGCCTTAATCATGCGTTTGCTCTGGTGACGATTCCTTCTATGAGGTAAATCGCCTCTTCGGCAATATTGGTCGCCCGATCTGCCATCCGCTCGAGATGGCGGGCCAGCAGATAGGTGTTGATCAGGCCGCCGGGGTGTTCCGGGTGCTGGCGGATAATGTCCTTGATGGTGTGATAGACATGGTTGCGATACTCATCGACAACATCGTCCATCAGAAAGACCTTGCGCGCCAGGGAGGCATCGCGGTTGATCAGCGCATCGAGGCTGTATTTCAGCATCGTGATTACCTTCTCCGACATATAGGAAAAATTGATCCCCGCGATGTATTGCTTGCTCTGCGAGTTGTTTATGGCCTGGGCCCGCTGGGCGATGTTGACCGCAAAGTCGGCAATCCGCTCCAGCTCGTTATTCACCTTGATCACCGTCACGATAAAGCGCAGATCGCCCGCCACCGGCTGATGCAGGGCCAGTATCTTCAGACAGTCTTCCTCGATGCCAATCTCCAGCTCATCAATCTCGTAATCAGAGAGAACCAGGGAACGGGCTACTTGGTCGTCGTAGTTATGAATTAACGACGTGGCGCGGCGCACCCGATCCTCGACCTGGGCACTCATATGAAGGAGCTTTTTGTTGAGTTTCTTGAGCTCGATATGAAAGGTGTAAAATGGTTCCATATTGGTTATTTCAGTTATCTACATGCTTTTCGTGAGTGATGGGCAAATCAGTTCACGGGTATGCCGGCAACTCTAGGGCAGTTGTGTTTATTTACGGTTACGGAAATATTAGGATTGCGTTTGAAGTGCGAAAAGCACTTGCAGGCAAAATTAAAATGCTGAACATTGAACTCTGTAAGAGGCAAATCCGGGCAAAACTGATGTTTTTGAGAGAACTTATCCTGTTATTTTCGCAGCTATGAAGCAGGCTTTGATGATCAGCTGGATAGGCACGAAACTGCACACAGAGAGCCATGGGAAAGATAACGATACTCGTCGTCGAAGATGAAGCCGCCATTCAGCAGCTGGTCAGCTACAACCTGATCAAGGCCGGATTTAACGTGAGTTGCGCGGACAGTGGAGAAGAAGCGCTCGATATCCTCTTGAAGGAAGATATTGACTGCATCCTGCTCGACCTGATGCTGCCCGGCATGAGCGGCCTTGAAGTATGCGAAAAGATCAGGCGTAAAGCGGAGAAGAGCGGCAGCTATATACCGATTGTGATGCTGACCGCCAAAGGCGAAGAAGAAGACATCGTGGAAGGTCTCGAGTACGGGGCTGATGACTATGTCACCAAGCCGTTCAGCCCCAAGGTGCTGATCGCTCGGATCAAAGCGGTCCTGAGGCGGGGCTTCGAACATCAGAAGTCGGATTCCCAGGCGGATCAGGGAGTCATCGCGGTCGATGATCTGGAGATCAACAAAGGCCGGCATGAAGTTACCCTTGGCGGTGAGCAACTGCATCTGACCATGACAGAATTCGGTATCCTGGTGCTGCTTGCCGGAAAACCGGGCTGGGTGTTTACCCGGCAGCAGATTATCGACTCGGTCAGGGGCTACGATTTTCTGATTACCCCCAGGGCCATAGATGTCCAGATCTTCGGTCTGCGCAAAAAGATGGGAGACTGGGGCAGTCTGATTGAGACGGTCAGGGGTGTCGGTTATCGCTTCAGATCGGATGCCCAGGTGTGACATGGTTATCAAACAGAAAAAGCTTTTCTGGCAGATTTTTCTCGTCCACCTGGCCATCCTGCTGCTGACCATCGGCCTGGTCGCCTGGTACAGTTCCCGCACCTTCGATGACTTCTATCTCGAAGAGACCGGGGCGGACCTGCAGAATCGGGCCTACCTGATCCAGTCGCGGGTACTCGAACTGCTCAGTTCGGACGATACCCAATACCTTAGAAGTTTCGTAATCACGTCCGGGCGGGCCTCGGGCACCAGGATCACCGTAATTATGCCGGACGGCAGTGTTGTCGCGGATACCAACGAGGACCCGGAGGTGATGGATAACCACCGCCAGCGTCCGGAAATAGACACCGCGTTTTCAGGAATACCCGGGCAATCGCTGCGTTTTTCCAATACTTTGGGGCAGCGCATGCTCTATTCGGCAATTCCCCTTTACCAGACCGCAGCCGCGGCCACGGCCGGCAGCGGGCAGGGGGTTGTCGCGGTACTGCGCATGTCGATGCCGGTGACTGCAATCGATTCGGCCTTAAGCGATATACGGATCAAAATTGCCGGAGGTGCGGTAATTGCTATTGTCGGCGCCTTTATCATGACCTTTCTGGTGTCGAGAAATATCAGCCGGCCGCTCGAAGAGATGACCCGGGGTGCTGAGCAGTATGCCCGGGGAGATTTTTCCCAACGTATGCTGCTGACCCAGAAGAAGACGGCCTCCAAAGAGATAGCCAGCCTGGCCACTGCAATGGACCGTATGGCCGGCCAGCTCGACGAAAAGATCAAAACCATCATCAATCAGCACAACCAGCTCGAAACCGTTTTTTCCAGCATGGTCGAGGCGGTTATCGCAGTCGATCTGGAGGAGCGGATCATCAGCATAAACCAGGCCGCCGCCCAGATGTTCGGGGTTGAGCGCCAGGGGGCCCAGGGCCGGCTCATTCAGGAAGTGATCAGAAACGTGGCGCTGCATCAGCAGATAGAACGCATCCTGGAGAAAGGAGAATCGTTCGAAGACGAGATCATTCTGAATAGTCAGCCCAGCAACACCTATCTGCAGACCCACGTGGTTTCGCTCTATGGCGGAGACTCACGGACCATCGGTGCATTGGTGGTGCTCAACGATGTCACCAGGCTGCGCCGGCTGGAGCGAATGCGCAGCGATTTCGTGGCTAATGTCTCGCATGAACTGCGTACGCCGATCACCTCGATCAGAGGATACGTCGAAACCCTGCTTGACGGGGCCCTTGATGAGCGCGAGGATGCCCTGAAATTTCTTGAGATCGTTCTGCGTCAGTCCGAGCAGCTTGAAGAAATAATTGATGATCTGCTGGCGCTGTCGCGCATTGAAAAAGAGGCCAAGCAAAGCGGTGTGGCCGCAGAACTGCAGGATCTGCGGCCGGTCCTCGAGGAGGCCGTGGAAACCTGCAGGTACAAGGCCGAAGAGCGCGGTGTGTCGCTTGAGCTGGACTGCCCCGAGCATATCAGCCTGAGGATCAACCAGACACTGATCGAGCAGGCGCTGGCCAATCTGCTGATCAATGCAATAACCTACAGCGAGGATGGTCAGCTAGTTATGCTGCGGGCCCGCGAAGTGGAGAAAGAGGGACGCAAACGGGTGAAAATAAGTGTCATCGATGAAGGCATCGGCATCGGCGAGGAGCATCTGCCCCGGCTGTTCGAGCGCTTCTACCGCAGCGACAGGGCCCGCAACAGAAAGGCAGGCGGCACCGGGCTGGGCCTGGCCATCGTCAAACACATTGTCCAGGCCCACGGCGGAGAGGTCGAGGTGCAGAGCAAGATCGGGGTCGGCAGCGAGTTTATTGTGGAACTGGACGGCGGCTAGTGTCATGTCAAGTCTCATCTGTCGGATCTGGCTTGACAGGGCCCTAGGTTTATTTGGTGACCGACACCAATATATCTCTTTCAGCATGCTCTGCAGCAGGATCTCTGTTTCTTCTTTTAAAGCAATTTTCCGCATTTTTCCCCCTTGCAGCCAAAAATGTATTGAATTAGCCGGGGATTTGCAGGTAGTAGTGTGGGGACGTTATTAGCCTTGCTGATCACCTCGAATCCCAACTGATGTGGATGGGCACACATATTTATCGCTCAATCAAGGAACCGCTCAGAAAAGATCCTACCCCGGATGAGCGCTGGCGTGGGCCGGACAAAGGGTTGGTATTCTGCTGGGAAAACGGCAGGAAACTGGCGGAAGAGCAAGCCAAACTGGCCAGACGGGCAAAAAAGGGTGAATTGCCCATGCTCAGCTGGAAAGGCGGAGTTAAAAGGAATCCGAAGAAGAATAAAAAGAACGGATCGCTCTGCTATCTGGCCCAACTGCAGGGGCTGCGCGGCGAAGATCTTGATATCCACCTATCCAGTACCTATAAACTTACCTGTGCAAGAACCGGGGTCAAAGTAACCTATTCTGTTGAAACCACCGTTTTCGAAGTGGCCTGAGCAGTATTATTTTCTGCTGCATGGCCTCAGTGCAGATCGCATTCACCATTTCTTCTGAACCGTCCCTGCGCCGATTGGCTCATTTACAGGCACCGCTGTCGAGCACTGTCGGGCCTGTTTTCTGGTAAACAGCTCTGTCTGGGTTGGTTGTTTTTTTTTGCCAGGGCTGTTTGATAATTATCAATGATAATTATCAATAATGGGACAAAGCGTCATGGGTGAGTACGCCTCCAAATTTGACTGCCTAATTGATGGCAACTGGTATCTGCGTGAATGTTAATCTGGCGATCATGACTATTATGTGACAAGGCGTCTTTTCTTTAACCAAACACTTCAATTGGGCAGGCGACGGGACATCTGTCATGTCTGAAAAAAAGGAAAAAAATACTTCTGATTTGCGAATCATACGGGCAAGTCTGGGCCAGACGCTGCTGCTGGCACTGTGGCTTTTTCTCAGTGTCGCCCTGGTTGTGGTTTTTTTGTATCTGCAACGGGTCGACGCCCTCGAGTTGAGCCTGCTGGCGGCTGTGCTGCTGATTCCATCGGTGGTGGTCTGTATCTTTCTCGGGCATGCCCGCTTCAGGATCAGGCGGGAAGTCGAGCGGCGCTATATCGAACAGATCGATCATCTTGCCGAGTTGGAGGAAAAGATCAGGCAGCGTACACGCGAACTCGATGAGCGCAACCGGCAACTCAGCGCGGAAGTGAAAGAGAGGCTCGCCGCCGAGGACAGCCTGAAGCAGTCCAACGATCTGCTCTCGGGCATCATCGGCAGTGTCGATGGGATCATTTATGTGGTTGACTTCGACTCACATGAGATCCTCTTTGCCAATGAATACCTGAGAAGGCTCTTCGGCTTCGACCCGGTCGGCAGGAAATGCTACCAGTTCATCCATTCATCCAAGGACGAACCGTGCATGTTCTGCAACAACCACAAGCTGCTCACCGACGATCGGCTGCCGGCCGAACCGTATGAATGGGAATACCAGAATCCGTTCAACAAGAAATGGTATAGGGCCAAGGACCAGGCCATCAGATGGGCCGACGGCAGATACGTGAAGCTCGAGATCGCCATCGACGTCACCGAGCAGAAGAGTCTGCAGCACTTTTTACAAGAGGCTCGCAAGCAGGCCGAATTGGCAATCAGGATCCGCAGCCGCTTTGTCGCGCTGGTCGCCCATGATCTGAAATCACCATTTTACTCAATCACCCGGATGCTCAAGCGAATCCTGGAACGCGAGCACTTTACCCATGATGTTCACCGTAAGTTTCTGGAAAATATCGTCATCAATGGAGACCGGATGCTGCAGATGATCGACAATCTGCTCTCCATGAACCGCCTGGAAATGGGCGGTCTGAAGCTGGAACAATCATTTTTCAATGTTTCCGAGATGGCCAATGAGGTGGTCCAGAACTTCGGCCATCTAGCCTTTGAAAAGGGGGTCCGGCTGGTCAACTCAATTCCGCCGGCAACCGAAGTATACGGGGACCGGTATCTCTACTTCGTGGTGCTGAACAACCTCGTTTCGAACGGTATCAAGTTCAGTGATCGGGGCGGCAGAATCGAACTGTCCACTCCTGAGCCGGAACGATCGATGACGGTTGCCGTCAGCGATGAAGGACAGGGGATGAGCCGGCAGTATGCGGAAAACCTGTTCAGATCAGATGTCAAGACAAGCAGCCCGGGCACGAGCGGAGAGAAGGGCAGCGGCCTCGGCCTAGTGTTCTGCCAGGAAATTATCAAGGCCCATCACGGCACTATCGAGGTGCACTCGAAGCCGGGTGTCGGCACCACCTTTTTTGTGCGTCTGCCCGAATGCAGCAATCTGGACTATAAGAAGAATCAGCGAGCGCAACCTGCCTTGTAGAAGTCAATCTCTATGCTCCAGTTCCGGATTTGATTTTTACCAGATGGTCGTACAAAACCTCCAGGGTCACCGTCTTTTTTTCATTTCTATTCCAAGCAAAATACGTCAAGGTTATCTGTATAACCGCTGAACATTCGATGTTGGTGCACCGAGCAAGACATATAAATCTAGATGCGTCATAAAGCCTTTCAACTGCAGAAGAAATAGATGATGGATACGGAAACCGCAAAACAGATATTTGGTCGTGACCGCTTCGCAGCCCACGCAGGTATGGAAATTCTGGAAGCCGGGCAAGGTTATTGTAAAGTTCGACTGGAGATTGAAGAAAAACATCTCAACGCGGCAAACATTGTGCAGGGAGGGGCGATCTTCACCTTAGCCGATCTTGCTTTTGCGGTGGCGTCAAACAGCCATGGCCAACTGGCCCTGGCTATCAACGCAAACATCTCTTACCTGAATGCAGTATCGGCCGGCACCCTCTATGCGGTGGCAACCGAGGTTGAAATGCCCAAAAAACTTGGTTCTTACGATGTTCTGGTCACAGATCAGGATGCCAGGGTTATTGCTAAATTCAGCGGCATGGTTTATCGAAAGAAAAAAGATATTACCTGACGGTTTATGTACCCCGTCGCCATTGACTCGATAGCCGCCTTTATGGAGGCAGCCGTCGAACAGACTAAAATAAACCAGCAACCAGTTAAAGGAGCAAGATTATGACGAAAAACCATATCGACCCGCAGATATTTGATTTGTACGACGAATATTGCCATACGCAGATGAGTCGGCGCGATTTTCTCAACAAGGCTTCAGCCCTGGTTGTCGCGGGTGGTTCGGCGCTGATGATGGCCGAGGCCTTGCTGCCGAAGTACGCTGAAGCCCAGACGGTATCGTTCACCGATGAACGAATCAAGCCCAAATATGTGGCGTACGATTCGCCCGGCGGCAGTTCGGGACAGATGCGCGGCTACCTGGTTAAGCCTGCGGGAGACGGGCCTTTTCCGGCCGTCCTGGTCGTTCATGAGAACAGGGGACTGAATCCATATATCGAGGATGTGGCCCGCCGGGCCGCAGTCGAGGGATTTCTGGCGCTTGCTCCTGACGGTTTGGCACCGATTGGCGGATACCCGGGTAATGACGACGACGCCAAGGTCATGCAGAAATCGCTGGACCCGGACAAACTTTATACAGATCTGCTCAACAGTGCGAGGTTCCTCAAGAGCCACGAACTGTCGACCGGCAAGATTGGAGCGACCGGCTTTTGCTACGGTGGCGGCGTGGTCAATAAAATTGCGGTGAGCATGGGAGCAGATCTGAACGCGGTAGTTCCGTTTTATGGCACGGCACCGGCCACGGAAGATGTTGCAAAAATTAAAGCAGCCCTGATGCTGCAATACGCCGAGGATGATCCGCGGGTGAATGCCACCCGCGAAGCCTACGAAAAAGCCCTTGAGGCAGCCGGCAGGAACTTTGTCAGCTATACCTACGAAGGAACCCGCCACGCTTTCCACAACAATTCGACCCCGCGCTACAATGAGGCCCAGGCCAATCTTGCCTGGGAGCGCACGATAGCTTTTTTCAAGCAGCATCTTTCCTAGAAAACAGGTTGTATCTGCTGTTTTCGTCTAAGAAAGCACGCTCGACCGAACTTTGCCTTGCCGGCGGGTGACGGGAGGCACTTGATTTTACCCGAATGAACTGGTCAGAGCGTGCTATGCTTTTTGCGGTGACCAGATTCGTCTTTCGCCCAGCCTCAATTACATATGCTGGGAAAGTCTTCAGTGCGAAAATTTAACGTCGACACCTCAATTTGAAGCAACAATCAATTCGGTTGAACTTCGCTCTGGCAATCAATTGCCCGATCTGAGTTTCTCCCAGTATTTCTGATATATCACAAGTGCCTCACCAACATCCGTTTGAAACTCTCCCGCAGCAATGACCTCAGCCGGAGGAAAAATGACTTCACTGGTGCGGACCTCTTCGCTCAGCAGCGGCAGTGCGGCGGTTACAGGAGTTGCATAACCATTTTCTTCCACACAAAGTTTCGCTATGTCGGGCCGCAGCATGAAATTAATGAAGGTGTGAGCATGTTTGATGTTTTTTGCACCCTTGGGAATCACAAAACTGTCAACCCAGTAGTTCGCCCCTTCAGTCGGGTAGACATAGGCGATTGCCTGGTTTTCCTGCTGCGCCATCCAGGCTTCACCATTCCAAATCATACCAACATTCACCTCTCCGGCGAGATAGGGGAGCCGTGGAGAATCACTGTTAAAAACCAGGACATGGGGCATCAACTCCTTGAGCAACTCGTAGGCTGCCTCTATCTCATTCGGATCACGGGTATTGCTGCTGAATCCTTTGATTTTCAGTGCCATATGAAACACTTCCCGCATATCATCCTGGAGCAGCAATTGGCCACTGAACTCCTTGTTCCACAGATCTTGCCAGGAAGAAACGCGAGCCAGGGGGATAAAATCGGTATTGACCGCAATTCCTGTGGATCCCCACATATAGGGAATGGAGTAGATGTTATCGGGATCGAATGCTTTATTCAGCAGTGATTTGTCAAGCATCGCAGCATTGGGCAACAATGAATGATCGAGCGGGTAGAGCATGTCTTCTTTAATCATTTTGCTGACAAAGTATGTTGACGGAAAGACCAGATCATAGCCGTCGCCCTTGATCAGCTTCAATTTCGCATACATCGCCTCATTGCTTTCGTAGGTTGCGTAGATCACTTTGATACCGGTTTCTTCAGTGAATTGCTGGATTACTGCATCGGGAATGTATTCCGTCCAGTTGTAGATATAGACCTTCTCGGCAGCGCTTCCCGAGGAAACCAGCGCCAAATTGATAAGCAGGACAATTAGGGATATCGTTCTAATTTTCATGGGCTTTCTCCTTTAAAAGAAAATAACTGGTGGCAACGAAGATAATTGAAATCAGTATCATCAGAAAGGCAAGGGCGTTGACTTCAGGTTTTACTCCCACTTTAACCATGGAGAAAATCCTCAAGGGCAAAACATCAAAGCCAGGTCCGGCCACAAACGAACTGACAATGACATCATCAAGTGACAGAGTGAAACCGAGCAGCCAGCTGGCAATAAGGGCCGGGCTGATGAGTGGAAAAACGATCGTGCGCAGCACCATTCCCTCAGATGCCCCGAGATCACGCGCCGCTTCAATAAGATAGGGGTCAAAGCCCTGCATCCGGGCAAATACGGTGACAAAGGTAAACGGCAGACAGAAGGTGATATGTGCCAGCAGCAGGGACCAGAACCCAAGTGATAGGCCAAGAATAATGAAAAGCACCAGGAGTGCAATGGCCAGGATAATGTCAGGAAGCATCATCAGGGATATTATCGTCCCGAAAACGACCTTGCGCCCCTTGAATCGGTGGAAATACATCGCCACAGCACCAAGCGCTCCGATCATCGTAGCTATGGTCGCGCTGCTCACGGCGACAAGCAGGGAATTTCGTGCTGCCTCGATAAGACTATGGTTGTTCAACATTGCCTGAAACCATCCCAGAGTGAATCCATCCCATTGCAGGCCGTAGCGGTTGGCGTTGAACGCATTGATAATAAGTACCGCAATCGGCACGTATAAATAGATAAACACAATGGCGATATAAAGCTGATTAGCTTTCTTCATAGCCTGTCTGCCGCAGTGTCTGATTGGTGCAGGACAACCCGGTAGAGAAGCAGCATGACCACGAGGATGCCTATAAGCGTTGTACTCATGGCCGAGCCGAGCGGCCAGTTGTGACTTACCAGGAACTGATGTTGAATGAGGTTGCCGATCAGTAACTTTTTGGCTCCCCCCAGCAGGGAAGCGACGTAAAAAAGGCCCATGGTCGGAACAAAGACCATGATACAGCCTGCCACAATGCCGGGCATTGTCAGCGGGAGTATCACCGACCTGAAGGTGTTATATGGACCGGCACCGAGATCTCGTGATGCTTCAACGAGCCGATAATCCAGTTTTTCGATATTGGCATAGAGCGGCAGAATCATAAATGGCAGCATCAGGTAGACCAGACCCAGCAGCACCGCCGTATCCGTATACATTAATCTGATCGGGCTCTCGATGATCCCACTTGCCAGCAACAGTTTATTTACTATCCCCTTGGCGCCGATAATAATGCGCACCGCGTAGGTTCTGATCAGCGAGTTGGTCCAGAACGGAATCATGATCATTATGAGAATCAGAAGACGATACCGGGACGGCATTCTGCAGGTGAGCCAGGCAAAAGGGTATCCGACAATGAGACAGACAAACGTCGTGATGCCGGCGAGCAGAGTCGAACGCAGAAATACCAGAAGATAGTCCGGATTAATCAACTGGGCATACGATTCCACGGACAATGACAATTCAAAGAACTTCTCCGGATGCTGTTTCAGAAAACTCGTGAACAACAATAGCAACAGAGGAAAACCTCCGAAAAGCAGAAGCCAGCCAGACATCAGGCAGATGCTTGTGAGCTGAGTCCTATTCTTCATCGCGCAGCAGAACCTCCCAGCCCCGGACCCACGACACTTCGACCCGCTCCCCGATGCTGTAGTCGAAATCCGGATCATCTTCATCAAAAAACTCACAGGCTTGAACGATGGGTCCATGGTCAAGATGGATGGTGGTGTCAAGCGTTGCTCCGCGGTAGCTGCGCTCCATGATGGTTCCCGGGAGTCTCGGCATGTCTTCTTTGATATCTTCAGATATCCGCAGATCTTCAGGACGCAGGAGAATCTGAACCTTGCTTCCCGGTGCTGCGTCCAGATCGGAAGTAAGTATGAGGCTGTGCTCAAACAGCCTGATTTCAAGCTTCTCTTTATCAATCCTCTTTTCTATCCGGGCTGGCAGCAGATTTATTTCACCGATGAACCGGGCCACGTATAAATCAAGGGGTTCCTCATAAATCTGCCGGGGCGTGCCGATCTGGGCAATCTTACCCTGATCCATGACCACCACGCGGTCAGAGAGAGAAAGTGCTTCATCCTGCTCGTGGGTGACCAGTATAGTGGTCAAGTTCAGTTCGCGCTGCAGTCTTTTTAACTCAAGCTGCATATCAGATCTCAGCCTCGCATCGAGAGCCGAGAGCGGTTCGTCGAGAAGAAGCACCCGCGGTTGATTGACGATAGCTCTGGCAAGGGCAACTCGCTGCTGCTGGCCTCCAGAAAGCTGGGAGGGTTTTCTGTTCACAAACGGGGTTAACTTTGTTTGTTCCAGGGCCTGATCGACTAATCGTTTTACCTCGTTTGGGGGAATCTTTCTTACTTTGAGGCCATAGGCAACATTGTCAAAGACCGTCATGTGGGGGAACAACGCATAACTCTGAAATACCGTATTCACCAGCCGCTTTTCCGGCGGAAGGTGGACAATATCGACGCCGTCAAGATAAATTGCTCCTTTATCAGGTTTTTCAAAACCGGCAATAAGGCGAAGAATCGTCGTCTTGCCGCACCCCGAAGGGCCAAGCAGAGTTATGAATTCTCCGTATTCAAGGCTCAGCTCGAAGTCAGCGATCGTAAAATCGCTGCCAAATGATTTCCAGACACCTGATAACCAAAGCACGTTCGATCTGTTCATCTGTTTATCATATCGCTGGAAATCTACAGGGTTTCTTCATTTAAATACAGTGTATTGCCAGAGGCAGGGATATCCTGCTGCCCGGGCAATGTGTAATAAGTTCTGCAAAAATAAGAAAAGACCATGGCATGCGATTATTGGGCGATAATCACATCTCCAAAACAGGAGGTCATGGTCAAATCGATATTTATCGTAAACCTCAGAGAAGTAAAAGGGCTTTTGCACCAGGCTCCGGATTTTCCGAATGGATTGCCAAGCGGAGTCATCCAGGAAATGCTTGAGAAAGGCTAACCTGGAGTTCCTCCCAAGCAGTATAGGTAACCGGGAAGACCGTACTCAAGATAGTCTGAATTCCGATTTAAAATTGCAAATATTCAGCATTAGTGTGGCTCTTCTGGTAAGGGTTGAAATTTTCTTTTCTGTTCTTCCGAC
Source organism: uncultured delta proteobacterium (assembly GCA_963824415.1). Classification (GTDB taxonomy): domain Bacteria; phylum Desulfobacterota; class Desulfobulbia; order Desulfobulbales; family Desulfocapsaceae; genus JABDQA01. The sequence continues at coordinate 318,107 of CAWGPM010000001.1, forward strand.
CTGCTCCCCATATAGTCTCTCAGACTTCAAGCTGGTATAAGAGAAGATTTAAGGCTACCTTGAAAAATTGTCTTTTCGTCCTAACTCTGTGTTGCGCGCAAAAATTGTATCCTCGGAATATTACTTATATGCCTGCGGTAAAATTTTCACTGGCGCCTTGATTTTGAACGAAAATCCTAATTTTGCAAGGTACCCTTATACTAATCTATTTTTTGGTTTATTTTAGCCCTATGAACTTTTCCCAGATATCATCATAAAGCATGTTATATTAGACAGTTGAATTGAGAACGCTAATGTCAGTCTTGAAACCGATCGAATCGATCGCAGTCCAGCCCAAATTGCTGGTATTTGTTTCTCTTTGCTTACTGCTTGTTATTTCAAGTTGTTCAACGGTTGAATATAGAAGTAGTCCACAACTGATTGGCTATACCGAGCGCGGCATTGCATCGTTTTATGCAATGCGTTTTCAGTTTCGGAAAACCTCGAGCGGCGAACGGTTCAATCAACTCGCTCTGACAGCTGCGCATAGAACCCTGCCTTTCGGCACAAAGGTGCGGGTGACGAACCTTATGAATAATCGAAGTGTTATCGTCAAGATTAACGATCGGGGCCCTTTTATTGACAACAGGATCATTGATTTGAGCAGATATGCGTTCAGTAAAATCGGAGATACTGATTCGGGTCTCATTAATGTCAAGATTGAGGTAATCAACTAAAGAATGTTATCCATTCTCTTCTTATCCTCAAAGAACACAAAATACCCTCTCAGATGCATAGATTCAGGGTGAGGAGGCTCTAACTACACTCATTTTGGCTTCAGGTAAAGGTTTTTTCATTGTGATTACCGCACAGTAGCACACACTAAATGAATAATTCGGGTCCTGATCTATTGAATTTTGCAGTTGAGCATAATATAATAAATCCTGTCTAGAGTTCCGCCTTGCAAGCACTATCAGAATGAGAAAATATTTATTAATATCAATATTATGAGTTCTAATCACGAGAGCAAAACATTCGAGCAGTTAAAGGCGCGAATTGAAGAATTTAATAATGAAGAATCCCAGGCTCTTGCTCGTTCCAAAGAAGAACGAGAAAAGAGACATCAAACCATGATCGAGTCAAGAGAAAAAGACGATTCGGACGAGTAATTTCTCACCTGAGAACCCTAATTTCTTTGGCCCTCCCCTCGGCTATAGTATCCTGAACTGAGTAAACGGTCGATGTTCTTGTGCTCAGCTTAAGGTAGCCTTAAGAATTTTCCCAAAACGCATTAATCCGTGGTTAAGAGCATATTAAAAAGCAATAAGATATTGGGACATCCAAGACGCACATTGTCCGTCACATCATTCTGATATAGCTCTGTGAACTTTGATCGATCCAAACCATTGCGGTCTTTTATCAAGGTCAAATGCTGAGAGGGCCGGATGCAGGGCCTGAAGTGACGGCTTGTTATTTTCAAGTGCTCTGATCAATAAGCGTATGGTTTCATCATCCACATCCGCTGAAGTTACCAAGGTCATGGTCGTGCCGAATGTCGTGAGATTCTCTGATAGAGATGGATAGGTAGATTTATTGATATCTTGTTTTGAAAGTGAGGGGTTCGAGTTAATCAGATCGACAATGCTGTCTGTTGAAAAGCCGATTAATGAAGCTCCCATATCTTCCATAAGCAGCTTTATATCATTATCGGGATGAACACCTTCATGGACCAGGATCTGCACCTCACTTTGACGGAAGGCGATTTTATCCTGGGATAAGGATGATGACAGTTCGGCAAATACGGGAAACATATCTTCTGTCCAACCTTGAGTCTGCATAAACAGTTCGAACAGATGTTTCTTCGGCGAGCCGAACGGTCCGGTATTTATCCTTTTTCCCGGCAATTGATCGACCGCTGATATATTCGTATCTCTTCGGACAATTAAGGTGAGCGGAACTTCGTATAGCGGTGTGACAATGCGAATCCGATCGTAATTGATATCAAGGTATTGAAAAGCGCCTTGCCCTGCAGTCGATTCCCCAAGCAGTAAGGAATCAATAAGCGCCAGATCGAGCGCCCCCCCCTGTACGTTTGTCAGATTGTCAGTGGGATCGTTTGATGCTGACAAGGAGCAGGTGATCTCTTCGTCCTGCTTTGCAAATATTCTGCACAGAAATTTGCCCGTGTGGTGCGAGAACGAGCCGCTTGGACCGGTGCCGATTATCAATTCATATGATGATGCAGGAATAGAAGAGGTGCATATCATAACGAAAGCAGCTAAGAGCAGGAAACACTTTATTTCTAATTTACCCGGTCGTTTAAAAATCTCCAAGATCATGGTGTCCTCCAGAATGGAAGTGAATGAACGAGTGAAATTGGTACAATCTCCTTTGGTTTGTCCCGGTTATTATTCTATATCCTCCCTTTAATAAGCGGCAGGAATCAGCTCTCAGGTTAATTGCAAAAAGCAGGTGATCAGCGGTTAATATTATAATGTAGTCATTTAGCCTAACTAGTAAATGAAACGATGTGGTGGTCTTTAGCTTTCCCAGAAATTCTTACCTCTGACCGTTTTTCCCGTGAGCTATGCGCACTAGTGCCCTGTCAAGCTTCATCTGTCGGATCTGGCTTGCCCTTTTGGCTTCCTGGCTTCGTTACTCATTTAGTTACATAGCGCTGCTATGCGCCCTCAGTCGTGCCTCGCAGGAAGTCAAAATTGCGGCGCCATTTTACCACATCCAAGACTTGACATGACCCTAGCCGTATAAATCAATTCCATTATCCTATACAGAACATTGCTGGTTGGGAGGCTCATTGAGGAAACAAGAATTCAGTATATAGCAAGAAGAGAGAAATGGGGCAGAAGGGTGAGACCACGGAATGCTCTCACCCCTCTGTTTACGGTGGTTTTTCAGGCAGGCTGCAGCGATTTTGGTATTTTTTCGGTCTCAAAACTATAGTGCAGGTCATCAGTCACGCCATCCATTTCAATGCCATAGCTGTGGATAAGTCTTTTTCCAAGCATCCGTGCCAGCCTTCTGTAAAATCTCATTCCGTTTTCCGGATCGGCGTCGGTGACGCTTTGTACAAAGTCTTTAGCGAAGATCGTGACCATGGATTCCTTCGCACATTCGGCTGTTGCTGAGTATTTCGGCATTCCGACCAGACCTGACCAGCCGAAAGCCTCTCCCCCATGCTCGACAATATAGGTGGTCTTGTCCTCGTTACCCACGCTCAGCCTAACGGATCCCCTGATCAGAATGTAGAAGAATTCGGCGGGATCCCCCGCATTGAACAATTTATACCCTTCCGGGTAGGTTTTTTTCATACCGGAGTCTATAAACTCTTTGATGAAATGATTATCCAGGCCCCACAACAATTCAGATTGTTTGATATACATATGCTCCCCTCCTATGGTGTGCCCACCAGAAGGTATCAAGATTGCTTTGCAACCCGCGAGCACCTTTGCAAGGTACCCTTATGCCTTGAATCCTTTGGTGGGATTGATGGCATCGAAAAGATCCTTGGTGACAACACCTTTTAAAAGCAAAAAACCGGATTGCCCTGCCCAAGGCAACCCGGCTGTCTATTCAGATCCGTGGCTTTCCGTCCCTGTTTCTCAACAAGTTTGGCTTTCTCTTAGTTCATATTGTGCCTAGTTAATTTTACTAAAAACACGAAAACCAAGTCAATGGAACCATGTGGCATCCGGGTGGTAATAATCAACATGCCCGGCTTGCTGCAAAGATGATTGTGGTGGCTGCTTGGGCTCGACTTTATCGCACCCCAATCAAATTTCCTGTTGTCGGAAAACCATTTGTAAATACTTGATAAATAAAAATCAAAGGCGGGCGCTCGATACCTTCATCTGAGAGGATCTTCTCCTGAGCATAGTTGGAGTCAAGGATGACGGTATGCAACATTTCCAGGATTGTCAAATATCACGATTTATAATAATACCAATATGATAGTGATAGAACGTAGCCACAATACAGCACTGCCGCATAACTTGGGGCTTTCTCTCGCCAATTACCTGGTTGAGCTGCTGTTTTTTTCAGGTTTAGAAGCTTTAACGAAGCATAACCCTCAAAAAAGATTTCATTTGGAAACAATATATCCGAAAATGCTATGTCAGGAACGCGCCCCTTTTTTCATCCCGAACGTTTAACCGGTTATTTACCGATTTAATGCCCTGGATGCTTGATACGACTTTTTCACAGTCTTCCTTAATTGTAGCAGAACTCACTAATCCTGATAATAAAGCAATGCCTTTTTCAATCTCCAATTCCACCCATTCCGCTTTCCCTATGATTTTTACGAGAGCCGCTTGCGCTTTATGATTTAAAGAAAGATCGTATAACACTTCAGACATTCGGGGACTGTCTTTGATCTTCTCAGCCCCAACTGCGCTGGTGATCATTTCGACGCTCTCATCTGGTGTCATTTTCCGAGTATTTATCACCAGATCATAGAGATCGCTATTGTCTAGACCGACATCAAAGTAGGTACGTAAATATCCGGATGAGTCACGATCACTTTGCCGAATGATCCTGTGTGCGGTTTTTTCGTCGTATCCTCTTTGTTCCATTAATCGACTTGCTCTGGTTTCAAAAGGCGCAATGACTCTTACATGCAGGGTCCCAGGAATATCTTTCAATATAACCTGCCCTCCACGACCGACAAGCACGACATTTTTCTGAGCTGCCAGTTCATACACCGCTGCCTGAATGAAATGTGCAAATAACTCTTTCTGCATGGATAGGGTTTGCCATACCGATGGTTTCTTTTCATCGAACTTGTCGATCTCAGATAGTGAAAAACCACATCTTGAGAGGATCTCACTTATTTGAACTTTCTCGATGTATTGATATCCGAGCGAGTCAGCCGTTGCCTTTGCTATTTCATCGCCTAAACTTCCTATCTGCCTGGAGATCGTAATGATAGCCATCGTTTTGTCCTCCATTTTGAATCCTGAAGTTTATCATAAGTCTGTTACCGGTTTTAGACACTGAAATTTAACGAATTTGAGACCACTGACTGTGGATCGACGATATGTGATACATCCTGAGAATATAACCACTGTGCCTAACAATATAATAACACGTTGTGGTTGTTGACACATTAGTTCTGGAGCAGGCAACATATTACCTGCTCTAACGAAAAGAGATTTTAGTTTTTACCGAAAAAGGCTTTCCATCTAATACCGGAATACATAGTGTTTAACAGTTAACAGCAATAAAACAATCATGGTTCAGGAGGAGGGTAAACAGATGGAATATCCAATCGAAGGTTCATGCCAATGCGGACAAGTCACCTATAAATTGAGTGAACCACCCAAAGCGGTAGTGGCTTGTCATTGTACAGAGTGTCAAAAAATGTCGACGGGCCCTTTTAGTATAACAGCGGTTGTAGCTACTGGCGCTATTGAGTTCCATGGTGATCTCAAGGAGTGGAGCAGGGTTGCTGATAGTGGAAATAAGAATTGCGCAAAATTCTGCCCTGATTGCGGCAACAGAGTTTATCACTATAACCCTGATGATATGGAGACAATAAAATTGAAGTTGAAACCAGTTAATCTGTCCGACGACAGCATATTTGCGCCTACAGCGCATATTTGGGTGAGCGAAAAGCAAAGTTGGTATCAAATCCCAGAGGGCGTAAAGGTATTTGACAAGCAGCCCTAACGCGGCTTTAGACAGGCGTTCTGACAGAATTTAAACGCCCGGTGATACGTTTTGCTTGGTATTACAATTCAAACCGAAATTTTAAACCTTCTGATACTGGGGCTCAAGTTGAGGAGAAAATGATAAAGTTATACACCTGGGGCACACCAAACGGCCGTAAGATTTCGATAATGCTTGAAGAAGTTTGCCTGCCATATCAAGTGGTGCCAATTGACATCAGCAAGGGTGAGCAATTCGACCCGGCTTTTTTAGCCATCAATCCCAACAACAAGATACCGGCAATTGTTGATGAGGACACGGGGCAATCTTTTTTTGAATCCGGCGCTATTCTGCTTTATCTGGCTGAGAAATCAGGACAGTTATTGCCAGATGACGCCAATGGCAAATGGCAGGTAATGCAGTGGCTGATGTGGCAAATGGCTGGGCAAGGTCCAATGCTTGGCCAGGCTCATCACTTCCTGCATTTCAATCCGGGCAAATCTGAGTATGCCGAGGAACGCTATCTTCAGGAAGCTGAGCGGCTTTATCGCGTCCTGGATAAGCAATTAGAACGAAGTCGTTTTGTGGCAACCGACGAACTCACCATTGCAGATATAGCCGTTTGGCCCTGGGTGAGCCGTTACCAGTTCCATAAAATAGATCTGTTTGCTTTTCAAAACGTCCTTGAATGGTATTTGAGGCTGGCAAAGCGGCCCGCTTTTCACGCAGGCTACCAGGTCCCAGATGCGGAACAACAGATTCCTATGCCCTGATACCCGACACAGATCAACCTCATTGGCAGGCGCTAAAAGAGATTATTGTTTTACATGTGGGGAGTGTGCAGATCTTCCTGAACACCGCCACCAAAGCCCTATCCTGTGGGTACGGCTGTCTGCTGATCTCAGGTCCGACACTTTTAAGATTTTCGACAGTAACTGGTTGGACATTGTTCATATATGAACTAATATCAGTGCAGCCCCCGTCAATAACATTTTAGGCTGCCTTGAAAAATTGTCTTTTTGCCCAAACTCTGCGTTGCGCGCAAAAATTTTATCCTCGGACGTAGCTATATGCCTGTGGTAAAATTTTCACGCACGCCTTGATTTTGAACCAAAATCATAATTTTACAAGGTAGCCTGTAGTTAATTCAAAGGTAACCATATGATTACAAATATTATAATCGCACTTTTTCCGCCCGTGGCAGCATATATTTGGACACAGATTTTCCTGTTTGCCGGCGGCGATAATTTCCAGGATTCATTTTATTACAGCCTGGCCGCTCTCAGTATTATCCTCATTCCAGTAGGACTGTATTACGGAAGAATAACAATTATGCTTGGAGGCATCTTCTGGCTGTTTGTCATGTGGAATGTTGTGTATAAGCCCTTTGCAGTGCTATTCTGAAAGCCCTTAAAGCAAAAATGTAACACCACTCACCCCGGTCCGGACCAGTCTGCTCGGTAATGGTTTTATGATACTGTCAGGCCTCTCAAGATATATCGAATAAAGATGTTCCTGTGAAACTGCAGTTTATCACGACAGCAGGTAGCCTCAGCTTATTTCCGAAGCTAATTAGCAGCAGCGAAAGAGCAGAGACGATAGGATGTAACCTTGAAAGGTCGACTCAGTTTTTCAGGGTTTGCCTGCCTTTTATGATGCCTGTGACAATTTTAAGCTGATAGCATCGGCAGCCATCTTACTCGACCAGCAAAGCATCTTCTTCGACATGCAGTTCAGGCATGCCACCAGTTCCTTGGGGTCGGCTCCCTCTTCGATCTTTCTGGCCACGCTCTGGAACATTTCAGCAGTCATCCTGTAACAATCTGCCCTTGCCATCAGGTCGGCGTATTGCTCGTTCATGTTTCCTCCACAGGCAATTAACCTGAATATTTCATGGAAAAACAACGAAAACTATTATTATCCGAACAATATCAAAAGGTTGTTCTAAAGTTACACAATTGTGCAAACAAAACCGTTTGTACCCTCTAGAATCAGTGATGAAAAGACAGCATTTCCACCCTTCGGGCGAGTCGATACGGCCTGCTATCCCGCGTCGCTTTTGGGGAAGGCCGTACGTATATAGCCTTGCCCAAGTCTCCTTTGCTAGCAGGCCGTCTCAGCTCGTGAACTATTCAGGTTAAGGATCCTCTCTATAAGGATAGCAGCCCTTCCTAAACACTTCAAGCATGCCTGTGTGTAAATCGTCAAAGGAAACGTTTGGTGTGACGACAAAATCCAGGAGCTAGATAGATTGAAGATTTCCCCAAATGAGATTCAATGCAGACCATCGGTTTAATTGGCTTTACGACTTTCACATTTGCTATAATGATGAATCCAATCCACCCAGGCTCCCGTCACGGAAAATCCTTGCCGAGATTCTGGCGAAGGATGGATTTGGCCTGGCCGGATATGGCACGGCGCAAGCGTGATATCGATTATGCTATAAAGTTTTGACATCGTTTGATGGCGCAGTTAATGTTCGACAACAGACTATCCAGACGTTCATGGAAAAACAGCGAAAACTATTATTATCTGAACAATATCAAAAGATTGTTCTAAAGTTACACAATTATGCAAACAACACAGTTTGTACCCTCTAGAAGCAGTGCTGAAAAAACAGCATATCCACCCTTCGGGCGAGTCGCTCCGGTCTGCTATCACGCGTCGCTTTTGGGGAAGGCCTTACCTATATAGCCTTCCCCAAGGCTCCTCGGCTAGCGGGCCGTCTAAACTCGTGAAAAATTATGTTTAGGAGAGAGCGTTATGAATGTTCATGTCGTGATTAAAAGAAAATTCAGGATGAATCAGCCGGACCAGCTGATCCCGCTGCTCAAGGAACTCAACGACAAAGCACAAGCGCAGCCGGGCTATATCTCGACAAACACCCTGCAGAGTGCAGAAAACCCCGATGACTATCTGGTCATCAGTATTTGGGAATCCGATGATGACTGGAATAGCTGGTTTTTCAATCCCGAAAGAAAAAATATCCAGGACCGGATTGACAGCTTGATTGGTGAGCGGACCTTTTACGAACTATTTCATTCGATCTATTGAGGCAGCAGGCTGATCGCTGTTTGAGCGTCTCACTTCATCCCGGGCTCTGCCGGCGATTTAGCTCTCAATCTTGAGTAAAGCCTGAATTTTCTAGTTTGAGGTACCCTTAATTCACATAGCTGCTGCCGATGGCAGAAAATGGAAGATGTAAATCAAGTTCCGGTACCTGTTTGGCAATCCAGGCAATGAACGTGTTGCTATTTGGTCCAGGGAACGCTTTATAGGTATTTTTCCAGGGATAATCCTGGGCTGCCTGTTCAATATCATCAATGAGACTATCAACCCCCTCGCCTATGTGCTGTTTCAGAATGCGCGGTTTTTCGCCATACCAGAAGCGGTCCGGAATATCCCGGGCTATCCTCATGACAGAGGTATTGTGACGGAGACGCCAGCCGACCACATCATATACCTTATAAAATTCCTGGCCTGTCCGCTTAGTGGCAATCCATGTATGAATAGCAAACCAGCCGCGCCACCCCCACGCATCAGCCCCGTATACGAGTATTACCGCTTCCTCGGTTTGCACTGGGTCAGGTGCAGTTCCTGAAGATTCACGACTGGCCGTTCGCCAATCTTTATTTGAGCTGCAGCTGATCATCAATAATGCACCTATAAGGACCATAGTTGACAGCAACTTCAGAGATTTCATATATCCTTTCCCGTGTCGTTGCTTTGAACAGTGCAGCATCTATTGCCTGAAACTGAAATAACTGCGCTCTGTAATTTCTCATTCATTGTCAGTAACCCGGCTTGGCCCTGCTCCTGCAGACTGAACGCTGCGCAAGCTTCACCAGAAGGCAGCATTGACGGATGCGCTTATGCCGCATCCGTCAATGCTGCTATTTACCAAGAACAATGCGATACCTGGCCTGTCCGCTGCGCAGATGGGCTAAAGCTTCGTTAACCTGGTCGAAGCGGAATTTTTCGATAACCGGCCTGATCTTGTGCCGGGCGGCAAACTCGAGCATTCGGGCGATATTGGCCGGGCTGCCGACCGGCGAGGCAGATACCGAGCGCTGCCCCATGAGCATCGGAAACAGATGCAGGTCGAGCGGTTCAAGCGTGGCGCCAACGAGGTGCAGCCGGCCCCGCGTTTTTAAGGTCTCTATATATTTATTCCAGTCAAGCTTGACGTTGACCGTGGACAATACCAGGTCAAACTGACCTGCCACGGCCTCCAGAGCTTCCGTATCGCGCGAGTCTATGGTCCGGTGGGCGCCCAGTTCGATGGCTTCCCTGGTCTTGGCCTCGCTGCTTGTAAAAGCGGTTACCTGGCACCCCCAGGCGTTGAAGAATTGCAGCGCCAGGTGTCCGAGACCGCCGATGCCTATCACCGCGACCTTGTCGGTCGGTTTGATGCCTAACTGGATCAACGGGTTAAAGACAGTTATACCGCCGCAAAACAGCGGGCCGCTGCTTTCCAGATCAAGCCCCTCGGGCAGCTTAACGACACTGGTCGCCCGGGCGCGGACTTTATCGGCAAAACCGCCGTGGTGGCCGATAATCGTGGCCTCCGCCTCAGCGCACATGTTATGGTCGCCGTGCATGCAGTTAGGACAGGTCATGCAGTAACCGGCATGCCAGCCGAGGCCGACCGTGTCGCCAACTTCGAGGTTGGTTACATGTTCACCCCGGGCTGCAACCTTACCGATCACTTCATGTCCGGGTACCAGAGGGTACTGGCTGATACCCCACTCGTTATCAACCATGCTCAAATCCGAGTGGCAGATTCCACAAAAATCCACATCAATTTCAACTTCGTCATGATCCAGTTCTCCGGGATCATATTCAAAGGGCCGCAGTTCGCCTCCGGCCTCAAATGCTGCGTATGCTTTTATCATTGTGCTTCCTCCATTGCGTGTGAGGTTTGATGAGTTGAGAAGACTATAAGGGCGACCGGCTGAAAAATGAATGGCAGGGTGGGTTGTTTAATAGCACTTTTGTTTTTTAGAAATTCCCGTTAGACTTATACCACTATGCAATACCGGAGACTACATATCAGGGTTCCCGCCTCGGGCGGCGTCGTCCTGTCGGTGGGAGAGCAGGTTCGGATAGAGGCCAGCGTGATCAACGTCAGTGCCGGCGGAATCTCCATTTCGGCCCCATCGCACCTGCTTGATGAGGATGAGTATCGTGTTGAAATCTTTACGCCATCCCATGGCAGGATTGTGTTTTCCGGGGTTCCGATTTACCAGACAATGGACAGTGTCGGTATTAAAATTACCTCCATCGACCATAAGAGTTTACAGCGTATCTACCTGCTGGTCGAAAATTTTCAATCGGTTCAAGGCTGCTGTAATTATATGGAGGATGAGGATCTGCCGCTCCAGGATTGGTTCGCCGGCGATACCAGATATGAGCTTGCCATCACCTTTGAAACCTGACTGAGCAAAGCCAGCCAGACATCTGCAGAGCACGATTTTTAATCGTGCCTGGACCACTGACCTTTTACTACCGTTTTTTCCGCATCTCTTCCTCGCTTCTCATTCAGACAGAATTAACAAAACAATCGAGATGATCAGATATCACTTCGTCAGCTATATTACGATGTAGTATGATATGCAGTAGGATACAGCAGGTGATACCTTTATCATGCGAACCGAGGTGCAGGTAATGAACGAGACCACCGGACACTGGAATCGTATTTTCTCGACAGCAGTGGATGAAAAGCTTGGCTGGTGGGAAAAAGATTCGGCTCAGACCCTGAAGTTTGTCGATCTGCTCGACTGTACCGGACAGCCGACGGTTTTTCTTGCCGGCGCCGGCACCTCCCTGCTTGTCGAAGATCTGCTGGCCCGGGGCTGCAGGCTCGTGGTCAACGACATCAGCGAGGAGGCGCTGGCCCGAGTGCAGGCCAGAATAGGCAGCGCAGAGACGGTTAGCTGGTTGTGCCATGACCTTACCAGACCATTACCCACCGATGTGGGCCGGTTCGATCTGTGGATCGATCGCGCCGTATTGCACTTTATTTTAGAAGAAAAGAGCATTGCAAACTACTTCACCAATTTGCGTAATGGGTTGCGTCCGGGGGGGTATACGCTGCTGGCGGAGTTTTCGCTGCAGTCGGTGGCGAAATGTGCGGGGCTCGATCTGCATCGTTACTCGCTGGCAGAGATGATCGAGCGGCTCGGTGACAGCTTCGAGCTGATCGAGCATGAGGACTATAACTATATCAACCCGACCGGTGATTCGAGGTCTTATATCTATGCACTCTTCAAAAAGCGGATGCTGGTGCAGGGCGCAGTCTGATACAGTGCCTTGCCATCAACTCAAGCTGCGGGGTTCTCTGGCTCCGGCTCATTGCTTTGCTCTAAACCGGGAACAGCGCTCTCTTCCAGCTCCCCGATCGGCTGATCTGCCGGAAATGATTGAACAGCAGCGGCGACGGCCTGGGAGGCCGTGCGTCCGCCTGCGGTGCGAGGCGGGTCCTTACCCAGTACAGCTTCGACGATGAACTGATTGGTTATGGTTTCGGGCGGTCTGGAGACCATCAGCTTGCCGGTCTCTTCCGCATGGTGCAGAACATCTGCGTTAATTAGTGCTTCGACCGTGCTTTCGATGAGTTCACGGCTGTATTCGGGAAAGGCTGCGCAGATATCTTCGATCTGGGTACCGTGCTTCTGGGAAAAACCCTGGTTCACTGCTGCGCAGACATCGAGTGCCGCGCTGAGCTGGGTGGCCGGCTGCACTCGTTTCTCGATAAACCGGTAGCGGGATTCCTGCTGTATCGCATAAGCCAGTTGAGCACCGATGAGGATAAATAACCAACCCAGCCAGACCCAGGCCAGAAACAGCGGAATGGTCGCAAACGAACCATAAATTGCATTATATTTTGCCACACCGATCTGCATTGAGATATAGACATTCTGGGTGAGAAACCACAAACATCCGGCTACAAAGGCTCCGATCATCGTCGGGATGCCGCTGGTTTTAGTGTTGGGAAAGAAGATGTAGATAATATAGATGGTTATTGATAAAAAAAGCACTGGAACAGCCTGGAGCAGCAGTGTCTGGATCCCCGCCATCGGTAGAAACCGGTCCACCTGCGCGGTCAGGGCCTGACTTTTCAGCATGGCGCCGGCCGCAAGAGCGATATTGATCGAAATCGGCATCAGCACCATCATGGTGATATAATCAGTTATTTTTCTCAGAATGGATCGTCCGTCCTTCACTTTCCAGATCGCATTCATGGCCTTTTCAATCTGACCAAGTACCAATATCACCGACAGAAAAATGCCAACCATGCCGAAGGTTCCCAAGGTGGCGAAGTTGGTCCGATCCACATAATCGAAGATTTTATCTACTGCGGAGCGCAGGTGGCTTGTCAGGTTAACCCGCTCTTCAGACTGGTTGGCCGCCGATGCCTGGTCGGTCGCTGCGATGTCCTCGGGGGAAGTGCCGGCCGCATTTGCCCGTTCGAGTGAATCGATATAGGTATAGACGATCTCCCTGAGTTGATCACCGCCTCCGAGGCCTTTGACCACGGCGGTGCTCATAGCCAGCATCGGCACCATGGAAAGCAGCAGGGCATAGGTCAGATAGCCTGCCCTCATGGAGAGATAATTGCTCTTGATTTCGCTCAGCACAATCAGGCCAATCCTTACCAGTTTATGCAGCCAGATGAGAGGCGGCGACGCGTCATCTGGTTCAGAGTCAGCCCAGGCCAGCAGGGTCGATTGTTTTTTCTGTGTTGTACTGCCCTGATCGATCGATGGCGATGCGGCAATTTTTATCATGGTGGCAATAGGGGGCTTTTTATGTCAGGTTATGTTTGAGCAGGCAGGCGTTTTTCAACTGCGATCTGCGCCATGCTCCTCTTTGCTGACAGCCTCGCTCTTGATCCGTTCCAGCAGATCGGACAGCACCGGTTTGACATGTTCTCTGATATCTCCGGCAACGACGATAAAGAGCAGATCATCACCCGGCTGCAATAAACCCTCATGGGCTTCAACAACAATATCATAAATTCCCGGATATTGTAAAAATTCCTGGCGCAAGACCTCGATTTTCCCGAAATCGACCTTGACGCTCAGACTGCCCACGATGGCACGGTCGTTCCGGGACCAGCCCCGGACTGTACCGTTATGGACCAGGATCATGCCGACCTGGTCGCTGAAATCGGCTCGAGCCTTTAAACCGGCAATGGTTTTGCTGATATCCATGCTTCGCTCCTTGCAGACTTCAGTGCCGTTTGTTTGAAGCTGCCTTTCAGATGCTTCGCTTTTCAATTACCGGAATCTGCAGGATGCTGGATAATTCGAGCTGACTGTAATTGAGCTTTTCGTTGTACTTTTTCAGCAGCCAGAGCGGTACATCGAATTCTTTCCGGCAGATATCCCAGATGGTGTCTCCCTGCTTAACCCGGTAATTGGTCATGCCTACCACTGCATAGGATTCGAAGAAATCCTCCTGTTTTTCCTGGTGGAAGTCGAAGCGGTTCTCTTCGAAGGTGCTTACTTCGGTATTGATGAAGTCAAGCAGAATCTCCTGGCCCGGGTAAACATCGGCCTGTTTTGAGAGATTATTGTTTATGCGGATCGAGCCTGGCGTCACTTTGAGCCAGTCGGCAAAAAGGCCGATCGATTCATCGGGCTGAACCTCGATTGAGCCGGTAGTAAGGCTGTTTTTGTTTTTAATGCCAAATACCTTCAGGTTGCCCGTTACGGTCAGATCCTGCTGGAAAGCTCCAGGAATCTCTTTTGCCGGTTGTTTCTTGTTGTCTTTCAGAGTCGGTGTAGCTGCATCATTGGGGGAGGCTGCAGCGGCGAGCACGATCGGTTCACTGCTCTGGGAGGCTGCAGGAATTCTCAGGTTCTGGCCGACGCGTATGACCGCGCGTGAATTGAGGTTGTTTGCCCGGACCAGGTCGTCGAGCGAAACCTTGTGTCTCTGGGCAATGGCCCCGGCCGAATCGCCGGCCCTCACTCTATAGAACTGACTCCGTTTCTGGGCGGAGCTGAAAATCGAGGACGGCGCCGAGGCCAGCAGGGTGCTGTTGTTGAACTTATAGGGTAGTTTCAGCAGATAGTCCTTGGGGATATATTTGGTTCCCTTGAATACCGGGTCCCTGAGAGCGGGATTGTAGGTATGCAGGGTCGCAGTGCTGATGCCAAGATAGGCGCAGAGTTTGTCGGCCCGCGTGTAAGCCGGCAGCCGAACCGCAACCGAGCCCAGGGGCTGGTCCAGGGTCAGGCCGGAACGCTCAAGCATCTTGGCGACTTTTACCGCGGCGAGAAATTCCGAGTAAAAATTTCTCGAGGCAAACTTGAAATAGCCCTTACGATAGTTCTTGAAAATCCGCTCGTAGCTGCCTTCCTGATCCAGAGCTCGTTTCATGCCGGCCGGACCATAATTGTAGGCCGTCAGGGCCAGCGGCCAAGTCCCGAGCTGCTGGTAGTTGCGCTTGAGAAACGTTGCCGCCGCCCGAGCTGAGATCAGCGGGTCTCTGCGTTCATCGATGATGTAGTTTATGGTAAGAAACTCCTTGCCGGTGCTTTGGGTGAACTGCCACATGCCGGCCGCGCCGAATTTGCTGAAGGCTTTTGGATTGAAAGATGATTCGACGTGCGGCAGATAGGCGAGGTCTTCGGGAAGACCGGCGGATCTGAAGAGCAGCTTGAGGTCGGCCATATAGGCGCCCGAGCGGATCACGCCTTCGATAAAGCGCTCTTTGAGCCCGATCTGGGAGCGAAGGTTTTCGGCAGCGCGCTTGAATTCGGTAGAATTTGCCTGGGCTCCGAACAGGCCGACGATTCGCTGCTCATCAGGTGTTTTTGGCCGGGGATCCATGGACAGTCTGATCAGCAAGCTGCTGACGTATTGCTTGGCCCGTTTGACCCTGAGGCGGTTCTGCTCTTGAGCGCCTGCCGTGCCTTCGTCCGAGAGCGAGACCGTGGCGTAGACTCTGCTCAGATCATTTTGGTCATGGATAATTGAAGTATTTACCGAATAGGTCGAGTATACTTTTTCCCAGAATGCGACATTTGCTGAAATTATATTATATTCCGGGAACTTGTCTGGGTCTGCCAGAGCGCTGGCCGAGGCAGTGCCAGCATAGAGCAGAAGTCCGATTAAGATGAACGTCCCGCCGAAGAGAAGCTGGGCGATGAATTGAGTTGGCCGTGCAGCGGGGGATGTTGCAACGAAGCGTACCTGGTTCATGACAATCGCGAACCTTGAAAAAATCGATCTGTCAAGGCGGTCAATACCTGGAAAACCATGAAGCTGTGCCCGGCAAGCACCGGGGCGAAAGGCTGCGATACGGCCGATAGGGTGAGCTCAGCTTGTCTACCGGGCAGGGCGCACATGTAGCGGCTGCCTGGATACTTCGTTTCTCCCTGCCAAATGATGTTCATGGACTTAAAACTCAGGCCGGCGCAGATAATAGTTGTGGACGATACCTTTTGAATGATAGCGAAAAATCACCGATAGTTGCTGATCATTCTAATGCAATTCAAGACAATAACAAGGAGCAAGTGTGTATACCCCGATATTGGCAACGCTTGGTTATGTAATTTCTGCCGACGGAAAAAAAACGCTGCTGGTTCATCGGAACAGACGCAGGGAGGATCCTCACTTCGGTAAATACAACGGTTTGGGCGGCAAAATGGAGCCGGGTGAGTCCATCCATGCCTGCATCTGTCGGGAAATCCATGAAGAGGCAGGTATAACCTGCGAGGAGGTCGTCCTGCGGGGGACGATCAACTGGACCGGCTTCGGTCCCGAAGGAGAAGACTGGTTCGGATTTATTTACCGGATCGATCGGTTCCGCGGTGAGCCCTGCCGGACAAACAGTGAGGGGGAACTGGTCTGGTTCGAGGTCGAGAATCTGTTGAGCCTGCCCATGTGGGAAGGCGACAGGTATTTTCTGCCGCTGGTCTTTGACCGGGATCCACGGATTTTCCATGGTTACATGCCGTATAAAGATAATACGCCGCAGGGCTGGGAGTATGTCCGCAGTTAACCCTGGCAGAGCTCAGTTTTGGAAACTCAGGCTTCAACAGAGATCAACTGATATGGCTTGCGGTGTTCAGATAGCGTGGGTATAGTCACCCTGAGGTCAACAGAAATTTTGAGGAAAAAACATGGGAAGCGACAGCGAACTGAAACGTCTTGAAAAGTATATCGATAGACTGCTCAAAGGCTATACTGCTCTGAAAGCTGAAAAACAGCAGATCGAACAGCAGTTGGCAGGTCATCAGAGCGATAATACGCAGGTCAAGAAAGAGCTCGAGCAGACGGCCAAGCAGCTCAAGGAACAGCAGGCTGAAAATGCCAAGATCAGCAAAGAGCTGGAGGCGCTGGATTCTGAGCGCGGTGTGATGCGTGATCGGGTCAGCAATCTGATTGGTCAGATAGAGCGCTGGGAAGCTGAAATTGACGAACAGGGTGAAGGCGGGGAGGCCGACGATGAAGACGCCGAAGACGACGACCCTGAAGGTGGAGCCCCGCCCGAGTCACTGCAAGCAGATGATGACGGTCGCGGCGGCGTCCAGAAAAAACTGTTCTCAGCCTGATAAATTTTTAGGCTACCTTGAAAAATTGTCTTTTTGCCCAAACGCTGCGTTGCGTGTAAAAATTTTATCCTTGGAATATCAATTATATGCCTGCGGCAAAATTTTCACACGCGCCTTGATTTTGAACCAAAATCCTAATTTTGCAAGGTACCCTTAAGGTTTTCAATTAGTGCCGGACCTGTTCGTCTGAACAGGTTCGCAGACTGGAGAAGGTCTCTCGATCATGGCTGAATCCGAACGTCTGGTGGAATTCACACTGCTCGGGCAGAAGTTTGCATTTTACACGGCTGCATCGGAAGAGGAAATGGATGCGATACTGAATCTGGTCAGGGACCAGATCGACAGTATCGGCGGCAAACCGGGGGGGACGATTCAGGTGGGCAAAGTGGCCGTAATGGCTTGTCTTAATCTGGCTTCGAGCTATATCAAACTGCAGAACGAGCATGATCAATACCAGGCCCAGCTCGAGGCGCTCAACGACAAACTCGATACGCTTCTGCCTGCGGAATAGCATAGGATAAATGTTTTAGCTTTTGTTTTACCTGGAATCTGCTAAAATATAGGGAAAACAGGCTTTTTGGTTGGTCAGTTTTATTTGAAAAACAGTTAGATATGTAGAGTACTGCGCCCAATCAGATGGGTAAGGGCGCAGCACAGGATGGCTTTTCCCTGCGCTGTTGGTGATTTGTAGTGTTGTTGAGCCAACTCTCATTGCAAGGGAACTACCACTGCCAGTGGATGGAAGGTCAATTGACGTTGCAGAAGCTGATATGCGGTTCCCACCTATTTCGATAGGTTTAATTGTCCTGCAGACACGGCAGGGTGGGGAAATATTTTCTGCTACGATGTCCGGCGGGAAGGCCGGACATCGTTTTGATATATAGACGGCCACAAACAATGCTCATACGGCTGTCTTTTGGGCGTAACAACGATTGATTACAGCAACGCCTTCGGTGTAGTAAACGAATTGAGGAATCTGTCGAGTTGTTCATCGGTTCCGGCAGCAGTGTATCAAGCACAACGGTTTGAAGCACGATAGCCGCCGCATGGTATGCAATGACGCTTTGCCGGGCTGATTTTACATAGAGTAACGACCTGCCGTTGCATGTCGTCTACCGGCCTGTGGCAGTTTCTCAGGCCCGGTTCCTGCCGATGGCTTTTT
The DNA here is from genome assembly GCA_963824415.1 of uncultured delta proteobacterium. Taxonomy (GTDB): domain Bacteria; phylum Desulfobacterota; class Desulfobulbia; order Desulfobulbales; family Desulfocapsaceae; genus JABDQA01. Next base: position 336,482 of record CAWGPM010000001.1, read on the forward strand.
CCCTTCCCACACCTGCCATTTTTGAATCTGACGGGGGTCCAGCCTGTAGTCGATCGATAGCAAGAGGATCGATGTGTCATGGAAGTATTAAATCATCCCTCCATATTCCTGTTTGCCGGGCTCTTGCTCGGTGTTATGTGCGGTTTCTTCCTGCGTAAGCGTTTTATCGAAGGGCATACCAGCAATATCAAGGAGCAGGCCAAACAGCTGATCGAGACCGCCATCGTTGAGGCCGAGCAACTTAAAAAAGAGGCGCAGCTGCAGAGCAAGGAAGCGGCCTATCAGGTCAAGCAGGCGGCTGAAGAGGAACTGAAAGCCGACAGGCGCGAGCTCAAGGAAGAGCGTCAGCAACTGCTGATTAAACGGGATCAGCTCAAAAAAGAATGGGAGAGTTGCGATCGCAAGCAAAGCGAGCTGCAGAGCACCGAAGTGCGGCTCGGCAAGCGCGAGCGCGAAATCGAGGAGCGCTACAAGGAAGTCGATAATTTGATCGGCAAGCAGCGCTATGAGTTGTCCCGGATCGCAGGTATCAGTCAGGAGGAGGCCAAGAAGATGCTCCTGGCCTCGCTCGAGAGTCAGGCCCGGATGGATGCCTCTAAGGCTCTGGCCAAAATTGAAAACGAGATGAAAATCGAGGCGGACCGCAAGGCCAAAAATATCATCGCCCTGGCAATTTCCCGCTATGCCGGTGATTATGTAGCCGACAAGACGGTATCCATGGTGCCGCTGCCTTCCGATGAAATGAAAGGCCGGATCATCGGCCGGGAGGGCCGCAATATCAGGGCAATTGAGGCGGCCACCGGAATAGATATCATCATCGATGACACCCCCGAAGCGGTGATCCTGTCCGGCTTCAACCCGGTGCGAAGAGAAGTCGCCCGGCTGGCGCTGCACCAGTTGATCAATGACGGCCGTATTCATCCCGGGCGTATCGAGGAAGTGGTGGCCAAGGTAACCAAGGATCTCGAGATCGATATGCGCGAGGCCGGCGAGCAGGCGACCTTTGATGTCGGCGCCCACGGCGTCCATGTCGAGCTCATCAAGATTCTGGGCCGGCTCAAGTATCGTACCAGTTACGGGCAGAATGTTCTGCAGCATTCCCTCGAAGTTGCTTTTCTCTGCGGTATTATGGCCGCTGAGCTGGGCCTCGATGTGCGGCTGGCTAAGCGGGCAGGACTGCTGCACGATATTGGCAAGGCCGTTGATCATGAGGTCGAGGGGTCCCATGCTGTCATCGGGCGTGATCTGGCCAAGAAATACGGTGAACAGGAAGAGATCTGCTACGCCATCGGTGCTCACCACGAAGATGTGCCCATGCAGAGTGTACTCGACGTGCTGGTCCAGTCTGCCGACGCGCTGTCCGGTGCCCGTCCCGGGGCCAGAAGAGAGATGCTGCAGAGCTATGTTAAGCGGCTCGAAGATCTCGAGGCGATCGCCAACTCGTTTGCTGGAGTGGAAAAGTCCTATGCGATTCAGGCAGGCCGTGAACTGCGCATCATCGCCGATTCAGAATCGGTCAGGGATAGCGATGCCGTGCTGTTGAGCCAGGATATTGCCAAGTCGATTGAGGAAAAACTTACCTACCCGGGACAGATACGGGTGACCGTGATCCGGGAGACCCGGGCCGTGGAGTATGCCAAATAGTGCCAATGAGCCTGAAGGATGGGTCATCAGCAGCCAGAGGACAGTGACGTTTTATGAAAGCGGTAGAAGAACAACTGGAATTGATCGAACGCGGAGTGGTGGACTGTATCTCCCGGGACGAATTGAAGAAAAAGTTGACCGTCAGTCTCGAAACCGAGCGTCCCCTTAAGATAAAAGCGGGTTTTGATCCGACCGCACCTGATCTGCACCTGGGCCATACGGTCCTGCTGCAGAAGCTCAAGCATTTTCAGGACCTGGGCCATGATGTACATTTTCTGATCGGCGATTTTACCGGGTTGATCGGTGATCCCACCGGAAAGTCGGAAACCAGAAAACCGCTGACCAGAGAAGATATCTCCAGAAATGCGGAAACCTACAAGGAACAGGTCTTCAAGATCCTCGATTCGTACCGGACCACCATTGCTTTCAACAGCGAGTGGCTTGGCAAGCTCGATTCGTTTGACATGATCAGGCTCGCATCGGAACTCACCGTGGCCCGGATGCTCGAGCGGGACGACTTCAAGAATCGCTTTGAGAGCGGCCGGCCTATCTCCATTCATGAATTTCTCTACCCGCTGATCCAGGGCTACGATTCGGTGGCCATGGAGGCGGATGTGGAACTCGGCGGCACCGATCAGCTCTTCAATCTGCTGATGGGCCGCGACATGCAGCGCTCCCGCGGCCAGCAGCCGCAGATCGTGCTGACCCTGCCGCTGCTGGAAGGGCTGGACGGCGTTAATAAAATGAGCAAATCGCTGGGCAACTATATTGGCATCACTGAGCCCCCCGACGATATTTACGGAAAGACCATGTCCCTTTCCGATGAGTTGATGTTTCGTTATTACGAACTGCTCAGCGACCTCTCCAGCGTTGAGATAGCAGAGCTCAAACAGGGGCTGGAGAGCGGTGGGCTGCACCCCAAGGATATAAAACAGCAACTCGCCCGGGAACTCACCGCCAGATTCCACTCGGAGTCCGCCGCCTTGCAGGCTGAGCAGAATTTTGAAAATGTCTTTGCCAGGCATAAGCTGCCCGAGGATGTGGAGGAGTATACGATAGAGGCCGATGAAGCGCTCTGGCTGCCCAAGCTGCTGGTGGATTGCGGCATGGTGTCATCCACCTCCGAAGGCAGGAGGTTGATCAAGCAGAATGCGGTATCCATTGATGGAGAGAAGGTGGTCGATACCGAATATATGCTGCAGCCCGGGGAGAGCGTGGTGCTTAAGGTGGGCAAACGAAGGTTCTGCCGGGTGGTGTTTGCCTAAAGATAGGCTGAAGCGTATTAAGCGCTGCGGGTTGCGGCTCTGGTCGCTGCCTGACAGGTTTGTAATAACGCTGGGCTTGAAAAAAATATTAACGAAGAAAAAAGGGGGTGAATCGCTGAAACGATTCACCCCCTTTTTTTGTTTACGCTCCTCTTTGTGCGCTAGAAGCAGTGCTTATACTTTTTCAACCCGCACTGCGCAGACCTTGGTTTCGGGTATCTTGGCAATCGGATCAAGGGCCGCACTGGTCAGTACATTGGTCGGGCTCTCGGCAAAATGAAAGGTCATCGATACCAGGCCCGGCGGGCAGATCCTGGTGAGCTTGGTCTTGACCCTGGTCTGCCCCCGCCGGGAACTGACCTGGACCATTTCACTGTCTTCGAGTCCCAAGGCCGCCGCATCTTTTGGATTGATCTTGAGCAGTTCCTCGCTGGCCAGCTGGTCGAGACCGGCCACCCGGCGGGTCATGCTGCCGGTGTGATAGTGGAACAGGCTGCGGTCGGTGGTCAGCAGCAGCGGATACTCCTCGTCGGGCAGCTCGGCTGAATCTCTGAATGAGAGGGCCATGAGCCTGGCCTTGCCGCTGGGGGTGCCGAATTTCTCCATATGCAGGATCGGCGTTCCCGGATGGTCCTGAGTTGGGCAGGGCCATTGGATTTCGCCATTTTCCAGCCGCGCGTAGGTTATGCCGCCGTAGCTTGGGGTGAGCGAGGTAATTTCCGCCATAATTTCCTCTTCGTTGGCGTAATCAAAACCTTTTGCTCCCATTTTCTGGGCGATATCGGCGACGATCCGCCAGTCCGGTTTTGCTTCTCCGGGAGGAACAATGGCCTGGCGTACCAATTGCACACGACGTTCGGTATTGGAGAAGGTTCCGTTCTTCTCGGCAAAGGAGGCGGCAGGTAAGACCACCGCGGCCATTTTCGCTGTCTCGGTCAGAAAGATGTCCTGAACGACCAGAAAATCGAGCCGTTCCATGGCCTCTATGGCATGGTTGGCATTGGCTTCGCTGAGATACGGGTTTTCGCCAACCAGAAAAAGCGAAGTGATTTTGCCTTCATGGATCTGGTCGAAAATCTCAGAGTGGGTGAGTCCTTGCGTGGGAGATAAATCCGTTCCCCAGGCTTGCTCAAATTTTTTCCTGGATTCTGGGTTTTCTACCTTCTGGTAGCCGGGATAAACATCGGGCAGGGCGCCCATATCGCAGGAACCCTGCACATTGTTCTGACCCCGCAGCGGATTGACGCCTGCCGATACTTTGCCGAGGTTTCCGGTAACCAGCGCCAGATTACTCAGGGACCAGACATTGTCGGTTCCGTGGCTGTGCTGGGTGATACCCATGCAGTAGAGAATCGCCGCCGGGGAATTTTGGGCATACATTTTTGCCGCCTGGCTGATAAGCTCGGCAGACACACCGGTGACTTTTTCTACACTGGCAAGATCGAATTCAGCCAGAGACGCGGTAAATTCATCATAATTTTCACAGCGGGATTTGATGAAGTCCATATCAGCCAGTCCTTCATCCATAATCACCCGGACCATTCCCATAACAAGGGGAACATCGGTTCCCGGACGGTGCTGAAGATGGATTGTGGCATGTCGGCAGAGATCTATTTCTTTGGGGTTGGCAACAATCAGTTTCGCTCCATTGCGGGCCGCTTTCTTCACCTGCAGAGCCAGGACCGGATGGGCCTGGGTGGTGTTGGTGCCAATCGCGAAAATTGCTGAAGCATCTCCAATTTCACCGATTGAATTAGTCATTGCGCCGCTTCCCAGGGCAGTGGCCAGACCGGCCACGGTGGGGGAGTGTCAGAGCCTGGCGCAGTGATCTATGTTGTTGGTGCCCATCACCGCACGGGTGAATTTCTGGATCAGATAGTTATCCTCATTGGTGATTCGGGCAGAGGCCAGGGCGGCAAATTTGTCGCCTTTGCTCTTGGAAAATTTATCGGCGATCAGATCGAGCGCCTCATCCCAGCTGGCTTCGACCAACTCGCCGTTCTTTTTGATCAGTGGTGTGCTCAACCGCTCGGGATGGTTGATGAATTTATACCCGAAGCGTCCCTTGACGCAGAGTGAACCCTTGTTCACCGGGTTGTCTTTATCGCCCTCGACATGGACGATTTTCTGACCGCGTACACCGAGCTTGATACCGCAGCCGACCCCGCAATAGCTGCAGATTGATTTGACTTTGCGCATCGGTTCGGCGGTGCCTTTCATCGACAGGGCCGCCACCGGGCAGCGTACCACGCATTCACCGCAGGATTCACACCTGGATTCGGCGATCGGCTTATTGCCCAGCGTCGAAATCATGCTGGCAACGCCGCGCTGGGCATAGTCGATGGCATTGATATTCTGCAACTCGTCACAGGTGCGCACGCAAATACCGCACATGATGCATTTGGCATGCTCGATATTGAAAAAAGGGTTGGAGGTGTCCATCGCAATCGTGCTTACCGAACGCCGATAGCGGTTCAGATCGGTCTGGGTGACGCCGACGAATTGGGCGACTTTTTGCAGTTCGCACTTAGAGTCTGCCGCACAGGTCAGGCAGGTCATCGGGTGGTTGGCAACCAGGAGTTCCACCGTATTTTTGCGAATCTGCTGAACCTCCGGGTCCTCGGTGCTGATCACCATTCCCTCTTTGACCGGCAGCTTGCAGGAAATAGCGATTTTCCAATCGTCCATTTTGACCACACAGACCCGGCACAACCCGGCCGGTTTGAGATCGGGGTGGTTGCAGAGGTTCGGTATGTATATGTTGTTGGCCTGGGCCGCCTGCAGGACGGTCATCCCTTCGTCAGCGCTGATCTGCAGGCCGTCTATTGTAATGGTGACTTGGCTCATTTAAGACACCTCCATCGTTTCTTTGGGTGTTACAGGGAGTTTCGGCGAGACACATTCGACCGCACTGAATTTTTTCGGGCATTTTTCCAGACAGACGCCGCATTGCACGCAGAGGCTCTGGTCGATGACGTGTACCTTTTTTTTCTCGCCGCTGATGGCGCTCACCGGACAGGATTTGGCGCAGAGCGTGCAGCCCTTGCATTTGTCTGCAAGTATATTAAATGAAATAAGTGACTTGCAAACTTTTGCCGGACAGCGTTTCTGATTAATGTGAGCTTCATATTCATCCCGGAAGTAGCGGATGGTGGTCAGCACCGGGTTGGCCGCGGTCTGGCCGAGGCCGCAGACTGAGCCGCCATGCACTGAGTGGCTGAGTTCGACCAGCAGATCCAGGTCACTCTTTTTGCCTTTTCCGGCACAGATATCCTTTAATATATCGAGCAACTGCTTGGTTCCCAGCCGGCACGGTACACATTGGCCGCAGGATTCAATTTCAGTGAAATCAAGAAAATAGCGGGCCACGTCGACCATGCAGGTTTTTTCATCCATAACCACCATGCCGCCGGATCCCATGATCGAGCCGGCTTCGTCGAGCGAATCGTAGTCGATCGGCGTGTCGAGCAGCGCTTCCGGCAGACAGCCGCCGGACGGGCCGCCGGTCTGCACGGCCTTGAAGGTGCCGCCGTCGGAGATACCGCCGCCGATATCGTAGATGATCTCGCGCAGGGTGATGCCCATCGGTACCTCGATCAGTCCGCAATTGTTAACCATGCCGGTCAGCGCAAAAATTGCGGTGCCGGTGCTTTTTTCCGTACCGATGCTGGCGAACCACTCCGCCCCTCTGGTGATGATCATCGGTGCCGAAGAGAAAGTCTTTACGTTGTTCAGCAGTGTCGGCTTGTCGTGGAGCCCCACTTCGGTGGTGCGGGGACGCGGTGCGACCCGAGGCATGCCCCTTTTACCTTCGATGGAGAGGGTGAGTGCGGTGGATTCTCCGCAGACAAATGCACCGGCTCCTGGAAAAATGTTGATATCGAAGTTGAAATCGGTCCCGAGAATGTTTTTTCCCAGAAAACCTTTTTCATGCGCCTGTTCGATGGCCCGCTCCAGCCTTCTGATGGCCAGCGGATATTCGGCGCGAACGTAGATATAGCCGGTATCGGCGCCGATCGTATAGCCGGCGATGATCATCCCTTCCAGAACCGAGTGCGGGTCTCCTTCGATTACCGCCCGGTCCATGAAGGCACCTGGGTCACCTTCGTCGGCGTTGCAGATCACATATTTCTGCTCACCCTTGGCGTTGAGTCCGGCTTCCCATTTACGGCCGGCCGGAAAACCGCCCCCGCCCCTTCCGCGCAGACCGGATTTTTTCATCTCTTCAACCACTTCCTGCTGGCTCATGGTCAGGGCCTTACTCAGTCCGGCATATCCTTCGTTGGCGATATAGTGGTTGATATTGGTGGGGTCGATAACGCCGCAGTTTCGAAATACCCTGCGTTCCTGCGGGCTGAAGGATGGCGTGTCGAGAATCCGTTCGATTCCCTTGATGGTAGCGTCGCCAAAAGAGCCGAGCGCGTATTGCGGCAGCGGGTCATCGCCCTTGAGATAGCCGTCGACGATCTCGGTAACCATCTTTTCTGTCACATTTTTATAAGCCACCGTAGCCATGCCCGGTTTGGTGATATTGACCAGAGGCTCGGCATAGCAGGGGCCGATACAGCCGACCTCAATGATGTTGCCAGCCACCCCTTTTTCCACGCATTCTTTTTCAAAGGCCTTGACCACGGCGAGCGCCCCGGCCGAGCGGCCGCATGTCGCGGTACCTATGGCGATCAGCGGCTGATCGCCGCTCTGCAGCATATCCCATTCCTGCCGGGCTTGTTGTTGTATATCGACGAAGTTCATTCTTCATCCCTCCCTTGCAGAATCCCCGGGACCATCTTGGGGGTTAGCTTGGCTTCAACGTCTTCATCGATCATCACACAGGGAGCCAGCGCACAGCAACCGATACAGGCCACGGTTTCCAGTGTATATTTCTTGTCCTCGGTGGTTTCTCCCTCGACGATGCCAAGGGTCCGTTCAGTTTCCTCGAGTATTTTCTCGGCACCCCGGACATGGCAGGCGGTACCCCGGCAGACCATGATGGTATGCTTGCCCCGGGGCGTAAACCTGAACTGAGCATAAAAAGATGCCACGGCATAAACCCGGCTTTCGGGCAGTCCCGTGGTCCTGGCTATCTCAAGCATGGCCTCGTCGGGCAGATAGCCGATTTCTTCCTGGACCTGCTGCAGAATCGGGATCAGGGCATCCTTTCTCCCCTTGTACGGCGAAAGTACAGCACTCAAACGTTCTTCCATTACGCACCCTCCATGCCAGTTCTTATAGCTGATTGTTTGCTAAGCTGTTTCGTTTTTCAACTGCGTCGAAAAGCGTCACACTGCGCTGTCAAATCCCGAACATCCTAGCAGGTCTTGCTTGCTGATGCCATATTTTTCAGTTCATCCGCAGGCCGCTCCTCCTCTTGTCCCAAGGATGTGCCGCCAATGCAGGAATAAGCAGGTTTCGCTCATCCCAGTTCAGAGGTCCATCGCCATTTGACACTGCGCGATTAGAGACACATAGTTGGGACAAATAGGGTGCCGGTAAAAATCCCAGAAAGAGCATTAAGCACGTTTTAAGACGCTTGAAAAAACGTTGTACTCGAGCACGCTTTGCACTAGGATTGAAGCGTAGACAGCAGATCCGTTGCGGGTACCGGAGAACATAGAAAACCGAGGTTTTCAGGAATATACTCTCAGGAAAATACTATGTGCCAGATGAGCGTGGTTGTTGATAAAGAAGGGGTAGAGGAACTGCTTTTTGAGGATGTGACCAATCTGGTCGTCGAAGATCATGGGCTGCGGATATCAACCCTGTTCGAAGGGCCGAAATCTGTGGAGCGGGTGGCTATTGACCGGATTGACTTCATGGCCGGTAAAGTCTTTCTTAAACAGACCTGAACAGCAACCCGGCGGACGCCGTTCACCACGCACCGGCGTGGCGGCATCAAAACCGGAAGGAAACGATTATGGATTCAATAGATAAGTTGCGGGTACTGCTTAAGCACTGGATCGACCACAACGGCGGTCACGTCGATGAATTTGGTAAGTGGCGTGAGATCATGACCGGAGAAAAGCAGGCCAAGGTTGCAGAGTCGCTCAGCCGGGCAATGCAGCAGATGGACGAAGTGAGCGCGACGCTGCAGAAGACCCTGGATGAGTTGGGCGGCCCGCCGGAATCATCAGAGGGCGGTCACCACCATCACCACCACCATCATCACTGAAGCCTAACGACCCTCAGTTTATTTTGCCGATGGCCGGGCAGGGCAAAATGAGCCTGCACAGGGTAAAACTGGGCTGGTTTGTCATGGTGCTGCGGGTCGACTGCAGCAGTGTGCACGCCTTCCCGCAGCGGAGCCAGTAAATAAAGCGCTTAGTCAACCCTGCAGGCGGCGGCATCGATCATTGTGCCACAGCCGCTGCATTTGATTTTTTTGTTCGCCTCATCTGAAAAAACTTCAGTCTCCTGACCGCAGTCAGGACATTTTACCTTGATTTCGCTAAGCGATTTGTTGCTCTCGAATCCGGGACAATGCTGATCAGTCATTGGCGTTCTCCTTTACTGAGGTTGTAGGTTGGGTCGGGGTATGGCACAACGGCTTTCCACTATTTTCACTTATATAATTAATAATACAGGACGACCGGTATTTACAGTATAATTTCGAGTCGTGACAGCGCAGGCAGTCCTCGCAGAGATGGTGGCCGTGTTTGGCGCAGATATAGTTTGTTTCTCTGTCAGGATGGTTTTTGCAGGTTCCCATGATTTTCTATGTGTTCTTACAAGCGATAAAAGCTCAAGTGCAAAATATAGATGCTGAAATCACTGACAGTATAGACATTTTTGCGATCCATGCCTGAAAAAATACCTTTTCCAGGGGCTGAATAGGACTGTTTGAACCGGGCATAAATGGTTGCATCGTCCTGTTATTTTTGATATCTCAGATAGATAAGAGACCCATAACAGCCTGGGCCAAAGCCGGCAGAGCGGCAGCGTTTGCAAACGCCAGCTGCTGTAACGCTCTGCGAACCAAGAGGAGTGAGACATGTCGATTATCTGTATTTCCCGGGGGAGTTACTACCGGGGCAGGGAGGTGGCCCATAAAGTCGCCGAAATCCTTGGTTACGAATGTATTTCCCGGGATTCCCTGTTGGCGACCAGCGATGAATTCGATATCCCGGAAATCAAGCTGACCCGAAACATTCAGCATGCCACGCAGATTCTAGAGCGCTACTCTTTTGGACGCGAGCGCTATATCAACTTCATATCTTCAGCCATACTGAAAAGGCTCAAGACGGACAATCATGTCTATCACGGTCTGGCCGGTCAGTTTTTCTTCAAGGATATCTCTCATATGCTGAAGGTCCGGGTTATCGCTGATTTCGAGGGACGCGTGCAGGCAGAAGCACAAAGACAGAATATCACCCCGGACAAGGCTCGCATGCAGCTCAAACACGATGATGAACAGCGTCAGAAATGGGCCCTGTTTCTCTACGGTATCGATATCGCTGATCCGAGCCTCTATGACCTCACGGTCAATGTCTCTTCGATGGGGCTCGACGATACGGCCGAACTGATTGCCCAGACAGCCCGGTTGACTTGTTTTCAGCCCACAGAAGAATCACTCCAACGGGTCAGGGACCAGGCGCTGGCGGCGGAGATACGCGCCGCCCTGTTTGATTTTCCGCTGGCCGGGGTGAGTGCCAATGACGGCGGTGCCTATATCACGGTCAAGGCTCCGGAGGAGCAGAAACTGGTGGTCAGATCTCGCATCGAGGAAGCGGTGGCAGACATTGCCGAACTCAATGAGGTGGAAATCCGGGTGGATCCGTTTTATTGAGCCTGCTCAGCTTATTCCTAAATAAAAAAGGCCGCATACCCTGCTCGGGAATGCGGCCTTTTTGTTTTGCTCGTTTAAGTCTATATCGACTTCTGAGCAGAGCGCAGGGTATTGCGCATCAGCATGCAGATGGTCATCGGGCCGACGCCGCCCGGGACCGGAGTTATCTTGCCGGCGATTTCCTTGGCCTTGTCGAAGTCGACATCGCCTCGCAATATGGCTTTACCGGTCTTTTCGTTTTTACCGATCCGGTTGACCCCGACATCGATTACTGTCGAACCGGGCTTGATCCACTCGGGTTCGACCAGATTCGGTACACCGGCAGCGACTATCAGGATATCGGCCCGTTTGCAGTGGGCGGCCAGATCCTTGGTGCCGGTATGCACGATGGTCACGGTACTGTTGGCTCCGACACCTTTCTGGGCCATCATCATTGCAATTGGTTTACCAACGATATTGGAGCGGCCGACGACCACCACTTCGGCCCCTTTGGTTTCGGTGCCGGAGCGTACGATGAGTTCCTGGATGCCTGCAGGGGTGCAGGGCAGAAAACGGACTTCGTCACCGCCGATCATCAGGCGGCCGACATTGACCGGGTGGAAGGCATCGACATCCTTGTCCGGGTCGATTGCGTTGAGCACCTTTTTATCGTCGATATGCTTGGGCAGCGGAAGCTGGACCAGGATGCCGTGGATATTCGGGTCGTTGTTGTATTTATCGATAAGGGCCAGTAGGTCTTCCTGGGATATATCTTCGGGCTGGTTGTCCTGAATTTCGTTGAAACCGAGGTTGGTTGCAGTCCTCACCTTGAGCGTCACATAACTGATCGATGCCGGATTCTCACCCACAAGGATCGTCACAAGACCGGGCACTTTTCCGGTCTTGGCTTTCATTTCATCTACTTCCTGTTTGATCTCTTCCAGAATGGTCTTGCTGATTTCAGTTCCACTGATGAGTTCTGCAGTCATTGTAACGTACCCTCCCTGATGTGGTTTGCTGGTGGTTTACCGGTAATGTAATGATTTCTGAAAAATGCGGCGGGCGCTCCCGGTCCCGATGATCCGAGCAGGAGCAGCACGTTTCACTCCACCCTGATTTATTCCCACACCACCGGGGATATGTCAACCCGTTAGTGGAGTATATAGCGAAAAATAACGGATATCTCGGCGTCCAGTACAAGTTGCTTAAGCCCCTATTTTCGTTCACCGAAGCGCTCATGGGAAATGCGCTCCCAGAGCAGCGCGGAGGCGTCATGGCCCGTTTTCTGTTCAGCCGGATAGCCGATTGCTACAATCGCCTCGACACTGAGATCATTGTCGATGGCCAGGACCTCTCTGACATAGGCCTCAGAACTGGTCGTGTCATTGTACTGACGTTGGCGGATCTGTATCCAGCAGCTCCCCAGCCCCAAATCCGCCGCGCAGAGATGCAGGATCAGTGCAGCGATCGAGGCGTCTTCCACCCAGACGTCTGATTTGGCTGGATCTGCACAGATGACGATGGCCAGCGGCGCGTTTTTCAGAAAAGCTGAACCGTGTGGTTTGGCCCGGGCCAGGTCTGCTATGGTCTGTTCATCGCTGACGACAATAAATTCCCAGGGATTGAGGCTGCGCGATGAGGGGGAGCGCAGAACCGCCTCGAGCAGGTGCTCGAGTTTATCAGATTCCACCTTTTTGTTGTCAAAGCTCCTGATGCTTCTTCTGGAGCGCAGTAGATCGAGCAGCATAATTGTTATCCTCCCTTTGCTGTTTTTGGTCTGTTTGGCTACCTTTCTGTGCTTCGGCAATTGTCATCTAATCCGACGCGATTGTTGATTAATGGTATTGCCGGGCACGGTCGAGCTGAATCATTGCCTATTATTTCCGTCTGGATCAGAAGGGTCGGTCTCATCTTCCGGTGTTTTCGAACTGCTCCAGACATTATAGACATATAGGGCAAAACCGATAACCAGGATGGAGCAGAGCGCGGCAGGCAGCGGGCCGATTAGATCCGGTAGAAAGAAGACAAGCACCAGCAGAACTGCCAGGACATAGATAAGCTTAGACGAGTAAATGAGTTTTTTCATTGCTAACCAATGTGTTTTCAATGTGGCAATTGTCTTAACCTCAGCGGGCTGTATCAACAATCTGCATTAGCCGATAGATCCTTCCAGCAGCCATGCAGGGGTGTGAATAACAAATGAACAGATCGGCGAGGGCTGGATCGCTTTATCATGAAAGGCTCGCATTCCTGCCGGATGTATTTCGATAATATCTCGATTTTTATATATTAAATTGACTTCAACAAGTGAGTTGTCTTACAATGGACCAGCAGTAACTCGGTTAATTAATTAACCTGATTATGCATTCCGCCGCAATGCCTGACATATGTTGTATACAGCACGTGCAGGTGTCGTTGGTGTTGTGAAGTGCTCGGGTGGTTCAACTAAACGGGATATCGTTTTTGCAGAATAGTCAGGACAGGCAGAAGTCGAGGCGCTCGGCCTTTCGCTTCAGGTGCAGTAAGGAACCGGTCACCTACCGGACCGCTTACGAAGACGGTGAAGCGTTGCTCACCAATATATCCACCGAGGGCTGTGCGCTGGAATGGGCCACTAACCCCCCCCGCCTGAACGAAAAGATGCTGGTCCGTATCGACCTGGAAAATGAGGAGGCCGTGGTTGAAATCAAGGCCGAGGTCGTTCGCGTTGAAGGAACGGACTTTGCGGTAAAATTTCTGCTGATCGAGCCGGAAACAAAATCTTTGATCCGAACCTATTTCTCCAGAAAGTTGCGGGGAATACGCTGAGAGGTGATGGCCCTGCTGTCACCTCATGAGCCGAAGACTGCCCTGAAGGCAGGAGAAAAGAACAGGGTATGGACCAGTATATTGCCAGGCAGCCGATATTAAATATTCACAAACGGCTGTATGCATACGAGCTGCTTTATCGAGGGGCGGAGCCATACACCCTGAAGGATGTGAGCGGCAACCGTGCTACGGCGAGCCTGTTATCCACTACTTTCCTGACCCGGGGGATTGATGAAATTTCAGGCATGCGGCCCTGCTTTATCAATTTTACCCAGGATCTGATCGAGCGCAATCTTCCCGCTGCTTTTCCCAAGGCCCAGATCGTTATCGAAATCCTTGAAGATGTCGAGCCCACCAAGAAGGTGGTTTCAGTTTGCCGCAAGCTGCACGAAGACGGCTACCGCCTCGCTCTGGACGATTTTGTCTTTGATCGCAAATTTGAACCGCTGCTCGAGGTCGCCGACATCGTCAAGATCGATGTGCGCTTGACTCCGCTGGAGACCATCAGGCGTACCCTGCACCGGCTGCGCAAATATGACATCAAACTGCTGGCCGAAAAGGTCGAAACCAACCACGATTTCGAGCAGGCCAATAAGCTCGGCTTCACCTATTACCAGGGCTATTTCTTCAGCAAGCCGGAACGTTTGGAGATCAGGGAGTTGTCTTCGGTAAAGGTGAACCTGCTCCGGCTGCTTGCCGAGGTGACCAGAAAAGATACCACCATCGATAAGCTGCGGGAAATCATCTCAGTCGATATCGCCATCAGTTACAAGCTGATGCGTTTTTTGAATTCAGCCTATTTTTACCGCTTGCAGGAGGTCAAGACAGTCAAGCATGCGATCGCCTACCTCGGTGAAAAAGAGCTGCGCCGTTTCGTTCTGCTGGTGGTTATTTCCGAATTGGCGTCGGAGAAACCGGGTGAGTTGACCCGGCTTGCCCTGGTTCGGGCAAAGTTCTGTGAATTGCTCGGTGAGAACAGTCCCTATAAATCAAAATCCGGGGAGTTGTTTATCATGGGGCTTTTTTCACTGCTCGATACGATGCTGGGTGCACCGATGGACAAGGTTATGGAAAAGCTGCCGATAGGTAAGACCGTCAAGGAAGCACTGGTTTACAGCAGCGGCTGGATGGCAGATTTTCTGGATGTCGCGATAGCCTTTGAACGCAACCAGGAGCATATCATCGACGCAAAGCTCAAAGTACTCAAGATTGCCCCACGCCAGGTGCCCGAGGCCTATCTCACCGCAGTGCGCTATGCCAACGGTCTGCTCTAACCTGAGGTTCACGAATCGAGACAGCCTGCTATCCCGCGTCGCTTTTGGTGAAGGCATATCAGGTATATAGCCTTGCCAAAGTCTCCTCAGCTAGTAGACCGTCTCGACTCGTGAACCTCAGATTAGCCTCCTCAATTATGCCGACGGCGGGAGACCGCAGTCGTTTTGAAGCGACAAAGCCCATGCATCCTGAGACTGAATGCATGGGCTTTTTTTTGAGGAAGGTGAAACGACTGAGCTGGCAAATGCTAGGTAGCCATCACCTTCTTGATATGTTCCTGATCCTCGAGCGGCAGGTATTGGGTAAGCGGGCAGCTATTACAGCCGCCTTCGGGCAGATCGGTGCCTTTGTGTATTTTTTCGATAATGGCAGTTGTCGCGGCCCGGCTGTCCGCGTAAATGTTATCTCTGCCGATTTCACTATACAGTCCGGTCCGCTCCATAACATCAAGAATATGGCCTTTTACTCCGCAGACGGCGAACCCCATCCCAGCGCTTCTAATACGTTTAACCAGCATGGCCAGGGCTTCCTCGCCTGAAGCGTCCATATCATTAATGCCCCGGGCATCGAGCAGAATATACCTGAGGTCCGGCTGCTCGTTGCGAAATTTCAATACCTGTTCATCAAGATAGCTGGCGTTGGCAAAAAACAGTGCACCGTCGAAACGGACGACGGAGATATGGCGGCAGCCTTTAAGCCGGTAGTATTCAGCTGATTTGAGCACTCGATCCTCACTCAGCGACAAACTGGCGACAACCGGACGCATGGATTTATACAGGAAGATCGTCATGGACAGGAAGACGCCAACCATGATGCCTTTATCGAGATGCGGGGCAAAATAGAGTGTTACGACAAAACTTAAAATAGCAATGGCCCCGTCATACCACTGAGCCTTCCAGGCGTGAATAAAACCTTTTACATTCACCAGGCCGATTACCGCCATCATGATGACCGCAGCCAGGACCGCCTGGGGCAGGTGATAGAGCAGCGGGGTGAAAAACAGCAGGGTTATGACCACCATCACCGAAGTAATTACCGAGGAAACGCCACTCACGGCCCCCGCCTGCAGGTTGACCGCGGATCGGGAAAAAGACCCTGATACCGCGTAACTGGATCCAATCGAGCCTATAATGTTGGCCAGTCCCTGGCCGATTAATTCCTGGTTCGGGTCCAGTTTCTGTCCGGTCTGGGCGGCCATGGCCTTGGCAATTGCTATGGCTTCCATGAAGCCAAGCAGTGATATGATGATGGCATAGGGCAGCAGTTTAAAAAACGTCTTGGCTCCAAGTGAGGGGATGACGAAGGTTGGCAGCCCTTCGGGAATTTTTCCGACAATGGCTCCACCACCGGTGTATTTTAGTTTTTCTGGATTCAGCTCGGTGTTGCCGACAGACAAACGCCAAGTGGCATTATCGGGCTTGACCCCGGGGGGAACAGCGCCTTTGGCAAAGAATTCATAGGTGTCTCCCGTCGGCACGCCACTGAATTTCATATAGCGGAGCTCTGTGCGGAGATCCGAAGAGTGTTGTTTCATCTCCTCCAGCTCAATGGAGAGAATCTCTACATCAGCCTCAATCTTTACCAGTGCGGGTGTTTTACCGCCATGACCCTCCTTTGCAAGGGCTTTTTCCTCATCAACGAGCAGGCCAAGATCTGCCCGCTGCTGGCCGATTCTCTCGATTTCCCGCACGGAGTGATTGAAGGCCTCGAGTTTCTGGCTGAATCCGTCAACCCGAACCGCATCGGCGGAAACCATGGCATCGTTGTTAAAACCGGTGAAATAGGAGAGCAGCGTGGTAATGGCCACGGCAATCAGGACATTGGGGATGCGCGGGTTGATTTTGCGCAGGGTGTACATGATTGCTACCGCCCCGACGCCGTACAGCAAGGTCGGGAAATGGGTGTAGTCAATCGCCGCCTGGGCAACCCGGATCAGCGTTTCGTAATGATGCTTCGCCTGATCGACATATACCCCGAAAAATTTTGAGAACTGGGAAGAGGCAATGATAATGGCGGCGGCATTGGTAAAACCGTTGACGACTGGGTGAGAGAGAAAGTTGACCACCAGGCCGAGGCGCAGAACACCAAGGGAAAATTGGAAAATTCCAACCGTCAAGGCAAGGGCGATGGAGTAGGCGATAAACTCAGCCGAACCAGCCGTAGCCAGCGGCTGCAGGGATGCTGCCGACATCAGGGAGACCACGGCAACCGGGCCGGTTGCCAGTTGACGGCTCGAGCCAAAAAGTGCCGCCACCATCGGCGGCAGAAACGCTGCATAAAGACCATAGTAGGCGGGCAGACCAGCGAGCTGGGCATAGGCCATCGACTGAGGAATGAGCACCAGCGCAACGGTGACGCCCGCCAGCAGATCAATCCTGAGCTTCCCGAAACTGTAGTCTTGGAACCATAAGAGAAAGGGAAAAAATTTGTATATCATTGCTGTTCCTGGGTTGTTGTCTAAAAAATTATTTCGGCAATACCGTTACAGCGCCGCTCTGCAGATCGTAATAGGCTGCGATAACCTGGACCTTGCCCCCCTCGACGTAATCGGCAATGATCGGCTCAGATGTTTCGATATGTCGGGCAATTTGGCAGGCCACCTCTTTGGAGGCATTGGTTATCAGGTCGCCTTCGTTGTCTTTGATACGTTTAATTGCAGTCTGGATCGGCGGCGCCAGGGTTGCCATGTGCCCGCCGAGATTTGCACCATGGGCAACGGCGGTGATAGCACCGCAGGAGGAATGGCCCATGACAAGAACCAGAGGGGTATGCAGGTGCGCAACGGCATACTCAATACTGCCGAGGGTGTGGTCCCCGATGATATTGCCGGCCACACGGACGACGAATAGATCACCGATACCCTGGTCGAAAATGTCGACCGGCGGAACCCGCGAATCGGCACAGGTGAGCACGGTGGCGATCGGTTCCTGCTGGTGCATCACCGACTGCCTGCTTTCTTCGCAATGATTCGGGTGGATCAGTTTGCCGGCAACCCAGCGTTTGTTGCCCTCCAGGAGCGTTTCCAGAACTTCTTCGGCGGTGGGGCGTGTTTTTGTCTCATGTCCCATCGATGTTCTCCTTTAATTGCAGAATGACGATAAAAAACCCAAGATGAAATAAAATATGATTATGATCGTTCACGAAAATGAATGATCATTCATTTTACAATCTCGATAATCAACGATTTTTCGGCAATAAAGTCAAGGTAAAAGGTGTTTTTCCGTCAAAAATGATGGTTGCGTAAAGCTTATGAATACATGTGGTTGCTCTTCGGTTTTCCTTATAGTCAGATGTTTTTATATGTTTATGCTCAGTATGAAGCGGGTGAGGCCGCATTGATTGCGCCGACTGCCGGCAAACGACAGAGCACGTTTCCTGGAACGCTGATGATCCTGATAGGTTGATGTCGCCCAAAACTGGACCTGTACCGTGTTGATTTTTATTTGCAATCGTATTGAAAGATGTTAAAATGTGATGTTCACAGCGAATAAATTACCAGCATTGCGGCAGTATTGGAGTGCCGGGATAATTTCCGGGTCACAGTTGTCCGGTCGTTGGTTACAACGAGTATGTAAGGGGTTACAGGCTACTGTAGCTCCTTTCTTTTTTCCTTTTGTGAAATTGGAGTATCTGTGCAACGTAGAGGTCTCAGTATAGATCCGGTTTGCAGGTTAATGACTGAGGATAAAAACCATGGTTAGAGATTTATCGAAGGTACGCAATATCGGCATCAGTGCCCATATTGACTCTGGAAAAACCACCCTTACTGAAAGGATTCTGTTTTACACCGACAGAATACATGCGATCCACGAAGTTCGCGGTAAAGACGGTGTCGGCGCCAAAATGGACTCGATGGAGCTGGAGAAAGAGCGTGGCATCACCATTCAGTCGGCTGCCACCTATGCATCCTGGAAGGATGTGGAGATCAACATCATCGATACCCCCGGGCACGTCGATTTTACCATCGAGGTTGAACGGGCCCTGCGCGTTCTGGACGGTGCGATCCTGGTACTTTGTTCGGTGGGCGGCGTGCAGTCGCAGTCCATTACCGTCAGCCGGCAGATGGCCAGATACAAGGTCCCCAGAATCGCCTTTGTGAACAAGTGTGACCGTACCGGTGCAAATCCGGTCCGGGTGACCCAGCAGCTCAGGGATAAGCTCGAACTCAATGCCCATTTGATGCAGATGCCGATCGGCCTCGAAGGTGACTTCAAGGGCCTTGTGGATCTGGTATCCATGAAGGCAATCTATTTCGATGGGGACAGCGGTCAGCACATCAGAGAAGAAGAGATCCCCGCCGACATGCTGGACGAGGCTCAGCAAAGGCGTGAGGCGCTTCTGGAAGAGCTGTCCATGTTCTCCGAAGAGCTGATGGAGGCTGTGCTCGAGGGCGGCGAGATCGATACCAAACTGATCAACGCTGCGGTGCGCGCCGGGACGCTGTCGCTGGAATTCGCCCCGGTTTTTGTCGGCTCGGCCTATAAAAACAAGGGGATACAGCCGCTGCTCGACGCGGTGTCAGCATATCTGCCCTGTCCCACCGACGTGGTCAACTACGCCCTTGATCTGGCCAATGCCGAGACAGAATTCCCGGTGACCAACGATCCGGACGATAAACTTATCATGCTTGCCTTCAAGCTCGAAGACGGACGCTACGGACAGTTGACCTATGTGCGTACTTATCAGGGTGTCCTGAAAAAAGGCGATACCGTCTACAACAGCCGCACCGGCAAAAAGGTCAAGATCGGACGCCTGGTGCGGATGCATGCCGATGAGATGGAGGAGATCGACAATTGCGGTCCCGGCGACATCGTCGCCCTGTTCGGGGTTGATTGCGCGTCCGGCGATACCTTTACCGCGGAGGGTATTTCGGCCTCGATGAGCTCGATGCATATCCCGGAACCGGTCATTTCACTGGCGGTCATCCCGGTCGACAACCAGGCTCAGACAAATATGTCCAAAGCCCTGAACCGGTTTACCAAGGAAGACCCGACCTTCAGGACCTTCGTCGATCACGAGACCGGTGAAACCATCATCTCCGGAATGGGCGAGCTGCATCTCGACGTTTATATCGAGCGGATGAAGCGCGAGTACAAGGCTGAGGTTCAGGCCGGGGCGCCCCAGGTTGCCTATCGTGAAACAATTACCCTGCAGGCGCCTTTTGATTACACCCACAAGAAACAGACCGGTGGCTCTGGCCAGTACGGCCGGGTGGCAGGGTATCTGGAGCCGCTGGAAGAGGGCGATTATGAATTCGTCGACAATATCGTCGGTGGTGTGATTCCCCGAGAATTCATTCCTTCCTGCGACAAAGGCTTCCAGAAAAGTCTGGTCAAGGGATCTTTATGCGGTGCGGCAATTACCGGGGTCCGGGCGGTGATCAACGACGGTAACTCACACTCGGTTGATTCATCCGATGTCGCCTTTCAGCTGGCTGCAGCAGGCGCCTTCAGGGAAGCCTATATGAAGGCCAAACCAGTGATCATGGAACCGATCATGAAAGTGGCCGTTGAGGGGCCGTCCGAGTTCCAGGGCGCCGTGATGGGCAGCCTTAATCAGCGGCGCGGCATGATTATCGGTACCGTGGAGGAGGGCAACTACACGGTGGTCGAAGCCGAAGTACCGCTCTCCGAGATGTTCGGGTACTCGACCACGCTGCGCTCCCTGACCCAGGGTAAAGCGGAATTCACGATGGAGTTTGCGACGTTCAAACAGGTGCCGAAAGGGGTCAGCGAGGAGCTGATTAAAAAGTTCCAGGACGAGAGAAAGAACGCGTAGCGATTAAATACAACGCAAACAGGCGGCGCAGCCCAGCATTTGAGCATGACGTTGTTCGCTGCACACCGGGTTTGTTAAATATTACGAATATGAGGAGTTAACTGCCATGGGCAAAGAAGATCTGATCGCCACCAACCCGTTGCGGGTGCTGGGGCTCAATAACAAGGCAGAAGAAGACAGCCAGGGCCTCGGCCTGGTAATGGCTCGGGCCGGTCTGGGTAAGACAGCAATTCTGGTGCAGATTGCGCTCGACTCGATGCTGCGCGGCAACAACGTATTGCATGTCGCCATCGGTGAAACCATTGAAAAAACACGTGATCGCTACGATGAAATTTTTTCCATGATGGTTGACGGTCTCAGCGATGAAACGGTTATGGAGGTGCCCAGGCACCGGATGATCATGACCTTCAAAGAGAATGTGTTTTCCAGGGCGATGCTCGAGGAGCGTCTCAAGGATCTGATCCAACAGGATGTCTTCAAGCCCGACTGCCTGATTATCGATGGCTATGACTTTGACGGCAATGGCCGGCAGGACATGGAAGATCTGAAGCAGTTGATGCGGAATCTGTCTATCTCGGTGATCTGGTTTTCGGCAGTATGCCATCGCGCTGACCCGCGGGTCAGCGCCGACGGGGTGCCGGCGCCATGCCATACCATTGACGATCTGTTCGATGTGGTGCTGGTGATCAACCCGCAGGAGCAGATGATGAAACTCGATATTCTCAAATGCGCCTATTGCGAAGTTGAACCGGGTACAACCCTGATGCTCGACCCGTCGACCATGCTGATTAAAAAATCGTAAGCAGGTATTCCAGGCGCCGGGCAACCGCGCCTGGTCAGTGCAGCGTTATACAGACGAGCGGGCTGGTTCTACAAAGAACGGCCCGCTTTTTCATTGGTGAGATATGAAATTCAGGCCTTGCATCGATCTTCATCGGGGGCAGGTGAAACAGATCGTCGGTTCGACGCTGTCCGATGACCAACCGGAGGCGCTCAGGACTAATTTCGTCTCCGATCAGTCGCCTGCCTGGTTCGCCGAATTGTATCGAAGAGACAATCTCAGGGGCGGGCATATCATTATGCTTGGACCGGGCAACGAAGCTGCGGCCCGCCAGGCGCTCGAGGCCTGGCCGGGCGGCATGCAGATCGGCGGGGGCATCACCGCCGAAAACGCCTCATACTGGCTCGAGCAGGGCGCTTCGCATGTGATCGTTACTTCCTGGGTCTTTCGCGACGGCAGGATCGATTTCAAGCGCCTGGAGCAGTTGAAGTCTGAGGTTGGTAAAGAGCATCTGGTGCTCGATCTGAGCTGCCGGCTGCTCGACGGCTCCTACTATATCGTCACCGACCGCTGGCAAACGTTCACCCGAACCAGGATAGCGCCGGATACACTTGCAGAACTGGCCTCCTATTGCGATGAATATCTGATTCACGCAGCCGATGTGGAAGGCAAGTGCAGCGGAATCGAAACTGCGCTCGTCGCAATACTGGCTGAGTATGCAGGACTGCCCACCACCTATGCAGGAGGTATCCGCAATATCGAAGACCTGGAGCAAATCCGGCAGATCGGGGGCGGCAGAATCGATGCAACCATAGGCAGTGCTCTTGATATTTTCGGAGGAAACTCTATCACCTATAAAGCTGTCGTATCTTTTCACCAGGATCAGCAAAGGGGCTCTGAAGACCATGGATGAAGGAGAACGCCAAAAGGGTCGAGCCGAGACGGGGGCTGACAAGGTTGGTCAGCTTGATTTAGTGGAATTGAAATTGCTGGTACCTGCCGATATGCAGCGTGCCTGGCAGCGTTGTTCCTGGGTACTTGTCTCTGAAACGGGGCGGAGCCGGACAGCTATCATGCATGAGATGGTGCATGATTTTCTGGTGAAACACGGGTGCTGATCACGCTGCGGCCATTTTTTTTGTATTGATCGACCCTAGAAAATTTCTATTGTGCAAGATCAACGTATTTGTCAAGTGAGGGGGAATATTTGCTGATAAGTTTCGTTTATACTTGACATAATAATATTAGATGTGCTACGAAATGTGCCTTATATGCAAATGGCTAGGGTTGATTCTGTTAATTCCCCTCTCCAGGTGAACTGAAACACATTGGTATTAGCTTAATTAATCGCTCATGCGACACGTTCTGGCACTGTCATTTCTTCTTGCTGCATTCTGGCTGGTCAATTCCGGCCATTATACGCCGCTGCTACTGTTTTTCATGCTTGTTTCGGTATTGTTTGTCGCCGGGCTCTGCCACTACATGGATGTGGTCGACGGCGAATCCCAGCCTTTGACCATCACCTTCACCCTGCCGATCTATCTGGTCTGGCTTGCCAAGGAAGTCATTCTGGCAAATATTGCGGTGGCCCGCTGCGTCTGGCAGGGTAACGACTCGATCAATCCGCGGGTCATCGAAGTCACCGCCTCCCAGAAAAGCGATCTCGGCAAGGTTATCTACGCCAACTCCATAACGCTTACGCCGGGCACGGTCAGTATTGATCTCGAAGGCAGCACGATTCTTGTCCATGCCCTCACCGATGCCGCCGCGGACGATCTGCTGAGAGGCGAAATGGATCGGCGGGTCTGCCGGGTGGAGGGCTGATGTTTGCCCTGACTGCATCTGACCCTGCTGGTCGTGATGGCCCTGGCGTTGATCCGTGCTTTTCTTGGACCGACCCTGTATGACCGTATTCTGGCGGTGAACAATTTCGGCACCAAGACGGTGCTGCTGATTGCGGTCATGGACTTTCTCTCCGGTCGGCCCGATTTTCTCGACATTGCCATTGTCTATGCGCTTATCAATTTTATCAGCATAATCGGGGTTCTGCGTTTCTTCGAATATACCGAGAAAAAGACCGCGGAGTACCAGGACTGATGGACTTTCTCCTCGACATTCTCAGCGGGATATTTCTGGCTGGCGGCAGTTTTTTCTGCCTTACCGGGGCGCTCGGGCTGTTACGTTTTCCTGAGTTTTTTTCCCGGATACATGCGGCCAGCCTGACCGATACGCTCGGTGCCAGCCTCATCCTGATCGGGCTGATGCTGCAGGCAGGCTGGGGGCTGGCTCTGCCCAAGCTGATCCTGATTCTGATATTTTCGCTGCTGGCCGGCACCACCGCCAGTCATGCGATGGCCAAAGCGGCCTTGAAAAGCGGTCTTAAGCCGATCGACCAGATAGGCTCCGGGGAGAAAGGTACGGAGGAGCAGAAAAAATAATAATGGAAACCTTAATAGACATCGTCCTGCTGGGGTTTCTGGTTCTCACGGCCCTGGCGGTGGCAAAAATGCAAGACCTTTTCGCTGTGGTCATGCTCTCGGGTATCTACAGTCTGATTTCCGCCAGCCTGTTCATGGACCTTGACGCAGTCGATGTCGCCTTTACCGAGGCTTCAGTGGGCGCCGGTATCTCGACCCTGCTGATGCTGGCCTCGCTCAAGCTCGTCGGACAATATGAAAAGCATTCCAGATATCGGCCCATGCTGGCACTCGGTGTGGTGTTGGCCACCGGCACCTTGCTGATTTACGGAACCCTCGATATGCCCCATTTCGGTTCCGCCGAGGCCCCGGTTCATCAGCATGTCGCTCCGCGCTATCTAAATGATTCTATGGCTGAAATCGGGGTGCCCAACGTGGTCACCTCGGTGCTGGCCAGCTACCGTGGCTACGATACGCTCGGTGAAACTCTGGTGGTCTTTACAGCCGGCATCGGCGTGATATCATTGCTGCGCGTATCGCGAAGGACCAAGGAAGAGGAGAAGCGAAGGGTTCCGGCTGATATGCAGCAGCAGATCATTTTGCGGGTGGTGGCCAAAATGATGTTGCCGCTGATCCTGATTTTTGCACTCTATGTGCAGTTTCACGGAGACTACGGGCCGGGTGGCGGATTTCAGGCCGGGGTAATATTTGCGGCGGGCATCATCTTGTACACGATGTTGTACGGGTTGAGCAATGCATCAAGGGTTTTCAAGCCGCATATCCTGGAGCTGTTCAGCGCGCTGGGGGTGCTGCTCTATGCAGGGGTTGGTGTTCTCTGCATACTGATGGGTGGAAATTTTCTGGAGTACGGGGTACTCGAGCACGACCCGGTACACGGTCAGCACCTGGGCATTCTGCTGGTGGAACTCGGGGTTGGTATCACCGTTGCCTCGGTGATGATAACCATCTTTTTCAAATTCACCTGGCGCACGGTCAAGCACAAATATAATAAGTGATAGAAAAAAATGAACATCCTCGGTCTTTATAACTACTGGATCGTCGTGGTGCTGATGATGATCGGTTTCTATATCGTCATCGCCCATGAAAATCTGATCAAAAAGCTGGTGGGACTGTCTATTTTCCAGACCTCGGTCTTCTTCTTTTACATCAGCATGGGCAAGATAACCGGAGCGACCGCTCCGATCCTGGACGAAAAATGGCAGCTCTATTCCAACCCGCTGCCCCATGTTCTTATTCTGACCGCCATCGTCGTCGGTATCGCCACTACCGCACTGGGGCTCGCGCTGGTCGTCAGGATTCAGGAAGCCTACGGGTCCATAGAGGAGTATGAGATCCAGGCCCAGGATACCCAAGATCAGATGGAGTCGCATCTGGAAGCCTATGGATTCAGAAAAAAACATGCCTTGAGCCCCAGCAACATCGACCAGTGATCGAGCACCTTCCCATACTGCAGGTGATCGTGCCCCTGCTGGGTGCGCCGTTCTGCCTTCTGGTGCGGGTCCCCCGCCTGGTTTCGCGGTTTGCGCTGCTGGTCAGCACCCTCACTTTGCTGATCAGTTGCAGCCTGCTGCAGCAGGTCCTGAAGCATCAGGTAATTATTTACGAACTCGGCGGCTGGGCGGCGCCCTGGGGAATCGAGTACCGCATCGACTATCTGAATGGCTACCTACTGCTGCTGGTGTCGGCCATGGGGGCCATTGTGTTGGTTGCCGCCCAGAGCAGTATCCGGCGTGAATTACCGCACAACCGGCATATGGTGTTCTATACCTCCTATCTGCTCTGTCTGACTGGGTTGCTGGGCATTCTGGCCACCGGTGATGCTTTCAATGTCTTTGTCTTTCTGGAAATATCGTCGCTGTCCTCCTATACCTTGATAGCCCTCGGCAACGACCGACGGGCGCTGACCGCCTCTTACCAATACCTGATCATGGGTACCATCGGGGCGACCTTTATCATCATCGGCGTCGGTTTGATGTACATGATGACCGGGACCCTGAACATGTATGATCTGGCAGAGCGGCTGCCGCAGGTGCATCATTCCAAAACGGTGCTCAGTGCAATCGGCTTTTTCATTGTCGGGGTGTGCCTCAAACTGGCCCTGTTTCCGCTGCACCTCTGGTTGCCCAACGCCTATGCTTTTGCCCCATCCGTTGCCACCGCATTTCTGGCAGCCACCTCCACGAAGGTGGCAGTCTATGTGCTGATTCGTTTTATTTTCTCCGTTGTCGGGGCCGAATTCGTGGCCACCGTACTGCCGTTGCAGGATATCTTCGTGGTACTGGGGATTTCCGGAATCTTTGCCGCGTCGGTGGCGGCGATCTATCAGCTCAATATCAAGCGGCTCTTTGCCTATTCGAGTGTGGCCCAGATCGGTTATATGATTCTGGGGCTGGCTATCGGTACCCCGCTCGGTCTGACCGCAACCCTGCTGCACCTGTTTAACCATGCGCTGATGAAGGCCGCGTTATTTCTGGCCATCGGTGGAGTATTCTACCGGGTCGGTTCCGCCCAGCTCAGCCATTTCGCCGGTCTCGGTAAGCAGATGCCATGGACCATGGCGGCCATTGTGGCCGGTGGTCTGAGTTTGATTGGGGTGCCGTTGACCGTTGGCTTCGTGTCCAAGTGGTACCTTATCCTGGCCCTGCTCGACAAAGGCTGGTGGCCGGTGACAGTACTGGTGTTGATCAGTTCGCTGCTGGCGGTGATCTATGTCTGGCGAATCGTTGAATGGGTCTATTTTGCACCTCCGCGCATCATCCTCGACGAAATCAAAGACCCTCCACTGGGTCAACTTGTGCCGATCTGGCTGCTCGTTTTTGCCAACTTCTATTTCGGTATCGATACCTCGCTCACGGTCGGCATCAGTGAATTGGCGGCACAAACGCTGTTCGTGATTTCCGGAGTGAGTCCGTGATGAATATGAGCCCGGACACCATCCTGCTGCTGAGCATACTTGTTCCCCTGGCAGGGGTGGCAGGCATCGTGGTCACAGGCCGCTGGCCGAATCTGCGCGAAACGGTGAGCATTTGCACGGGAGTGTTGCTGATCTATCTGGTCTCGACCCTGTATCGTCTGAATGGGGAAGGTGTGCAGATTGGCTGGATCAGCCCGGATCTTTTGCCTGGACTGAGCCTCAGCTTCCAGATTGAACCGCTCGGCCTGATTTTCTCGCTGGTGGCTTCTTACCTGTGGCTGGTTACCACGGTTTATGCGATCGGTTACATGCGCGGGCATGGGGAAGAAAACCAGACCCGCTTTTACGCCTGTTTTGCAATCGCTATCGCTGCTGCAATCGGCATTGCCCACTCCGGCAACCTGTTTACGCTGTTTATCTTCTACGAGGCGCTGACCCTTTCCACCTACCCGCTGGTGACCCATGCCGGGACCGAGAAGGCCAAACTGGGCGGACGCACCTACCTCGGCATTTTGCTGACCACTTCTATTTTATTCCTGCTGCTGGCCATTATCGGTACCTGGTATGTGACCGGCACGCTTGATTTTCAGGCCGGCGGGGTATTCGATGATTCCTCGAAGCTGGCTGCTTCGATATTGCTGCCGCTCTATATTTTCGGGATCGGTAAAGCGGCGATCATGCCGTTTCACCGCTGGCTGCCGGCGGCAATGGTGGCCCCGACACCGGTCAGTGCACTGTTGCATGCGGTGGCGGTGGTCAAGGCGGGGGTATTCAGCGTTCTCAAGGTCTGCACGTATATCTTCGGCTTTGATATGCTTGCCCAACTGCCGATCACTGATTTTCTGCTCTATCTGGCCGGTGGCTCGGTGATTATCGCCTCGCTGGTGGCGATGCGTCAGGACAACCTCAAGGCCCGGCTGGCCTATTCAACTATCAGCCAGCTCAGCTATATCACTGTAGGAGCGCTGCTGGTGAGCAGTTCCGGGGCCCTGGGTGGGGCGCTGCACATTGCCATGCACGCCTTCGGCAAGATCACTCTGTTCTTTTGTGCCGGGGCAATCATGGTGGCTGCCCATAAGACTGAGATTTCCCAGATGCACGGCCTGGGGCGCAGGATGCCAATAACCATGACAGCTTTTTTCATCGGCAGTCTCAGTATCATCGGGCTGCCTCCCTGCGGCGGGACCTGGAGCAAGTGGTATCTGATGATCGGCACCATCGAGTCGGAGCATTGGCTGTTGATGGTGGTGCTGATGGCCAGTTCCCTGCTCAACATCGCCTATCTGCTGCCAATCCCGCTCAAGGCTTTCTTTTATGATAATCCGGAAGACAAGGGGCGGGACCCATCCATAAGAGAGGCGCCGCTGCCCTCGTTGATTGCGCTCTGCATCACCGCGCTGGGCTGTATCGTGCTGTTTTTCTATCCCCAGCCGCTTTTTGACCTGGCGTCCCAATTTGTGGAGGCTTCGAGATTTTATGGCAGATAAGAAAACCTATCTTTTCGATAATCAAAGAAATGTGCAGCTGGTTTTATACACCCTCTACATAAGTTGCGGTATTCTGCTGTTGCTCGACTTCGTCATCCACCGCCATACGATTCACCGTTGGGAGGGTCTGCTCGGCTTTTACTCGATCTATGGATTTATCGGCTGTACGGCAATCGTGCTCGGCTCCAAATGGTTGCGGGCCCTGGTGGAACGTAAGGAGGATTATTACACCAGAGATGAACTGAGCCAGACTGAGGAGGGGCGTCATGTGGATGAGTGAGCTGCCTGCTTTCGTCCCGTTTTTCCTGGCCGCCCTGCTGGCCCTGGTCACCAGAGGGGTGCTGCGCTCTTTGCTGATGCTTGGTATCGTCACTTTGAGCGGTCTGCATCTCTGGCTGCTGGAGCCGGATGTGCAGGTCTATTTGCCTTTTCTGGACTACGAACTGATGGTCTACCGGGTGGATGGACTCAGTATTGTCTTTGGCTATGTTTTTCATATCGCGGCCTTTATCTCGATCCTCTTTGCGCTGCATGTGCGCGACACCATGCAGCATGTGGCAGGGCTGCTCTATTCCGGCAGTGCGGTGGGTGCGCTGTTTGCCGGCGACCTGCTTACCCTGTTCGTATTCTGGGAGATGCTGGCGCTGACCTCGGCCTTTCTCGTCTGGGCGCGGCGCACCGAGCGGTCCTATCAGTCCGGTATGCGCTACCTGATCATTCAGGTGATGTCGGGGGTGATCCTGCTGGCTGGTGTGCTGCTGCACGCAGCTGAAACCGGCTCAATTGCGTTTGACTTCATCGGCATCGATCATCTGGGTGGCTGGCTTATTCTGCTGGCCTTTGGTATCAAGGCCGCCTTTCCGCTGCTGCATACCTGGCTGACCGATGCCTATCCGGAGGCGACCGCGACCGGAACCGTCTTTTTAAGCGCCTTTACCACCAAGACCGCTATTTACGCACTGGCTCGCGGCTATCCGGGAACGGAGCTGCTGATTTATGTCGGGGCGACCATGGCCTGTTTTCCTATTTTCTACGCGGTGATCCAGAACGATCTGCGGCGGGTTTTGTCCTACAGCCTGATCAACCAGCTTGGCTTCATGGTCTGCGGCATCGGTATCGGTACGGCTCTGGCGATCAACGGCGCGGTATCCCATGCCTTTGTTCATATCATCTACAAGAGCCTGTTGTTCATGTCCATGGGAGCGGTACTCTACCGAACCGGCCGGATCAAAGCCACCGATATCGGCGGGCTCTACAAAACCATGCCGAAAACAGCGATTCTATGTATTATCGGTGCTGCTTCGATCTCGGCCTTTCCCTTGTTCAGCGGTTTTGTCGCCAAGTCGATGATCATGGCTGCGGCGATAAAAGAGGGGCACAGTTTCATCTGGCTCGTTTTACT
Source organism: uncultured delta proteobacterium (assembly GCA_963824415.1). Taxonomy (GTDB): domain Bacteria; phylum Desulfobacterota; class Desulfobulbia; order Desulfobulbales; family Desulfocapsaceae; genus JABDQA01. Next base: position 366,036 of record CAWGPM010000001.1, read on the forward strand.
TCTCGCCTCTGCAGGTGTGCTGAAACATGCCGGTATCCAGATTCCCTATTTTGCCTTTTTTGCCCACGACTCCGGGATCAGAACGACCGAGCCGCCGAAGAACATGCTGCTGGCCATGACCATTGCTGCGGTGTTGTGCCTGGCCATCGGCATCTACCCGAAGATGCTCTACCGGTTGTTGCCGTTTGCGGTCGATTTCAACCCCTACGACCTTACCCATGTCCTGGCCCAGACCCAGCTGCTGTTTTTCGCGATACTCGCCTTTGTCTGGCTGAACCTGCAGGGCGTCTATCCGCCGGAGAAGGTGGCGATCAATCTCGACGCCGAGTGGTTCTACCGGCGATTTCTGCGCCGCGTCGTCGAGCATGTTTCGGGCTGGATCACCCAGCTCAATAAATCGATCAGAGCACTGAGCCTGGACCGAGTTGACTGGCTCATAACCTATCTGGCCCAGCGGCATTATCCCACTGGCAAAGGCGCGGTGATCAGGCCCACCGGCAACATGGTGCTGTATATCGCGATCCTGCTGGCGGCCTATCTCTGGCTGCTGCTGAGTTTCCCCCATTAACCGTATTTTTTTTTCGGAACTGGTGTAATGGGCAGGGGCTTTCTCTCTGGATTCGATGTATAAAATCTTATGCAAGTTAAACACCGTATCTACAGGGAGAAGATAGAGACTCAGGTCGAGCAGTTGCCTGTCCTGCCGGCCACGGTGAAGGGCATCATCGAGCTGTGCAGCAGCCCCGATGCGCCGGTCGATGAATTGAGTGTATTGGTTGGGGCCGATCCGCTCCTTTCCAGGCAACTTTTCAAACTGGTCAATTCTGCCCATTATGGGCTGGTCTCCGAGATTACCTCGCTGAGCAGAGCGATTACCCTGCTTGGCTTCAATACGGTCAAGACGCTGGCCTTGTCGGCGGTGGTTATTAAAGCCGTATCGAGGACCATGAACACCCGGAACCTGCCAATTGCAGGGTTCTGGACCCATTCGGTGAGCGTCGGGGTGGCCGCACTGCTGCTCGACCGGGCCAGGCACGCAGGCTCAGCAGATCGGGATGATTATCTGCTCGGCGGCCTGCTGCACGATCTGGGCAAAGTCTTTTTCGGCAGCGAATACCAGGAGGTTCTGACAATGGTGGAGAACGAACCTCTGTCATTGATCGAAGCGGAAAAGCAGGTGCTGGGTATCGATCACCAGGAAATCGGCCTGCTGATCGCCCGGAAATGGAACTTTGATGAGAACCTGATCCGCTGTATCGGGTTTCATCATAACCCGCCCGCGGCAGAAGGGCAGGAACGGCAGCAGGTCACTTTTATCGCACTGGGCGATGTCTATTCCAACATCTATGATCTTGGTTACTCCGGTAATTTTTACCCTTCAGAGGCGGGACTGAAGCAGCTCCTGTCCCGCGTCGATCTGCGGCTGTCCGAGTTCGCCGGGATCCGGGACAGCTTTGAAGATGAGTATCTGAAGGCGCGGGTGTTTCTGCAGATATAAGGGCAGGCTGAAGCGGGTAAATCAATAGACCTGCCGTTTGCACAATTCGATAATGGCCGGGTCTGGCTGATGGCTGAGCATTGGCGGAACAGGGTAGCTCAGTTCAAGGTTTGCATAAAACGGTGTGCGCTCCACATTGCGATTATAAGCCTCCACCATGAGCCTCTCCAGGTTCACCGTATCCTCGATATTGTAGGCCAGCAGGGTTTCAAGCGCCTGCTCATTGCCGTAGCGCTCATACTCCCGCCAGAGCAGCACCGCAAATGAACCGTCGATACCGTCGAGACTGCCGCGGTTGATGCCCAGCTGTTTCTCGCAGCCTTTCAGTCCTCCCTTGAAGCCCAGTCGGGCCAGGACATAGCGCAGGTCGATGTGGGCCTGATCAAATCTGGTGCGAAAAAAATGCTCCAGCACCGGAATATCAAACGAGATGCCGTTATAGCTGATGAACACTTTGATGTCATCGGCATCTTCGAGGAAATCGTCGATATTGATGCCATTCACATACGTCCTGACACTGCTGCCGTCGTATAACGCGATGGTGGTGACGTCGCAGCTTGGTCCCAGCCCGGTGGTTTCGATATCGATATAGCCGACGGCGTCTCTGAAATGCGGAAACAGGCGCCAGCAATCACGACGTTTCAGGCGCTTGCTGAAATAGTGCGGTGAATTGCCTAGAGCCGAGAGCGAGTCGTGCAGCACGGTCGTAATCTCTGCCGCACTCATCCGTGGCACTGCCCCGGGCTGTTCCAGCAGGTCGGCCCAGGTGTGGATCCCCTGACGCCACAGTTTTTGTTCGCCGGCATCCCCGACACCGTGGATGTGGCAGAAGGTATGATCGAGCATAAAATAATGATTGGTATGGATCTATTCGAAGGAAGTGATCTTCCGGCGCAGTGATTTGCGCTTGCCGTGCTGTTGCTTTTTCTCGATCCGCTTTGTCTGGGAACGTTTCGAAGGCCGGGTTGGAATTCGCTTCTTGCTTTGTCTGAGGCTGCCAGCGATGAGCAGACGCAAGCGCTGCAGCGCATCGATCTTGTTCTTTTCCAGGCTTCTGAACTGGCCGGCCTTGATTACAATGATGCCGCCTGCGGTGATCCGGCGATCGGCCATGCGCAATAAGCGCCTCTTGCAATGTTCGGGAAGCGAGGAAGTGTTGATATCAAAGCGCAGATGGACTGCAGAGGATACTTTATTGACATGCTGACCGCCGGGGCCCGAAGCGCGGATTGGCAGAAACTCCACTTCCTGTTCGGGAATCGAAATGGTATCGGTGATTATCAGCATGGTTACTAATTAGGCGAGATATCAGGAGATAATAGCGGTATGAGTGAGGCCAGCTATCTCCGATCAGGCTCCCGCAGATAATTTTCATCGATGCGCAGCACTTTCAATGTGTTGGTGGTTCCTGCGGTATGCAGCGGCAGGCCGGCGGTGATTACCACCCGGTCGCCGAAGGCAATAAGCTCAGCCTGCAGCGCCTCCCGTATAACATGGGATACCTGCTCGCTGAGGCTCTTGTAGGAGCTGCATGATCGCGGAATTACCCCTCTGACCAGCTGCAATTTACGCAGACTGGTTTCAACCGGGCTGAAGGCTATGATCGGTGCTTTGGGGCGGTAGCGGGCAACTCTGAGCGCGGTGGAGCCCGACGTGGTGACCACGATGATCGCCGCGGCCGAAAGATCGGCTGCGGTAGCACAGGAAGCATAGGAAATCGCATCGGCGATAACCTGTCTGCGACGTCTCAGGCCGTCGGCCAGAATAGATTCATAGTCGAGCGCAGCTTCGCTGATGCGGGCGGTTTTGGCCAGAAAAAGGACCGCTTCCCGCGGATAGCTGCCGACCGCCGTTTCCCCGGAAAGCATCACCGCATCGGTGCCGTCGAAAATCGCGTTGGTCACATCGCTTGCTTCTGCTCTGGTCGGGGTAGGACTGGAAATCATCGACTCGAGCATCTGCGTCGCAGTGATGACCGGCTTGCCGACAATATTAGCAGCCCGGATGATCATCTTTTGAATAATCGGCACCTCTTCGGCGGGCATTTCGACCCCGAGATCGCCCCGGGCGACCATCAGGCCGTCGGCGGCTGCGAGGATCTCATCAAGATTCTCGACACCCTGCCGGTTTTCGATCTTGGCAATGATGGCCTGATTACCACCGAGTTCGTCAATGAGCTGCCGTACAACCATTACATCGTCTGCTTTTCTGACAAAAGAGGCGGCGATAAAATCGACTTCCTGTTCGACCCCGAAAATGATGTCCCGGCGGTCTTCCTCGGTAATGGAAGGCAGATTGACACTGATATCGGGCAGGCTGACCCGCTTTCTCGAGTGCAGCAGGCCTCCGACGAGGACCCGGGCCGTGACAGTATCATCGTCGGTTGCAGTAACCTGAAGCCGCATCTTGCCGTCATCCAGCAGGATAAAATCGTCGACCGAGACATCGTCTGCAAAGCCGGCATAATTGACCGTGGTGGCATTGGGCCCGGACTCCTGCGAAGACGAAAAGATCACGGTGTCCCGTTCCTTGAGCAGCCTCCCTTTGCCGAGTTCACCAACCCTGATTTCAGGGCCGCGGGTATCGAGCAGCAGGGCTGTCTTTCGTCCGGTTTTCTGCCGCGCTTTCTTGACAGATTCGATGGCCTGGGTATGGCTGTCGTGGTTGCCGTGGGAGAGATTGATGCGGGCTACATCCATGCCGGCCTCGACCAACTCTTCGATCTTCTCATCCGTCTGACAACTTGGACCGATGGTGGCTATTATCTTGGTTTTATTGGTAAGATACATGGGCAGTTTCTGAATCTTTAAAGGTGGCAGGTCCGGTGGCTGAGGGTTTCGACGATTACCAGGTTTGAGCTGATTTCTCACAGGATACACATTTTTCGCAGTGCTGAATAGTATGTCGGCGTTATATAAGCAATAAAAATCGGTTATAGGACACTTGCGCAGAGTGGATTGAGCTTGACTATCAGGCTGCCATGAAGCGGACAATACTGGCCGGCAGACCATTGACATCAAGGCTACCATGCACATACTCTAGGCGCGGTCAACTTAACCTGATGCATGAAAATACGGCGGCTGAAGTTCCTTCATTTGTGCAGCAGGATAGACTTTAAATTCATTATGAACCAGCAGGGAATGAACCGATGGACATCAGTCATTTTCGAAGAGAGTATCTAAAGGGCGGATTGAACCGTGGCGACCTGGAGCCGAGTCCGGTCAGCCAGTTCAGCGTCTGGTTCGAGCAGGCCCGGAAAACCACCATTGCCGATCCCACAGCGATGGTTCTGGCAACGGTCAACACTGTTGGTCAGCCGAGCCAGCGCACGGTACTGCTCAAATACTTCGATGATGACGGCTTTGTCTTTTTCACCAACTACGGCAGCCGCAAGGCTGAAGAGATCAAGTCAAACAGCAGGGTCAGCCTGTTGTTCGTCTGGCTGGAGTTGGACCGTCAGGTGATTATAAACGGACGCGCTGAGAAAATCAGTGCGGCCGATTCCACCCGTTATTTTCTCAGCCGGCCAAGGGACAGCCAGGTGGCCGCCTGGGTTTCCAGTCAGAGTCACGGCTTGAGTTCACGTCAGGCCCTGATGCAGAAATTTTCCGAAATGAAGAAAAAATTCGGAGAAGGGAAAATTCCGCTGCCCTCCTTCTGGGGCGGTTACCGGGTAACACCGGAAGAGATTGAGTTCTGGCAGGGCAGGGAAAACCGGCTCCACGACCGTTTCATGTATCGTCGCACAGCAGACAGCTGGAGCATCGAGCGCCTCTGTCCATAGTCCACTCCGGCATGCGGTTTCAGCCCTTGATAACCGCCATCGGTTCGAGAATCTCCACGATATCGACGAGATCCTGCTGGCAGGCTATGACCTGTTCTATATTTTTATAGGCCCCGGGAGCTTCATCGAGGTCTTTTTTGCCCCGCAGACTGTGCAGAATGTTCTTCTGCACGAGGTGCGCCTGTTCCCGGGCCAGGTCCAGTTCCCGCTGGGCCTGCTTTCTGCCCAGCAGGCGCCCGGCACCGTGGGAGCAGGATGAAAAACTCTCAGGATTTCCTTTGCCGCGCACGATATAGCTCGCACTTCCCTGTGAGCCCGGAATGATGCCGGTATCTCCTTTCGCGGCGCGGGTGGCTCCCTTGCGATGCACGTAGACGTCCCTGCCGAAGTGGTGTTCACGGGCGGCGTAGTTATGGGCAATGTTGATCGGTTCTGAAAATTCGATTGTCTCCGACAATTCATCGACCAGACAGTTCTGGACCTGCTCCTGCATCGCTGCCCGGTTGGCTCTGGCAAATTCGACGCAGTAGCGCATCTCTTCGACATAGGTTCGGCCATGCTCACTGTCCATCTCGAGATGGGCGAGCTGCCAGGAGGGCGGGACCGCATGTCTGGCTGCTTTATTGAGGCTGATGGCCAGCTTGTTGTAATGGTTGGCAACCCGGTAGCCAAGATTTCTGCTGCCTGAATGGATCATAAACCAGATGGCACCGTCGGCTGCGCGCTGGATTTCGATGAAATGATTGCCGCCGCCCAGGGTGCCGACCTGGCATCTGGCCTTGTCATACTCCTGCTCTGTGATCGGCAGCGAGCCAGACGTCCTGGCAGGCATCAAGGAATGGGGACGTGGTTTTTTATGATGCTTGAATCCCAGTGGGATGTTTTTTCTGATTGCCCGCATCACGTTTTTGAGCTGGGCGGGGGAAACAGATTCCAGAGAGGTTTTCACGGCACACATGCCGCAGCCGATATCGACCCCCACCGCATTGGGAATAACGACCTCCCTGGTGGCCAGAATGCCGCCGATCGGCATCCCGTAGCCGAAATGGGCATCCGGCATGATGGCCACATGATGGAAGGCGAAGGGAAGGTTGGCAAGATTTCTGGCCTGTTGCAGGGCCCCGTCTTCCATATCGTCGAGCCAAAGCTTGATCGGTATCGTTTCGCTGGTTATTTCTTTGCGCATTTCAGAAATCCCGGAAGTGGTAGCCAGATTTTCCAGCAGAAGCTGCAAACATTACCCCTGCTAATATGATAACCAGCCAGCGGTCCGGAGCAAGCTGGCTTAAAAAAGGGGCTCGGAAAAAAAATCACAGGGCCTGCCCTCTGTCGGGTGCAGAAAGCAAAGATAACAGGCATGGAGCAGCATGGTGTCCTGCGGTTGGCCTGATCCATACAGCCTGTCCCCGACGATTGCAGCATTGAGCCCACGCGGGTGCGCGGCGTGCAGCCTGAGTTGATGGGTCCTGCCGGTAAGCGGCCTGAATTCGATTCTGCTGCCACCTTTTATGTCGCTGATTTTGTGCCAGTCGGTCAGCGAGATTTTACCGCTGACTGGATCAAACACCTGGTACGGCCGGTTTTCCGGATCGAGGCGAAAACGCAGCAGGATGGTGCCCGAGATTGGCTTGATTGTTTTTTCCAGGACAGCAACATAGCGCTTGAGCACCTGCTGCTGTTCGAACTGGCGGCTGAGATTACGGTGGGCCTGAGCGGTTCTGGCCATCACCAGCAGGCCCGAAGTCTGCATATCGAGCCGGTGCACGGCCGGTTGATCGATTATATCGGGCAGCAGTTTACGCAGCCTGGTCGCCACCGAGTCCTGATTATGAGGACCTCGACCGGATACGGAGAGCAGCTCCGGCGGTTTGATCACCACCACCATGGCCTCGTCGCAATGGATGATGTTCAGTCCGGTGCCCATGCTGCTCACTTCCGATCTTACGCCCCGCAGAGCATATAGCCGAGCAGCGGCGCGCATTTTTCGGTGCAGGCCGGGTAAAATACCCTATGTACCCGGGTAGCGGAGCGATTTTCACGGCCGTAATAAAACTCAGCCAGAGAGACGGGTAGAAGAGCTGCTGCGGCTGCCTGGTTGAGCAACTTAGGAGCGCAGCAGTCGCCAATACCGGTGGGCTTGTTGGCGCCGGTTTGCAGCACCTCGTCGAGTGTTGCCGATGATCCGCAGAAGTTACTCAACCGGTAAAGGGCGTGGAGCTTCTGCATCAATTGCTGTGAGCGGGCAGCGCGTTCAGCGGCGAGGGTGTTCTGCTGGTCTTCCGAAGCCCCTTGCATCTGGCTGGTCAGCTCTTTGATTTGGCGCTCGGCAGGGTCGTGCAGGGTGCGGTAGCGCTTCAGATCGAAGAGCGGACCCGCCCAGCCGGGTACCAGCCAGCGTCCATTGTACTGGCCGGAAAACCCATAGAGCCAATGCTGTTTGCCATGCTTTGAGCGACATTCCAACACCCCGAACATCTTGCCGCGGGCCTCGCCAAACAGGGATGCGGTCGATAGCGCCGGGTCATTTGCAACCCCTTCAGCCAGGACGCCGATGCTCTTTTTGCGGTCAAGCTCTGCCATTAGCCAGCGCGCCTGTGCCATCGCATTGCCAAACGGCAGCAGGTGTTCCACTCCGCACCTCGCACAATATCCCCGGCAGCTCGTGGATTCGCTATGAACAATCATTTCAGTTTCTGATGGTTTCTTGTCTATTGGTTGAGTAGGTTATAGAAAATTTGTCGTGGATATGAAACTGCAATCAGCAGCCTCGATCCTCTCTTGATCCTTAATTGATCTTTTTGACGTTCACAAGGCACTAATATGGCCGAATCTGCGTTTGCTGCACTCACGCCGGATGCGATTCTCACCTGTGTGGAACAGGCCACCGGCCGCCGGCTGCTCAATGTCTGTCGCCCGCATGCCAGCTATATCAACCGGGTCTACGAGCTGCAGGATGAAAGCGGTGAGTTTATCGTTGCCAAATTCTACCGCCCCGGTCGGTGGAGTAGGCAGGCTCTGGAGGATGAGCAGCGTTTTGTCATCGACTGTAAAGCTCAGGAATTACCGGTTATCAGTCCATTGAAGCTGCAGAGCGGACTTTTGCTGGGAAGTTGTGAAGCGATCAATTTTTCTGTGTATCCCCGCTGCGGCGGGCGGCTGGTGGATGAATACAGCGAGGATCAATGGCTCGAACTCGGACGTCTGCTGGGCAGAGTGCACGGTGTCGGTGCTCTGGGAGAGGCACCGGGGCGCAATCGCCTGCATCCGCAGCATACGACCCGTCATCAGATCGATGAACTTGTTCAGGGCGAGCTCATTCCGAACAGTCTGCGTGCTGAATTTCAGCGGCTCGGAGCGGAACTGCTGGAGCTGATAACCCCGCTTTTTAAAAATATCCGCATGATTCGGCTGCACGGCGACTGCCACAGCGGCAATCTGATATACCGTCCAGGAGAGTCCTTTTATATCATCGACTTTGATGACATGGTGGTCGGTCCGCCGGTGCAGGACCTGTGGATGCTGCTGCCCGATACCATTGAGGAGTCACGCTACGAACTCGAGCTGCTGCTGGAAGGATATGAGACCTTCTCCCCATTCGATCGCGCAACGTTAAAGCTGATCGAACCCCTACGGGCGATGCGCTATATCCACTACATAAGCTGGTGCGCCAAGCAGTATCTCGAGGACGGTGCTACCCTGGTGAATGAGTCGTTCGGATCATTTACCTACTGGCAGCAGGAAATCGGTGATCTGTCGGATCAGTTGTCCGCCATCAGGAAAATTGTGGCGGCTGGTTCAGGAGAACAGATGTGAGAGCCGCTGCATCAGCCCCAGGTTGTGTTTCCGGCAGACCTTGAGGATCTCCCTGAAGTTTATCGAAAAGCGTTTCTGCAGTGCAGCGATATCTTCATGATGCTGCTCCATCAAAGAACCCAGAATCTCACCCCGGCCAGCCAGGCAGATGACGTTGCCGCGGTTGGGTACCGGCAGCTCGAGATATGATTCAAAATGGACATTGATCGCATCCGCCACCTGCTCCATGGCTAGCCGGTCTCCGCTCCACAGATTCACGCTGAGAATGCCGGATACACTCAGGTGATGCAGACAGAGCTCGAAAAAATCTGAGCAGTATATGGCAGCGGACATGCCGAGCCCGTCGAAGGCATCCACCAGGATCAGATCGTAGTCGAACTCATCGGCTCTGGCAGCGAGAAAGTCAAAACCGTCGCTGCAGTGAATTCTCATCTGCGGGCTGCCCGGCAGATGGAAAAATTTCCGGGCCAGGTCGATGACGGTGTCCGAAAAATCGATTCCGTCGATCGAGGCATCTGGAAAATGGTGGTGGAGAAAGCGCAGCAGGGAGCCGGCGCCGATGCCGATTACCAGGATGCGCTCCGGTTCGTCATCGACTAGCAGAGAAGCCATCATATAGCGGGTGTAAGACAGCACGAGACGCTGCGGTTCGTGCAGAGACATGGACGACTGCAGCACATTGCCGGCGAAATAAAGCGACCGGGTGTCCCCTGAATCGATTACTTCGACAAGCTGATTGTTCCAGTGGCTTCGGTGGACGACTTTTCGGGAGTTCCGGTTCATGGCAGGGAAATAATGAGTTTCATCATCTATACCGGATATCGGGAGTCGTTGTCAAAGATTGCCGCATTGAGATGCTTCTGCTTTATTGTGGAGCGGTGCAGGACCGGTGGGGTCTGCTTGACGCCGCTTCAGGTTTTCTGGCATATTCAAAAGACTTCAGGGGACAGCAGAAGAACACAATTGCAAGAGGGCGGCTGATAGAGCTTCGATGCTTGCCCGATGCGGCAGTATCGACAGGTGAATAGACGATGGCTATGCTTATAAGAGTAATTTCAGGCGGGCAGACCGGGGCGGATCGTGGTGCGCTCGATGGGGCTGTCTCCTGTTCGTTTCCATATGGAGGGGCGGTGCCGGCCGGGAGAAAGTGTGAGGACGGTCCTCTGCCGCAGCGCTACCTGATGGAGGAGCTGGCCTCAGAACATTATCGGGATAGAACTGAAAAAAACGTTGTTGACGCCGATGGTACACTGATTGTCTCACATGGCGCGCTTACTGGAGGATCGGCCCTGACCGAAAAAATTGCGCGGCGACTCAAAAAACCGTGCCTACATATCGACTTTGACAAAGTGAGCCTCGATAAGGCGTGTGAGAAAACCACCGACTGGGTCGAACAGCATATGATACGCGTGCTTAACGTCGCTGGCCCGCGCAGCAGTTCGGATCCGGAAATATATCAACTGACCAGGAACCTGGTAGTCAGCCTGATTTCAGGAGTGCAGTCGTGAAGGCCATCGGCTCGCCTGGTTTGCCCTATATCGATGGTGATCTTTGCATCTCCTGTGGCGCCTGCGTGGCGGTCTGCCCAGACCGGATTTTGCAGATCGAGGCAACAGAAGGAAAAGCAGATAGCGGGACTGGTCGGGTCGTAATCACTGGCGAGCGCTGCATGCAGTGCGGCCACTGTTACGCGGTCTGTCCGGTGGAGGCGATTGCAACGCCGTTTCTGGAAAACCGCCTGGATTTGGTCTCGGACAGGGCGACCAACAATACTGCTGCTCGGTCTCTTTTTGCCCTGATGCGAAAGCGCCGCTCCTGCAGGTCGTTTAAAACAGATGCGCTTGAGCAGGCCCTGCTGAAGGATCTGGTTACGGCGGGAATTACCGCACCGTCAGGGACCAACAGCCAGGGCTGGGAATTCGCTGTGCTGGCTGAGCGCCAGGATGTGGTGGCACTTGGCCAGGCAACTGCTGATTATTACCGCCGACTCAATCGTCAGGCAGCCAGGCCGCTGCTGCGTTTTCTGCTGCGGCTGTTCGGCAATGATGGACTGGAGAATTATTACCGGAACTATTATCAGACCATCGAAAACGGCCTCAGGGACTGGGACCACCACGGGGTAGACCGGCTCTTCCACGGTGCGCCGGCGGCGATCGTCGTGGCCGGCAGCCGCGGCGCCAGTTGTCCTGCAGAGGATGCGCTGCTGGCCACCCAGAACATGCTGCTCGTTGCTGAGACCGTGGGGCTTGGCAGCTGTCTGATCGGTTTTGTGGTAGAAGCCGCCCGTCGTGACCGCTCGATCTGCAGATTGCTGGGGCTTAGCAGGGATGAGCGCATCTACGCAGTGATCGCTTTGGGCTACCCGGACGTTGCCTTCCTGCGCCCTGCCGGCAGAAAACCGAAGCACGCGCGATTCCTCACGCTCACAGATATTGGCTCATGAAATACTCAGGTTAACGCAAAAGGTGAAACCGTTGCTAAGCAGCACTGCCAAAAACTCATTTACACTTGTCCTGTTCTCTTTTGGTTTCAAGCACGGGGTGCCGGTTGATGCCCAGTTGCTCTTCGATGTTCGTTTTCTGCCAAATCCCTATTGGGAAGAAGAGCTGCGTCAGATGTCCGGCCACGACGAAGCGGTTTCGGCATATGTAGTGGGCAGCAGGGCGGGGCAGGAATTTCTGGACCTGTTGAAGCCGCTGCTTGGCTTTGTTATTCAGGAGTCGCGTGGTGCCTTAAAGACGGAGCTGCGCGTTGGGCTGGGGTGTACGGGGGGAAGGCATCGCTCGGTCGCTATCGTTGAGTCACTTGGTGTCGATCTGCCGCAAACTCTGCAGCAGGACCTGCAGCTTAGCGTTTTTCATCGAGATATCGATAAAACGTAGATTCGGACAAGAGCAGTTCAAGCAGCGCTGCGGTTCTTTTTGCTCAAGAGCTGGTGGGCTTCCAGCAGCAGACGCCGCAGTCGCTCCGGCTCCAGCCCGGCCATCTGCGCAGGGGCGGACAGGTCCAGCATTGCGGCGGTTGCCCCGTTGTTGCCGGGAATCCAGGATGAGCCGCTGGACAAATTCTGATAGCGTTCTCTGCTGTAATTCTTCATATCCCAACCTTGATAGAGATTGTAGAGCCAGAGCACCATTTTCAGGTTGATGTTGCCCGGCGCCTGCTCCCAGGCCGGCAGCAGATTCCAGAGTTGGTCGGGACGTTCGAAGCCGGTGGCATCGTACATCGCCTGCCTGAGCCTGGCGTCTATCTGCTGAAAATCGCTATGCATGTCACCCTCGAGCAGCGGCAGAACCTTGAGATGTTCGTCGAAGTGGTGCGGCTCAGAGGCTCCGATGCTGATGGTCTGAACACCGGGCTGGTCGAGGCAATAGAGATCGTTGAACAGCATCGGTGAATAGGGTGCACAGAGATCCTGCAGGGTATCGGACGGTGTGTGCAGATGCCCGCCCTTGTCTGACGGGCTGATGATGAAGATGCCGATATCGCGACCGGCTGCGGTCTCGAGTGCTGCACGGTTGACATCGAGAATGTAGTACCAGTGAATGTTGCAGTAATCGAAGCCGCCGTCTTCCTGATGGGTGAGTGCCTCGACGATCACCTCGCAGGGCCCGTGCCCCGAGAACCCGAGATGGTCGATCAACCCCTTGTCCTGCAGTTTTCTGGCGGCGGCCAGGCAGCCATTTTTTTTGCAGCACTGCCAGAGCGATCGATAATCGTTGATGCCGTGCAGGGCCAGCAGGTCGAGCCGGTCGACCCTGAGCCGCTCCATGGACAGCATGACTTTGTTCACGAACTCATCGGGATCCGCAGTCGGGACGACCTTGGTCTGGAGCAGGAATTCTTGGCGGGGCAATTGCTCGAGAATCGGCCCCAACTGCCTCTCTGAGGAACCGTAGCCGCTGGCTGTTTCGATATGGGTGATGCCGTGTGACAGGGCGGTATGTACCAGGGCTTTGAGGTTATCCTGCGAGGCCGTTTCGATATCGGTCAGCGCTGTGTCCTGCCAGCTCTGCATACTGCGCATGCAGCCAAAACTCAGGACAGGCATCATCAATTCAGTTTTGCCAAAGCGTCTATAAATCATCGATCGTGATTGTCGTTTGAGGAAAAAAGCAAGATGATTTTTGCTGATGCTGCTTATAGTGAGCTATGATAACCACTCAATACTGAAAGAGTATCTTTCATCTTCAAAAAAAGGGAGGCATATCAGATGAAAGTGATCACAATTCCCTGCCTGCAGGACAATTACTGCTATCTGCTCTATGACGAGACCAGCTCCGAGGCGGCCCTGGTCGACCCCTCTGAGGCCTGGCCGGTCATGCAGGTGGTAAACGACAAGAACCTGCACCTGAAGCAGATACTGTGTACCCACCACCATCACGATCATATCGGCGGCCTGGAGGATCTGCTCGATGAATATCAGGATCTGGAAGTGGTCGGTTTTCACGAAGACCGCTCCCGCATAGCGCACCTTACCAGGCTGGTTTACGACGACGAAGTTCTAGAGATCTGTGGGACCAAAGCAACGGTGATGCACACGCCGGGGCATACCGCAACCAGTATCGTCTTTCAGGTTGGTGAGCACCTCTTCGTAGGCGATACGCTTTTTGGCGCGGGCTGCGGCAGGTTGTTCGAGGGAACTGAAGCGCAGATGCTCCATTCGCTCGATCGAATAGGAGCCTGCGCGCCGGCAAGCAGGATCTATTTCGGGCATGAATACACCGCGTTCAACCTGCGCTTTGCCGCGCAGGTGGAGCCCGGCAATGAGGCGATTGGCGAGCGCGCGGACGCGGTCCAGAAACTGAGAAGTGAAAACAAATCCTCTGCTCCATCAACCCTGGCTGAAGAACTGCAGACCAATCCGTTTCTGCGTGTTTCAGAACCTTCCCTGGCAGATTACCTCGGCACCATCGGTCGACCGGCCGGTGACCGGCTGGCAGTGTTCACGGAAATACGGGAGTTGAGAAACCATTTCTCCTGAAGCATAGCTCCAACGGCTGGTTTGCAAAATATTCCGGACTAGGAGAAAATAGAACAAGATTATTCAATAGATGCTGGAAAAACCAAGAACCCGATGACATGGTTGCACTGCTCCGTTATCTGATATTGACATTATTCTGCCTGGTCTTTGGCTGGTACAGCCCCGGAGACCTTTCAGCTGCGGGATCGCTCCCGGTACGCTACATGGCAGACGATGGGCCGGAAGACGGACCGGAAGCTGATTCTTCGTCTTCTGACAGCCACATCGACAACCAGGCCTACCTGAGGGAATTTGAGCAGCGGCGGCGCAGCCGTGCTTCTGGCCACTCGGCGACTATGGCTGGGGTTGTTGTTGAAAAGCGCTACCGCGGTTTTTCTTTTCCACCGCAGGTGCGGCAGCATCCCCGGTGCCGAGACAACCGTACGACGTTTTTCGAATATCAGAATGGTGCCAGTTCGATTCGATATTACGACGGTTATCTGCCACATCGCTACACCGGTTCACAAACATATATTGCCGCTCAGCCCCCTCTTAGCAGCTCATGTATTGAGCCCTGAGTTGGTCTGTGATAAAGACCTGTGCCAGCCGGCTTCCACCCGACAATCGGGTTGACCTCAAGTCCGGAATGGACTAGAAGTCTAGCTCACTACTCGGTTTTGCCACGCTGGTGCAAACAGGCATCGTGGCGGTGCGTTTCATGATAGGCAGTTAAACGGGAAGGAGACCTGCAATGAAAAAATTTATGCATAGTACTGGCGGCGGCCATGGTTCTTCTTGGCCAGAATGCATTGGCCAATCCGGTGATCTCGGTAAACCAGTTTGTCGAACATCCGGCCCTTGATGCGGTCCTCAAAGGACTGCAGGACTACTTAAAGGAGCACGGCGTAGAGGCTGAATATAAAGTCCATAATGCCCAGGCCAACATGGGTACCGCCACCCAGATCGGTCAACAGATGATCGGCGAAAAAAGCGATCTGCTGGTGGCGATCGCCACACCGTCCGCCCAGGCCACTGCTCAGGCACTGCAGAAAGCACCCGCAGACCTGAAGCGGCCCATGCTCTTTACCGCGGTAACGGATCCGGTGGCAGCCGGTCTGGTGGAAGGTTTCGATAAGCCGGGGGAGTTCGTTACCGGGGTGTCCGATCTGTTGCCGCTGGACAAACATCTGGAAATGATCATGACCTATAAACCGGACATCAAGAAGCTGGCAGTGCTCTACAATGCGGGCGAGGCCAATTCCAAGGCGATCGTTGCATCGCTTAAAGAACTGAGCCAGAGTTTCGGTTTTGAGGTGGTCGAGGCAACCGCCCCTAAGACGGCCGATGTCTATGCCGCGGCCAAAAGTCTGGTCGGCCGCTGTGATGCGGTCTTTATCCCGACCGACAACACCATCGTATCGGCGCTGGAGTCGGTGATCAAGGTAGGTACCCAGAACAAGCTGCCGATCTTTGCCGCCGATGTCGATTCAGTCGAGCGTGGCGCCGTCGCCGCGATGGGCTTTGACTACTACAAGCATGGTTATCAGACCGGTGCGATGGCCAAAAAGATTCTCGATGGGGCGGCTCCGCAGAGTCTGCCCGTTGAGTTTCAGGAAGAGCTGCAGCTTCACATCAACCTTAAGGCGGCAGAGGCAATGGGTGCGCCCGCTCCGGCTGAACTCGTCAAGCTGGCAACCAAAATCTACGAGTAGTTCTGCAGCCGGGCGGAAACAAAACTCATGACCATTTATGCGGCGCTCGGGGCGCTCGAGCAGGGCCTGGTCTACGGCATCATGGTAATCGGGGTCTATCTGACCTTTCGGATCCTCGATTTTCCTGACTTGACCGTGGACGGTAGTCTGCCGCTGGGCGCCTCGGTTTCTGCCGTGGCCATAACCTCAGGGCTCAATCCTTATCTGTCGCTTCTGTTTGCGCTGCTGGCCGGTTTTCTCGCCGGGGCGGTGACCGCGATTCTCAACACCAAGTTCAAAATCCTGCACCTGCTTGCCTCAATTCTGACCATGATCGCACTCTATTCGATCAATATCAGAATCATGGGCGGACCCAATATTGCGCTGATCGGCTCAGCCACCGTATTCGATCCGATTATTGGTCTTGGTGTGCCGCCCCATCTGGCCAGCCTGGTGGTTTTTGGCATCTGCGCGGTGCTGGTGATGAGTGTGGTGATCTGGTTTTTGAGAACCGAGTTCGGCCAGGCGGTCCTGGCCACCGGTGACAACCCCCAGATGATTATCAGCCAGGGGGTGAACACCCATCTGATCATCATCGTCGGGGTTGGCATTTCCAACGGACTGGTGGCGCTCAGCGGGGCGTTGATTGCCCAGAACCAGGGAGCTGCCGATGTGGGCATGGGAATCGGTACGATCATTGCCGGGCTTGCCTCGGTGATCGTTGGTGAAACCGTGTTCGGCTCTGCTTCGATTGCCCGGGCCATAATCGCTGCCCTGCTTGGTTCGGTCGTTTATCGGCTGGCCATCGCTCTGGCCCTGGGATTGGAGCTCGGCGGCTTCGCGTTCAGCCCGAGTGATCTGAACCTGATTACCGCGCTGCTGGTAATCGGTGCACTGATCGCCCCGAATATCAAGAAAAAGATGCTGGCCCAATGATTCTCATCGAGCGCTGCACGAAATATTTTCATCGGGGAAGCGTCAACGAGGTCCTGGCTCTCAACGATATCAGTCTGGAGATCCAAAATGGTGATTTCATCACGGTGATCGGCTCCAACGGGGCCGGCAAGTCGACGCTGCTCAATGCGCTGGCGGGTACCTTTACTCTTGATTCCGGGGACATCTCCATAGGTGACAAGACGGTAACCAAATGGCCCGAATACAAGCGAGCCCGACTGATTGCCCGGGTATTTCAGGATCCCCTGCTGGGAACTTGTCCGTCTGCATCCATCGAGCAGAATATGGCCCTGGCGCTGCGGCGGGGCAAGAAGCGGGGGCTTGGACCGGGTGTCAGGTCGCGGGATCGTGAATTGTTTCGCCGTGAATTGCAGAAAATCGGCCTCGGGCTGGAGCAGCGGCTGCAGGACGGGGTTGGCCTGCTTTCGGGCGGGCAGCGGCAGGCGCTGACCATGGTCATGGCAACCCTGGTGCGTCCCGAGGTCCTGCTGCTGGATGAGCATATCGCCGCGCTCGATCCGAAAACAGCAGCCCAGATTCTGAGTCTGACCAGCGACATCGTCGCCTCTCAGGAACTCACCACGCTGATGATCACCCACAACATGAAACACGCCATCGAATATGGCAACCGATTGATCATGCTGCATCAGGGGCGCGTGATTCTGGACGTGAAAGGGGCTGAGAAAGCTAATCTGAGTGTGAATGATCTGCTGCAGCAGTTCTATCGGGTACAGGGCGAAGAACTTGCCAACGATTCGATGCTGCTTACCTGAGAAGAACCGGACAGAGCAGTTCGGGAAATTTCCTTAAGTCTACCCGCTCAGACCACTTTACAGCATCACAGGACTGGCATTCAAGAGAGCAAACGGTCCCAGTCCAGTTGGGCAAAACTGTTGTGCAGCAGGTGGTCGTCATCGACAAGGCTGATCTGCAGGCTTGAAAAGCTTGCTTCAGCGGCCGGAATTACCAGATCCGGGGGTGTTGTCAGATCATTTTTTCCGATGACCAGCAGCGTTTCCGGCGAAACTTTTTCTTTCGGCGGCCGATACTCATGAAAATTCAGGGCCGGTGCAAGCAGCACCAGGCGCCTTATCCGCTCAGGCATCTCTGAGGCCAGGCAGGCGGCCATCAAGCCGCCGAAACTGGATCCGATGAGGATCAAATCATCTCGATCCGAGACGATTTCCCGCAGCGCATCGAGGCGCTGTCCAAGTGTCCCGTCAAAATCAGGACGCTCGACATCGGGGTAGTGTTCGAAGAAAAATCGACCTTTGGTTCCCATTCCAGAGGAATCGAGACCGTGAAGAAACAGTTTCGTCGTCATATTGATTGGTATGCTGGCGGAGTTGGTTGTTCTCTTGCTCGGAGAGGCTCAGAAAACCAGAGGAAAATCCCGATGTAAAGAAAAAGGGGGAAGGGCCCGGTTATGCCCTTCCCCCTCTGAGGAGGATGGAGTGTTACGTGTTGCTAGTTGATGGTTATCTGTTTTACTTTCTGCTCTTCCGGTTTTGACACTTTCAATGTCAATACACCATTTTTGTAGACCGCCTCGATCTGTTCATCGCTTACTTCAAAGGGCAGTTTGAAGGTGCGCTCGAACCTGCCGATACGCCGTTCTCTGCGGTAGTTGCCATTTTCTTTTGATTCCTGGTCTCGGACATGTTCACCACCCAGGGTCAGCAGTCGGCCCTGGACATCTACTTTGATGTCCTCTTTATCCAGGCCCGGCAGCTCTGCTTCGATGAGCAGCATTTCATCTTTTTCATAGATGTCTACCGCCGGCTGCAGTCCATTTCCATTGCCCGGTTCAAAGACCTGATTGAACGGTGCAAAGAAATCTTCAAAGAGATTTAGCGTGTTTCGATACGGCTTCATTCTAAATCTTGGGGTGTAGGTTGTCAGTTGCATGTTACTCTCCTTTTAGTTGTTTGGGGTTGGTTCTGTTTTGCTTTTGTTTCACTGTTTCTCGACTTTTTAGTTTACCTTTGTGACTTAAATGGTAATAATAAAATCAGGCATGTCAATAAAATTAATGTTACTTTTTTACATATAATATAAAAGTAACATAAACTATTTCTTGCAACGGAGATAGATATGCGAAATCAAAAAGGATCATTTGAATTCGTGATGGTTTCAGAAACCTATTCTGCTGATTTAAAAGGACGCCAGTCGGTACGGACGACCTTTAAACTGCCACCGCGCTGTATCGATGCACTTTCGCTTCTGGCAGCGCAATTGGGCATTAAACAGAAGTCCATCTTTGATCATCTGGTTGATGATACCCGTGTCCTGCAGGCCCTGGCGCGTGAATTTGAGCAGCGCCAGCCCGCCGACCAGAACCGGGTGGCGAAAACCTATGTTATCTCCAGAAAAACCCTTGAAAACCTGGAGCAGGTATCGAAGCGGTTTCAAACCCCTCGGGATGCCCTGGTTGAATTTTCTATTGAGCGCATCATGCCGCTGCTGCAGGAAGAAAAAAACAAGCACAAGAACCGCAAAAAACTGCGCTCCGGCCTCGATCGATTTCTCCAGGAAGGCCGCGCTCTGCTGAAAGAGGCCGATAAGCTGCTGGATCGTGACGATCCTGCCTTTCAACGGATCTATCAGATGGTGGGTGCGGTAAGCGGGGGCCGTGACGAGATAGAAGCCATCATAGAAAAGGGTCAAGGTCTCGAAGAGTTCTGAGCTCGACCGGCCCAGAACATTTCGCTGTCTCCACACAGGGCTTCTTCCTCCAGTTGCACGGTTTCATCCTTGAGCCGCATCGGCTATAATTGTCTTCCAAGAGCAAGGGCTGGTTGCCAATTTTCACTGGCCAATTCGCTGGTAATCTGGTAATACCAAGCAGGTTAAAAGCTGCCGAACCATTTGATGTCGATCTGAATGTGTCTGATCAGATGGATTCGCCTTGTCCGCATGCAGAAACAAACTCTGTAAACAAATACTGTTATCAAGGAGGAAGATGATGAAAGCACCCGTACGTGTAGCTGTCACCGGAGCGGCCGGTCAGATTGCCTATTCCCTTATTTTTCGTATAGCCCATGGCGATATGCTCGGACCAGATCAGCCGGTTATTATACAGCTGCTCGAGATACCGCCGGCCATGGATGCCCTGAACGGGGTTGTCATGGAACTCAATGACTGTGCCTTTCCTCTGGTGGCGGACATCATCACCACCGATGACCCCACTGTTGCGTTCAAAGATATTGAATATGGCTTTCTGGTTGGCGCCCGGCCACGTGGTCCGGGAATGGAGCGTGCCGACCTGCTCGAAGCCAATGCCAAGATCTTCTCGGTGCAGGGCAAGGCCTTGAATGACAACGCCAATAAAAATGTCAAGATCCTGGTGGTCGGCAATCCCGCCAACACCAACGCCCTGATCACCCTGAAAAATGCACCTGATCTGAATCCGAAGAATATCACTTCAATGATGCGGCTCGATCACAATCGGTCACTTTCCCAGATCGCCGAAAAGACCGGCAGCCACAGCACCAAAATCGAGCAGATGGTAGTCTGGGGCAACCATTCCGCCACCCAGTACCCGGACATCAGTTATGCCACCGTTGAGGGTGCTCCGGTAAAGGAAAAGGTTGATAACGACTGGTATGTTGACACTTTTATTCCAACCGTCCAGCAGCGCGGTGCGGCAATCATCAAGGCCCGCGGCGCCTCCAGTGCTGCCTCTGCCGCTTCTGCCGCAATTGACCATATGCGGGACTGGGCAAAGGGCAGTTCCGGTTCCTGGGTCAGCATGGGCGTCTATTCGGCCGGCAACCCATACGGCATCGATGAAGACATCATGTACTCGTTTCCAATGACCACCGCCAATGGCGAGTGGACTATCGTCGAAGGGCTCGAAGTCAGCGACTTCAGCCGGACCATGATGGGCAAGACCGAAGAGGAACTGGTCGGCGAGCGTCAGGCCATCGCCGATCTTCTCTAGTACCAGCTGCAGTTCGATGCACTGAAACCATGCAAAGGGAGCGCAAAACTTCCTTTGCATGGGCTCAGCTCTGCCCGTTTTCTTTCCCCTTTGTTCTCTTTTTTTCCTGCGACGATTTTGTTAGGCTGGGTTTTTGTGAGACCAAGGTTTTTGAAAATGTAAGATATTCAGGAGGGCGCCATGGCAACGATAGAAATCATCAGGGCTGACATCACCGTGCTCGAGGTCGATGCAATCGTCAACGCAGCCAATGCAACACTGCTTGGCGGAGGCGGTGTGGATGGCGCCATACATCGGGCGGCGGGACCGGGGCTGCTGGAGGAATGCAGGGGGATCGGAGGCTGTCCAACCGGTGAAGCCAGAATAACAAAAGGCTATAATCTGCCCGCCCTGCATGTGATTCACACGGTCGGGCCGATCTGGCATGGTGGCGGGGAAGACGAGCACCGGCTGCTGGGCTCATGTTATCGAAACAGCCTGGAACTGGCGGCCGCCAACCAGCTCACCTCCATTGCTTTTCCGGCAATCAGCTGCGGGGTGTATGGATTTCCGATTGGCGAGGCAGCGCTGATTGCGATCGGAGAAACAGGCAAATTTCTTCAGCGTAACGACTCGATCAGGCGATTGATCTTCGCCTGTTCAAATGCTCAGGTGCAGGAGGCGCTGCGCAGTGCCTACGAAGGGAGAAGCTGAGGTGGACGATCTCCACCACTTCAGGCGCTGTCTCCAGTCCAGCCAGGCTATCGTCGGTTTTACCGGTGCCGGGATAAGTACCGAGGCAGGTATTTCTGATTATCGCAGTCAGGGCGGGATCTGGGAGAAATTCACCCCGGTATATCTCAATGAATTCAAAGACGACCCCGACAAGCGGGTAATCTACTGGCAACGCAAAAAGGCGCTCTGGCAAAGCATAAAAAATGCGCAGCCAACAGCGGCCCATCGTTTCTTTGTCGACCTGTACAGGCGGAACAAGCTGGCTGGGCTGATCACCCAGAACATTGACGGCCTGCATGAAAAAAGCGGGTTGCCAGCCGAATCGATCGTCAACCTGCATGGGACGACCCTGGAGATTGTCTGTCTGAAGTGTCAGGCAATTACTCCTGCCGAGCCATTGATGCAGCAGCTCGATCCGGAGCAGCCTCCGCGCTGCGAGTTTTGCAACGGCCTGCTCAAACCAAATACCATTTCCTTCGGCCAGCAACTGGTCGAGGCGGATCTTGTCCGTGCCGAACGACTGGCCCGGAGCTGTGATCTGATGATCGCGGCCGGATCCACCCTGCTGGTACAGCCGGCTGCATCATATCCCCTGATGGCCAGGGAGGCCGGCGCCAGGCTGGCCATTATCACCATGTCCGACACACCGCTGGATGGCTATGCCGACTTTGTCTTCCACCAGAAGCTGGGGGAATTCCTCGCAGCCCTTCAAAGGCAGAATTCTTGATATTTTTACCATTAATCTGATATTCAGATCAGCCGTCCAGATCCGACCAGACCGCCAGCTCATTGCCGGAAGGTTCGCTGAAATGAAATCGCCTTCCGCCTGGAAATGAGAAAATCGGCTTGAGGATCTTTCCGCCGAACCGTTCAACCTTCATAAGAGTCGCCTCCAGATTATCGCTGTAAAACACGAGCAGCACTCCTCCATCAGCACTGCGCGAATAATTTTCAGATCGATAAAAGCCGCCGTCCAGTATCTGATCTGAAAAGGCTGTGTAGTCTGGGCCAAAATCCTGGAACTGCCAACCAAAAACACCATGAAAAAAGGTCTTGGTCGCCACCAGGTCGGATGCGGGCAGCTCGACGTAGTTTAATTTCTCATGAATATTCATCGGCGGTCTCCGTGTGTTTGCCGGTGGACCTGGTCCGGGCAGTTGCGGTTTTTCCCAAGCTTGAAACATCCTTGGTTGTGTAAAGGTAATTGCACCGGAAACCAGCGCTCGAAGGCCTCATTTTTGGTTCTTGAAGCGCTGGTTTCCGGGGCAAAGAATGGTTTCACATTATGAAAAGAAAATCCCGAGCCGATTACCAGCGGGCCGCCGCCATGGGAGAGAAACAAGATCCGTGCAGTGTTCTTATTCATCTGCTGCTACCTATCTGGTGTAAGAGACGGTCCGTAAGGGTCGCTGATTGATCAGCAGAGCAGAGTAGAATGCCCATTATATATATTTGTATCTATTTAGATTTTTTTAGATAATCTTCAAATCGCTGCAGGGCTTCGCCAAGATTTTTACGGCCAAAACCGATGCGGAATGAATTGTAATTTTTGCCATACAGAGTGCCCGGCAGCAACAGCAGCCCACCGTTTTCCAGCAGGTCTGTGCAGAATCTGTCGACCGGCTCCTGGAGCAGGGCAGGGAAGGCGATGGGGCCGGCCTTGGGGCGATACCAGGAGAACCGCTCTGCATGGGCACCAAAGAAGTCGTCCAGGCGATCGAGGTTCTCCCGGATGAGCATACGGTTTCGCTCCTCGATCGCTGTGCCATTGCGCAAGGCAAGCGTTGCCAGGAACTCGGATGGCGCACTGTTGCAGATGGTCGTGTAATCCTTGAAGGCGGCAAGGTCATTAAAGAGTTTTACGTTGCTGGTCGCAACCCAGCCTATCCGCAGACCGGCGAGACCATAGCTCTTGGACATCACGCCAAGCGATACCGCCTGGTTGCTGAGCTCGACAGCAGCCGGTAAGCGGTCGGCAGGATCAAGCTCCAACCCACGATACACCTCATCCGAAAAGATAATGAACCCATGCTGGTCGGCGAGTTGGGTCAGTTCGCGCATAAATGCAGACGAGGGCAGAAACCCGGTAGGGTTGTGGGGGAAATTGACCACCACTACTCTGGTGTCGGCTCTCAACAAAGTTTTCAGCATATCGATGTCGAGTTCCCACCCCTTGGCTGGATTACCTTCCCATGGAGAAACCTCGGCACCGATACTGCGGGCCACCTCGCCTAGAGACTGGTAATAAGGCGCCTGCACGATAATATGATCACCGGGGCTGAGGGCCACATTCATGAAATTGAATATCGCTTCTTCGGCTCCCGTATGAACCAGAATCTGATTATGGTTCACCCGCTCATAGGTCGCCGCAATGGCTTGCCGCAGTTCGGGATTGCCCAACGAATCGGTGTAGCCCAGCCAGAGCGATTCAAGCCGTTCCGCCGATCCCGATTCAAGTGCGAGCAGTTCCTGAAGTTTCATACTTTCGCAATCCGAAGCGCAGAGCAGGCAGGGGGCGGAGAATTCATGACTGGCAAAATATCGTTCAAGTTTAAATGGGGGCAGTTTCATAGCATTTTTTATGTGATGAGCTGTACTTACTTTATGCGTACCTTGCAAAATTAGGATTTTGGTTCAAAATCAAGGCGCGTGTAAAAATTTTGACGCAACCATACAATTGATATTGAGAGGATAACATTTTTACACGCAACGCAGCATTTGGGCAAAAAGACAATTTTTCACGGTAGCCTTATTTGTTCAGCTACAGGTGAGTCGGTACATTAGGTGAGATCTATGATTTCCTTATGTCTAAAACATTGTGTGGTGTGGTCATTTACCATACCCACGGCCTGCATGAAAGCATAGCAGATCGTCGAACCTACGAAGTTGAAGCCTCGTTTTTTCAAGTCCTCGCTCAGGGTGTCTGAGAGTGCTGTTCTGGTTGGAATCACCTCCATGGAATTGAAGTTGTTCTGGATCGGAGTCCCATCGACGTATTGCCAGAGAAACGAGTCCAGCGAACCATGTTCCCTGCAGATCTCAAGAACGGCCTGACTATTTCTAACCGCTGATTCGATCTTCAGGCGATTGCGCACAATGCCGGAATCGGTGAGCAGACGTTTTACATCTTTTTCGGTGTAGCGGGCAATGCGCTCATAATCAAAGGTGTTGAACGCTTTTCGGTAGTTCTCCCGTTTCTTGAGAATCGTCAGCCAGCTCAGACCGGCCTGCGCTCCTTCCAGAATAAGAAACTCGAACAGGAGACGATCATCATGAACGGGAACCCCCCATTCTGTATCATGATAGGCAATGTAAAGAGGGTCGCTTCGGCACCAATCGCATCTGTGTATCATGGGTACCTTGAAAAATTAAGATTTTGGTTCAAAATCAAGGCGCGTGTGAAAATTTTGCCGCAGGCATATAATTGAAATTCCGAGGATAAAATTTTTACACGCAACGCAGCGTTTGGGCAAAAAGACAATTTTTTCAAGGTAGCCTCATTATTTATCTGATTTCACCTCTTAAATACGCTGTGAAAGAAAAAGAAAAGCCGTTAAGAAGAATCATCTCGGGGATATACGAAGTTTTCACAAATCGCTATGGGATTAGCATTTTTCAAAAGTGATAATCAACCTGAATATTTCACGAGTTGAGACGGCCTGCAAGCCAAGGAGACTTGGGGAAGGCTATATGCGTAAGGCCTTCCCCAAAAGCGACGCGGGATAGCAGGCCGTGTCGACTCGCCCGAAGGGTGGAAATGCTGTCTTTTCATCATTGATTCTAAAGGGTACAATCTGTGTTGTTCGCATAATTGTGTAACTTTAGAACAAACTTTTGATATTGTTCAAATAATAATAGTCTTCGTTGTTTTTCCATGAAATATTCAGGCTAAATGTTCTTGTCGCTGTCCTCTTATGAAAAGATAGTGATCAGGATTGTGAGTATCGTACTGCGTACAGATATTAGTTACAAACAGACCTGAAAGCAAATTGCAGGCTACGCTGAGGCGCAGATGCTCTAGAGCGTGGAAGGAAAATGAGAAGGCCTAAGCAATTAGGTAACTACAAAACGCAAAAAACCCCCAGGCTCAGCTGAACCTGGGGGTTTTAAAAAGAGCAATCGGCGGCGACCTACTCTCCCACATAGTCACCCATGCAGTACCATCGGCGCAGAAGAGCTTAACTACCGTGTTCGGAATGGAAACGGGTGGAGCCTCTTCGCTATGACCACCGAAAATCTCAATCGATCAATCGATCAATCGATCGATTATAATAAATCGACAATCAAACAGTAGAGTAAGCCCAGCAGCGGCTCTATCAAAAAAATATGGATAAGCCTCACGGCACATTAGTATCGGTAAGCTCCATGTGTTGCCACACTTCCACACCCGACCTATCAACGTTGTCGTCTCCAACGTGCCTTCAGATGGCGGCTAAGCCATGGGATATCTTATCTTGGAGTGGGCTTCCCGCTTAGATGCTTTCAGCGGTTATCCCTGCCGAACATAGCTACCCAGCAATGCCCCTGGCGGAACAACTGGTACACCATCGGTTCGTCCATCCCGGTCCTCTCGTACTAGGGAAAGATCTCCTCAAATATCCTGCGCCCGCAACAGATAAGGACCAAACTGTCTCACGACGTTTTAAACCCAGCTCGCGTACCACTTTAATTGGCGAACAGCCAAACCCTTGGGACCTGCTTCAGCCCCAGGATGTGATGAGCCGACATCGAGGTGCCAAACCTCCCCGTCGATATGGACTCTTGGGGGAGATAAGCCTGTTATCCCCGGAGTACCTTTTATCCGTTGAGCGACGACCCTTCCATGCGGAATCGCCGGATCACTAAGACCTAGTTTCCTACCTGCTCGACGTGTCCGTCTCGCAGTCAAGCTCCCTTATGCCTTTACACTCTACGGCTGGTTTCCAATCAGCCTGAGGGAACCATCGCGCGCCTCCGTTACGCTTTAGGAGGCGACCGCCCCAGTCAAACTACCCACCAGACAATGTCCCGGATCCGGATTACGGACCACGGTTAGATTCCTAAGATAGCAAGGGTGGTATTTCAAGGGCGACTCCATGCACACTGGCGTGCACACTTCAAAGTCTCCCACCTATCCTACACATGCTACCTCAAAAACCAATGCCAAGCTGTAGTAAAGGTTCACGGGGTCTTTCTGTCTTGTTGCGGGTAACCGGCATCTTCACCGGTACTACAGTTTCGCTGAGTCTCTGGTTGAGACAGTGGGGAAATCGTTACGCCATTCGTGCAGGTCGGAACTTACCCGACAAGGAATTTCGCTACCTTAGGACCGTTATAGTTACGGCCGCCGTTTACCGGGGCTTCGGTTCACTGCTTCGCTTACGCTGACAGGTCCCCTTAACCTTCCGGCACCGGGCAGGCGTCAGACCCTATACTTCGTCTTTCGACTTCGCAGAGTCCTGTGTTTTTAGTAAACAGTCGCTCCCCCCATTTCACTGCAACCTGACTTGGCTCATTCATGTATACAAAATCACCATGCAGGCACACCTTCTCCCGAAGTTACGGTGCTATTTTGCCGAGTTCCTTAACCAGAGTTCTCTCAAGCGCCTTGGTATACTCTACCAGCCTACCTGTGTCGGTTTGCGGTACGGTCACCAGCATGACTAGATACGAGGCTTTTCCTGGAAGCAGGGAATCAACCACTTTGCTGTCAATTAAGACATCGTCATCACGTCTCAGTGTTATACAAGGACCCGGATTTTCCAAAGTCCTCCACCTACACGCTTGAACCGGCTATTCCAACAGCCGGATGGCCTATCCTTCTCCGTCCCCCCTTATCATCAAACATCATGCCAGCGGTACAGGAATATTAACCTGTTTCCCATCGACTACGCCTCTCGGCCTCGCCTTAGGAGCCGACTAACCCTGAGCAGATTAACTTGACTACAGGAAACCTTAGGCTTTCGGCGTGAGGGTTTCTCACCCTCATTATCGCTACTCGTGTCAACATAAGCTCTTGCAGGACCTCCAGCGCTCCTTTCGGTACACCTTCTCAGGCAACTGCAATGTTCTCCTACCGCATCAGAAGACAGAAGACAGAAGACAGAAGTCAGAATAGTTTGGCGCTAACGCGCTTGATAAAACGTTAAACTATTCCCAATTTCTGTACAAACCCTGGAGCATTTTGGAGAGCTCTTGATACTCATCTCGCCATCTACTCCAGTTTTCTGCTTCTATCAAAGACAAATCCAGGCAGTATCGAAGCCAGACTCTCATCTCATCGCTGGAACCAATCGCCATTATTATATAACGCTTGAATTCCGCTTTTGAATGGTGTTGCTTGCCAAACCCTTCTGCGATGTTCGCGCAAATGGATTTGCTTGCTCGTCGTATCTGATCAGCCAAACCATATTGTTCACTTTTAGGAAAATTCCAGGCTGCGCTTGTGAATTTCTAAAGAGATCTTGTAGGCTCGCTGAAACACCTCCAATTCCTCAAATGAGGTAATCATCTGTCCTCTGTCCTCTGTATTCTGTCTTCTGATACCCGTAGCTTCGGTACTATGCTTAGCCCCGTTACATTTTCGGCGCAGATTCATTAGACCAGTGAGCTATTACGCTTTCTTTAAAGGGTTGCTGCTTCTAAGCCAACCTCCTGGTTGTATCAACAATTCCACCTCCTTTCCCACTGAGCATAGATTTAGGGACCTTAGCTGACGGTCTGGGCTGTTTCCCTTTCGACCATGGAACTTATCTCCCACAGACTGACTCCCACACTAAAACTTGACGGCATTCGGAGTTTGAAAAGGGTTGGTAATCCGGTGGGACCCCTAGCCTTGTCAGTGCTCTACCTCCGCCAGTCATCATGCGAGGCTATACCTAAATATATTTCGGAGAAAACCAGCTATTACCGAGTTTGATTAGCCTTTCACTCCTATCCACAGCTCATCCGAACAGTTTTCAACCTATATCGGTTCGGGCCTCCATCTCGTGTTACCGAGACTTCACCCTGGCCATGGATAGATCACCCGGTTTCGGGTCTACCGC
Source organism: uncultured delta proteobacterium (assembly GCA_963824415.1). Lineage (GTDB taxonomy): Bacteria > Desulfobacterota > Desulfobulbia > Desulfobulbales > Desulfocapsaceae > JABDQA01. The sequence goes on from CAWGPM010000001.1 coordinate 394,421, forward strand.
ATACAACTAAGACGCCCTCTTAAGACTCGCTTTCGCTCCGGCTCCACCTCGCGGCTTAACCTCGCTGCACACGGTAACTCGTTGACTCATTATGCAAAAGGCACGCGGTCACCCTGTCCGAAGACATAGGGCTCCCACTGCTTGTAAGCTAACGGTTTCAGTTTCTATTTCACTCCCCTTCCGGGGTTCTTTTCACCTTTCCCTCACGGTACTCGTTCACTATCGGTCATCGGGTAGTATTTAGCCTTGGAAGATGGTCCTCCCAGATTCCCACAAGGTTTCACGTGTCTCGTGGTACTCAGGAACTCCCGGAGGCGTATCTGTATTTTATGTACCGGACTATCACCGTCTCTGGTCGGCCTTTCCATACCGTTCCACTATACAGATAACGTCCCCCTGATGGGGTCCTACAACCCCGGATACCGAAGTATCCGGTTTGGGCTGATCCGCGTTCGCTCGCCGCTACTGACGGAATCTCAATTGATTTCTACTCCTGCGGGTACTTAGATGTTTCAGTTCCCCGCGTTCGCCTCATCCACCTATGTATTCAGTGCATGATGACAGGATATGACTCCTGCCGGGTTGCCCCATTCGGAAACCTCCGGATCAAAGCGTGTTAACCGCTCCCCGAAGCTTATCGCAGCTTGCCGCGTCCTTCATCGCCTCCCGATGCCAAGGCATTCGCCGTTAGCCCTTAGTAGCTTATCCATAAAACCTGATAAAACTATTGATTAGTCTTCGACTCGCATCGAAGACAAACTCAGCTACTGTAACCTCCAGGTACCCGTGGGTATGTCCGAAAACACATGGTGCGGTGGCCCAGGATATATAAGACCGGTGCACCCCCACCCTGGAGGATTTGGGTTACTCTACTATTTGATTGTCAAAGAGCATCGCTT
>CAWGPM010000002.1:0-840790 GCA_963824415.1 uncultured delta proteobacterium
GGAAGGGCAAACAAGCAATACGCAAACCATGCGTGCAATTTGGATGGTTGATTGGGCCGGTAACTGCTGAATTGAGCTGGAAACATGCCACCTGTGTATCGGTTTTTATTCAATGATGATTTCACGAGATGCAGGCATCATGGAAGACAGATATCTAGGAAACAGGATTTCCTAATCCTGGTTTTTGATTGCTTCTCTGCCATAGATGCTGCTCAGCTTGGCAATCTCTTCCTGGACTCTTGCATATAAGTGCGCCGGCTTTCGTACTTCAGCCTGCGCCCCATACTGCAGAATCTTCATCAGAATTTCCCTGTCGTCATGCACCGGGAGCCGCATTATCACGCCGTCATCTCGAGCGATTAGGCGCTGATCCCTGTGCCAGACCTGGTTTTTCACCAGTTCGGCAGCAGTCCCGGTAAACAGGATTTCAGCGATATAGCGCGGCGGTCCCTTGAATATCCCAAACGATCGATCCAGGTTATCGGCTGCTGTTGCAGTCGCTGCAATAGCTGCGTTGGCTTTCTCGCCCAGCTCGGCGGAACTGATCCGGGCCAGATGAAACATGCGCCGGTCGTCCCTGAGCAGGCACCAGGCGGAGAGGTACCAGCGGCCCTGGTAGTTGATCAGCTTGAGCGGTTCGACGAGCCGCTCGGTGGTCTTTTTTGCCGGTGAGCGATAGGCGATGCGCAGCTGCCGCTTTTTGACCACCGCCTCGATGATGGTGTCGAATATGGCTGGGTCCGGGTACTCTACCTCGACCCATTCGCAGTGGATCGAGTCGGTGATATGTCCATCTTCCTGGCCGACCATCGAAGCGAGCCGTTTTTCCAGCTGGCGGATTTCCGGCAGCTCGCTGAGGCCCGTCTCTTCGGCCAGGCGGCTCAGCATACCGAGCAGAAAGACGATGCGGGGGCTGTTCTCAAAGGGCAGGTTGAAGTCGTCCTGGGTGTAGTAGAAGCCGTTTTGCTGGTGGTCGAAGGCCAGCGGGCGCCAGCAGGCGGTCGCGCAGGTAGGCGAAATCGCGGCGGGCGGTGGGCTGCGAGATTTCGAATGCTTCGATGAGGGTTTTTGAGTTGGGGTAGCGGTTGGCGCTCAGTTCTGCGTGCAGGAAATAGATGCGCTCCAGAAGACTCATGAGAACCTTGAAAAATTGTCTTTTTGCCCAATTTCATCGTTGCACAAGGAAATTTTATCCTCGGAATATGCAACTATATGCCTGCGGAAAAATTTCCTTATGCGCCTCGACCTTGAGCTAAAATGCGAATTTTTCAAGGCACTCACTCCAGTAGCTTGCTCAGCGCGGCAGGCGCCGGTGCTTGACCGGGGGGATCTGCATCTGTTCGCGGTACTTGGCCACGGTGCGGCGGGCGAGCTGGATGTTTCTGTCGGCCAGTTTGGCGGCAATGGCGCTGTCGCTGAGCGGCTTGGCCTTGTCTTCCTCCTGGACCAGCTGCCGGATTCTGGTCTTGATCGATTCGGCGGCCAGCGCCTCCCTGCCCTCCCGGGGGATGGCGGTGGAGAAGAAATATTTGAGCTCGAAGATGCCCCGCGGGGTGTGGACGTACTTGTTCGAAGTGACCCGGCTGATGGTGGATTCGTGCATGGAGATATCTTCGGCCACATCGCGCAGGATCAGCGGTTTCAGATAGACCGGGCCGCGCTCGAAAAAATCGCGCTGGAATTTCAGGATCGATTCCATCACCTTGTAGATGGTGCGCTGCCGCTGATGGATCGACTTGATGAACCACTCGGCGCTTTTTACCTTTTCGGTGAGGTAGTTCTTCGATTCCTTCCCGGTTGCTCCAACCCCTGCCTCGAGCAGGTCCCGGTAGTAATTCGAAACCTTGAGCCGGGGGATGTCGTCGTCGTTGAGCCGGATCACGTATTCCCCGTCCACCTTCTGCACGTAAACATCCGGCACCACATAGTTGATGGCCTCTTCGGCGTACGGCAGGCCGGGATAGGGGGTCAGGTTTTCGGTGATATATTCGACCGCTTCGATGATCTCCGCCCGTTTGCGGCCGGTCACCCTGGTGAGCATCTTGTAGTTCCTGCTTTCCAGCAGGTTCAGATGTTTGGTGACGATCTCCATCGGCAGTGAGCCCTGCATGTCCTGGCGCTCGAGCTGGAGCTTCAGGGATTCGGCAACCGTGCGTGCAGCGATGCCGGGCGGGTCAAGCTCCTGGATCACCTCGAGAACGTAATCCGCATCATCATAGCTGCAGCCGACAGTTTCGACGATTTCCTCGAGATTTGTTTCGAGGAACCCGTAGCGGTTCAGATTGCCGATGATATAGCGGGCGATTTCCAACTCCTGTTCATCGAGTTCGTCGTGGGCCAGCTGCCAATGCAGATAGGCGGACAGCCCGGGTTTTTCGGAAATGAAATCGAACTGACTGGGGCCGTCTTCCTGCGGGGTCTCCCGGGAAAATGATATCGGGCTCTCGTAGGTGTTGACGTACTCATCCCAGTTGGTTTCAGCCATTGAATCGCTCTGGGAAACCGGCTGGGTGATCTCCTGTTCCTTGGCCGTGCTTTCCGGCTCGACTGTAGTGGAGAGGCCGTAATCCTTCTCATCGTCAGCGGCCGGGTCGGTGCCGTGGTCGATTTCCAGGGCCGGGTTCTGCTCGATTTCCGCCTGCAGGGCCTGGGTCAGGTCCAGCCGGTTGAGCTGCAGCAGCTTGATGGCCTGGCGCAGCTGGGGGGTCATCACCAGTTTCTGGGCCAGTTTCAGTTGTTGTCGCAGTTCAAGTGCCATTGGCTCATTCAGATCGTTCGATTATCTGTTGGTATGTATAAAGGCTACCTTGAAAAATTGTCTTTTTGCCCAAACGCTGCGTTGCGTGTAAAAATTTTATCCTCGGAATATCAACTATGCCTGCGGCAAAATTTTCACACGCGCCTTGATTTTGAACCAAAATCCTCATTTTGCAAGGTACCCTAACGTCATAGCGTCTACATCGAAAAATTTTCGCCAAGATACATCTTCCGCGCGATCTCGCTTTCTATGATATCACCGGCCACGCCGCTGGTCAGAACCGAGCCGTTATTGACGATATAGGCAAAATCGCAGACCTGCAGGGTCTCCCTGACGTTGTGATCGGAGATCAGGATGCCCAGGCCGCGCGTCCTTGAGGCTGTAGATGATCTTCTGCAGCTCCACCACCGCCAGCGGGTCGATGCCGGCAAAGGGCTCATCCAGCAGAATAAACTGCGGTTTGGTGGCCAGTGCCCGCATGATCTCGACCCGGCGCCGTTCGCCGCCCGAGAGGGCGTGGCCCTTGTTGTCTCTGAGGTACTCTATTTTCAGATCAGACAGCAGCTCATCGATCCGGTTGTTTATTTCATTGGTGGTCAGGCCCAGCGGCTCGAGCACGATGCGCACGTTTTCTTCGACCGTGAGCTTTTTGAATACCGAGGGTTCCTGGGCCAGGTAGGTGATGCCTTTCAGGGCGCGCTTGTGGATGGGCAGGCCGGTGATCGCCTCGCCATTGAGTATCACCTCGCCCGCATTGGGACGGATAAAACCGACGATGGAGTAAAAGGTCGTCGTTTTGCCGGCCCCGTTTGGACCCAGCAGTCCCGCCACCGAACCGGTATTGACCTGCAGGCTGATACCGTCGACCACCGTCCTGCTGCCGTAGATCTTGACGATATTTTTGGTTTCCAGAAGCGCCATGAAAGATTAATTACATATGCCTAAAAAATAAAATGCTTGGATCAGATCAATTCTGCATGATGGTCATCTTGACCCGGGTTTTCTTTTCCTCTTTCTTCTCACCTTCGCCGATCACGGTGGTGGTGCCGCCCACCACCTCGGAGCGGCCTTCATCGATGTAGTAGACGATCTTGTCGCCGGACACCATATTTTCATCCTGCCAGGCCTTGGCGTTGCCGATCAGAAAGATTTTACGGCCCTCGGAGTAGTAGATCATTTTATCAGAGGTGCCGAGCCATTCCGAAGTGCTCAGCTCCACATTTCCTTCACAGATGAGCTTTTCGATTTTCTGCTTGGTATCCACCGCCGCATCTTCGGCTTTGGTATCGTGGTAGTAAACGGTCATTTTATCGGAGAGGATGCGCAGATCGCCCTGTTTGGCATCCACGTCGCCGCTGAACAGCACTGAATTGGCATCCTCGGTCGAGGACATCTGGTTAGCCTCCACATAGATCGGCGGCTCTTTATCGTCGGCCCCGAGCAGCGGCTGACTCAGCAGTGCAGAAAGAACGACTATGGTACTGAAAACAAATATATTTCTGATATTCATCATAACAATCTCCAGATCAATCTGAGGGGGCAATTTAGCTGCTAATGCAAATTGCGAGCCTGTTATAACGTACCATGCCCCAGTTGTAAAGCAAAGTGGTAATAGATGCGCAAATCAGCTGCTCCAATCAGTACTTTACTAAGTTTTGATATATCATTAGAATAACCAATTTACTTCCCCTTAAACACCGATATCCAAGACGCGTCAGAGCGCGTCGGTTTTTACAGGTAAAACGATGAAAGAAAGTATTGAACGAGCCAAGATCCTGATCGAATCGCTGCCCTACTTTCAGGAGTTCAGGCACAAGACGGTGGTGATCAAGTATGGCGGTCATGCGATGGTGGACGATCATCTGAAGAAACTAGTTTGCACTCGATGTGATCCTGCTCAACCAGATCGGCGTCAAGGTGGTTATCATTCACGGCGGCGGTCCCCAGATCAACCTGCTGCTCGACCGTCTCGACATAAAACCGAGTTATGTGCAGGGGATGCGGGTCACGGACGGCGAAACCATGAATGTGGTGGAGATGGTTCTGGTGGGCCGGGTGAACAAGGAGATCGTCGGCCTGATCAACCACAGCGGCGGCCGGGCCGTCGGGCTGTCCGGGCGCGACGGGGACCTGGTCTGCGCCGAAAAGATGCATCTCAGCGTCAAAGCCGCCCAGGATGTGCTGGAAAACACGCCGCCTGAGCTGATCGACCTGGGCCGGGTCGGCCAGGTGAAGAGCATCAACGCGGACGTACTCACCACCCTGCAGCAGCAGGATTTTATCCCGGTTATCGCACCGGTCGGCGTGGGTGAAGACGGCCAGGCGCTCAATATCAATGCGGATCTGGTGGCCGGCGCCATCGCCGGTGCTCTGCAGGCCGAAAAGCTGATCCTGTCTGACCGACGTCGAAGGGGTCAAGGACAAGGACGGCACCCTGCTGCGATCGCTGAGTCGCGATCAACTGGATGCGCTGATCGAAGATTCGACCATCGCCGGCGGCATGATCCCGAAAGTGAACTGTTGCCGCGAAGCCCTGCAGCAGGGAGTACACAAGACCTATATCGTCGACGGCCGGGTTGAGCATGCCATTTTACTGGAAATGTTCACCCATGAGGGCGTCGGTACGGAGATCTATTGATGGATATCAGCAACGCTCAGATTAAAAGACGCGCCGACCAGGTCTTTGTCGGCAACTACAGCCGCTACCCGGCGGCAATGGTCTCCGGGGACGGCTGTCTGCTCCATGATGCCGACGGCACCACCTACCTCGATTTTCTCTCGGGCATTGCGGTCTGCGCGTTGGGGCACTGCCACCCGGCGGTGACCCGGGCCATCGCCGAGCAGGCCGCGAAGCTGGTGCATGTCTCCAATCTCTATTACACCGAGCCGCAGACCGCGCTGGCCGAGCTGCTGGTGAAGCACAGCTTTGCTGACAAGGTCTTTATGGCCAACAGCGGCGCCGAGGCCAACGAGGCGGCCATCAAGCTGGCCCGGATCGCTTCGGGTGCAGGCCGTTACGAGATCATCACCCTGGGCGGATCATTTCACGGCAGGACCCTGGCCACCGTGGCGGCAACCGCCCAGCCCAAATTTCACCAGGGCTTCGAGCCGCTGCCCGAGGGTTTTGTCCATGTCGCTTTCGACGACAGGCAGGCTCTGGAGCAGAGCATCAACGACCGGACCTGTGCGATCCTGTGCGAACCGCTCCAGGGCGAGGGGGGCGTCAGGCCGCTTGAGCCCGACTATCTGCGCTACATCCGGGAACTCTGCGACCAGCACGGCCTGCTGCTCATCTTCGATGAAGTGCAGACCGGCATGGGCCGCACCGGCAGCCTGTTTGCCTACCAGCAGCTCGGCGTGGTGCCCGATATCATGAGCCTGGCCAAGGCGCTGGGCAACGGCCTGCCGATCGGGGCCATGCTGACCAGCGAGAAGCTGGCCGAATTTTTCGTACCCGGCACCCATGCCTCCACCTTTGGCGGCAACCCGGTGGCCTGTGCCGCTGCAGTGGCGACCCTGCAGGTGATGCTCGAAGACGGTTTTTTCGATCAGGTCCAGGCCCGGGGCAGCTACCTCAGGGACCGGCTGACCCAGGTTGGCGCCAGGTTTCCTGCGCTTACCTCCCATGTGCGCGGCATGGGTTTGTTAAACGGCCTGGTATTGAGCGCCCAGGGCATAGACCACGGCACCGATATCGTCAACAAGATGTTCGAGCGCAACATTTTGATCAATTTCGCCGGCAATTGCGCGCTGCGCTTCGCCCCGCCGCTGATTGTCACCGAGGAGCAGATCGATCAGATGATCACCGCACTCGAAGCCGTGATCGAAGAGATTGCCGGATAGGACGCTGCCGGGACTGGTGCAGGGGCGCACGAAAAGCTTTGCAATTGATCGCCATTTTAAGTAGTAATGCACGTTTTCCCTGACAGTTAAGCAGGGCCGCAGGAAACAGAGATGTTGACCAGGGCGGGGCGCAGGCTGCATATGGCCCCTCGTCCCCTGGCGTGATAATGATAGAGGAAAAAGATGGGTGTTCATCAAGTAAATAAAATTGTGCTGGCCTACTCGGGCGGGCTCGACACTTCGGTTATTTTAAAATGGCTGGCCGAGAACTACCACTGCCCGATCATCGCCTATTGCGCCGATATCGGCCAGAACGAGGACTGGCAGGCGGTCATAGACAAAGGCATGGCCACCGGAGCGGAGAAGGTGGTGATCTCCGATCTGAAGGAATCGTTTGTTACCGATTACATTTTCCCGGCCTTTCGGGCCAATGCGATCTACGAGGGTTCCTATCTGCTCGGCACCTCGCTGGCCCGGCCGATCATCGCCAAAGAGCAGGTCCGCATCGCTCAACAGGAAGGAGCCGACGCAGTAAGTCACGGCGCCACCGGCAAGGGCAACGACCAGGTCCGCTTCGAGCTCGGCTACATCAGGCTTGACCCGAAACTGAAAATCATCGCCCCCTGGCGGATCTGGAATCTCAATTCGCGGCAGAAGCTGGTCGAGTTTGCCGAAGCTCACCAGATTCCGGTACCGGTGACCAAGGAAAAGCCCTACAGTTCTGATGAGAACCTGCTGCATATCAGCTTCGAAGGCGGCATTCTGGAAAATCCCTGGACCGAACCCGACGAGGCCATGTTCAAACTCACCGTATCGCCCGAGAACGCCCCCGACCGGCCGACCTATATCGAGCTGCAATTTGAAGGCGGCAACCCGGTGGCAATCGACGGCCAAAGGCTGCCGCCCTTCGAGCTGTTCTCACGGCTCAATAAACTTGGCGGCGAAAATGGCATCGGCCGTCTCGATATGGTCGAGAACCGCTATGTCGGGATGAAGTCCCGCGGCGTCTATGAAACGCCGGGCGGCACCATTTTACGCGCCGCCCACCGCGACCTGGAGACGATCACCCTGGACCGTGAAGTGATGAAGATCAGGGATTCGCTGATTCCGCGCTACGCCGAGCTGGTTTACAACGGCTTCTGGTTTTCGCCGGAACGCGAATTGCTGCAGTCCACCATGGATCAGACCCAGAGCACGGTCAACGGAGAAGTCCGTCTCAAGCTCTACAAGGGCAGCTGCACGCCAGTGGGACGCAGATCCGAGCAGTCGCTTTACCAGGAGAGCTACGCCACCTTCGAAGAAGACCAGGTCTATGATCAGGGAGATGCCACCGGCTTTATCCGGCTCAACGGGCTGCGCCTGAGAATTCAGGCGTTGCAGAATAAATAGGTACGGTACGCACGGTGCAAAGAAAACGGGAAACCAGCTATGGCAGATAAGCCCGAAAAGTCAGGCAGCGGGTCAGCTCCAGCAGATCAGTCGTCTTCTGAAAAACTCTGGGGCGGCCGCTTCTCCGGCGCCACCGCCGCTTCGGTGGAAAGTTTCAGTGCCTCGATCGGCTACGATGCCCGCCTGTATCGCTACGACATTGCCGGCAGCAAGGCCCATGCAACAATGCTGGCCGACAACGGGCTGCTCACCAAGGATGAGTTGGCGCTGATCATCGACGGCCTGAGCCGGATCGAGGAGGAAATCGAGCAGGGCACATTCGAGTTCCGCGAAGAACTCGAAGATATTCATATGAATATCGAAAAGGCGCTGGCCGACAGAATCGGTCCGGCCGGGGCCAGACTGCATGCGGCCCGCAGCAGAAACGACCAGGTCGCGCTCGATCTCAAACTCTACCTGCGCGACCAGTGTGACCGCTTCGTCGAATTGCTCGACGAGCTGCGCCGGGGGTTTGCCACCCTGGCCAGGTCCTATCTGGGCGAGGTGATGCCCGGCTACACCCACATGCAGCGGGCCCAGCCGGTGTTGATCTCCCATCATATGCTGGCCTATTTCGAGATGTTCTCGCGCGACCGCGAGCGTCTGCTGGACTGCCGCAAGCGCATCAATGTCTGTCCGCTGGGCGGCGCCGCGCTGGCCGGCACCGGGCTGCCGATCGAACGGGAACAGGTGGCCGAGCTGCTCGGGTTTGACGGGGTCACCGCCAACTCGATGGACAGTGCCGGCGACCGGGATTTCGCCATCGAATTCGTCGGCTGCTGCGCCCAGATCCAGCTGCATCTGTCACGCCTGTCCGAGGAACTGGTGCTCTGGGCAGGCAGCGAGTTCGATTTTGTCGATATCAGCGATCGCTTCTGCACCGGCAGCTCGATCATGCCGCAGAAAAAAAATCCCGATATCGCCGAGCTCGTCAGGGGTAAAAGCGGCCGGGTGGTCGGTTCGCTGATGGCGCTGATGACCCTGATGAAGGGGTTGCCATTGACCTACAACCGTGACCTCCAGGAGGACAAGGAGCCGGTTTTCGATGCGGTGGATACCGTGTCCGCCTCGCTGGCGATCATGGCGGAGCTGCTGGCCAATCTGAGTTTCAAGACGGACAATATGCGTGATGCGACCGGCAGCGGCTTTATTACTGCGACCGATCTGGCCGATTATCTGGTACTGAAAGATGTACCATTCCGGGAAGCGCATGGTATAGTTGGCAGAATTGTCGCCTATTGTCTTGGCCGCGACTGTGAGTTGACCGAGTTGAGTCTGGAGGAAATGCAGCAGTTTTCAATGGCTATTGACAAGGATGTCTTCGAAGTTTTGACTGTGGACGGCTCGATTGAGAGCCGGATCTCAGCGGGGGGTACGAGCCTGCAACGTGTCGAGGAGGCCCTGCGCGTTGCCGAGAAACAAGTGGGGATTGTATGATGAGAATCGGATATCTGGCAGCAGCTGTTCTTGGTGCAGTGGTTCTGAGTCTGACGGGATGCGGGTTCAAGACCGATCCGGTGCCGCCGGGCAATGTCGTCCCTAAGGCAGTGGACGATCTGCGTTATTCGCTCGATGAAACCGGGGTGACACTGAGTTGGACCTACCCCGATGAAACGGTTCAGGGCGACGACCTGACCGAGATCTCGACTTTTGACGTCTATCGCGCCGTGGTGCCGCTGGCAGATCTGTGTGAGACCTGTCCGATTCCGTTCAGTGAGCCAACCCAGATTCCCGGAGGGGAAACCGGGGAAGCCGGCAAGAGCAAAGTCGGCACCTATAACACCTCGCTGCTGCGTGCCGATCATAAATACTTTTTCAAGATCCGGGCCCGCAACAGCTGGTGGGCCAGCAGCACCGACTCCAATATCGTCTCCTTTGTCTTCCATATCCCGCCCAGCGTGCCGACCGGCTTCAGCGCAGTCGGGGAGGACTCCCGTATCGTCCTGAGCTGGGACCCGGTAACCACCCTGATCGACGGCGAAACGGTCGACAGCGCCATTTCCTACCAGGTGTTTCGCAGCGAGGGCGGCAAGGATTTCGCGCCGCTGGGTGAGCTGAGCACGACGACGCGTTTTATCGACCGCGACGTGATAAACGGCAAAACCTATTTCTATAAAGTGCAGAGTATGATGAGGCTCGAGCAGCACCTGATCAGCGGCGGGGTAAGTGAAATCGCCAATGCGGTGCCGGTCGACCTGAGCCCGCCGGACAGCCCGACCGGTGTTCGGGCAACCCGGACCCAGGGCGGCATCAAGGTCTATTGGGAGCGCCCGTCTGATCCGTCAGTCAAGGCCCATCGCATTTATCGTCGGGTCGGCGGCCAGGGCAAAGCTGAGCTGATCGGCGAGGTTTCGATGCCGTCGTCGATTTATGTCGATGAGGCCATGGCCGAAGAGTTGAAGGTCTTCTACTCGGTGACTGCAATTGATACCGGCGATCCGGCCAACGAGTCGGCTCCTTCGAAGGAGACTTCAGTCAGATAATTCGCCGCGGTCGACAGCGCCAGGGGGTGAATGTGGAATTCCCGATCCCGGTAACCAAAATGAGCGGCGCCGGTAACGATTTTATCATCATCGACCACCGCATGCGCTTTATTCCGGCGTCGTATCAGCCGCAGTTTGCCCAGTTGGTCTGCCGGCGCCGATTCGCGGCCGGCGCCGACGGCCTGATCCTGATCGAAGAAAGTCCCGATGAAGATTTTCGCTGGCAGTTCTACAACAGCGACGGCTCTGTTGCCGAGATGTGCGGCAACGGCGCCCGCTGTGCGGCTCGATTTGCCTGGCGTCACGGCATTGCCGGTCGCTCCATGCGCTTTTCCACCATTGCCGGTGTGATTGAAGCCGAGGTGATCGGGGAGCAGGAACATGTCAGAATCGGCATGACCGACCCGTTCGGCTACCGCGACTCCATTTTGATAGCCCTGGACGGTTTGGAGCGGGAGGTGTTTTTCATCAACACCGGGGTTCCCCACTGTGTGATTTTCGTCGATTCCGACCAGGCTCCGGTTGAGCAGTGGGGGAGGTTCCTGCGCTTTCATGAAGCGTTCGAGCCGGCCGGCACCAACGCCAACTTCGTTAAAATCCTGGCGGACAACGAACTGCTGGTCAGGACTTATGAGCGCGGTGTGGAGGCCGAGACCATGGCCTGCGGAACCGGTGTGGTTGCTTCGGCCATCGTTGCGGCGCTGCAGGGAATTGTGGAGTCTCCGGTCGAGGTCACCACGACGGGCGGTGAGCAGTTGAGTGTGCAGTTCAGCTTGAATAATAACACGCCGGGCAGCGTCTTTCTGCAGGGGCCGGCCCGGATCATTTACGAAGGCAATCTGTCGGCCGAAGCGCTGCTCTGAAAGGGGCTGCCGCCGGCTGGCTGGTCAATTGAAACATATTTTCGCTTTGGAGGAGAAGCCATGCAACGCTTTCACGGTGCTATCACGGCTCTGGTTACTCCGTTTGTCAACAATGAGCTTGATGAAAAGGGGTTGGTCGATCTGATCGAATTTCAGGTCGCAAACAATATTCACGGCATCGTTCCCTGCGGGACCACCGGAGAATCGGCGACCCTCGATTTCGACGAGCACAAACGGGTCATCGACCTGACCGTGAAAACGGTGGCCGGACGGGTGCCGGTGATCGCCGGGACCGGGGCCAACAATACGCTCGAGGCGATCGAGTTGACCGAAAGCGCCAAGGGATCGGGCGCCGATGCGGTGCTCTCCGTGGCGCCGTATTACAACAAGCCAAACCAGGAAGGGCTTTATCGCCATTTCAAGGCCATTGCCGAGGCGGTCGATATTCCGGTAATTCTCTACAACGTGCCCGGCAGAACGGTGATTCACATTCTGCCCGAGACGGTGGCCAGGCTCGCCGAGATCCCCAACATCATCGGCATCAAGGAGGCCTGCGGGAGCCTCGAGCAGATCAGCGACGTGCTGCGCTTCTGCCCCGATGACTTCATCCTGCTCTCGGGCGATGACTTCACCTCGATGCCGACCGCACTGATCGGCGGTAAGGGGGTGATCTCGGTTGTCTCCAATGTCGATCCGGCCGGCATGTCGGCGATGATGGAGGCGGCACTGTCCGGTGATCTTGCAACCGCAAACCGGGAGCATTACCGGCTTTTCTCACTGATGAAGCTGATGTTCAAATCGCCGAGTCCGGGGCCGGCCAAGAAGGCGCTTCAGCTGCTGGGCCGTATCCAGGACGACACGCCCCGTCTGCCGATGACCCCGGCCGATGAGGAAACCACTCGGGCGCTGCAGGCCGAGATGAAGCGCTTGGCGATGCTTTAAGCGGTTCAGGTAGCGCAGATAAACTAAGGCACTAGAAGAATTCGAGATTTATCCAGAGCGGGGGAAGGCAGGTGATGAGAGTAATCGTGGCAGGAGCGGCCGGCAGGATGGGCAGACGCGTCGGCTACATGGTCGAGCAGCACCCGGAGCTGAGCTATGCTGCCGGTTTTGAGGCAAAAGGCAGTAGTTTTATCGGCGCGGATGCGGGCGAGCTTGCCGGCCTTGGCGCCAACGGGGTGCGTATCGCCCAGGGACTTGAGCCGGTGATCGATGCTGGAGATGTGATCATCGATTTCACCTTTCATCAGGCGACCATGGACTTTGCCCGTCTGGCTGCAGAACACCACCGGGCAATGGTGATCGGCACCACCGGCTTGAGCGCAGACGAGCTTTCTGAGCTGGCTGAGCTGGCTGTTGATTTTCCCTGCGTCCAGGCGCCCAATATGTCGGTCTGTGTGAACGTGTTGTTCAAGCTCGTTGAAAAGACCGCAGCCCTGCTGGGCAGCGCTTACGATATCGAGATTATCGAGGCCCATCACAACCGCAAAAAAGACGCGCCCAGCGGCACCGCCCTCAAGCTCGGAGAGCTGGCAGCAGCAGCCTTGGGTACCAGCCTCGACGAGGTCGGCGTACTGGCGCGATCCGGCATTATCGGTGAGCGCAAACCCGGGGAGATCGGCATTCAGACGATCCGGGCCGCCGATATTGTCGGTGAGCACACGGTCTACTTCGCCGGACCCGGCGAGCGCATCGAGCTCTCCCACCGGGCCCAGACCAGAGATCATTTCGCCCGGGGAGCAACGGTTGCCGCGGCCTGGCTGGCAGGCAAACCCAACGGCATCTACTCGATGTTCGATGTGCTGGGGCTGCACGATCTTTAGCCTGGCGTTCATGGAAAATGATTAAAATCATTAATATTTGAACAATACAGACCAGTTACTCGTGAACGTCAGGCTAAGATGCTGACCATCTGAGTTCATCGAGAAAGAAATGATGAAGCAGGGAAAGGTAGCGTTTATCGGGCTCGGGTCAAATCTCGGGGCCAGCAAGGCGTTGCTGAAGCAGGGCTGGGAACTGCTCGGCAAACAGAAAGGGATTTGTCTGAAAACCCTGTCTCCCCCATATCTCAGCTCGCCGGTGGGGATGACCAGCAGCTACTGGTTCACCAACGCGGTGGGAGAGATGCAGGTGGACTGCTCTCCGGATGAGCTGCTGCAGATCCTGCTGGCCGTGGAGAAACGACTGGGCCGGGTGCGTGGTGATCAAAAACAGGGCTACCAGGACAGGGTTATCGATCTTGACCTGATCTACTACGATGCGCTGGTGACGGACAGCCCCCGGCTGACGATCCCCCATCCGCGCAGGGCTGAGCGGCTCTTCGTGCTGGCCCCGCTGGCCGCCATCGCCCCTGGATTCGTTGATCCGGATACCGGTTTGTCCATTTCCACGATGCATCAGAAGCTGCTGGATACCATCGCCCGGGGCCAGGCCGAGAAACAGGAAATCAGTATCGGCACCTGGTCTGAAGGCTAAGGCGTAATTCATCCTCTGCAACCGGTATCATTTAGACATTTCAACCATATCGGCTATAATAGGCTATAATTTGTTTCAACCAAGCTGGCTGTGGCCGGCCCGGCCCTGACCGGCCGTCGGCAGCGCGCTGCTGGATACCAGCAACAATAAAGGACATGAGGTGCTCTGTTGGGCCCGTTGAGAATTCTGGTTCTGGCCGTACTTCTGTATATCGGTTATCGACTGATCTCCGCTAATTTCAAGAAGTCCCAGAACGACGAAAAGGATGATGAGCCATCCGGGAAATCGGGTGGCGCCATAACCGACGTGCTGGTCGAAGATCCGGTCTGCCACAAGCTGGTGCCGAAGCAGCAGGCGCACCTGCTCGAGATAGATGATGAGACCCATTATTTCTGCAGCCAGAAGTGCTGCGATACGTTTATGACCGAACGGGAGAAGAAGACATGAAATTTTTTATCGATACCGCCAACCTCGATGAGATCAGGCAGGGCGTGGACATGGGCATGGTCGACGGCGTCACCACCAATCCGTCGCTGGTGGCCAGGGAAGACAAGCCGTTTATCGAGATCCTCAAAGAGATCTGCGCGGTGGTCGACGGCCCGGTGAGTGCCGAGGTCGTCAGCCTCGAATGCGGCGGCATGCTCAAGGAGGCGCGCGAGCTTGCCAAGATCAGCGATAATATTGTGGTCAAGATTCCGATGATCGTCGAAGGCATGAAAGCGGTCAAACAGCTCAGTGCCGAAAATATCGACACCAACGTGACGCTGGTCTTTTCGACGGCCCAGGCACTGCTCGCCGCCAAGGCCGGGGCGACCTATGTCAGTCCGTTTGTCGGTCGGCTCGACGATGTCAGCCAGTCGGGTATGGATCTGATCAGTGACATTATGACCGTTTACCGCAATTACGGCTACCGCTCCGAGGTCATCGTGGCCAGTGTAAGAAGTCCGATGCACGTGATGGAGGCGGCGATGATCGGGGCCGATATCGCCACTATCCCGTTTAAGGTGATTGCCCAATTGGCCAAGCATCCGCTTACCGATATCGGCATGGAGCAGTTTCTGGCCGACTGGGAAAAACGGGTTAAATAAGTCGCTTGTCAGCTCGGGGTTACAGGGCCGCAATGACGATGATTTCCAGCGGGCATGCAAAGGCGTATCTTCTTGCCAGGGTAGCGCTGCTGGCCCTTGTTCTTGGGCTGGGCCCGCAGGGGGCCTGCGCCTCCTCGCTCTACGTCTGCCGCGATGCATCGGGCAAGAAGTACTACTCCAATATGATCGAGTCGGGCCGCTGCACTCCTTATGCGACCGACTCGACCGGCTCGTTTTCCGTTTCAGGGTGGCCAGCCTACACCGGATCATCCGGCTGGAAGGTGCGCTACCATTCGCAGATCGACTATCACGCCAAGCGCTACAATATCGATCCCAACCTGATCAAGGCGATCATCAAGGCTGAGTCGGATTTCGATCGCTATGCGGTCTCGAGGCGCGGGGCCCAGGGGCTGATGCAGCTGATGCCGGACACCGCAAAAGATCTCAAGGTCGTCGATCCGTTCAACCCGGAGCAGAATATCGACGGCGGCGTGCGTTACCTGCGCTCACTGCTGAAAATGTTCAACGGCAGCGTGGTGCTCAGCTTGGCGGCCTACAATGCCGGGCCGACTACGGTCATTAAGTCCCGGGGCGTCCCGCGGATCACAGAGACCAGAAACTACGTCAGACGGGTCCTGGGCTATTACAAACGATATGGCCGCGCCGGCTGACATCTCTGGTTCAGGTACCGCCCCGGCAGAACCAGCCGGTGAGGGTCCCTGTCTCTTTGAGAAATTTCTTCTGCTGATACTGCGATTGTGATAGTTCTCGAAGCGCTGTTTCCGATCTTCGGTCTGCTCGTGCTGGGCGGCCTGCTCAAATTTCTGGGCCTGACCAACGAAGCCTATCTGAAAACCTCGGATAAGCTGGTCTACTATATTTTCTTTCCGATCATGCTTTTCTACAAGATCGGCTCGGCCCCGCACGGCGAGGGAAACCAGCTGATCTTCGCGCTGGTGACGCTTCTGGTGCTCAGCCTGATGTTCGTGATCAGCAGCGCGGTGATCAGGTGGGGCCCGGTTACCGCTTATCAGGCCGGATCGTTTTCCCAGAGCTGCTACCGGTTCAACACCTACATCGGGGTGGCGGTCATTTTAAACAGTCTGGGTGAGGAGGGGATCTCCTATCTGGGCCTGATGATTGCTCTGGCGATTCCGCTGATCAATGTATTTGCGGTGGCAACCTTGATCTGGAATTCAGGAAGCGAGGCGAATTTCGGCCGCAAAGGCCGGATTCTGATCCGGGCACTGGTTGCCAATCCTTTGATAATCGGCTGCTTTTTTGGTCTTGGCTATGCCCGGCTGGTGGGCGGGTTTCCCCAGTTTATCGACAACTCCCTGCAGTTGATGTCCATGGTAACCCTGCCGCTGGCTCTGATCTCCATCGGCGGATCGCTGTCGTTTACCGGAATCAAGACCCATCTGCCGCTGGCTTTTCTTGGGGCCGGCCTGAAGCTGGCGGTGCTGCCGCTGCTCGGTCTACTGTTTTACCACCTCTTCCAGATAGAGGGCGTGGCCTTTAAAACGGGGATGATCTTTCTCTGCCTGCCCGCCTCGACCGCAATCTATGTGCTTTCTTCACAGCTCAACAGCGATACCGAACTTGCCTCGGCGGCCATCGTTGTTTCGACGGTGCTCTCCTTTATTTCGCTGTCTATTGCACTGCTTATCTAGCAGCTAGCTGATCTGAGGGTGAGCAGCCTGAATATTTCATGGAAAGTAACAAATGCCATTTATATATTAACAATATCAATAATTTATTTAGTAATATTGTAATTATGTCGATGGTACAGTTTGTACTATTTAGAATCAATGATAAAGGGCCGTATTTCCACCCTTCGGGCGAGTCGATACGACCTGCTATCCAGCGTCTCTTTTAGGGAAGGCATATTACATATATAGCCTTCCCCCAGTCTCCTTGGCTAGCAGGCCGTCTCAACTCGTGAAATAACCAGGCTTGGCGGTGGATTTTACGAACTGCAGGACAGCATCGAGCAGCCTGGCCGGTTGCGGGCCCACTCGGGCCGTTTGGCCGCATACTGCTGGGAACCGGGCTGTTCGTCGTAGGGATGTCTGAACAGTTCCAGCAGTTCGTCTACCATCGAGAAATCACCCTGCTCGACCTTGTCGATGGCAAGTTGGGCCAGGTAATTTCGAAACACGTATTTGGGATTGACCCGGTTCATCGCGGCCAGGCGCTGCTCATCGCCTATCTGGTTGGTGCGCAGCCGTTTCTGATAGCTGAGCAGCCACTGTTCCAGCTCGGCCAGATAATCTTCGCTCAGCGTATCGGGTGTGTAGAAGGACGCGGAGACGGTCTGCACCAGCTGCTCTGGGGAGGCCTCATCGGCTTTGATCCCGCGCCAATTGGCGGAAGAAGATGGTCATATCGGTTTCGGTTTTGGTCAGCAGCTCGAGCAGCGAGGAGATGAGCTGGTCGTCATTGTTCTCTTTGGTGTGCAGGCCGAGCTTGGCCCGCAGGGTCTGCTGCCAGCCGCTTTGAAAGCGCACCCGGTAGGTGTCCAGGGCCTCCTGCAGCGGCGGAAGTTCTTTGATAAGCGGAAACAGGGCGTTGGCCAGCTGTCCCAGGTTCCACTGCGCCATGTAAGGCTGATTGCCGTAGCAGTAGCGCCTCCCCTGGGCATCGGTGGTGTTCGGCGTCCAGGTCGGGTCGTAGCCTTCGAGCCAGCCGTAGGGGCCGTAATCAATGGTAAGTCCCAGGATCGACATATTGTCGCTGTTCATCACCCCGTGGACAAAGCCGACCCGCATCCAGTCGACGATCATGTCGGCGGTCTTCTCGCATATCTCGGCGAACCATTGCAGGTAGGTATCGACCTTCGGCACAGCGGACAAATGCGGGAAATCGGTCTTGATCGTGTAGCGCACCAGTTCCTCGAGCAGCGCCTCTTCCTGGTTGGCGGCCAGGATCTCGAAATTGCCGAAGCGGATAAAGGAAGGAGAGGTCCGGCAGACCACCGCGCCCGGTTCGTATTTCGGATGACCGTCGTAGAACATGTCGCGCATCACCTGCTCGCCGGTAAGAACCAGGCTCAAGGCCCGGGTGGTGGCGATGCCCAGGTGATGCATCGCCTCGCTGCAGAGAAACTCGCGCAGCGACGAGCGCAGCACCGCCAACCCGTCCGCCGTTCGGGAATAGGGTGTGGGACCGGCGCCTTTGAGCTGCAGTACCCAGCGGGTACCCCGACGGTTGATAATCTCGCCGAGGTTGATGGCCCTGCCGTCGCCGAGCTGGCCGGCCCAGGTGCCGAACTGGTGGCCGCCATAGCGCATCGCAAACGGCTGCATCGAAGAAAGCAGCCTGTTGCCTGAAAACACTTCGAGAAATTCTGCGGATCTGCAGGCTGCTTCGCTCAGATCCAGCTCGGCCGCCGCTTCTCTTGAGAAGGCTACAAGCTGCGGCGCACAGACCGGTGTCGGCTCCACCAGTGAGTAGCAGGCCTTGGGTACCTGGCGCCTGTTGTTGGCGGACTCGGGGTCGCCCGGCAACTCCTGGACGAAACGGTTGTCGAAGTGCAATTCATCCAGCGGTTCAATAGTCGTTGCGGTCTGCATGCGGTATGTCCGGCTCCGGTGCTTGTCGGTATCGTTTATCTGGGATCTGCGTTGTATTGCCTCATTACAATTAGATAATCATGCCACAATGTGGGCGCAACCTGGGCAAGGCTAAGTTACAGGAACAGCGGGGTGGGGGAGGAAACGGTGCTTGAAAAAAACCAGGCACCGCTTTCGATCTGAGGCGGCGCCTGGTGAGGGGCGCTGATGTCTTTTTCGTGCTTACCGCTAAACGCCCGGGGGCGGATTGCAGTTTATTGTTCTCTGAAGGTTAGCGGCCGTGCAGCAGGCTGTCGATATAATCGGACTTAGCGGTTTTGCCGGCCGAGGCGTCGAATTTATCGGACTGCATCTCACGCAGCGCATTCATGGCCAGGACCGCGATGTGGCTGGCATAATAAGAGCGGTCATCGGGGTAGTCCGGGCTTGTGGCCTTCCACTTGTAGAGCGGCGACTCGACATCACTGCACAGGGTTCCCTTTTTTGAATACCAGAGCGGCCGGCAGCCGTCGCAGTCATCTGAATCACTGGTCGCCAGCGGGCAGCCGTTTAGCCATGGCTGGTCGAGTTTTGCCACATGCTGCATGTAGTACTGACTGTCATGAGCGGGGTAGCCGCTGAGCCAGGTCCACATTTTCTTGAAGCTGATCAATTTGTCAGTGTCCATCATGGCCATACCTCCGTGAAGCAGCATCGGATCGGTGCCCCTGAAGCGGGCTGCTTCGCACTTCAGAGGACGAAATGCAGATCAGTTGATACTGGAAATGCTGCAATATACATGCGCAGAGACACACTTTTTTTGTTTAATATATACAATAATTCATTATGCTTACTTATATACCACACTGTCATACAGAGAGATTATGTGATTATAAGAATAAAAAATTCTTAAATTTCGGAAAAAACAAAGATAAGACCCCGGATTAGATACCAGACATGGCAGGAGGTAAAAAGCCTGATTGCATCGAGGTGGAGGCAGGGAGCATCGGCCCTGGCGAGCACTGCAGACCAGGCTTCATCCGTGTGGTCTGAGTGTCTGCCTTGTCGCCGGAGGCTGAAATGAAGCGGGTAAAAACGTGCGGGCTTTTATCCTGAAAAAATGGTTCCGGCTAAAAAATAAGCTGGATGCTGCCGCTGATGTTGACCATAACTGCTGAATCGCCGGCTTCCACCACCGGCGGAGCCTGGGCCTGCACTGCCATGGCTTCGGCCTGGACGCGATAGAGTGGGGCCGGATGATTATTTTCCTGCACCGAGATGGTTACCAGCCGGTAATCCCCAGCCCCCAGCGTCTGAGAAATCAACCCAGCTTTGTCCCTGAAAGCCTGCAGCGCTTCGACGGTGAGGGCATCCGTTTCTTTCTGTCTTCGGTCGGGGCTGATTTCAAACTGCATTGAGCTTACCTGCAGCCGCTCCTGCAGGGTTCCAACCAGGCTGGTAAGTCCTTCGATATCGCTGCTTTCCAGACGAATCTGCTGGCTCACCGACCAGCCGGTGATCTGCCGGTTTTGATAGAGCGGTCGGGTCTGGTACTGCATGGTGCGGTAGGAGACTGCTTTGACGGATTTGATGATTTCATCGGCCCAGGCCTGCTGTTCGTTGACCTTCCGGGCCGCATCTGCGGCCCGATCCGCTTCGGCGACCGTTTGCAGGACCACAACCATAACATCGTTTTCCACCTGCCGGGAGCGCTCGGCGCTGAGATTGACGATGTTGTAGTTGATCTCGTCGGCAGCGACGACGGGACCGGCCAGGAAAAGTGCCAGAAAAGACAGGAGCAGGCTCAGGGAAAACGGTTTCATGAATTTTTCTCTCAACAGGTCGTTTACTTTTGCCCGGGATTGGGCTAGTGAATAATACAAATCTGAAACAACAATAAAGATGCAGCAGGCTCCAGGCAAGGTGTTTTTTCCGGACCGGTTGCCCATATTCCCTGTATCCAATAATTAAGGAGAGCGTTATGAACATCCGTTTACCCATGAGCAATGACCAGAGCTACGAAATTGCGCCGCAGAAAATAATCTGTCTGGGCCTCAACTACCGAGCGCATATCA
Source organism: uncultured delta proteobacterium (assembly GCA_963824415.1). GTDB lineage: Bacteria > Desulfobacterota > Desulfobulbia > Desulfobulbales > Desulfocapsaceae > JABDQA01. The sequence goes on from CAWGPM010000002.1 coordinate 20,568, forward strand.
CCGAGAGCGCCGAGGCAGACAGTGAGCGGTTCAAGGACGAGATACCTGCCGAGCCGATTCTGTTTCCGAAAACGAGAAATACCCTGATCGGCCCGGATCAGCCGATCGTCATCCCCGCTTTTCTCGATGAGTACGGCTTCAGGACCTGCCGGACCGATTACGAGGGCGAACTGGCCGTGATCATCGGCCGGGGAGGCAAGAATATCAGCGAAGACGATGCCTATGACCATATTCTCGGCTATACCTGCTTCAACGATGTGAGTCAGCGCAATTTCCAGAAACATGACAAGGCCGGCTGGTTTCGCGGTAAATCGCTGGACACCTTCGGTCCGATCGGCCCTCGGATCGTGCTGCATGAAGAGATTGGCGACCCCCAGAACCTCGATATAGCCACCCGGCTCAATGGTGAGACCGTGCAGCAGGCTAACACTAATTTAATGATCTTTTCCATCCGGCAGACCATCGCCTTCATCTCCAAGCAGTTTACCCTCGAAGCCGGCGACCTGGTGATTACCGGCACCCCGGAGGGTGTTGGTCCGCTGGCCCCCGGTGATGAGGTCGAGGTCGAGATCGAAAAAATCGGGGTTCTGAAAAACCCGGTTCAGCGCGGTTAACAGCACGTATTTCCGACTGTTTATCCTACGCTGTCGCAATTGAAATTCAGGCCCTTTTTTAGTAGTCTGCCCGGGACTTAAAACAGCGACGCGAGGTAAAGATGAACTATCCGGTCTGGTATCTGCCCGAGGTGGGCGGCGGTCTTCTGATCGCCGTCATCGCGGTGCTGCACGTATTCGTTTCCCATTTTGCGGTGGGCGGCGGCCTCTATCTGATTTATTGCGAGAAAAAGGGGCTGCGGGAGAATAACCAGGCGATCCTGGATTTCACCAAGCGCCACGCCCGCTTTTTTCTGCTGCTGACCATGGTGTTCGGCTCGATTACCGGGGTCGGCATCTGGTTTATCATCGCCCTGGTCAACCCGGCGGCTACTTCCTTTCTAATCCACACCTTCGTTTTCGGCTGGGCCGCGGAATGGGTCTTTTTCGTGGTCGAAATCGTGGCCGCCTTCGTCTATTTCTATATGTTCGGCAAAATGGACAACAGGACCCATTTGCAGGTCGGCTGGCTCTATTTTATCGCGGCCTGGATATCGCTCTTGCTGATCAACGGCATCATTGCCTTCATGCTGACACCCGGCGGCTGGCTGACAAACGGGAGTTTCTGGACCGGTTTCTTCAACCCGAGTTTCTGGCCGTCGCTGTTCTTCCGAACCTTTATCGCGATTATGCTGGCCGGCATCTATGGCTACCTGAGCGCCTCGTTTACTTCTGATCGGGAAGTGCGCATCGCGATGACCCGGTTTTCAGCCCGCTGGTCGCTGGTTGCGCTGGCCGGTGCGCTGCCCTCGGCCATCTGGTATGTGGTGGTGCTGCCCGGTCCGGCTAAAGAGCTGGTGCTCGGTAAGTCACCGACCATCGTTGCGGCACTGCAGTGGGGTGCGGCGGCGACCATCCTGGTGCTGATGATCAGTCTGGTGGTCGGCTTTTTGAGGCCGTCGGCCAACCGCAAGGCAACGGCGCTGGTGGCGATGTTAGGGGCGCTGGTGATGATGGGCGCCTTTGAATGGGTTCGTGAAGCGGCCCGGCGGCCCTATGCGGTCAACGAGTTGATCTTCTCGAATATGATCTACAAGGACGATGTTGCCGCCCTTAACGAAACCGGCTTTTTAGCAAACGCCGTCTGGGTTGAGGAAACCAATCGCGTGCTCGAAGCCGGATAACCGTCTTCTGGCAGGAGAGGAACTTTTCATCCAGCAGTGCTACGCCTGCCACACGCTGGGCGGCTTCAACAACGATCTCAAGGCCCAGACCGCCCATATGAGCTTTAACGCGTTGCGTTCCTATATCGGTAAAATTCATCAGATCCGCTTCTTCATGCCGCCCTTTGTCGGCACCGAGCGGAGGCGGAGGCGCTGGCCGCCTATATCGCCGCGCGATGTTCACGGCAAGGAGCTTGCTGAACCTGCGGACCGCGTCTGGTCGAGGACGATGCCGGCAGGGCCTTGTTCGAGGAGCATTGTTCCGCCTGCCATGACAGCGCCGACCTGGGGCCGGCCACCGAGGAACTGGAGCGCGCCGAGATCGTTACCATGCTGGCCACCTCGACCAGATTTCCGATGAGATGGAGCCTTTTGCAGGAAGCGCCGAGGAGGCCGCCGAACTCGGCTCGTTTCTCTACCTTCTCAGCGGACGTCCTGCCGGTCCAGCAGCCGCCGTTGACGGAGAAGCCCTGTTCGAGGAGATTGTTCGGCCTGCCACAGCGCGGAGGATATGTCTGCGATGGTTGGCGGTATGAGTTTGAAGCAAATCAGCGACCTGCTCCCGGTCCTCGATCAGATCAGTGATGAAATGATGCCCTTTGAAGGTTCCGCCGAGGAGCAGGCGGCGCTGAGCGATTATCTGCACAAGCTGGGGAGGGCGAACTGATGCAGCTGTTTATTCCAACTGCCGACTCGATTCCGGTTGCCTGGGGCTGGTTCCAGTTTCTGCTGCTGCTCACCTTCCCCCTGCACCTGCTGGCCATGAATGCGATGGTGGGCGGTCTGGCTATCGGGATCTATCCAGCACTTCAGAGAACGATCAGCCGGGCCGGCGACTGGCCCACCGGATTGCCGTCATGCTGCCGCTGGTGATCGCCTTTGCGGTCAATTTCGGCGTCGCACCACTGCTCTTCCTGCAGGTGCTGTACGGCCATTTTATCTACACCAGCTCGATTTTGATGGGCATCTTCTGGATCTCGATCATTCCGGCTCTGATCATTGCGTTATTACGGAGCCTATCTCTACGATTTTCAGTTCAAGCGCTCTCGGTGCGATCGGTCCCTGGCTGGGGCTGCTGATTCTGGTGATCCTGCTGTGCATCGGCTATTTTTTCGCCAACAACATGCTTCTCATGAGTCTGCCGGAGCGCTTTGGGGCCTATTTTGAGCATCGGAAGCGGTACCCTGCTGGCCTCGAACAGTTCGATGTTCATGCCCCGCTATCTGCACATGATGACCGGTGCCCTGGCGGTCGGCGGGCTCTTCGTGGCCCTGCTCGGCAGATTCCGGGCGGAGCGGGATCCGGAGTTGGCCGAGCGGGCCCTAAATGCCGGTATGCGCACCTTTTTTGTCCTGACGCTGGTCAATATCTGTTTCGGCACCTGGTATCTGCTTTCGCTCGAGCGCCAGACCATGCTGCTCTTCATGGGCCGCAATCTCGGGGCCACAATCAGTTTCAGCCTCGCCCTGCTGCTTGCTGCAGTGGTGCTCGTTACCTCGTTCGCCGACAACTCTATGCGACGCTGGCCGCAACGGTTCTGCTGGTGTACCTGATGAGCTTTCTCAGGGCCTGGCTGCGAGCCGATCTGTTGGCCGAGTATTTCGACTCTTGGCCAATTGCAGGTGGTACCCCAATACAGTCCGCTGATGTTTTTTCTGGTCTGCCTGGTCGTCGGGGCCGGCTGCGTCGTCTGGCTGCTGGTCAAGACCATGTCTGCCCTGGCCGCCGAGTAGGCCGCCTGTCTGGAGGGCTGGCGCACGGGCTGCATAATTCTGACCGGGACGGTTCGCTTTGCGCCAAATCGACTCCCTTCTCGCTGAGGTCGAACCGTCCCGGGGCGCCATGCTCAGGTTGCAGACGATTAGATGAGTCAACCGGCGTCAACCTGCGGTGAGCTTCCCGGGCCGCGCCGCTTTCCCGGAAATATCTTGACATGCACGACGCTGACTTTATAACAGGTCAGTATCATGTTTTTTTATTGCAGCATAAAACCGGAGCTGATAGAGAGAGGGTTATGAAACTACTGACTGGGGTGCTGGCACTGCTGCTTCTTGCCGGGTGCGCTTCCTTTACCGAAAAACATTCAAGAACGGTACTCATGGATCGCAGCAGCGGCGAACGCCAGGAGTGTACGGTTACGATGATGCGTTCGGCGGCTGCCTACGAAGAATATAAAGAATGCATTCGGTCCTACGAAGCACAGGGCTATTCGATTTTCGGTCAGTATTGAAGCCAGCTCCGGGCTCAACAGCCAACCTCCGGACTTTGTTTTGCAAAGACATGAGCAGATAAACACTGATCCGCAAACCAGCAGCAGTACTCAGCACAGAAAGGCTCAAATGGGGCGCACGGGCAGTACGAATTGGACGCTGATTGAAGGCTGGGTATCTGTCGCCGCCAACCTGGTTCTCTTTGGTCTCAAACTCTGGGTTGGTCTGCTGATCGGTTCGGTGGCTCTTATCGCAGACGCCTACCACACCCTGACCGATTCCATCAGCTCGGGCATCGTCGTCTTCAGCGGCTGGGTCAGCCGCAAACCGCCGGATGACGATCACCCGTTCGGCCATGGCCGCAGCGACCTGGTCTGTTCGGTGATTATCGGGGTACTGCTGGGCCTGATCGGTTTTGAATTTATCCTCAAATCGGTGGAGCAGCTCAAAAGCGGGGCGGCAGTGCATTACGGAGCGGCAGCCATTGTCGTGACCATCGTCTCGATTGCGGCCAAGGAGTCCATGGCGCAATTCGCCTTCTGGGCCGGGCGCAGGACCGATAATACGATTTTGAAGGCAGATGGCTGGCATCACCGGTCCGACGCCTTGTCTTCGGTGGTGGTGCTGGTCGGAATTCTGTTCAGTTCGTTTTTCTGGTGGATGGACGGGGTACTGGGCATTATCGTGGCTTTGCTGATCTTTTATGGCTCCTATGAAATATTGCGTGATTCGATCAACCGGCTGATCGGGGAGAAACCGGAGCGGGAGCTGCTCGAGAAAATCGATCACATCATCCATGAGCTCTACCCCGAAGTCAGTCCGCATCATTTTCACCTGCACCGTTACGGCGATCATGTGGAGCTGACCTTTCACCTGACGATGGACCAGGAGGACCTGACCCTGAAAGAGGCCCATGAACAGGCACATAGCATTGAACAGGCCCTGCGCGAACGCCTCGATATCGAGGCCACTATTCACATGGAACCCCAAGGAAAATAATATGAAATCTGTTGATTTACGAAGTGACACGGTAACGCAGCCGACCGAGCAGATGCGCCGGGTGATGGCCGAAGCCGCCGTCGGCGATGATGTCTTTGGTGATGACCCGACGGTTAACCGGCTCGAGACAGACCGCAGCCGGGATGCTTGGCACCGAGGCCGCCATATTCGCCCCCAGCGGCACCCAGACTAATTTACTGGCCTTGCTGTCCCATTGTGAGCGCGGCGATGAATATATCGTCGGCCAGACTGCCCATACCTACCGTTACGAGGCAGGCGGTGGGGCGGTGCTGGGCTCGATTCAGCCGCAGCCTCTGGACCTTGGCACCCGATGGCTGCTTTAATCTGGACAAAGTGGCGCAGGTAATCAAGCCCGACGATTTTCATTTTGCCAGATCGAAGCTGCTCTGTCTGGAAAATACCTACCAGGGCCTGGCGCTGCCACTCGACTATCTGGAGCGGGCGCAGGACTGTGCGCGAAAACACGGCCTCAGTTTGCATCTGGACGGAGCCAGGATATTCAATGCGGCGGTCAAGTCCGGCGTCGACGTGCAGCCCGGCTGAGCGCAGGTTTCGATACGGTCTCGGTCTGTCTTTCCAAGGGATTGGGTGCTCCGGTTGGCTCGGTGCTGTGCGGCACCGAAGCGCTGATTCAGCGCGCCCGGCGCTGGCGCAAAATGCTTGGGGGCGGCATGCGCCAGGCCGGCATCATCGCGGCCGCAGGCCTCTTTGCGCTTGAACACCATGTCCAAAGACTGCAGGAAGACCATGATAACGCGCAGCGGCTGGCAGCGGGGCTGAGTCAGATCGAAGGGTTCGAGGTCGAGTACGCCGAGGCCCAGACCAATATGGTATTCGTGACGCTGCCCGAGGGGCTGGTTGACACCTTTGTCTCTCAGACTGGCGGAACATGACATCCTGGTACTGGGCGGCAAACGGGTCCGACTGGTGACCCATCTGGGCATCGGTGGAGAAGACATCGACTATGTGGTCGAGCGCATGCAGAACCTGTCTGGTAACACCGCATCGCTGTCAGGTGTCAGCAGAATCATCAGTTCTGGTTACCTTCTTGTTACGTATTACTGATGAATGGTCATTCAGCGCCATTTTGCCGGGGTGCTGTTGTGCGAGATGTGCCTGAGTGTTCTCGGTTGTTTGATATTTTCGCAGGAAAAAGTTGACGGCCAGCCAAATTTTTGGCTTTGTAAGGGATAACTTCCTGAAAGCCAAGCCCAAGCGGCACAGCCGTCTTTTGTCGTATTGTGCAAATGCTTATTTAATCGCTGCCGCTCTGCATTTGCGGGACTGTTTGCGGTGCTTGACAGAGCGGCCCCGGGCTTGGTAATCAGACAATGTTTCGGTGTGCTCGACTGTTATTGATCATAACAATCAATAGTAGTTGAATCCGTAGCTGAGGTGTTGCCATGTCCGCGGAAATGGTTCTTTCCGGAGCAATCTTTATCGGTCTCGCGGTTATTATCCCGGTGATCATGGTGGCGACCGCGGTGTTCGGACCCCGGTCCGGCGGCGTGGCCAAAAATGACCCCTACGAGAGCGGCATCAAGCAGGTGGTCGGTATGGCCGACCAGAAATTCAGTGTAAAATTCTACCTCCTTGCCATCCTGTTTCTCATCTTCGATATCGAAGCGGTTTTCATGTATCCGTGGGCGGTCAGCCTGCGTGAACTCGGCGTCTTCGGCTTCATCGAGATGACCGTCTTCATCCTGCTGCTGCTCACCGGATTGATCTACATCTTAAAGAAAGGGGTGCTCAATTGGCGTTAGGACTCGAAGCCAGGCTCGGCGACTCGGTATTGACCACGAAACTCGACGAAATCGTTAACTGGGGCCGGCAGTATTCCCTCTGGCCGATGGTATTCGGTACCGCCTGCTGTGCAATCGAATTCATGAGTGCGGCGGCCAGTCAGCATGATATCTCCCGGTTCGGTGCTGAAGTCGTCCGCTTTTCACCGAGGCAGGCCGATCTGATGCTGGTCTGCGGGACGATCAGCTATAAGCAGGCGCCGATCCTCAAGCGGATCTACGAACAGATGCCCGATCCCCGCTGGGTTGTGGCCATGGGGGCCTGCGCCAGTTCCGGCGGGATCTACGACAACTACTGCACGGTGCAGGGCATCGATACGGTGATCCCGGTGGATGTCTACATCTCCGGCTGCCCGCCGCGGCCCGAAGCGGTGCTCGACGCGTTGATCAAGATCCAGCAGCAGATCCAGACCGAAAGCGTTTTAGTTGACCGACATAAAGATTTCAAAGGAATTCTTGACTGATCATGACTAATACGGTGAGTGACAAACTTCGAACGCTTTTCCCCGATATCGAGCCCAAATACGTCCTTGATGCGATCATCCTGGATGTCCAACCGGATCAGGTGCTCAGCGTCCTGCGCCCGCTTAAAACTTATCCGGACCTCAATTTCTCGCTGCTGCTCGATATCACCGCCATCGATTATCTTAAGTATCCGGGTACCCGAGGAGGCCAGGTTTACGGTGGTCTACACCCTGCGCAACTGGCGCAAGAACTGGCTGATCCAGGTGCGCACCCCGGTCCGGGATCCGGAAGCGGGGCTCGATTCGGTGACCCACCTGTGGGGTTCGGCCGACTGGGCCGAACGCGAGGTGTACGACCAGTACGGCATTGTCTTCAACAATCATCCGGATCTCAGGCGGATTCTGAACCACTGGCAGTTCGAAGGACACCCCCTGCGCAAGGACTACGATATATTCAAGGGACAGGTCTGCTACGATTCGGACAGCCTGGAAAAGGAGATCAAGGCCCGGCTGTTGAGCAAAGGCATCGGCGAGTCCACCATGCGCGATATCAATACCGAGATCATGTTTCTCAACCTGGGCCCGTCGCACCCGGCCACCCACGGGGCGATCCGTATTTTTACCGCGCTCGACGGCGAGACCATCATGGCCAACGTCAACGAGATCGGCTATCTGCACCGCGGCTTCGAGAAGACGGCGGAAAACCGCACCTACAACCAGATTATCCCGCTGACCGATCGGCTCAATTACTGTTCGGCGTTGATGAACAACATCGCCTATGTCAAGGCGGTGGAGTCGTGGCTCGGCCTGGAGATCACCGACCGGGCCAAGATCATGCGGGTGATTCTCTCGGAGTTTTTCCGGGTGCAGGATCATCTGGTCTGTCTGGCGGCCAATCTGGTGGATATGGGCGGGCTGACCAACTACTGGTACCTGTACAACGAAAAAGAGGCTTCCTACGACCTGATCTCTCGCCTGACCGGGGCCCGGCTGACCAGTTCCTTTACCCGGATCGGCGGCATGTACCGGGATTTCTACGAGGGCTGGGAGGCAGACATGGAACACCAGCTCAAGGCCATCGAGAGGGGGGTCAACGACTCGCTCAAGCTGGTGCTGCAGAACCGCATTGTCCATGACCGGACCCAGGGGACCTGTGTGCTGTCTCCCGAGATTGCGCTTTCCTACGGTTATACCGGCCCGAATCTGCGCTCCACCGGGGTGGCTTTTGATCTCAGAAAAGACAATCCCTATTACCACTACGAAACGTTCGATTTTTCGGTACCGGTGGGCAGTCAAGGGGATATCTACGACCGCATCATGGTCCGTTTCGAGGAGATTTTCGAATCGATCAAGATCATTCGGCAGGCCATGAAAATCGTGCCCGAGGGCCCGGTTTTCGTCGACGACCACCGGGTCGCGCTGCCCGACAAAACCAAGGTCTACAGCCGGATCGAGGGGCTGGCCAATCATTTCAAGCTGATCTTCGATGGCGTCAAAGTCCCCGCCGGCGAGTGGTACGACAGCTATGAAGCCGCCAACGGGGAACTCGGTTTTCATTTCGTCTCCGACGGCTCCGGCACCCCCTACAAGCTCAAGGTACGGCCTCCCTGTTTCTATGCGATGGCCGGATTTCATGAAATGGTCGAAGGCGAGATGATCGCCGACGCCGTCATCAACCTTGGAAGTATCAATATAATAGGCGGAGAGCTGGATCGATGAGCGATCGTTCAGAGTTGATTGAAACGGGAGAGTCGTTTGTGTTCGATGCCGAACGGGATGCGGAGTTCGAGCGCCTGATCGCCCGCTATCCGACCCGTGAATCGATGATCATGCCGGCGCTGTGGCTGGCCCAGGAGCAGCAGGGCTGGATCAGCGCCGAGGCGATCGCCTACATCGCCGAGCGCATCGGCACCTATCACGCCAAGGTGTTCGAACTGGCTACCTTCTACACCATGTATCAGCTGAAGCCGGTGGGCAGGTACCATATCTGCGTCTGTCGGACGCTGTCCTGCTGGCTGCGCGACAAACAGGAGATCGTCGATTATCTGGCGACGGAACTGGGCCTCACGCCCGGACAGGTGAGCGAAGACGGCAAGTTCAGCTTCGAGGAGGTCGAATGTCTCGGCCACTGCGGCACAGCACCGGTGGTGCAGGTAAACGGCGAGTTTTATGAGGAGATGAACCTGGAAAAATTCAAAGCGCTGCTGGCAACGCTGGAATAGAGACGGGAGACGATCATGGAAGTGAAAATTCTCAGCGCCAGGTTCGACATCGAAGACGCCAACCTGATCACGGTTGCCAAACAGCACGGGGCCTACAAAAGTCTGGAAAAACTCTTTTCGATGGAGCCCGGGGAAGTCATCGAGGAAGTCAAGAACAGCGGGCTTCGCGGCCGCGGCGGGGCCGGCTTTCCGGCCGGGGTTAAGTGGAGCTTTCTACCCAAAGATCTCGACAAGCCGGTCTATCTGGCGGTCAACTCGGATGAGTCGGAACCGGCCACCTTCAAGGACCGCTATATCCTGGTGCGGGACCCGCACATGCTGATCGAGGGCATTATCATCTGCTGCTATGCGATCGGCTGTCACGACGCCTATATCTATATCCGCGGCGAATACACCTCCCAGGTGAAGATCCTCCAGCAGGCCATCGATGAGGCTTACGAGGCCGGCTATCTCGGTGAACAGGTTGCCGGCCGTGATTTCCGCATCGACGTGACGGTGCACCGCGGCGCGGGCGCCTACGTCTGCGGTGAAGAGACCGCACTGCTCGAATCCATTGAAGGCAAGAAGGGGCAGCCCCGCTCCAAGCCGCCGTTTCCGGCGGTGGTGGGCCTCTACGATTGCCCGACCATCATCAACAACGTGCAGTCGATCGCTTCGCTGCCCTTTATCATCGACCAGGGCGCCGGAGCCTACAAAGTCTACGGCACCGAAAAGAGCAGCGGCACGCACCTGTTCGGCATTTCCGGCCATGTGGAAAAACCGGGACTGTATGAGTTGCCGCTTGGCTTGCCGATACTCGAGGTAATCGACAAGGTGGCTGGCGGCGTCTGGAAGGGCCGCAAACTCAAAGGCGTGATTCCGGGCGGCAGCTCGACCCCGGTGCTGACCGCCGAAGAGGCGAAAACGGTGACGCTCGACTACGAATCGATGGCCGAGCACAAGACCATGTTCGGCTCGGGCGGCATCGTGGTGCTCGACGAGACGGTGGACATCGTCAAACTGGTTGAGAACCTGATCTCTTTCTACCACCACGAATCGTGCGGACAGTGCACCCCGTGCCGGGAAGGGCTTGGCTGGATGCTGAAAATCGTCAAGAAGCTGCTGGCCGGCGAGGGCACGATGGCCGATATCGATCTGCTGGTCGAACTCTGCGACAATATCGAGATGAAAACGGTCTGCGTGCTGTCGGCGGCCTGCACGATGCCGGTGCGCAGCTACTTGAACAAGTTCCGAAATGAGTTTGAGGCCTACGTAAGCGAAGCGGTCTCGTAAATCTGCTGGGAAGGATAGGACGATCCATGGCTGAAATGGTGAAGCTTTTTGTGAATGGCCAGGAAGTGGAAGTCGAGTCGGGCAAGAACCTGATCGATGCCCTCAAGGCAGTCGGCATCGAGATCCCGCATTTCTGCTACCACCCGGCCCTGGGCGCCGACGGCAACTGCCGGATGTGCCTGGTGGGCATTGAAGACGGCCGCCCGCCGCTGGTTCCGGCTTGCAAGACGCCGGCGCTGGAGGGCATGAAGGTGCTGCTCGATGCGGAGCACATCAAGAAGATCCAGCGCGATGTCCTCGAGTTCGAACTGATCAACCATCCGATCGACTGCCCGGTCTGCGACCAGGCCGGAGAGTGTTCCCTGCAGGACTACTACATGAACTACAGCCTGGACGACAGCCGCATGGAGGTTGCCCCGGTCACCAAAGCCAAGCGCCTCGATTTCGGCTGCGGCGTGGTGCACGATCAGGAGCGCTGCGTGCTTTGCGGCCGCTGCGTCCGGTTCACCCGGCAGATCACCAGGACCGGAGAGCTGGGCATTGTCAATCGCACCGATGCCGCCCGGGTGGCAATCTTTCCGGGCAAGCCGCTGAACAACCGCTATGCGCTCAATATCGTCGATATCTGCCCGGTCGGCGCGATGACCAGCCAGGATTTCCGCTTCAAGCAGCGGGTCTGGTTTTTGAAGAAGGATCCCGGTATCTGCCATGGCTGCAGCACCGGCTGCAATATCTACATCGATCATCACCGGGAAAAGTACAAGGATGATGTGATCTATCGCTACCGGGCCCGGACCAACCTGGTGGTCAACGGCTATTTCATCTGTGATGAGGGCAGGCTCAGTTACAAGCAGGAAAACGACAATCGCCAGACGGCCGCAATCGTGGACGGCGCCGAGGTCTCGCTTGCAGACGGCATCAGTGCGGTGCGTGAGCGCCTCGACCAGGCGCGCAAGCCGCTGATGCTGATCTCGCCCGACTGCACGCTCGAGCAGATGTGGGCAGTGAAGCGAATCGCCACCCTCTACGGGGCCGAGCTTTCCGGTTATTCCGATAACTACGTGATCGCAGGCGATGGCGACGATTACCTGATCAAGGATGACAAGGCCGCCAACCGACAGGGTCTGGCGCTGCTCGAGATCGACGCGGGCCGTGAGCAGTTCATCACTGCGCTGCAGAACACCGACCTGCTGGTAAATTTCAACAACGATCTGTTTTTCGGCGGGATCGATGAGGAACTGGCCGGGCTGCTCGCCAAGACCCAGTCGATCGCAATCTGCAGCCATGTGCGCGAGGTTTACGGTTCGGCCTCGATCACCCTGCCCGCCGCCTCCTACAGCGAATACGGCGGCACCATCGTCAACCACGACTCGGTGCTGCAGCGCTTTGCCAAGGCGGTTTACAAGAATCAGGACCCGCCGGATATCCTGGAGATCACCCGGCTGCTCGGCGGCGCCATCGACGATGCAGCGCGGGCCTGGCCCGGAATCAGGCAGTCCGTAAAAGTCCTGTCCGGGGTTGAGCCGGACGCCATTCCCGCACAAGGGCTTAAACTAAAAGACAGCGAGGAGAGCCATGTCGGCGCTTGATATCCTTATGATCCTCTTGAGGATCGCCTTCGGTGCTTTCGTACCGCTGAGCTTCGTTGCGGTGCTGGTCTGGATGGAACGCCGGGGGGCGGCCTTCTTTCAGGACCGGGCCGGCCCCAACCGCGCCCATGTGTTTGGCTTCAGGGCCGGCGGCCTGATCCAGAACATCGCCGATGCGATCAAGCTGATCTTCAAGGAAGACATTGTTCCCGGCCATATCAAACACAAGTTCTACTTTATTCTGGCCCCGATGCTGGTCTTTATCACCGCCCTGCTCTGTTTTGCGGTGATCCCCTTTGGTGATGTATTGATCCTGGGCGACAAGCACTACATCATGCAGGCCATTCCGCTGGATATCGGTATCCTCTGGTTTCTGGCCATCGTCGGCTTCGGCGTCTACGGCATCATCCTGGCCGGCTGGTCCTCGCACAACAAGTACGGGGTGCTCGGCGGGCTGCGCGCCGCCGCCCAGGTAATCAGTTATGAAATTCCGATGGGACTGGCCCTGGTCGCTCTGCTGGCGGTCTACGGCACCGTGAATCTGACCGAGATGGCGCAGTTCCAGGGGCAGCTTCTGTTCGGTTTTATCCCGATGTGGGGCGTGGTACTGCAGCCGCTCGGGGTGATCATCTTCATCGTGGCGGCCTTTGCCGAGACCAACCGGACCCCGTTCGACCTGGCCGAGGGTGAAAGCGAGATCGTGGCCGGCTATCATGTGGAGTACAGCTCGATGAAGTTCGCCCTGTTTTTCATGGGTGAATATGTGGCCATGTTCGTCTCCTCCGCGCTGATTGTCACTCTTTACTTCGGCAGCTATCAGATCCCCTGGCTCAATACCGAGACCCTGGTCGCCCATGCCCGGCCGATGGTGATCTTGATTATGATCGGGCTGCCGGTCATTGCCTATCTGTTTGGCGAATGGATCAAGCGCAACAACCGCAGCCACTATCTGCGTGCCAATGACCCCCGGATTCGCGAGACCATGGTTTATATCGCCCTGCTCTGGTCGTTGACATTCCTGGTGGAGGTCATTCTGCTGGGCTATCTGATCTTTGCCGCAGGCGGTTCGGCGGACCGGATTCTGGTGCTGCTGCTGCAGATTGCCACCTTTCTGGGCAAGACCTTTCTGATGTGTTTCGTCTATGTCTGGGTCAGGTGGACCCTGCCGCGCTTCCGCTATGATCAGCTCCAGAAAATCGGCTGGGAGAAGCTGCTGCCGCTGGCCCTGCTCAATATTTTTATCACCAGCGCGATTATCGTTTCATTTGGCTGAAGGAAGAAGCTATGAGCATAAAAGTACGGGTCGTTGAACGAAAAGGCCGCACATTTCTGGAACAGCTCTACCTGCTCGAGGTGTTCAAGGGCATGCGGGTCACCCTGGGCCACTTTTTCAGAAATCTGCTGGATAACTCGAGACTCTACGTGCGGCACTACCCCGAGGTCGAACCGGAAATTCCGGTGCGCTGGCGGGGTCGGCACCGGCTCACCCGGCACGAAGACGGCTCGGTCAAGTGCGTGGCCTGCTTCATGTGCCAGACCAATTGCCCGTCGAACTGCATCATGATCGAGGCCGGCGAACGCTTCGATGGAAAATCGGAGAAAATGCCTCTGCGTTTCGACATCGATCTGCTCGAGTGCATCTACTGCGGCTATTGCGTCGAGGCCTGCCCGATGGATGCGATCCGGATGGACACCGGCATCTATTCGGTCACCAGCAGCGACCGCGAATCGATGGTGATCGGCCTGGAGGACATGCTGGAAACACCGGGCGCCTTCGACGAGGAAGGCTATCAAAAGGGGGTGCGTTGAACCGATGATTTCAACTTACTTGTTTTTCGGCTTTGCGCTGCTGGCCATACTCGGTGCCCTTGGCCTGATTCTTTTCAAGCATCCGATGAACGGGGCGATGAGTTTCGTGATTACCCTGATTTCACTGGCCGGGCTTTACGCGCTGCTGTCGGCCAAGCTGATTTTTGCGATCCAGCTCATCGTCTATGCCGGTGCAATCATGTCGCTGATCCTGTTTATCATCATGTTTTTAAACATCCAGGACAAGGATCTGCCGCTGGACCCCAAGCGCTGGTTCTATCTGGCCGGCGCGATTGTCGTGGTGGCCCCGATCGCTGGCCTGCTGCTGAAAATTACCAGATCTCTGCCCGCTGTGGAGGCGACCATGCTCGAAGACGGCTTCGGCAGTGTCAAGGTCGTGGGCCAGCTTCTTTTCAGGGACTGGCTGCTGCCCTTTGAGATCGTATCGATTCTATTGCTGGTGGCGCTGGTCGGCGCCGTCGTGCTGGCCGGCAAACGGGAGGAATAGATGATCAGTCACTATCTCATTTTAAGTATCATCTTATTTTGCCTGGGCATTCTTGGGTGTCGTGTCACGGCGCAATGTTTTCATCGTGTTCATGGCCATCGAACTGATGCTCAATGCGGCCAACCTCGGCTTCGTGGCGCTGGCCCGGCTGCATGTCAATATGGACGGTCATGTTCTGGCCCTGATGGTGATGGCGGTGGCGGCGGCTGAAGCGGCCCTGGCCCTGGCCGTGATCATCTTGCTGCACAAGCACAAAGGCAACCTGGATACCAATATCTTCAGTCTGCTCAAAGGGTGATCGGATGGCACAAACGGTAACATACCTCGGCTATATTCCTCTGCTGCCGCTGGCGGGAGCCCTGGTCGTGGGGCTGATGTATCTGGCCACCTGCCGGGGCAGACACATATCGGAGAAGATCTATGGGCTGCTGGGCTGTATCGGCCCGATCCTCTCCTTTATCATGGCCCTGAAGGTCTTTTTCGCGCTGCTGGCGCTGCCGGCCGAACAACGGTTTCTGGTGCACAAGGCTTTCACCTGGTTCTCGGTCGGCGATCTACAGGTTTCGATGGGCTTTCTGGCCGATCCGCTCAGTGCGCTGATGCTGCTGTTCGTGACCCTGGTCGGCTCGCTGATCCATATCTATTCGATCGGCTATATGGCCGGCGATGAACAGTTCGGTAAATTTTTTGCCTACCTCAATCTCTTCCTTGGCTCGATGCTGATTCTGGTGCTCGGCGACGGGCCGGTGGTCATGTTCGTCGGCTGGGAAGGGGTGGGCCTGTGCTCGTATCTGCTGATCAGTTATTACAGCACTGAGAGGGAGAATGTCGTTGCCGGAAACAAGGCCTTTATCGTCAACCGTATCGGCGATGTGGGCTTCGTTCTGGGAATGGCCTTTCTGTTTTGGGGGATCGGGGCTGATGGTTTCGACTATCTCTCCCTGAAGGCCAATGCTGATCATCTGAGTGCACCGCTTGGTGTTACCGTCTGCCTGCTCCTGTTTATCGGCGCCACGGGCAAATCAGCCCAGATTCCTCTTTATGTCTGGCTGCCGGACGCCATGGCCGGCCCGACGCCGGTCTCAGCGCTGATCCATGCGGCGACCATGGTCACCGCCGGGGTCTACATGGTTGCCCGGTTCAGTTTTATCTACGCCCATGTACCGAGCGCCGGCGAGGTGGTGGCCTGGATCGGTATCCTGACCGCGCTGCTGGCCGCGATCTTTGCGATGTTTCAAAGCGATATCAAAAAAATCCTGGCCTACTCTACGGTCAGCCAGCTCGGCTATATGTTTGCCGGCGTCGGCGTGGCCGCCTATTCGGCCGGTATCTTCCATGTCTTCACCCACGCCTTTTTCAAGGCCCTGCTCTTTCTGGGAGCGGGCTCGGTGATCATCGCCCTGCACCACCAGCAGGATATCTGGAAGATGGGCGGGCTCAAGGCCAGACTGCCGATCACCTACTGGACCATGCTGGTCGGCGGGCTGGCGCTGGCCGGCTGTCCGCCGTTTGCCGGTTTCTTCTCCAAGGACGAGATTCTCTATTCAGCGCTGGCCACCGGGCATCGGGCCATCTGGTTCATCGGCGTGCTGGTGGCAGGGATGACCGCCTACTACACCTTTCGCATGTTTTTTGTGGTCTTTCATGGCTCACCGCGTGATCAGCACAGTTTCGATCATGCCCAGGAGTCCCCGAAGGTGATGACGGTGCCGTTGATTCTGCTGGCGGCCGGATCGCTTTTTGCCGGCTCGGCCAATCTGCCGGCCATCTTCGGCGGCCATCAGCAGATCAGCCACTGGCTGGCCCCAAGCCTGGTCGAGCACCACCCGCACGGCGGCCTGGGTCTGGAAATTCTGGCCATCGGGGCGAGTGTGCTGGCCTTTGCGATCGGGGTCTACTATTGCCTACCGGAAATTTTATGCGCAGGCCGACGAGCCTCAGTACCGCGGCTTCTATCAGTTCGCCTGCCAGAAATTCTATGTGGACGAACTCTACGATGCACTCATCGTCAAGCCGTACCGCTTTACCGCCCAGGCGATCTCCAGGGGGCTCGAACCTTATGTCACCGATGCACCGGTGCAGACGCTTTCCTGGTTTTACAAGGTGTTCGGCTTGGCCTTCAAGGTCGTGCAGGTCGGCTATGTGCGGATCTATGCGATCTATATGGTAATCGGACTCTCGATCATGAGCCTGTTGCTCTCTCGGTCACTGAATTTCTAAGGGTGAATTAATGTTTGAAAATTTTCTTTCAATCATGATCTTTGTCCCGATACTCACCGGGCTGGGATTGCTGATTCTGCCGCTCTCCAGAGATGGTGCCCGGGCGCTCGGCCTGGCGGTGTCGGTGCTCGAGGTCCTGCTCGGCATCAAGCTCTTTCTTTCCTTTTCCGGCAGTGGGGCCGCCTTTGAGTTCGTCGAGCACATCGCGCTCAACGAGTCCCTGGGCATTGCCTACAGCCTCGGTGTGGACGGCATTTCAATTCTGGTGCTGGCGACGGCCGCCACCCTGTTTCCGATGGTCTACCTGCTGTTCAAAACGAAAGAAAAGGGCTACTACGCCAACCTGCTCATTGTCCAGGGAGCCATGATCGGTGCCGTTGCCGCCGCCGATATGGTGCTTTTCTACGTATTCTGGGAACTCATGCTGCTGCCGGTATTTTTCATGATCGGTCTCTACGGAGGAGAAAGGCGGATTGCCGCAACCCTGAAGATGACCATCTACACCATTGCCGGCTCACTGTTGATGCTTGCCTCCATTGTCTATCTGGGCATTGCGATCCATGCCCAGAGCGGCGAGTGGAGCTTTGCGATGCAGCAGCTGGGCGAGGTATCGCTTTCGGGGCCGGCGGCGACCGCTGCCTTTCTCGGGTTTATGATCGGTTTTGCAATCAAGATCCCACTGTTTCCGTTTCACACCTGGTTGCCCGATGCCTACACCGAGGCACCGTCGGCCACCACCTTCGTGCTCTCGGCGGTGATGGCCAAGATCGGCGTCTACGGGGTGATCAGATTCGTGGTACCGGTCTTCGATGAGAGCCTGGTTCGTTATGGGCTGATTCTGGCTTGTGCAGGGGTGGTCGGCATGATGTACTGCGGTATTGCGGCGATTGCCCAGAAGGATTTTAAACGAATGCTGGCCTTCTCCTCCGCCTCGCACATGGGGATTATCGCGCTGGGGATTTTCTGCATGAATATCCAGGCTCTGACCGGAACCCTGTTTCAGATCGTGGCCCATGCCACCAGCACCGGGGTGATCTTCCTGCTGCTCGGCATTATCGAGGAGCGCACGGACAGCAGATCCATCGATGATTTTGGCGGTATGGCCGCCCGCGCACCGATCTTTGCGGCGTTTTTTGCAGTGGCGATGCTGGCTTCGGTGGGCCTGCCGGGTACCAGCGGTTTTATCGGGGAGTTCCTGATCATCGTCGGCGCAGTCCAGTTCAACCCATGGATCGGTGTGCTGGCGGCGACGGGTATGGTCATCGGGGTCTGCTACATGCTCTGGCTGTTTCAGCGGGTCTTTTTCGAAAAGACGGCCAAATCGCTGGAGAACTTCAAAGACCTCTCCCCGATCGAGACCCTGACCATTCTGCCGATCGTTATCTTGATCATCGTCATGGGTATCTATCCCCAGCCCTTTATTGCCAGGATTGAACCCACCGCGCAGCAGCAACTGGCTGCACTGAGCAAACCGCTGCATATTGCTGAAACCACGGCCCCTGAAATAAACCAGCTGGGCCGGGAACTGAAACCGGGAGAACGATAATGCACGACCTGATGGCTATTCTTCCGCTCGTCGCAACTGCTGCAGGCGCCATTTTTCTGATGCTGGTGGCCGCCTTCGAGAGTTTTCAGAAGCAAGGTATTTCTATCCTGGGCATCGGTCTGTTCGCCTTTGCCTTCTTTATTCAGCTCACTGTGGAGAGTTCCGGAGCCATCACCCCTTTCGGCTCGGTCTTCAGCTCCATGCTGGTCACCTCGACCTTTACCAAGGTCGCCGGCCTGATCATCCTGGGCTGCGGTTTTTTTGCCTCGATTGCAGCCCAGGCCTATTTTAGCGAGAACAAGGGGTTCGTGCTGGAGTTTTACTGCATGATGCTGTTTGCGGCCTGCGGTATGCTGCTGCTGACCATGGCGGCCGAACTCATCACCGTGTTTATCGCGCTGGAGATCATGTCGCTGGCCATCTACACCCTAGTCGGCTACGACCGTCGAAGTGTGCGGCGGGCTGAAGCGGTATTGAAGTACCTGATGCTCGGTGCCTTTGCCGGGGCCTTTTTCGTGATGGGCGCGGTCTTTATCTACGCCGGGGCCGGCAGTACCCGCTTTGCGGTAATCGGTGAGGTAATCAGCAGCACCGGTTTTCTGAGCAACCCGGCGCTGGTCGGCGGCAGTTTTCTGATCCTGGTTGCGCTGCTCTTCAAAGTGGCGGCCTTTCCCTTTCACGCCTGGGTGGTCGATGTCTATGACGGCGCCCCGCTGCCGGTAACCGGCTTTATGGCCACGGCGGTGAAGACCGCCATTTTTGCCGTGTTTGCCAATCTGCTCCTGCTCAATATCGAACTCAAGGAGGCCTGGGTTCAATACCTTTTCTACATCTCGGTGTTGACCATGTTCGCCGGTAACCTGATCGCCATCGGCCAGAACAATTTGAAGCGCATGCTGGCCGCTTCGGGCATTGTCCATTCCGGTTACCTGATCATTGGTCTCTT
Source organism: uncultured delta proteobacterium (assembly GCA_963824415.1). Lineage (GTDB taxonomy): Bacteria > Desulfobacterota > Desulfobulbia > Desulfobulbales > Desulfocapsaceae > JABDQA01. Next base: position 39,992 of record CAWGPM010000002.1, read on the forward strand.
AGCACTGGACAGTGCGAGATTCAACGGCGGGGTGATTCTGTTCTATCTGGCGGCCTACGCGGTGTCGACCCTGGGCATCTTCGTGGCGCTGACCTATCTCTCGGGTGAGGATGAAAAACGGATCTGTTTCGATGATTTCAATGGTCTGGCCAGGGTCAGGCCCTACTCCGCGGCCTGCATTGCGATCTTTCTGCTCTCGATGGCCGGTATTCCTCCCACCGCAGGCTTTATGGGCAAATTCTATATCATTGCCGGGGCCTTCAAGGCCGGTTACCTCACCCTTGGTGTGCTCGGCATCGTCAGTTCCATCTTATCGATGTGGTATTACCTGCGCCTGATCGTTGCGATGTATTTCCGGGAGCCGGAGGAGGAATTCGAGGTATTCGAGATGAGTCTGGCGCCGCTGGGTACCTTCGTGCTGGCCTTGTCCGTTTTTGCGATAAGTTTCTATCCTGTTGTTCTATAAGCAAGCGGTCTCACAGTATATCAGCAGATCGCAGGCCATGAATCACACCCCTGTATACAAGAAAGGATATTAAGGAGCGAGCACGACAATGAAGGCAAGGGAAATTTTGGCTGAAAAGGGAACCCGGGTGGTGACGATTCGCCAGGATAATCTGCTGGTGGATGTCATGTCACACTTCCTGGCCAACCAGATCGGCTCGCTGGTGGTTGTCGATAAATATGACAGGATACTCGGGATCGTGGCGCCCAACGATGTACTCAAAGCGGTGCACCATAATCCGGAAAGCATCTTGACGGTGAAGGTCAGCGAAGTAATGTCGGAAAATGTTATCGTCGCCGGTCCCAATGATGATGTGGACAAGCTGATGGCCATTATGACCGAAAACCGGGTCCGGCATATTCCGATTATCAAGGACGGTAAAATGGCCGGACTGGTGTCGATCGGCGATGTGGTCAAGGCGCAGCTGACCGTTCAGGATGTGAAGATCAACTATCTCAAGGATTATATCGAAGGCAAATACCCCGCCTGATTCTGCAGCTCTGCGCTGCCCTGCCTCACATCTCACCTGCCTCCGTGGACCAGGGTTCATGAACGGTTAAAATTCCGGCTTCGGTATGCTATAATGTAGGTAATCCACTTTTTTTCAATGGCAAGATCCACGTTTGCGAAAGGAGGTCGATTATGAAACATCTGATGCGCCGGACGGCCCAGACCTACCTGGAAAAACTACTCCAAAAAGCAGATATCGCCATTAACGGCAACAGGGACTCGGACATTATCGTCAAGGATCCCCGCTTTTATGAACATGTGCTGCTCGGCGGCTCGCTGGCCTTCGGAGAATCTTATATGGAGGGCTGGTGGGACTGCCGGGCGTTGGACACCATGTTCTTCAAGCTCTTGAGGACCCGGCTGGACCGCAGCTTCTGCAAGTGGTTCCCCGAGCTCTGCAAACGGCTCAGGCCGCTGCTCTTCAATCACCAGTCGCGGCGACGCGCCTTCGAGGTCGGCCAGCACCACTACGATGCCGGCAACGACCTGTTCGAAAACATGCTCGACCAGAGCATGACCTATAGCTGCGGTTACTGGCGCGACGTCGAAGATCTTGACCAGGCGCAGCGGGCCAAGCTGGATCTGATCTGCAGGAAGCTCAGGCTCAAACCCTCGATGCGGATGCTTGACATCGGTTGCGGCTGGGGCGCGCTGTCTCGTTATGCGGCTCAGGAGTATGGTGTTGAGGTGGTTGGTCTGACCGTGTCTGAAGAGCAGGTCAAGCGGGCCCGTGAACTCTGTTACGGGCTGCCCGTTGAGGTACGCCTGCAGGACTATCGGGATCTGTCCGGATCCTTTGACGCGATAGCCTCGGTGGGCATGTTCGAGCATGTCGGCTATAAAAACTACCGGACCTTTATGGACGTTGTCCGCAGCCTGCTCAAGGAGGACGGCCTCTTTGTTCTGCACACCATCGGGGCCAACAGGACGGTCTATTCGTGCGACCCGTGGTTCGACAAATATATTTTCCCCAACGGTATGCTGCCCTCGATCAGGCAGATCGGCAGCGCCACCGAGCACCAGTTCATTATGGAGGACTGGCAGAATCTGGGCACCGATTATGAAAAGACGCTGCTGTACTGGTACCGGAACTTCGAGAAAAACTGGCAGAAACTGAAAAGTAACTACAGCGACCGGTTTTTCAGGATGTGGCGCTACTATCTGCTCTCGATGGCGGGCGGCTTCCGGGCCCGGCATATTCAGGTCTGGCAGATTGTGCTTTCTCCGCTGGGCAGCATCAAGGGATACCGGTCTTTGCGCTGTCCCCATTGCTGAGGCCAATTTCTGGATGACCACCGCTCATGGCCGGAACCGCTGTCTGCTGCCGCTTCGTTACTGGCTCTAGCCGCCCCTGGCCTGACTGGACCTCGGTAAACCCTCCTTGGATGGCCTGAAAATACGAGAAATCTCTTTTCTCACCAAAGCAATTGTTGAAATAGGCCTGATCGATAGCTCGAGAATCTGCGTATGGGTCAGGCGCAACTATAGACTGTCTATCGATTTTCATCGCTTTTTAATGCAGATTTTCTAGGAATTCACAGCATAATTCAGTGCATCAAGAACGTATGCATCCGCGAGATGTGCTTCTATCGCAATACGACATTGTGACATGTCGTGTTTTGTGATATATTCCCGTGGCCCTGGATAAAGGGGTAGAAAAAAGAGGACCTGTCGCTTGGTAAGGTATTGAAGCGTAACAGACTTGATTGAACGTAACCAACCAAATGCAATGTCTTAGAGGAGGATATTGTTATGGCTCAAACAGATTCAAATGTGGTTGTCGACAAGGGTCAAAGCAGCCTGTCGGATCTTTGGAGCAAGGAGGACTATCTGGCCATCTGGCTCGGTTTTCTGGTTATTGCGGTCTGCCTGATTGCCTACCTGGGCTTTGGGCCGAAGGCTGAATTTGCCCAGAAAATTCAGGAAGCAAAGCAGGTCCAGGCCGTAGAGTCAGAACGGGCGCCTTTTAAAACCATTGCCTGGTACGAGGCCGATAGCGCGAAAAAGCTCAAGGCCTCGAGCTCCACGGCCTTCGGTAAATTCATCACCCACTGGACCAAAGCTCCGGGAGGCTGGAAAACAAACCCGGCTGATGCATTTATCCGCTCGGAGGCTCAGGCCATGGCGATGAATGACAAGGCAATGCCTGCTTATGAGGAAGCTAAAGCTAAAGTTGAAGCTGCGTTGAACGCTGCCACGCAGGCCGAGGAGGCTGCCGCTGCCGCAAACTTCCAGGATCAGGCTCTCAACGAAGAGGCCAAGGCAAAGATTGCCGACTGGCGTGCGGCCGACAAGAAAGCCTCTTCTGCTAAGAGCAAGGCCTCAAATAAGCCGTACAATTATATCCCAACCCTGATTGGTTTGTGTATTTTCATGGTGGTTTTTTTCGGCGCTGGCAATAAGCTGATGGGGCGCAGTGTGCCTGAATTTGCCAAAGGATTTGTCATTGTTTTCCTTGTCGCCGTGCTGGCCTACATGCTCGGCGGTCAGGCCATCTCCAAACAGTATGGGATTGGCGCCGAAGCCTGGGGAGTTCTGCTCGGTATGATTATCGCCAACTCGATCGGCACACCCAAATGGGTGCTTCCGGCCTGTCAGGTTGAATTCTTCATCAAGACCGGTCTCGTGCTGCTCGGCGCGGAAGTGCTGTTCAGCAAGATCATGTCCATCGGTATTCCGGGTATTTTCGTAGCCTGGGTGGTTACACCGACCGTACTGGTGTTAACTTATATCTTCGGCCAGACCGTTATAAAAATGCCTTCCAAGACACTGAACATCGTTATCTCAGCCGATATGTCGGTGTGCGGCACCTCGGCGGCGATAGCCACTGCCGCGGCCTGTCGGGCAAAGAAGGAAGAGCTCACCCTGTCTATTGGCCTCTCTCTGGTTTTCACCGCGATTATGATGATTGCGATGCCGGCCTTCATCAAGGGAGTTGGAATGCCGGAGATCCTTGGTGGAGCCTGGATGGGCGGGACTATCGACGCCACCGGGGCGGTAGCTGCGGCCGGTGCCTTCCTTGGTGAAAAAGCCCTGTATGTCGCCGCAACCATCAAGATGATCCAGAATGTCATGATCGGCGTTACCGCATTCTGTGTTGCTCTTTACTGGTGTCTGAAGGTGGAACAGAACGGCACCGAAACCAGAACTGTCGGCGCCGGTGAAATCTGGCACAGGTTTCCGAAATTTGTCCTTGGATTTCTTGCCGCATCCATTCTGTTCTCATATCTTGACAGCAGCTTTGGCAAGGAATTGAGCGGCGCACTTATCGACCAGGGGGCAGTCCGGGGCGGTACCCGGCTCTTACGCGGCTGGTTTTTTGCTCTGTCGTTTGCGGCGATCGGTCTTTCCACCAACTTCAGGGAACTGGCCAAGTATTTCAAAGGTGGCAAACCGTTGATTCTATATGTCTGCGGGCAGAGTTTTAATCTGGTGCTGACCTTGGCCATGGCCTACATCATGTTCTATCTGGTCTTTCCTGAGATAACTGCAAATATTTAACACTATTCAAAAGTAAAAGAGCCGGGAGGATTCTTCCTCCCGGCAAACCAGAAAACATGACGCCAGCACTAGACAACAGTCTGCCCAGACGAATGCGAAATCTTGTCGTTTTCCTTGGTGCGGCATTCTTGTTCGTTTATGTTTTCCTGCCGCTGCTGACGAGATCTTTTGATGTTCTGAGTACGATGTCTGTATATCTTGATGAAAATGGAATTGACCCATCCCGCTACTTTTATACAGATGTCGAACAGGTTGAGGAGGCCGAAGCCTATCTGGAATCCGTCCTTGAAAACAGATAAGCAAGGGAGCTGATGAGCGAACTCTCTATTGAAGATAAGAGGACAGCGATTCTTGAATACGAAGAGTCAATGGCCAGGCAGCTGGCCCGCCGGGTAATTGATAAGCCAATTCCTCCAGTCTGGATGATACTTGTTCCGGTTTTTTTTGTATTTCATGCCTGGAAGATCAAACAATACTCCAACGGGCTAAAGGATTTCGCCGAGCATTATCTCATCACCAGGCGCCGGGCCCTTGATACTGCATATGAGGCTGAACTGAGCGGCGAACCTCCTGACATCGAACAACTGGTGGAAGATACCCAGACCATTTCGGCAAGTGCTCGTCCTCCATACCAGCATTGGGTATCCCTGCTTATCGACCACTATCGTAATCTTTTGAAAGCAAGGGGAAACAGCGTCCAGGATCTAATCCGTTATCATTACCGGAACAAACTCGATTATCTACTGTTTAGTAACCAGCTCAATCAAGCCGAGAACGCCTTCAATATCATGTTATTGCCGAAAATAGAGGGCGATCGGCAGGATATCCGTTACGTGCTCGATAATATGGAAAAGGGTATTAACGATCTTCATCGCAAAGAGGTCGAGAAAGTCTTCTCCTGATCCATCTGACAAAGCCACTGACACAATATCGGCAATCAGTTCCGAGATTTCTACTCAAAATCAACTTCGGGAAGTTCGCGCTGGGTGGCCAGATCGAGGGAAAAGTAGGGCTGTTTCTGAAAACCGAATTTCATCGCGATCAGGCTGGCCGGAAATGATTCCACCAGGGTGTTGAGACGGGCCACAATGTCGTTGTAACGCATCCGGGCAGTCTGGATGTCGGCCTCGATTTCGGCCAGGCTTTTCTGCAGTTCGAGAAAGTTGACGCTGGCTTTCAGGTCGGGATAGGCTTCCGCCCGGGCAAGCAGACTGCTCAGCGAGGTGGTGATTTTGCTCTCGCTCTCCATTCGGCCGTCAACCGAGTCGTCGGCCTTGAGCTGTGCGGTCTTGTTCTCGAAAATCTCACTTTCATGCTCACCGTAGCCCTTGATCACCGCAATCAGGTTGGGAATCAGGTTGAATCTTCGTTTCAGGGCGACATCGATTGAGCTCCAGGCTTCCTCTCTGCGGTTCTGGTATTTGATGAATTTATTGTAAGTGCCTATCAGAAAAGCGGTCAGCACGAAACTGACGAAGATAATGGGGATGATAATTTCCGGTGCCATGGTCTTATCCTTTGTCTTAAAGGGCGGTTGCCGCCTGACGGTAATGATCAGGGCGGTGCTGAATCAGATTGTTACGGGAGTTTCATGAAGAGTATGTCTTTTTTTTCCAAAAACAAGTAACTCATAAGGTTTGCATAAGCCTTTAATCCAGCAACACTCACCCGTACCCAAAAAAGATGTCCGTTCAGGACAGACACATCTGCCGTAATCAGAATGTTTGTCCCTCAGCCGCTGCCTGCCCTGCGCTCCTGTCCCGGGCCGTGGGTAAAGTGGTTCGCCTGGGAAGAAGTCAGCTTCATGCGGGCGTTGAGTCCCCAGCCGGAGCCCTCGAGGATGGAGCTCAGATCCCGCCTGGAAAGGCGATAGTAGGCCGACAGCGCCGTCGGTACGAGGATCAGAAGCGCGATGACCAGCAGGGCGAGCAGCACCGTCCTGAAGCTCATCGCAGAGACGGTTTTGGTGATAAAGGCCGCGGACGAACCAAGGGCTGCCACCGCTACGCTGATGCCTGCGAGCATGGTGCCCGAAGCGGCGTCTTTCTTCTTTTCATCGTCTTCCTTTTTCCGGAAGAGCCGTTCTTCCGCCTTGGATGAAAACTGTTCGAGACGCGAGAAGAAAGATTTCCTCATCCGGATGAACGGATCGATCACCGCCTCCCCGATGCTGATCGGGTTTTCTACAATATCGACAATTTTGGCTTGCAGTTCATGGCCATTGATGTCGTTGAAGATCCCCCATTTGTGCAGGCGGAGGTTGCCCCGGCTGCCTGAGGTGACCGGCACCGCTATTTCATACATCTTTTTGCCGTTGGGCCCGAACAACTCGCAATAGATCACAAAAATATTGGACCCCCGGCTCGTTTCGATATGGTGCTGCCGGTCCTCGACTTTGACGGCCATGGTAAAATGCCGGCCATCCATGATCAGGGTGCCTTCCTCGAACAGGGCCCGCTCGTTCGGGTCGTAGAGATGGGGAAAACTGACGAAGCTGTTCACCAGCGGCAGTATATGGGCCTGATAGAGAATCAAACGCTCCAGTTCTTTCAGGTTATCCAGGACGAAGGCGGTTTCGTGGCTTCGGCTGATCAACTCCTCGAGGCGCTGCCGATAGGCAGGATCGGATACATAACCACTGATGCGTTCAGCATCGAGCCGATCGACCTGGACCTCTGGTTTCTGCTTTACCCAGATTTCATAGGGTTCAAATATCTGCTGCAGCCGATGAAATGAGTCCCTGTCGAGCTGTTGCGTTTTCTTCCCGAGCAGCGGCTCGATTACCTCTGCCAAGAAGCGCTGGAGAATCTTTTCGAAATAGGGGTTGATCTCCCCTGTCAGGTCAAGTGTCCCGTCGCTGCTGAGAAGACTCAGCGGGGCGCTGCTCAGATATGATTCTGCCTCCTCGATCCTTATCAGGTTGTAGGCGATGTTTGCCTCGGGCACCTCGAATGCCCGGGACAGCAGTTCCGGGTTGAGCCGCTTGATATCGCAGAGCAGGAAATACTGATTGAGCTTCGGGGCCAGGTTTTGCAGCAGTTCATAACCATCTTCCGTATTCGCGCCAAGAGGAAGAATATCGCTGATAGACTCGCGTTTAATACTGCCCGCCTTGAGATACCAGTCGAGATAGTTCGAGCACTGGTCAAGAAAGGTATGCAGTGCAGATTTGTCGACTCCCCGGGACCCATTGGGATGATCCCGCCCGCCGACCGAAGCCAGAATATCTTTGATGCAGCGCTCCATCTCCTCGCTGTCGGCCGCCTCGGACAGTACGATACCGGCCTGATCGAGTCCGCCCTGGAGCACTTCCTGTTGAACTGCCCGCACCTGTTGCAGCGACACCTGATCCAGCTTGCTGTTGAGGCGCTTCAGGACCTTATCTGCTGAGGTTCTGATCCTCTGGCCCAGTTCGGTCCCGGTATTGATCGAGCTGAGTGTCAGTTCATCATTGCCGGGCGTGATGGCCGAGACCTCGGTGAGATGAGAAAAAAGATGGCGAATGCCGTCTTTGATCTCTTCGGCGCGCAGCCGGCCGTCATGGTCTGCATCGAGCAGGGTGAGGAATACCGGATCAGTCTTCAGGGTCGAACACGGAGCGGTGGTGGCCACCCAGAGGGCTTCGTCGAGCTCAAGCAGTGCTTCAAGGTCGGAGTGGTTATCGATTTTAAAATGGTGAGATTCCCCAAGTTTCAGAAATATATCTCTTCTTTGCGCAGGTGCGGCCATTCAAGCCCCTCAATGTCTGAAATGATCCTCGGTGAACGTATAGTGGTGATGTTTCTCACATCATGCCTGGCTGGAAGGTAGAATAATGCTGCCGGAAATACCTTAGCCAGTTTTGGAAAACGGTGCAAGATTCTCTCTAATTTGATGGGGACATTTTGGCGCTTTAGTGATAATCTGCTGCTTAGAAGAAGTCCGGTGCAGCACCGCTCTGCTCGTCAGAAATTCCCGAAAACGATAGATCTTGCCATGAGGGGTACGATGGAATTATCCATTACACATCTATTTCGCCTTATCGACCAAGCCACCGAATACTGCTTCAATATTGCCTGTTCCGGGCCGCTTACCGAGGCTGAGCGCACCTGCCTGCGCCTGATCCTGGCCGACGGTTTCCTGGCCGAAACGGTAAGCGACACCACCTGCCTGAGCGGCGAGCGGGTCGTCGAGGTCGGTCCGCGCCTCAATTTCGCCACCGCCTGGTCCTCTAATCTGGTTTCGATCTGTCAGGCGGTCGGCCTGGACAAGATTTCCCGGGTCGAACGTTCGCGAAGGTATCTGGTCCCGGATACGGACGACATCGAAGCCTTTATCGACAGCCATCACGACCGGATGACCGAATGTCGCTATGTTGCGCCTCTGTCCACCTTTGAAACGGGAGTCGAACCGGAAGCCGGTCTATGAAGTCGATCTGCTGGGCAAGGGGCCCGGGGCACTGCTCGAGATTCCCGGGATCTCGATGGATGAGTTCGACCGCAATCTCTATTACGACTATTTTGTCAGCAGACATAACCGCAATCCGACCATCGTCGAGATCATGGATCTGAACAACGCCAACTCCGAGCATTCCAGGCACGGTTTTTTCAAGGGGCGTCAGGTGATCGACGGTGTCGAGCAGGAAAAAAATCTGCTGGAACTGGTTGCCGATACGCTGGCCGCGCACCCCAAAGGCTCGGTTATCGCTTTCAAGGATAATTCCAGTGCGATCGAAGGCTACCGGGTCGAGACGATTATCCCCGAACGGCCGGGCGAACCGTCACCCTTTCGGCCGGTCAGCGCCCACTATCATCCGCTCCTGACCGCTGAAACGCACAATTTCCCGACCGGTGTGGCCCCGTTTCCGGGGGCAGAGACCGGCACCGGCGGCAGAATCCGCGACGTCCAGGGTACCGGCCGGGGCGCCTACGTGATCGCCGGCACCGCCGGGTATTGCGTCGGCAATCTCCAAATTCCGGGCTACCCGTTGAGCTGGGAACAGGAGTACAAGCAGCCGGCCAATCTCGCCACTCCGCTGCAGATCGAGATCGAGGCCAGCAACGGCGCCTCCGACTACGGCAACAAGTTCGGCGAGCCGGTGATCCAGGGCTTTACCCGCTCCTTTGATATGCGCCTGGAGAACGGCGAGCGTTGGGGGTTTCTGAAACCGATCATGTTCACCGGCGGGCTGGGTCAGATCGATGCAGAACTGACCGAGAAAAAAACACAGGAAAAAGGCATGCTGATCGTGCAGATCGGTGGACCGGCCTATCGGGTCGGGTTCGGCGGCGGGGCCGCGTCGAGTATGCTGCAGGGTGAAAATGTCTCCAAACTCGATTTCGATGCGGTACAGCGCGGCGACGCCGAGATGGAGCAGAAAATGAACCGGGTAATTCGGGCCTGCAACGAGATGGGCGGCCGGAGCATCATCGACGTGATCCACGATCAGGGGGCGGGTGGCCCGGCCAATGTCCTGAAGGAACTGGTTGAGGAGTCGGGCGGCCGGATCGAAATACGAAACATCAAGGTCGGCGATCCGACCATGTCGGTACTTGAGATCTATGTGGCCGAGTACCAGGAGCGTGCCGGAGTGCTGATCAGGCCGGAACATATCGAGCAGTTCAAGGCCATCTGCCGGCGGGAGAAGGTGAACTGCGAGGTGCTCGGCGAAGTGACCGGTGATCTGCGCTTTGTGGTTCATGATGCACAGGACGGCTCCACCCCGGTCGATATCGAACTCGATGTGCTGCTCGGCGACATTCCCCAGAAGACCTTTGTCGACACTCACACCAACGGCCCTTTGAAGCCGGTGCTGCTGCCCAGGGGAATAACGCTGCGCGATGCGCTCCAGCAGGTGCTGCGCCTGGTTTCGGTGGGCTCCAAACGGTTTCTGACCAACAAGGTGGATCGGGCCGTGACCGGGTTGATCGCCCAGCAGCAGTGCTGCGGGCCGCTGCAGCTCACCGTGGCTGATGTGGGGGTGGTCGCCCAGAGCCATTTCGGTACTACCGGCATCGGAACCGCTATCGGCGAGCAGTCGATCAAGATGCTGCTCAACCCGGCTGCCGGGGCACGCATGGCGGTGGGCGAGGCCTTGACCAACCTGGTCGCGGTGGTGGTCGAGGATCTGGAGCAGATCAAGTGCTCGGCCAACTGGATGTGGGCCCCGAAGCTTGAGGGCGAGGGCGCGGCCATCAGAGACGCGGTCAAGGCCATGCGCGAGGCGATGATTGAAATCGGCATCGGCGTCGATGGCGGCAAGGACAGCCTGTCCATGGCGACCATGGTCGATGGGGAGACGGTCAAGTCCCCGCGGGAGCTGGTTATCTCGCTCTACGCGGCGGTTCCCGATATCAGGCGCAAGGTGACGCCTGATATCAAGCAGCCGGGCTCGACCCTGCTGTTCATTGATCTGGCCGGAGGGATGAGCCGCCTGGGCGGCTCCGCCCTCGCCCAGGTGTATGGACAGCTTGGCGAGGTTTCCGCCGATATGGATGATCCGGCACTGCTCAGACGCGGTTTTCTGGCGATTCAGGAGTTGATTAAACAGGATCTCATTCTGGCCGGGCACGACCGCTCCGACGGCGGCATGATCACGGCCCTGCTGGAGATGGCCTTTGCCGGCAATTGCGGATTTCGCATTGATCTGGCCGGTGATACGACCATTTTCAAAAGCCTCTTCTCCGAAGAGCTCGGTTACCTCGTCGAATGCTCAGAAGACCGGGTCGAACAAATTTGTGCGCTGCTGAAAAATAGTGGGATCGAGGTCACCAGACTTGGGGTGAGCACCGAGGAGAGACAGATTCGCATCACCCTCAACGGTCAGCAGATGCTCGATGAGTCGATGGAGGATCTGCGGCAGTGGTGGGAGGAGACCAGCTATCAGCTCGAGCGGCTGCAGGTCAACCCGCACTGTGCGGACCAGGAGAAGGAAAACAGCTATCAGCGCTCAGGCCCGCGCTATCATCTCAGCTTCGTTCCCGAAGTAGCGCCGCCTGAGCGGCAGCGGGCGGGGACCAAACCCAAAGTCGCCATTTTGCGCGATGAAGGCTCCAACTCGGATCGGGAGATGAGTTCGGCCTTTTACCTGGCCGGTTTCGAGGTCTGGGATATCAGCATGACCGATCTGCTCGAAGAGCGGGTTCGGCTCGATGACTTCCGGGGACTGGCGGCGGTGGGTGGTTTTTCGTATGCCGATGTACCGGAGTCCGCCAAGGGGTGGGCGGCGACCATTCGCTTCAACGACCGGCTCAGGGAGCAGTTCGATACCTTTTACCAGCGGCCCGACACCTTTTCCCTGGGGGTCTGCAACGGTTGCCAGCTGTTCGGCCTGATCGGCTGGGTTCCCTGGACAGGGCTCGAAGCCCAGCGCCAGCCCCGGTTTATCCGCAATATCTCGGGCCGCTTCGAATCGCGCTGGACCACGGTGAAGATCAGCAAGAGTCCGGCGATCATGCTCGCCGGCATGGAAGAGCTGATCTTCGGCATTCATGTGGACCATGGGGAGGGGCGCCTGCATTTTCCCGATGAGACGATCAGACAGCAGGTCCTCGATGGAGCTCTGGCACCGGTGGTCTATGTTGATGATCAGGGCAATCCAACCGAGTCCTATCCATTCAACCCCAACGGTTCACCGCTTGGCATTGCCGCGCTCTGTTCCGAAGACGGCAGGCATCTGGCGATGATGCCCCACCCGGAACGCGTATTTCTGCCCTGGCAGGCCCACTGGCTGCCGGAAGATTTGAGAGATCTGCAGGCCAGCCCGTGGCTGAAGATGTTTTGCAACAGCTATGACTGGTGTATGAAATAAGCCTGGGGATCTGCAGGACGACAGCCCGAACAACGTTTGCGCAGGCAACTATGGACCGGTTCAGGCGTCGCTTTTCTTCTTGTCACGCATGATCTGCAGAATGGTCTGGTCGGTCTGCATCATGCCCTGATGGCTCAGGGTGCCGAGATTCCTGACGGTCTGTTCGGTGGATTGGCCGATGATCCCGTCGGTGTCCTGGACGTTGATGCCCTGCAGGGAAAAGAGTGCCGCCTGAACAGCGGACCCGGCTGCAGTGTTAAGCTTCAGGGCGCAGCCGGCCTTGGCTCCGTCGCAGATCACCCCGGCCAGATCTTCCATGATATTTTTGATGGCCCCGGCCATGTGATTCACATTGCCGCCCACCAGATAGGTAATCCCGGCGGTTGCCCCGGCTCCGGCCGCCACCGAGCAGCCGCACACAGCTGACAGCCTGCCGGTATGGGCCTTGACGTAGGCGGTCACTATGTGACTCAGGCCGATGGCCCGCAGTACCGTTTCCTCATCGTGATCGACAAAATCCTTGATCGCCCAGATCGGCAGTATCGCGGTCAGGCCGTGGTTTCCGCTGCCGGCTGAGCTCATGGCCGGTAGGTTGACGCCGCTCATCCGGGCATCGGCTGCAGCTGAGGTCAGGATCCGGGCCGAGGTTGCCATATCTTTAACGAGCAGTTTTTGCCTGAGCTGCCGATCGATGGCCTTGCCGATGCCCAGGCCGCTGCCGTATTTAAGGCCGTGTTCGGCCAGCTTGACGTTGAATTCCACCCCTTTTTTCAGAAAAGCAAGGTCGTCCTCGTCCAGCTCGTCGATTAACTCGTAGATATCATCAAGAGTCAACTCCACCAGCCATTCTTCCAGGGCTGCCAGAGCCGATTTGCCAGTGCCGTGGACCACGTGTGAGAGCAGCGGGGAGTCGGTGACCGGAGTGTCGTTGAGCGTCAACGAGACGATATTGGTATGCAGTTCCTTGATCACCGAAGTCGCCCGATCGTTACCTGAGGTGATCACGGTCCTGATATGAAGACCTGATTCTTCCAGCAGGTGTACTTCCACTCTGTCGTCGGCAAGCAGTCTTCTGGCTTTAGCCAGGGCAGTCTGGTCAACCGTCTCCAGTACCTCAAGGCCGCGGCTCGGGTCTCCGCCAAAAGCCCCGACTGCGGCGGCCGCATCGAGCCCGATCATGGAGCCGGTGCCGGGTATCACCACCGCCATGCCATTTTTGTAGATGTTGGGGTCTGCCCACATTTCGATGCGGTCAATGTCTGCTTGAGGCAGCAATGAGGCCGCCGCGGCCGCCCCCAGCGCGATGGCCACCGGCTCGGTACAGCCCAAGGCGGGAGCAACTTCGAGTTGCAGGATATCTTTTACTGAAAACGACATGGTTTGCTCCTGGTTACAACTGATTAACTGCCTGTCTGGCATGGATTTTCTTGAGATAGTTATAAATCGTATACTTTGATACGCCGGCCAGCAGGGCGATCTGTTCTATGGCGCCCTTGAACTGGAGGGCGCCGCTGCGCTCCAGAATTGCAACCAGATCGGTCTTTTCAGCGGTGCTCATGGTGGCCGGCTGTTTGCCGATCTCCAGCACTGCCTGCTGAAACAGGGCCTCAATGGTTTCCGCCGGCGAGTGGGAGAAGGTCTCTGCCGGATCAGACCTCTCAGCACCTGTTTTCTCTTTGATGGTAAAGGCAGACAGGGTCTGGCCGGCATTGAAAAAATCAGTGGTGTCGAAATTGATGCAAAAGGCGAAAATAGGCTGATTATTGCTGTCGCAGACAAAGGTGGTGGAGGACTTGAGGATCCTGCCATCGCCGGAGACCGTCTTGTAGTTATGCATATCATCGGGTCTGCCGTCGGCCTTTTCAAGAACCCTGACCAGCAGATCTGTTGCCGGGGCGCCGACTCGTCTGCCGGTTACCGAACCGTTTATGTAGACCAGTGAATTCTGCAGATCGTTCAGATCGTGAATGCAGGTTTCACAGTTTTTACCGAACATCGCGACGATTGCCTCGCCAACCTGCTGCAATTGGCCTAATATCAGATCACGCTCATTCATAAGACTTCCCAGAAAATTTCAGCACTGTTTTTCTTGTGCATATGTTCATTATAGAGTGCCTGTATCGCCCGGTCAATTAAAATTTGTGTATTGTTTCAAAAAAATGTGTAAGCAGGGTGGAAACCCATCTTTAGAAGGACATCAGCAAAGCTGATTGAAGCGCAGAGACAGCGGCCGCATCCGTTGCAGGCGGCTGGCGGCTGGAGTTATTGACCAGGCCCCATTGTATCTAGCGTGGTCTCTTCTGGTGCGGCAACCAGATCGGCAATCATACGGCGCCACCAACCATACTGCTCCTCGACTGAGACGTTGAGTGCCATCTGATCGGCGGCTAGCGCTACCACCAGTTCCTGCTCCGGCTTGCCATTGATCAGGCCCAGTCCGTCAAGGAGGCCTGCGCCCTGCGCCGTTCCTCGAGCGGTTGAAAATGGCTGTAGCGAGCCAGAAGTGGATTCTTCAACAACAGGCTAAGTGGTAAAGCGTCCTTTTGATTCTGAGCGCTGAACTGCAGGGCAACCGCCTCCACAACAGAACCGATGCCGACCACCTGCCTGGCCAGAATTTCAGATTCAGTCTCCAACAGCGTGGAGACGCCCATCTCATTGCTGCCGCCCGCAGCGAGCCAGGTGGCGTATGGAGCCAGGAGGTCATCGTAGTAGATAGCACAATAGCTGTTGATCGCCTGGAGGATCAGCCCGTCATAGACCAAGGCCCTGTCGACGCTCTGGCTCAGCCCCTCAGCTTCTTTTGTGGCAAGCGCGACTGAGGAAGGCAACTCCGCAGCGTGGTTGCTGCTGAAGTAGTTTTCTCTGGCGGCTCGTTGCAGCTCTTTTTTCTGCTGGTCAGAAAAGCGCTCTAAGACCGCGTGCAAATCCGAGGCGATCATGGTGAACAGGGCCTGGTACGGGTCGGTTTTACCTGGCTGCGGGGCAGCTTCTGAGCGGGCAGGGGCAAGCTTGGCGAGCTTATAACGGTGTCGAAACAACGTGTTTGCGCTCTGGTCCTGTAAGTCGAGGCTCAGTTCGGCGGGCAGATCAGCAGCAAAGGTGAGTGCTGCTCGAAGGATCAGCTCGTCTTTTGTCGCCAACCCCGGTGCAAGGCGGATAGATCTCCATGTTTCGTTATCCGAAAGTCTTCGTTTGAGGCCAATTGCCAGCAGGCGGCTCTGCAGGGCACGAATACGGGGCGAATAGTGCGCCTGAAAATCCGTCTTTTTCAGGATGGTTTGAAATGGCTCGATGGCAAGGCCCAGCCTGCCGGTCTCATTCGGCTCGACGAGAGCGCTCGACCCTGTCTGTCCGACTGCCATGGGTTCAGGCCCAGAGTTGGTCGGAGATTCTGGGCCTGAAGCGCAGTTGCTGAGCAGCAGCATGCAGGATAGGGCCAGGAGAATTTGTGCTGCAGAGTGCAGGATGGTGGAGGGTGCAGCCCCGCATATCTGCTTAAGCCGTTTTAAGGCGTGGTTCAGCATGGCTTGGCAAACGAGGCGAAGGCGCCACGGATATGGCCAGCGAAAATATCGGCTACGCCCGGAAGCGTCGCCAGCCCCTGTTCGTGCAGATGCAGCCGGACGTGGTTTTTTTCGAACAGGTTCTTTATCGATTCAGGTTTCTCGCCGATAATATCTCGTTTAAAATGCATCCCGGTGACCATGAGAAACGGGATGATATGCAC
Organism: uncultured delta proteobacterium; assembly: GCA_963824415.1. Classification (GTDB taxonomy): domain Bacteria; phylum Desulfobacterota; class Desulfobulbia; order Desulfobulbales; family Desulfocapsaceae; genus JABDQA01. Next base: position 56,027 of record CAWGPM010000002.1, read on the forward strand.
CGCCGTAAATTGATCCGCTTTGATCTTTTCGATCACCGTATCCAAAGTGCCCGGAGATTTTTCCAGCGTCGCCAGGAAAACACCTGGTCCGTAATATTTGGACAGTTCGGCTTCAAGCGCGCAATACGATGTCCAGCTCGGATGATCGGTGCCGTGGCCCAGCACCAGCGCCGCGTGCCCGTTCTTCCGGGCCGCTTCGATGAGCGGCTTTAGACAGTAAATCACTTGGGTATAGTCAGCCGGGCTGAACAGCAGCGGCATACCGATCTGCACGATGTGGTTCAGTCCGCTGATCTGCCTGACAAGGCGGTGAAACTCATGGCCAGGCAGCACATGCAGGGACTGCACCACGATTCTAAGAGTTGCCTTGTCTGCTGCCTCGTTAACGATTTTCTCGATCAATGCCGGTATCGACGCGGCGGTCTCTGTGCCTTCTGCGGCGATACTGGAACGCACGGTCGGCGAGCTGTAGTACCAGTGCATGGTGCAGCCGGGGAACTGGGGGACAAGCTGTTTTTCCAGGGTGGTATAAGCCGCTCTGGCACCAGTGGTTGTACCGAAGGCAGATAATATGATATGATCAGTATAATAAGTCATAGCAGTCATGGTAGGGGTTTGGACAATACCGGCATACGGTGGTCCGGCCAAACGGACAGAGCCGGCCGCCCCGGCAGCAGGTACGAAGCGCTGCTGAATTGTAGCTAAATACATCGATTCTGTCATAAAAAACAGGAATTAATAAAGATACCTGCAGATGGGCGCTGAAACCCGATCTACGGTCTGCCAAGGCGGTGACTCACTGGCTATGGCTATGGCTTAGATAAAATACTTACTTTAAACCACATTGTGATAGGAGACGCTTGACAAAGGTTTTAAGATAAGATTAATTAAGGTTTAAATGAAATACTTTGGTTTAGTGAGGAGCGATACCGAAAGAATTGGCGGGAGGATCAGCCGCCAAACTATCACTGTTGTTAACTGACAATCGGGAGGAAGAGAATGGTTAAAAAAGTTTCAGTTCTTGCCTTGGCAGGTCTGATTGCATTTCCGGCCATGTCGCTGGCCAGCGGCGGGCCCAATGTGGATGACCTCGAGCGCAAGATCGAGGATTTGAGTCGGCAGCTGGAAGAGCTTAAGGCCCAGATGGGCAAGAATGCCGAAGTTGATGCGGCGACATCCGATCAATTGGCTAACCTGGCAGATGACCTTGAGGGCTTTGACGAGCGGGCCGACGAGTGGGATCTGGCCGCACGGTTCAGGTTTTACGGTGATTTCCGCTCCCGCCTGGACTATTACACTGCAGATACCGTCTTTGGCCAGACCCTGGATAACGATACCCTGTGGACCAACCGTTTCAGGCTGAATATGCGGGTCAAGGCCACCGAGAATGTCGAATTCAAGGGACGCCTGGCCATGTTCAAGACCTGGGGCATGCAGTCGGCTTTTAGCTAACGACACCGGAACCGCCTTTCCACTTTTTGACGGTAACGTGACCCGATCCCCCATTGGAGACAGCGCCCTCTATGTTGATCGTGCCTACGTTAACTGGAACAATATTGGCGGCGCTCCGGTCTGGTTCTCGATCGGCCGCCGGCCGACCACCGACGGCCCTCCTTCGCAGATCAGGATGGGTGAGACTGAGCGTCTGGCCACCCCGGTGGCCGCCTTCAACTATGCCTTTGACGGGTTAACCTTGGGCTATGGCTACAACTGGGGCAATGAGGAACTCGGCTCCGGCAAGGTCCGGTTCTGCTACGGCCGCGGTTTTGAAGATGGTCTACTCGTGGATAACCGGATCAATGACGTCGACTTCGCCGGCCTGAACTGGGATGTGCTGGGACGGGACGAGCGGCTGCTGAACATTCAGTCATTCGGCGTCTTCAATGTGTTTAACTACCCCAATTTCAAAGACGTGCCGGACTCATTTGCCCAAGAAGCATTTGGACCGCGTGTGAACCTGGGCAATATCTGGCATACCGATGTGGTTTATCAGGATAAGGTTGCCGCCTTTAACTATTTCGTTGAAGGTGGCTGGTCCAATACCCAGCCCAACGACAACGGTATGTTCAACGACTATGCCGCGATGGCGGCAGGACAGACCGGGCCCAATACCAGCAGCGAGAACGGCTATCTGTTCTACGCCGGTGTCCGCTATGATATGGATGATCTCAGGCTGAAGCTTGGGGCCGAGTATAACTACGGTTCGGAATACTGGATCGCTTTTGCTCCGGCAGGAGACGATATCTACACCTCCAAGCTGGGCACCCGCGGTCATGTCTTCGAGCTCTACGGCATCTACGACATTCCCGCCGGCGAGGCCATTTCTCAGTACGGACGGGCTTTCATCCGTCTGGGCTACCAATACTATGACTTTACCAACGCGGGGTCTAATGACTGGAATATGTATCCCTACGACCTGGGTAACGACCAGGATCTGATGAAACTGCAGATGATGGGGATGGATCCGGTGGAAAGCGCCCATCAGATCTACCTGACCTTTGAGGCATATTTCTAGACCAGATCTTCTATCATTCTCTTATCCGCAGGGCCTGCTTCTGAAAAGATGCAGGCCCTTTTTTATTGAATTTTTAGCCCCCCTGCTATATCGATATCGATAGAAGAATGAGCGGCAAAGCGCTTGGCGGCTTTTGCCTGCATTGAGTTTAACAACAGGCTATGTCTTTTTCTTATCACTTTTTCGATCGAACCGGCGGTGTCAGCAGCGGCCTATTTGCCCAGCTCAATCTCAGCTTCGGCGTCGGCGATACGGTTGCAAACGTATTGGTCAATCGCGATCTGGTGAAACAGCATTTCGGTGCAGCACATCTGGTCAGCGCCGATCAGGTGCACGGCTGCAGGGTTTGTGCAGTTGATGACGAGCTCATAGCCGATCTCGAGGTTGCGCGCTGTGATGCACTGCTGACCTGTATACCTGGCCGTCCCCTGCTGATCCAGCAGGCCGATTGTCAGGCCGTTCTGCTGCATGACCAGGTGCGCAGTGCGGTGGCGGCGATCCACTGCGGCTGGCGGGGCAGCGTGGCTGATATCATTGGCAAAACCATTAACGAGATGAAAGATCGCTACCGGACAGTACCGGCGGATCTGCAGGCCTGTATAGGACCTTCGCTGGGTCCCTGCTGCGCCGAGTTCGTCAATTATCGCGACGAACTGCCCGAGTCGTTCCTCCGTTACAGAAGTGCAGAAAATCATTTTGATTTCTGGCGCATTTCTGCGAACCAGCTCATCCGGGCGGGGGTACGGGCCGAAGCAATCAGTCTGCCGAGTGTCTGCACCAGTTGCTCGGACGACTATTTCAGCTACCGGCGGGCGGTGCGCGAGGCTGATGGTATTACCGGCAGGCATGGTTCCGCCATCTGTCTTAATGCTTGATGAATTCGATTATCACAGGTGTCCATGAAGGTACTGCTCGTTGAAGATGATCTTAAGATCGCTTCCTTTATAGAAAAAGGCTTGCGTGAAGCCGGTTTTCTGGTTGATGTCTGCCATGACGGAGCATCCGGGCTGGCTTCGGGCCTGAGCGGACAATACGATGCGGCGGTCATCGACATCATGCTGCCTGCGCTGGACGGGCTGCAGCTTATCGAACAGCTGCGCGGTGCACAAGTCACCACGCCGGTGCTGATCCTCAGCGCCAAAAAGTCGGTGGATGACCGGATCAGGGGGCTGCAGCAGGGCGGCGACGACTATATGGTCAAGCCCTTTTCGTTCAGCGAACTGCTGGCCCGCATTCAGGCGCTGATCCGCAGGGACCGCAAGCACAATGAACCGACGACCCTGAGCTATGGTGAGCTGTCTATGGATCTGCTGCGCCGGGAGGTGCATCGGGAAGGAGAGCGTATCGAGTTGCCGGCCAAGGAATATGCGCTGCTCGAATACCTGATGCGCAACCCGGAGATCGTCGTTTCCAAGACCTCGATCCTCGAGCGGGTCTATGACTATTCCTTCGATCCCCAGACCAATGTGGTCGACGTACTGGTCTGCAGGTTGAGAAACAAGGTCGATCGCGATCACCAACAGAAGCTGATCCACACGGTTCGGGGGATGGGGTATGTCCTCAAGGCGGGCTGAGAGACTGCTCAGCGGTGCCGGTGCCAAGCTGATTTACCCGGCCACGGCCCTGCTGGTCTGGCTAGTCGGGCTGATCTTCCTGCTGGTTCTGCTGGTCTGGATAAAAACTGTTTTTCAGCAGACCATCATGGATGAGCTGAGAAGCGATCTGGATTTATTTTTAAACCGTAATCGTTCGCGCCTCTTCGGCTCAAGCCTCTACGCTCCTTTGACCGAGCCTGCGATTCCAGGCGATTTTTCTTTCATTCGGGTGATTCATCAGGGTGAGTATCTCTTTTTCTCGGCCGGCACTGAGAGCGATTTCGATCACCGCAGGCTGGCCCGGCTGGATCCGAAGCTGGATGGCTGCTGGTTGAGACTCGACGATAACAAAGAATCAGAACAGGACAAACGCTACAACATCATATCACTGGCCCCCGATGACAATACGGTGATCCAGGCGGGGAGACCGGACCGCTTCTATTATCGGCTTTACCGAAAGCTAAACAGCATCTTTATGTTTGCCGGCGCAGGCTGGCTGGTGCTGGCGCTGCTGCTCACCTATCTGAGCTTCAGGCTCAGCCAGAAGCCGCTCAGAGATCTGCATGCAGTCCTTACAGAGATCCAGGACGACCCGGAAAAACAGCTCGATCCAGCTCTGGCGCCCTCCAGCCATTACCGCGATATCTTTACCCAGATCAATCGGATAATCGGCCAGAACAGACATCTGGTCAAAGAGCTGCAGGATGGACTCGACCATCTGGCCCACGACTTGAGGACTCCGATGACCCGGCTGCGGTCAGTGGCCGAATATGGCCTGCAGGCCGGCCGTGACACCCACAAGCTGCAGGAAGCGCTGTCCGATTGCCTCGAGGAATCGCATCGGGTTCTGGCGATGCTCGACATCATGATGAGCGTGGCCGAAGCGGAGTCGGGTACGATGAAGCTCAACCAGGAAGATTTCGAGCTCAAACCGCAGATCGAGGAGATCCTTCATCTCTATGAATATCTGGCCGAGGAGGAGGGAATCACCATCACCGCGGCCATCGGGGACAATCTGATAATCAACGGCGACCGCACACGTCTTTCGCAGGTCTGGGCCAATCTGACGGACAACGGCATCAAGTATAACCGGAAGAACGGCAGGCTGGCGATCGAGGCGGAGCCTGCCCCGGACGGTCTGCAGGTCAGTTTCACCGATACCGGAATCGGTATCTCGGAACAGGAACGTCCCCGTATCTGGGAACGACTCTATCGCGGCGACCGCAGCCGCAGCAGGCAGGGGCTGGGCCTGGGGCTGAACTACGTGAAGGCGGTGGTCGATGCCCACGGCGGCAGCATCGAGGTAGCAAGCACCCTCAACCAGGGCAGCCGTTTCTCGGTTTTTCTGCCGAGAGGGCCGGCCACTGACGCCTGAGCATATTTATTTCTGTGAGGTGCCAGCCGTTACAATAAGTAAGGGCATATGGTATGGTGGCGGCCGGCAGGAACAGCTATCTCCAGTTCAATCAAGGAAACGAATATGACGAGCATTACCATTGGCACCCGCAAAAGTAAACTTGCCATGTGGCAGACCGAGGCGGTATGCCGTGTTCTTGAAGGACACGGCATTGAAACGAGAATTACAGCAATGGAAACCAGGGGTGATAAGATTCTGGACCGCTCGATTGCCAAGATCGGGTCTAAAGGTGTTTTCACCGAGGAACTGGAAGAGCAGCTGGCCGACGGCTCCATCGATATCGCGGTGCACAGTGCCAAGGATATGCAGTCGAGGCTGCCGGAGAAGTTCGAACTGATCGCTTTCACCGAGCGTGAACAGAGCCACGACGTGCTGGTCGGTCTCGTTCCGGGAGTTGACCTCGAGGACCGGGAGCGATCGCTTACGGTTGGAACTTCTTCAGTTCGCCGGGTGGCATTGCTGAAGCACTACTATCCCCATGTCAGAACCGTATCGATGCGCGGCAATCTGCAGACCCGCCTGAAAAAACTCGAAGCGGGCGCCTGCGATGCGCTGATGCTGGCCTTTGCCGGGGTCACCCGCATGGGTTACGATAAGCTGATCATGCACCATTTCGATCAAAGCCGTTTTGTGCCGCCGGTGGGGCAGGGCTGTATCGCGATCGAGGCCTCCACGGCGCTGGTTGCAAAGAAAAGAGAACTTCTGCGGCGCTGTCTGAACAACAGCGACAGTGAGTGCTGTCTGCTGGCCGAACGGGCCTATTTGAAAAAGCTGGAGGGCGGCTGTTCGATTCCCGCCTTCGGCCATGCGACTCTGGACGGCGACACAATCAGGCTCACTGCCGGGCTGGCTAACCTCGACGGCAGCTGGCTGCGCAGTCAAACGGCAGTAGGTCCAGCCGAAGACCCTGAGTCCTTGGGCCGGGAACTGGGAGAGTATATCCTGGCTCAGGGCGGTAGTGAGCAGCTTGCTGCGATCAGGGCCGAGCTCGACAATCCCTGACCCGGCTGACCCGGCTCGATCAAGCCCTGCGTTTGTCCCGTGCTTCTGCGATCAGAGCCCGCAGGTAGTTGAGCCAGACCTCGAAGCCGTCGCCGGTGGTGGCGGAAAAGGCCATCACCTTCAGGGCCGGATTCAAGGTGAGAGCTTCTCTGGTGGCCATTTCGACTTCAAAATCGAAATGGGGCAGCAGATCCGTTTTGGTGATCAAAAAGAGCTGCGAACTGATAAAGGCCTTCGGGTACTTGGCCGGCTTGTCGGGTCCTTCGGGCACAGATACCAGCACCACCCGTATATGTTCACCGAGATCGAAGGTGGCCGGGCAGACCAGGTTGCCGACGTTTTCGATCACCAGCAGATCGAGTTGAGCGCCGCCCGGTTCTTTCTGCAGTTGATGAAAACCGCGGTGAATCATCGACGCATCGAGGTGGCAGGCGCCTCCCGTGGTTAGCTGGATGGCGGGCACACCTTTAGCCCTGATCCGTTCGGCATCACGATCTGTTTCGATATCACCCTCGATGACACCGATCTTCATCTCGGCGCCGAGCTGGTCAATGGTGTGTTCAAGCAGGGTGGTTTTGCCCGAGCCCGGACTCGAGATCAGGTTCAGAACAACGAGCCCCTCATCGTCGAAATGCTCCCGGTTGCTTCTGGCCATCGCATCGTTGGCGGCAAACAGCGACCGGTTGATGTCGACGATAACCGATTCATCGTGGCTATGGGTATGGCCATGGTCATGACCATGGCTGTGATCATGGCTGTGTCCCTGGCTATGGCAGCCGCACGCGTCACACATAAGCGTTCACCTTGTTAATTGAGTTGTTCATTACTCCATCTCGACCTGCTGCAGGATCAGATCGTCTCCTTCTTCTGCGATCAGAATCCTATCTCCGCACGCCTCACACTGATCCGGGCGCTCCCCGCTCGTTTTCAGGCTGGCTCCGCAGCCGCTGCAGCGATAGAGGACCTCGGGAATGATGATTTCCAGCTCCGCTCCGTTGACAAGATCGTCTGCTTTGGTCAAAATGTCAAACCCGAAGCGAAACGAATCCACCACCACGCCTGACAGCGGGCCGACCACCATGGTTACCTTGAGTACCCGGCTGGTGGAGTGCTCCCGGGCGATATCGTGGAGCTGCTGCAGCAGTCCCTGGACAAGCGATATTTCGTGCATCAGGACTGAGCCGTGCGCCGGGTGACCTCAACGCCGATCTCGGCGAGGCGTTTGAGCACGATGGCGCTGATCTCCTCGACCCGGGGCGCCACCACATCGGAGAGCTCCGTCGAGGTTTCCAGAGTTTTGGGAACCACGCAGTAAAACTCCACCGTCTCCGGCGCCGCGTCGCGCAGCTTGCATATTTCCATAATCTCCAGTAGGCCGAGCTGGTGGGGGGACATGCGGGTGCTGATCTTGCCCGCCTTCACATCTTCATTGGAGTAGAAGTGTATCGAGCCGGGCTCGGCATCGATATCGACCACGTCGATCACCAATACCGGATCACACTCTTCCAGAAACGGGCTCATGTAGATACCCGCTGTACCCCCATCAATGACAAGCACATTATCGGGGAATTCATAATGCTCTTCCAGGTAATGAATAACATGGACGCCGAAGCCCTCATCGCCGACAATCAGATTGCCGATGCCGAGTATGCCTATTTTTTTATCTGTCTTTTGCATAATTATCTCAGTTAGTTGGCCCCCATTTGACAAGTCGACACGCCGGCTCAGCAGATTCTGGGCAGCGGTTCACCGTGCAGTGGCGTCACCACGCGCGCCCCGCCGATCGGTGTGTTGATCAGGACCCGTCCGGCTTTGCCCGCGGTGAGCCGGCCGATGATGACGGCCTCACGGCCCTCATCGGTATCCCGCATTAATGAAACGATGTCATCGGCAGCTTCCCCGTCCACCACGGCCAGGCATTTTCCCTCGTTGGCGAGGTAGAGCGGTTCCAGACCAAGAATTTCGCAGGCGGCCCGGACCTCGGCCTTGATCGGCAGCCGCTCCTCTTCCAATTCAATGCACAGTCCGCTCGCTTCGGCGATCTCGTTAAGGGTGGTGGCGACTCCGCCTCTGGTCGGGTCGCGAAAGGTGCGCACCGCAGAGGGAAAGCCAGTAAGCACCCGCTCCACCAGACGGTGCAGGGGCGCCGTGTCGCTCCGCAGGTTGCCCTCCAGGGCGATTCCAGCGCGCCGGGTCATGATGGTGATGCCGTGATCACCCATGCTGCCGGAAAGGATCACCACATCGCCGGCTTTACCATTTTTCGAACTCAACGACAGGGCCGGATCTACCAGGCCGATGCCGGAGGTGTTGATAAAGCATTTGTCAGCTTTGCCTTTCGGCACCACCTTGGTGTCTCCGGTGACGATCGGCACGCCGCTTGAAGAAGATGCCTCTGCGACGGAAATGATAATTTTCTCGAGTTCGTCCAGGGCCAGACCCTCTTCGAGGATCAGCCCAAGACTCAGACAGAGCGGTCTGCCGCCCCGCATGGCCAGATCGTTGATGGTGCCGTGCACGGCCAGCTTGCCGATATCGCCGCCGGGAAAAAACAGTGGATCGACTACATAGCTGTCGGTGGTGAACACCAGGTTTCCTGCCTGGTTTGTAAGCACCGCGCTGTCTTCGAGGCCGCGCAGAACCTCGTTGTCCAGATATTTCAGAAACAGCGAGCGGATCAGCTCCTGGCTGGCAAGTCCGCCGCTGCCGTGATCGAGAAGGATGGTCTTATCTGACATGTTGGGTGCTCTGTTCCAAATAGATAACCGGCGATCTCTGCTAAACAGCTCAGCTATCCTGGCCGTACTTGTAATAGGCGGCGCAGGTTCCCTCACTGGACACCATGCACGGCCCGATGGGCATGGCCGGCGTACAGCGGCTCTTGAACAGCGGGCACTCGGGCGGGGTATTTCTGCCTTTGAGGATCGCCCCGCAGAGACAGCCCTTGGGCTCCTCAACTTTTATCACGGTGATGTCGAGGCGCTTTTCGGCATCGAAACGGGCGTATTTGTCCCTGATTGCCAGGCCGCTCCGGGGCAGCATACCGAGCCCGCGCCACTCCATATCGACCGGCTCGAAAATCTCTTCCAGCATCGCCTGTGCCCGCCGGTTTCCCTCCCAGGAAACCACCCGCGGGTAGATGTTTTCAACCTGCGGTTTACCTGAGCTGACCTGTCTGGCCAGCAGGATCAGGCCCTTGAGCAGATCGGCCGGTTCGAAACCGGCGACCACGCAGGCCAGGCCGAACTTATCGACGAGAGGCTGATAGGCGCCAGCGCCGATGATGGCCGAGACATGGCCCGGACAAAGCAGCGCATTGATCTTGAGTTCGGGATCGCCCATCAGAGCCTCCAGCGGGCCCGGAATGACTTTATGGGTTGAAAAAACGCAGAAATTATCGATGTCTTCCCGGGCGGCGGCCAGAATGGTAGCACCGATCCCCGGGGTGGTGGTCTCGAAACCGACGCCCAGGAATACCACCAGATCATCCGGATTCTTCCTGGCCAGCTCGAGGCCGTCCATCGGTGAATAGACCACGTCGACTTTGGCACCCCTTGAGCTGGCGTTGGCCAGGGAGCCGTTGCTTCCCGGAACCCGGAAAAGATCGCCGAAAATGGCCACCCGGACATGGTCCAGCTCCGCCATCTGGATAAAGACGTCCATGTGCGACGCTGAGGTGACGCAGACCGGGCAGCCCGGGCCGGAGACGATTTCCATGCCTTCAGGCAGGATCGTCCGGATACCGCTGCGGAAGATGGACATGGTGTGGGTGCCGCACACCTCCATCAAGCGAACCGGCCTGGTCAGCGAATTCTTCAGCTCATCGACCAGCGGCCTGACCAGTGCACTGTCCCGGTATTCATCGATATGCTTCACGAACCATCTCCGCCAAGCAGTAGCTCTTCGGGCATGTGCGAGGCCAGTTCCTTGATCAGTTCGATATTTTTTTTGGCTTCTTCCTCGACCAGGGAGTGGATCGCAAAGCCGGCATGGACAATTACGTAATCGCCGACCTCCGGCCAGCGGTCCACCACATCGAGGCGGACTTTTTTGCTGATGCCGTCCAGGTTGACGGTGGCCAGTTGTTCACTGGTGAAATCTTCAGGATTCCCCTCGACCTGTTCAACTTTCATCGGTACTGCAAGACACATGTTGTAACCCTCCTATTACTGCCTGGCCAACAGAAATTCCGCCGTCGTTGATCGGGATCTGTGTCCCGGTGTACGGCCGCAGGCCGAGTTCGCTCAAGCTGAAAAGCAATCCTTCCAGCAGAATAGTGTTCTGCATGCAGCCGCCCGACAGAACGACGTCACTGATTCCTGTTTCTACCGAAACTTTCTCAACAAGGCGGGAAAGACAGCTGATGAGCCAGGAGTGAAACTGCAGTGCAATCACGGACCGGTCTATGCCGGAAGAAATATCGTCTCGTGCTTTATTAACAAATTCTGAAGAAATAATCTCCCATCTTTGTGTATTTTCTTGGCGCAGAAACCCTTCTGCCCCGCTTATCTGATCAATCAGCAAATCTTTCCAGTCACTTGTCAATGCCTGGCGGGCAGACGCCTCGAGCTGCATGGCGGCCTGTCCCTCGAAGGTCGACACCCGGCACAGGCCAAGCAGCGCGGCAACTCCATCGAACAGCCGACCGCAGCTCGAAGTCAGCGGCGAGTTGAAGCCGTTTTCGATCATCTGAGCAACCGCCTTGCGGCTGGCTGGCTCGACGGCTTCTAGAAGTTTCGAGTCGGCAGCACGAAGGCCGTCGAGTTGATAGAGCATCGACAGCGCCATACGCCATGGCTCTCTGGCACCGGCATCGCCTCCGGGCAGCGGCAGCGCTTCGAGATTACCCAATCGGTGATAGGAAAGAAGATCTGCCTGCAGGATTTCACCGCCCCAGATCGTCTTATCCGGGCCGTAGCCGGTGCCGTCCAGAATTATGGCCAGCACGGGGCCGCCGAGGCCGTGCTCGGCCATCACCGCTGCGGCATGGGCGTGGTGGTGCTGAATCTTGTAGAGCGGCAGACCGAGCTCAGCGGCGAAATGGCTGCTCAGATAGTCGGGATGCAGATCGCAGGCGGCTGCGCGTGGCTGGATCTCATAGAGCCGCATCAGATTTTCCACCGATTCCCGGTAAAACTCAAGTGAGCTGAGATTGAATAGATTGCCAATATGCTGACTGGGGTAGATGCTTTTTCCCCGCGCCAGGCTGAAGGTGGATTTCAGGCCGCCGCCGCAGCCAATCAACTCCGGCAGCTCGAAGGGAATCTGGATCGGCTCGGGCGTATAGCCGCGCGAGCGGCGCAGCGCCCTGATCTTACCACCGCTCTGCTTGACCACCGAATCATCGACCCGGGTGACGATATCGCGGTTGTGCAGCAGGAAAAAATCGGCGATATCCGCCAGACGATGCAGGGCGTCTTCGTTGGCGGTGCAGATTGGTTCACCGCTGCTGTTGCCGCTGGTCATCACCAGGGCGTCGGGACAGCCTGGATTGGCAAAAAGCAGATGGTGCAGCGGTGTATAGGGCAGCATCAGGCCGATTTGATCAATACCGGGCGCCAGATTTTCTGCCAGCGCGCTACCCGGTTTGGCCTGCAGCAGAACGATAGGGTGACTCGGGTTGAGCAGGGTCTCTTTTTCCAGATCTGAGAGATAGCAGAGCCGCTGGGCCATATCGAGATCTTTAACCATAATGGCCAGCGGTTTATCCGGCCTCTGTTTACGTGTTCTCAGGCTAGCCACCGCCACCGCCGAACAGCCGTTGACACAGAGATGAAAGCCGCCGAGGCCGCGGATCGCCACAACCCTGCCCGCTCTGATTGCCGCAATGGCAGATTTTATAACATCAGCACAGGCGATTTCACTACCGTCGCGGTCGTGCCAGGAAATCTGTGGGCCGCAGATCGGGCAGGCGTTGGGCTGGGCATGGAAGCGCCGGTCCGCCGGATCGTTGTATTCGGCCGTGCAGGCCGCACACATCGCAAACCTTTTCATCGAGGTCTTTGGACGATCGTAGGGAATTGTCTCGATAATCGAGAACCGGGGGCCGCAATTGGTACAGTTGATGAATGGGTAGCCAAACCGGTGGTCCGAGGGGTTGTTCAGCTCTTCGAGACAGTCCTCGCACAGCGCGATGTCCGGCGGTATGTTGGCCAGCGCCGAAGTGCCGGCTTGACTGGTCAGAATGGCAAAAGAAGAAGCTTTGAGAGGTGCCTCGAGTGCGTGCCAGGTAAGATCGGTGATCCGCGCCAGTGGGGGGGCCTGCGTCTCGATGGCTTCGATAAAGGAAAACAGCCGCTCATCGGGAGCCGCTGCCCGGACAAGGACTCCATCGCTGGTATTGGTAACGCTGCCAGAGATACAATAGCGGGAGGCGAGTTTAAAAACGAAGGGCCGAAACCCCACGCCCTGGACGGTGCCCCGGACGAGGATTTCGACCCCGTTTTTAAGTGATCTACGCCTTGTGAGTGAATTTAACACCGGTGAAGATGGAAGAAATAAGTCCTTCCGGTTGCCTCACGTCGTTCCAGATTACCAGATAGACATGAATCAGGGCGAAAATCATGAACAACCACATCAGCAGATGGTGGATGTAGCGGGCCATCTGCTGGCTGCCGAAAATGGTCAAGCCCAATCCTTCCCAGAGCCACCCGTTGTAAAGCGCCAGTTCCGGATAGAGCATGTAGAAACCGCTGATCAGCTGGAAAACGGCTGCGATGATGATGATCACGTAGGTGATACCGGCCAGGACATTGTGCCCCAGCCGATCCGCATCATGATCGTCCTTGATGTAGCTGTAACGTAATAACGTATTGAAAAAATTCTTGATATTACGAGGGGTAACGGGCAGGTGTTCCAAGATGCGCTCCTGCTTGTTACCGAACAGATACAAAAATATCCTGGTCAGTACCGCTGCGGTAAAGACATAGGCGGTGACAAAATGGATAAGACGCGCCCAGGCCATCGGCCATGCGACACTGCCTTCCTGCATGGAACTGGTCCATGGGTTGTTGATATAAAAGCCGGTAATGCACAGGGTCACGATCGACAGTGCAAAGGCCCAGTGATAGAGCCGAAGCAGGATGCTCCAGCATTTTTTCTTTTCATACGCCATAATTACCTCCTGTCGGTGAGTGCCGAAAGTTGAAAGTTGGTTTGAAGTTTAATAACTACAGTGCCTTGACTTTCGTTACTTCACGGCCCTCCGGATCCAGCATGTGCACGGCACAGGCGATACACGGATCGAAGGAGTGGATAGTCCGCAGAACCTCGAGCGGTCGCTCCGGGTCGGCGATCGGGTTTTCCAGCAGGGACGCTTCATACGGTCCGAGTTGGTCCTGGGCATCGCGTGGTCCGGCGTTCCAGGTACTGGGAACAACACACTGGTAGTTCTTGATCTTGCCATCCTGGATAACGACCCAGTGAGACAGCAGGCCGCGCGGTGCTTCGTGGACTCCAACGCCTTTCTGCTCGCCCTTCGGGAAGGTCGGCGGATTGAAGATTTCCAGGTCGCCGCCGCCGATGTTGTCCACCAGCATAGCCCAGTGTTTCAGGGTCAGATCGGCCATCAGTGAGCAGCGTACCGCGCGGGCCGCATGCCGGCCGAGGGTGCCGAACAGCGCATCGGGACCGACTTTGGTGCCGGCGATGGTGCTGACCAGGTCAAGGGCGCCGTTGACGCCGTTGACGATGCCTTCATGGCCCTGGGCGTAGCCGACGAGCATCTGGGCCAGCGGACCGACCTGCATCGGTGCGCCTTCGAAGCGCGGGGCCTTGAGCCAGCTGTATTTCCCATTTGCGTCGAAATCCTGGGCCGCCGGAACGGTCTCTTCTTCCCACGGGTGCTTCTGCCAGTCGCCGTCGTAGAAGCCGCGGGCAATCGATTCCTGAACGCCCTTTTTGAAGCGCGGGTCGCTGAGGCTGGTGAAGGCCTCCACGCTGGCCAGGTCGCCGCCCATGATGGTACCGCCGGGCAGGTCGAACGCGGTGGCGGCGGCATCCAGCGGCATATCGGGCGCAGCCAGGTAATTGGTAACCCCATTACCGTAGGGCAGCCATTCGGCATACAGCGCTCCGACTGCGGCCAGATCGACAACATAGACGTTGTTGATGAATCCGCGAACCTCTTCGATGAGTTGCTTGATGCGATAGAGGCGCTCCATGTTCAGGGTGGCCTCGTTGTCCAGGTTTAGCGCTGTGGTGACGCCGCCGACAGAAAGATTTTGAATGTGCGGGTTCTTTCCGCCAATAATACCCAGAGCCTGAGTTGCCTTGCGCTGGTAGTCGAGCGCCTCCAGGTAATGGGAAACGGCCATCAGGTTCGCCTCGGGCGGCAGCTTCATGGCCGAGTGGCCCCAGTAGGCATTGGCGAACGGGCCGAGCTGGCCGCTTTCGACCAGGGCCTTGACCTTGGCCTGGACCGCTGCGAAGCGCTTGGCACTGTTGTTCGGCCAGTTGGACAGAGACTCGGCCAGCTTCTGGGTAGCCACCGGATCGGCATCGAGCGCCGAGACGACATCGACCCAGTCAAGCGCGGAGAGCGCATAGAAATGGACTATGTGGTCATGCAGGCAGTGGATGCCCTGAACCAGGTTCCTGATCAGCTGGGCGTTCAATGGAATTTGAAGCTGCAATGCGTCTTCCACGGCACGAACGGATGCCAGGGCATGGACGGTGGTACAGACGCCGCAGATCCGCTGGACAAAGAGCCAGGCATCGCGCGGGTCTCTGCCCTGGAGAATGATTTCAAGTCCCCTGAACATCTGGCCGGATGACCAGGCATTGGTGACCACCCCGCCATCGACTTCGACGTCTATTCTTAAGTGACCTTCGATCCTGGTAATCGGATCAATGGTTATTTTCTGAGCCATATGTAAAACCTCCAAAAGTGGTTGTATGCGTTATATAAAAGAGAATCTGCAATTAACCTTCGTCGCTGTCTGATTTTCCTTTGATCAGCCGTTTACCGATTCCGACAACGGCATGGATACCGACTGCAGCGGCAGTCACACCGAGCACCTTGGTGCCGATATTTTCGGCATTTTCAACGATTCCTGTGCCGGGTATCTTGACGTTTGGAAGTCTTTCATAAAACGGTGTCATGGTATCCCAGAAGTCCGGCTCGGTGCAGCCTATACAGCCGTGGCCGACAGAAACCGGCCAGACCCCTTCTTCGTTGAAGCGGGCAACCGGACAGTTGGCAAAGGTCTCGGGTCCTTTACAGCCGACTTTATAGAGGCAGTAGCCAAGTTTGTGGAACTCGTCACCGAATTGCAGGACAAAACGCCCTTCGTCAAAATGGGCGCGCCGTTCGCAATGGTCGTGGATGCGGCGGCCATAGGCGAATTTCGGCCGCTTCAGGCCATCGACTGCGGGCAATCTGGCAAAGGTGAGATAATGCAGAACGGTGCCCAGGAAATTCACCGGGTTCGGCGGACAGCCTGAGATGTTGATAATCGGCTTGTCGTGGACCAGCTGATCGACGCCGACAGAGCCGGTCGGGTTGGGCTTGGCTGCCTGGACGCCGCCAAAGGTGGCGCAGGTGCCATAGGCGATTATTGCCGCTGCTTTGGAGGAAACCTCTTCGAGCAGTTCCATGGCCGTTTTACCCGCAATCTTGCAGTAAACGCCGTTCAACGCGGTGGGAATACCGCCTTCGACCACCAGGATGAATTTACCGGCATTTTTTTCCATGGAAGCTTGCAGCGCCTCCTCGGCCTGATAGCCGGCGGCGGCCATGACCGTCTCGTGATAGTCCAGGGAGATAATGTCGAGAATGAGCCGTGCGATGTCCGGATGGGCACCGCGGAGCAGCGTTTCAGTACATCCTGTACACTCCTGGAAATGCAGCCAGATTACCGTGGGACGCTGGGCTGAAGTCGCGGCCTCAACCATCCTGGGGACCACCGATTCAGAGAGTCCCAGGGCGGCCGCTGCCATGGTGCATCCCTTCAGGAAACCACGTCTGTTCAAGCGCGGATCCAGGGTTTTGTTTACCGTGTCTGCCATATCAACCTCCTTATGCTGAAACAACAATTTGGCGCAAAGCGCGGTTATCAACCTCCAATACGCAGGTACCAGTAAAGGTGTTTAAAAAAAACCTGTTCTTCCCGGGTGTCTTTCACATGCTCCCTTTTCATGCGGAATTACCGGATTTACAGGTATTTTAACCGAATAACAAATGCTATAGATAGAAGATGTTCTACTGAATGTCAATTCATTTTCAGATTTTGACAGCAGGAAAAATGGTAAAACAGAGCAGACATATGTTGGAGGATTTGCTGCCGGCAGCAAGGGCAAAGAGACGTTTTTCCGTTTCAACGCTTAAAACCGAAAATACCGCCCTGGTGACTGGAGGCAAAGGCGGGACGTCCCTTCTTCTTGGAGCCGGAACTTCTGCGTCTGCGCGACTTGCCCCGCGGCGGCGGCTCGGTGGCACGCTGACTGGATAAATAGTCGGGGGGGATTTCCCCGAGCTGAAAGGCTTCGCAGTAAAAATAATAAAAAAGCCTGCATTTTGAAAAATAACTTTTCTTTTTCAGCCACTTGGGCCAGGTATCCTGGTGGCGGTGGTGGATCAGAATCGGCAGGTGGGCAAGCAGGGTGGTGATTTCCTGGCGGGTCGATTTTCTCAAGTTGAGGTCCTGGCCGATGGAGCGGTTGAGTTCTTCTCTGATTTGCTTGGCCATTTGATAGAGCTGAGGCCCTTTGAGCACCCGCTTGTCCAGGTCAAAATGCAGTATCGCCCAGGGAATCAGGATAAGGGCCAGCACAAAATAGTCGGGTTGGCGGTGACTGCCCGCTTCAACCGCCCTGTTGTTGTAGTTGTCGATGGTGGCGAAGATCCGTTTCAACTGTTCCAGGCAGGTCGTCCGGTCCCCGGCGGAGTCGTTGAGCCGGCCTTTATAGCAGTCAAACAACTCACCGAAGATCGAACTTTTCACACTGAGTTCGAACCAGTCGGCAGACACGCCGCTGTAGAGGTCTTTGAGCAGCTCGTCGCGCAGCCGTGAGGCGGGACACAGGGTAAGTGTATGGGCGTTTCTACAGACGGCTGTCCAGCTTGCTTCTTCGATCATGAAATTGTTGCGGGCGCTGTGCCGGATCACCCGCATCATGCGGACCGGGTCATGGGTTATTCGTTTATCCGGGTCGCCGATGATTCTGATGATGCAGCGATCAAGGTCCTCGACGCCGCCGACATGGTCGATAATGGTATGATTTTCAATTTCATAGAATAGCGCGTTGATGCTGATGTCGCGCCGCTGAGCGTCTTCGCCCACGGTCCCGTAGGTGTTGTTGGGGGCAAGTACCGCCTCGGGGCCGTCCAGGTCGTGCTCGGAGAGCGAACGCAGGGTTGATACTTCGATGACTTTGCGGTTCTTGAAAAAGACCTGCACGAGCCTGAAGCGCCGGCCGATGGTCCTGCTGTTGGCAAAGAGCTGGCGGATCTGGCCGGGCCTGGCATCGGTGCCGATATCGAAATCTTTGGGTTTTTTACCGAGGTAGAGATCCCGTACGCCGCCGCCGACCAGATAGCTCGAAAAACCTGCCTGGTTCAGCTTGCGCAGCACGAAGAGGGCCTCGTCATCGATCATCTCCGGGGTGATAGGATGCTCGGAAGCTGAGATGATATTTAGGTCTGCGGCCATCGCGGGGTGTGGTAAAAGGCAAGCGTGTGAGTGGTTCAATCCTGCTCTTCAGGCGGTTTGAAACCTCGGTTTTCTTTGTAGACAGACTCAGCCTGGGAGATGAACTGCCTGAAGATCTCGGCCACCGGCAGAATGGACTTCATCTTGTAGGTGTTTTCACCGGAGAAGAAGAGCCCTTCACGCAGATCTCCGGTACGGGCAGCATTGAGCCGCTCGTTGATGCAGTAGTGGTGGTCACATTTCTTCAGGCAGAGATGCTTGCATTTTTTGGTGGTCAGATCCACGCCTCTAGCCAGGGCCTTGACGAACTCGGTTTTCAGCGCCCTGCCGGGCAGTCCCACCGGCGAGGTGGTGAGCACGATGTCCTCTTTTTCGGCATCGAGATAGGCCTGTTTGAATTCATCCGATACGTTGCACTCCTCGCTCAGCACGAAGCGCGAGGCGATCTGGATACCGTCCGCCCCGTACTCATCCATCATCTCGGCCATTTCATAGCCGTTGGTGATGCCTCCGGCGGCGATCAGCGGAATCTTTTTGACCACCTCCCGGATCGGCGGGAAGATGGTCCGCAACGCCTGGTCGGTGCCGAGGTGTCCCCCGGCTTCCTTGGCTTCAACTATTACGGCCGCAGCGCCGAGTTTTTCGGCCAGTCTGGCCAGGGTCGGCGAGGAGACAATCATCGCAATCGGTACATTATATTTCTTGCCGATTTTGAAGATGTCTCTGGAAAAACCGGCACCGGTTATGATCAGGTCGACACCGGCTTCGATCGAGGATGTCACGAGCTCATAGAAATTTTTCACCGCATACATGATGTTGACGGCGATGATCCCGTCCGTGGCATCCTTGGCCCGGCGAATATCGTCGCTGACCTCCTCCGCCGGTATGCCGGAGCCGCCGATCACCCCGATGCCGCCGCAGTTTGCAACCGGCACTGCCAGGGTGGAGGTGGATACGCGAATAGACATCCCTCCCTGGATCAGAGGAATCCGGGCTCTCAGGTTGCCTATATGTAAAGATGGAAGTTTCATATGATGCCAGGCTCCTTTACTGGGTACATACAATCTGAGCATCGATAATGCCTATCTTGCTTCTATTTGTCAAGCCATGTCTGGCCGCGCGTTCTATGGCCGGCGCCGGATAATGAGGCGGCCATTTCTGACCGGAGCAGCAAAAAAGATTCAGCACAACAGATAGATAGTGATACCGTTTCCACCATTGGGAAACGGATTCCGCTGCAGGACCATTGCTTGACAAGACTATTGTTTTGCGGTTAACTTATCTGTTTTTTCGACCACTAATCCAATGAATCATCGCTGGAGGTTTCAGTTTGAAAATAAAGGCCCTGAACGGCTTCAAAGATATACTGCCCGGGGAGATACAACTCTGGCGCCATGTCGAGCAGGTGGCCCGGGACGTGCTCGAGCGCTTTCATTTTGCTGAGATCCGGCTGCCGATCCTCGAAAAGACCGAGCTCTTTGCCCGCTCGATTGGCTCCGATACCGATATCGTCGAGAAAGAGATGTATACCTTCGTCGACAAACAGGTGACCATGCGGCCCGAAGCCACTGCCTCTCTGATGCGGGCCTATATCCAGCACAGTATGCATGCAGGGGGGGCGGTGCAGCGGCTTTTTACCATTGGCCCGATGTTTCGGCACGAGCGGCCCCAGAAGGGGCGCCTGCGCCAATTCCACCAGCTCGATGTCGAGGTCCTGGGCTCCGCTTCTGAAAGACTCGATGCGGAGCTGATGGCCCTGGGAGAGCACCTTTTTGCAGAACTGGGGGTGCCCGTCAGCCTCGAGATCAATTCCCTGGGCTGCGCCGAGTGCCGGCCTTCCTATCGGTCCCTGCTGTTGGCCTTTATCGACGAGCGGCTCGATCAGCTTTGCGACGACTGCCGTCGGCGTAGCACCACGAATCCGCTGCGGGTGCTCGACTGCAAGAAAGAGGCATGCCGTGCGCAGGTGGCCGATGCCCCGTCGATCATCGAGCATCTCTGCAAACCCTGCAGTAAGCATTTTGATGCGGTGAGACAAAACCTTGACAGCCTCGAGGTGGGCTATTCGATCAATAAATTCATGGTGCGCGGCCTGGATTACTATGTTCGCACCACATTCGAGTTCGTTACCGATGAACTGGGTGCCCAGTCGGCGGTCTGTGCCGGCGGCCGCTACGATGGCCTGATCGAGATGCTGGGTGGGCCGCAGGTACCCGGCATCGGATTTGCGCTGGGGCTTGAGCGGCTGGTACTGCTTATCCAGCAGCACGATAGACTTTCCGCCGAGCCGGGCGGGCTGGATCTGTTTCTGGCCGGGCTTGGCCCGCAGGCAGCAGATTATTGCTTCAAGTTGATGCATGAACTGCGGCGCGGCGGCCTGCGGGTTGATATGGACCTGGACGCAAAGAGCCTGAAAAGCCAGATGAAGCAGGCCGATAGAGCTCAGGCCGGACATGTGCTGATCATCGGTGACCAGGAGCTTGACAGCGGCCGGGCGCCGCTTAGAAACATGCTCAGCGGAGAACAGGCTGAACTGGAGCTCGGCGCCGCCGCCATTGCCGGGGCGCTTATTAAATAATTGTATCGGGCAACGGACTGACCATGCTCCGCTATTGATCGCAGAAAATTTTCTCATAACCATTTATAACAATCAATAAAGCCGGGTCGCTGGCCCGCAGAAGAGCAAAAAATATGGATTCCATGGGTACGATGCGCAGGACGCACCACAACAATCAACTGGGTCTGGCCAATGTCGGTGAAACGGTAACCCTGATGGGCTGGGTGTTGCGCCGGCGCGACCACGGCGGGGTCATCTTCATCGACCTGCGCGACCGCGAGGGGCTGACCCAGGTGGTTTTCAATCCGGAGGTGAACCCGGAAGTTCATGCCAAGGCGCACCAGCTGCGCAGTGAGTGGGTCATTGCGGTGCAGGGCCGGGTGGAACCCCGTCCAGGGGACATGGCCAACCCGAAGCTGACCACCGGGGCAATTGAGGTTCTCGTCGATACGCTCAATATCCTCAATACCAGCGAGACGCCGCCGTTTCCGCTGGATGAGGAGACCGATGTCTCCGACAACCTGCGCCTGCAGTACCGCTACCTAGATCTTCGCAAACCGGAGATGAGCGCCAATCTGATGCTCAGGCACCAGGCGGTGCAGACCATCAGGAATTACCTGAACCAGCAGGGCTTTATCGACGTGGAAACACCCATGTTGACCAAGTCGACGCCGGAAGGGGCCCGCGACTATCTGGTTCCCAGCCGGGTCAACGCCGGCCGTTTCTTCGCCCTGCCCCAATCACCTCAGCTTTTTAAACAGCTTCTGATGATAGCCGGCCTGGACCGCTACTACCAGATCGTCAAATGTTTTCGAGATGAAGATCTGCGGGCCGACCGGCAGCCGGAGTTCACTCAGATCGATATGGAGCTTTCTTTTGTCGATGAAGAACAGGTCATGGCAGTGGTCGAGGGCATGATCGCCACCCTGTTTAAGCAGACGCGAAACCTCGATGTCAATCCGCCCTTTACGCGGATTTCCTATGATGAGGCGCTGGCCCGCTTTGGTACCGACCGGCCCGATACCCGGTTTGGCATGGAACTGGTTGATCTGACTGCGATTGGTGCCGCCTGCGAGTTCAAGGTGTTTCGTTCAGCAGCCGACAGCGGCGGCACCGTGCGGGCACTCAATGCCAAAGGCTGCGCAACCTTTACCAGAAAAGAACTCGATGATCTGACCGATTTTGCCCTGCAGTTCGGCGCCCGGGGACTGGCCTGGGTCAAGGTCAAAGAAGACGCCAGCTGGCAATCGCCGATAGCCAAGTTCTTTTCTGATGATGAACAGCGCCGGATTGCCGAGGCGCTTGCTGCCGAGCCGGGTGATCTGCTGTTTTTCGGGGCGGACAAATCAGCAACCGTGTTTCAGGTGCTTGGCGAGTTGCGCAATGAACTGGCCCGCCGGCTCGAGCTGCTTGACAATGAGCAGTTCAACTTTGTCTGGGTCACCGATTTTCCGCTGGTTGAATATGACACCAAGGAAAAACGTTTTCAGGCGCTGCATCATCCGTTCACCGCGCCTCGCGAGGAAGACCTCGAGCGGCTGGAAACTGATCCCGCCTCGGTCTACAGCAGGGCCTATGATCTGGTGCTGAACGGTAATGAGATAGGTGGCGGATCAATTCGTATACACGACCCCGGCGTTCAGCTCAAAGTGCTCAAAGTGCTGTCCATCTCCGAAGCAGAAGCGCAGGAAAAATTCGGTTTTCTTCTGCAGGCGCTGCATTACGGCGCGCCCCCGCACGGCGGCATCGCCTTTGGTCTGGACCGGCTGTTGATGTTGATCACCGGCAGCGATTCGATCCGCAACGTGATCGCCTTTCCAAAGACCCAGAAGGCCACCTGTCCGCTGACCGAGGCGCCATCGCCGGTGACCCGCCAACAGTTGACCGAACTGCACATCAGGCCCGACTGGAAGGAATAGAACCTACCAGCCGTAGGCCGCCAACTGGACGAAAAAGAGGTAGCTGGCGGCCAGGACCAGGACTGTAAGGGCTGCGGTGGCGGCTGCCGTGAGCAGCAAATGACGCAGCTTCAAATTCTTCAGCAGCGTGGTGAGCAGCGCTGCTGTTTTCTGCCTGATCCTGCTGCCCAGGCCGTCTGACGGACCGGCACTGTTAACCTCGCCGCTGAAGATCGAGAAATCGGACTGGGCCGGCCGGGCACCGGCGGCCGGTATCTGTACTGGAAACGAGCCCATCTGTTTCATCTTCTTTCTCCTTTTTTTTTATCCTTTATGATCAGCATACCGGCCCCGGGGTATCACAGAGTGATCACCCGCATCTTTTTTATTGCTTTTTGATGTTTTTTTTATTTTCCAGGAGAAGAACAGGGTCGTTTTAAGAGATCATCATCGAAACAGGGACATGTGTCCCGGACAGGAGGATGCTATGATTGCGAGGGTACTGGTGGTGCTGGCCTTGATGTGTGCTTGTGCGGTCTCTTCTCAGGCAAAGGAAATCGCCGGAGTCGAGGTTGCCGATCAGATCACCCGTGAGGACGGGAAAACGCTGCAGCTCAATGGTGCGGGGATACGCTCAAAATTTGTTTTCAAGGTGTACCTGGCCATGCTTTACCTGGAAAATCCCAGTGATCAAGCTGAGCAGGTGATCAGCGATGCAGGCGCCAAACAGATGATCATGCACTTTCTCTACAAGGAAGTTGGGGGGGACGATCTGGTCGAGGCCTGGAACGAGGGCTTTGAAAATAACGGCAGCCCCGAACAGATCGCTGCACTAAAAGACGAGATCACCTCTTTTAATACACTCTTTGATACCGTCAAATCGGGGGATCGGATCGTGCTCGATTATGACGAAACCACTGGTACCAGGGTGATAATCCGCGGGCAACTCAAAGGCGTCATTGCCGGTAAAGCCTTCAACGATCTGCTGCTCTCCATCTGGCTCGGCGAAAAGCCGGTTACCAAGGAGCTGCGCACTGCTCTGCTGGGGAAATAGCCTGAACGCAGAGTCCAGATAGAACAAGGGGGTCTGCGGGGAACCTGACGGCTCACTGGTGTTGAGGCGAATCTGGCCTAGAGTTCCGGCACACCTTGGGGAATCAGGCAGGCAAAGACCAGGTCGGCTTCCGAGTTGTTGCGCAGCTGATGTTCCTCGTTGCCGGGGATGAATACCACAGAGCCTGCGGAGATGTCGACCCACGCACCCGAGCTCAGTACCTGGCCCGAGCCGGCATGTACCAGAATTTCATGCTCCCAGTCGTGGGAGTGACGGGGCGTGAAACCGCCGGGCGCAACGGTGAAAATCCGCATGCAGAAATTGGGGGCGCCATCCTGTATTCCGACCGCTATTCTGCCTCTTACTCCTTTGACCGTTTCTCCGTCGAAGTGGCGACTTTCCAGCTCATCGTAGTGTGAAACAACTTTCATCGTGATCCTTTCGGTAGAGGTTGTCGTTTGCTGGTCAGCTCAGCCAGGCCATGTTAAATCAGCCGGCCCGGCCAGCTTCGGTCTACACCCCACTATAGTTCCGCTTTACCTCTTTGTCACAGAGCTTCTGGAGCACCCTTACGTTGAGCTTTTCGATGAACTCATACCAAGGTAGATCGCGGTCAGGACGACACCGACCCCAAGCCATTGGGTGGCTGAGGTGGACCGCTGGAAGAGGAGCACGTCCCAGACAAAGGCCAGGGAGGGTTGCAGCAGAAGCATTAGCCCTGCCACCGAAGGCAGCACATGGGGCAGGCTTTTGGAAATAAAGGTCCAGCCGACGGTCTGGCTGAACAGGCCCAGTGCCACCAGAGCGCCGAGAGAGGCAGCACTGGGAATGGCAAAAGACACGCCGGCCAGTTCGATCCAGATACCCAGAAAAATCGTGGTACAGAAAGAAACCAGCATCAGTCCGTAAAAAAATGTAATATCGGGCTGGTTCTGGTGAATCGCTCTGAGTGAGAGTAAAAAGCCGGCATAGCACAGTGCAGCGGCAAGACCCAGCGCCACGCCAAGCCGATAGTGCTCCGGGTGCAAACCCCAGTTCAGGCCGACGATCAGAAACAGACCGAAAAATGCCAACGGCAGAGAGACGAAGAAGAGCCAGCGTATGGCCTGGCCGAAAAAAAGAAACGAGGCCAGGCTCAACACGAAGACCTGAAAATTTGCCAGGATAGTGGCCAGCCCCGGCCCCAGGTGAATGATTGCCACATGCCAGCAATACAGATCTGCCGCAAAGCACAGTCCGCACAATACGGCTAAACAGAAGGTCCTGATTGTCGGGCGCCGCATTTCGTGATTTGCCAGACAGGCCAGGCCGAGAAACAGGGTGCCGAAGAGGACCCGGTAAAAGCCGGAAACCAGCGGGTCCACCTGCGCCCAGGTGACCCATACCCCTGAAAAACTGATAAATATGGCCCCGCTGAAAATGCGGGCAGGTGCTTTGATCTGCGGGGTAAGCAGGGTCATAGGCCTCGGTTCGGATAAAGATGGTAACTTTCGATTGCGGTAATCTGGCCGATACTAGCAATCCTGGGTCGTCGTGCAAAGATAAAAGTAAAGTGCTTGCTGAGGATAATTCCATGAAAACGCTGCTTGAAAGGATTTGGACGCAGTAATGAGATGCGCTATCGCTGGAACAGGACCATATATTGTGGCTTTAGGTAAAATCGATTCAGTTACAGTTCTGGAAAACCGGCTTGATTTTTCAGGCGCAATTTGGTAATCACGCACATTTATGGTCACATGCACAAAAATCCGACGCAAATGTCTAAAATGTGCATATTGTGCAGCGGCTCGCTGAAAAGCCGTGCAAATGACGTTCAACCACAGACGCAATGGACCAGAGATTATGACTGATCTGACAACGAGCTATCTCGGCCACAGGCTGAAAAATCCCATTGTGGTCGGCAGCTGCGGCCTGACCGGGTCGACTGCGAAAATCCAGGAACTGGCCAAGGCCGGAGCTGGCGCAGTGGTGCTGAAATCACTCTTTGAAGAACAGATAGAAGCCGAACTGCAGCAGAATCTCGACGAGTACCAGACCGATTACCCGGATGCCTACGACTATGTCAGGCAATACACGAAAGATAGTGCGGTCACCGAGTACCTGGAGATGATCCGGGAGGTGAAGGCGCGGATCGATATCCCGGTGATTGCCAGCTGCAATTGCGTTACCGCGGCTGAGTGGACCAGCTTTGCCGAAAAATTTGAAAAAGCCGGGGCCGATGGCCTGGAAATTAATATTTCCCTGCTGCCCAGTGATCCGAGAAAGGCCTGCAGCGCTTACGAGCAGGTCTATTTTGATGTGCTCGACAAGGTGAGCAAGAAACTGACGATACCGGTTGCCCTGAAGATGAGCAGCTATTCTTCATCCCTGGCCAATCTGGTATCACGGCTTTTCTGGACCGGCAAGGTAGCCGGGTTTGTGTTGTTCAACCGCTATTACCAGCCGGACATCAACATAAACACGATGGAGCTGGGTTCGGCCGGGGTGTTCAGCACGCCAGGTGAGATGACCCTGCCGCTGCGCTGGACCGCCTTGCTCTCGGGGATGGTGGAGGCCGATTTTGCCGGCTCAACCGGGATCCATGACGCGGAAGGGGTGGTCAAGATGCTGCTGGCGGGGGCCCGGGTGACCCAGGTTGTTTCAACGATCTACGAAAACGGAGCAGAGCAGATTGCGGAATTGACCGCTGGCCTGGAACAGTGGATGGAGAAGCAGTCGTTTGCTTCGCTTGCCGAGTTCAGGGGGCGGCTGAGCTACCGGTTCGAAGAAGATCAGTCGGCTTTCGAGCGAATTCAGTTCATGAAACATTATGCGGGGATTTCCTGAGCTGTGGCGGGCAGCTCTTGCCCGCTGGCGGGAGCTTCGTGGTTGGACAAAGACAGAATTTTACTAATCAAAGGTGGTAAAGAGCGGGTCAGGACCCGGGTAATATGGCGGCACATTTAACATTTCCCAAAGGCGGGGTTCATCCGCCGGAATCGAAGGCATTGACACAAAAGCTGGCGGTGGAGACCATGCCCCTGCCGGACGAGCTCGAACTGATACTCGGGCAGCATATCGGTGCACCCTGCAGTCCGATCGTGAAAAAACGTGAAGAGGTTGCCGAAGGAGCGCTGGTGGCCGAGGTCAAAAGAGGGCTCGGCGTGCCGCTGCACGCACCGGCGACGGGTTCAATCAAGGCACTTGGCACTTCGGCCCATCCGATCCGGGTAAGCGTGCCCTCTATTACCATCAAAGTGGACCCGGAAGCTCAATCCACCCCCTGGCAGTCCGTCCAGGACTGGCAGAACCAGAGTGCTGAAGAGCTATTGCAGGCGGTCCATAAGGCCGGCATCGTCGGCATCGGCGGAGCCGGTTTTCCAACCCATGTCAAGCTCAAGCCGCCGGCCGATACCGCGCTGGACACGCTGCTGCTCAACGGGGCCGAGTGCGAACCTTATATCACCGCCGATCACCGGATGATGCTGGAAAAATCTGCCGAGATCGTCGAAGGTGCCAGGATCTTGTTGAAAATTTTAGGCATAACCAGCTGCGCGATCGGCATCGAAGACAATAAACCCGACGCCATTGCGGCGATGCAGGCGGCACTTGAAGCAGCACCGACGGACGGCCTCGATATTCGCGTTCTCGCCCTGCGGGTCAAATACCCCCAAGGCTCTGAAAAGCAGTTGATCCAGGCAATTACCGGCCGCAAGGTGCCGGCCATGGCCTTGCCCTCGGCAGTCGGTGTGGTTGTCCACAACGTCTCCACCACCAAGGCCGTCTACGATGCCGTGGTGCTCGGTAAACCACTGATCGACAAGGTGATAACCGTGTCCGGCCTCGGCATAAAGCGGCCGGCCAACCTGCTGGTCAAGATCGGCACCAGAGTCAGCGACATCGTCGAATACTGCGGCGGCACTACGGCCGATCTCGCCCGGGTCGTGCTGGGTGGCCCGATGATGGGGTTTGCGGTTTCGACGCTTGATATACCGATCACCAAGACCACCTCGTCCATACTCTTTCTCAGTGAAGACGAGATCGATACCAGGCCTCATTCCAACTGCATCCGCTGCGGCTGGTGCCTCGAAGCCTGCCCGATGGGCCTTGAGCCGAAAGAGGTCGGCATCTATGTCGAGGCCAATCGGGCCGAAGATACCGAGCAATTCGGAATTTTTGATTGTTTTGAATGCGGCAGCTGCGCCTATGTCTGTCCGGCCAAGCGGCCGCTTGTACAGTTTGTCCGTCTGGCCAAAATGAAGGCCAAGCGCACATGACACCATCCAACGACTGATAATCAACCAACCGAGCAAGGAGTTTCACCATCGAACCGAAAGTAAATGAGAACCAGGCCCAGGCCGCCGCGCCCATGTGGAACGTATCCGTTTCTCCGCATGTGCGCAGTGCTGAGTCGGTTGATAAAATCATGTGGACCGTGGTGGCCTGTCTGGTGCCGCCGCTTATCCTGTCGGTGTTTATCTTCGGCATCCAGGTGCTGCTGATTACTGCGGTATCGGTTATCAGCTGTATGGCCGTGGAGGCGATTAGCCAGAAGCTGCTCGGCAAAGTGGTGACGGTCATGGACGGAAGCGCTGCTCTGACCGGCATGCTGATGGCTTTTGTGATCCCGCCTGGGGTATCGTTTCTGATACCGATCCTGGGAGCGGTCATGGCGATTTATATCGGCAAACATCTGCTCGGCGGGCTGGGCTACAACATTTTCAACCCGGCGCTGCTGGGCCGCGCCTTTCTGCTGGCCACCTTTCCGGTGGCGATGACTTCCGCCTGGCTGCCGCCGCTGACCGACGGGGCTATTTTTACCTACCTGTCCGGTGGCATCGATGCGGTTTCCACCGCCACACCGCTGGCCGTTTTGAAGGAGCAGGGCATGGCCGCCTTCCGGGAGGCCTTTGGCACCCCGCCCGAGATTTATTCTTCCTTTTTTATGGGCTGGCGGCCCGGTTCTATCGGAGAGACCTCCGGACTACTGATTGTACTCGGCGGTCTGTATCTCATGTATCGGCGCTATATTACCTGGCACATTCCGGTTTCCCTGCTCGGCACCATCGCGCTGCTCACCTGGTTTTTCGGTGGTGAAACCCTGTTCTCCGGTGATCCGCTGCTGGCGCTGTTGAGCGGCGGGGCGCTGCTGGGCGCCTTCTATATGGCCACCGATTATGTGACCTCGCCCACCACCCGAACGGCTCAGATGGTCTACGGGGCCGGCATCGGTGCACTGACCGTGCTGATCAGGCTGAAGGGCGGCTACCCGGAAGGCATCTGTTATGCAATCCTGCTGATGAATCCCCTGAGCCCGGTGCTCGACACCTGGTTTAAACCGAAGCGCTTTGCACCGCCGCTGGGAGGTGAAAAATGAAGATGATTTTCACCATCATATTTCGTCTGACCGTATCCTGCCTGATTGCCGGCACGATCATGGGCATGACCTTCATCGTGACCAACAAGGCCAAGAAAGCCAACGAGTTTGCCCGCGAGGAGAAGGTGGTCTATGCGCTGCTCGGGTATTCGAAGGACAGGCCGATTCCGGAGTCCATGGGTATGCACGAGGTGTTTCGCTACCTGGTGCTCGAGGGTGAGAGTCAGTCGATCGGTTATCTGGTGCCGACTGGCGGCCATGCAGAAGAAGGCGGTTTTGCTTTTATCAGAATCAGTCTTGACGGAACCTTTATCGATCAAACCGATATTGTCCTGAGCGAAGACAAAGTCCGGGAGCAGGGCGAGCGTGACCTGGCCATTCAAACTGCACTGGGGCCGGCCAGGCAGGTTCGTTTTGTCGATCAGACCATAGTCGTTACCGATCACGGCAGCCGAACCGCCTATCTGCTGCATGGCAAATTCCCCGGTTTCAAGACCAATATCGGCATCATGCTGGCCCTGGACCCGGGTTATTCGATCATCGGCCTGGAAGTCATGGAACATGAGGAGGATCCGGGTCTCGGCGCGGAGATTGAGCAGGATTATTTCAAGAACCAGTTCAAACTCAAGGATTTTGATACGATCAAGGCCATCGAAGTGGTCAAGAAGCCGCTGCCCGATGAATATTTTGAGGCCCTTGAAGGCAGAATCGATGAGGCTGCGGCGCTCGATATCATGGAACAGTACAAGGATCAGGATATCTATGCCCTGACCGGGGCGACTATTTCTTCGGATGCGGTCAGTTCCGGCGTCAAGGGGATGACCAAGAAGTTCGCTTACCGGCTCGACATCCTGGATAAAGTGCTTGAAGAGCAGCAGATAGCCGTACCTTTTTAACCCTTTGCGAGGAACCCAGCGTGGCTACCGATAAGTCTAATTTTCAGCTTGTTACCAACGGCATCTTACAAGAGAATCCGATTTTTAAGCTGGCACTCTCCATGTGCCCGGCGGTCGGTATATCCACCACGGTGATGAACGGTCTGATGCTTGGTACGGCCGTCCTGTTTGTGCAGGTCTTCTCAAGCGTCACCATCTCGCTGCTGAAGAACTTCATTCATCCCCGGATCCGGATTCCGACCTACACCCTGACCATTGCCACCTGGGTCACGGTCATTGACTTGAGCCTGGCGGCATATTTTCCGGCTGCTTATGCCCAGATGGGTATCTTCGTCAAGATCATCGTGGCCTTTGCGATTATCACCATGCGCCTCGAGATGTTTGCCTGCAAGGAACCGGTCAGTTCATCGTTCTGGGACGGGTTGGGCATGGGGCTGGGTTTTATGGTGGGCATGGTGGTCATCGGTTTTGTCCGGGAACTGCTCGGCTCAGGGGCGATTCTGGGCCATGACGTACTGGGCTTCAAACCACTGCTGTTCTTTATTCTGCCGAGCGCCGGTTTCTTTGTGGTCGGCCTGATGATGGGATTTTTTAACTGGATAGAAAAGTACTATGCAGCGCGAAAGAGGGGTAACAGATGAATCGGCTACACTATCTGGCAATTGTGACCGTAGTTTTAGGTCTGCTCGGCCTCGGCGGAGTCGTACAGGCGGCGGATCTGGTGTCGAAAACCGAGTTCGCTGCCGAAAACGAGATCATCGTTCATTTCAGCAACCCGGTTGACAGGACCCAGGCCGCTGACCCGGGACGCTACGTCGTATTCGAAGAATCCGATCCCGATATCCGGCTGAACATCAGCACCATCGTCGTCTCCGAAAACGGCAGGGAGGCGCTGCTGACTTTCGACGAACCGCTCAACAGCGCCAAAACCCATATTGTCAAAACTTCTGGAATCGGCGGCGTTGCAGAGAGCTCGTTCTCGGTCTCCAAGTCATACTTCGGTTACCTGATTTCGATATTGATCTCGGCGCTTTTGATCAACAATTTTGTGTTCACCAAATATCTCGGGCTCTGCGTATTTTTCGGCACCTCCAAACGCAAACAGACGGCCAAGGGTATGGGGGTGGTCTTTACCATTGTCATCGTGGTTTCCGTGTCGATGAGCTGGGTGCTCTTCCAATATGTGCTGAGGCCGTTCAATCTGGACTATCTGCAGATCGTGATTTTCATCGGTCTGACCTCGCTGACGGTCCAGGCAGTGGATACCGTCCTGCGCAAGGTCAACCCGGTGCTGTTCAAATCGTTCGGGGTTTACCTGGTTCTGGTTATCGCCAACTGCGTGATCATTGCGGTGCCGCTGTTGATGGCCAGCAATGGGTACAACTATTTTGAAACCTTCATGCTCAGCCTGGGTGCCGGTGGTGGGTTTCTGCTGGCCCTGTATCTGATGAGCTCGGTCAGTGAGCGGGTTGAACTGGCCAAGGTGCCGCCGTCGTTCAAGGGACTGCCGATCGCCTTTATCGTGGCCGGACAGTTTGCGATGGCGTTTTTGGGTTTTTCCGGTCTGCAGCTGTTCTGATCGGATGGTGTCGAATTTTCGTCTGTAACAGGAAAAGTGAGAAGCTATGGATCCTGAATTGATCAAACTGGCCATCGGAGGCCTTGTTCTGCTCGGCTGCATCGGGCTTTTTTTCGGCGTTGGTCTGGCTCTTGCCGCCCATAAATTTGCGGTGGAATCGAACCCGGTCATCGAGGAGGTTCTCGAATCCCTGCCCCTGGCAAACTGCGGCGGCTGCGGCTATCCGGGCTGTGAAGGCTACGCGATCGAAGTCGTCACCGACCCCGATGTGCCGCCGAATCTCTGTTTTCCCGGCAAGGAAGCGGTGGCTGAGCGGGTGGCGGCGCTGACCGGCAAGAAAATGACCGCGGTGGAGGACACCATGGCCGTGGTCCGCTGCTCCCGAATCGAGGGCCGGGTCAGCCATAAGCACCGCTACATCGGCTTTGCCTCCTGTACCGCGGCCAATCTCGGCTACGGCGGTCCTTCAGCCTGCCAGTATGCCTGCATCGGCCTGGGTGAGTGTGGAGAGGCGTGCCCGTTTGATGCAATCAAGATGGTCGAGAATTTCCCGGTGGTCGACCCCGATAAATGCGTCAGTTGCGGGGTCTGTGTAAAAACCTGTCCTAAAGATATCATCGAGATTCAGACCATGAAGGCGCGGGTCTGGGTGCCCTGTTCGACGAAAGATTTGGGCAAGGCGGTAATGGGCGTCTGCCAGGTCGGCTGCATCGGCTGTAAAATGTGCGTCAAAGTGTGTCCGGCCGATGCGGTTACCTACGAGAACAATCTGGTCAAGATCGACCACAAGGCCTGTATAGAATATGGCCCCTCCTGTGAAGAGATCTGCGTGAGCAAATGTCCCCGGGACATCTTCAAACCCTATGAGGGACGCCAGATCGTGGCCCGCAGCGCCGATAGCGGGCTGAAAATGGCGGGCTAGGACGATGTCATCAAGGCAAAGCCGATCCAACCGCATGAGCGCAACCCCAGCTGATCCGAGCCGGCGGCAGCTGCTCAAACGTGCAGGGTTGCTAAGCATCGCTGGTGTTGCCGCACCGCTGCTTAATATAGAGCGGGCCGAGGCACTCTGGTTCAAGCGCAGTCACTACAAAGTATCCAAGACCCGGCTGGCCATGGGCACCTATGTGGCGATGACCGCGATTCATCCGTCACGCGACCAGGCCGAAGAGGCTTTTGGTCGGGCCTTTGACGAAATCACCCGGCTCGGCGCTCTGCTTTCCAGGCACAATCCCGATTCACCGTTGTCCGAGTTGAACCGCAGCGGCGTCCTGACCGATATTCCCGAAGAACTGGCACTGGTCATTTCCCGTTCGCTCCACTATCACGCCTGCACCGACGGGGCTTTCGATATTACCGTCAAACCGCTGATCGATCTCTACCAGCAGCGTTTCGAAGCTGGCGCCACCCCGCTTGAAAGGGAGATAGAACAATGCCTCGCCTATGTCGGCATCGACGGGCTGCGGGTTGAAAAAAACCGCCTCAGCCTGGCGCGACCAGGGATGGGGGTGACGCTCGACGGTATTGCCAAAGGCTATATCGTTGACCGGGCCTCGGAGGTTTTAGGCTGCCATGGGGTTGTAAACCACCTGATTAACGCCGGCGGCGATATCAGGACTGCGGGATCGGCAGCCGGGGATAATTCCTGGACCATCGCCATACAGGATCCCGACAAGAAGCGTGCTTTTCCAGATATTATCAAGATGGGTAATGGGGCGGTGGCGACTTCGGGCAACTATGAAGTGTTCTACGATAACGAAAAACTTTTTCATCATATCGTCGACAGCCGTTCAGGCCATTCTCCGCAGCTCTCGACCAGTGTGACGGTCACTGCCCCCAGCGTAATGGAAGCCGATGCGCTGTCAACCGCACTCTTTGTGCTGGAACCGGCGCGTGGACTCGAGCTGGCAGATTCCAGGCAGGCCAACGAGTGCCTGATTATCGAGAGAAATGGGGAGATAGTCAGATCATCCAACTGGCAAGGTTGACAGGTTTTTTCCGATAATGATACATAGGAGGAGCGGTTGTTTGAACCGGCTCCTCTTTTTTTTAAGTGACAACTAAACGTCCCATGATGGAGGGCAGCATGGCTGAACATCTCATTGTCGAAAAAAGCACCACATTCGTTGGCTCGATCACCCTGAACCGTCCGAAACAGCTTAACACTTTCAACAGCCCGATGGCGGCGGAACTCGTCGAAGCCCTGGTCTCACTCGATGCGGATGAGGCGGTGCGGGTGGTTATTGTCAAGGGTGCCGGCAAGGCCTTCTGTGCCGGTATCGACGTCAATGAACTGGCCGACAAATCGACCCTTGAATACCGGGCCTGGATTGAACATATGGAGCAGCCGCTGATCACTATTGCGCGGATGCAAAAACCGGTGATCGCCCAGGTGCAGGGGGTAGCCGCGGCAAACGGGATGGGGCTGGTGGCCGCGGCCGATCTGGCCATTGCCGCCGAGAACACTAAAATGGGGCTGACCGCGATCAATGTCGGGCTCAACTGTGTCGGGCCGGTACTTCCGGTGGCTCGCTGTGTCGGGCGCAAAAAGGCGCTGGAGCTGCTTCTCTATGGCGAGCTGATCAAGGCCGATGAAGCCAGGCAGCTTGGCCTGATAAACCGGGTGGTGGCCAAGGACGAACTTGAGACCGAAGCCATGGCCTGGGCTGAGGAACTCGCCAAGAAGAGCCCGATAGCGGTGCAGATTGCCAAAAAGGCCTTTTATTCGTCGGAGGATATGGACTACTTCCGCCAGTTTGATCTGATGAACGAGGCCTTTGCCAGGCTCTGCTCGAGCGATGATGCCAAGGAAGGGGTACAGGCCTTTTTCGAGAAAAGAAACCCCGTCTGGAAGCAATGCTGAGCTTAAACTTCACGCGCACCGCATCTGTTCTGGTGTCTGTAATAAGTGCGCTGCTTGTGCTGATTTCTGTGCAGCAATGCCTTGGAGCTGAATGCACAGGTGCGACCTATAATTCCACCGCCTTCGAGCAGGAAACAGCACAATTTTCACCCTATGAAAAAATTTATCTGATCCTATCGTGTACTGGGCTTACCCCCGGTGCGCATGCGATGCACGTCAACTGGATGCACAGCAAGCGGGGCCTGGTGCGTTCGGACAAGCATATCTTTGAGGCAGAGAACGGTGAAAAACAGGGGATTTACTTCTGGTTCAAACTCAGTAAAAAAGGGCCGATGGCCTCGATGTTTTCAAATCAGGATTTTAATGAGGAAAATTTTGGCGCCTGGAGTGTTGAAACCTATCTCGATGATGAACTGTTGCTTACCAGGTCTTTTACGATCGTGGATGGGGGCCAATAAAAAAAGGCTGCAGGGACTATTGCCGTCCCTGCAGCCTTGGTCAATGGAGGGCTGCAAACCTTGCTCAATTGTTTTTGATCATTAGATTTGGCAATAATAGAAGTCTTCTTTGACAAGTGCGAATTGGTTTTCGCACGTTTCAACAATCTTTGTAGTTTCTTCGCCGGTATCCGGATCGGTGACGGTCTCAGTTCCTGTGGCCTGACAAACCAGAGCCTCGTCGAACCGCAGGACGACTTTGCGGGGTGCATTGGTGGGGTTATTGGTTGCATAAATTGCACAATTCCAGGTACAGGTCTGATTGGTGGTAATCACATTGCTATCGGCATTAAAGCAGGTGACACTGTTGCCGTCTGCATTCAACGTAAAACTGACATCCGGCCAGTTGCCTCCGCCCCCAGCGGTGCCGCTGTCGTCGTCCCCATTATCACAACCAGTGAGCATAACAACAATACCTAGCCAGCATAACACGGAGAGAACTGTTTTCATGGAAAGCCTCATACTCTTCTGGATTCTTTTTTGGTCCCGGTCTGCCCCTGATTTCCAACGACCTGAGAAGACCTGTTGAGCAGCAATGTAAAAAGACTAGCACGTTCGTAACGTATAAATCAAGTAAAATCCAATACTCAGATGATTGTCAAGGGAAATGCACCCGGCACAATTTGGCAAGTCATCATGGTTTGATTGAGGTGATTCTTAATTTCTTATTTAATATCAGTAAGATAATAATCTATCGAGCCATAAAAAACCGGGATCAGGATCACCCAAGCGCACACTAATTTTTTGGGATTTCGTATAGATGAGTCGTGCCGAGCGTCTGAAAAAACGTTTGCCCGATGGCACATGTCCAGGCTGCAATCGGGGGCACAGATTTTTCCAGCTGCTCCAACACCTTGATGGAAGATACGGGGGCGGAACGGTTTGGGTATCACTCACCGGTTTTGATCGTCGGCCTTCCCGGGGGCTGAGACGGGTGCCTCTTTGAGTATGAAAATCAGGATGATAAAAATGATGTAGTCCCCGATCGAGGCGCAGAAATAGATCAGAAAATCGAAGACCATGAACAATAGACCGGGGTCGGGCCCACTGCTTCTCTGGTGCTGAACCAGCAGCATGGCTGACTCAAGCAGCAGAACCGCCAGGATAAGCGGGCTGACCGAAGAGATGCGGCGGCCGAGAAAGCTCATGCCGGCAAGGATTGCGCCTTGCTGGGTGCCTGAGACATAATAGGTTGGGATCACGAACAGGTAGATCAGGCTGAAGCCGACCAGGGTCAGTTCCAGAATTCCGCCCGGATCGCTTCCCGCCGCAAGCGATACGATGATTGAGGCCAGAAAAATCGGCGGCAGATACATCCGTATGATCAACCAGATGTAGCGCAGCACGTAGGTCTTGGCGATACGGGGAATCGAGCTGTAACGGTCCTCAATCAGCTCGAAATAGATGCCGTATATGATCGGAGTCGAGACGATTGACAGCAGACTCAGTGCCAGATGAACCGGCCAGAACAGCGATGTATCGCGGCTCAGCAGGGCCATGGAGCTGAACAGGCCGAGCAGCCCGACCCACCAGAGGACGATCGTGTTGTTTCTGATAATCAGCAGCGCATAGCCAAGATATGGTGCAAGGTTTTTATTCATCGGAACCTGATAAGGCCGTAAAAAGGGGACTGCTGCATTGCCAAGCAGCAGGCACGCTCACTCTCCCCAGGCAAAAGCAGCTGAATAGCGCACTGATTTTGCACTGATAAAACGCAGGCAATTGCTGCAAAAGCTGCGCAAGATATCAGCCACCTGATGGGGCAAAGAGGGGGGCTGATTATGCGCAGTAAGCAATACCCGGTTGTGTCCGGTGGAGGTTTTCAGCGGTTTGCAGAGCAGCTCTATCACTGAGGTGAGGTGATCTTTTCGCAGGTGAATAAGCGGCTGATCCCCTGCATAAAGCCAGAAACCCGGGCTTGCATAAGGCGGTCTGAAACCGATGCGCAGGTTCAGCATCGAGGTATAGAAGGCGACACACGCATCGACGGTATCCGCATCTGCTCTGATGGTGTAATGGTCGAGGCCGGTGACGATCATACCTGCTTATCGATACATAGCTCAGATATTGTTCAAGTATTATAAGGGTTTGAAGTCGTATCGCCGCCTGATCCGGTCCAGTCGGTATGGAAAAACGTGCCCCGGGGCTGATCGATCCGTTCGTAGGTATGGGCACCGAAATAATCGCGCTGGGCCTGGAGCAGGTTAGCCGGCAGCCGGCCGCTGCGCAGCCCGTCGAAATAGGCCAGGGCCGAGGCCAGGCATGGGATCGCGATACCTCCTTCAGCGGCAGTGCTTACCACACGCCGCAGATCACCCTGGGCCCCATTGATGGTCGCGGTGAAGTAGTCACCGAAAAGCAGATTTTCCAGATCTGGTTGTTCCAGGTAGGCGGCGGCGATATGGTCAAGGAAGGCCGAGCGGATAATGCAGCCGCCCCGCCAGAGCCTGGCGATCAATCCCAGATCGAGAT
The DNA here is from genome assembly GCA_963824415.1 of uncultured delta proteobacterium. Classification (GTDB taxonomy): domain Bacteria; phylum Desulfobacterota; class Desulfobulbia; order Desulfobulbales; family Desulfocapsaceae; genus JABDQA01. Next base: position 93,379 of record CAWGPM010000002.1, read on the forward strand.
TCCATCCGTATTCCTGCGAAGCCTCACGCAACAGTGAAAAACCCTGGGTATAAGAGATGATCTTGGCCCCGTAGAGGGCCCGGCCCAGGCTTTCGACCATCGCCTCGACGTCGCCGCTGAAGGGCCCGCTCGGTCCGCTGAGTCTGGCGGCCGCCTGCAGCCGGAGGTCCTTGAGCGCCGAGAGGCAGCGGGCAAAAACCGACTCGCTGATTAACGACAGCGGGATCCCCTGATCAAGTGCCGCATTGACTGTCCACTTCCCGGTTCCTTTCTGGCCGGCGGTATCGAGGATGGCTTCTACCAGCGCATTGCCGTCGTCATCCTTGTAGCCGAATATGTCGGCAGTAATCTCGATCAGATAGCTGCTCAGATCACCCTCGTTCCAGGCGGAAAAGATCGGCTGAATCTGCTCGCTGTCCAGGCCGAGCAGTACTTTCATGATCTGGTAGGACTCGCAGATGAGCTGCATGTCGCCGTATTCGATGCCGTTGTGCACCATTTTGACGAAATGGCCGGCTCCGTCCGGCCCCAGCCAGCCGCAGCAGGGCTCGTCCGCTCCTGCCCTGGCGGCGATGGCCATGAAGACCGGCTCCACATGCGGCCAGGCATCCCGACTGCCGCCCGGCATGATCGACGGCCCCTTCAGGGCCCCTTCCTCGCCGCCTGAAACACCGGTGCCGATATAGTGCAGGCCGTGTTCTTCGACCCGGGTGAGGCGTCTTCTGGTGTCCTGAAAATTTGAGTTGCCGCCGTCGATGATGATATCACCGGGTTCAAGCAGTTCCAGAAGCCGGTCGATAAAGTGGTCAATTACCTCACCGGCCCTGATCATCATCATCACCCGCCGGGGCCGCTGCAGCGAGGCAACAAAATCTTCGAGCTGGTGCGACCCCTGGATCGGCAGGCCCTGGGCCCGCCCCGCCAGAAACGCATCGGTCTTGCTGGTGGTCCGGTTGAAGACGGCCACCGGGAACCCCTTGGAGGCCATGTTCATGACCAGGTTTTCCCCCATCACGGCCAGCCCTGCTACCCCGATTCGTGCTTGTTCACTCATGATATATATCCGTATGGCTTTAATTTTTCGATAATCTCGCTGCAGATTGACTCAGGCGACTGGTCGATGTCAATGATGATGCCTCCCTGCGGTTCCTCCATGGTCTGGACCTGGCTGGTCAGCAGGGCATTGTTCATATACTGATGATGGCGTGATCTGAGCCGCTCTTCGAGCAACTCGACCGTACCCTTCAGGTAGACCGAGATGACGGTTCTCTGGTCGATACCCAGAATCTGCCGGTAGCTCTGTTTCAGGGCCGAGCAGGCCAGGATCAGATACTCGTGCCGTTCAAGTCTGCCGTCGATACGCGTTCTGAGCGTATTCAGCCAGCCCTGCCGGTTGCTGTCGTCAAGGGCGATGCCGGCCCGCATCTTCTCCACGTTTTCCGGAGGATGATAATCGTCACCGTCTTCAAAGTCCCAGCCCAGCCGGCGGGCCAGCATGATGCCGATGGTGCTCTTGCCGCAGCCCATCGGGCCGATGATCACCAGTACCATGGCTCAGTCTGCCTCCGGATCGATGCCGAAATAGGCGACCGCATTTCGGTAGCAAATATTTTCGATCGTCCTGCCGACCAGTTCGAAGTCGGCCGGCAATTCTCCGTTTTCGATGTCGGTGCCGAACAGGTTGCAGAGAATCCGGCGGAAATATTCGTGGCGCGGATAGGAAAGAAACGAGCGTGAATCGGTCAGCATGCCGACGAACAGCGACACCAGGCCCAAGTTTGACAGCGCATTGATCTGGCGCTCCATGCCGTCTTTCTGGTCGTTGTACCACCAGCCCGAGCCAAACTGGATCTTACCGGGTGTTTTTCCGTCCTGAAAATTTCCGATCATCGCGGCGAGCATCTCGTTGTCTTTCGGATTGATATTGTAAAAAATCGTTCTGGTCAGACGGTTTCTGCGTTCCAAGCGGTCCAGAAATTTTCCCAGCGGGGCTGCCATCGCGAAGTCGCCGATCGAATCGAAGCCGGTGTCGGGGCCGAGTTTCTGAAAGCCCCGGGAGTTGACGTTTCTGAGTGCGCCGAAGTGGTACTGCTGGGTCCAGTCGCGTTCGGCGTCCAGGATCGCCAGCTCAACGAGCATCGCCGATTTGAAGACGAGCACTTCAGCCCTGGGCAGCGACTCACCAGCGCGTGCTTTTCTGAAGATCGCCGCCACCTCGGTATCGGTGTAGTCTTCACTGTAGGGCTCTTCGATACCGTGGTCGGAGAGGCGGCAGCCCATTTCGTGAAAATAGCTGTGGCGCATTCGGATGGCTTCCAGAAACTGGTCGTATGAGTTGATCTCGCGATCGGTAATTTGGGCCAGCCCCTCGACCCAGGAGTTGAACGCGACGAGGTCTTCGACGGCCATCGCCTTGTCGGGCCTGAAGGCCGGCAGGACTTTGGTGTTAAAGGATGTGTCTGCAGCGATCTGCCGGTGAAAATCGAGGCTGTCCAGCGGGTCGTCGGTGGTGCAGACCACCTTGACCTGCATCCTTTCAAGCAGCCCGCGGGTGGAGAAATCGTCGCGCTGCAGCATCTCGGTGCAGCGGTCATAGATTTCGTCAGCGTTATCCGGGCCGAGCAGGGTATCGACGATGCCGAACGGGTTTTTCAACTCCAGGTGGGTCCAGTGATAGAGCGGATTGCGCAGGGTTTTGGGAACGGTGGCGGCCCAGGCCTGAAATTTCTCCCGATCGGACGCACCACCGGTGATGTAATGCTCATCGATCCCGTTGGCGCGCATCGCCCGCCATTTGTAGTGGTCGCCGTTGAGCCAGATCCGGGTCAGGTTGGCGAACTTTTTATCGACCGCAATCTCCTCGACCGGCAGGTGGCAGTGGTAGTCGAAAATCGGCATTGAAGCCGCATATTCATGATACAGCCGCCGGGCACTGTCGGTTTCGAGCAGGAAGTCCTCGGATATAAATGATTTCATGATCTTCTTTTAGCCTTTTCGTTTCACCCGGTGCAGCACCTCGCCCGCTTTTTCAACGAAGAGGATGCTTTCATCTTCTCGACCACGATAATCATCGAGATCGATGGTGTCGGGATCAAGATAGCCCAGGCTGATTTTTTTACAGGTTTCTTCATCGATGGCCGAGGCGATTATCACCTCGATACGAGGCTTTTCGATGCCGTTTTCCATGGTGCCGGTTCCGCGAACATGGGTGGAATGGGCCAGGACCCCGCGCGGAATATCGGTGAAGCGCTCGGGCTGGGAAAGAAAAAAATCGACGATGTGATAGCCGATTTTTTCGATGTCGGCTCCCCAGGAGCGGCTCACCTCGGTGATGTGTGGTGCGTAAATGATCAGCCGGCCGCCGTCGGCGACAACCTGCTCGAGTTTGTACATGACCTTACCGCCGGTCCAGATCTCGTCATACATCGGCGGGCACACCCCGAACACGGTGTCAAAGGCCTGCTCTTTTTCGATCACGTGTACCTGCTCGGATAGATCCGCCGCTGCCGACCAGGCTTCGCGGTAGTCTCCAGCATAGAGGCCCCAGAGCTGCTCCCGGTCTTTGACTACCATCGCCAGGCAGCTGACTTCGACCTCGATCAGCTCCATGGCCTTGTTGATCACTTCCCGGACCGGCGTATGCTTGATGCCGATGGTTCCGGCGCAGGTTACCACCGCGCCGAGCCAGTGGAAGGCGTGCAGGAATTCGCCGCCGGAAATCCCGGGGAACAGATATTTGGCACCGCCCGAATAACCGACCACCTCGTGTGGAAAGACCGGCCCGCAGATCAGGACCAGATCGTAATCGAAGATCGCTTTGTTGATGTCGACCGGAACCCGCTCCCGCAGACGCCCGCCCGACAGGTTTTCGATTTCGCCTGGTTCGATCCAGCCGATCCTGGTCAGGGTATCGGGCAGGTCCCAGCGGTGGTTGAAATAGGCAGAGTTTGGATGACGGCCGCGCTGCTTGTCGGTGATGCCGTACAGCTCAAGAATCTGCTGCTCGGCCAGCGGCGTGTGGGTGCCCAGCGCAACCATGAAGTCCAGTGCGGCCGCCTCACACCCGACGATCTCCTGCAGCAAGCGGACCAGCAGCGGCAGTGGACAGGTGCGGGTGGTGTCGGGGGTGAGCACCAGAATGCGTTTGTCCCTGATCCGTTCGGCGGGCAGTTCAGACTCAATGATCTGTCTGATGCGCTCAGGATCGAGGGCGTGATCGGTGGTTCCGGAACCTGTAATCATTGCCTTCACCTGGGTGTTGTTTTGCTGCGCTGGCGGCGGCAGTCGTATCGCGACTTACGGACAGCAGCACTTTGATTACCAGCAGATATATAGAATTTGCCTATATTTTTCCAGATAATTCATTAGAATACTATGCTGCCGGCAGGGGCGGATTGTCCCGTTGCGGGTTTTCAAGAGCAGTTGCACAGAACGGATAAATTCCTATTAAATAAGGAGACTAAGAGATGGGAGTCGTAAGAGAAAAAGAAGTTGCTAGAACCTCCATAGGCGATCGGCGTGAGCGCTACCTCGGTCATACCGATTCGCTGATGATGGTCGTTATCGATTTTAACGACGGACCGACGGATCAGCCCGACCCGCCCCATTCTCATCCCCACGAACAGATGTCATATGTGGCTGCCGGTGAAATTGTCGTTCACATCGGCGAGGCCCAGGAGCGGCTTGGCCCCGGCGATATGTTTACGGTGCCGCCCGATGTCGCGCACACGGTGCAGTTGTTGAGCGAACATGTGCGGCTGGTGGATTGTTTCACCCCGCTGCGCGAGGATTTTCTGGGTTAATCAGGCGACTGATGTGCTTCGTTGCGGGGGCGGGCATGGATAAAGCACGCCATGGTTTTGTTGCGCCCGTGCATGCCCCTAGGGTTTAGGCCATGGCAGGCTGTCAATAATCGCAATGTTTCCAGTATTCATCGACCATCGCCATGAAGTTGTCGTAGTTTGAGCCGACCGCTATGGTGTGGGTGGTACCCAGGATAAAGCGCCCGTTTGCTTTGGCGTTAGCCATCGCCTGGCGAATTTCGGCGCGCACCTCCTCCATGGTGCCGCCGATGATCAGCTCGACCGGCACGCCGCCCCAGAGCACCATTTTGTCGCCGATGCGCTTCTTGACATCGGCCAGATCCATGCCGCCGGACTGCTGGATGGACTGGTAGCAGTCATAGCCGAGTTCGACAAAGAGCTCAAGAAACGCATTGACGTTGCCGCAGCAGTGCTTGACCACGAATTTTCCATGGTTTTTCTTGATATTTTCAACCCGGGCCCGGTTGGGGGCAAAGAACAGCTCGCGGAACATCGTGGGGCTGATAAATCCCCCGCTGTTATGGGCAAAATCAGCTCCCCAGATTATTGCATCGCTTTTCGGATGCACCATCTTGTCATCGAGGGCGTTCTGTTTTTTGACCAGGTATTGGGTTGCTCTTTCAATGAACTCCCGGTTCGTGATCAGCGCCATCATGCCCTGTTCCATGCCGCCCTGCAGCACGATACCTATTTCTCCGCCGGACGGACCGACGATGAATTTGCGGCCGGCAAAATGATCAATCACCGTGTTCAGAACATCCCAGGAACGCTCGTCCAGCCCGCCAGGACGTCCGGGAACGGTGCCGCGTTCGACTTCATCGACCTGGGCGAGTAGCTCGTGGTCCATCGTATACAGGGTTCTCTCTGCCAGCGGATCCTTCACGCAGACCACATCGTGGGTGATATCCGAGTACTTGAACACCCGGCCGGCTGCATCCTCCCAGGTGGTGTCGTCGAGTTTTTTCGGGGGCGGATCGTCAGATGGTTCAGGAATGGCCCAGGTCGCCATCGGGAAATTGATGATATCAAAGCCCAGTTTCTCGTGCAGCTCGATATGGTCCCGGATATAGCTGTCGATCACCTCTTCATGGCGGTTCTCCCAGAAGGCGATTTTCGATTTGGCCTTAGCCCGCAGATAAGTAGGCCGATTGATGATCTTTTCTATGGTGTCAAAATCAATGGCAAACTCTCCGATCGGAACGCGGTCGGGGATATCGCCGTTGAAAACTTTTGTCACTCGTTCGTTGGAATTCATGGCTTGCACCGGGGTTGAGACAGCAGTTCCTGATTTCTGCGTTGTTGTTCTTGGCTGTGGCTGAAACAGCTTGATCGTGCAATGCTTTGGACAGCAAGATTGAAACGATACCCTGCCAGTTCTATGACGGGCTCAGATGGAGTAAGCCGAAAAGCCGCCGTCCACCGGGACGACGGCGCCGGTAACGAATTTCGAACCATCGGAGAGCAGCCAGACCAGGGTACCGAAAAGGTCTTCCGGCTCTCCATATCGGCCGAGCGGTGTACGGGCGATGACCTTTCGGGCCCGTTCGGAAAGCGCGCCGGTCTGCTGGTCTATATGCAGAAAGCGCAGCTGCTCGGTCATGAAAAATCCGGGCGCGATTGCATTGACCCGCACGCCGGTTCGGGACAGGTAGACCGAGAGCCAGCGGGTGAAGTTGGAGACCGCCGCTTTGGCTGCTGAATAGGCCGGCACCTTGGTCAGCGGGGTATCGGCACTCATCGAAGAGATGGTTACAATGGAGCCGCGGCCCTGCTTGACCATCTGCTGAGCAAACACCTGGATGGTTAGAAAGCTGCCCAGGAAGTTCAGGTCGAACACCCGGCTGAAGCCGTCGGGATTCAGTGAGAAGAGATTGTCAGCAGCCGGTCCGTCAGGCTGGTTGGGGTCGAGAAATTCATCAGTGGTGGAGCCCTGCGGGTCATTGCCGCCGGCTCCGGTAATCAGAAAATCGATGGTCTCCCAGGTGTTCAGGATCCGCTCGCAGCAGGCTTCTAACTGCTGCCGGTCGAGTACATCGCAGCGATCGGCAAAGGCCTCACCGCCGGCCGCGCTGATCTGCTCAGCCTTGTTCCGGGCCTCTTCCTCATTGATGTCAAGCAGAGCCACCCTGACCCCGAGCGCCGCCAGGCAACGGGCCATCGCACCGCACAACTCTCCGCCGGCACCGGTGATCACGCAGGTTCTGCCTCTCAGTGAAAACATGGTGTCGAACGCAACTGTCATGGTTTTTCTCCGTTTTTTTTTCAATACCGCAGATGATGATGCATCATGATATATCGGCACCGATTGGAACTCCAGCGCTAATTCCCAGGCCAGAGCGCTTGTGGTTCGTTGTGCCGAACTAGGTCAATTTCCTGGGTCCGGGAGGCTGTGGCGCAGATCAGGCGCACTCAGGGCGCGGTTTCGGTGCTGGTCAATAACGCTGGGTTGTTGTCCAACAGCAAGCTTTGCGAGACCAGCGACGACGAATGGCGCCGGCTGCTCTCGGTCAATCTTGACGGGGCCTTCTATCTGGCCCGTGCGGTGCTGCCGGATATGAAAAAACGAGGCTGGGGGCGTATTGTCAATATCAGTTCACTGGCCATGAAGACCGGCGGTCTGACCGCAGGCACTTCCTATACCGCCTCAAAAGGCGGACTTACCGCGCTTACTCTGTCCATTGCCCGGGAGGCGGCGCCTTTTGGCGTGACGGCCAATGGGGTAGCCCCGGCCTACATCAAAACCCCGATGATCACCGATTTTCTCGATGAAGCGCAGCAAGCCCACCTGCTCGAGCAGATTCCGGTCGGCCGGTTCTGTGAGGCACAAGAGGTCGCCCATGTGGTGCGTTTTCTGGTATCTCCGCTGTCGGGCTTTATCACCGGCGAGATCATCGATATCAACGGTGGTTTGCATATGGACTGATGGTGCAGTAGATCGTCAGCCCAGCAGTCCCGGCAGGGTCAGTGAAATGGCGGGGACGAAGGAGACGAGCATCAGCGCCACCAGAATGCCAATATAAAAGGGCCAGATGGTTTTTACCGCATCTTCGAGCTTCACTTTCCCAACGGCACAACCAACGAACAGGCAGGCACCCACCGGGGGGGTGCAGAGCCCCAGTCCCAGGTTGATCAGCAGGATCATGCCGAACTGATAGGGATCGATGCCGATTGAGATGGCGACCGGTAGAAAGATCGGGGTGCAGATCAGGATCAGCGCGGCCATATCCATGATCATACCGAGCAGCAGCAGCACCAGGTTGATCATTAACAGGATTGCAATTGGGTTTTCAGAAACGCTCGTCAACAGCCCGGCCATCTTTTCAGGCACCTGGTAGAAGGTCAACAGGTAGGCGAAGGCGCCGGCACAGGCAATGAGGATCATCACCATGGAAGTGGTCTTGACCGAATTGACCACGGCCAGCTTGAATTTCTCCCAACTGAGCGACCGATAGACGATGATGGTTACCAAAAATGCATAGATGGTTCCAAAAGCGCCTGATTCGGTTACCGTGAAAATACCGCTGAGTACGCCGCCAACGATGATTACTGCAGTCATCAGCCCGGGCAGGGCCAGAAAGAAATGCTGCACCAGGATGAGCACCCCCGGAAAGGTCTCGGAAGCATAGCCCCGCTTTACTGCCACGATATAGGCAACCACCGCAAGGCACAGACACATCAGCACTCCGGGAACGAATCCGGCTAGAAACAGCTTGGAAATGGAGATGCCGCCGCCGGCCGCCACCGCATAGATGATCATGTTGTGGCTCGGCGGGATGATGATTCCCGCCAGAGACGAGGTTACCGTCACATTGACCGCATAGTCGTCGTCGTAGCCTTTTTCCTTCATCACCGGGATCAGGATGGAGCCCAGCGCTGAGATATCGGCAATCGCTGAACCTGAGATGCCGCCAAACAGCATGGAGGAGAACACATTGACGATACCGAGTCCGCCCCGCATGGCCCCAACGGCGGACGAGGCAAAGCGGACCAGCCGCATGGCGATGCCGCCGTGGAACATCAGTTCACCGGCGAAAATAAAAAACGGAATCGCCATCAGTGCAAAAATCGAAATACCGGAGATGATACGCTGGAAGGCGATCATCATCGGTAGGCCTTCATAGAAAAAGGCGGAAACGGCGGCAACCCCGAGCGCGAAGGCCACCGGCATGCCGATTACCACACAAAACGCAAAAATTCCCAATAAGATGAGCAGGCCCATGTAGCGAAAAACTCCGGTTTAGGTTGTTTCTTCGGGGTTGGTTCCGTTAAAAAAATGGATGAGATGGCCTATGGAAAAAAGCACGATAAAAAAACCGCTTATCATGATAGGTATAGCTCGTAAACCATCAGTCACATGGATCAGAGGGATTTCATTTGGCCACCTGAACAGGGTCAGTTTGTAACCATAAAAGGCCATTATCAGGCCGAAGGCGGTCATAATGACGTATGATAAAAACTCGAAAATACGCTGTACCGGACGTGGACTGATCTCGCGAAACATCGACACGCCCAGATGAGTCTTTTTATGGATGCCGACTGAGGCGCCGAGAAAGCCGATATAGATAATCAGGAGCAGGGCGACCTGTTCGACCCAGGTCGGAGTGGCATTGAGCACGTAACGGCCAAATACCAGCCAGCCGAAAATCACAGTCAAAACGACCAGCATAACGCTGCAGATGGCAATATTGATATCACTGATCAGATTCAACAGCCTGTCATAGGCAGAAAGTGAGCCGGAGTTTGAGGAACTGTCTGTGGACATGCTTTGGTACCCGAGAAAATTTTTCTTCCAGTCGTGTTCGTTAGAAAAAACATCGATACCCCCTCTGTATGAAAGCAGGGGGTATCGGTTTAAACGGAAGTACGGGATGTTCTCAGAAATACATCAAGGAGTGTTCTGGATCATCTCGACCAGCGGTTTCAGGTTAGGATTGTCAGCCAGGAATTTGTCGTAAACCGGCTTCATGGCTGCCTGGAATCCACTCTTGTCAGGAATCTCATTGACCGTGGATCCGCCTGCCTCAACTTTTTCCTTACTGGCGATTTCCCGCTCCTTCCAGAGCTTGCGCTGCAGTATGGCCGACTCCTGAGCTGCTTCCTTCAGGATTGCCTGATCTTCCGGGGACAGGGAGTTGTACACCTCGGTATTGATGCACAGGGTCTCGGGAATGATCAGATGCTGGGAGTTGGAATAATAAGGAGCCACCTCGAAATGACCGGTTGACTCATAGGACGGGTAGTTGTTCTCCGCGCCATCGACCACGCCGGTTTTCAGGGACTGGTAAACTTCTGCAAAAGCCATCGGGGAGGGATTGCCGCCCAGGGCAGCAATCATGCCGGAATACAGGTCGTTGTTCATGACCCGGACCTTCAGGCCTTTTACATCTTCGGGCTTGGTGATGGGCTTCTTGGAGTTGTAGAACGAGCGTGCCCCGGCATCATACCAGGCCAGCGGGACGATACCGTATTTGGACATGCCTTCGTTGATCATATCACCGGCTTTGCCATCGAGTACCCGCCACATGTGGTCGACGTCCTTGAAAATGAAAGGCAGGGAAACAACATTTGCCTCGGGCACGATCGGGCCCAGCGGTCCCAGGTTGAAGTTGCCGATCTCAAGCGCCCCGGTACGCACCTGTTCGATGGCATCCGGCTGGCTGCCCAGGGTTCCGGCGTGATACATCTTGACCGTCATTTTGCCGCCGGATTTCTCTTTCAGGAGCTCGGCGAACTTGTCCATTGCCACCGTGTTCGGGTAGCCGGCCACGTGGATGTTCCAGCCGCGCCATTCCTTGGCCTGGGCGGAAAAAGAAAAACCGATGGCGATAGCCACCGCTGCTGCTGCAAGTGTAACTTTCTTTACAAGTTTCATAACAATCCTCCGTATAGTTGTGAGAGTAGGACCCCCTCGGTGAACTGGATCAAGAACAGATCTCAGCCAATTGCTCACACCTGATTCAGCTGATTGACACATCGACAGACGGGTAAAACGCTGATATGTCAGGTCTGTCGTGCCGACTGGTTGTTTTGCAGTCAGGTGCCCATTTAGCCATGTTATTATACGAAAGTCCATATAAAACATGAGTTGTGCAGTCTGGAAAACTCCAAGGCCTGAAAACCTGCCCTGTTGACTGCAGCAGTGATATAACTTGGCAACCTATCTATAGCACTTGAGCAGACCTTTATGCGTCCAGGAATTGGGCTCTTCTCTGTGACCGGTTGCTAAGCTCTGATCCGTTCATACCTGATAATACGGTATGGTTCTTCCTCATTGCAGCTCTGCTCTTCGACAACGTTAAAAACATCTGTATTGATCGGCTCGAAATAGACATCTCCTTCCACCTCGCGCTCCAGCGCGGTAACAATGATGGTGTCTGTCTGAGGCAGGGCAAGTTTGAAGATATCGGCGCCGCCGATGATGAATATCTTCTCCTGGTCGCTGCAGTAATCGAGCGCCTCCTGCAGCGAGTGCATGACCAGGCAGCCCTCGATGGCAAGCGAGCGATCCCGGCTCAGCACGATATTGTCTCTGCCGGGCAGAGGGCGGCCGACCGAATCAAAGGTCTTGCGGCCCATGATCAGAGGATACCCCATGGTAGTCGCTTTGAAATGACGCAGGTCCGAAGGCAGATGCCAGGGCAGTTTGCCGTCGCGGCCGATAACGTTGTTTCTGGCAATGGCAACGATAATAATCACTTCCGGCATGCGGAGCACCTCCTGGAGTGAAAATAACGATACGGGATTGTAAGAAAGATTGTCGCTGCCCTCCGGGGCAGTATACGGTAGTATCTGCCAGTATAGCGCTTTACCTCACGCGAGGCAATAAATACGGCGCCCTTGAACCGTTGAATTATGATGATACCGGCTTGCGGCCGGCATCTTTGAGCAATTCCCAGAAGAGATGGACAATAAATTGCAACCACTTGAAGGTGGCGGACAGATTCGGGTACACCTGCTCCTGCTGGTGAGCACCTCCCTGGTTTCCACCTCATTTATCGTGGCGAAGCATATCACTGAAACGCTCGACCCGCTCGGACTGACCCTGGTTCGCTTTGGGCTGGCCGCTCTGATTCTGCTGCCCCTTGTTGCGCTACGCCACGGTCTGCGGGTCTCGATGGCTTCCCTGCTGCGCTATGGCGCCGTTTCCGGGTGCCTGGTAATCTTTTTCTGGGCCATGTTTTTGTCGCTGCGCTACACCTCTTCGCTCAATGTCAGTGTGATTTTTACGCTGGTTCCGGCTATTTCAGGCATTTATGCGGCCTGGTTCGCCCGTGAGCGAATCGGAGTTAACCTCTTGCTGGTACTGTCCATCGGCCTTATCGGGGCGCTCTGGGTGATTTTCAGAGGGGATGTGCATCTGCTTGGGGAAATGTCGCTGAATAAGGGGGATCTGATATTTTTAGGCGGCTGCCTGGCCATGGGGCTCTACACCCCGCTGCTCAGGGTTATGTATCGAAATGAGCCGATGGAGGTGATGACCTTCTGGGTTCTGGTCACCGGCTGTGCCTGGCTTCTGCCTGGTGCTCTGGTCGGTCTGGGGCGCACGAACTGGATGGCGGTCCCCGTTTCCACCTGGCTCTGGATTCTCTATCTGGCGCTGTTTTCCACAGTGATCACCTTCTATCTGACCCAATACGGTACCCGGGTGATCGGTCCCACCAGAACGATATCCTATTCGTATCTCTATCCGCTGCTGGTGATGATCCTTGATTTTCTGCTCGGCAAGGGCTGGCCCGAACTTAAGGTGCTGCCCGGTGTTTTCCTGACTTTGTCGGCCATGCTGATTCTGTTGATGCCCTCGCTTTCAGGCAAGCGCGACAAGAATCAGCGTGGTTCCTCGGGCGCTTCCAGCGGATAAATCGCCTCAACGGTATGCACCGCGCCTTTGGGGTTGAGTCTGCTGGAGAGCAGCTCCACCCGGTCGATGGTAAACGGCGGGGAGTGCAGCAATGCATTCGAGGCCAGGAAGTCGGCGACCCGGCCGGGGGAGGTGTTCTTCAGCCGGGCGATGGTGACATGCGGATGGAATTTGCGGTGTTCAGGTTCCACGCCGCAGCCCCGCAGCAGATGATTTACCCGGTTGCGCAGGATGATGATATCGCCCGCCGGCTGCACCCCGGCCCAGACCACCCGGGGAATCCCCCGGGGTGGAAAATGCCCGGTACCTCTGATCGTCAGGCTCAGCGGCTGGCTGTTGAGTCCGCCCAGAGCAGTTTTTATTTCATTAAACTGCTCACCGCTGACCTCGCCGATAAAACGCAGGGTCAGGTGGATCTGATCTTCAGGGACCGGCCGGGCTCCGGGCAGGGAACATCCCAGCAGAGCCAGTGTACGCCTGAGCCCGGAGTCAATGGGCAGACCGACAAAAAGCCTGATCATGACCGCACCCGTATCTGCCTGATCACTTCATTGGCCAGCATCAGCCCGAAGATGGCGGTCAGGGTCGGCAGGCTGCCCAGGGTTGGTCTGGCTCTGCCCCGCTCGAACTCGCTAGCGCCATTGTCTTCAGTATCTTCCGCACCGGCCGGCAGCTGATAGTCGAAATCAACAGCTTCGGTTGAGTAGATGCAGGTGATGCCGCTGATGATACCTTCTTTTTTGAGCCGTTTTCTGATGCGCCGGGCCAGCGGACAGCATCTGGTCTCGGCGATATCGCCGATGCGGATCTGGGCCGGGTCGGTACGCAGGGCCGCCCCCATGGACGAAAAGGTGCGCAGTCCCCGCCTGTGGGAGGCCAAAAGCAATTGCACCTTGGGATTGAGCGAGTCGATAGCGTCGATAACGAAATCCGGCCGGCCGTCGAGCACCTCTGCGGCGGAGTCCTGATCGACGAAACGGTTCAAGGCTTTGATGCGGCACTGCGGGTTGATGTCGGCAACACGCGCTGCCGCAGCCTCCACCTTCGGCTGGCCGAGGGTCGATTCCAGGGCCAGGATCTGACGGTTAATATTGGTCGGCTGGATCAGATCGAAATCGACCAGGGTCAGTCTGCCCACCCCGGCCCGGGCCAGTCCTTCAACGGCGTAACCACCCACCGCACCGAGGCCGAACACCGCGACATGACTCTTGGTCAGGCGGGCAAACGCCTGTTTACCGAGTAAAAGCTCTGTTCGCGTAAATCGATGCATTGTTCCAGATTAGGCTCGAGAAATCGGCCAGGTGCATGGTGCGCAGTTCCGCGGCCGTGTAATAGAGATCGGTTACCGCCTCCGGTTCGATAGTGGTGTTTCCGCCGGTCCGATCAGCAATTTTTGAGTACGGTGCATCGGTCTCCAGAAGCAGCGCTGCGGCCGGCGTCTGGCAGAACGTTTCACGTAAGGCGTTGTTGCCGGGATCGATCAGGGCCGATGAATAGGAGAGAAAACAGTCGAGTTCGACCAGGCGCTGCATGATCTCAACGGAGCCGGTGAACGAGTGAACCATCACCGGCGATCGCGCACCTTCTGCCCTGAATCTCTTGAGAAGATCAAGCAGCGGCCCCCAGGCCTTGACGCAGTGAAGAGCAAGCGGCAGCCCCGTTTCGGCACCGATTTCCAGATGATCCTGCAGCAGGTTCTGTTGTGCGCTGAAGTCGACCGGCCGTGATTTATCCAGTCCCGTTTCACCGATACCTGCGCCATGCGAACATGAGGCAAGCATTTCGACAAGCCGCTCCTGCCAGCCCACAGCAGCCTCTTCTGCAAACCACGGATGAATGCCCAGAAAGGGGATGATCCAGGAGTTACCTGCAGCCAGGGCGGCAACCGATGACCAGTCCGACTCGCTGGTTGCATTGCAGAAAAACCGGCAGACGCCGGAGGTTTCAGCCCGGGCGATGACGCGGGTCGCATCCGGGCCGAAGCGCGGGTCTTGAAGATGAAGATGGGCGTCGATAAAACGTATCTGCATAATTTATTCGATCCAGGAAAAGAGCCGGGCCGCCAGCGCAAGAAAGAGCAGCGTGGTGAGAACCATCAGCGAGCACTCGAGCTGAATGTCAATCAGGGTCGCCCCTTCATTCATAACTTTTCTGGCTGCTTTGAGCAAATGGGTCAGGGGAAACAGCCAGGAAAGCTGCTGCACCCAATGCGGGGCGCCCTCCAAAGAAAACCAGACTTCGGAGAGAAACATCATCGGCCAGGAAATGAAGTTCAGAGCCCCGCTGGTGAACTCTTCGCTCGTTCCCCGGGCGGCCAGGACCAGGCCAATCGAGCAGAGGCTGAGACCGCCGAGAAAGAAGGTGAAGAAAAAGAGCAGCAGCGAGCCCTGCATGTTGAAATCGAAAAGCAGATCGGAGCCGAACCAGACCACGCAGAAGGTGAACATCAGCAAAAAGATGCGCGACAGCATCTGGGCACTGAGGTATTCGATGGGGTTCAGCGGCGTGGCTTTGAGCCGCTTCAGTGCGCCGTTCTTGCGATAGCGGACCACCACGTAGCCGACACCCCAGAGGGCTGAGAACATCATGTTCATGGCCATGATGCCGGGAAAGAACCAGTCGATATAGCGCACCCGTGTTCCATCGACGACGGTGCGGGTGGCGTTTGATTCACCGGGTGGCAGCAGCGCGGCTCGGAAGAGCTGCTCGACAATCCTGCCTTTGGGCGAGGCATCGTTGACCCAGTAGCGATTGTCCGTTGCGCTGCCGTCCAGCAGCAGATCGATTTTGTGGTGGCGGATCTTCTGCTTGCCGCCCTCGAGTGCAGCGATAGCGACAAAATCGATTGCCGGATCACTCTGCAGGCTCGGGGGTATGGTTGTACCCGCAAAGTCGACCTGGCTGCCCGTCTGGGGAAAGACGCCGATTTTAAAGCGCTGAAGATTTTCTCCACTGAAGATCAGGCCAAAACCGACGATAATTAGAAACGGAAAAGCAAAGTTCCAGCCAAAGGCCGCCCTGTCGCGGAAAAACTCCTTGTTCCTGGCCCCGAACATGATCAGGATTCGTTTAAGGCTCATGTCTGGGTCAATCCCTCAATTGTTTGCCGGTCAGATGCAGAAAGACATCTTCGAGATTTGCTGAACGCACCGACATCCGGGAAAGATCGACCCCGCAGGAGAGCAGCTTGGACAGGGTGGCATCGACCTGAGCGGTGCGGATCGACACGGTCCGCTCAATGATCTGGAAGTCTATGTCCAGACACTCGAGATGATGTTCGACGGCTGCCCGGGGCAGGGTGATCGTATCGGTTTTGCAATAGGTGGTGATCAATTCCTGCGGACTTCCTTCGGCGATGATCAGACCCCGGTCCATGATGGCAATCGTGTCGCACAGGTATTGCGCTTCTTCCATTGAGTGGGTGGTCATGATGATGGTTTTCCCGTCGCTTTTTATTTCACCCAGGATTTCCCAAAGATAGCGGCGGGACTGTGGGTCGAGGCCGGTTGACGGTTCGTCGAGGAAAATCAGTTCAGGCTGGTTGACCAGGGCCAGCGCCAGCATCAGCCGCTGGCGCTGGCCTCCGGAGAGCTGGTTGTTGCGCTGCTTCAAGATCGGGGCCAGATCGCAGCGTTGTATCAGCCAGTCGAGATCTTCGGGATTCTGATAGAGGCTCCGGTAGCAATAGAGCGTCTCTTTGACCGAGAGAAAGTTCAACAACGAGGTGTGCTGGAACTGAATGCCGATTTGCTGCCGGAAGGAGTTTTTCCGGGGAGCGCCTCGGTACAGAACCGTCCCGCTGGAGGGTTCGATGATGTTCTCGACGATCTCCATGGTGGTTGTCTTGCCGGCGCCGTTGGGGCCGAGCAGACCGAAACAACAACCCTGTTCGACCGCAAACGATACATCAGCGACCGCGATGAGCGAACCGAACCGTTTTTCCAGATTGATAACTTGAAGAATCGACATGGGCCTACAATATATCCAAAAACTGGTTTTGACGAGCGCTTCCAGGACTATTTACTTTTTTATTTTCAGCGGGGTAAACGCCCGGGTTTGAACGAGATTGACATGAAAATGATTATCAGTTAGGTTTGGATATCATTCCCATAAAGAGGCCTGCCATGGTGTTGAGAATGACAAATCAACGCGAGATCATTCTTAAAGAACTGCAGAGAAGTCGTCAGCATCTGAGTGCCGATGAGCTGTATGAGCGGGTTAAAAAAAGCATGCCGCGCATCAGCTTGGCGACGGTCTATCGCAACCTCGAAACCATGTCCGAAGCGGGACTGATTGCTAAACTGGAAATCAGCGGCCGGCAGAAGCGCTTTGATTATGATGCCAGCCATCACGACCATATCTATTGCCTGCAGTGCAGCCGGGTGGACAATATCGAGTTTGACCGGGACCTGCTTGGGCAGACTTCTCCACGTTCGGCCAAAGGCTATCAAATAACCGGTTACCGGGTCGAGTTCATCGGTATCTGTGCGTCCTGCGGCAGGAAAAACAGTCAACGATCACAGGCAGGAAACAAGAAATCAAATGGCTAAAAGTGCAATGACTCAATTGAGTGCTGAGCAGAAGAAAATCCTCGAAACGCTGGCGGCGGCCGGGGATCCCTGCGGCTCGAAAGATCTGGCCGCAGCCACCGGCCTCGAGCCCAAGGTGATCAGCTCCAGGGTGGCGACGTTGAAGAAAGCGGGACTGGTAGACAGTCCGGTGCGCTGCAAATACGGGGTAACCAAAGCGGGCCGGGAGGCAATTTGCTGAGCGTTTAACCACCGAAAACGAAAATAATGAGACCGCCTGCGCTGCTATTTTGCACTGCGGGTGGTCTCTTTGTTCATCCACCACGCACCGGATCAGCTTCGTCGATGGATCGGCATCGATTCATTTGAACTTCCAATTTGATTCCGGTGATCCTTGCCGTTACCTTAGTCTGTTAAAAACAGCAGCAACGAGGTCTCAGTGTATCTTCCCCAGCAAGACATAGCTGTCCAGACGCCGCGCTTAGTTCATTGCGGCCAGTTTACTGACTCCTGCAGCCCCCGCTACCGGGTTGCAGAGACCCTGCTCGAGAAGGGCAGCGGTCCTTTAATCGAAGATGAGCTGGCCTTCAACGACACCACCTGCGTGGTGTGCGACGGGGCAACGAGCCTGCAGCAGGCGGCTGAGCAGTGTTCAACCGGCACCAGCGGTGGGCAGCAGGCGGCCCGGATTGGTGCTGCTGCATTCACTGCTGCAACCGGGTCCAGTCTGCGAGAGTCGGCTCGCCAGGCAAATCAGCAGATCAGAGCGCAGATGGCGCAGGCCGGGGTGGATCTGGGTTGCCGCGAGCAGCTCTGGTCGACTTCCCTGGCGGCGGTGCAGATTCATGGCCACCGGGTGGACTGGTGCCAGATCGGCGACTGCGTGATTCTGCTGATTTTCGATGACGGCAGCAGCAGGCTGCTGAGCCGGCTGCCGGCCCAGGATGAACAGGTGCTGAAAACCTGGCAGGCTATCGGTGCAGATGTGCATGGTTCGATCCATCAGGAGCTGGCCGGGGAGATCGCCGCGGTGAGGCGGCAGACGAACCGCTTATTCGGCTCGCTGAATGGAGAGGATGAGGCCCTTGATTTCCTGGCCCGGGGCTCGCTCGAAGATGAACGGATCAGCGATATCCTGCTGTTCACGGACGGCCTGTTCCCGCCCAGCCCCGATCCGGCAATGCCCCTCGATCGGGACAAACTGGTCCGTCTCTACCGGTCTGCAGGGCTTGGGGAAGTCAGGAACTATATCCGCCGTGTGCAGTGTGACGATCCGCGCTGCCTCAGATATCCGCGCTTTAAGATGTTCGATGATATCGGGGCGATCGCCCTGCGTCGAACCTGAGTTTTACTCCGGCAGCAGCCCGTAGAAATAGGTCAGGATATCGGTCCTGGTGACGATGCCGATGATCTTGCCCTGGTGGCGCACCGGCAGATGGCCTATATTTTTCTCCACCATGAGCTGGGCCGCCTGGGCGGGCTGAATGTCAGGCGAGATGGTGGCGACCTCGCGCGCCATGAACGCCTTGACCGGGCTCTTCCACTGTTTCTCCAGGCGCAGCTTTTTCAGGTCCCAGAGAACGACAATGCCTTTTAGATTGGTTTCACTGCCGACCAGAATGCCTCTGATCTTCTTCTCCTGCATGATATCGCGGATTACGGACATCGGTGTGGAAGCATCGACGAAGGTGACCGGAAACGACATCAGATCGGCAACCGTTGCTCCGCCGGCTTTGCTCTGACGGATCTGCTTGATAATTTTTCGTTTGAGCTGCTCCGGCGGGTAGTCGCTGTTTTTAACCGTGACCGAACCGGCGGCCGGGTGCCCGCCGCCGCCGAAATGTTTCAGAATCGCTCCGACATCGATCAGTTCGACGCCGCTGCGGCCGATCGCGGTACTCGAATGTTCATCGTTGATAAAAATCACGAAGACTGCATCGGCATTGATGATCTTGCGGTACATGTTGACGATCGCCGCCAGCATCGGCACCTTCTGCTCGAGCCGCAGAATGTTGATGCCGATAGTAAAATGGTTGTGTTTGATCTTCTCGGTATTCTGCATCATGGTGAATAAGATATCCCGCTGTACCTCCTCGTAGGGCGGGTTCAGAAAGACCGAGGCCACGTTGAGATCGGCGCCGTTGGCCAGCAGATACGCTGCTGCTGCGGCGTCTTCAGCCTTGGTGGAAGGGTAACTGAGATGGCCGGTATCTTCGTAGAGTCCAATCAGCAGCACCGTTGAGACCAGCGGATTGAGCTCCATCTCCCTCCGCTTCATCTCTCTGATCAACAGGGTCACAGTGGCACCGATTGGCTCCTGACAGCGCCAGTCGGCCTCGATGTCGCCACCGTTTACATGGTGATCCCATAACAGGATCTCCACATCACCGCGCTCCCTGATCCGCTCCATCCGGTCGAGCCGGCGCCATTGATCGGTATCGACCACGATCAACCGGGTAACCTTTTCAGGATCGATCTCGTTGGGCAGCACAATATTGAAGGCGGTTTTATGAGTGGAGAGAAACTTGGCCACGTTATTGTTGACCGCACTGGGCACGACCCCAATCGAATCGGGGTAGAGTATGGTTGCCGCAATTACCGAGGCCAGCCCATCGAAGTCGGTATTTTTATGGGTGGTGACAGCCTGCATTGAAGTGGGTGAAAGGTCTCAGTTCCTGAATTGATAGACCGGGCGGTAGCTGCGGTCCTGGTAGAGCCCCATATAGCGCGGGGCCAGGTTCCTGAGTGTGCTCTGCCGGTTGCCCGGAGCCGGATGAGTACTGAGAAATTCCGGTGGCCCGCCGCCCCCGCTCTTCTCCATTTTCTGCCAGAGCGTGGCGGCGGCGTTTGGATTGTAGCCGGCCCGGGCGGCCAGCTCCAGGCCCATCAGGTCGGCCTCGCTTTCAGCGGTTCTGCTGTTCGGCATTTGGATGGCCAGTATGGCCGCCAACGCACCGCCGGTCAGCGCAGCCCGGCCATAGTCACTGTTTCTGGTGGCCAGACCGATGCCCACCACACCGAGCTGGGAGGCCATCACCACCGACATGCGCTCGGCAGTATGGTTGGCCAGGGCATGGGAGATTTCATGGGCCAGCACCTGGGCGAGTTCATCGTCGGTGGGTTGGATCTTTTCTATCAGACCGGTATAGATGGCCATTTTCCCACCTGCCATGCACCAGGCATTTATGACCTTGGGGTCGTCGATAACTTTGATGCTCCAGTCCCAGGACTGGGCGTAAGGATAGAGCGCAATGGCCTGGGCGATGATACGCCCGGTTATATGGCGCACTCGGGCGGTAAGCTGCGGGTCCGAGTCGATTTTGCCCTCTTTGGCCAGGGGCAGAACTGTCTGATCGTAGGCCATCTTTGAATCGGCGATGGCCTGTTCGGGCGAGACCAGCATGAGCTGGGAACGCCCGGTTGGACTGGTGGCGCAGCTGCAGACCAAGAGCACGGTTATGAGCCAGCAGAAATATCTCATGGCTGACAATATAACAGATTCGGCTTGAAAAATACATGCAATTGCCCCAGACTGCAGATCGGTGGTTGCAGCCACGCAGGCGGGCCTGCGACTGCTCCTTTCACTTTCAACCAGTGTGTCACGGGAGGGCAGACGATGAATTTACAGGATAAAGTTATGGTGATCACCGGGGCCAGCACCGGCATCGGCAGGGCAACCGCGCAGCGGCTCGATCGGGCCGGAGTCAAATTCGTGCTCAATGCACGCAGTCAGGAAAAGCTCGCCCAACTCGCGGCCGGGCTGGGCAGCGCTATCTGCGTGACCGGCGACATGACCGATCCGGTTCTGCCCCAGAAAATTCTGGACGCGGCACTGGCCGAGTACGGCAGGGTCGATATCGTTTTCAATAATGCCGGGGTGATGAACATCGGGGCGATAGACGAAGTCGATATAGAGGGTCTCTGTCACATGGTTCGGCTCAATTTCGAGGCGGTGGTGCGGATGAGCTATCTCTGTCTCAGGATCATGAAAAAGCAGGGCAGCGGGTTTCTGATCAACTCGTCGAGTCTGGCAGGGCTGAAGGCCTTTGCCGAACTTGGCCCATACAACGGCACCAAGTTCGCGGTGGAGGCCTTAACCGATGCCTTGCGTATGGAGCTGGCCGGTACCGGTGTCAAGGTGACGGCCATCGAGCCGGGGCGCACCAAGACCGAACTGTTCAGCCACTGGCCCGAAGAAAAGCAGTTTAAACCGGAAAATGGGCTTATCGAAGCCGATGACATCGCCCGCTGTATCGAGTTTATCCTTGCGCAGCCGGACGAAGTGCTGATTCCGCGGCTGCTGGTGGTGCCGGCTCGGCAGGAGCGTTAACAGGCCGTCTTAACTCGTCAACGTCAGGCCATCTGTCCCCAGGGTTCGAGGCGATAATGAGCCGCGCCCGCTCGATCAGGCTTTGATCAGCTCTTCTGCCAGCATACGGTCGATAAAATCGAGCACGAACTGCCGCTGTCCATTTGTTGCATAAGTGATGCAGGTGCAGTGCAGGTTCGAGTGAGAGCGCACCAGCAGCTCGAAACAGAGGTGTTTTTCCTCCAGCTCGACGCCAAGGTAGAAGGGGCCGCACGATTCGTGGCCCCGCTGGGCCTCGGCGAGCAGATCTTCAGGCAGCATTAGCCAAAAGATGCCCTGCATCGGACCGGGTTTGAGAGTGCGTTTCAGGTACGAATCGAGATTGTCCCGTTCCAGTGGAGATAGTTCATCTATGACAAATTGTCTCATGGTTTGGATTCTTCAGGTGTTTTATTAAGCAGCGCCGGGACTTGAGGTGCTGCTGTGCCGCTCAGCACCTCAGATGTCGAGCCAGGTGGTGTCGCGATTGAGCTCTTCACAGCCGTCCTCGGTGACGACGACCATGTTCTCCAGCCGAACGCCACCCCAGCGCGAAAGATAGATGCCCGGCTCGATGGTGATGATCATGCCTGCTCTGAGCTTCTGCCGGCTGCGGTATGAAACACTTGGCTTTTCATGGACCGCCAGCCCCACGCCGTGACCCAGTGCATGGCCAAATTGCCGACCGTAGCCGGCTTTTGCGATGACACTGCGGGCCGCCTGGTCTACTTCCTTCATCAGGGCGCCCGGTTTTACCGCCAATA
This sequence comes from uncultured delta proteobacterium, assembly GCA_963824415.1. Classification (GTDB taxonomy): domain Bacteria; phylum Desulfobacterota; class Desulfobulbia; order Desulfobulbales; family Desulfocapsaceae; genus JABDQA01. Next base: position 115,701 of record CAWGPM010000002.1, read on the forward strand.
CCGCTGCCTGTTGCGCCCGGCGGACCAGCCGGTGGATTTCAAGATATTTTTCATCGACTTCGCCAAGGCTGATGTTGCGAGTCATATCTGAGCAATACCCCTTATAGATCAGCCCCATGTCGATGGTCATCGGGGCCTTGCCGACCCGGCGGGATGTGGGGACCGCGTGGGGCAGGGCAGCATTTTCCGCCGCGGCTACAATGGTGTTGAAACTGGGTCCTTCAGCACCGACTTCGCGCATCCGTGCCTCAATAGCGCCGGCAATCTCGATTTCAGACATGGTTTCGTCGAGACGGCTGAAAACATGGCGGAACACCGCTTCGTTCAGGGCCACGGCTGATCTTATCAATCCGATTTCTGCAGCACTTTTGATCAGGCGCTGTTTTTCCACCAGACCGGCCAGCGGTGCCAGCTCCACCTGATGCTTCTCAGCCATTTCGGCCAGCTTCAGACTGGAGCTGTGCAGGGTATAGTGACTTTCGAAAGCAAGCCGGCGGACGCTATACTGACTGAGCAGATCGTGGAGCAGGGCCAGCAGTCCTTTGTTGTAAAGCACAACCTTGAGGGTTGTCTCCCGTTCGGCCTGCTCGCGAAAGCGAAAATCGGTAAGCAGCAGGGGCTCATCCCGGGCCGGGACCAAGAGGATGCCCGCACTCTCGTTGATGCCGTGGTCAGCAGCGCAGTAGCCGCTGAGATAGCGCCGGTTTTCAGGCTGGCCGACCAGCAGCGCATCGATCTTTTTACGCCTGAGCCGGGCCTGCAGTTGATCGAGCCGGGCGGCGTAATCGAGTACGGGGCCAGGAGAGGTCATGCTCTGCTCAGATATTGAAGCGCTGGCCGATTAAGGCCTTGCGCTGATCGAGGGCTTCGTTGTATTGGGCGTTCAACTCGGCCGACGTCCGGGACCATTCTTCCTTGTATTGGGGGTGCATGGTCGGGTTCAGGGCCATATCATCGTCCAGCGGCAGCCCCTGTTGCTGCAGCTTCATCTTGAGCTGGGCCAGAATCGATTCGTCAAACTGCTGCTTGACCTGCTCGCAGTGCTGGCTGTACTGTTCCAGAATCTGTTTCAGTTCTGAGCAGATCGCGACGATATCGGAGGAGTTGCCGCTGAGCTTCTGCAGCCCGGTTAGGCTGAGCTGCGATTGCTCGGAGATTTCATCATAATCCCGGGGCAGCACGATATTGCGCAGCATCGTCTTGGCCATGCCGGCCCGGATGGCCATCTGCTCTGCGGACGGTCTGGCCTGCAGCAGCCCCATCAGGTCCTGTTCTTGGCCGTTTAAATAGGCGGCAGCCAGACGCATGCCCTGATTGAGCAAATCGTCGTCACTGCCGGTGTCCTCGGCTTCGGCTGCCAACCGGGCCGCCCGCTCCATTACCATATCCATCGTGCTTCGTATTTCCGCCATAGTGATCCGTGTGGATGATTTGTTAATAAGTGAGTTCTGATTGAAATTAAGCTCGAATGTAGCCGACCACAAGCTGATGCGCAAAATAAAAAGGGCGGGTTCAGCGTTGCGTTCTGACCAGACGGGCGCCGAAAAAGCCATCGATACCAGATGCAGGAAGCGGTGCGAAAAAACCGTTCCGTACCAGCGTTTGGGCGCTGTCCGGCAGGAAATTCTGGGCTTCACTGATGGAAAAATGGACCATCTCTTCTAAAAACAGCTCTATCACCCGTTGGTTTTCTTCGGGCTCAATCGAACAGGTGGCGTAGACCAGCACCCCTGAGTCCGCCAAAAGCCCTGCCGCGGTTTTCAGCAGAGCGAGCTGCTTTGCCGCATAGATGCTGAGATCGCTTAGGTCTCTGTTCCAGCGGATGTCCGGCCGCCTGCCGATGACGCCGGTGCCGGAACAGGGGGCATCGAGCAGGATTCTGTCGAAACGCTCCGTGCTTCGCCTGGCAAAAGCCTCGAGGGTTTGCTGGTGCACGGCAACCTGAGTTGAGGCGCCGGTTCGATGCAGGTTCTGCTGCAGAAGGGCGCATCTTCCGGGGTCCGGCTCAACCGCGCTCAAGTGGCTGTCCGTTCCCCGCAGGATCATTGCCATATGCGCAGTCTTACCGCCAAGCCCCGCACAGCAGTCCAAATATCGGCCTCTGTCCGGGAACGGGGCAAGCAGCAGGGTCGCCAGCTGGGCCGCCTGATCCTGTACCTGAAAAAACCCTTCCGCATATCCCGGCAGCGTCTGGAGGCGTCCGTTGAACCCGGGCAGCAGCAGTGCATCCGGGGCGTACTGTCCCTCGACAAAGGCAATGTTTTCGGCTTTCAACAGGCTGCTCAGCTCGGCCTTGTGCCGGGAGGAGTTGGTCCGCAGGCAGAGCTGGGGTTCGCAGTTGTTATGGGTGCATATCTCTAGCATGGCGGCCCTGCCGTAAATGGACTGCCAGCGCTTAGTCATCCAGACTGGATGGTTGAGCCAGTCTGGAGACGCTGTCGATTCGCCGATTCGCCCAGCCGGTGCTGGCAGCTCGGCGGCGCGGCGCAGACTAGTCCTGAGGACGCCATTGACAAAGCCCTGGAGCTGACTGGGAAAACCCGCCGCTTTGACGATCTTGACGCTCTCATTGACCACCGCCGAAGGCGGCAGCCGGTCGAGAAAAATCAGCTGGTAGAGTCCGCTCAGCAGAACGTACCGAACAAACGGTTTGATTTTTCTGATCGGGCGGGTGCAGAGTGATTCGAGGATGTGCTCCAGGTATTGTTTATTGCGCAGCACGCCGTTGGTGATCTTTTTGGCCAGCTGTCTGTCGGCTTCACTCAGGCAGCATTCGGCGGCCAGGTGCTCAAAGATAGGTGACAGTGGCAGTCTGGTCCTGTTGAGCTGAGTCAGCGCTTCAGCCGCGGCAAAACGGCCGTTCCCTTTGAGCCTGACGGTTTTCATCCGGGGGATGTGGTAGGGGAGGTTTTTCCGCTTGGAGCACTGGTGCCGCGCGGCGGCTGCCGCACCATTTCCACATGGGCAATGCCGTCTTCATCGTAGGGCGCAGAAACGGTTTCGAAACCGAACCCGGAATAAAACTGCTCGAGATAATGCTGGGCTGATATGCGAATTGCTGAATCCGGGTATTGGTGCATGGTACGGGCAATGGTTTCATGGGTGAGCGCTCTGCCAAGCCCCCTGCCGCGAAAAGTTTTTGAGACCAGTACCCGGCCGATGGAGGGTTCGGCAAACTTTTTCCCCGGTAGAACCACGCGGGAATAGGCAACGAGTTGTCTGTTGGCAGCATCGTCAAGCCTCCCTATCAGATGCCAGGATAGCGGGTCAAGCTCGTCTGCATCCTGATAGATGCACTGCTGCTCTAAAATGAAGACCTCCTGCCGGGCCTTGAGAACAGCAAACAGGTCATCACGGCTGAGTTCTTTAAAAAACGACCATTGCCAGGTAATCATATACAACCTTGTCAATCAAAATATTAATGTGCGGTTTTCTATCTTGCTAGCTCATCTCCCTGATCGAAGTGCTTTGGGATTACTGCGCTGATCACCATAAACAATGGCGGCCTTTCTGGCAAACCGGGGACATCCCTTGCAACCTTCCATGATTATTCTTACTCTTTAACCGATAGACGCTACCTGAAACAAAAATTGCAGGAAAATGACAGGAGGTTGACCGTGCAGCACTTGAAATGCCCGGACTGCGGGGCCCAGCAGTTTTATGTCAAAGACCCGGATGACCGCTATACCATCTCTGATTTTAGCCTGGAAACAGGCACCGTCGCCTATCTGGACAATGAACCGGAGGCTGAACACATCACGGTTTCGGACGACACGGAGATCTTTTGTAATCAATGTGCCTGGCATGACAAGTTCAACAGCCTGGAGCGGGCCAGATGACCTATAGTAATTATAATAGCGACAATAAGCGCAACTACCTGGAGCATGATAATGGAAAAACAACAAAGCGCCCCGACAAAAAATCTCGATCCCCACTGGAAATGTCTGTCCTGCGGCAACACCATGCAGGCCCCATCGCCACCAGAAACCTGTCCGAGCTGTAAAGAAACGTGCGCTTTTAAAGACGTCAGCTGCTACACACCAGACTGCGGCGGGCCAGGAAATATCGATCCTCAGCTTTGATTGCTCTGATCACGCCCAAAGCCTGCCAGGGCACGATCCGATTCAAGCCAAGAATGCGGCTCTGCAATCGCTAAGCAGATGGGGCTCGTTAACGGCTCCGCTTTCTGACAATTGTGTCAGGCCATGGTTTCTTTGCTACAATTTCGTCTTTGCGCTACCGGTAAATAGGGGTTTGCCAGCCGGGTCTTGGCGCCAGAGTTTTGTTGCTGTCATTGATACCTGCTGCCGCTACCAGCTGGGTAAGTGGTTTAATTATCATTTATTTTTAGATGGTTAGCAGGTTATCAAGTCTGGCTGAATTATTTTTCCTTCAAATTATAATTGTGCCGCAATCGGTAGACTAGCTTGCCATCGCAACGACCCTCGAGGAACAGGAAAAAAGATGACTTGGCTGGACAGCAGGCTCGCCGCTTGTTACGATTGTCAGTCTCATGGATTGAAGAAAGTTACCCAGACAAGCGGGAGAAGATACTTGTGAGATTGTGGTACAGAGCACTTTTGGCAGGGGCGGTATGCGCCGTTTTGGCGTGTGTGTTTGTGCTGCCAAAACCGGTATCAGCGATTACCCTGGAGATGGTAAAGCAGCGCGGAATGCTGAATTGCGGGGTCGCAGCCGGTATGCAGGGCTTTTCCAGCGTCGATGACCAGGGCGTCTGGAACGGGCTCAACGTCGATATCTGCAGGGCTGCAGCTGCGGCGGTACTGGGCGATGCAGGAAAAGTTGCATTTATCCCACTGAGCCTGAAAAACCGGTTGATTGCACTGCAGTCCGGCGAGGTCGATCTTCTTTCGATGAACATCGGTTGGGATATGAGCTACGATACCTCGATCGGTCTGCATTTCGGCGGGGTTACCTTCTATGATGGACAAGGTTTTATGGTGCCGGTTAAGCTGGGGGTAAAAAGCGGCCTCGAGCTCAATCGCACGACGGTCTGTCTCGAGCCTGCAGACCGGGATAAAGCCAACCTGGTTGATTTTTTCACCAGCCACAACCTCGAGTACAGGATCGTTGATGTGGGAGAAAACAGCAGCGCTGCCGAAGCGCTCGACTCAGGCCGCTGCGATGTGATCAGCGGGGATATCTCGGAGCTCTACCTCCTGCGGCTGCGCACTGCGGAACCCAATCGATACTTGGTTCTGCCCGATCTCATTTCAAGAAGACCCCTGGGTCCGATGGTGCGGCAGGGTGATGACGGCTGGTTCAATGTGATCAGGTGGGTGCTCTTTGCGCTGGTGATTGCCGAGGACGAAGGGCTTGACTCACTGACCATTGAGCAGATGCAGGCCAGTCAGAACCCTGATATCAGAAGGCTGCTCGGCCGCGACGGGATTGGCGGAAAAGGCCTCGGACTTGCCGATGACTGGATCTACCAGATGATCAGACAGGTGGGCAATTACGGCGAGATTTTCAATCGCAACGTCGGTGCCGGCTCTGCCCTGCAGATGGAGCGCAATCTAAACGAACTCTGGAATCGGGGCGGTCTGCAGTACGCGCCATCTATCCATTGAGTCACCCCGGCGGCCCGATATGAATGTTCACTGGCTTCAGCACGTGCCTTTTGAAGGCTTGGGGGTGATCGAAACGTGGGTTCGAGACCGAGGCCATCGGCTTGACTGCACCCGTTTTTGGGCTGGGCAGCGGTTGCCTGAACTGGCCTGCGTCGATCTGCTGGTCGTCATGGGCGGGCCGATGGGGGTCTGCGATGAGAAGCGCTATCCCTGGCTGGTCGAGGAAAAGCGTTTTATCCGTGAGGCGGCTGATACGGGGCGAACTATTCTGGGAATATGTTTGGGTGCACAACTTCTGGCCCAGGTCTTCGGGGCTGAGGTCCATGCCAGCACCACGAGAGAAATCGGCTGGTTTCCGGTTACCTGCAGTGATGCTCTGCCAGACTGGGCGGCTGAGTTCTCCGAGCGGGAAATGATGGTCTTTCACTGGCACGGCGATAGCTTTGAGCTGCCCGCCGGTGCGGTGCATCTCTATGCAAGCCGCTGCTGCGCCAATCAGGGGTTTGCAATCGACGACCGGATCGTCGGACTGCAATTTCATGCTGAGATGACTGAAACGGGGATACAAGCGTTAATCGACCACTGCTCCGATGAGCTCGAAGACGTTCCCGAAAATAAGCAATGGATCCAGCCAGCCCGGCAGATCATCGATAATCTGCATTTTATCGAACCGGCTCAGCGCTATATGAGCGCGTTATTGAACCAGCTTGAGTGTCAGACCCAGTCGCTTCGGAGCTGAGTTCTCACTTTACTATACGACCGTCAAAGCTCTAAGATCGAATCGAACAAAGACTTGTCTGCCTCGATCTTGGCCCGATTACCGATGATTGCCCGGTGGCAGTTCTCTGTCATCTGCTGAAACGGCTCAGCAAACTTACGCAGATCCTCCTGGTTTGTCGCAATGATCTCGGCCAGGCGCTGCAGCTTCTGGTCAGCGGTTATGCCGCAGAGGTATTCGTTGCGGCCGGTCGCCCCGCGGGCAGCGGCGCTCTGGTGGGGATCGAAAGTGCCGTAAGTGCCGATAATGATCTGTTCGAGCGCCGGCCGGGACAGCCCGATGTCACCAATCACCTTGGGGATCAGGTTGTAGGCCTCGTAGGTCTTGCGCACCTGCGGGTCACGGTAGCTGATCATCGCGATGTTGCCGGTGATATGGCTGAACTGGATAAAGCAGCCGTAGGCCCCGCCGATCTGGCGGACACTGTTCCATAAATAGTCGCGGGACAGATAGGTCTTGAGCACTTCGAAACTGCCGTTGTAGCCGTTTCCCGCCTCGAAAAGCGCACCGCCCTGGACCGCAAAGACGATTTCGGCGGCGGTGATAAAGGCCTCGTGGCGGGCAAAAGCCCCGTTCTCAGGGGGCGGGGCAACATTGTGGGCTGCATCTGCAAGTGCAGCAGGAATGCGTCCCCCCAGATCCTTGAAACGCTCGATATCTAAGCTTTCCCCGGTCAGCGAGATCACCATATTGGTGCGGTTCAGCAGGATCGAGGCCATGGTCTGCAGGTCGCTGATAAATGATTCTTCCTGCTGCTGGTAATCGGTTGCCAGACTTCTCAGGGCACGATAGGCGGTGATGCCGCTGAACTGCTCCTGATAGTGCCCGGCCAGGCTGAGATGGGAAAAGACCCGGGTCGAAGCCAGGCCATAACCTTCACTCTGGGCGCCATGCTCGGCCCAGGCGAATTCGCGCCGGACGATCTCCGCGATGCGCAGGCGGTCCTGGAAAGAAAGGTCGCTGAACAACTCAGCGACCAGATCGATGCTGGGCTCCAGATACTCGGGCAGCACTTTGAGGCTGAGCCAGAGCAGGGCCCTGACCTGGTCGGGGCTGCCGTATCTGCTGTAGGTGTTGATCGCATGACTGAACCCACCGGTGCAGGTGGCAATCTCTTTGGCGAACTGCATATAGTCGAGCTTGCTGGTGCCGATTTCGGTGATGATGGTGCCGAACAGGTCAAGCAGCGGCAGGTAGCGGGCCGGTAGGCAGCTCAGGTCAAGGCCGATATCGATATAGGAAATGCGATTGGTGGGCAGTTCGCTGACCAAAAACTCCTGCCCAGCCAGCTGCTCGGCCGCCACACTATGAAAATTGGCGTTGGCCGGCAGATCATCGAGACCGAGCTGGGGCAGTTTGGCCAGAGCCAGGTCATCGTTGGCACTCTGCTGCCTGAGGATGAGCTCCTCGGTTCTTTCTATCAGTGCCTGGCGCTCCTTCTCGCTGAGGTCTTTTTCGTAGCGATCGAGCCGCTGCTGCTCCTGGGCGGCGGTTTCGACGATCTTGTCCGGGTCAGGTTCGAGTACAACGGTGACGGTTGCGGGATTGTCGATCAACGCCCGCTTGATCAGCATTTCAAAATAGCCCTCGTCGAGTGCTTTGCGCCGGATGCTCTGCAGCAGTTCTTCACTCTTCAGCGCCTCGAAGGGGTCGGTGCCGTATTTAAACGCCGCCAGGGCTTTGCTCTGCAGATCAAGGCCGCGCTGTGCCTTGCTTGCTTCCTCTCTGACCCCGAATTCAAATTTGTTGAGTTCGGCCAGTACCAGGTCACGAGCCAGGCCGTTGTTGACCATCTCCTGCAGGGCAGCGCGGTAGAGTGCGGTGAATGTATCAACCTGGTGCGGTTCGCTGCCCACCAGATAGGTGATCATCACGGTATTGAAGCACGATGAGGAAAGGTAGAGTCCGCCGAAGTCCTTGCAGATGCCACTGGAGATAATCTTGTTTTTCAATGGCGAGCCATCGGAGTTGTATAAAATATTGGCAATGACTTGAAAGGCCGCGTTTTCCTCCCTATCCGCCACCGTCCCGACATGGGTCCCAACCGCGAGATACGTACGCTCGGCGGTTTCGGCCGATTCCACCCCGTAGCGGTCATTGATCTGTGTCGGTGCGCTGATCAGGTTGCCGAGCTCAACGGTGACGCACTCGGCAGAGGTGGGAAAGGCGAGCAGAAAATTGCGCTGCAGATAGTTCAGTTCATCTTCGAGCGGTGCATCGCCGTAGAGAAAGAAAGTACAGTTACTGGGATGGTAGTGTTTCTGGTGAAAATCGCAGAATTGTTCATAGCTCAGGTCGGGAATGTTTTTCGGATCACCGCCCGATTCGTGGGCATAGGTGGAGCCGGGCATCAGTCCACCGAAAATATGGTGAAATATCAGTCTTATCGGGTCGGAGAAGGCGCCTTTCATTTCATTGAACACCACCCCCTGGAACTGGAGCGGGCTGTCCGGCGAGTCCTTGTGATAATGCCAGCCCTCCTGCTCGAAGGTTTCCGGAACCAGCAGGGGATTGAAGACCACGTCGCAATAGACGTCCATCAAATTGAAATACTCCTTGAGGTTTCGGGTGGCAAACGGATAGTAGGTGACATCGGAGCCGGTCATCGCATTGAGGAAGGTCATCAGGCCGCCTTTGTTCATCTCGCCGAAGACGTCCTTGACCGGATATTTTTTCGAACCCATCAGCACCGAATGCTCGAGTATATGGGCAACCCCGGTTGAATCGGTGGGCGTGGTGTTGAAGGCGACCGCGAAGGTCTTGTTAGGGTCCTCGTTTTTTACCGCGATCAGCGGGCAGCCAAGCGTTTCGTGCTCGAAGAGGTAAACCTCGGAGGCGATTTCGTCGATGGTCTCCAGACGTTTCAGGGTAAATCCGGCAGTCGTGCTTCCTGGGTGCAAATTCATAGAGTTTACGTGCCTCGTGTAAGTAGTATAAGTACTGGTTATTTTCTATTGAGCTGCGGGGATTGATCGGTGTCGACGAGCAGGGTCACCGGCCCGTCGTTGGTCAGCGCCACCTGCATCATCGCCTGGAACTGGCCTGAGGCGGTTCGTATCCCCTGTTTTTTCACCCAATCGATAAAACGTTCATACAGGGGTTCGGCCTCACCGGGCGCAGCCGCGTCGGAATAACCGGGCCGTCTGCCTTTTCTGCAGTCCCCGTAAAGGGTGAACTGCGACACAATAAGCATCTCGCCGCCGATATCAGCCAGAGAAAGGTTCATTTTTCCAAACTCATCGGCAAAAATTCGTAAATGAACGATTTTCTCTGCCAGCCAGGCAGCCTCACTCTCGGTATCGCCCCGCTTGACGCCGAGTAGGACCACCAGGCCTTCTGAGATCGAGCCGAGCATTTCACCGTCTGAAAAGACCGAGGCCGTGCTGACCCGCTGAACAACTGCCCGCATGAAATTTCCACCCGTTTGTTTTAATCGGTTAAGCGGCTGCAGGGCCGTACTGTGCCCAATACCTACCCGGAAAATGTCAATACTGTCAATCTAATCGAAGACGGCAACCGGCTGCTTGTTGTTTGGCTGGGACTTGGTTATAGATAGAAACGCAATACCCCACTGCTGATGAGGGGCCATAACAGTGTCAGTTTTTGTGGGAGTGCTGCTGGAGCCCGAACAAGGATGATCGCCAATGCGTGTTAGCCATCTGGACCATTTTGTCCTGACCGTTGCAGATATCGAGGCCACCTGCAGGTTCTATGAAGCAGTGCTTGGCCTGGAGCGGGTGCAATTTGGCGAAAATCGCCCGGGATTGATGGTGGGCGCTTTGCGCATCAATCTGCATCAGGCGGGGCACGAACTCTGGCCGCATGCGGCAAAGCCCCTTCCAGGCTCGGCCGACCTCTGCATTATCTGCAACGCTGCAATGGATGAGCTGGTTGCGCACCTGGACCGGTGCAGGGTTGGGATCGAACTGGGCCCGGTGGCAAGAACCGGGGTGCAGGGGGCGATGATGTCAGTCTATATTCGCGACCCCGACAACAATCTGATCGAGCTCAGCGTTTACCCATCATGATCGCTCACCTGCCCGGCGCCGAAGCATGGTTAAGCGGCAGCGGTGCTCTCGTTCTAGGGCGCTGAAATTTCTATCAGGGCAACCGAGATATTGTCTTTTCCCCCGCGGTAGTTGGCCTGGTCGATCAACATGGTCGCCTTGATTTCGGGCGCCATCTCGCAGGAGAGAATTTCAGCGATCTGCTCATCCTCCACCATGCCGAACAGTCCGTCGGTGCAGAGCAGAAAAATATCTCCCGGCTGTGCAGCGCTGCTGATCAGGTCCACCTCAAGTTTCTCGGAGCTCCCCACCACCCGGAGAATAAGATTCTTCAGGGCATGGTTTCTGGCCTGTTCGCGGGTGATAAGGCCGAGGTCTTCCTGTTCCTGCACGAATGAATGATCACTGGTCAACTGTTCGAGCTTGTTATTGCGCAACCGGTAGGTGCGGCTGTCTCCGACATGACCGATAACCACGTCGCGGTCATGGAAGACCAGCAGTTCTGCGGTACAGCCCATGCCCTCGTGGGATGGAACTTCTTCGACATGGGCAAGAATTCTGGTGTGGGCTGACTGGAAACACTCGAAGATCAGCTCATCGAGCGATTCGCGGCTCAGGTGGCGTTTCGGGGTCAAGGAGAATAATTCGACCACCGTCTCTTTAAACAGCGAGCTAGCCTTTTCCCCGGCGGCGGCGCCTCCCATGCCGTCCGCCACCAGAAAGTAACCATCTTCATTATTGACAAGACAGGTGTCCTCATTATAAGAACGTACTAGTCCCGTATCACTTTCACAGCAGGCGGCGATCTGAAAAGCAGGTTTCATTGCGTCGTTGGCTTGGTCCTGTTCAGCGCATCAGACGGCGGAAGAAGCCGGATGAAAGGCTCGACATGATTGAAGGGGTGGTCATTATCGTCGAGAAGATAATAAAAATAGACTTCCCTATCAATCATTTTATATTGCGTTCTCAGCCGGATAACCGTCTCGCGGCACCCCCAGTTATTGGATCCGGATATTTTTGCCAGGGTAATGGATGAGCAGCGTGTACCCGATAAAGTTTGGTGAGAAATACACCCTGCTCGACCTGATCGGGGTCGGCGGCGTCGCTGAGGTGTTTCGCGGCAAACTGACCGGCGACAAAGGCTTTGAAAAGCTCATCGTTATCAAAAAACTGCTGGCCGAACATGTCGCAGACCAGGAAATGGTCGAGATCTTTATCGGCGAGGCCAAGCTGGCCGCTTTGCTGCAGCATGAAAACATTGCGGCAACCTATGATTTTGGCGACATCGACGGTGAATACTTTCTGGCCATGGAGTATCTGTTCGGCAAGAACCTCCACTCCTTCATGGCCAGGGCCAAGCAGCACCAGGACCATTTCAGGCTCGAGCATGCCCTGGCAGTGGCCTCGCGGATCTGCGAGGGCATGGATTACGCCCACCATCTAAGAGACCTGCAAAACAAACCCCTCAATATCGTCCATCGGGACCTGACCCCGCACAACATCTTTATCACCTACGACGGCAAGGTCAAAATACTCGATTTCGGGGTGGCCAAAGCCGAACTCTTCGACAACAAGACCAGGGAAGGCGTGGTCAAGGGCAAGATCTCCTATATGTCGCCGGAGCGGCTCTCTGGAGAGCAAATCGATGCCCGCTCGGATATTTTCTCGATCGGTATCCTGCTCTATGAAATGATCAGCAAGCAGCGCATGTACCGCGGTGATACGGCTGAGTTGATCAGAAAATGCATCAGCGTAGATTACCAGAACCTGGACGAAATTGTGCCGAATCTGCGGCCCGAGGTCTATGCAATCCTGGACAAGGCGCTGGCCATCGATGTCGAGCAGCGCTATCAGAGCTGCGCCCGGATGCATTCAGATATAGAGGATCTGCTGTTCCAGATGCAGGCCAGAGCCGACGCCCGGTTTTTAAAACAATCCATTCAGGCGCTGTTTGCAGAAGAATATGCGGCGGAACAGCTCAAGGCCTCGACGGCGCTGCAGGCTGAACTTGATGGACGAGTGCTCGGGCACCGTGAAAAAACCGATATCTCGATACCGCGGAAACCGGCAACGGAGATAAATAGCCTGCCGGAGGACAGGACCCAGGTGCTGCCTAAGGCAACTCGGTTCTGGATTACCGGTCGGGGATGGGCGGTCAGAAAATACAGGGAACTGGCTCTGCACCTGCAGCACTATCAATCGGCTCTGATGAAGAGCCAGCTGAACAGGCGCATGGTGCTGATTGCGCTGGCCTGTTTTGTCGGCTTCATCGTGGTTTTGGCGTCTTTTATGAGCGATGAGGAGCCTGCAGTTGTCACCCAGCCGGAAACGGTTCTGCAGCAGTCAAACGATGAGCAGGAAGCGCTGGCCGGGCAGCCTGTTAAAGATGATACAGAGCAGGTGCAGGAAGCACCGGAACCGGAGGCCAGGCCGGCAGCAGAAGCGGTTGAGGTGAAATCATCTGCAGATCCGGCAGCAGCGCAGACCGGGCCTGCACTGGGCGAAGCGGAGCCGGCAACAGCGGCTGAGCGCAACGAAGACGCAGTCCAGGCGCCAGAGTATCAGAGCCCGCCTATAGCGGATACTGTCCTTCCCTCAGAAGCAACCAAGCTTCCGGTATTAAAAGAGCAGCACAAGAAGGTAAAATCTGATTCTGTCGATCAATCTCAACCAGCAGCACCGTTTGGTGAGCAACAAACGGCAGCGCAGCCGGTGGATATTGCCACTCAGACCCTGCGCTTTGATGCGGCAGCTCCGAGTGCTGAAAATCAGCCCGACGCTGTCGCCGGGCTGCATAAAAAGGCGGCGGCGGCATTGCAGGGTGACCACCTGCTGTGGCCGACACAGGACAGCGCCTACAGCTATTATCAGGAAATTTTACGCCTGAATCCCGAAGACCATGTCGCCAAAGACGGGCTGCGGCTGATTGGTGATCGCTATAGTGTGCTTGCCGAGGAGGCGTTGAGCGCCCAGCGGTTCAGCGAAGCCGACGGGTATGTGAACTCGGGCCTGTCGGTGGTGCCGGACTATCAGCGGTTATTAGCCACAAGAAAGCGCATCGAAGAGAACAGGGCGCGCCGTATCTCCGAACTTGCGGCCAAGGCAGACCAGTGTCAGGCCGAGGACAAACTGACGACGCCAGAAGGTGATTCAGCGTACTTTTATTACAACGAAATCTTTCGCATCGATCCTGAAAGCCCGCTGGTTCTGGAGGGCTTCGCAGACATTGCTGAGCGCTATGCCACACTGGGCGATGAGGCCTACCGGGATTTCAATTTTGAGATGGCGCAGATCTATGTGGAGCGAGGCCTGCGGATTATGCCGAACCACTATTATCTGCTGTCGCTGAAAAAGGATCTCGAACGAGGATCAACCGAGCGCTACATGCACAGTCTGAAGAAGAACTTCAATAAACTTTTTTCGGAATAAAAATCAGCCGAACAATCTGCGCCAGAGCCTACTCAGCAGTCCGCCGCTCATATCTCTGCTCACGGCTGTTTCCACTGCAGCCGGGGTGGCTTTTCCGGGGGTCCCCCCGGGCTGGCCGCTTTTTGCCTTGTTGATCAGCTCTCGATACTCGGCGGTGTCGAGATAACGGGTCTTTTCATCGAGGTTTTCACCTGGTTCTTCAGATGATTGCTGGTCCAGGTCCGAGCGGTCGAAGAGCAGGGTATGCTTGCCGATCAGGATTACATCGTTGTTTTTCAAGCCGTGGGCGGAGACCAGTTTTTCGTTCACGAAAGTGCCGTTGGTACTGCCCAGGTCTTTGATGATGAAGCTGGCTGAGACCGATTCGATCCGGGCATGGCTGCCAGATACAGCCAGATTGTCGATCACGACATCGTTGGATTCATGGCGACCGATGGATAGGTTCTGGCCCACTTGCAGCGGATATTTTTCCAGAACAGAATCTTTGTATTTCAGTGTTATGACTGGCATCTTATCCCTTCTCGCCTATGACCTGACTGATTAAAGCGCGCTTTAGGCGCTGGTTGTGGTGCTGGTTCTGATGGGGTTGTCTATAAAAAGGGAGCCGACTGCTTGTACTTTCTGGATTAAAAACTACCATATTTGACTGACACAATACAACGAATTTAGTCTGTAAGCATGGCGTCCGGGGCTAGCGCCGGCGGCAGAATAAAAGCACCTCCGGCTGCTCTGACGATTGGTCCTGATCCATAAGCACCCCTGGCCGTCCGGACAGTCGAGTGGGCCGCTCAGGGCGAGGAAGATTTCGCAACCTCTTCTGATGGTGGCGGAGATTGACCCTTTTTACACAGTGATGTACGATTGTTCCGCGGCCTCGAGATGAGCTGACTGGAGGGCAGCGTTATTGAAAAATAATCAAATGAGTCAATGCTATGAGCCAACATAAAAATATACTGGGGTCGCCGCTACAGGTCTGCAGCCTCGATCCGCTGACCGGGTTCACCCGCGAGGGGTCCTGCAAGGTCACCGAGGAAGATATCGGGGTACACGGCGTCTGTGTGGTCGTCTCAGAAGAGTTCCTGGCTTTTTCTAAGCGGGTTGGCAATGATCTCAGCACCCCGATGCCGCTCTACGGCTTCGAGGGGCTCAAGCCTGGAGACCGCTGGTGCCTCTGTGCGCCGCGCTGGCGCGAGGCTCTGGAGAACGGTATGGCGCCGCCGGTGGATCTGATGGCAACCCACGAGTCTGCCCTCGAATATGCCACGCTGGCAGATTATTTACTCCACTCAATCGGCAGCATGACCTAAGCCCACCAGAACCGATTTTGATAATATATCGCTGCGAGGCACCTAACGGAACGGGCCGTGAATCCGGATCACAGCTGGAATAAATCTTATGCAGATATTATTAGTTATCGTTGCCTCGGTGCTGCTGTCGACCATCTTGTTTTTCTGGTTCACCCGGGCAATCAATCGGACCTCCGTTCAGGAGTATATTTACAGCCACCTCTGGCTGCTGCATCCCAACGCTATCTGCTACTGGCGGGCAGCGATGGCATTGATCGGTTTCGTGCTTTACTTTTTTCTTGGTTATCAGGTTGTCGCAATACCGATTTTCACCTTTGCTGCGTTTCTGGACGGGGTCGACGGCATTATCGCCAGGAAATGCAATTTAGGATCGCACTGGGGCGAGTGGCTCGATCCGATGTGCGACAAACTGACCTATCTGCCGCCGCTGCTCGGCTTTGCCTATGCCGGGATTCTCTCCACCACCCTGGTCTGGGTGCTGGTGGGGGTGGAGCTTTTTGGACAATTTTTTGCCCGGCGTATCCTGGATATGCTCAAAACATCCGGGGCGGCCAACAATTTCGGTAAAATAAAAGCCATTATCTGCTTCGGCTTGGTTATTTTCTGCGCGCTGCTGGATGAAATTCCCGACATTTACGATATCGGCGATGAAGTGCTGGTAGCCGTCATTATTTTGGGTTCGGCCTCGATCATATTCAAATTCGTGCCCAACCGTTATTATGCCGATATTTTATCGACACTTAACTTCTGCTGCGGCATCGCCAGCCTTATTCTGACCTATCATCACTATATTGCCTGGGCCATATGCATCATCGTGATGGGACAGCTTTTTGATTTGTTCGACGGCAGGATGGCTGAAAAGCACGGAGGAACCAGATACGGCCCGTATCTCGACGATATTGCCGACTTCGTCAGTTTCGGTCTGGCTCCGGCCTATGTCATCCTGGTCAAGTCGACTGGGCTGCTGGCCTGGCTGTTGGCGGGTGTCTTTATTTTCGGCGTGGCTTTTCGACTGGTGCGCTTCGTGGCGGTCGACAAGAAGCGCACCGATCTGCCGGACGGCATTTTCAACGGGCTGCCGAGTCCGGCTGGTGCTTTGATCGTGCTGGGCGGTGCCCTGGTTGCTCCACCCAAACTGCTCTGGGTTATCGCCTTGCTCTCGGTCGGCCTGATGGTCAGTCATATCCGCTTCGCCCATCTCGGCAGGGTGATTTTGAAACAGATTCCCCGGCCGCTGTTCTTTCTGATCAGCTCGTTCATGGTCGTCTCCATCGCCTTTGTATTTAAAACCAAAAATGTCGAAATGTTCGGTTACCTGATCCTCTGCTCGATTGGCCTCTATCTGATCATCGGTAGAAAATGGGCAGTGCAGCTGAGCTGATGCACCCCTTGTCATCTGAGTTGAGCTGCCCCGGCCGGGCCAGGGTCTATCCGTGAGTCTAGTCGTGGTAGTAGGGGGTGGGGCTTCCGGCCTGCTGGCCGCCGGCAGTGCGGCCGAGTGCGGCGCCGAGGTGCTTCTTCTGGAAAAGATGGGTACGGTGGCGCGCAAGCTCCGCATCACCGGTAAAGGGCGCTGCAACCTGACAAATGCTGCCGATCTTCCTGATTTCCTTGAGCATTTTGATCGCTCAGGCCGATTCTTGAGACAGTGCTTCGGGCAGTTTTTCTCGTCCGAACTCATCGATTTTTTTGAATCACGCGACCTCAAGCTCACGCTGGAACGGGGCGGCAGATATTTCCCGGCCGAGGCCGATGCGCCCGCGGTTGCCGGGCTCCTGCTCAACTGGTGCAAAAAGGCAGGTGTCCAGATTAACACCTCCAGTGCGGTGGAAGCGCTGGTCCTCGGCGCTGGCAGGGTTGTCGGGGTGCGAAGCAAGGGCTCAGAGATCAGGGCGGATCGGGTGATTCTGGCCACCGGCGGCCGCAGCTATCCGCGGACCGGGTCCACCGGAGATGGCTATCGGCTGGCTCGATCAGCCGGTCATACCCTGACCCCGCTCAGGCCGGCGCTCGTTCATCTGGTTCCGACCGGCCTCGATACCAGGTGGCTGGCAGGGCTGAAATTGAGAAATGTAGCTGCAGCGCTGCTGATCAACGGCAGAAAAAAGGACCGGAAGTTCGGCGAGTTCGAGTTTGTCGAAGCAGGACTTGGCGGCCCGATTATGCTCAGCCTGAGTTCACGCGCCGTCGATGCTCTGGCGGCGGGTAGTCGGGTTGAGATCAGCCTCGATCTTAAACCGGCGCTCGACGATGCTAAACTCGAAGCCCGCCTGCTGCGCGACCTTTCAGCCAGGGCCCGGGAGCCGATGTCCTCGGTGCTGCGCGGACTGCTGCCACAGAAGCTCGTGGGGCTCTGCCTTGATATCGTTGAGATTGCTCCGGACACCGTGGCCGCCCAGCTACGGGCCCAACAACGCAGGCAGTTACGGTGCTGGCTGAAGGATTTTCGCATCACCATCGGCGGGCACGGCTCATTCGAGCAGGCGATCATCACCAGCGGCGGGGTAGATACCAGAGAGGTGGATCCGTACACCATGGAATCACGGCTCGTGAGGGGACTGTTTTTCGCCGGCGAACTGCTCGATATCCAGGCCGATACCGGCGGCTACAACCTGCAGGCCGCTTTCAGCACCGGCTGGGTTGCCGGCCGGGCGGCTGCCGGGCAAACCCCAATCTGAGCGGAGGTTTTTGTGGTTACTGCTTGAGCACCTGGTCTCTGATGGTATCCCAGACGGCTGCAACACCTTCAGCAAACCCCTCGGCGTATGCATCAGCATCAAAATCTGCCCCCCATTTTTCCAGGTATATGGCAGATGCGGCCTCGACGGCCGACCAGAGGCCCGGGTCCTTTTCTGCAATGGTCTGCCTGAAGGAATCGAAGCTGATCGGAACCGTTTTGCGGACCAGATGCAGATCGCTGATAGCGATAAACGGGCTGTAGTCTATTTTCTCTTCTTTGATAAAACGCTGGGCGTCCTGCTTACCGGCATCTATGGAGTTTTTGAGATCTTTCATCACGTCTGTCTGAGGAGGTTTTGGAGGCACTTGGCCTGGTTGTCTACTTTCTTTCGTATCAATTTATGGAAAATAATCAAAACAGGCATATCCTGCAGCCCTAAAAAACAAAAAATCCTGATCTGCCTACACCAGGCCCCAGCGACCCGGGTTCGGGCCGAACAGCTCCCAGTCCTTTTTAAGGTACTCTGAAAACCATTGTTGAAAATGCAGATCCTTACGGGCCGCAGAAAACTCGAAGCTTAGATAGAATCGGGCGGCATCGTGCCGATCCGGTTTGCGGCTGATCCGCATCGGGGCGAAGCGCTGACGGGCCTCTTCGAGCAGGGGCTCGACCAGGTCGAGCTCAGCCAGCGGAACAGTCAGATTGAAGCAGTACTCTCGGCTCATTTTGTGAATATCTCCAAGACATGTTCAGGCGCCATTTTATCATTCACAGGAAGGCCAGCCGTAGCCCCAGCGCCAGGGCAGACCTGAGCAGGGTACCCCGCCGATGCGTACGGCCCGGTACATCAGATCAGCGATCACCTGGTAAATCTGTTCGACATCTTCAATCAAGAGATCATACTGCAGACTTAACTCGGGTACACGCGCAGCACCTGTTTCGATCACGCAGGCCTGTAATAGCTGGTCCGCCTCCCGGCGTGCCGCAAAGCTCATCAGTGGTGTGGCATCACGCGGGCCGGCCTGGTGATAGGCCCGGTCATGGGTGATGCAGCACGATTCCCAGGGCGGTTCGTCGCCATGGATTTCTTTGATTCGCTCAATACGCTCTGACAGATAGCCCCATCCCACAGATAGACCACCGCTGCAGCCATCGGTGGTAAACGGGCTCAGTTTACTGTCAGCCTGCTGTTTGCGTTCGGCAAGCTTTTCATGGCGGCCCAGCTCCAGTTTTAGCTCCAGGCTGTCAAGCAGCGATTGAGGCGTATCGGTTTGCTCACCACTGAAGCAGGTAGCAACAAGCAACAGGCCTAAATAAAGGTTGAAAAAAGAAATCAGCAGGGCACGGCTCATGGTGTTATTTATGGCGAATTATCGCGATAGGATTTTTGCGGCAGAGATTTACCCAATATTACGGCAGCATGGATCAACAACCTTTCCACCGAGTTCAACTCAGCACGTTCGGCAATGACCTGACGGGCCAATTCAGGCTCGTCGGTGATGATTCCGTCAACACCCAGGGACATCATTTTAAACATCGACATCTTATCATTGACCGTCCAGACAAATACCTGCTTGCCTGCCTGCTGATTGTGCCGGATAAAGGCCGGGCCGGCCATGCCTGCATTGACCGCCAGAAAGTCGACATCGAGACCGCTCATATCGCCCAGAACCTGGGCCGAAAGCAGGCCTGTTTTCCAGTCGGGACGAAGGCTCCTGACCTTCTCAACAGCGTCATATTTCAGCGACATAATCGCCGTGTCCTCAACCATGTCCATCTCTTCTACCAGATCAACCACCCGCTGCTCGAGTTGCTCATCATGACCATAATATTTCAGCTCGATCACCAGCTTGGCTCGACCGCGTAACTCCTTGAGCACATCGCGCAGGGTTGGTACCCGTTCGCCTGCAAAGGCCGGCCCGAACCAGCTTCCCACATCGATCTGCTGCACCTGCTCCAGGGTTCCTTCCCAGACCTTGAGACCCACCCCTGACAGCTTCATGAAATCGCTGTCGTGAATGACGACCACCTCGCCGTCGGCGGTCTCCTGAACATCGATTTCGACCCAGTCGGTTTGGTCCTCGACGGCCTGGCGTATCGAGGCCATGGTATTCTCCGGTGCTTTTCCAGCGGCCCCACGGTGGGCGACAATAGTCAGGTCGTCGGTGGTCTGGATCCCCTGGATCAGCCAGAGACCGACCAGAATCGAGACCACCGTGCCGCAGACCAGCAGGCCGACCAGGATCTTACTGGTCAGGCGCAGGCCTGACGACTCTGAGCGCGCCGAAAACTCATCGAGGTTCAACGTCTGTCCGGCACGCTTGTAGAGTTCGATCAGCAGGCCGCTGAAACTGGCTGCGGTCAGGGCGGTTACCAGAAAGTTACCGATCGTCAGCAGCGCCGCCAGAAAACCGATAGCGATGATCAGTGCATTCATCGAGTCGTAGAACAGCGGCAGGATATGCCAGCCCAGGAGTTGAACCGAGCCCAGCACCAGGAAACCGAGTACAAGCGTCGCCAGAGCCCAGCCGACCATAATCAGAGCCACCGCTTTTTTGCTGTCTGCAACCAGTTTAAAACTTTTCTGAAAAGATGCTCCGGGAGTTACCTCGGTGAAGATGATCAGCGGCAGAGTCAACGACCAGGAAAGCAGTTTGCGCACTAAAATAATGGTCAGGATCAGCAGGATGAGGCCGATTGCCCCGGCAGCGGCGAAGAAAATCGGCGGTTGGGCGCTCAGATAATAGTTGATGTCATAGTCGGTAAGCGTCAGCCAGTAGATCAGGAATGCGACAGCGAGAAACGGGGTAACGATCAGCAGCAGCCGGGCCACCAGGTGTACTGAAAATATAAAAATTTTCAGTGATTTGGATGCAGTGCGACGCAGCGTCTGGAACAGGTCCGCCTTGAGCCCACCTCCAAGCGCGGTATACGCTGTCATCATCGAGGCCTGTTCGAAAATAAGGATGGTTATGAGCAGGGAGCCGAACAGCACCAGAGCGATGAGGCCGACTGGACTCAAAATGAAGAACAAGATGTCCATATCGGCCAGCACCGGTGTTGCCGAGAGGCGCAGCATGAGCCTGCTCAGAATTCCGAGCAGCGGGGCAAACAGGATAAGCCCCAGGGCGATATAGCAAACATGGATGAGCAGGAACTGCCAGATATTGGTGCGTAGCAGGTTCGAGATTTTTGCTCCTATGTGCTTGACATTGTTTGTCATAATTCGCTTCGCTAGCAGTGGTTGATAATAATACGGGACTTTGATTCACAGCACGGTTCGATGGGAGCGGAACCTCCCTTCGGCACAGCCTCCCTCGATGCAGCACCTGCTGTTTGTTATACCTCAGATATGGCCGATATGCCCCAACGATATCGGATATCGAGCAGGAAAACATCGAGAATTTCCCGCTTGGTCTGCCAGAAAGACCGAAGCGGCCATACGATACTTTGCCTGAGAATTTTTGTTTGCCCGCTGTCTGGTGGAGCGATCCAGCCCAAACTGCACAGCTTTCCGGACGGTGAATTAATGATGAGCCCGTTGGGCATAGGTCGAGCCAACAGCTGTTAGTATTGGTTGTAATTAGTCCGTTATTTTTTTATAAACCCCAGAGATTGACAAAATACGTATGAAATATAACAGAATATGGTCGAGTTTGACCGATCCCGAGGATAAGGAGCACATGTCTTCTGAAAAAAAATATCTTAATACCAAGGAAGTGGCCCAACTCCTTCAGGTGAATGAGAAAGGGGTTTACAGCCTGGTCAGCGACAAGGGACTGCCGGCCACCAAGGTAACCGGCAAGTGGCTTTTTCCGAAACATTTTGTCGAGGAATGGCTGGATCTATCCATCGTCAACCTGCCGGCCGTCGGCAACGCCTCTCTGGACGGAGGCAGGCTGCTGATTGCGGGCAGCGACGATCTGCTTTTCCAGCGGGCGATCGGGCTGTACAACAATCTGAATAGGGAGAGCCTGGTCTTTTTCGCCAATATCGGCAGCATGGGCGGCCTCCGGGCCCTGAGGCAGCGAACCTGCCATATCGGGGTCTGTCATCTGCTGCAGGATGACAACGAAGAATATAATTTCCGGTTTGCCGAACAGGAGATTGGCCGTGCTCCGGTCTTTATCAACTTCAGTAAAAGGCAACA
The DNA here is from genome assembly GCA_963824415.1 of uncultured delta proteobacterium. Classification (GTDB taxonomy): domain Bacteria; phylum Desulfobacterota; class Desulfobulbia; order Desulfobulbales; family Desulfocapsaceae; genus JABDQA01. The sequence continues at coordinate 137,643 of CAWGPM010000002.1, forward strand.
GGGTATCGTGGTGGCCCGGGGCAACCCGAAGCAGATCGCATCGGTGGCCGACCTTGCCGCTGATGGTGTGCGCATCGTTAACCGGCCGCTCAATACCGGAACCAGGCTTTTGCTCGATTATGAGATCAGCCGGGCGGATATCAAGGCAGGCGATATAGACGGCTATGACATCGAGGTCAGCAAACATCTGGAGGCGGGGCTTGCGGTACTGGGGAAAAAGGCCGATGCGGCTCCGGCGATTCGGCCGGTGGCTGAACTGCTTGGCCTTGATTTTCTGCCGCTCAGGTGGGAGCGGTTCGACTTGTTGATCAATCGGGACCGTTTTTTTGAACCGGCCGTGCAGCGTTTCATCAATATTCTGCATGAACCCCAATTCAAGAAGATTGCCGATGAATTCGTTGGCTACGATCTGTCGGTCTGCGGCAAGATGATCTATCCGGATAATGTAACCTTGTAAATGCACTGAAAAGGGGAACGTAAATGTTTAAGAAAACAATGGGAGTTTTGGCAATTGTGGCGGTCTTTGCAGCGTTATCAGCGGGAGCAACTCTGGCGGAGGACAAAGTCCTGAAGATGTCGACCACGACCTCGACCCAGGCCTCCGGACTGCTCGATTTACTGCTGCCTGCTTTCAAAACCGATACCGGCATCGATGTCAAGGTGATTGCCAAAGGTACCGGGGCGGCGATACGTGACGGTATGGACGGCAATGTCGATGTGATCTTTGTGCATGCCAAGGCCCGGGAGGAAAAATTTGTCGAAGAAGGCTACGGAACCAAGCGTTATGCGGTAATGCACAACGATTTTATCATCATCGGGCCGCAGGACGATCCGGCCGGCGTCGCCAATACTGCGGATGTCTATGCTGGTCTCAAGGCGATAGCCGCGAAGCAGGCAGAGTTCATCTCCCGCGGTGATGATTCCGGCACCCACACCAAAGAGCAGTTTCTCTGGGGAAAATCAGGGGTCGATGTGGTGGTTAACAAAAAAGAGCTCGTCAAAAGCGGAAAGAAAGTCCAGGTTGAATTCACTGAACCCGCCAATTCCGAGAGCTGGTATCGCTCAATCGGTCAGGGCATGGGCAAGACCCTGACCTACGCCGACGAGAAAAAGGCCTACACGATGACCGACCGGGGCACCTACATCAAGTATAAATATGGCAAGACGCCGCCGATCGACCTGGAAATCGTCAGTCAAGGCTCAGAGCCCCTGGCCAACCCGTACGGGGTCATTCCGGTAAATCCGGAGAAATTCTCGCACGTCAGATTCGATCTGGCTAAGACTTTTGCCGAATGGATCACTTCGGCGCGAGGGCAGAAGCTGATCGGCGATTATCGCCTGCTCGACAAGCAATTATTTTACCCGGATGCAATACCGCAGTAAATCTCGCGGTTTTAGTATCGCCTGAGATCTGATCGCATCTCAGCAGGCTGCCGGAATGAGGGGTCGTTCCGGCAGCCGATTATTTTTTTTCTTCAATGGACTGGTATTGGTGTGGATTTACTTGTCGACAGCCTTAAATCAGCGATTCTGCTTCTGCTCTCGTTCGATCCCGAGCTCTATGAAATCGTCGGGGTTTCTCTCAACGTCAGTTTCTTTTCCACCCTGATTGCCGCCCTATTCGGCCTGCCGCTCGGTTTTCTGATAGCCTTTAACAGCTTTGCCGGCAAGCGCTTTGTGATGACCTGTCTCAACACGCTGCTGGCCCTGCCCACGGTGGTCATCGGCCTGGTGGTCTATTCCCTCATTTCCCGGCGTGGCATTTTCGGACCGCTGGAGTTGCTCTACACCCAGAAGGCGATCATCATCGGGCAGATCATCCTGATTGTACCGCTGATCACCACCCTGAGCATTGCCGCGGTGAGCAGAATCGATCAGCGCTATCGCAATACCGCGCTGACCCTGGGGGCCACCTATGTCCAGATGGGCTGGGTCATCTTCAAGGAGGCCAGATTCGGCATTGTTGCGGCGGTGATTGCGGCCTTTGGCCGGGTCATTGCCGAGGTGGGTATATCGATGATGCTGGGTGGCAACGCCAAAGGCTTTACCCGCACCATGACCACGGCTATGGCGCTTGAATATGATAAGGGAGAATTCGTTCTGGCGGTGGCCCTGGGCATCATCTTGATGAGTTTTGCCTTTGCGATCAATATGCTGTTTCATTTTCTGCAGGGGCGTCTGAAATCCGATGTTGTATGAACTGAACCGGGTGATCAGGCAGTTCGGTCAACGCATTGTTCTTGATATTGATCGGCTGTCGTTCGAAAGCCGCAAGGTGTATGCGCTGATCGGTCCAAACGGCGCAGGTAAAACAACGCTGCTCAACCAGCTTGCCTTTCTCGACCAACCCAGCTCCGGTGATATCTTTTTTCGCTCCGCACGGGTCAGCTACGAGAGGGCACTGCTGACGCGGTTGCGCCGGCAGGTTGTCCTGGTGGATCAGAGCCCGATTCTTTTTTCCGGCACTGTCTGGAAAAACATCGAATTTGGTCTCAAGGTCCGCAAAATTGGCGGTGCCGAGAAACGCTTGAAAATCGAACAGGCGCTGGAGCGGGTTGGCCTAGCCGATTTTGCCCAGGTCGATGTACACGGCCTGTCCGGCGGCGAAGTGAAACGGGTGGCCCTGGCCCGGGCGCTGGCCCTTGAGCCGGAGGTGCTGCTCTGTGACGAACCGACCGCCAATGTTGATCAGGAGCATCAGGAGATTATTCTAAAAATCCTGGACCACGCCAACAGTATCAGAAACACAACCGTCATTTTTTCGACCCACTATCTGTCCCAGAGCCGGCGGCTGGCCCATCATACCCTGCTTCTGCAAAACGGCAGCCTGGCCCGGCACCTCGATGAAAACAGTTTTAACGGCAGCGTTGTCGCCCATGGCGATAAACTACAGTTCCGTCTCGCGGACCGCTATCTGCTGCCACTGGCCGAAAGCACATCGGCAAGACCGCCCGGCAGAGCTGCCCGCGCCCATATCGATTCCACCCGGATAAAGCTGATGCCCGCAACCGACGGTAATCAGATAACCGGTAAGATCGTCTCGATCAGCTCCGAAAACGGGCGGGTGCGATTAATGGTCGATATCGGGGTGAGACTGCAGGTGGTGATGCAGGCCGAAGACTTCCAAGAGCAGCCGTTCCAGGTGCTGCAGCCGGTCGGTGTGGTGCTGGAATCAGGGTCTGTCCGGCTTATTTCATGAGATGATCTCTGCAGTCGTTCGCTAGAATCGGGAGTCGTTTTTGAAACTGGTTCGATAGGGTGGTGTCTGCTTTTTTGCGTCGACCAGGCGACGCAACTGCTCACATTCGGCCCGGGCGGTGCGCAGTGAGCGCCGCAAAATCTCCCGCTCTTCCGGGGAGGCATCAGCAAACTGGTCTTCGAGTTTGTGCACTGTCTGCTGGGCCCGATACAGCTCAATGGCAAGGGCTTTGATGACCATCGGGTCTCCTCTTATCGGTGAGGGGTTTTCGTTTGCCGTGGGTGTAATTCACGACGGCGAACGGTTAGGTTTTCTGGCCAGCAGCGAGGCATAGGCGGCATTGAGCTCGATGAACTCGTCATGGTTGCCGCCGCTGTCCGGGTGGAGTTCTTTGGCCCTGCGGCGATAGAGCCGGGTCAACTGGATGCGGTCCATCTTCTGTAGTTTGTTCCATTCCGTCTTGAAAATCTTGACTGCCTGGTCGGTACTGACGCTTGGCCTTCTCTCGGGCCAGGCAAAGGCCCGGTGTCTGCCCATGAATTCCCTGACAAAGTCGTCAAACAGAGAACGTCTGCCGTAGCCATGGTCGAAAAACATAATCAGGTAGCGGATCAGGTGATCATGCAGTGAAACGCGGGACGAGGGGTCCCAAAAGAACTGCTCATCGGTGTTGAGCCTGCAAAGGTCCTCGACGAAATAGTCGGCAATGTCGATCTGGTTCAGCGCTTCGGGCATGGTCGCCGAAAATGACTGGGTGAAGTGTCGCTGCAAATCGAAAATGGCAAAGACATACGTCCTCAGCTCATTGTAGTGCAGAGCCTTTTCCAGGTCCATAAAATAAAATTCCCGCTCATCCCTGCTTTTTTTCAGCAGCGGCCGGTAAAGCTTCGGGTTCAACCTGAATATCCGGCTCTGGTCGACTGCCCCGTAGCGCAGGTAGTAGAGCCGTCTGCGGTCGAAGAGGTGGACGCTTTCTTCGATGGCCTGCCGGTCCTCCTTGGACAGCGGGCTCACCCGCACCCTGCCGCGGTGGCGAAAGATGCCCAGCCGGTACTGCTCCTCTTCGGGCAGAAAGTCCCAGAGCAGTTCTTCTAGAATGGCGGTTGGATCCTCGCCGGTGTGCTCGCCTACTCGATCCTCGAGTTCACTGGAAAAAAAGCAGATATCGTCGGTGAGCCGCTCGATATGACGGCCGGGGTCGGTGCCCAGGTCGAAAATAACCCGGTAGTTGCGGTAGCGGTGGTCCGCGCCGGGCAGCGATTGGCGGATTTCGTAGCGCTTGCTTCCGCCTCTGGACAGGGTGGCGAGATACATGTAACTATAGATATACGACTGCTGTGTGCAGGAGCAGACAGGATACAATTAATGTGGTAAGAAGCGTCACAGCAACAGCATAGTGCATACACACTGATTCAGATATAAGTATTTTTGAGATGATTTACCAGCGTCCGTTCAAGGAGGATGGATATGGCGGTGATGATACCGGTATCCTGGGGGGAGTTGTTCGACAAGCTGACGATCCTTGAGATTAAACGTGCCCGGATCGAAGACCCTGAAAAATTGAACAATATCGAAAAAGAACTGACAGCCCTGTCGAAAATCTGGCTGGGCGCCGAAACCGCCGGCCCTGAGCTGGACGGGTTGATTGGCGAGTTGCGCAAAATTAACGAGCGTCTCTGGGATATCGAAGATGACATTCGGGCCTGCGAGCGGGCTCGCGACTTTTCTGCTCATTTCGTGGAATTGGCCCGTTCGGTTTACCGAACCAACGATCAGCGCGCTGAACTGAAGATGCAGATCAACCGATTACTGGGCTCCGAGCTGGTCGAAGAAAAATCGTACCAGGCGTATTGATGGCTGAGATTCTGGTGATCAAACTGAGTGCGTTGGGAGACCTGGTCCAGGCGGACGGCGCGCTCAGAGATATCCGTGAGCATCACAAAGACGATCGCCTTACGGTGATGACCACGCCGCCTTATCAGAAGTTCATGCAGCGTTCACCGTGGGTTGACGAGGTGCTGGTCGACCCGCGGGATTCCCGTTTTCGCCTGGACAGGATGTACAAGCTGCGCACCAGACTGCGCCAGCGCAGTTTCAGCATGGTCTACGACCTGCAGCAGGTTGGCCGGACCCGGTTCTATTACCGCTGGCTATTTCCGGAGCTGACCTGGCTTGGCGATGCCCCGGGCTGTGCCTACTACCTGAAACGGCCCGAGGACAGTTGTGCGGCGGATCATTTCGCCCAACATCTGCAGCTGGCCGGGCTGGGCACCTCGTACACCCTGCACAGCGATGTTTCCTGGATGGCCGCCGAGGTGGATGATGTTCTACAGAAGCATAACCTGCGACCGGGTTATATCCTGCTGATGCCCGGCGCCTCGACCGGCCATCTGGACAAGCGCTGGCCCGGTTTTGCTGAACTGGCAGAGCGCTTGCTGCAGCAGGGACGTCGGGTGGTGACCGTACCGGGACCGGCGGAGCGTGAAGCTTGTGGAGCTATTCCCGGCGACATGCTGGTTGCCGGTGATGAGTGCTATGACTATTTCGTGCTGGCAGGAGTTGCGAAAAAAGCGGGCTATGTGGTCGGTAACGATACCGGCCCGACCCATATAGCCGCCCATATGGGCGGCCGTGGCCTGGCACTCTACGGGGCCCATACCGCGCCGGAGACCACCGGCATCCAGCACACTTCATTCAGTTGGCTGGCAGCCGATAATCTGGCCGACGTGTCGATTGATGCGGTGTGGCAGAAGATCGTGCCGGAACTCCACGTGGAGTGAAGCCTGACTATCTGCATTTTACAGCCCAGGCAGAGGGGTGCAGCGGCGTCAGTGCATTGATTCTGCAGTTACCGAGGTTCAGGCGGCCTTGGCATCACCTGGATTTTTCCCGAGAATGATCATCCCGAGTACTTCGTCCTTGGTTACCTGGCTGGTATGCTGGGTGCCGACCAGACGTCCGTTCTTGATTACAGACACCCGATCCGCCAGATCGAAGACATCGTGCAGGTCGTGGCTGATCAGAAAGATGCCGATTCCCTCACTTTTGAGTTGTTTGATCAGTTCGGCAACCATCGCCGTTTCGTGGGGACCAAGCGCCGCGGTGGGCTCATCCATGATCAGGATCTTGGCGTTGAAATAGATGGCCCTGGCTATGGCGACTGACTGCCGCTGCCCGCCGGACATATTTCTGACCGGGTCCTTGATGTTGGTGAAATTGGGGTTCAACCGCTGGATTACTTTTCTGGCCTCGTTCTCCATGGCACCGTCATCCAGGGTACCGAACGAGGTCATGATTTCCCGGCCCAGGAACAAATTTGCCGGAGCGTCCAGATTGTCGGACAGCGCCAGGGTCTGGTAGATGGTTTCAATGCCATGTTGACGGGCATCGCGGGGCTTTTTTATTTCGACCTTCTGGCCGCTGATGAGGATTTCGCCTTCATCGCACGGAATGGCGCCGGACAAGGCTTTCATCAGCACCGTCTTGCCTGCCCCGTTGTGACCGACCACCCCGACCACTTCACCGGGCATCAGATCAATCGACACATCCGCAACCGCCTTAACGCCTCCGAAGCGTTTAGAGATGTTGCGCATTTCAACAAGCGGAGTCTGTGTAGCCACAACCTTACCCTAGCGTTTGTTTTTGTTGTAGATAACATCGAACCAGACGGCCGCGATGAGCACCAAACCGATTACCACCTGCCGCATCGCGCTGGTCACGCCCATCAGGACCATGCCGGATTCCAGTGACTGCATGACGACCGCCCCGAGGATGGCCCCGAGGATGGAGCCAACTCCGCCGGCCAGCGATGTTCCCCCGATTACCGCTGCGGCAATGACGTTTAGTTCCGCCATGGTTCCCATCGAATTGGCCCCGGCATTGAGACGCGCCGTGGTGATGACCGCGGCGATGCCGCAGAGAATGCCCATGACCATGAATATAAACATGGTCACTTGCTGGACATGAATGCCCGAGAGTTCCGCGGCTTCAGGATTGCCACCGATGGCAAAGACATAACGGCCGAACTTGGTGATTTTGGCAAGCATTGTCATGATCACCACCACACCGATCAGAATCAGCACCGGAACCGGAATGCCTCTGGGGATCTCGGTGCGCGGTTTATAGTAGGAATTCATGACCATCACAAAGGCACAGACCACTCCGATGCCAATCAATAAAAGGACAAGCTCAGCCCATCGTGCTTTGGGCTTGAAGCCATACTTTTTCCGCCGGATTCGGCCTCTTAATGTTCCCAGAATCATCAGCCCAATGCAGACCAGGCCGAATATCCAGCTCCAGGTCGCCCCGATCGAACCATCGATCCCACCGCCAAGCAGCTGATAGGTCTTATCCATTGGGGCCACGGTGCGCCCATCGGTGACCAGATAGGCTCCACCCCGGAAGACCAGCAGACCGCCAAGCGTAACCACGAAAGCCGGTACGCCGCGATAGGCTACCCACCAGCCCTGCCAGAGCCCGACCAGGGCGCCGAGAAGAAGACCGCAGAGTACCGTTAATGGCCAGTTCCAGGCGGCCCCCAGCGTGAAGACATGAACCTGGAGGTAGGCAATGACCATGCCGGTGAAGCCCATCAGTGAACCGACCGAAAGGTCGATGTGGCGGGCAACGATGACCAGCACCATACCGGTAGCCATGATGCCGACCACACTGGATTGAACGGCAAGATTGTAGAGGTTTCTTGAGGTGAAGAAGATACCGTCGGTGAGTATGGTAAGAACGACCCAGATAACGATGAGCGCACCAATCATGGCCAGCATGCGCGTGTCTATTTCAAGCTCGGCGCTTAACCGACGGAAGAGCGAAGTTTTTGAGGCCTGACTGGATTGGGTTTGCATGACCGTGCCTGTCATCATTAAACGACGTTATTTTAATCAGATATACCTGGTTCGAGCCAATTGGAAAAGGCTAATATTTGTAATTGGGAAAAATCGGGGACGCGCAGGCGTGGCGTCCCCGAGAGCAATGAGCGGATCAGCTAATTAAGGGCACTGACCCTCAACGCCTTGACAGAGCACGTCTTTTTTGATCCAGCCGGCGTCCACGACCACACTGAGATTGTCCTTGGTGATGGGAACGGGGGCAAGCAGGATGGCGTCCATTTCAATGCCTTTGGCTCCACCGGACCATTTGATGGTGCCGGTCGGTGTTTTGCCGGAAGCTAGGTCAACGGCGATTTCTGCCGCAGCCTTGCCGAGTGCCCGGGCATCTTTCCAAACCGAAACAGTCTGCAGGCCGCGGGCGACCCTATTGAGCGCCGCATGGTCGCCGTCCTGACCAGAAACGGGGGTAATGCCTTCCATGCCCTGGGCGGTCAAAGCGGCAACAACACCGCCGGCGGTGCCGTCGTTGGAGGCCACAACCGCGTCAACCATGTTGTTCTGGGCGGTCAGGATCTGTTCCATGTTGCGCTGGGCAACCTCGGGTTTCCAGCCGTCGGTTCCCTGGGCGGCAACGTTTTTAACCTTGCCGGCTTTGATTGCCTCGTCGAGTACTTCGAGTTGGCCCTCGTAGAGAAACTCGGCGTTGGGATCGGTCGGTGCGCCTTTGATGAAGACATAATTTCCCTCAGGCTTGGCTGCGAAAACGGCCCGGGCCTGCATGCGGCCGACTTCTTTGTTGTCGAAGGTCAGGTAGAAAACACCTTCCTTTTCGATAAGGCGATCGTAGCCGACAACGGCGATTCCTTCAGCTTCCGCCTTGGCAATTGCCGGCAGAATGGCGTCTGCGTCCCAGGCCAGAACGATCAGCGCGTTTGCTCCCCGGGCAATCAGGTTTTCGACGTCTGAAATCTGTTTTTCAGCACTGGCCTGGGCGTCGGCCATGATATATTCGGCCCCCATCTTCTCGAGCTGGCCTTTCATGGCCGCTTCATCGGTTTTCCAGCGCTCCTCCTGGAAATTTGACCAGGAGACACCGACGATCAGGTCCTTTGCCATGGCGGTAGAGCCGAAAGCGACTAGTGCGATGAAAATGACTGCAGGTACGATGATTTTTCTCAACATGTGAATTTCCTCCTCTAAGACGATTGGTTAATCACTTTGAATTCAGCGTAGTCTGAAGCTGGCGCGGAATTCAGCCAGGCAGCTATTAAAGGGACTTGACAACGTGTCTCAACAACCCGCTGTAATAAAAACAGCAGGGCAATGTTCGCATTATAAAACCAAGGGCCTCAAGGGCCTGCACGCAACCTCATGCTAACAGTGCCAGACTTCCTGACGGATGGCAAGAGATAATTTCTTCAAAAAATAAAAACTAAAATTAGATAAATCTAATAAGCAGATCTAAAAAAATTAACTTAAATAACTAAAATTCAACAATAATAAAGGATATAAATAGCCGCCAGAATATTATCGATAAAAAATAGAAACGCACCGCAAGAGCTCATTTCTTGCTTTCAACTGGTTTCCTTGTTATTTAAAAAGATGAGCAAAGCCTGAATTTTTCGGGTTTGTATTTTTGTTTTTTCATTTAATATATTGATATTTAAAATATATTTATTTTTTGTCTGGTCTGCTATTTTGTTTTTAAAAAGGTTAATTATTTGTTTTTTTAGTGAATTAAATGGAATATGGAATGAAAGCGGCTAATCGTGATTTCACCCGCGAGGTGAATTTGTTCAGCATACTGAACAACATTCGTGAGGCGGGCAGGATATCGCGGGTGGAGATTGCCGGAGCAACCGGTCAGAGCAGGTCCTCTGTGACCACGATAACCGCACTGCTGATCGACCAGGGCCTCATCTTCGAGGAAAAAGACGACAATTCCGTCAAGCGCGGACGACGTCGGGTCATGCTGGCTCTGAACCCCGAGGCAGCCTATGCCATAGGGATAAAGATTGCCGCGTACCGATTGACTTTTGCGGTGGTGGATTTTGTCGGCAAGGTGAAATCTTCGTTGTCAATTCCTTTTCGGGTCGGCGAACGTCCCGAACAGGTTCTCGCAGATATCCTCGAGGAAGGTGTCCACCATTGCTTGGATCAAGCCAGGCTCGATTTTTCCGATCTCTCGGGTTGCGGTCTGGCAATTCCCGGCTTCGTGGATTCGACCACGGGAACCTGTCACTGGAGCCCGATAAAAAACGATGCCGCCAATATCTGTGATTTGCTCTCCGGCCGCCTGGGACTGGATGTATATCTGGTTAACGATGCCAATTCCTTTACGGTCGCCTCCCAATGGTTCGGCCTGGGTAGAGGTATTAAGAATTATCTTGTCGTCACCGTTGAAGAGGGGTTCGGCATGGGTATTGTTATCGACGGCAAACTCTATCAAGGTGCGGGGGGAATTGCTGCCGAATTCGGGCATATGGTTATCGTGCCTGATGGGGAACCGTGCCGCTGCGGTAAAAAAGGCTGCCTGGAGGCATACACGGCCGATTCCGGTATCCTGCAGCAGGCCAGAAGAGGGTTGTCAAGACGACGCGCCAGGCCCCCTGAACTCGACAGGTTGACCATTGAAGATGTCACAAGAATGGCTGCGCAAGGTGACGAGGGGTTGAAAAGGATTTTTCGACAAAGCGGCGAGATGCTGGGCCGCGGGATTGCCGGACTGATCCAGATATTCAACCCGGAACGGGTGATCATCACCGGAGAAGGGGTGCGGGCCGGAGATCTTGTTTTCAAGCCGATGGACCGAGCGATAAAGAAATATCTGAACAAAGAACAGAGCCGTAATACCGAAATATTAATCCAGGAATGGAATGAGTATGACTGGGCGCAGGGAGCGGCCGGATTCGTGCTCAGTGAAATCTATAAATCACCGATGAATAAAATACACCGGACCCAATGACGCTAGGTCTGATCGAGAAAAATCAATCTGCCAGGAGCCTTTATAATGATTAATTATTTTCCAGAAATAGGCACTATTACGTATGAGGGGAGGGATTCGAAAAATCCTCTGGCTTTTAAATGGTACGACAAAAACCAAATAGTGCTGGGTAAGCCCATGCAGGAGCACCTGCGCTTTGCGGTGGCCTATTGGCATACGCTGAAAAATCAGGGTGGTGACCCGTTTGGCGAAGGCACCATGGATCGGGCCTGGAACAAGTTCGACGATCCGCTGGATCGGGCGCGAGCCACCTGCGATGCAGCCTTTGAATTCATCTCCAAACTGGGCGTATCATACTATTGTTTTCATGACCGGGATCTGGCTCCCGAAGGACAGACCTTCTCAAAATCCTGCCACTATCTTGAAAAGATGGTTGCACATGCAAAAGCGCTGCAGGAGCAGAGGGGTATCAAACTGCTCTGGGGCACCGCCAATCTGTTCAGCCATCCAAGGTATGCCCATGGGGCCGGGACAAATCCCGACTATCATGTGTTCGCCTATGCCGGGGCACAGGTCAGGCATGCCCTGGATGCCACGAAAGAACTCGGTGGAGAGAACTATGTGTTCTGGGGCGGGAGAGAGGGGTATGAAACGTTGCTGAATACCCGTTTGAGCCAGGAACAGGAGCAGATGGCGGCGTTTTTTTCGATGTGCATTGATTATGCCCGGGAGATTGGTTTTACCGGCCAGTTCCTGATCGAACCTAAGCCGAAGGAACCGACCAAACATCAATACGATTTTGACAGTGCCACCATCCTCAATTTTCTCAGGACCTATGATTTGATCGATCATTTCAAACTGAACATCGAGGCCAATCATGCGACCCTTGCCGGGCATAGTTTCGAGCACGAGCTGGCGGTAGCGGCAGCCGCGGGAAAACTGGGCAGCATGGATATCAACAGAGGCGACTTGCTGCTCGGCTGGGATACTGACCAGTTCCCCACCGATCTTTACTCGACCGTGTATGCCATGCTTGAGGTTCTGGCAGCCGGCGGGCTTGGCTCAGGCGGCATGAATTTTGACGCCAAGGTCCGGCGGGCTTCGTTTGAGCCGATCGATCTGTTTCATGCCCATATCGGTGGCATGGATGCATTTGCCCGTGGGCTGATAACCGCAGCAGCCATTATTGAAGACGGTTTTCTCGAGGATTTCAAGAACCAGCGGTACCGTTCCTGGAGCGAAGCCGGAAAGGCTGCGCTGGCCGGAATCTCGAGCCTTGCCGAGTGTGAGCAATATGTCAAAACCCACGGCGAGCCGACCTTGAAGAGCGGCCGCCAGGAGTATCTGGAAAATATTATCAACAGCTTCATCTGATCCACTTCGTTCAACTCGGAGCAGCAATGTCTGACAGAATATATATTGGCATCGACAGTGGTACGCAGGGAACCAAAGGGATTGCTCTGAGCGAAAAAACGGGGCAGATCCTCGCTGAAAGCTACCAGAGCTACGAGCTTCTCGAAAATGATAGGGGCGGTCGGGAACAGCATCCGCAGAGCTGGATTGAGGCCTGTGAGAAAGTTCTCGGCGACCTGCTGGCCAGTCCTGCGCTGGTGCCCTCCGAGGTCAGGGGGATCGGCGTGTCGGGCCAGCAGCATGGCATGGTTGCGCTCGATAAAGACGGCCACGTGATACGACCGGCCAAATTATGGTGCGACACCGAGACCACTGCTCAATGCCTGGCGCTCACCCGTCGGGCCGGCGGTGAACGCGCGGTTTTTGAAGCGCTGGGCAATCAGGTGGCGGTTGGGTTCACTGCTTCAAAAATCCTCTGGCTGATAGAAAACGAGCCGGATCACTATGCCCGGGTGGCCACCATTCTGCTGCCCCATGATTATATCAACTACTGGCTCACCGGTAACCGGGTCAGTGAGTTTGGCGATGCTTCGGGTACGGCTTATTTCAACGTTCTCAAGCGTAATTGGTCCGAGGAACTTCTGGCGGCGATCGACCCCTCAGGAAAACTGGGCCAATGCCTTCCCGAACTCAAAAAATCTCAAGAGCCTGCCGGAGTGGTAAGAAAAGAAATCAGGGCACGGTTCGGCCTGCCTGCGGATGTTCTGGTTTCCTCCGGAGGCGGAGACAACATGATGGCCGCCATCGGCACCGGAAATGTGAAACAGGGCGTGGTTACCGCCAGTCTCGGTACCTCCGGAACGATTTTTGCCTACTCGGATACCCCGGTCGTCGATGCAGCAGGTGAGCTGGCCGCGTTCTGCTCTTCGACCGGCGGCTGGCTGCCCCTGGTGTGCACGATGAATGTAACCGTGGCCACCGAATTGATTCGCTCGCTGCTCGACCTCGACCTTGACCAGTTTAACCGGCTGGCCGGATTAGTCGGCCCCGGCGCAGAGGGCTTGATCCTGCTGCCCTATTTCAACGGGGAGCGCACGCCGCCGTTGCCTGCTGCCACCGCCTCACTGAGTGGCATGACCGGGTTGAACATGCGGCCAGCAACCTTATGCCGGGCGGCAATGGAGGGGGCAACCTTCGGCCTGCGCTACGGGCTTGAGGTGATCAGGAGAAACGGTATTGAACCACAAGAGATCAGGTTAACCGGCGGCGGGGCCCGGAGCCGACTCTGGAGACAGATGGTGGCCGATATCTTCAATTGTGAGGTCGTCTGCCCGCACCAGCAGGAAGCGGGGGCGACCGGGGCTGCCCTGCAGGCACTCTGGTGCGCCGAAACAGCGCTTGGCACAGGTAGAACAATTGAAGAGATTACTTCGTGCTTCGTCACGCTCGATGAAGACAGCAGGTCCGAGCCCGGGCCATCCGAGGCGGCCAGGTATGATGAAATCTATCAAACCTATCTGGCCTATAATGAGGCACTCAAAGAGTTGAACAGCTGAGACTGGCAGCTTGACACCAGGAAGCGGACCACCGGGGGACGGTGGGACGGTGGACAGATTAGACTTGGGCCTGGCTGATGGATTCCATTATATCTTCTGCGATCTCGCGGATCTGCGGGTCGTCATCGGTCAGCATCTTGTCAATATGGCCGGCAAGACCGGGGCCATCGATAATTGCCAGTACGCTGAGTGCTTCACCACGGATCAGAGGTTGCCCGGAATCGAGCAGCGGCACCAGGGCAGCAATTGCCGGGTGGAGCCATTCGGGGTTCTTCGGGTGCCGGGCTTTGAGTTCCTCGAACAGAACCGATACGCCGAGGCGCACCGCAAAGCGTTCGTCTTCGAGGATGTTGCCGCTCCAGGTAAGATAGCGGGGTTCCTGGTCAAACATCGCGACGATGTTGTCCACATAACCCATCTCCAGAAAGTCCTTGATGACGCCAAGCAGTTCCTTGTCGCTGACTTCACTCATTGCTCTTGCTCATCTTCTTTACTATCGGCTGCGCTGCTCGGAGTCTTTCGGCGGTGCATCTGCTTCCAGCCGTAATGGGTGGCCGCCATACCCAGGATGAAACAGACGACGCCATACGTTTCGTAGTTATTGGTCATCAGCCAGATGGCGGCCAGGATAAAATTAAGACCGATGATCAGTAGCAGCATGGGGTTCCTCTCTGGCCGCGTGGGCTTGATTGATATTGTTAGGCACTCAGCCGTCACGTTGCGCCGGTCCGCAGCAGCGGCGACAACCATAACCGGCCCATTGTTTGGGCCTGGGTTAAACAAAGCGTTATTTAGTGCACTTACGTATATTTCAAAGGTTCAGGGATGCTTACTATCGCACCGGACCGGGAGCAGACAAATGCCGCGAGCTGATTTGCCCTCTCGTTGATCTCATCGAGGGTTTTATCAAGCAGCAACCAGAAGCCCTGCCGCGCCGTCCACAGCGAAGCAATAAGATCCGGTCATCTCGAAAAATGATACACCCGGCATGAAGTCGCCGCCCAATATAATGAATACGGCAGAGACAGGCCTCAGACTCGCCGGCCTCGGTGAATTGCTCTGGGATGTCCTGCCCGGCTCCGAAACCCTTGGCGGGGCACCGGCCAACTTCGCCTGTCATGCTCTGGCACTCGGTGCCCACGCTGCTCTGGTCTCAAGCGTCGGCAGCAACGGGCGGGGAAGCAGGGTTTCTGGTTGCATGGCCATCACTATAGCGTCAAATGGTGAGCACTGCAATTAGTTCGCTGAGCGGGTCGGCTGAAGATGTTGAGTCAGGCTGAGAATTCTTGTCTGATGTGCCGATATCGTTAAGATTCATATCTTATAAAGACAGATTCGACAAAAAATGGTCCAAAGTTGACATTTTTTTCAGCCTGCCATAGCATATAACTAGGATATTCCTCCCTGAGGTGTTTCATGGATACCACCGATTTCTCCATCATCAACGAACTCAAGGACGGCAGGATTTCGTTCAAGCGCGTTGCCGACCGCCTTGGTCTGGCTGAGGGTACCGTCCGTACCCGGGTCAGGAAACTGCAGAACGACGGGATACTAGATATAACCGGCCTCGTTGATCCCGAAAAGCTGCCGGAGCATTCGGTGGTGATGATAGGGGTGCAGGTTCGTGATATGAACCTGGTCAAAAAGGCTGAAGAGTTCAGCCGCTTGCGCGGCGTGGTTTCAGTCTGCGTGGTCACCGGCCGCTTTGATCTGATCGTCACCGTGATGCTTGCCAAAGACTTCGGCATCCTGGAATTTTATACCGAAGAAGCGGTAAAAATCGCCAATGTCCAGTCGGTCGAAACTTTCGTGGTCTATAAAAGCTTCAACCTCAAGGTGCCACTGAAAAGTCGTCAATCAGACCCACTCCAAGCCACGGAGGGCCCATGACTGAAGCACGCTGCCTGCGCACGACGCCGCTGTATGACCTGCACATCCAGCAACAGGCCAACCTGGCCGAATTCGGCGGTTATAAGATGCCCCTCTGGTATCCAACCGGGGCCAAGGCCGAACATCTGGCCGTGATAGAGAGGGCCGGGCTGTTCGACACCAGCCATATGGCGGTTTTGAGCCTGGCGGGAGACGGCGCCTTTGATCTCCTGCAGCAGTGTTTCAGCCGGGATCTGAATCGCTGCCTGGGCAAAGAACCCGGACCGCTGAAGCCTCATCGTTCGATTTACGGCCTGTTTCTGAAACCAGACGGTTCGGTACTCGACGATGCGATCGTCTCAGAACTCGATGGCAGGCGCTACATGGTCGTGGTAAACAGCGCCATGGGGCCGGTCGTTGCAAAACATCTGCAGCAGTTTGCGGCACCATCCGTGCAGATCATGGATCACACCGATCGAATAGGTAAAATCGATCTGCAGGGTCCGGCTGCTGCAAAGATTCTGGAGCCGCTGCTGGCTGATCCCGAATCGGTGTTTGCTGAGATGCCCTATTTTTCCTTCGTCGGTGACATTTTCCCCGGTGCAGTCAGGCCACTTGTGCTTGCCGACGGTACCCCGCTGCTGCTCTCACGCAGCGGTTATACCGGTGAGTTCGGTTTCGAACTGTTCTGTGCCGGTTCGGATACCGGGCATATCTGGCGCAGCCTACTGCAGGCCGGGGCGCCTTACGGCTTGATCGCCTGCGGACTGGCAGCCCGGGACTCACTGCGCACCGGGGCGATGC
Source organism: uncultured delta proteobacterium (assembly GCA_963824415.1). GTDB lineage: Bacteria > Desulfobacterota > Desulfobulbia > Desulfobulbales > Desulfocapsaceae > JABDQA01. The sequence continues at coordinate 154,209 of CAWGPM010000002.1, forward strand.
TACCCCTGTCGCACCAGGATATCGGAGACTGGAAATTCGGTAATACCCCCTGGTCCTTCGTACTGCCATTGGGGCCTGACGGCCGGGGCTTCACCAAGCCATTTATCGGTGCGGAAGCGCTGCAGGCCGGCAGCCCATACCATACCTACGGATTTGCCGGCTACGACCCGCGCAAGATCCCGGCCACGCCGGCAAGCGAGGTGCAAACCAAGGACGGGGAGTGCATCGGCACCATCCTGACCTGCACCACGGATATGGCCATCGACCGAGTCGGAACAGCTGTCGTTTCTATCGCCACACCGGTCAGCCAGGGCCGGCCTCAACACTTTCAGCCCCGTGGTTTGAGTTGCGGTTTTATCAGGATAAATAGAGTGCACAAGACCGGGGAAACCGTGCTGCTGGTTGCGGGTAAACGTAAAATTGAAGTTGAAATCAGAAACCAAATCAGACCGGATCGGACTGCCCGCCGGGCGATAACTGAGCTGAGATGAACTGAGCCAAGGAGAGAAACACCATGAAAGAGATCGATGAGTTGCACCTGCCGGGGGACATCTACTACAGCACTGAACATGAGTGGGCTGCCAAAGACGCTGATACGGTTAAAATCGGCATCAGTGACTACGCCCAGGACCAGTTGGGCGACATCGTCTTCGTCGAGTTGCCCGAGGTAGGCGCTACGTTCGAACAGGGTGAAGAGTTCGGTACCCTGGAATCGGTCAAGGCGGTCTCCGAGATCTATCTGCCGATGGCCGGCGAGATCGTCGCGGTAAACGGTGAACTCGAGGATGCGCCGGAGTTGATCAATGAAGACCCGTATGGGAACTGGATTGTTGAGATCAGGCCGTCTGACATGGACCAGTATGATGAACTGCTCAGCCGGGAAGACTATCTGGAAATGCTGAAGGGATAAGCCATGCGATATCTGCCGCACACCTCAGAAGAGATTACGGAAATGCTGGCCGTTACCGGCCACGAGCGTCTCGAAGATCTGTTCGCTCACATCCCTGAAGTCTGTCGCTACCAGGGGGAAATCGACATCCCCGGCCCGCTCTCGGAGTGGGATCTGACCCAGCGGCTCAAACGATTAGGTGAAGCGATGCAGACCCATACGGCACGGGCGGTTCTGGTCGGCGCCGGTAGTTACCGTCATCATGTTCCCGAGATTGTACGCAGTCTGTCCGGCCGCTCGGAATTTCTGACCTCCTATACCCCGTATCAACCGGAAATGGCCCAGGGCACCCTGCAGGGCATCTTCGAATTCCAGACCCTGACCGCAAGGCTGCTGGGCATGGAGGTGGCCAACGCCTCGATGTACGACGGCGCCTCGGCCCTGGCCGAAGCGCTCCTGATGGCGCTGCGTATTGGCAAAAAGAAAACCAAGGTTGCAATCTCTTCAGCGATTCACCCGCACTATCGGGAGGTGGTGCGCACCTATCTGGCCCCCGGGCCCTTTGAAATAATAGAGCTCGATATTGGTGAGGACGGCCGCACGGACCTGTCCGGCCTGGCCGGTGTCGAGGATCTGGCCGCAGTGGCGCTCCAGTCGCCTAATTTTTTCGGCGTTATCGAAGACATAGCAGCTGCAGCCGAGACCGGCCACGAACTCGACAGCCTGTGCATCACCTGTTTTACCGAACCGCTTGCCTATGGGTTGCTGCGTAGTCCCGGCTCGGCCGGAGCCGATATCGTCTGCGGGGAGGGGCAGAGTTTTGGCCTGGCCCCGTCCTTCGGCGGTGCCGGGCTCGGCATGTTTACCTGCCGGCAGCAGTTTGTCCGTTCCATGCCCGGCCGCGTGGTCGGGCAAACCGTCGACCTGGACTCCAAACGCGGCTTCGTGCTGACGCTTTCGACCCGCGAGCAGCATATCCGCCGGGAGAAGGCGACGTCCAATATCTGTTCCAACCAGGGACTCTGTGCGATGACCGCGGCGATCTATATGGCCACCCTGGGCGCCACCGGGCTGCGGGATCTGGCCAGGATGAACTTCGACAAGACCGCCTACCTGCGTGAAGGCCTGTTGGCCGGGGGGGCAAAACCATTGTTCGGCGGCCCGGTATTCAATGAGTTTGCACTGTATTTCGAGCAGGATTTTACGCCGATCAGAAACAGGCTGCTCGACAAGGGCATCGTGGCCGGAATGGAACTGGGTCGTTTCTATCCCGAGTACGAAGGAGCGGTATTGTTCTGTGTGACCGAGATGGTCGAAAAAGCAGTGCTTGATGAGTTGATTGAGGAGGTGAGCCGATGATACAGGGACCGGGAGCACAAGGACTGATCCTTGAGGAGCCGCTGCTCTGGGAAAAGGGCAAACCGGGGCGAACCGCCTACTCTATGCCGGAGCGCGACGTGCCAGCGGCTGAGCTTGCCGGGGATCTGATCGGGGACGTGCCGGACTTTCCCGATTTGAGCGAGGTCGATGTGGTACGCCATTACACGAGGCTGTCGAGCTGGAATTTCGGGATTGACACCGGCATGTACCCGCTGGGTTCGTGTACGATGAAATATAACCCGAAGATCAACGAGAAGATGGCCGCCACCCCTGGCCTGGCTTCGGCCCATCCGCTGCTAGAAGAGCACCTGTCCCAGGGGATTCTCGAGCTGCAGTTTGAATTGCAGGAGTTTTTAAAAACGATCACCGGCATGGACGCCTTTTCGCTCCAGCCCTCCGCCGGTGCCCAGGGCGAGTTGACGGCGATGCTGATGTTTGCCGCCTATTTCAGAAAGAAGGGGGAGGTACGCAACAAGATTCTGATTCCGGACACCGCCCACGGCACCAACCCGGCCAGCGCAGCACTCTGCGGGTTTAAAGCGGTGCCGATCGTCTCCGGCGCACAGGGGGTTCTCGAACCGGACCGGGTGGCCGAGCTAATGGATGATCAAACGGTGGGCATCATGCTGACCAATCCCAATACGCTCGGCCTGTTCGAGGAGCATATCAGGGAGATCACCGATATCGTCCACAGCCATGGCGGCCTGGTTTACGGCGATGGGGCCAATATGAACGCGATCATGGGGATGGTCGACATCAAGCGCTGCGGCATCGATGCGGTTCACCTGAACCTGCATAAAACCTTTTCTACCCCCCATGGGGGCGGTGGTCCCGGGGCGGGACCTGTCGGTGTGAGCATTGAGCTGGAGCCGTTTCTGCCAGTGCCCAGAGTAGTAAAAACCGAAGACGGTTTTCGCCTGGATACATCTTCTCCCGATTCCATCGGCCGGGTGCACGGTTTCTTCGGCAATGTCAGTATCCTGGTCAGGGCATATAGCTACATCCTGAGCATGGGCGGCAAAAACCTGAAAAAAGCGAGCCAGCTGGCCGTGCTCAACGGGGTCTATGTCCGTGAGCTGCTGCGCGATACCTTCGAGCTGGCCTACGATCGGCCCTGCATGCATGAGTCAGTGTTCTCCGATAAAAAACAGCAGCCCTTCAAAATAACGACCCTGGACATGGCCAAACGGCTGATCGATTACGGGTTTCACCCGCCGACCATCTATTTTCCGCTGGTGGTGCCCGGAGCGATTATGATCGAGCCGACCGAGACCGAGTGCAAGGAGGACCTGGACCGGTTTGCCGAGGTATTCAAGGAGATCGCCCGGGAAGCCCAGGCCGATGCTGAGCAGCTGCGTCAGGCACCGACCAGAACCAAGGTGCGCCGTCTGGATGAAACCCTGGCAGCCCGCAAGCCCCGTCTGAGGGGCTGAGCCTGGGGCGATGACAGCGTTGTTGATCGAAGACTGCGGGCTTATCGATTACCGCCAGGCCCAGCAGCGACAACTGGAACTGGTGGAGTTGCTGCATCGCGAGCCGCACCGGCCCGATCATGCTCTGATCCTGGAGCATCCCCCCGTCTTTACCCTTGGCCGCAACGGTTCAGCCGCCCATCTCGGGGTTGACGAGTCTTTTCTCGCCCAACAGGGTATTGAACTGCTGCGCGTGGAGCGCGGCGGCGAGGTTACCTATCACGGCCCGGGCCAACTGGTCTGCTATCCGATTGTCAACCTGCGTCGGCTGGGACTCAGTGTGATCAACTACGTGGGGCTGCTGGAAACCGTGATGCTCGATGTGGCCGCTGCCTTTGGCCTCAACGCCGGACGCGACCCGCGCAATCACGGGGTCTGGATTACGGGCCGCAAGCTTGGCAGCATCGGTATCGCGATCAGGCACTCAATCAGCTTTCATGGTCTTGCCCTGAATGTGAACCTCGATCTAAAACCCTATTCCTGGATCAATCCGTGCGGTCTGTCTGAAGTATCGATGACCTCGATGGCACGTGAATCCAAAAAGGCGATAGAGATCGATGAAGTCAAGCAAGTTCTGGGCGATACGCTCCGGCGCCAAATTCAGCAGGCGGCAGAGTCTGCGCAGGTTGGTAAATCTGATGCCGGAGAGCATGGACAGACAAAACAAGCGGGTCAGCAAAACGGCAGTGCAGCTCGAGCCCAAAAAAAGAAAACGGGCAGATTGCCCCCGAAACCGCGATGGCTTAAGAAACGGCTGCCCGCCGGACCCGGCTATGAGCGAACCCGACGCCTGGTCGGGGACTCCAGGCTGCATACGGTCTGCCGGGAGGCGCGCTGCCCGAACCAGTTCGAATGCTACACCAAGGGCACCGCGACCTTTATGATCATGGGGGATAGCTGTACCCGAAACTGCCGGTTCTGCGCAGTGGGCCATGGTATCCTGCAGCCGCTCGACCCGGGTGAGCCGGAGCGCATCGCTGCGGCGGTGGCCGAAATGGGGCTCGACTATGCGGTGCTCACCTCGGTGACCAGAGACGATCTGGCCGACGGCGGTGCCGCTCACTTCCTGCGTACCATCGAAGCGATACGCACCAGGTGTCCCGGAACGCTTGTGGAAGTGCTGATTTCCGATCTTCAGGGAAACGCGGACGCGCTGGAGCTGATATGTTCGGGGCGACCAGCGGTAATCAACCACAATATTGAAACGGTGCCTTCGCTCTATCCGCAGGTCCGGCCCCAGGCAATCTATCGCCGATCGCTGGAGCTGCTGGAACGCGTCAAGATATTCGATCCGGGGTTGACTACCAAATCGGGCCTGATGGTCGGGCTCGGTGAGGGCCGCGACGAACTGGTTCAGACCATGCGAGAGATACGGGAGGCCGGCTGCGATATCCTTACTCTTGGCCAGTACCTGCAGCCAACGCCCGGGCATCTTGCGGTCAAGCGCTTTGTTGAACCCGAAGCATTTGCTGAACTCAAAATTATTGCCCAGGACCTGGGCTTTGGTGCGGTGGCCTCCGGGCCCCACGTGCGCAGCTCCTACCGGGCGGGCCATCTGTATCGCTCGCTGAACGCACCGGTGTCAGTCTAGTATATTTCCAGTTGCCCTATCCATTTGAAAACTTTCATGCATGGTGTAGCATAAGGCAGCAGAGGGGCTGCACCATGACAGCGGTTGCAGATGGTGCCGACCATATTTCTAACGGGTAAAAGAGGATAGGCATGACAGGGGGACTTTTTGCGATACTCGACGATATTGCCACGCTGCTCGATGATGCGGCGGTAATGAGCAAGCTGGCCGCTAAGAAAACGGCCGGTATCCTGGGCGATGATCTGGCAGTCAATGCGGAGAAGGCCACCGGATTCAAGGCCTCGCGCGAGCTGCCGGTACTCTGGGCCATCACCAAGGGTTCATTCATTAACAAGCTGATCATTGTGCCGCTGGCCCTGCTGCTCAGTGCCTACGTCCCCTGGCTGATCGTCCCGATTCTGTTGATCGGCGGGGCGTATTTGAGCTTTGAAGGGGTCGAGAAAATTTACCATTTCTTTGCCCATCAGAAGCAGCATGAGGTTGCCGCAAAGAGTGCCGCAACTAGAGAGGAGTTGCTGAAAATAGAAAAAGACAAGATTCGCTCGGCGGTGCGTACCGATTTTATCCTCTCCATCGAGATCGTGATGATCGCGCTGGGCACGGTGCTGGAGCAGGCGCTGGTGGTGCGGGTGATGGTGGTCAGTCTGATTGCGCTGCTGGCCACGGTCGGGGTCTATGGGGTGGTGGCACTGATCGTGCGGATGGACGATATGGGCTTTGCGCTGATCGGTTATGCCAAGAGGCTTTCGGGGGCAGGAGCCGGTCTGCTCAACTGGACGGGGGCTGCCCTGGTGGCGATGCTGCCCAGAGTCATTCGGGCGCTCGCGGCGATCGGCACAATCGCGATGCTGCTCGTTGGAGGCGGTATGTTCACCCACAATATCGATGCGCTGCACCATGCCTTTGATATGCTGCCGCTGTTTATCGTGAACCTGGCCATCGGGCTGGTGGTCGGCACGGTGCTGCTGGCCCTGATGAAACTGGCCGCCAGGATGCACAGCGGTAAAACCGCTCAGCCATGACCATCGAACACACCAGTGAGGCAGGAAGCAGCTATCGCAATGAGCTGCCGGTGGATCATCTGGGCACCCTTGTCAGTCAGTGGCAGCCGCTGTTTGACAAGCACGGCGTCTGCGAAGAGACCCTGGCTGGATTTAGCTCGATTATCAAGCATCACTTCCTGCACTACGGTCGGCAGTTCAGCTGGCGCAGTGAGATAACGCCCTACCGGGTAGTAGTTTCGGAAATCATGCTCCAGCAGACCCAGACGAGCCGGGTGGAGCAGAAATTCGAGAAGTTCATCGAACGATTCAGCGGATTTGGACAACTGGCCAGAGCGCCGTTCAGCGAGGTTCTCGGGGCCTGGAAGGGACTTGGCTATAATCGCCGGGCCCGTTACCTGCATGATATTGCTGCGCTTGTGACCGAACAATATGGCGGTGAGTTGCCCGATGAGCCCGATGATTCTGCAGCGCTTTCCTGGCATCGGCAGCGCAACTGCAGCCTCGATCTGCGTCTTTGCGTTCAACAAAGCCTATCCATTTGTTGAAACCAATATCAGAACCGTATATATCAATTTCTTTTTTTCCAAAGCCCAAAAAGTAGGCGATCCGCAAATTCTGGATCTGGTTGAGAAAACCATGGACCATAATGAACCGCGCCATTGGTTCTATGCGCTGATGGACTACGGGGTGATGCTCAAAAAAACGGTGGGCAACCTGAACCGGCAGAGCGCGGCAGTATACTACGCAGAGCCGTTTCGAAGGCTCGAATCGCCAGGTCCGGGGCAGGATTCTGCAGGCCCTTCTCGATGAAAAGACACTGTCGATCACTGAGCTGGCCAGCCACCTTGGTGAGAACGAAGAGCGGGTCCTGGTGCTGGCCGGGGCACTGATCAGGGAGGGGTTGATCAAACAGCGGGGCGATCTGCTCACGCTGGCCTAGCCGCTTTTCAGCTATCGTGGTAACGTGGTGGCTTGGGCGAGTTCAGTTGTCCAGGGTCTCGACCTCTTTTTCGGCAAAGAACAGGTGCAGAAATAAGCAGAAGGAGATCAGTGCGGCAATACCGAAGATCAGGTTTGTCTTGCCCAGCGGCGCCAGAATCGTGATCACCAGCCAGTGAAAGAAGATCACCGCCCAGGAATTAAGCCTGAGCGGAAAATCGTTCCAGCGCATCAGAATGAGCAGGCCGCTCAAGCTCCAGCCATACAGGGACAGATAGGCGTGAGAGGTGAGCAGCAGCCTGCCCCAGCTCTGGTAAAGCTGGGGATAATTTTTCAGCTCGATGTAAAAGATGCCGGTGATGCCGGTGAATACCAGAAAAAACATACCCGACAGCAGAAAGTATTTCTGCTGCACATTGGTGCCCAGCAGCAGGAAAAAAGAGAAGATCAGCACTACGGTGATAAAAAGTAGTCGTGGCGATCGCGAATTTGGCGATCTGCATTTCAAAGATAATAAAAAGAAAGAAGATGATTACGCCAAGGTTAACCGTCCAGAAAAAGGCCTGCTTTACCTGCCGCAACCCGGGGCTGATATCTCTTCTGATAAATGAGAACATCACCGACATGGTGATCAGCGAGACCGGAAACGAGTAGCCCAGAAAAAAGACATTGAGCGTCAGGTTCTTATAGGGCAGCCAGTGCAGCAGCGAGCTGTTCAGCAGTACGAAAGTGGCGATGAACAGGCTCAGCGACAGGCAGAGCACCGAGGCGTGATGGAACTTGTCAACCACCGATATTTTCGAGTCGAAGAGTTCGGCTGGAATCAGCGAAAAGGCCCGATGGCGAATTGTCTCGACCAGCAGTCCAAGGACAAAGGAGACTGCTGCCGCGGTGTAGTACATCTGAAAAAAGGCCAGTACTGCATAGAGCAGGCTGAGCGCCAGGAAGAGATAGCAGCGCCCGGACGGGAGCGGGCGTGTTCTCGGTGTGATACAGAATAATGAATCCGCCGGCGCAGAGGTTGAACAAAAAGATGTGCAGCCGCTCGAAATTGAGGTCCCAAACCTGGTCGGTAAAGCCAAACATAAAAGCGATGACCATCAGCGCCAGGATGATGAAACGCAGCCGCCGGTTCAGAAAAAACTGCTTGTTTATCGGTTGATCAATGCGCATGGACTATCTTAGAGAAACACCGTGGTGATCTCCGGTACCAGCAGAATAAGCGCCAGGATGACAATCTGCATGCACATAAACGGCAGGAAGCCGCGGAAAATATCCGGAAGCGTAATGTGCGGCGGCGCCACCGATTTCAGGTAAAAGGCCGCCGGGCCAAAGGGCGGCGACAGAAAACTCACCTGCATATTGACGCAGAAAAGGATGCCGAACCAGACCTGCACCATGGTGGTGGAATCGAGGCCGCCGGTCAGGCCGAGTTCGTTTATTGGCAGCTTCAAAACGATTGGCAGGAACACCGGCATGACCAGCAGGACGATGCCGGTCCAGTCCATGAAGGCGCCCAAGAACAGGAAGATCACCATCATGATCAGAAGGACCCCCAGCGTAGGCAACTCATAGCCGACGATCAGATTGGCCACATAGGCCGGGCCGCCGGCAATGGTATAGGCGCCAGCCAAAGCAGTGGCTCCGAAGGTCACCCAGATGATCGTCCCTGTCGATTTGAAGGTCCGCATTGAGGCCTCGCGCAGCAGGGTGAGCGAGAATTCCTTGCGGATCCAGATCAGGATCAGCACCGCCAAAGAGCCCATGGCGGCAGCCTCTGTGATGCCGGTGATGCCTCCGTAAATCGAGCCGAGGACAACGAAGACGATGAGCAGCGGCGCCACCATTCCCTTGCTCTTGGCCCAGGATTCTTTGGCCGCTCCGACGCCAACCAGCAGGAAGATATAAGCTGCGGCTAACGCTATGATGGCCGCGGATACCCACAGCACCGAATTGCCTATCAGGACGGTATTTTCGTTGATCATCTTAGGGTTAATTTTGGCCCCGACCTGGATGTAGATCCAGCGCAGGAAGACCACCGTCGCACCGGCACCGGCCAGCATGACCAGGATTGTCGGCCCGTATAGGAGCTTGTCCCTCACCGTCATCGCATCGGCCGACGGTTCGGGCAGCGGAGCCAGTTCAGGGTTCAGGCGGGTGCGCACCAGGATGTAGATGATATAGAGACCGGCCAGCATGAAACCGGGCAGAAAGGCGGCCTTGAACAAGGCGTGAATGGAGGTATCCGTGATCAGACCATAAAAGATCAGCACGATGGAAGGCGGGATCATCGTTCCCAGCGAGCCGGACGCGCAAATGGTACCGATGGCAAGGTTCTGGTTGTAGCCAAGCCGGAGCATCTGCGGCAGGGCAATAAGGCCGAGCAGCACCACTTCACCGCCGATAATGCCCGACATCGCTGCCATGACGATGGCCATCAGCGCCGTGACGACGGCAATGCCGCCCCGGGTTCGGGACAGCCAGGTATTCAGGCACGAGTACATGTCCCTAGCGATCCCGGAACGCTCCAGCAGGGTTGCCATGAAAATGAAAAGCGGTACCGAAATAAGCACATAGTTGGTGGTGATACCGTATAAACGCTGGGCGAGAATATTCATTGGCCCGGTACCGAAAGACCTCGAAAGGATTCCGCTGCCAACCGTCCATTGGGCAAAATCAAAGCCGTAGATAAATGGATCGGTGACCAGGGTCGGCTCGAATTTCAGCACCATGACGACGACGGCCAGAAAGCCGGAAGCAAATCCAAGCGGCATGCCGATGGCCAGCAGAGTCAGCATGCCAATCATCAGAATGATCGAAATTGTTGCGATATCCATTATGAATTCCTAGGATTTCGGTTTTGGCGGGGTACCGGTCAGGATTTCCTCGGGAATGCCTGCCTGACCCTTAATAATTTCCACTTCTTCCTCAATCTCGTCCATTTCGCTGATTGGTATCGGCGTCTTATCGAAATCACGAATCAGGCCGTAAATCACCAGAAGCACCGCTCCCCCAAGAAAAACCCCGATGCCAATCTGCCATTTGAGCGGGACAACATGGCCTTCCGGTGGCACGATATAGAGCCGGTAGGCCGCCATCGAGGCCAACCCGATGATCACGACACTGACGAAAAGATCGAAAAGTTTTCGTACCCATGGTGCAGCGGGCCAGTCCCTCACCAGATTTGAAACTGCCTGCAGCGCCAGGAAAAACATTACGGTGAGGATCAGTGGCTTGTTAGTTGCTGGAATTGGTGGGTCAAAGGCAGTACCGAATGTTTCCCAGCGCCAGAATTTGGCCTTGGCCTCACCAAACCCACCCCAGATAACGGCAAAGGCGAAAATGCCGACACAGACCGTGGAAAGTATGTCGAACACCCGTTTCAGCCAGAGCGGCACCATCTCGTAGATGATGAATATGCGGATATGACTGCGCTGCAGCATGGCGTAAAGGCCGGCTGACAGGTATATGCCGCCGGCAACCCATAACGACATCTCATTAACCCACAGTGTTGCCGCGGCAAAAAAATAGCGCATCACCACTTCGTAGAGAATGATAAGGACAATGAAAAACGGCGCCCACATGACGATACGGCTAAAACTGTGGGTCACCATATCGAGTGGGCCGGAACCCTGGTGCTCTTTCATGTTTCCTATCCTGCTTTCTTGTTGATTGTTGTCCTATTTTTTTTGATCCTGCCGAAGCAGACCAGGTCTGCCTTTCAGGCTCATTGCGGTTGTGTCTTTTCATGCAACCCGCATCGTTGAGCGTCGATCATTGACCCGGGGAATCGGAAAACCACAGAAAGGAAGGTATGACAGCAGTGTTTGCAGCGGCGCGGGATCACAAACAGCAGCGCTCCCGAGTAGCATCGACTTCTTGCATACCACTGGTCATTACCGACAAGGGCGGCTAAGGTTCTGGTTGATGGTCAATAAGGGTCAAGCTCTCCGAAGTTTGGGGGCACCGACAAGCGATGCCCCCGCTGCAGTCTAATTTGCCAGCCCGAGTTGTTTCAGGAATGCCTTGTGACTATCCACCAGCGCCTTCGCTTCGGGAGTAGTCGCAAACTCAGGCCAGGAAGCCAGAGCGGCATCGCGGAACTTCTGGCGCTCTTCGTCCGACCATGCATAAAGCGTAACGCCTTGCTCACGCAATTTCGCGGCAGCTTCATTGTTGCGTACCTCGTTCGCCAGAGCGGTGCGCAGCGCGAGCGATTCCATAGCCACCTTCATAATAATTCTATGCTTTTCTGGCATCGCGTCCCAGACCGTCTTGTTGCAGGCCAGATGATCCGACGGCATGGAGTGAAAGCCCGGATAGGTGGCGTACTTGACGATGTCATATATGCCAAGGCCGGTGTTGTTGGCAAGGCTCGATGCGTCCGTACCATCGATGATACCTGATTCTAGTGCGGTGAAAATCTCGGTGAAATCCATGACGATTGGCTTGGCACCGAGCTTCTCGAAGATTTTGGTTTCCAGACCAGGTGGCGAACGGAATTTCCAGTCCTTCAAATCTTCGGTGTTGCGGATCGGCTTCGATGAAGACAGCGACTCCTGGCCATAGACCCACCAGCCAATCAGTTCCATGCCGAACTGGTTGTAGAGTTTTTCTGCGGCTTCAAGACCACCACCGTAGTAGAGCCATGAGAGCTGCTGATAGGGTGAATCGTAACCGCCCATGATATCGCTGACAAACTGGAAGGCCGGGTTCTTGCCGGTCTGATAGGCGCCGCCGGTGAAATCGCAATCGAGAATACCGGTTGCAGCTGCGTCAAAGGTCTCGACCGTTTTGACGACAGAAGATGAGTAGAAAAGTTCCACCTGGATTTCGCCGCCGGACATTTTCTGAATATTGTCGACATATTCCGCTGCCAGTTTACCGGAAAGCTGTTCTGGGGCATAGTGTGTCTGGATGCGTAATTTCGTCTCTTCAGCTGATACGGTTGACGCAGCAAGACACAATGTGGCCATTGCAGCACCGCCGATCAGCAGCGACTTTTTAAATGTGCTCCTCATAAATCCCTCCTTTTATTGATTTTTATCCCTGATATCGGGATATTTTAAGGTGCTGCCAGATGATGGCAACGTTTGGAAAATAGACACAATTTTACTCGTACGGTCAACAGTTGTTTGGATGTGTATTTTCCGCTGTATCACAGGGCCGCAGAAGCTGTCGATACCAGGCTCTAGTAGATATCTTTCTGACTTATTCGCCGGACCACTGCATCAGGACGGCCGGAAAGATCGGGCAGCAATTCCATCCCGAGCCCGGGACCCTCCGGCGGGCGGACGTAACCGTTTTCCATGATCGGCAGCGTGGTGGCTACCTCGTTGAACCAGCCGCCGTTGTAGAAGGCACGGACACTTTCCTGGATCAGCCCGTTGGGCTCATGCACCGACATATGCGTTGCCGCCGTATAGATAATGGGACCGGTACAGTCGTGGGGGGCAAAGGGAAGATGATGGGCATGGGCCATCTGGGCGATGGCATGGGACTCGGTTATTCCGCCCACCCAGCCGATATCGAGCATAACGATATCAACCGCCCTGGCCTCGATCAGATCGCTGAACCCCCAGCGTCCTGCAATGGTCTCGCTGGCGGTTACCGGACACCGGGTCTGGGCCTTGAATTCACCGATGGTCGCCAGTCGATCCATACGGATGGGATCCTCGATCCAGAACAGATCGAATTCCTCCATCGCCCGCGATATCTTCACCGCCGTCGGCAGGTTCCATAACGAATGACATTCAAGCATAATGTCCATTTTATCACCCACCGCCGCACGGATCTTCTCGAAAGGTTTCATGGCTTGGCGCAGGTCGGGCGCAGAAATGTAGAGGCCGTCTGAGGCCTCGGCGAAGGGGTCGAGCGGCCAGATCTTCATCCCGGTGATCCCCTGCTCGAGCAGGCTCTGGGCCAGTTCGCCGGCTGAGTTAAGAAACGCATCGAGATCTTCATAGGGGCCAAGCTCACTCCCGGTCCCCCAATTGTCTGAAAGCTGTCCCTGGTTGGAGCGGATATAGCGATAGCCGGCGCAGGTGTTATAGGTTCTGACCCGTTCTCTGGTCAGGCCGCCGAGAAGCTGGTAAATCGGCTGGTTTGTTGCCTTCCCCCAGAGGTCCCAGAGACCAATATCGATGGCCGAGAGCCCTCTCATTTCGGCCCCGGAGCCTCGAATACCGCAGTAGCCCTGCATTTTCCGGTGCAGATAGGTGATGCGCAGCGGGTCCTGACCGATCAGCAGCGGGGCGGCGGTTTCGTGGATCCACGCCTCAACCGCCTGGGGGCCGAAAAAGGTCTCGCCCAGACCAACCAGACCCTCGTCGGTCTCGATGAATACCCACAGGAGATTGCCAAATTCCCCGAGTCTCAAGGTTTCAAGTGCGGTTATCTGCATGGCCCGGTTCCTATGGTTATGATTGGTATGCGATGGACCTTCTCCGTTATCTCGATCAGCAGGCTGGTGTTGAAATGTAGAAAAATAACATTACAGCAATATGGTGTTCTCCACCACCAAATCGGAAAACCATCCCATTTGTTTTTAATCGACACGGGAATATTGGTGGTAGTATAAATTAATTTCTGTCCACCGTTTCAAATGGTATCATTGCCATTTTCTCAGAGTGAGTCTGATAATGAAACGATCATTTTTAGCGAGGCTCGTATCGCTTCTGGCACTGACGGTAATTCTTATCTTCGGGCCGGCGCCGTTCACCTGGGCGGAGGAAAAACCGGTCCGGGTTGGCATTCTCCACTCCCTGTCCGGCACCATGGCTATCAGCGAAACACCGCTTAAGGACGTGGCCCTGATGACGATTGAGCAGATCAACGCCGAGGGTGGGGTGCTGGGCCGCCGGATCGAGCCGATCGTGGTGGACCCGGCCTCGAACTGGCCGCTGTTTGCCGATAAAGCCCGCAAACTGCTGGAGCAGTATCGGGTTGCAGCGGTGTTCGGCTGCTGGACCTCGGTCTCGAGAAAGGCGGTGCTGCCCGTCTTCGAGGAGCTCGGCGGTCTGCTCTTTTATCCGCTGCAGTACGAGGGCCAGGAACTCTCCGAGAATATCTTTTATACCGGGGCGGCCCCGAACCAGCAGTCGATTCCGGCGGTCGAGTACCTGCTCAGCGAGGCGGGCGGCAGCATCGAGCGTTTTTTTCTGCTGGGCACCGACTACGTCTACCCTCGCACGATCAACAATATCCTGACCAATTTTCTAATCAGCAAGGGAATCGCCGCGGAAAATATCACCGAGATCTATACCCCGTTCGGACATCGGGATTACCAGGAGATTGTTGAACAGATTCGGTAGTTTTAGCAAAAGTGGCAGAACCGCGGTGATTTCGACCATCAACGGAGATTCCAATATCGCCTTTTATCGGGAACTGGCCAAGCAGGATATGACCGCCGAGCAGATTCCGGTTATGGCCTTCTCTATCGGCGAGGAGGAGTTGCGCACTCTGGACACCTCAGCGCTGGCCGGCCATTTTGCCGCCTGGAACTATTTCATGTCGATCGACAGCCCGGAGAACCAACGTTTTCGTGAACAGTGGGCCGAGTACTCGAAAGCGAAGGCTGCTGGCCGGAGCGGAACGTCCCTTGACCACCGACCCGATGGAGGCCACCCATATCGGTATCCGTCTCTGGAAGCAGGCCGTCGAGCAGGCCGGCTCGTTTGCACCCGAAAAGGTGCGGGCAGGCCCTGGGGGGCCAGTCCCTGCGCGCCCCAAGCGGCGTGGAGGTCAACATGGACGAGCAGAACCACCACCTGCACCAACCGGTGTTCATTGGCAGAATCAGGCAGGACGGTCAGTTTGACGTGATCTGGCAGAGCCCGGAAAACCATCCGGGCCATGCCCCGTAATCCCCATTACCAGGCCCAGTAGAAACCAGGAAGGTACGTCATGGCATTTCGCTCCAGAGAAAAGTTTTCCGCTGAGAATGCATCTCTCGACTCTGTTCGTTATCCTGATGCTGGCGGGTTGCGGGGCAATTTCCTTGCTCTTCTATACCAAGAGTCGCGACATGGTTGCCGATGAAGCCACCAATCTGGTTCAGCGCATCACCGGTGAATATACCCGCGAACTCGAACGCCTCGCCGGGCCGCCGGAAACCCTGGTCAATCTGCTGGCCTTTTCCTCTTTTGTCCAGAATGAAAGTCTTGAAGAGCGGCTTACCGGCTTGCCTGTACTGCGCGAGGCAATGCTTGCCAATCAGAACGTGGCTTCTGTCTATCTGGGCTATCCCAACGGCGAATTTTTCCAGTTTAGGCGCCTGCGCGATCAGGCTGACCGCGCTGCCGTAGGTGCGCCAGATCAGGCGATATGGGCGGTGCAGAGCATCGATGTTCTGCCGGATCAGCGTGTAGACAAGCAGTTCCTGTTTTTTAACCAGGAGATGGAGCGGGTCGGGGCACGAGTCTGGGATACCACTTATGACCCGCGCCAGCGAGGCTGGTATCGCCAGGCGGTTGATACGGCCGAGGCTGTGCGGGGCAGCCCCTATCTCTTTTTTACCGACCAGCAGATCGGCATGACCTTTGCCCGTAGTCATATAGATAAACGAGTTGTCGCCGGTGCCGATATCCGGCTGGACAGCCTCTCGAGGCGGCTGACCCAGGATAAAGTCACGCCGCGCACCCAGGTGGTGCTGTTCGAGTCAAGCGGTGAACTGATCGCCCACGAGGATGTGGAACGGCTTGTGCTGCCCAAGGATAATGCAGCGGATGAGTTAATGCGCCGCAGGATTGATCAAATGGGCAATGCTGCCCTCGACGAGTTGCATAAGGCCTGGCTGAAAGATGGCTTTGATGAGGCCGGCATGCTTAGCTATGAGGCCGGGGGCGAACCCTGGCTGGCGACGCTTGCCCAGCTCAAACTCAACAGCGGTCCGCCCGTGTATTTCGGCATGGCCATTCCCTATCTTGAACTGACCGCTGAAGTGCGCCAGATACGTAACCAGACCGCATTGCTGGCCCTGGCCCTGGTGCTGGGCATGGTCCCACTGACCATGGCGGTGGCCCGGTGGATTTCCAAACCGATTGCCAAGCTTGCCGAAGAGGCCGATGCGGTTCGCCGTCTGGATTTCAGCGACAAGGGACGAATCCGCTCGATCGTGAAAGAGGTGGATAACCTGTCCGGGACCATGTCCTTTATGAGAAAGACCATTTCGGAATTTCTGCTGTTGATCGAATCGCTGAATAGGGAGAAGAATTTCGATACCCTGCTCGAGCGCATCGGCAACGATGTACGGCACGCCGCTGCAGCGGATGGGGTGCTGATCTGTCTGGTTGATTATGAACGGGAAGTTTTAAGCCCCGACGTCTACTGCGACAAACGCATCTGCAGCAGAGATCTTGACCTGCCGGAATTCGGTCTCGACAGCGCAGAGCCCATTGTCGGCGCCACCCTGCGCAATGAGCGCACCCGCTGGGATCTTGATCGGAGTAAAAACCAGGAGTTGGCCGTACTGTTTGGTGAAAATCACCCCCAGGCCACCGTCTGGTGCGAGCCGCTGGAGGATCGGCAGGGCAACTCGATGGGTATAATTGGTCTAGTCTATCACGGACCGCCGGAGAAGGCCAAGGAGGAAGATCTGCGAGACCGGCTCCTGTTTGTCCAGCGACTTTCCGGGCTGGCTGGGGTGACCCTTGAGACCAAGCAACTCATCAAGAAGCAGAAGGAACTCTTCGATGCCTTTATCAAGCTGATCGCCGGGGCGATCGATGCCAAGTCTCCCTATACTGGCGGCCACTGTCAGCGTGTACCAGTGATCGCCAAGATGTTGGCCCAGGCGGCCTGTGATACCAAAGATGGTCCCCTGGCCGACTTCGACCTCACCGAAGAACAATGGGAGGAGCTCCATGTCGCGGCCTGGCTGCATGACTGCGGCAAGGTCACCACGCCGGAATACGTGGTGGACAAGGCCACCAAGCTCGAGACTATTTACGACCGTATCCACGAGGTACGCATGCGTTTTGAGGTACTCAAGCGTGATGCCGAGATTGCCTGCTGGCAGGCCATCACCGAAGGCGGGGCGCGGCAGGAGTCGCTGGATGCGCTGCAACAGAGGCTTGCCCAGCTGGACGATGACTACCGTTTCATCGCCCATTGCAATGAAGGCGGCGAGTTCCTGGCCGATGAGGCGATCGAACGGCTCAGGCAGATCGCCGGTCTCACCTGGCAGCGAACCCTGGACGATCGGATCGGCATCTCCTGGGAAGAGGGCAAGCGCAAGGCGCGCACCTCGGCAGCTGACCTGCCGGCCGAGGAAGCGCTGCTCTCGGACCGGGAGGAGCACCTGATTGGTCGGGGGGAGGCAGACCATATCGAACCGGATAACCCCTGGGGCTTCAAGGTCGAGGAGCCGGAAAATCTCTATAACCGCGGAGAGCTTTATAACCTGGAAGTGAAGCGCGGTACCCTGAGCCAGGAGGAGCGCTATAAGATCAACGATCATATCGTGCAGACCATCAAGATGCTTGAAGAACTGCCCTATCCACGGCACCTCAAGGATGTTCCGGAAATTGCCGGCGGCCACCACGAGTCGATGACCGGTACCGGCTATCCGCGCCGGCTCAAAGGTGAGCAAATGTCGCTCACTGCCAGGATGATGGTCATCGCCGACGTGTTCGAAGCGCTCACCGCCTCGGACAGGCCCTACAAGAAGGCCAAGAAGCTCAGCGATGCAATCAGGATCATGTCCTCGATGCAGAAAGGCGGCCACTTCGACCCAGAGCTCTACCGCCTGTTTTTGACCAGTGGTATCTACCGCCAGTATGGCGAGCAATATCTCGACCCTGATCAGGTCGACGAGGTGCAAATCGAAGAATATCTCGAGGGCTGAGGCGACGCGCTGACAGGGGAAGGCCTTATGGCTGACTGGGCAGATCAGCGGTACTTTTTCAATTCCCCAAGCAGCTGTCCGGCCGCCGCGCTGGGGGAGATGGACTGGTTTTTCACGGCATCGGTGAGTGCGGGGAGTTGCCCACCGATATCGGGGTGGTTGTAAAACCAGGTTTTCAAGCCCTCGTCGAGCAGAAAATAGAGCCAGTCCAGATCCTGTTTTCGACGTTTTTCAGCCAGCTCCCCGGAGGTTTCCAGGGCACTGCGATGGGTGGTTACCGCCTCCCAGATTTCCCTGAGTCCACTCTGCTCCAGAGCACTACAGGTCATTACCTTGGGTGACCAGTTGCTGCTGGAGGGAGTCAGGATATGCAGGGCCGCCTCATATTCCTTTCTGGCCCGCTCGGCCCTGAGCAGGTTGTCGCCGTCTGCCTTGTTTATCACGATGGTGTCGGCGACTTCCAGGATGCCCTTTTTGATGCCCTGCAGTTCGTCGCCGGCGCCGGCAATCATCAATACCAGAAAGAAATCGACCATCGAGGAGACGGCGGTCTCGGACTGGCCCACCCCGACCGTTTCGATGATGATCACATCGAACCCGGCCGCTTCGCAGGCCAGCATGGCTTCCCTTGTTTTGCGGGCCACGCCGCCCAGGGTGGTGCCGGCTGGGGAGGGCCGGATAAAGGCGTTCGCATTGACCGAGAGGTTCAGCATGCGGGTCTTGTCGCCCAGCACCGAGCCGCCGCTGCGGGCGCTGGAAGGATCGATGGCCAGCACCGCCACCAGGTGGCCAAGTTCGGTCAGCATGGTGCCGAAGCTGTCTATAAAGGTACTCTTGCCGGCCCCGGGCACCCCGGTAATACCCAGGCGGATCGCCCTGCCGGTGTGGGGCAGCAGCCGGTCGATAATGGTGGTCGCCATCTCCTGATGGGTCGGCAGCGAGCTTTCAATCAGGGTGATGGTTCTGGCCAGCATCAGCCGGTTGGCATCGAGTACGCCCTGGATATAGTAGTCAGGATCTTTCTGCATGACAGTGAGGTGCTGCAGTTCCCGTTGTTTCCGTTCAAGAGCAGAGGAGCCGGAGCAAGGCGGACGGCATAGCACGCATCGCCGCTCGCCTTGCCATTAAGCTGATCAGCCTGGATCAGCCGGTTGAGTCAATCAGATCCAGGGTCCGGTTGGCCGAGTCGATAACCGAGGTACCCGGGCCGAATACCGCCTGCACGCCGCGTTCGTATAGGAAGTCGTAATCCCTCGGCGGGATGATCCCACCGGCCACCACCTTGATGTCGCCGCCGCCCTGTTTCTTGAGCTCTTCCACCAGCCCTGGCACCAGGGTCTTGTGTCCGGCGGTCAGGCTCGAGGCGCCGACCACATGGACATCGTTTTCAATCGCCATCCTTGCCGCTTCTTCGGGGGTCTGGAAGAGCGGGCCGATATCGACGTCGAAGCCGATATCGGCATAGGCACTGGCGATTACCTTGATACCCCGGTCGTGCCCATCCTGGCCCATCTTGGTGACCAGCATGCGCGGGCGCCGGCCGTGCTTTTTGAGAAAATCTTCGGTGCGCTTGCGAAGCTGGCCAAGGCTTTGTGAATCTGAAGAAAACTCGGATGCATAGGCGCCGGAAATGCACCGGGTGCTGGCCACGAATCGGCCAAACACCTTCTCCATTGCATCGGAGATCTCGCCGATCGTGGCCCGTGCCCGAATGGCCGGCAGTGCCGCTTCCAGCAGGTTGCCATCGCCTTCCGCGCAGCTGGTGAGATTGGCCAGAGCCGCTGCAACCGCCTCACTGTCCCGGTCCTTTTTGATCTGCTCGAGCCGGGCCACCTGGTCGTCACGCACCGAAGCGGGTACTTCCCGTATCTCGAAATCGATCTGCTCATCTTTGAGCTGGTACTTGTTGACCCCGACGATAACGTCGAGCCCCTGGTCTATCCGAGCCTGCTTGCGGGCCGCCGACTCTTCGATACGCATTTTGGGCATACCAGACTCGATGGCCTTGGCCATACCACCTAACTCCTCGACCTCGTCGATGATCTTCATGGCCTGGGTAACAATGGAATTTGTCAGCGATTCCAGATAGTAGGAACCGCCAAGCGGATCGATCACATGGCAGACCTCCGACTCCTCCTGGATGATGATCTGGGTGTTTCGGGCAATGCGGGCCGAAAAATCGGTGGGCAGCCCGATGGCCTCATCAAACGAGTTGGTGTGCAGGGACTGGGTGCCGCCCAATACCGAGGTCAGCGCCTCAAGCGTGGTCCTGATCACGTTGTTGTAAGGATCCTGCTCGGTCAGGCTCCAGCCCGAGGTCTGGCAGTGGGTGCGGAGCATCGAGGAGCGGGGGTTTTTCGGGTTGAACTGGCTCATCAGATTGTACCAGAGCAGGCGGGCTGCTCGAAGCATGGCGATGTCCATGAAGAAGTTCATGCCGATGCCGAAGAAAAACGACAACCTTGGGGCGAAATCGTCCACATCCATGCCCGCCTTCAGCGCCGTTCTTACGTACTCGAGGCCGTCCGCCATGGTAAAGGCGACCTGCAGCACCGAGTTGGCGCCGGCCTCCATCATGTGGTAGCCGCTGATGCTGATGGTGTTGTAGCGCGGCATGTTCTTCGAACAGAAGCCGATAATATCGCTGACAATCCGCATAGATGGGGTGGGCGGATAGATGAAGGTGTTTCTGGTCAGGTACTCTTTTAAGATATCGTTCTGGATGGTGCCAGTGAGCTGTTCGTGGCTGACGCCCTGTTCTTCAGCGGCCACGATGTAGCTGGCCAGAATCGGAATGACCGCACCGTTCATGGTCATCGAAACCGACATCTTGTCCAGCGGAATCCCGTCGAAGAGGATCTTCATATCTTCCACCGAGTCAATCGCCACGCCGGCCTTGCCGACATCGCCGGTGACCCGGGGATGGTCCGAGTCATAGCCACGGTGGGTGGCCAGATCAAAGGCCACGGAAAGCCCTTTCTGGCCGGCGGCCAGTGCCTTGCGGTAAAACTCGTTGGATTCCCGGGCGGTGGAGAAGCCGGCATACTGCCTGATGGTCCAGGGGCGGCCGGCGTACATGGTTGCCATCGGCCCGCGCACATAGGGGGCCAGGCCCGGCAGGGTGTTGGTGCTTTCGAGGCCTTCGATATCCTCAGCGGTATACAGGGGCTTGACGCGAATGCCTTCCGGCGTCTGCCAACTCAGCGAGTCGAGCGCTTTGCCCTTCATCTGCTTGGTGGCGAGTTCTTGCCATTTTTCAATATCTGGGTGGTGTGACATGGTGGACTCCTGTTGAATTGATGCAGATGCGATGGTGGCCGCGGCCGCTGACTCGATTAAGATCGTTCACACAGCTCTACCAGGATGCCGCCGGTGGCTTTGGGATGCAGAAAAGCGATCCGGGCCCCGCCGGCACCGATACGGGGCACCTGGTCGATGAGCTGGATGTCTTTTTCTTTGAGCTCCGCCAGCGCCTCGTCTATATTGGCCACGCGGAAGGCCACATGCTGGAATCCCTGACCCTTTTTCTCGATGAACTTGGCCACCGGCCCGTCGGGTGCGGTTGATTCGAGCAGTTCGACCTCGCTCTCGCCGACCGGGAAAAAGGCGGTCTTTACTTTCTGTTCAGCGACGGTTTCCGCTCCTTCGAATTCGAGGCCGAGCACCTCAGACCAGAAGTTCTTGCCGTCGTCAATACTGTTTACCGCTATTCCCAGATGGTCGATCTTTAGTATTTCCATACTGTTCCTCCGAAAAAACGTTGAACGTGAACGTGCGCGGACAAAACAGAATCTAGTCCGGCAAACTCTGCTGGTGGTTGTTGTATCCCGGGTTGGCCATACCGCGCCAGACCATCTCAAAGAGCAGGTTGGCCTGGGCGGAGAGGCTGTCCTGCTGGCCGCGCAGGATCCACATGAAAAAACTGCGCTGCACGAAACCCATCAGAAAATCGAGCAGGGTGCCGGCCCTGACGTCCGGGTTGAGCACCCCTTCCTTCTGGCCCTGACGGAGCACATCGATCATCAGCCCCATCATCCGGGGCTGGGCAAAGGTCTGGTCGGCCATCCAGGTGTTCATCGGCAGGGTCATGAAGACGATGCGGCCCAGACCGACGTGCCGCTCGTAGTAGTCGAGCTGCAGCCAGAACACCTTGCGCAGTTTCTCCTTCAGATCTTCGATGCCCTGAAGATGATCGACGATCCGGTCGGTCAGCTTACCCATCCAGACATCGACAAAGGCAAAAACCAGTCGTTCCTTGCTGCCGTAGTGCTTATAGATGGTCGTGAAACTGACCCCGGCCCGCTCGGCGACATCGCGGATGCTCGCTTTGTGAAAATCGGAGTTGGAAAATATCTCCAGAACCGCTTTTTCAAGGCGTTGGTGGACATCGGGATGAACTTGGTCTGCCATGGTCGGTTTCAGCTCAGATGATGGTTAATAATCCGTGAGATTTAGCCAATCACGCACAGTACGGCGCCTTTGGTGATAGAATCGCCGCTGTCGAAGTCGATCGCCTTGATGGTACCGTCGCACGGGGCAGGCAGAGCATTTTCCATCTTCATTGCTTCCAGCACCACGATGGTGTCGCCTTCTTTTACGGTGTCGCCGACCTTTTTCTCATATTTGACGATCATACCGGGCATCGGCGCCAGCAGCATGGTCCCCGAAGGTGAAGCGGCCTTAGCCGGCGCGGGATTTGCTGCCGGGGCCGATGCAGCGGCTGGAGCAGCTGGGGCAGGATTGGGCGCTGGGGCGGCTGGCTGGGGAGCAGCAGCGGCAATCATCGGGGTGCCGCCCACCGGGTCCACATCGACGCTGAAGTATTCATGGTCGATGAAGACGTTAAAGGTTCGAGCGGCTTCGCTCTTGGCCGGAGTATCTGATTTTTTCTCGACCAGTTGGCCGGCCTTGGCTTTTTTGATGATCTCGTCTTTCTTCTTGACCTCTTCAAGCGTGATCGGCTGGACGCTGGCCGGGGCCGGGGTGATACCGTATTTCCACTCGAGAAACTTCTTGCCGGTGACCGGAAACTGGGCGTAGAGAATCAGATCGTCGAGGTCTTTGGCCAGGCCGCCGACTTCCGCCTTTGCCTTTTCCAGTTCAGGTTCGAGCACCTCGGCGGGCCGGCAGGTGATCGGCTCCTCGCCGCGGGGGTAGCCCTTCAGCGCTTTTTTCTGCACTTCCGGGTTGATCGGGACCGCGGTCTTGCCATAGAGCCCGTAACACAGGTCTTTGACCTGGCCGGTGATCATCTTGTAGCGCTCACCGTCGGTGTCGTGCAGCACGTTGTTGACCGTCTGTACGCCGACGATCTGGCTGGTCGGCGTGACCAGCGGAATCTGGCCCAGGTCCTTACGGACCCGCGGCAGTTCCTTGTAGACCTCGTCGATCTTGTCCAGGGCATCCATCTCGCGGAGCTGGTTGACCAGGTTGGACAGCATGCCGCCCGGTGTCTGGTGCAGCAGGACGTTGATGTCGATGATCGAGACCTTGGAATCGTCGAGCAGGTGCTTGTATTTGGGCAGAATCTCCTTTTCGAAAATTTCGTTGATTTCGGCGAGCTTCTTGATGTCGAAGCCGGTATCGCGATTGGTGCCGAGCAGGGTCATCACCAGCGGTTCGACCGCTGCATGGGAGGTTCGATAGGCATACGGCGTCATACAGGTGTCAATGATGTCCACACCGGCCTCGATGGCCTTCAGATGGGTCATCGGCGACATACCCGAAGTAAAATGAGAGTGCAGATGAATTGGCACGCTCACCGCCTCCTTCATCGCCTTGATCAGCCTATAGGCGTCGTACGGGGCAAGCAGACCGGCCATATCCTTGATGCAAATTGAATCGGCGCCCATAGACTCGAGATCTTTGGCCTTATTGATATAGTAATCCAGGTTGTAGACCTCGCCGCCAAGGCGCGGTTCGGTCATCGTATAGCAGATGCAGCCCTGGAAGTGCTTGCCGCACTTCTTTATCTGTGAGACCACCGTTTCGAAGTTGCGATAGTCGTTCAGCGCATCGAAGGTGCGGAAGATATCCATGCCGTTTTCAGCGGTACGCTCGACAAAAGCCAGGGCCAGATCATCGGCATAATTGCGATACCCGACCAGGTTCTGGGCGCGGAGCAGCATCGAAAACGGGGTTTTTTTCATGTAACGTTTGAGGGTGCGCAGCCGTTCCCAGGGATCTTCGTTCAGGAACCGGTGCATCGTATCGAAGGTGGCGCCGCCCCAGGTTTCGACGGCCCAGAAACCGACTTCATCCATCAATTCGGCAACCGGGATCATATCTTCGGTGCGCCCGCGGGTGGCAAACAGCGACTGGTGTCCGTCGCGCAGGGTCAAATCCATGATTTTTACCGGATTTTCTGCTGCCGGGCGGTCATTCGCGTAATTCATTTCTGTCATTTGAACTTGGTCACTCATCGTCTCTATCTCCTTATGCCTGATATTGGGCTGTCGTCTCTTAGCGGCTGCTGCTGAAGGTTCGCAACTGGATGAGCCGGCGCATGGTCATCATGTCCTGCCGTCCGCTCTGGCTCCAGCAACTCTGCTGGGCCGCCGGAACAGAGGCCGGCTCCTGCGCGTGTTGCGCGGCGGCGGCCTCTTCCATCTGTAGGTAGGCGTTAACCGCGGCCAGCGCAGCCGCCATCTTTTTTTGCATGTCTGCCATTGTCTTCGATTACCTGTGTTTTATTAGCGATGCTGCCGATGATTTCGATATCGGGCAGGTTCAGTTCAAGTGGGTTACTCGTAGATGGCGTATTCAGTTTCGTCTCCGATGAGTCCGTCGATTTCTGACTGAATGGCGATCCGCTTTTCGTTCTTGATCCAGTTATTCCAGTCCTCGATCGAGCGCCAGGTGCTGATCACCATGGACTCGTCGCTCTTGTCGAGCCGTTTCAGAGTCTGCCCTGAAATGTAGCCCGGCTGCATCAGCGTGATGCTGCGCAGTCGTTTCAGCAGTACCGTCAATTCGGGAATCTTGTCTTCCGAAACAACACGCTTGATAAAGATTTTGACGCTCATGGATGCTCCCCTTTTTTGAATTTCCTGATTACAGTGGAATATTGCCGTGTTTTTTCATCGGGTTGGTGTCGCGTTTGTTTTCCACCAGACGCAGGGCATTGATAATCCTGAAACGGGTCCGGGCCGGCTCGATAATGTCATCGATGTATCCGCGTTGGGCAGCCACATAGGGGTTGGCCACCGTATCCTGGTATTCCTGCTCGCGCTGCTGCAGATAAGCGGCCGGGTCATCTTCTTTTTTAGCTTGTCTGCCATACAGTATCTCGACAGCCCCCTTGGCGCCCATAACTGCAATTTCAGCGGTGGGCCAGGCGTAGTTGATGTCGCCCCGAAGATGTTTTGAAGACATCACGCAATAGGCGCCACCGTAGGCTTTTCTGGTGATGACGGTGACTTTGGGAATGGTCGCCTCGGCATAGGCGTAGAGTATTTTAGCCCCGTTACGGATGACGCCGCCGTATTCCTGAGCGGTTCCCGGCAGAAAGCCCGGCACGTCGACGAAGGTTACCACCGGGATATTGAAACAGTCGCAGAACCTGACAAAACGGGCTCCCTTGACCGAAGAGTCGATGTCCAGTACGCCTGAGTAATGGGCCGGCTGGTTGGCCACGATGCCGACGCTCATACCGTTGTAGCGGGCAAACCCGACAATGATGTTGGGGGCGAATGTTTCCTTGATCTCGAAAAAGTCGCCGTGATCCACGGTCTGCAGGATTATCTCCTTCATGTCGTAGGCTTCATTAGGATTGGCCGGAATGAAGGTATTGAGCGCATCAGCGGTGCGCTCGACCGGATCGGTGCAGTTGATGACCGGCGGGTTTTCCATATTGTTCTGGGGGAGAAACGAGACCAGCTTACGCACATAGGCGATTGCATCGGCACCGGTTTCTGCGGCAAAGTCAGACACGCCGCTGCGTGATGAATGCATTTCAGCGCCACCGAGTTCTTCAACGGTTACATCCTCGTGGGTCACCGATTTAACTACTTTCGGGCCGGTCAGGAACATGTAGGAATTATTTTTGACCATCACCACAAAGTCGGTCAAAGCCGGCGAGTAGACCGCGCCGCCGGCGCAGGGGCCAAAAATTGCGGAAATCTGTGGAACAACACCGGAGGACATCACGTTGCGCAGGAAGATATCGGTATATCCCGCCAGACTTTCGATCCCTTCCTGAATCCGGGCTCCGCCGGAATCGTTCAGGCCGATGACCGGCGCCCCGTTTTTCATCGCCAGATCCATGATCTTGCATATCTTCTCAGCAAATGTTTCCGACAGTGAACCGCCCAGCACCGTGAAATCCTGGGCGAAGACATAGACAATGCGCCCATCAATTGTGCCATGGCCGGTAACCACACCGTCTCCGCAGTATTTCTGCTGGTCCATACCAAAGTCGGTACAGCGGTGCAGTTTGAACATGTCAAATTCCTCGAACGACCCCTTGTCAAGCAACAGGTCGATGCGTTCTCTGGCGGTCATGCGGCCCAGCGAGTGCTGTTTGTCTATGCGTTTCTGTCCGCCGCCGAGTTTCGCTTCGGCTCTGAGTTTCTTCAGATATTCAAGTCTTTCGATGGTATCCATGCGTTCTCCTTAACGTGGTAACGGCTGATGATCGTGGTGAAGGCTGGTGATCCGAAGGGCAGGGACGGTGCATCCCAAGAGCTGGTGCAGCCACTGTTTGGTAAATTGTGTTATCATGTTTCTTTTCTTTAATATTTTGTATTTACATGTAAAATATGTTTATTGCGTAAATAAATAAAAAAAATAAAAGAACAGTGTTACACACACATTTTTAGGAAAATTGTCAGCCCTTGTCAAGAAAAAAAGAACAAGTGTATTCAAACTGCTTTCAAGGGCAATTAAAAATTAAATATTTCAATATGATATATAAAATAAGAGCGATTTAAAAAGCAGGATAAGCTGGAGCGGGAAAAGAGACTCTGGCGGTCATTCTCCCCAGAAACGACTGGTTTCTGAGGAATCCGCCTGAAGAACGATGTTCTTGCCAAGGTAAAAAGACCGCGGGACACTACTTGGCCTAGTGCTCAGCCAGGACCAGGTATTTGTTTTGTGCACAGGAACAGTTTCGTTGATACAACCTGTTCAGCCCTTGTTAAATATCTCCGAGCCAGGATCGATGCCGGGTTCCTAGGCAGCGTAGACTTCTTTGCAGAGCCTGCCAAGGCTGCCGAGATCGCGGCAGACATGGATGCCGGCTGCCTCCATGGCCTCGATTTTGGCCGCCGCAGTTCCTGAGCCGCCGCTGACAATGGCGCCGGCGTGGCCCATCCTGCGGCCGGGGGGCGCGGTCAGGCCGGCAATAAAGCCCACCACCGGTTTGCTCAGGTTGGCCTTGATCCAGGCAGCCGCCTCTTCTTCGGCATTGCCGCCGATTTCGCCAACCATTACCACTGCCTCGGTCTCTGGATCATGCTCGAAGGCCTTCAGGCAATCGATAAAACCGGTGCCGTTGACCGGGTCTCCGCCGATACCAACGCAGGTTGTCTGGCCATAGCCTTCCTGGCTCAGTTGATGGACCACCTCGTAGGTCAGGGTTCCCGAGCGTGAGACCACGCCGAACGGTCCTCCTGCTTTATGGATCGGGGCCGGCATAATACCGATTTTACAGGCACCGGGTGAGATGATACCCGGGCAGTTGGGGCCGATCAGGCGAGAGGGTTTTCCGGCCAGGTAGTTTTTCACCCGAAGCATGTCCATAACCGGGATGCCTTCGGTTATGCAAACGATCAGTTCTATGCCGGCGTCGATAGCCTCGAGAATCGCCTCGGCGGCAAATGGTGGTGGCACGAAGATCATTGAAGCGTTGGCGTCTGTGGCCTGACGCGCCTCCGCCACTGAGTTAAAGACCGGCACCTCGTCCATTTTCTGGCCGCCTTTGCCGGGAGTGACGCCTCCGACAACCGAGGTCCCGTAGCTGATGCACTGGCGTGTATGAAACTGGCCCTCCTGGCCGGTAATTCCCTGGACGATCAGACGTGTTGTGTGGTCGACGAAAATTGCCATAAGTCCCTTCTTATTAATGGTTTGGTTATCAGGTTTAGTCCGATTGCAGAGGGGAGACAGGCGTTATGCCCCGGTCCTCAATCTGCTCGATCAGACGTTCTATGCTTAGCTGGGGGCCATTGCTGCTGTCTTCGCTGCGCGTTGCAAGCCATTTGCGGGCAAACGCGTCGTGTTCGGTGAGCATGCCGTCGAGGCCTGCCTTAAACAGCAGCTGTTCGAAAAGGGCCTCATCCCGCTCTGCATTAAAAAAGCGCAGGATGGAGCCTTTCGGATCGGCCGGATAAGCGAGGACCTTGAGGCCCAGTGAGCGGGCTGCGTCCAGATATTGGGTATTCAGCGGATTACCGGATTGATCGAGCACCTGTGCTGAGCCGATGCCAATTGCCTCGGCATACCCTGAAACGGCCTTGAGACCGAAGCGGGTGAACAGCCAGTCGTAGTTGTAAGGCTGGTAGCGACCGAGTTCCAGGCTCATCACCTCCATACCATCGTTTTCGCCTATGAGCTGAATCAATCGTAAATCCATTGCAGGAGAGGATAACAATGTTTTACTAATCTCCTGAAGCTCGTCCGGGTCATAGGAGGCGATGAACAGATCGATCTTGTTCAGCCTGGGGGCAGCGCGCTGCAGCTCGCTCAACAGGATAGTGCCCAGATCCTTGCCCTCGCGCTCATGCAGCCAGCCTTTGCGCAGCTCGCAGATCAGTGTCAGCCTCGTATCGAGAGTGTCATCGATGCGGGCCAGATAGTCCAGCACCTGAGCCAGGCTCAGTATTGCAGTGGGTACGCGGTTCGTGTCCCCGGGAATGACGGAGAGCGCTCTAAGTTCAGCCAGGCTCAGATCAAACGAGTAAAGGGTGCCGTCCGGACGCACCCTTTCAGGATAGATATCGGCACCATCAGTGGTTGTGGTGAGCAGCGGGTCGCCCATTGCCACAAGCCGGTTGTCGCTGCTCAACACCAGATCTACCTTGATCGCCGCGGCACCCCGATCAAGGGCAAGCACGAACCCGGCCAGGCTTGAGGCGGGCAGCTGCTCTGTGGCACCGGTGGCAATGATCCACTTGTCCTGGTCGTTTTCGACCTCGGCAGCGGTTGCCAGCACCCCGGAAAGCAGCATGCAGATCAGCAGATAAACGATTCGATACACGGTGCGGTCCGTTACTTTCTGGTAATTGCCGCGACCTTCTCGGCCGCATCCGACAGGGTTACCGCATTGATCAGCTCAAGTCCTGATTCAGCCAGAATTCTGCGGCCTTCCTCGACGTTGGTACCTTCCATCCGGACCACCACCGGCACAGAAAGGCCGATGGCGTTGGCGGCCTGCACCACGCCCTGAGCCAGCACGTCACAGCGCAGGATTCCACCGAAAATATTGATCAGTATGCCCTGCACATTGGGGTCGCTCAAGATGATTCGGAACCCGTTTTCAACCTTTTCAGCATCGGCGCCGCCGCCCACATCGAGGAAGTTGGCCGGTTCTGCCCCGGCCTGTTTGATGATGTCCATGGTGGCCATGGCCAGGCCTGCACCATTGACCATATTGCCGATGGTGCCTTCGAGCTTGATGTAGTTCAGGCCGAATTCTGCGGCTTCCAGCTCGTTGGGGTCCTCCTCGTCAGGATCGCGCATCGCGGCAATATCGGGATGCCGGTAAAGCCCGTTGGAATCGATATCTATTTTGGCATCGAGGGCGAGAAGCGTATCGTCGCCGGTGATGATCAGCGGGTTGATCTCGAGCAGGGAACAGTCACGGGTCGTGAACAGGCTGTAGAGATTTCTGAGCATCGCACCGCCCTGCTTGGCCACCGCTTTGTCGAGACCCAGACCGGCACAGACCTGTCTGATGTGGTATCCCTGGATGCCCAGCAGCGGGTTGATGCCGACCTTGATAATGCGCTCGGGTGTTCTGGCCGCCACCTCTTCGATATCCATGCCGCCATCCTGGCTGGCCATGATGGTAACCGTTGCATCGTCACGGTTGACGATAAAGGAGAGATACAGTTCTCTTTTGATCGAGACGCCCTGTTCAACGAGCACCTTGCTGACCGTTCTGCCTGCTCCGCCGGTCTGCTGGGTTACAAGTGTCATGCCAAGAATCGCTTGGGCTGCTGCAAGCGCTTCAGACTGGGTGCTGGCCACCCTGACACCGCCGCCTTTACCACGGCCGCCGGCGTGTACCTGGGCCTTTACCGCGGCCGGCAGTCCCAGTTTCTTGGCGGCCTCGGCGACCTCATCGAGGCTGCGGCAGACAATGCCTTCGGGTACCGGGATCTGTGCCGCCCGGAACAATTCTTTCGCCTGATATTCGTGAATTTTCATAATCGTTGTGGACGTGTTGTCTTGAAGTAGTAATTCGAGGATCGTACCGGATGGTTGCCAGGTAGGCCACCCGGCATCTGATGCGGGGCGGCGCTGCACTGCACCCCCCGGGTCGCGCTGGCTGGCAGGCGGGTCCGGGGGGCGCGCTAAGACGCTGGCGTTTACTCGGGTGGATAGCCCATGGTGTTAAGGGTTTCGGTAATCTCATCGAGGATGGTTGGATCGTCGATGGTGGACGGCATGCGATACTCTTTGCCGGCGGCAATAGAGCGCATGGTGCCGCGCAGTATCTTGCCCGATCTGGTCTTCGGCAGGCGGACCACCTGGCTTGATTCGCGGAAGCAGGCGATGGCGCCGATTTTCTCACGGACCATTTTGACCAGTTCGGTCTTGATTTCCTCGGCATCGCGGTCAACCCCGGACTTGAGCACGAACAGTCCGACCGGCAACTGACCCTTGAGCTGATCCTCCGTGCCGATAACGGCACACTCAGCGATATCAGGATGGGTGGCGATGACCTCTTCCATGGCGCCGGTTGACAAGCGGTGGCCGGCGATGTTGATCACGTCGTCCATCCGACCCATCACGTAGACATAGCCATCCTCGTCGATATAGCCGCCGTCACTGGTCTCGTAGTAGCCCGGAAAGGTTGACATGTAGGACTCGACGAAACGTTTGTCGTTCTTCCACAGGGTGGGCAGGGTACCGGGCGGCAGGGGCAGTTTGACGACGATGTTGCCCTCGGTATTGGGGCCCGCTTCCTGGCCTTCGTCGTCGAGGACCATCACATTGTAGCCGGGTACGGCCTTGGTCGGAGAGCCCGGTTTGACCACCATTTCCTCGATGCCGCGGCAGTTGGCGACAATGGCCCAGCCGGTCTCGGTCTGCCACCAGTGGTCGATGACCGGAACTTTGAGCAGGTTCGAGGCCCAGTAATAGGTATCTGGATCGAGCCGCTCGCCTGCCAGATAGAGGCATTCGAAACAGGAGATATCGTATTTTTTGATGAAAACCCCGTCCGGGTCCTCCTTTTTGATGGCCCGGAAAGCGGTTGGGGCGGTGAACAGCGCTTTAACCTGGTGTTCGGAAATCAGCCGCCAGAAAGCACCCGCATCCGGGGTGCCGATCGGCTTGCCCTCGTAGAAAACGGTCGTGGCTCCCTTGAGCAGCGGTCCGTAAACGATGTAGGAGTGGCCCACGACCCAGCCGACGTCGGAGGCCGACCACCAGACGTCGCCTTCATCGATGTCGTAAATGGCTTTCATGCTCCAGTGCAGCGCCACTGCGTGGCCGCCGTTGTCCCGGATCACGCCCTTGGGCATGCCGGTGGTACCAGAGGTGTAAAGGATATAGAGTGGATCGGTGGCGGCAACCGGCACGCAGTCCACCGGTTGAGCCCCGGCGCAGAAATCGTTCCAGTCGATATCGCGCCCGGCCTGCATCGCAGCCTCCACGATCGGTCGCTGAAAGATCACGCATTTTTCGATCTTATGCTCGGCAATATTGATCGCTTCGTCCACGATCGGTTTATAAGCCAGGATTTTGGTACCTTCGACCGCCCCTGAAGCGGTCATGATAACCTTCGGTTCGGCGTGGTTGATGCGGATGGCCAACTCGTTGGCCGCAAAACCGCCGAAGACCACCGAGTGGATCGCACCGATCCTGGCACAGGCCAGCATCGCATAGGCGGCCTCGAGTATCATCGGCATATAAATGATGACCGTATCTCCCTTGACGACCCCGATGGAGGTGAGTGCTCCGGCCAGCAGAGCGACCTTGTCCTGCAGTTCTTTGTAGGTGACTTTGGTTATCGTCTTGGTGACCGGGCTGTCATGGATGATCGCAACCTGGTCGCCCCGGCCCGCCTCCACATGACGGTCGACAGCGTTATAGCAGGTATTCAAAGTGCCGCCGGTGAACCAGCGGTAGAAAGGTGGGTTGGAAGCATCAAGCACCTTGTCGCATTTCTGGTACCAGTCAATACCTTCTGCGGCTTTTGCCCAGAACTTCTCCGGATTTTCGATGCTTTCTGTAAAAATTTCGTCATATTTCCCCATGTTTCCACCTCTCTTTTAGTTAGCGGTTGTGCTGGTTTTTACGCTTGTTACATTCGTTATTTGGCTCCGGAACAAAGTGGTGATAGACAATAATGCTATCACACATACTAAATATTTACAGTAACTTCAAGTCCTACTGAAAAAAATAATTACCAGTATGTGATTGGTCCAAAAGAGCTGTAATACAGGCATACTAGCTCAAAAAAAGAACATTGTTCTGGTCTTTTGTAAGATTAGACAAGTGATTATTTTTTTTCAATCCATCTTGTGCTTGCAACAAGAATAATCAGGTGCGGTGGAGTGACTCTTCAGAACACACAGCCGGGCTGGGGAGGCGGTGTGGTTCGATGCGCCTTGGGCCCCGCCTAGCCTGTCAGCATAACAATTCATTAAAGCCGCCGATGGAGGTGAACTCAGCAGAGGCGTTCAAGGGGTCTCGTGAACTGGGTCTGGCGATATGGATCAGGTGGGCGATGCCGTGACTGCGCGCGGCCCGCAGTACTTTGAGATTGTCGTCGGCAAACAGGGTCTGGTCCCGACTGAAGCCGAGCCGGTCTTCGAGCAGGCGCCAGAAAGCCACCTCTTCTTTAGCCCGGTTTAAGTCATCGGCACAAACAAGCTGGTCAAAAAAGTGTGCCAGACCGGCTTTGTCCATTTTCATCTCAAGCGCCTGCGGATGAGCGGCTGTAACCAGATAAATCGATTTGTTCTGGTTCTTCAGAAAGGTGAGAAAATCGACCACGTGGGGATGGACTGTAATCATATGGCTGATCTGTTTTTTCAAAGCCAGAATATCGAGATCAAGCTCTTTCGACCAGTAGTGCAGGTCCGACCACAGCAGGGTGTGCTGCACCGAGCGGTAGCGCGCCATCAACTCGTCCTTGGCCCGGGTCCGGTCTATTCCTCTCTGCCGGGCATAGGCCTGGGGCACGAATTGCTCCCAGAAATAGTCATCATAGTACTTGTCCAGCAGGGTGCCGTCCATATCGAGCAGCACCGTTGAGATCTGCTGCCAGTCAAGTGCAGTATGCGGGGCTTTATTATTGTATCTGGTCATCTCTTAGGCGGGCAAGCCGTGTGGCAATGGTATTGATGCTCTGATAAAGGGCCGCGGGCGTGCCCTCCGGGGTTTCGACCACCAGCCGACCGTCCGGGGTCAGCCGGGTCCCGTTGTTTTGCTGCTCGATATCAGCCAGCAGAGCGCGCGGGTTAACCGGGGTATCCTCCATAAAAGAAAAGACGAGGTTGCCGGGGCCCCGTTCGAGTTTGCTGATGCGCAGCGGAATCAGTGTTTTTTTAACGGCCACCACCCCGAACAGGTTTTCCACCTCAGCGGGCATTTCCCCATAGCGATCGCAGAGTTCCTCGCGAAGATCCTCGATCGAATCATCCGAGCCGCTGATCTGAGCGGCGATCCGGCGATACATGATGTAGCGCTGGCCGATGTCCTTGATGTAGCTCTCGGGAATATAGGCAGAAATATTCAGATGTATCTCCGGATCTACGCTCTCGGCCTGAGTCGGTTGATTACCCTGCTGCTGACTGGTTCTCAGATCGGCCACGGTCTTCTGCAGCAGTTCCAGGTAGAGATCGTAGCCGATGGCCGCAATGTGGCCGCTCTGGGAAACGCCGAGCAGGTTGCCGCCACCGCGGATCTGCAGATCGGACATGGCCAGTTTGAAGCCGCCGCCCAGTTCATTGTATTCCATTAACGCTTTGAGGCGCTCCCGGGAGTCTTTGGACAGGTGATCTAGCGATGGAACCAGCAGGTAGGCAAAGGACTGGGCGGCCGAACGGCCCACCCGGCCCCGCAATTGATAGATCTCCGCCAGGCCGAGCCGGTCGGCCCGGTTGATGATGATGGTGTTGGCACTGGGAATGTCCAGTCCCGATTCGATAATGGTGGTGCTGATCAGTACATCGATTTCAGCGGTGACGAATTCCACCATGATCTCTTCCAGTTCGCGGCCCGCCATCTGTCCGTGGGCCACTGCGATGCGGGCATGGGGCACCAGTTTCTGCACAGCTGCGGCCATCCGGTGGATTGATTTGACCCGGTTATGGACGATAAAAACCTGACCGCCGCGGATCAATTCCCGGTTGACTGCTTCCTTGATCACCAGATCATCGTAGCGCGCCACGAAGGTTTTGACTGGCCTTCGGTGCTCCGGCGGGGTGGAGATCACCGAGAGGTCGCGGATGCCAAGCAGGGAGAGCTGCAGGGTTCTCGGAATCGGGGTGGCGGTCAGGGTCA
Organism: uncultured delta proteobacterium; assembly: GCA_963824415.1. GTDB lineage: Bacteria > Desulfobacterota > Desulfobulbia > Desulfobulbales > Desulfocapsaceae > JABDQA01. The sequence continues at coordinate 189,010 of CAWGPM010000002.1, forward strand.
GCACATCGACCTCGGACTTGATCCGCTTGATTTTTTCCTTGTGGCTTACCCCGAAGCGATGCTCTTCATCCACCACCAGCAGGCCGAGTCTGGCGAATTTAATATCTTTTGAGAGCAAACGGTGGGTGCCGATGACGATATCGATCGAACCGTCGGCCAGCCCGGCGGCAATCTCTTTTTGCTGTTTGGTACTTCGGAAGCGGCTCAGGCACCTGATCTGCACCGGAAAATCCTTCAGACGCTCGGTAAAGGTCTTGGCGTGTTGTTCGGCCAGAACCGTGGTCGGCACCAGGATGGCTACCTGGCAGCCATCCTCGACCACCTTGAAGGCGGCCCTGATTGCCACCTCGGTCTTGCCGTAGCCGACATCGCCGCAGATCAGCCGGTCCATCGGTTTTGGCGCCAGCAGATCGTCGATGGTGTCGTTGATGGCCTGGTCCTGGCCAGGGGTCTCGTCAAAGGCAAACGATTCTTCGAGTTCCTGGTAGAACTCGCCCGGGGGTGAAAAGGCACGGCCCTGCCGAATTTCACGCTTGGCATAGATATCGAGCAGTTCCTGGGCCACTTTCCAGACCTCGTCGGAGACCCTTTTTTTGGCATTTCTCCAGGACTGCGTGCCGAGTTTATCAATTTTAGGCTGCTTGTCGGAGAGACCCTCGTAGCGGCTGACCAGGTGCAGCCGGTCGACAGGTATATAGAGCTTGTCGCCGTCACGGTATTCGAGCAGCATGTAGTCATTGGTTACCTGCTTGAGCGAGATGGTCTCCAGTCCTCGGTACAGACCGAGTCCGTGTTCACGGTGGACAATCACGTCCCCTTCGCGCAATTCGGTGAAATTGATCGGCTCGCCCTTGGCCTTTCTGCCGCGCTTTTTCAGGCCAAGGCGCATTTCCCCGAACAGTTCGCTTTCGGAGATCAGATGCAGCCGCGGCTCCTTCAGACTGAAGCCCTCCACCAGCGGCCGATCGCAGATGAACAGCTCCAACTGCTCAGCGCTATGAACCATCTCATCGAGTCTAAGAGGTGCCTCGAGCGGAACTGAGGCCAGCTGAAAACGTCCCAGCAGCTCCATGAGATTGCTGCGCCGCTGGCTGGAGCGGCAGCAGATAATCACGCGTTCCCCATCTTCGAGCCAGCGTCTCACCTGGGCGGCAAGAATCTTGAGCAGCCCGTGCTGCTTGCGGTTGAAAGCGATTTCCTGTTTCAGCAGCCGGTGGTTGCTGGTGGCAAATGAGAGTGCAACCTCATCATGGGGGATGAAATCGCTGAGACGGTAGCCGGGAAATCGGCCCAGTTCTCTGGCCAGCTCATCTTGCCCGATAAAGAGTTCGGCGGGCTCAAGACGTGGGGCAGCACTATCCTCAGCAGCATCATAATTGGCCTGGATCCGTTCGTGGATCAATTGCACCTGCCTGGACAGCGCTTCAGGCTCCAGCATGAAGACATTCGTGTTTTCAGGCAGATAATCGAAAATCGTGGCGCTCTGCTGGTTGTCCTGAAAAAGCGGCAGGAAAAACTCGATACCGGCAAACCTTAACCCGCCTCTGATCCGCTCCACCAGCTCGGCACTGCGTTCGGCCGACCAGCCCTCGCGCTCCGCCCGCTCCAGCAGGGAGCGCACAGCCTGCTGCAGACCGGTTTGACGGGTGACACTGAGCAGCACATCGCTGACGGGCAGAATGACCGCTTCCTCAAGGTGTCCAGCGGAGCGCTGGCTGAGGAGGTCAAACGGACGGATCGATTCCACGAAATCACCGAAAAAATCGAGCCGAATCGGACCGTCGTAGAGCGATTTGTCGGGCAGCATAAACGGGGGTGGATAGATATCGACCACTCCGCCGCGCACCGAAAAATCACCGAAGCTCTTCACCAGCGAGACATGCTCATAGCCCATGGTGATCAGAGCATCACGCAGGTTCCCCAGATCGCATTCTTCGCCCTCGATGATCAGTTCCGCGTGCTCCTGCAGCGCAGCGCGCGGCATCACCCGGCGCAGCAAGGCCTCGATCGAGATCACCAGCACAAACGGCTCACTGCTGTCCATTAACTGATAGAGCGTGGAAAGCCGCGCAGCCGTAGTGTGCTGATCAGGGGAAAGGGGGGTGTAGGGCGGAATCTCATAGCCCGGGTAGGAGAGGATCGGCCGGGAGGTAAAGAGCGCCAGATCCTGTTCGAAGCCGGCGCTCATCTGCTCATCGGCCACGATGCAGCAGGCCGGTTGATCGGTTTTCGTGGTTGCACAGAACCAGGCTGGAGCCGAGCCCCTGAGTCCTGATACCAGGGTCTTCTGAGTCGATGTGGGAGGTGGGTGGTTCATGAAAAAAAAGCGCCGGCTGCAGCGCTGCAGCCGGCGAACGCATCCGTTTCAGGAATGGTCTTGGGAATCAGAACTGTCCTCCGATGCTGAAATCCCAGACGCTGTTGTCCTCGTCCGGCAGCGGATCGGGGTTGTAGCCCCAGACCAGGCGCAACGGCCCGATCGGAGATAGCCAGCGAATCTCTACGCCAATCCCTTGGGCGACCTGGTCGAAAGTGGTTTCCACGTCATCGGCGATCGATTCACCGGCATCGTAGAAAATCACCCCGTAAAAGCCCTGCTCTTTGAGCAGCGGAATGACGATTTCGGTGTTGATATACCACATACGGTCACCGCCGATGCGGTCCCCGGTTAACGGGTCGATCGGACTGACTTTGCCGTATTCATGCCCCCTGATGCTGCTCATGCCGCCCAGGTAGAAGCGTTCGTAGACGGGCAGTTTTCCATCTTCGTTCTCCCATGCCTGGCCGACGGCGCCAAGGGCGTGAAATACCGTGCCGTAGGCAATCGGGAAGTACCATCCTGACTCGCCTTCAGCCTTGGTGAACTGGGCGTCGCCGCCAAGCGGCCCGCCGGCATACTTGAGGCTGAGCGTATTTCTGGAACCGGTGGAAGCGCCGTAGAGGCGGTCCCGGGTATCGCGGGTGAAGGTTGCTTTAACCGCACTCATGATCGGGATGTTCTCTGATTCGCGGATGATAAACGAGGCATCCGGAGCCACGTCGCTGAGCTGGGTGTCGGTATAGCTGTAGCTCTCATACATGCGCCACTTTCCCCAGAGCGGGTGGCCGAAGCGGATGGCAGCGCCCTTGGAATCCTTGGTGTAGTCGTCGTACTCCCTGCTCCAGTTGAACAGATCGGCGCCCACCGAGATATTGGAGTCGTAGACCCGGGGATTGGTCCAGGCCAGATTGTAGCGACTGCTTTTGCTGCCGATATTGCCGCTCAGGGCGAGCCGGTGGCCCATGCCGAGGAAATTGTTTTCCGATATCTCACCCATAAGTATCAGCTTGTCCACCGACGAGAAACCGGCACCGATGCTGAACTGGCCGGTGCTCTTCTCCTTGACGTCGACCAGTACATTCATTTTGGTTGGGTCGAGCGCCGGCTCGGGAGTGACGTTGACTTCCTCGAAAAAGTCGAGGCGCTGCAGTTTCTGGGAGCTGTCCCTGATGCCTTTGGCATCGAAGACGCCGCCTTCGGCAATCTGCAGTTCCCGCCTAATGACATTGTCACGAGTCCTGGTATTGCCGCGGATAGCGATCCGGTTGATATAGACCAGATCACCCCGGTCAATGTCGAGGGTGATATCAACCCGGGAGCCGGATTCGGACTTGTCCATTTTCGGCCTGATGTCGGCAAAGGCATACCCCTGCTCGGAGTAGTAATCGGTAATCTTCAAGATGTCGTCGCGCAGGGTTTTGCGGCTCAGATACTCTTCCTCTCTGATGCTGAGCATATCGAGATAGATGTCTTTGTCGCCGAGCAGGTCCCCGGTCACATCGACGGTTCCGACCTTGAAGCGGGGGCCCTCCTCGATGATGAATTTGACGTAAAGCCACTCTTCATCCTGGGTGACGACCGGCTCGCCGACCCGGGCCTCGAGGAATCCGTTGTTGTGGTAGAAGGCCACAATCCGGCTGGCGTCCTGGTTGAGCTTGTCCCGGTTGAGCAGTCCCGACTCGGTGAGCCAGGAAAAAAAGCCTTTGGTCGAGGTCTCGATCACGTCTTCGAGGTCATCGTCATCAAAGGTGGTGTTGCCCTCGAAGCCGATCTCCTTGATATAGATTTTTTTCCCTTCCTCGATGACGAAGCGCACCGCAGCTGTTTCCGGGGTTGGAAAGCTGATATTGGCGTCGACCTCGGTATTGTAGTAACCTTTTGATCTATATAGCGCCTTGATGGCCTCGGTCGCATCGTTGACCCGGGCAGGGTTGAGAATGGAGTTCTCCTTGATGGTGACCACACCGGTCACATCCTCGTCGTCGAGTTCATCGATACCGCTGTAGGTGATCGAACTGATCGCCGGCTTTTCAACCACCTTGAAGACTACCTTCTTGCCGTTCTCACTGTCTTTGACATCGATCTGCACATCGTCGAAATAGCCCATCTTGTAGATGGCCTTGAGGTCTTCCCTGAGCCCGGCCGGGCTGTAGAGATCGCCCGTTTTGGTCTGGATCTTGCGCAGGATGGCACCGGAGTCGATCCTCTCGTTGCCCTCGGGGGCGATGGCGCCGATGAACTGCTCACGCTCGCTGTAGGAAATCACTTCGCTCACTACCTGGTCGATGACCATTTCCAGCTCGCCTGTCGAAGCGGCTTCACGAAAGAAATATTTGGGCTGGTCCGGATTGAGCAGATCGTAAACCTTGACATCGACGCTGATCTGACTGCCTATCAAAGTCAAGGTACCGGCAGCCACATTGTCGTACCCGGTTTCCCGGGCAACCGCTTCGAGCGCGTCGGTCTGGGGCGGCCACTGGGCATAGTTCACCATGTCTTCTGCCGCAACCCGATCGACCATGGTGAAATTGTTTGCGGCCAGAGCAGCGGTGAAGCTTTCATCGACCCGATTGACAAACCCCTCATCCACCTGCTGAGCTATGATCTGCAGCGGCAGAAAGGCCGTATTCTGATCGACGGCGGCGGCCGTTTTGGTCAGCAATACGGTAAAACACAAGCACAGGACCATGAGGTGTATCAACGGGGTCCACTGCGGCCGGGAATTATGCGCTGGCTTCGGTAGTATGGTCATGGGGGTTCCTTTTTGAAAAAGGGTCGAAACAGTCTGAACGCCAAGGTTTCGATTTATGTCGTTGTGCTGAACGAACAGAAATAACGAACAATAAAAAAAAGTGCGTCCATTATGCCATGTTTAATGAAAAATGCAACGCGCACGGTGCCATGTGTCGCTATTTGTTGCTTATCTGAAAGGTCGGCCCGTTATACTGCTTCGACAGTGGACATAAGGCATGTTGAGGTTTTACGATGGTCCGTGTTCTACCAGACGTATAAGAGCTGCAATGGGGCTCTTCGATAAATACTGAGATCGACCATATCCTTCAGTTTATAGCAGCGGGAGTATTTTGATGAAAACTGCACCCAGCAAGACCACCGAGTTGGAGCGGAAGTATTCTCCACCGGCTCAGCGTTTGGACCGATGTAAAACCGCCCTGCTCGATTTGCTCTTTCCGCCCCGGTGCGGTGGTTGCGGTATTGCTGTGGGGACTGGTTCGGGAGGCCGATTATGTGAGCAGTGCAGCACTGAGGTGAGCTATCTGGGGTCCCCGATCTGCACCTGCTGCGGTGCTCCACTTTCAGCCGATGGCGGCAGCGAGGACCGCTTCTGTCGTTTTTGTCTGGCCAGTCGGCCCGCCTTTGACCGGGCCCGTTCACTGCTGCACTACCGACCTCCGGTCAGTAGGCTGCTGCACAGGTTCAAATTTCAGGGGGACACGGCGGCGGGCGCATGCCTGTCCGGTCTCGCCGCGCATGGGCAGTTCAATCAGATGTCGTTGGCCCAAGGCTGTGAGCTGATCATTCCGGTACCGCTGCACCGCTCCCGGTTGCGGGCACGGGGGATGAACCAGTCGTTGGTCCTGGCCCGGCTGATTTTTCGATCCAGCGCCGAAAAAATCAGGCCATCTGTACTTATCAGGATAAAAAACACCAGATCTCAAACCGATTTGAGCGGAGATGAGCGGCGCCAGAACCTGCGCGGTGTCTTTGCGGTGAACCCCAAGCAAGCAGTAGCAGGCAGACGGATCTTGCTGGTCGACGATGTCTTTACCACCGGCACAACGGTTGATGAATGTGCAAAAACATTGAAAAAACAGCGTGCTGCAGAGATTTTGGTATGGACTCTGGCCCGGGCCTGAGCCATTACTTGTTGTACCCGCCTGCTCTGAATTATTTTTCATTATTTAAAAAAAAATGAAGCAATACATCTTGCGCTGGACCTCCCGACTTCCTTAGAAATCTCCTCAGACGATAGCGTATTTTTTATAAATTTATAGTTTTTTATCGAAAAATTTAGCAATTTTGAATTTAACATTTCTCTAACATTGTTGATAAATAGTGCTACTTCTGGCTAAAATGTTAGGATAGCGTTGAAAAACCCCGATTGATTCAAAGTCTCGTAAATCAAGCGGTCTGTGTCATCATCGGTGCCGATCTCGCGGTGCACAGGTACTCTGCAACAATGTTGGTAACACGCCAGCCTGATAGAAAAATCAAGGTATATCGTCTTTGACCTGCGACACAAAATACGGTCTATCTCAGGCCATGATCTCCTTCCTGGTTGTCTTCGTGGAGAGAAGAAATCCTGCGTTACGTACCTGTCAGTCTGTTTGTATTATTTACGGTTTCAGTTAGGTTAAGCCGGAATTGAATTCAATTCCGTTCTCGGCCAAATAGTCTGAAATTGTTTTTAATCAACCCTTTTCTTGTGTTTGTGAGTCTCATGGTCTGGGAAAAAGCAAAAGCTTCATTGGAAGGTGTTCTCGCAGAGAATGTTTTTTCTTTATGGATAGAGCCCCTGGAACAGCAGCACAAAAACGGATCGGAGCTCGTGCTGTCCTGTCCCGATCGTTACTTCGGTGCCTATGTATCCAAGAATTATCTGGAACTCATCACCCAAAAAGTAACCGAACTCGACGAGTCTATCAAAACCGTCTGCATCAATGGCCATGCCTGTATGCACAGAGACTCCTCCGAGCCAGGCCAACTGCGTCTGCCGTCTATGCCTGAAGGCAGCTCCTCGGTGCGGGCCCTGCACCCCCGTTACACCTTTGCTGATTTCATGGTCGGCCAGTCCAATATCCTGGCTCAATCGGCCTGCCGTTCGATGTCGTTTCTCGACGATTCCATCGGCCCCTGTCTTTATATCAACAGTACTACCGGACTGGGCAAAACCCATCTGACCCATGCCATCGCCCATCATATCCTCGGCACTCAGCCGATGACCCGTCTGCATTACCTGACCGCCCAGCAGTTTGCCGCGGAGATGGTGCTCAATATCAAGTCCAATGCGATGGATAATTTCAAGCGCAAATATCAGGATCAGTGTGACATCCTGCTCGTCGAGGACATGCAGAGCCTGACCGGCAAGAAAAAGACCCAGGAAGAACTCAACGAGGTGCTGGACTGTCTGATCAAATCGGGTAAGCGGGTGGTCATGACGGCCAATAAAACACCGCGCGAACTGGCCGGGATCGACGACGAGTTTCGCTCCCGGATGTCTTCGGGGCTGATTACCTCGATCCAGAAGCCAGACCTGGAAACCCGGCGCCGCATCATCAAGAAAAAAGTGATGCAGCAGGAGCTTGAGCTGCCTGAAGTCTTTGTCGATTATCTGGCCCAGCACGTCAAAGGCGATGTCAGAAGAATCGAGTCGACCATTATTGCCCTCGGCGCCCGGGCGGCTCTGAACCACGATATCATCGACGAAAAACTCATCGAGGAAGTGGTTCGTTTTCTCACCGGATCGAGCCGGGAGTTGACCGCCCGGGCAATTTCCGAGTTGGTTGGTGCCCAGTTCAGGGTGAGCCTCGAGGAGATGCGTTCAAAATCGCGCAAACGCGCCATTGCCTTTCCCCGCCAGGTGGCTATGTATCTGAGCAGGAAGCACACCGAGGAAACCCTGGCCGATATCGGTAACCTGTTTAAGCGCGACCACTCGACCGTGATGCACTCCATCAAGGTGGTCAGTGGATTGAAACGGCGGGACAATGCGGTATCCGCCCAACTCAAGTACCTCAGCGACAAGGTGGGAAAGCTCTAGGCTTATTGCCCCCGGTCCTGAGCAGCCGAGCAGTACCTCTTCGGTACGGGACCTGTATGTCTGCGAGTCAGGGATTGAATCGCTGGCGCTAGAAGTAGACCTTTTTTACTTCGGCTTGATCCTGGGACTGCTGTTCATCTGCAATAATCTGTTCGCTCACCGAGCAGGCCGTTTTGATCATATCATTGAGCCCGATTCCCTCCCAGCCAAAGCCACAGACAAACAGTCCAGGATTGCTGCTTACTATCTCGTTGCGCTGCCTGAGCAGGGTGGTGTAACCCTTTTCCAGTTGGGGGATGCCGCCGTCTGGACGCAGCACTTTCGTGTAGACCGGCTCTGAGGGCAGATCGAGCAAGCCCCGGACATCGTCCAGCGCCTGCCGAATCAAACTGTCGTCATCGCAATCGAGCCGTTCGGGATGTCTTCTGCCGCCGATCAATGTCTCGAAAACGATATGACCCTGGGGGGCACGGTTGGGAAACATGTTGGAAGAAAACAGGGTGCCCAGGGTGAAGCGTTTCTCCCGTTCCGGGCTCAGAAAACCGAAGCCGGGCGGCAGGCTGGCTCCTTTGAACCCGAACACCACGGTGTTGATCCAGGCTTCGGGTAGTTTGCGCTGAAAATTATTCGGCGCAAGGCCATTGAGCAGAGCGAGGCTCTGGTTGAGCGGCAGGGCCAGGACCACGTTGGCGGCTTTATAAGACTCATTGCTGGTGGTGACGAGCCAGCCGGTGGCCTCGCGCTGCAGACCGGTCACCGCACAGTCAAATCGAAACCGGTCCTTGCCGAGCAGGTCTGCCAGTTTGTCGGGCAAGCGCTGCATGCCTCCAGCAAAGCTGGTCATCGCGGGCATCTGCAGCTTCTGCCCCGGCGCCTTGTTCTTTTTGGCCTGGCGGGCCTTGGCCAGCGCCCCGCGAATGATCGAGCCGTACTGTTTTTCCATCTGCCGTACGCCGGGCATCACCGCATCGATTTTCAGCTCGTTGTAATCCCCGGCGTAGGTCCCGGTAAACACCGCGTCAACGTATGGGAGCAGGGCGCGACCAAAGCGCTGCTCGGCCCATTTGGCCACGGTCGGCTCGCCGGCCAGCGGTTTTTTGAACAACTCGCCGAGCACCCTGAACTTGTCGGGCCAGCTGATCAGCGGCGCCCGGACGATCTTCAGCGGTGACTGGGGAATCTTAAGCAATTTGCCATTCATGCAGACGTAGCGTATATAGGTGGCCAGCGGTGCCCGCACGCATTCGGACTCGAGCCCTGTTTCGACAAGTAACTCCCTGCTCTGCAGACAATTGTCCAGGAAGCCGTGGGGACCCCATTCGGCCAGATAGCCGTCCTCGCTAAATGATCTGATGGCCCCCCCGGCGCGACTACTTTTTTCCAGGATTAAGAACTGGTGGTCCGGCCGGTGGAGCTGGAGTTTATGGGACACGACCAGCCCGCTGATGCCGGCGCCGACGACGATGGTATCTCTATATTCCATGGTGCAGGGTTACACTCAACTCAGATTTTTCAATGATGATTTCCAGCCAGGCCCCCCCGTCTGAGCATGCCCGGGTTGCAGACCCTGGTCCTGCCGATCAGGTCCATGCCGGCAGCCTCGTGGATATGGCCGGCGATACAGAAATCTGGCTGCTTGGCCTCGATAAAGCTTCTGATCGCCGTCGAGCGGACGCTGCGCCCGTCGGCCAGCCGATCGACTGCGGTATCGAAGGCGGCGTATGACTGACCAGAATAAGCGGAATTTTTATTTTTTCAATGGGTTCGGCCAAATCAATGAACGCCCGGGCCTGTTTGTAAGCGTTCTGGGCGCAGCGGCCAAACTCGTTTTCGGAATATTCAGACGGCGTGCCAAAAGGCGTGAAATTGGATCCGCCGACACCGATCAGGCAGGCCCGGTTGTTGAGCAGCCGGGCCTGGTTTTCGCTGGTCATGTGGACGCCCCCGACCGCGATGATCTGCATGGCAAAGGCTGCTTGAAGAGCTTGTCGATGCTGCGTGGGCCCAGGCTTGACAGGGGTTTACTCATGGTTAACATTTTGGCCGACTTTAAGGCAAAATGCAAGTGGAGGACGGCTCTTGCCGTCCTCTGAGAACCCTTTTCAAGAAACACAGTGAGGTAGTCATGAGCGCTGCAAGCAAAGCAACCACCCATGAATTTCAGGCAGAAACTAAGAAACTTCTCGATATCGTCATAAATTCTCTTTATACCGAGCGCGATGTATTTGTCAGGGAGCTGATCTCGAACGCGGCGGATGCGCTGGAAAAGTTCAGGCATGAGAGTTTGACCAGAGACGAAGAGGAGCTGTTCGATGGCCATGTGCCGCTGGAAATCACCATCGATCTCGACGAAAAGAACAAAAAACTGACCATTACCGATACCGGTATCGGCATGACCAGAGATGAACTGGTCGCCGATCTCGGCACCATTGCCCACTCAGGTTCGAACAGCTTTCTGGCCGAACTCGCCGAAGCGGCCCGTAAGGATGTTACGCTGATCGGCCAGTTCGGCGTCGGTTTTTATTCCGCGTTCATGGCCGGCTCAGAGGTGCGGGTACAGAGTCGATCCTGGGACGGCTCCGAGGGGCACGAATGGGTCTCCGATGGCACCGGATCGTTTGAGATCAGTCAGTGCGATGGACTGCATCGGGGCACCAGGATCATTATCGCACTGAAAGAGGGGTGTGAGGATTATGCCAAGAAGTGGAAGATGGAGTCGATCATCAAGCAGTATTCCGCTTTCGTACCGTTTCCGATCAAACTCGACGGTGAAACGGTCAATAGCGTACAGGCGCTCTGGACCAGGAGTCATTCCGAGATCAGTGACGAGGAGTACCTGGAGTTTTATAGATTCGTCGCCAATGCGACCGATGAGCCGACCTATCGTCTGCATTTTTCAACCGATGCACCGCTGATGATCAATGCGCTGCTGTTCGTTCCCAAAGAGAACCTGGAGATCATGGGCTTCGGCCGGGTCAGTCCCGGGGTCAACCTCTACTGCCAGCGGATTCTGATCGATCAGCACTCAGAGACCATTCTGCCCGAGTGGTTGCGCTTTTTAAAGGGCGTGGTGGACAGCGAGGATCTGCCGCTCAATATCAGCCGGCAGGCACTGCAGGACAATGCGCTGGTGGCTAAAATCAGGCGGGTGATCACCAAGCGTTTCTTGAAATTTCTCGATGAACAGGCCCAAAAAGATGTTGAGGCCTATCTCAAATTCTGGGATAAATTCGGTATTTACCTCAAAGAGGGGGTGACCAGCGATTTTGAGTACCGCAGTGAACTGGCCAAGCTGCTGCGCTTCGAATCGTCAAAATCAAAAAATGGCGAAGCGATTGGTCTGGCCGATTATCTGCTGCGGATGCATCCGGACCAGGAGGAGATCTACTATATCAATGGTCCCAGTCGGACCGCTATCGAGGCCGGCCCCTATGTGGAGCTGTTTCGTAAAAATGATGTGGAGATCCTCTACACCACCGAACCGATTGACGATTTCGTCTTGAGCCATCTCGGTGAGTTCGAATCCAAAAAATTCGTATCCGCCGATCGGGCCGATCTCAATCTCAATGAGAAAAAAGATACAGCGGCAGACGCCACAGGCGATGACGCCGACGGACTCTCAAACGAGCAGAGCACCACGCTGATCACCTGGCTCAAACAGACCTTGAAAGACAAAGTGGCCGATGTCACCAAGTCCAGCCGCCTGGTCGATGCCCCGGCGATGATCGTCAATCCGGACGGTTTCATGACTTCGTCGATGGAGCGGGTCATGGCGGCGGGTCGACTCGAGAAGGGCGGGTTGCCTGAGATCTCCAAAAAGAATCTGGAAATCAATACCGCCAATGAGCTGGTCTGCAAACTGGCCGAGCTGGTGGCAAGCGATGAAGCCTTCGCCGCCGAAATCGCGATGCAGATCTACGACAACGCAATGATTCAGGCCGGCTTGACGGTGGACCCGCTGGACATGGTCGAGCGAAATTACCGGATCTTGAACCGGGCGGTGAGCTGAGTCCCCGCCGCTGCATAGATGCTCATGAGATGTGGTGGAAGCAGAACGGGCAAGCACTGATTCCGGCGCATTTATGTCGATCTGCAGGGCTCATATAAGAGTTGAAAAATCGCCTGCTACAGGCTATAGAGCGTGTGTGTCCCTCACCTGCACATTGTTCTCGGCGGCCCTAGAGCCGCATCAGCAGCATGCAGTTTTATGGTATGCCGGCCCGCGCCGAGCAGCATGACGCGGGTCGGCACCGGTACTATGTTTCGACGGCCCCTCGGGATATCTGGACAACCCGTGGAATTTTGCCGGATACTATGCGGAGATACTATGTCAGCTTTTATCAGATTATTCTGCTGCTGCCTGGTCATAGCAGCCTTGTCGGGCTGTGTGAGCAAGCCGGTCAGGCATCTGGCCTCTGATGCCAGCCTGATCAGCCCGGGAACCTCGACCAAAACCGATGTTTTGACCTATCTGGGCGACCCCGATGAGCGGCAGACGGAGGCCGCCTCGATCGAGCGCTGGTATTATTACGATGAGGAACAATCGGCATTGCAGCGCACGTTCTATATCGGTAAATGGTTCGACCCGAAGAGCTACAACCGGATAGTGGTTACCTTTGACGGTGAGCTGGTCACCGATATTTTCTACAACGCCTCCGAAACGGGGGAGTTCGAGTCGCCCGCCAAGCAGGATAAAGAGAAGCGGCAGTGAAAGACCGATTCGGCACGATCCGAGAACGAATGGTCCAGGAACAGCTTGTTCCGCGGGGTATCTCGGATAAGGGTGTCCTCGCGGCCATGCGGGAAGTTCCCCGGCACTGTTTTGTCGACGATGCACTGCAGTCCAGGGCCTACGGTGATTTTCCTCTTCCGATAGCCTCCGGACAGACCATTTCCCAGCCCTATATTGTTGCCTTGATGACTCAGGCCCTGGCTCTTACCGGCACCGAACGGGTACTTGAGATCGGGACCGGCTCGGGCTACCAGGCAGCCGTGTTGTCCAGGCTCTGCGGCCAGGTCTACACGGTCGAGCGTATCAACCTGCTGCTGGCTGGTTCCCGTCGCGTATTCGACAGCCTCAGATATTTCAATATTGTGTCCAAGCTCGACGACGGCACCCTGGGCTGGCCGGAGCACAGCCCTTATGATGCCGTGATCGTCACCGCTGGCGGCCCGGATATACCTGCGCCACTCATTGATCAACTCGTTGACGGCGGACGGCTGGTCATACCGGTCGGAGACCAGCATCTGCAGGTACTCCAACTGGTAGAAAAACATGGGGAGGAAATAACGGTGCGGGAGCTGGAGAAGGTTCGCTTTGTCGACCTGGTGGGCGAGCATGGCTGGAAATAGTGCTGCAGGGTTGGCCGGGGGGCCGCTGAAGCGGCTCTATGACCGCTGCATGGACTGGATTGCCGGGCCCTTTGGGGCCTGGACCCTGTTCGTCATTGCCTTTGTTGAATCGTCTTTTTTTCCGATCCCGCCCGATGTCTTTCTGATCGCGATGTGTATCGCTGCACCGACCCGGGCCTTCAAATATGCGGCAATCTGCTCTGTCGGCTCGGTGCTGGGCGGTGCCTTCGGTTACGGCCTGGGCTACTGGTTCATGGATTCATTGGGGCAGCAGATCATCGGCTGGTACGGCCTGGAAGACAAGTATTCAAAGGTCCAGCATCTCTACCAGAGTTATGACGCCTGGGCGGTCGGGGCCGCAGGTTTTACCCCGCTGCCTTACAAACTCTTCACCATCACGGCCGGGGCCTTCAAACTGAATTTTCCCACCTTTGTGCTGGTCTCACTGCTCTCACGCTCGGCCCGCTTTTTCCTGGTGGCTGCCTTTATCTGGAAATTCGGCGCCCCGGTAAAAGACTATATCGACCGCTATTTCAATATTATCTCGATCATTTTCATGGTTTTGCTGATCGGCGGATTTGTGTTGATCAAACTCTTACTCTGACAAGGTGATCGGGGTGGCGCTGCCGGGCCGATGGTGTGACGCCAATCCCGGTCCCCAATATATCACGCTTTGGCCAAACGGGCCGCCTGCGTTATAATGTAATACTAGTGCTGTGGCTCGATAGTCGGGTCGCTGATCAAAGTCCGGACCCTCAGATGGCACCTGTTCAAAGCGTTTGTCTACTCTGCTGCCTGATTGTTTTTACCTCGACGGCTTCAGCCCATGAACTGCGTCTTAAAAACGGCAGAGTAATACAAACCGACCATATCAGCCGTGAGGCAAACCGTCTTACCTATGAGCAGTTTGGCGGTCTGATCAGCATCGATCTCGCCGAGGTTGAATCGATACGCTACGACCGCGATTCCAGCCAGCGCCAGAAAAAGCGGATCGAGGCCGGGGCCAGCCAGTTTCCGGCAGAAAGAAAAAAAGACCTGCCCCAGCAGCTCATGCAGGCGCTGAAGCCGGTCAATCCGGTGGAGCTGGCCAATCTGTCAGTGGTGACCATTAAGACCGCTGCCGGTTCCGGGTCGGGTTTTTTTATCAGCCCTGACGGCCTGATCGTTACCAACCGCCATGTCGTGCGGGGCAGCTCGCAGCAGCGCGGGCAGACTGCAGCTAAAATCAGCGAAAATGACGCCCGCCTGCAGAGCTGGCGCGACAAGCTCGATCAGGAACAGGCGCAGCTGCAGAAATACCGCGGTGAACTGGCTGAGGTACAGGGAGCATTCGAAGCTGCAGTTGCCGAAAATAAAAAGCAGATCGATCAGCAGCAGCGCAGAGCCTACGAAAAGGAGCTGCAGCGCAGAAAGCAGTACCTGAACCGCTGGCAGCAGGAGCTTGCCCAGCGGCAGGGTGAATACCGCCGGCGGCAGGCGGAGTTTACCCGGGAAAAAAATGCCTACCATCAAGCCAAGAGAGCGCTGGCCGGACAGAACCGCTTCACCGTCATCCTGGCCGACGGCAGTGAACAGTCGGCCCTGCTCTATACGCTCAGTGAGACCCTTGATCTGGCGCTGCTGAAAATAAGCGGCTACCGGACTCCGTATCTGCAGCCGGCGCACGGGGCTGCAGCCGCGCTCGGAAGCCGAGTCTATGCGATCGGCTCGCCGCTGAAGCTCAACAATACGGTGACTGCCGGTGTCGTTTCAGGGTTCAGGGGCGACTACGTCCAGACCAATGCCGAGATCTATCCGGGCAACTCAGGAGGTCCGTTAATCGATGAGGATGGACGAGTCCTCGGCGTGAATACGATGAAGCAGATTACCGAAAAATTCGAAGGGCTCGGCTTTGCGATCCGCTTCGCTCGGGTAGTAGATGAATTTTCTCAATTTCTGAATCAGCAGGCTGCCGATAACTAAACCTGATCTTGAGCCGGCTATCTGATATCGTGTCGCTCAACTACCTACATAACGGGGGACCACGTAGGGACCTTCGGGTATCACGGCGATCTCCTTGCTGCCCTGCTTTTGTACGCTCGCCCGGATGGCCTGCTCAAGCGAAGCAACCGGTTCCACGTAGGTCTGGGCCAGTTCGGCCTTGCTCAGATTTTTGGTGTAGAGCTGAATGTTGCCGATCCTGAGCGGTTTGAGCAGCATCTCGGTCTGCCATTCATCGATTTCGGCAAAGCTGCGCGTCTCGAGCATGGACATAAACTTGTCACTGCCGATGCGGCAGAGCGCCTTCTGGGCGGCAACAAATTCCTCGCTGCCCATTTTTTCCGAGCATTCGCTGGCGATGATGATGGTGCCGCCCGGCTCCAGAATATCCATCGGCACGACCATGCCCTTGACCGTCTGATAGTAGGTTTTATCAAGCGGATAGCCTCCGGCCGAGGTGACGATGGTCCGGAATCTCCGGTCCACGTCAATTTCTCCGTAGCGCTTCATGAAATCGACCGCCGCCAGATGGCTGGCCTCGATCTCCCCAAAGCTGACCATACCGAGCCGTCGCTGCTCGTCGATCACACTGTTCACCGCATAGATATCTCCGATTTTTTCAATGATCTCGAGCTGTGCCTGATGCAGCGGGTTGCCCTCCATGATGCAGCTCGTGGCCTGTTCATGCTCCAGGATATGGGCGGTGTGAAATTTCAAGATGGTGTCCTGGTAGGCGACGCCGGGGGCCACCACCTTTCTGCCGCCCGAATAACCGGCCATGAAATGGGGCTCAACCAGGCCGGTTACCAGTCTCAGATCGGCCTCGTAGAACCGGCGGTCGATGCCGATCGGGATGTTGTTCGAGGTCATGCCCAGATCGATGTGGGCGTTGCGGTCACGGGCGTAGTGGTTCTCGATGCGAAACGAAGAAAAGATATCCTCATTGCCGATCAGCTCCCGCAGCTCTTCCCCGAGATTGGGGCGATGCAGACCGGTGGCCACCAGGATCATGATCTTGTCCCTGGCAATGCCAGCTGCCAGCAGGGTATCGATCAACGGCGGCAGAATGAGGCCGTTGGGTACCGGCCGGGTGATATCGCAGATCAGGATGCAGGCATCTTTTCTGCCGGCGGCGAGTTCGGCCAGTCCTGGACTGCCGAGCGGTTCCATGAAAGACTGTCTGATTGCCGACTCGGGATCAGCAAGCAGCGGCATCGGATATTTGTTGATTTCATGGATGATAATGTCATCTTCCAGATCCAGGATGAGCTTATCTTTACCATACAGCAATGAGGTTTTCATGATAGGTCGCTGGCAGATATGATTTAATTCTGAGATTACGTTCCTCAGCGCTCGCCTTTGCGTTCGCTGAGCATGGCTGTTATAAGGCGCTCGCCGGTCGAGCGCAGATGCGCGGTGAGGGCTGCTTCGGCCCGGGCCGGGTTGTGGGCCTCCAAAGCCAGTAAAATGATCTCGTGCTGTTCATGGACCTGGGCATAGCCCCAGTCAAATTTGGCCTTCTGCTCCATCCAGTGACTGATCGGCTGGCGCATCTCGTGCAGAAATTTGATCAGTACGAGGTTGTGGCAGGAGGCGGCCACCGCCAGATGAAAGGCCAGATCGTGTTTGATCAGCTCCTGATTATTTGCCAGCGCTTCTTCCAGCTCAGCGTGCTTAACGCGTATTTCGGCGAGATCATCAGCGGTCGCCCGTTCAGCGGCGAGGCGCACGATTACCCGCTCGAGCTCGATGCGGGCTTCGACCAGCTCCTCGATGCGTTCCCGGCCGATGCCCAGCAGGCCGATTGGTTTAGTGAGGTTTTCTCCTGAAAATCCGGTAACATGAGTTCCCTGTCCCGCCTTAACCGAGACCAGGCCCACCAGTGACAGGGCACCGATCGCCTCTCTGATCGAGGAGCGGCCGACCTGGAACTGTTTCATCAGTTCCGGTTCAGGCGGCAGCCGGTCGCCCGGTTTCAATTCGCCCCCGGCAATCAAGGCCATCAGGTGATCGGCCACCTGATCGGCGAGCCGTTTCCGCTTGAGTTGAAAGGTTTGATTATGCATGACTAAAGTGTTGGGGTAGTGGTTGATGTTAACCGTTTTTTTATTGACATGAGTGGAAAAGCGCAATAAAAAATCAGAACATCAGATGTTATGATTTTATTAACAATAGGCGAGATTGTAAGCCAATCTTGGGAAATATGCAAACATCTTGCAGTCATCCCGAAATGGTTGGGAACTTGCCTGATCTACAAACAAGAGAGAGGACATGCCGAAATTCAATGCAAATCTAACCATGCTGTTTACCGAAGTCGATTTTCTGGAGCGCTTCAAAAAGGCCGCCGACCAGGGCTTTGAAGGAGTTGAATACCTGTTTCCCTATGACTGGCCGGCCGAGCAACTGGCGGCGCTGCTGGAGCAACATGGTTTGAAACAGGTTTTACACAATTTACCTGCTGGAGACTGGGGTGCCGGTGAACGCGGAATTGCCTGTCTTCCAGGGCGGCAACAGGAGTTCCAGGATGGGGTGGGGCGGGCCATTGGGTATGCCAAAACCCTTGACTGTCCGGCCCTCAATTGCCTCGTCGGCCTGACGCCTGCCTCCGCCTCGGCCGAGGAGGTGCAGCAAACCCTGTCTGACAATCTGCGTTTTGCCGCCGATGAAATGGCCAAAGAAGGGCTCCAACTTCTGGTGGAGCCGCTCAACGACAAGGATATCCCCGGCTTTCATCTGGTTACCTCAAAGGCGACCATTGCTCTGCTCGACGAACTCGCACATCCCAACATTAAACTGCAGTATGATATCTATCATATGCAGCGCATGGAGGGGGAATTGATCAACACCATTTCCCAGCTTGCGGATCGGATCGGCCATATCCAACTGGCCGATAACCCGGGCCGCCACGAGCCGGGCACCGGCGAAATCAACTGGAAGAACCTGTTCAAGGCCATCGATGAAACCGGTTACCAGGGCTGGATCGGCTGTGAGTACATACCGGCAGCCGGCACTGAAGCCGGGCTGGGCTGGCTTGCAACCTACAAAAAAAAGAGCGCGCACACTGCTCAAACTATCTGAAAAGGAGAAGACAATGAAAATTGGATTTATTGGTCTTGGCATAATGGGTAAACCCATGAGCAAGAATCTGCTCAAGAAGGGTTATGATCTCGTGGTAATGGATTTGAACAAGCCCGCTGTGGAAGAGGTGGTCGCTGCAGGGGCGAGTTCGGCCGATTCCCCGAAGGCTGTCGCCGAGCAATCGGATGTCATTATCACCATGCTCCCCAATTCCCCGCATGTAAAAACAGTTGTGCTGGGAGAGAACGGCGTCATAGAAGGAGCTAAATCCGGCTCAATTGTCATCGACATGAGCTCCATCGCCCCTCTGGCAAGCCGTGAAGTTGCCAGCCACCTTGAAAAAATCGGGGTAGAAATGCTCGATGCCCCGGTCAGCGGTGGAGAACCCAAAGCAATCGACGGGACAATTTCGGTAATGGTCGGCGGGAAAAAAGAAGTTTTCGACAAATGCTTTGACATCATGGATGCCATGGCCGGCTCTGTGGTTTACACCGGATCAATCGGGGCTGGCAATACAACCAAACTGGCCAACCAGATAATCGTCGCCCTCAATATTGCTGCAATGTCAGAAGCGCTGGTGCTTGCCACCAAGGCCGGTGTCGAACCCGAACTGGTCTACCAGGCGATTCGGGGGGGGTTGGCCGGAAGTACCGTACTCGATGCCAAGGCGCCTCTTGTTCTTGATCGTAAATTTGAGCCAGGCTTTCGGATCGAATTACACATCAAGGATTTAGCAAATGTGCTGGAAACGGCACACGAAATTGGCGTTCCTCTGCCCCTGACGGCAGGTGTCATGGAAATCATGCAGGCCCTCAAGGTTGACGGCATGCAGGGGTTGGATCATGGAGGCCTGGTCCGCTATTACGAAAAAGCTGCCCAGGTGGAAGTGTCGAGGTAGCGGATATCTCTCATTAATGAGGTGCCTTGGTCTTGTTGCTCAGAGGCGTCTCATTAATGTTGATCTGCCATAAATTAACGTTTCAGCACAGATAGATAGTATTGTCCCGGACGATTCGTTGTGCAGGCTGCTTTTCAATCTTTTACGGTTTATAAAAGAACTCAGCGCTGCAATACCACTTCCTGGGCCCCTGGTCCTTCGATGCCGCGCCGCAGCAGCAGGGTGCCGTCGAGCAGATAGAGATCCGTCAGTGCTTTGCGGTAGTTGACGATCGCCTCCACCTCGTTGATCTGGCTTTCCAGCAGGTCACGCTGGACCCGGGAGACATCGAGAGCAGTTGCGGTGCCGACCTGAAAGCGCACGATCTCGGCCCGCACCACCTCTTCCTGTAAAACCCGGCGGGATGCACTGGCGACGATCTGCTTGAGGCTGCGCTCAACTTCGAGCAGAGCGTTGCGGACGTCGAGCGAGATGAGCTGTTTGAGGTTCTCTATGCTCTGCAGGACCTGCTGATATCTGGCCTGGGCCCGTGTATCAAGTGCCCTGGCGGCGCGGTTGTGCAGTGGAAGTTCAAAATCGAGACCGGCGGTGAAGTCGTAGCCCGGTCCGTCCAGATCACTTAAACCGGTGGCGAAGCTCTGGGAGTAACCGGTCTTGCCCAGAATGATGAAGAGGTCCAGGCGGGGCAGGAGTCCATTAGCGGTCTGCACCGTTTCGAGCTCCCCGCTGCGGGCCTCCAGACGGGCTTCATTGAGGTCCGGGCGCAGTTTGAAAGCCAGGGCTTCATGCTCAAGCGCACTGCCCAGCTTCACCTCCGGCACCAGTGCGGTGTCGCTGAGGGTGATCTGTCTATCCCAGCCCTCGGCGGAGACTGGATTGAGCCGCCGCAGCAACTCCAGCCTGGCCCTCTCCCGAGCGGTGCGGGCATTGATGAGTTGCTGTTCACGCAGGGCCAGTTCCGCGTTGGCTACCGACTCCTCGGTTTCGGCCAGTTGGCCGACGCCGATGCGGGTGCGGATATTTTCCAGCTGACGCCGGGCCAGGTCAACGGAGTTCTGAAATATCTCCACCTGCCGGACGGCCAGGGCATAATTCCAATAGCCGTTTTCCACCGCGGCCACCAATGCCTCGGTAAAACCCCGCAGGTTATAGGCCGAGGCCAAAGACTCTGTTTCGGCCTGGCGAATGCCCACCAGATTGACCGCCACTCCGAAATCGCGCAGCAGCGCCTGGGTAAGGTTCAGTCCAGCCCGCGCCTCATCGGAATAATCTGACTTGTCATCCTCTCTGCTGGACATACTCAGATCGAGCGTCACATCGGTTCCGGTGGCAAAGCGCTGTGAAGCACCAGCACGCACTTCGGCCCGGCTGCCGTCGATCGAGAAAAATCGGGCAGTAACATTGTCCAGCGAACGGTCCCGATAACTCTCATAGCTTCCACTGGCAAACAAGACGGGATCGAAAACGGCCTGCTCTGTCTCGATAAAGGTTCCGGCGATCACCGGCTTGAACTGTTCCACCTGCAGCGCTTTATTACGCGCCAGCGCAGAAAATACCGCTGCTTCCAGAGAGAGTTCCAGGAGCCCATCGGCGGGCAAGGGAGGTGGTTGCTCTCCAGGCCGGGCCCGATAGGTCTGAGCGCTGCGATCGATCGGCTCCACAACTGCAGCAGAACTATTTTCGGACCCAAGGGTGGTCTGCTCGACTGGCGCCACGGGTGCGTTCAAATCAACAGGCCGGGTCTGGATCTGGTCTGTGTTTGTGCTCAGGCAACCGCAAAGTGCAAAGCTGACAACAAGCGACAGCAGTCTGTGCAGATCCATGCTCATAGAGCACCTTCGACCGGACCTGCTTCGGGTTGGCGTACCCGCTCGGTGCGACTGTTGAAAAGCAGATACATAACGGGAATATATATCAATGTAATCAGGGTTGCCGCAGACAGGCCGCCCAGCACCGTACGGGCGAGTGGCGCCTGCATTTCGCTGCCCTCGCCAATACCGATTGCCAGAGGCAGCAGGGATAAGATGGTGGTCAGTGAAGTCATCAGCACCGGGCGCAGTCGGTCCCTGCCGGCTGCGCGGACCGCCTCCATCAACTTCTGCCCCTCGTCGCGGAACAGGGTGTTGGCGCGATCGACGATCAGGATAGCGTTGTTGACCACGATGCCGACCAGCATGATGCAGCCTATGAAGCTCTGCACGTTAAAGGTCGTACCGGTGAACAGCAGGATCAGTACCACGCCGATCAGCGGCAGCGGCACGGATAGCATCACGATGATCGGGGCCAGCAGGGACTCGTACAAGGAGGCCAGCACCATGTAAACGAGCACCGTTGCCAGCACGATGCCAATCAGCATCTCCCTGAAGGACTTGGCCTGCTCCTCGATGTCTCCGGCCATGACAATCTCATAGCCCCGGGGTCGGGCAATATTGACCAGACTGGCCTGGACGTCGGCAGCGACCTCGCCCAGCGGTCGGTCGGTGATGTTGGCACGGATTTGCACCATGCGCTGCTGGTTTTTGCGCTCGATCTCCACCGGCCCAATGCCGGTCCGGGGGGTCATCAGGTTTCTCAGCGACACCGCCTCCCCGTTTTGGTTGGTTATCGTATGGGTCAGCAGTTCATCGATACTCAGCAACTCGGCATCCTTCACCTTGACGATGATGTCGATTTCCTCACCGCTGCCGTCCCGGAACTGGCCGGCTTTGGTGCCGGACAGGGCGGTCTCCAGGGTCCTGGCGATCTGGGCCACGCTCAAACCCAGATCTGCTGCCCGGTCGCGATTGATCTCCAGCAGCCGCTGCGGCACACCTTCACGACGGCCGCGCCGGGTGTCGGTGACCCCGGGTATATCCTTGATCTGTTCCTCCACGGCGAGTGCCAGCTGGTCCAGTATGGCCAGATCGTAGCCGTGAATCTCAATTTCCAGGTTGTCTTCTCCACTGCCGAGCAAGCGCGACAGCAAAAACAGCCCCTGCCCGGCTCGGACCCGTATTTCAGCGCCGGGAACGGTGCCGAGTTTTTTGCGTAGTTCGGAGGCCACCGTTTCGCTCGAGCGTTCGCGCTCCAGTGCTGGAACCAGTGAGACACGAATGGAACCGCCCGCGGCATCGCCGCGTCCACCCGCCGAGCCCATATTGACCACCGCGGCGCGCATCTCAGGGATCGAGGCGTATACCGTTTTCTCAAGTTCTTTCATGGTCGTGTCCAGCACCTCGAGACGGGTGCCGCCGGCCATGTCGACATTTACCCTGACCTCACCTTCGTCGGAGGCGGGCATGAATTCCGTGCCGATCAGCGGTACGGCGGCCAGGGCAACGATGAACATGGCCGCGACGATGAGCACGCTGATCAGCGGGTTGCGCAAACCGGAGCCCAAAACCTTCTCGTAGCCGCGGTACAGCACAACATGTCCGCTGGCCAGTCGGGCGACCATCCGTTTCAGCGGCCCGGCGCTCTTTTTGGTCTTGGTTCTGCGCAGAAACAGGCTGGTCAGCATCGGCACCAGGGTCAAGGCGACCACCAGCGAGCAGACCAGGGAAAAGGCGACCACATAGATGAGCTGTTTGAACAGCAGCCCGGACACTTCCCGGGCAAAGAGCATCGGCACGAAGATCACCAGAGTTGTGCAGGTGCTGGCGATGATTGCTCCCCTGACTTCGTTGGACCCATTGACGGCCGCATCACGAGGGCTTTCTTTATAGGTCTGAAAGCGCCTCAGGATATTTTCCAGCACCACAATGGAGTTGTCCACCATCATGCCCAGCCCCAGGGCCAGCCCGCCCAGAGTCATCAGATTCAGGGTCAGGTTGCCGAAATACATCATCGCAAAGGTGGAGATCACCGCCACCGGTATCGCGGTCATCACCACCAGGGTGGCCCGCAGGTTGAGCAGGAAGGCCAGCAGCACCACAACCGCCAGCGCACCACCGATGACCATGGTCCTGCCGACGTTGGTCAGGGAGCGCTGGATGTACTCGGAGGTGTCGACAATGGAGATAAGCTGGACCTGGGGAAAGTCGAGGTTGAGCTGGTCAATAACACGCTTGGCCTGGCGTGCCACCTCCACGGTATTGGTGCCGGACTGTTTACGCACCGCCAGGTAGACGCCCGGCTTGCCGTTGATGCGCACGATCCGGGTAATCTCTGAATGGGTGTCGTTTACCTGAGCCACCTGCTTAAGATAAATGGGGTCATCGTTGCGCCGGTCGACGACCAGGTCCAGTAATTGCTCGACACTGGCCAGTTCACCAGGGGTGCGAAGCCGTATTTCGATGTCGCCCGATTCAATGGTTCCGGCCGGCAGGCTGATATTGGCATCGCGTATCGCGTTGCGCACGGTATCGAGCGAAAGCTGGAGAGAACGAAGCCGGTCGGGGTCGATTTCGATACGGATTTCGCGCTCCAGGCCGCCCCACACATCGAGGGCCGCAACGCCGGGTACCTGTTCGATTCGATAGCTGATCTGATCGTCTATCAGGCGGCGCAGCTCTATCGGGTCGAGATCGGAAGCGGCGCCGTAGATCAGAATCGGCGCGCTGTTGGGGTCGAATTTACGTATCTGCGGCCGGTCTATCTCGTCCGGCAGATTGTTGATCACCCGGTCCAGCCGGTCGCGCACATCGTTGGAGGCAGCATCGAGGTTGGTGCCCCAGGTAAACGACAACCGGACGCGGCTGTTTCCCTCTGAGGACTCCGAGGTAACTTCCTTGATCCCCTGGATAACCGAAACGGCGCTCTCGATCGGTTCGGTGACCAGTTTTTCCACCTCTTCCGGAGCGGCATTGCCATAGGATGTATTGATACTGAGCACCGGATAGGATATCTCCGGCAACAGATCGATGGGCAGGCGGCTCAGTGAAACTGCCCCGATCAGGATGACGATCAGCGTCACCATGATCGTGAAAATGGGCCGGGAAGTGGTAAAGGCGCTGATATTCATAGCCGGTTCTCCTCAGGGGCGGGGCGTGCCGCGGGGTTCTTGCTCTTCTCCCTCGTAGGAGACCCGCACACCATCACTGAGCAGATGATGGCCGAGCGTGACGACCTGCTGGCCTTCCTGCAGGCCCGAGACCTGCGTCCAGCCGCCATCTTCGATGCCGGTGGTGACTTCGACAAATCGTGCACTACCGTCTTCGACAATGAATACCCCGGAGTTTCCGAGCCGCTGGATAACCGCTGATGACGGCACGGCGATTGTCTGTTCGGCCCGGCCGAGCTCGATATGAACCCGGGCAAACATGCCGCTTTTGAGGGTGGTTTCCGGGTTGGCAACGCTAATCTCCACCCGCGCCTGCCGGCTGGTCTCGTTGAACACCGGTGCCAGGCGCACCACCGTTCCGGGAAAGGTCCTGCCGGGGACGATATCGACACTGATATCAGCTGGTTGCCCTATTTCTAAAAAACCATAATCCCGTTCAGCCACGTTGATGACCGCCTTGAGCACAGACAGATCGACCAGGGTTACCAGCGGTGCGTTTGCGGAGATGGTGTCACCTGCATCAACATATAATTGGGCCACATAGCGGCAACCATCCGGATCGCTCCCCTGCCAGTCCGCTCTCAAGGTCGTATAGGACAGCCGTACCTGGGCGGCACGCAGCACAGCTTCACGCTGTTTTATCTGGGCAAGGGCCAGATTGACCCCGGCCTGCTTGGTCAGTTTTTCTGTTTCGGCTTCCTCCAGCTCGGCTTCCGCGGATACTTTCTGTTCCCTGAGTTTGATTGCCCGTTGATAATTTCGTTCGGCGGCGATCAGGTTGGTGCGAGCCTGGGTCAGCGAGGCCCGGGCAACCTCGAGTTCCGCCTGGGCCTGGGCAAGCTGCTGCTCGAATTCCTCGCTGTCCAGTTTGGCGATCAAATCTCCCCGGTTCACGCATTGACCAAGGCTGACGCCGATTTCCTGGATGTGGCCGCCGACCTTGGCCGCTGCGTCGTATTGTTTTTCCGCCTCCAGGGTACCGCTGAAAACGCGTTGTTCAACAAGTTCACGGCGCTCAACCGGGGCAACATTAACCGCGACAATCGACTCCCTGCGGCCCGATTTTCTGCTGTCGCTGTCGTTGCGGCTTGTCATCTGGAAGATCACGGTCAGTGCCGCTGCAGTGACTCCCAGAATCAGCGCAATTTTCAGCCCTGAAAAAAACAGCGATTTACTCATCACGATTCCATAGTTTCAGGCTACCTTGAAAAATTGTCTTTTCGTCCTAACTTTGCGTTGCGCGCAAAAATTTTATCCTCGGAATATCAATTATATGCCTGCGGTGAAATTTTCACTCGCGCCTTGATTTTGAACGAAAACCCTAATTTTGCTAGGTACCCTTTACCGTTATTTGAAAATGCCCGGACGCAGAACATATTTTCCCAGGTGATGATGCATCGGCTTCCTGGCTGCCCAGTCTCCTGCAGGCTGAAACGATATAAAGATTTTGTCAGTCCATTTGTCTGTGCTCAATAGTGCTGAAGCCGTTTCCGAATATACCTGAATCCTGATTACCTATCTCTAAGAATTTGATGAGTCAGGTAAATCCGCCTCAATTATCTTCGGCCGGCCAGCAATCAATGATGCGGCAACTTGATGCCTGCATTGCCGGTAATTCCGTATCAGCAGATTAAAGGAACCCTTCAGGGTAAGAAGGCCTGGTGGTTTGCAGGGCACGTAGGGCTATTTCGAATTCGCCTCGGGGTCGAGGGCCTCGTCGATATAGCGTTTTATATAGCGCCGGCCGTTTATCACCCAGGTGGTGATCCAGACCAGTATCAGAAAGGCGATGCCCAGGGCGGCGGGCAGCAGTTTCGGCAGCAGCATGGCGATCAGAAGCAGGGCCAGCAGGCAGAAACCGACGATTTTTGCCGATCGGATATTGGTTCTGCGTATTATTTCGCGCGCCGCCTGCGGGGTATCGATGCCGGCCTGCTGCAGGGTGGCCCGCACCGACTCGTAGCCGGTCTGATGTCGCTTTGCCATGCGCCCGAACGGGTCATTGATATTCATAGGTACCTGGTGCAGTTATAACCGCCGGGCTGCTCGTTATTGGCAGATTTTTGGCGAGTATTTTGTCAGAACTTGAAACCTATACTGAATCGGCGATAAAGACAAACTCCTGGGCGCTCGAGATATCGGGTGCAAATCGGTACCCGCCTCGATCAAAGCCCGTAAGCTGTTTTTTTTGCGTTATCCGGTTGGTGATAAACCAGTTGACGAACATCCCCCGGGCCCGTTTGGCATGGATGGCGACGGTTCTTACGGTCGCGTCTTTACGCTGCTTGAAGACCATATCCAGGATGGTGCCGTCGAGCTTTTTCGGCAACACGGCTCGGCTATATTCTTTCGAAGCGCAGTTGATCAGGGTGCTGCTGCCGCTTTGTTTTAAAGCCGCATTGATCTGCGCGGTAACCGGTTCGCTCCAGAACTCATAGAGGTTTGCATAGCCATCGAGGGTGAGTTTCATGCCCATTTCCAGACGGTAGGGCTGCATCAGGTCAAGCGGCCCCAAAATGCCGTAGAGTCCGGAGAGGATGCGCAGGTGCTTCTGGGCAAAGATAAAATCATCTTTTTGGTAGCCGGTGGATTTTATCTGGGCGAAGACGTCTCCTTGGAAGGTGGTCAAGGCCGGCCCTGCATGTCCTGGTTCATGGGGGATGGCGAAGTCCCTGAAGCGCTGGCAGGTAGTGTCTGCAAGCGGGTCGCTGAGCTTCATCAGCGCGATGATTTCCTCCCTGCTCATATTCAGGCATCGATCAACCAGCATCTTTGCCTGGTCAAGCAATGGCGGCTGCCGGGTCGGCAGCCGGGTGCAATCAGTTACAGCCTGGGTCTTGGCGGAAGATACAATGATCAGCATAATGCGTACACCCCGGTGACTTGGATTTCGATTTTTGACAAGGTTCGAGTTTTTGTGCAATAATACCAGGGAACTGAGAAGAAGTATCGGGAAATCGACAGCATCGTCGGCAAAGTAAGGAGTAGCAGAGATGGCACAGGACAACCGGATACCGGCCCAGGAGCCGGTTGGTCAGGATGAACGGGGCGAAATGGACAGTATCGCCCTGGGACGGCACATCAAGGAAGCAGCCCTGGGCGGCGATTTTGATCGGGCGGAAAGGCTTCGAGAACAGCTCATTGAGCAGGACTCGATGAACCTGACGCTGATTCTCTCCACAGGTGAATTTATCGAGCAGCAGAAAACCAAGCGACTCGATCAGGATCACCTGGCCGTTTGGTCCCACCTCTACGAGAACTTTTCCGAGGAAGAAACCAATCGCCTTTTTTACAGCCTGGAGCCTGCCGTTATCGAGCCCAACAAGCTGCTGCTGGCCCAGGGCAAGGTCAATCACCGGCTGATCTTTATCGACAGCGGCAAGGTCGCTCTGTTTTATAGAAAAGAAGGAAAAAACAAGGTGGTATTGCAGTTGAGCAGGGGCGAGGTGATTGGTGAGGACAGTTTTTTCGAGATCTCGCTCTGTCCACTTTCCGCGGCTACGCAGACCGAAGTTAAGCTCTTCAGTCTGAGAAGGGCTGAGGCGGAGAAATGGCATGATGTGCTGCCCGGCCTTTATGAAAAACTCGGCGATTTCTGCCGCAAACACGGCAAGGGCAGCCATGGGGTGAATCAGAAGCTACAGAATAGGCGTTCTTCGCCAAGATATTCAGCCTCGGGCGTGGTTACCGCCACTCTGCTCGACCAGCAGGGGAGCCTGAGTTCCGATTATTTCAAGGGCGGTCTCAGTGAGATTTCCCGATCCGGGCTCTCTTTTGAAATCAAATGTTCCAGCTATGAAACGGCCCGGGCGCTGCTGGCCAGGCAGGTGGAGATTTCGATCATGTTTGCGGGATCGGATAAGGCGGCGTGGGTGGGACGGGCAACGATCGCCAGCGTTGGTTACCATCTCCACAATGACTACAGTGTTCACCTCAAGCTCGATGAGAAAATCGATAAGGAACTGTTTCAGACATTTCCCTGCGATTTTGAAGCCGTAGACGATACGGCGCAGGATAGTCAAGAGCAGCAGGGTTGAAAACAACATCTCACCCGCTTACCTCAATCAAGCCAGTCATCATCGTCTTTGATCGGCGCGAATCCGCGGCGCATCGTGTTTTCACAAATCAGGCGCGGATCCAGAAACTGCAGCAGATAGTCCGGCCCCCCGGCCTTGGAGCCGATGCCCGACATTTTGAATCCGCCGAACGGCTGGCGTTCGACCAGGGCGCCGGTGCAGCCGCGGTTCAGGTAGAGGTTGCCGACATTGAACCGTGCCCGTGCCTGCTTGAGATGTTCGGGGCTGCGTGAGAAAACCCCCCCGGTCAGCGCGAAGCGGGTCGCGTTGGCCCAGTCGATGGCCTGAACAAAATCGGCCGCCTTCATGATCGCCAGAACTGGTCCGAATACTTCCTCCTGGGCAATGCGATGTTCGGGCGTGATCTGGTCCACCATGGTGAGCGGGGCATAATAACCGGTATCCGGTACCTCGCGGCTGAGCAGCAGATGGCCTTCCTGCTTGGCGATTTCGATATGGCGCAGCACATTTTTATAGGCCTGAGCATCGACGACCGGTCCCATATAAAAGGCCGGATTCTCAGCCGGGCCGATCGCGATTGAGCGGGCCGCTTCGACCAAGCGCTCGACAAAGCGCTGATAGATAGGCTCAACCACGATGACCCGCGAACAGGCCGAACATTTCTGGCCCTGGAAGCCGAAGGCCGAGTAAATTACCTGGCCCACCGCCTCGTCCAGGTCGGCATCATCGTCGATGATGATCGCATTTTTTCCGCCGAGCTCGGCAATGACCCGCTTAATCTGGGTCTGGCCGGGTTGCACCACCGAGGCCTTGTTGATGATCCGCTGGCCCACCTCCATCGATCCGGTGAAGGCGATTAGGGAAATATCGGGGTGCTCAACCAGGTAGTCGCCGATAACCGAGCCGCGGCCGGGCAGATAGTTGAATACGCCATCGGGCAGCCCAGCCTCGGCGAAGATTTCTCTTAACGTGTTGCCGACCACCGAAGAAGGACCGGCCGGTTTGTACAAGACCGGGTTGCCGGCCACTATGGCGGCGGCCGACATACCGCAGCTTATCGCCAGCGGGAAGTTCCAGGGGGCAATGACCGCAGCGATGCCCCGGGGCTGATAACCGAGCCGGTTGTCCTCGCCGGGGGCCCGTCCCATCCGGCGCGGTGCCTCCAGCCGGATCATTTCCCGCCCGTAATATTCGAGAAAATCAATAGCTTCAGCAACGTCGCCGTAGGCCTGATCCCATTGTTTGCCAACTTCGATGATCTGCCAACCACACAGCTCATAGATGCGCTTTCGGGCGATATCCGCCGCTCTGAAGAGATAACCGGCCCGCTCTTCGGCAGGTGTCATTTTCCATGACTCGGCCACATCTCTGGCTGCGGCGATGGCCTGGTCTACCTCGGCCGTGGAGGCCTGGCAGATGGTGCCGACCACTTCCGTTGCCATCGCCGGGTTCAGTGAATCAAGCCGGTCCTCGGTGGTGATCTCGCGGCCGCCGATATAAAGCGGATACAATTTGCCAAGATTGTTTCGTACCTGTTCGATGGCCGCTGTAAACCGGTCTCTGACATCGGCCCGGGTAAAGTCGGCCAGCGCTTCGTTGATAAAGGGGGAAACCTTTTCTGCGGTCTGCACCCTGGGCACGGTCTTGGGCTCCCGGGCCAAAGTTTCCAATGGGTTTTCCACCAGCGCCTCGATGTCTGCGTCCTCGACGAAGGTCTGACGCAGAAAGGATTCATTGGCGGTATTTTCCAGCAACCGTCTGACCAGATAGGCCATGCCTGGCAGCAGGTCGCCATAGGGCGCGTACAGCCTGACCCTGCCGGCCACCTGCAGCAAGCCCTTGCGCACCGGCTCGGCCATGCCGAAAAGCACCTGGAACTCATAGCGGTCTTTGGGCACACCGATTTCTTCGGCTATTTCCAGCGCAGCCCCAATCGACCTGATATTGTGGGAACCGCAGGCATACGAGCATATATCGTGATTCTCCAGGATGGCTCTGGTGTGCCGCTCAAAGGCCGCGTCGGTCTCGGCCTTGAGCGTGTAAACCGGTATCGGCCAGTCGTTCTGGCGGGCAATCACCGTTTCGTAGTCCCAGTAGGCGCCTTTGACCAGCCGGATCGAGATCGGCAGGTCGTTGGTCCGCGCCCAGTCCAGCAATTCGTTCAGGTCCTGATCGGTGTCTCTGAGGTAGGACTGCAGGGCCAGCCGCAGGCCCGGATAGTCACGGAACTCGGGATCGGACCTGAGTCGCCGGTAGAGTTCGAGGGTAATGTTTTTGTAGCGATACGATTCCATATCGATACACATGTACCCCCCGAGCTGGCGAACCCTGCGATAAATCGGCACCAGTCTTGCCAGAATACCGCAGATCGAACCCTCGAAATCTTTCGGGGCGGCCTGGGAAAAGAGCGCCGAGGGTTTGACCGAGACATTGATCAGCGGGGCAAAGCCCCAATCCAGTGACGTATTGGGGGCGGCCGGTGCCAGGGGGTGCCAGGATGATTGTGCCTCCTGAAGCGCGTCAAGCAGCCCCAGGTACTGCTGCATATAAGCTTCAGCCTCGACTTCGTTGACGGTCGCTTCGCCGAGAATATCCACGGTGAAGGCAAAGCCGTCCTGGCGCAGCTTGTGGATCGATTTAAGCGCCTGTCTGGTGTTCTCGCCGATGATGAATGAACGGGCCATTTTTTCGATGTTTGCCCGGATGGTGCGGCCCAGGATTGCACCGGTCAGCGCGCCGCCGATTCCCGCCCCTTTGGCGCCCCATTTCAAAATCGACGGGATTTCCTCCGAGCCGGTGGCGAAATACTCTTTGATATGCCGGGTCAGCGAGCTCGTGGTGTTCAGATACGGCAGTACATCGACGAAGCGAAACATCTGGATCTTGAACTGTTCATTTTTCATGCACCAGTCCATGACCTTGCCGGTCCAATAGTTCTTGTTGAAAACCGACGGCGCTTCACCCCTGATGCTGGTCAAGAATTCTTTGCTGCGCCGGGTAATTTTCTGGTCGAGTGTATCCATGGCATCCTCAAAAAGAAAGTTTTTCGCTGGTGTCTTCCTGCATAGTGGCCTGGCCGTTCAGGTGGCGGTCGAGTTGGCCGTCAGGCGGGCGGAACAGAACGAAGCCGGTGTCCCGGGCCAGTTCGATGAGGGGGATCGATTGTTCCTGGAGCCGTTCAAAATAGAATACGCTGGTCAGGCCGACGCTGACGCCCGGGTCGGCGAAGCGTTGCGGCAGTTGGCGAAAGTCGCGTTGATCATGCTCGATGGCGGCCAGGCCCGAGACGAAACTGATGCTGGGCCGGTCGTCAATCTCAAATACTACGATTTTACCTCCCGCCGGGGTGTGCTCGGCAGCCCGTTCGGCGAGCCGGGCCAGCGGCGCGTCGAACAGGGAGTCATAGAGCGGGATCACCAGGAAGAAAATGGTGCAGACGTTGATAAAAGAGCTCAGCACGAGCGTTTCGAACAATCTGGCCGGCTGGTTTTTTCCGACTGCACGAACAATCAGAAAAGCGGAGACCAGGAACAGCGCCGCGGCCAGGTACGGAGTCAAACCCAGATCCACCGCTTCGGACAGGGCCGGCGCCCTGAGTGCATCCTCGCCGAGCAACTCGGCAAGGTACGGATAGATGAGCGGTGCAGCCGCCAGGACGAGGCCCAGCAGCACCACCGGAAGCACCGATACCCAGCCGGCAATACGCCAGATAAGAGGACGGGCGCTCTGTTCTCGATCAAAAAGCCAGGCGATAAGCAGCGCAAAGCCAGGTAGTGCCGGCAGGATATAATTGGGCAATTTGGTCGCGGCAATCGAGAAAAAGACGAAGACGACCAGCGAAAATAGTATATGGAGCCTCAGGTAACGTTGACGCCCATCCGTTTTCAGGCTCAAGCCTTTTACGGCGAATAATACAAGAGCGAGCAGTAGATAGCCGAACCAGGGCATAAAGCCTACCAGCAGTACGAGCAGGTAATAAAAAATAGATCCGGAATGGCCTTCCATCGGCTGCGAGAATCTGCCCATGTGGTGTTTTATGAAAAGCTCTTTCATAAAGGCAAAGCCGTCCGGATGCGTAAAACCCAGGAGCAGATACCAGGAAAAACCAACCAGGGTCAGAATAGCCGCACCGGGCAGAAACCAGGTTTTCCTGAAGATAATGGCCGGTCTGCCGATGGAGACCAGATAGATTAACGCGGTGAGTACCGGAAACAATGCCCCGATGGCCCCTTTACTCAGCATTGCCAGGGCCCCGAACAGGCAGCCCAGCAGGAACAGCACGGTACCGCCCTTGTTCTGCATGGCCCGCTCGACCCCATACCAGGAACAGATCAGGCACAGGCTTAAAAACAGGGTCAGAAACATGTCGGTCATTGCCACCCGGGCCAGGTAGGTGAAGATAATAGAGCTGCCCAGAACCAGGGTGGCATTGAAGGCCATGCGCCTGCCCAGCGGCCGGGCGGCCCCCAAATAAAAGACCAGCAGGGTTGCAAGGCCTGCGGTTGCATTGAAAAAACGGGCACCCAGAGAATTGACGCCGAAGAGTTTGTAGCCCAGCATCTGGGCCCAGTAGAGCATGGGCGGCTTTTCAAAAAAGCCTTCGCCGTTGAGCTCCGGGATCACCGGCTGTCCATTTTGATACATCATCCGGGAGACTTCGGCATAGACGCCTTCGTCGTAATCTATGACCACCGTGCTGGGCAGCGCGCTGAAAAAGAGTACGCCAAAAACAAGCAGTAACAGGATTGGATAGAGAATTTCTGCGCTTTTATTCATCGCTGGTTCAGCCCTTGAGTTCTGTGCGGTAGTGAAGATAGATGCGGCCCAGTTCGAATGGAATCTGCGGCAGATAGGAAAGCGCAATTTTGGACCTGCCCACGTCCTCCCAGCGTTGCAGCGGAATTTCATAGATAATCCGGGCTGCCTCGTCTCTACCGACCAGGCCTATGATACGGGCAAAGAGTTCGACATCGAAGAGCCAGGCGGAGAGAAACGGTTCTTGGCAGATCTGCGCTGCCAGCCCGGCCTCGATCAGTTTGGCCCCGCACTGGGTATCGTGCACCGGCAAACGCAGTATCACATTGATCCATAAGGCGATAAAACGGCCTGGGTAGTGGCGGTACCAGTGGCGAGTGATATCAGCGCCGAGCCGCTGGATGCGGGATCCGAAAATCATTTTTTTATTCTGCTCAGCACTCTGGGCGATAAAGAGTGGCAGTTCCGAGAGCGGGGTGGCCAGATCGCCGTCCCAATAGCCGATGTGGCTGGGCTGCAGCCCCAAACCGTCGAGGATGCCCCGTCGCACCGCCTCGCCCTTGCCCGTGTTCTTCTCTAAGCTGAGCAACCGGACCCGCTCCCCCGCCTGCCGCCTGATCTCTGCCAGTCGATCAGGGGTTGCATCCGCCGAGCCGTCATCGACAAACAGGAAGATGACCTCCTGATGGGCGGTGATAAAGGACACGAACGGTCCGGGTTCGAGCCGCTCCGCTTCATTAAAGCAGGGGATGACAATGACGATCAAGGGGCTCCTTTTGCTGCATTTATATGCGGGTTCACAAACCGGGCATTCTCGTCTGTCCAGAGAGTATTAAAATCCGCCTCGAAGCGCAAGCCAATAGCTGTGGTCATGCAAAGGCGTCACGATTTTTGACAGTTGCCGGGTATCTCCAGGGCAGCGGCATGGTCATGGTTGCGCATTATCTGATGAGCTTTTTGCATTGCACCTGGGCCGATTATGCGGTAGTTGATAGAACTCCCCCCAAACCCAGTGAGACTATTCTGGCAGCTACTGGCAGCGTGCCTGAAATCGATTTGCCTCGGTCCTGCCCATGACAAGTATCAGACTCCTTATCGCGATCATGATTGCCAGTGCGGCGGTGATGCTCTTCATCACGCCACTTGATTATGAGCTGGCCGTCTGGCTGGCCGGCCATAAGGTGCTCTGGTTCGTGGAGTTGATGTCGGAGTCGATCTTCGAGCTCGAGATGCTTGGTGGGGGAGATCTGGTGGTGTTCTACGCCGCCGGCTGCCTGATGCTCTATCTGCTGTCCAGCCTGCTCGATGTGGACTGTGCAGCCAGGCCCCGTCTGTTCAGGCTGCAGAATCTAGTGGCCGGCCGGCCGGGCCGGGCCGACTGGCTGCGCCGCAACCGGCTGCGTCTGGAGTTCATGGTAGTCTCGACTTTTTGCTGTTCGACCCTGATGGTCAAGACCCTGAAATGGATCATGGCCCGGCCGCGCCCAAAAAAGGTGTTCTGGGGGACCCGGCCGTTTAACGAGTGGTTTGAAATGGGGCCTTATTTTCTCGATGAGGGCCCCTACCGGGCCAGTTTTCCCAGCGGGCACACTGCTTCGGCCATCAGCCTGATCGGCTTCGCCTACGTACTGATTTTCAGTTTTTCCGACAACAGACACCGGCGTTCAGGCTTGATCGTGCTTGGCGGTGTGCTGGTTTTTGTTTCTGCGATGGCGGTTGCCCGGGTTATGACCAGGGCGCATTGGCCCACCGATGTGAGCTTTTCGATCTTTGCTGGCTGGCTGTTGATCCACATCCTCTTTTTCTATGGCTTGCGGGTCGCCGGTTTTCAGGACGCTCAGGCAGATCCTGGCGGAGAGCTCTGCCCCCCGCCGCCGTTTCGCGGCATCAGGATCTGCTGGTATTTGGCGCTGTTCTGCCTGGCGCTGGTCGCTGTGGTGATCGGCCTCAAGCATTTTGTGCATGGGCGCTGGCCCTGGCTGGCGCTGTTCAGTCTCGCCGCGCTGCCGCTCTTGTTCTACGCGGCTTGGAAAGCGTTCGAGCAGGGGGTGTTCAGGCGAGAACGTTGAGCGCTTTGGCCGGCTCGGGCTGTTCAGTTTCGTTCACCCCTGGGACCATGATGACCACTATGACTGATCTGATTCTAAGGTGAGCCCGGGCCAGGAGCCAGCCTGCAGCCAACCGGCAGCCGTGCGCTTGGGTCCAGGTTGTGGGCGAGACAATAGCGCTGGTTCAGCACGGCCAGGCGGCCATTATAGGAGTCCAGAAAAAACAGATCGTCGGGTTGGAACGGATGCTCTGGGGCAAAGTTCAGTGGACAGGCTGAGACCTCGATTCGGGCAAGCCCTTCATCGACATAGGCGATCGGCAGCCCCTGGGTGCGGCAGATAATCGGCCGGTGTGGATATATCGAGCAGTGATGGTCCACCAGCAGCCCACAGACCGGCTTGGTTTTGCCCGGCGCAGCAGTTGCCGGCGGCTCGGGCGGGGAGTGGTTGAGTTGTTCCGCGATCAGGGCTGCCTCCAGGGCGACGATGCTGAACTCAGTGCAGCAGGACGAGCAGCCGGCAGTGCAGGTGATAAAGCTCCGGTGGCGCCTGATCAGCAGAGCCGCGCAGGCATCGATCTCGGCCCTGAGCTGGAGATAGCTTTCTCGGAGCCGAGTTTCGGGTGGTATAAGTGGTAATCGATGAGGCGTCATAGTCTGATAGGCTTGCTGAAAATGTGCGGCTGCGTCAGTCTATCGGTTCCTGCCGTCTTTGCAAGCACCAAAAGTGCAAGTCGGGTATAGCTGCTGCCGGGGGCCGGTCTATCCAAAACAAGCTATAGCCTTGTCCAGGCAGCACTATCTCATTTACATCAGCTGTATGGTTGAGCGATTCACAACGACGGCCGAAGATAAGGGACAACGCCTGGATATTTTTCTGAGCGCGCGGGTGGGCGGCACCTCCCGGACCACCCTGCGCCGGATAATCGATCTCGGCGGCGTTCACCTGGACGGCAGGCGGGTCCGTAAAACCGGTCTTGTACTGGAACCCGGCCAGCATATCGAACTGCATCGCGACCGGGGCCCGCTCGACCCATACCGGATTGCTGACGCCGAGGTACTTTTTGAGGATGCCTATCTGATTGCCATCAATAAAGCTGCCGGGATCGAGACCCAGCCCACTCCGGCCCGTTACAAGGGCACGCTCTACGAGGCGCTGCAGGTCAGGTTGAAGCGGGATAAGCGCTTTGGCCGCAGACTCGAAATCGGCATGGCCCAGCGCCTCGACCGCGATACCAGTGGTGTTATCGTGTTTTCGATTCACCCCCGGGCCCACAAAGGGCTGACCGAACAGATCGGCTCGCGCAGTGCGCGCAAGCACTACCTGGCTCTGGTTCAGGGCTGCCCCGAGCCGGCCATTGGCAGCTGCCGCTCACAGCTGATCCGGGACCGGCGCAGCGGATTGATGCGTTCGACCGCCTCGGGCGGCAGGGAGGCGCTCACCCACTATCGTGTACTGCGCACGAATCAACGGCTCAGCCTGCTCCAGGTGGAACTGGTTACCGGCCGGACCCACCAGATCAGGGCCCAGCTTGCCGAAGCCGGTTATCCGCTGCTCGGCGATGTACGCTACGGCGGACCCGGCGAGCTGGACGGCCACCGCTTTGCCCGCCAATGCCTGCATTCCCGGCGACTCGAGCTGACCCATCCGGTGAGCCGAGCACCTTTGTTAATCGAAGCACCGCTTCCAGCCGATATGGATATTGGTATCGACTGAGTGCAGCCTGCTTGTGATTACAGGCTGTGTCTAATTCTTGAAGCTGTGGATCGGGGCGGGAATTCTGCCGCCCCAGCCGATAAAGCGTGAGGATTTTCCGACGTTTCTGATCTCCATGATCGGGCTGGCGCCGAACAGGCCGCCGAAGCTGACCGAGTCGCCGACTTCTTTGCCCGGCACCGGAATCAGGCGGGCTGCGGTGGTCTTGTTGTTGACCATGCCCAACGCCATCTCGTCGGCGATGATCGCGGCGATGGTATCGCCGTCCACCGAGCCCGGGATGGCCACCATGTCGAGGCCGACCGAACAGACGCAGGTCATCGCCTCGAGTTTTTCCAGGCAGAGGTGCTTGCTGCCGACCGCCTCGGCCAGCACCGCATCCTCCATCACCGGGATAAAGGCGCCGCTGAGCCCGCCCACCGTCTTGGAGGCGAAGATGCCGCCTTTTTTCACCGCGTCGTTGAGCATGGCCAGAATCGCGGTCGAGCCCGGTGCACCGATCGCATCGACGCCCAGGATATGCAGGATTTCGCCGACGCTGTCGCCCACCGTCGGGGTCGGGGCCAAGGACAGGTCGACCACCCCGAACTGCACCCCGAGGAGGTCTGAAACCTGCCGCCCGACCAGCTCGCCGCAGCGGGTGACCCGGAAGGTGGTCTGCTTGATGTCTTCCGCAATTTCATCGAGTTTCAGGCTGCCGCCATTATCTGATCTGGTCGAGATCAGTTTCTCCAGCGAACGGGCGATTACGCCGGGACCGGAGACGCCTACGTTGAGCACCGTATCGGCCTCCTCGATGCCGTGGATGGCCCCTGCCATAAACGGGTTGTCGCCCGGCTGATTGCAGAATACGACAAATTTGGCCGCGCCGAAGCCGTTCTGGTGACGGGTGTACTCGGCAATGTCTTTTACCGTCTGGCCGAGCATGGCCAGCGCATCCATATTGATACCCTTCTGGGAGGAGGCGATATTGATCGACGCACAGACCTTCTCGGATACCGCCAATGCTTCGGGCAGGCTGAGAATGTACTGACGGTCGGTTTCGGTCATGCCTTTTTCGACCTGGGCCGAGAATCCGCCAAGGATATCGACGCCCACCGAGGTGGCTGCCCGGTCCAGGCAGCGAGCCAGTTCGACGAAATCATCCCGGCTGTACCCCGCGCCGACAAGCGAGATCGGGGTGATCGAGATGCGCTTGTTGACCACCGGGATGCCGAGTTTGCGAGAGACCAGGTTGCAGGTTTCGACGAACTTTCCGGCCTTGCCAGCAATGCGCTCCTCTATGTTTTCGCAGGTCTGCGCCACCGAACCCGACCGGCAGTCAAGCAGATTGATACCCATGGTCACGGTACGGACATCGAGGTTTTCCTTCTGGATCATCTCCACGGTTGCCAGGATCTGGTCTGAGCGCAACATCGTTTTTCTCCTGCTGGGCCCTGACGGGGGCCGCGTTATCTTTTGGTGTTTGCGTTTCCTAAAAGGGGATCTCGTTGGTCACCTTGAACAGATCGTGGTGCTGCAGAATGATCTGCAGGTCGTTCTGTCTGGCATAGTTTTGCAGGGCCGTGCGCAGGTCTACAATGGAGGCGACCCTGCTCAGGTCAAGCTGCAGCACCATCGTGTAGGTGTCGCCCTGAATCGTGGTGGCAAGATCCAGGATGTTGATGTCGTTGTGGTAGCAGAACGAGCTGATACCGTAGACCAGCCCCTTGCGGTTGGCACCCTGGCTGGTCATGATGTAGGTTTTCTGCGGCAGTCCGGTATCGGTCCGGTCAACATCTTCAACCTCCCGGGCGACCACGTCGAGTGCGGTTGGACTGTCTATCCGGTTGATCCGGTCAATGACCTGCCCGGCGCGGATCTCCTCGTCAAACGAGGCAAACAGGATCATGGTCAGATAGCCGCAGAGCACCGACTGGTTCAGGTCCGCCAGGTCGCCGCCCAGCTCGAAAATGGCCCCGGTGACGTCGGCGATGATGCCGGTACGGTCTTTCGACATAACGGAAATAATCATCTGTTTGCTCATGCCAAACTCCGCTCGTGATAAGGTGTTTGTTTCACCTGCAGTTCGATTTCGTTTGCCTGGTCCAGCTTCAAAGGCTGCGGCCTCAATGCAGCCGGGCGGCCAGCGAGTTGACCCGTGCCATGGCCTCGGCCACGTCGATGGAAAGGATCTGTTTGTTGTGCATGACCAGGGTACCGTCGATGATCACACTGTCGACATCGTTGCCTGAGGCAGCATAAACAAGCAGGTCCTGATTGTACAGCGGGGTCAGGTGCGGCCGAGCGAGGTCAAGCAGGATCATGTCCGCCGGAGCACCGGGCTCGATGCGCCCCAGATGGCCCAGCCCGATTGCCGCTGCTCCAGTTTCTGTCGCGCAGCCCAGCACCTCGGCGGCAGCAACAGCGGTGGCCTTGCCGGTTTTGAATTTGTTTATCTTGGCCAGCAGGTCCATCTCCCTGAACAGGTCGAGGCTGTTGTTGGAGGCGCAGCCGTCGGTGCCGATCCCGACCGGGATGCCCCGATCGAGCATGCTCTGCACCGGAGCGATGCCCGAGGCGAGCTTGCTGTTGCTCTGGGGGCAGGTGATGACTGCAGCGCCGCTGCCGGCGACAATGTCGAGATCGGCTTCGTCGAGCCAGACCGCGTGGACGCAGGTGGTAGATTTATCGAGCAGTTGCAGGCCATCGAGATGTTTGATCGGGCTATCACCCTGTGGCTCGATGATCTGCTGCAGCTCGCCACTGCTTTCGGCGATATGGATAAAAAAACGGACCCCGCAGCGCTCGGCCAGCTCTTTGGCCTGGACCAGGGTTTTCGGCGAACAGGTGTAAGGCGCATGCGCGAAGACGCCAGGGGTGATATGTGGTGAAACATTCTGCCACTGCTCGATGAAGCGTGCCACTGTGTCGATGTTGTCGGCCGGGTCGGGTACGCTCGGGGCCGGAAAATCGACGATGCCGTGGGCTACCACCGCGCGCATGCCGGCGTCAGCAAAGGCGCGGGCGGCATGGGATGAGAAGAAATAGCCGTCGGCCACACAGGTGGTGCCGGAGCGGATCATTTCCGCCGCCGCCAGCGTGGTGCACCAGTAGACCATATCCGGGTTGACATGGGCCGCTTCTGCCGGAAAGATGTAGTGGTGCAGCCAGTCCTGCAGGCTCAGGTCGTCGGCATAACCTCGAAACAGCGTCATTGCCGCGTGGTTGTGGCCGTTGACCAGGCCGGGCATCAGCAGTCTTCCGGTGCCGTCGATGACCTGCCAACCACTGCTCTCAGGACATGCGGCCATCGGCCCTATCTGGCTTATGGCGGTGCCGCGCACTGTGACATATCGGTGCTCGAGCAGGTCGGCTCCGGCGCGGGGGAGCAGAGTCGTATTGGTGATCAGGGTATCTGTCATGGCCGGAAAATGGAAATTAAAAACTGTGGGAGTTTTACTCAGGAGCCGTTACTATGCGTAGACAAATCTGCCTGCTTGATGCGTTGACCGAGAGCTTGATTATATGCCTGGGAAGATAAAATATAAAGGTGAAAATCATGCAGGTATATGGTGCTGGACATATATCTGAAGAGAAATTCGATCTAAGCGAATTTCTGAGTTTATCAGTGCAGGCCCTCCAAGGTATAGGAAAAA
The DNA here is from genome assembly GCA_963824415.1 of uncultured delta proteobacterium. Taxonomy (GTDB): domain Bacteria; phylum Desulfobacterota; class Desulfobulbia; order Desulfobulbales; family Desulfocapsaceae; genus JABDQA01. The sequence goes on from CAWGPM010000002.1 coordinate 229,592, forward strand.
CGTGCAGAAAGAACGATTCATCAAAGATTTAAGCGAAGGAGAGCAGCTCGATGAGCTGTTCATGGTAAAAGCGGCGCGCCTGGGTGAAACCCGGGCCGGCAAACCCTATTTGTCGCTGCAGCTCTCCGACAGCAGCGGCGAGATCAGCGGACCGGCCTGGGACAATGCCGAAGCGCTTGAAAAAATCTGCAGCGTCGGGGCAATTGTCCGGGTGCGCGGTTCGGTGCAGACCTACCGGGAAAAGTTGCAGCTCAAGGTCGATGATATCTCTGCGGTCGAGCAGGGTGAATACCGGATGGATGATTTTATCCCGGCCAGCAGGAGACGGCCGGAATCGATGGAAACAGAGCTCTTCGAACTGATCGACAGCAGCAAGAACCCGTTTCTGAAAAAGCTTCTGCTGCAGATTTTCACCAACACCGAGCCGGGCCAGCGCTTTCTGAGTTCGCCGGCGGCCAAAGGGATCCACCATGCCTATCTGGGCGGTCTGCTCGAGCATTCACTGTCCATGGCCCGGGTGGCAATCCTGCTGGCGGATCATTACGCAAACATCGATGGCGACCTGCTGGTGGCCGGTGCCCTGCTCCACGACATCGGCAAAACCGCTGAGTTAGACAATGAGGTTGGCGTCATCGATTATACCGATATCGGCCGGCTCAAGGGGCATCTGGTGATCGGCTGCGAGTTTATCGGCAGAGCGGCAGGCAAGATCAAGGATTTTCCCACCGAACTGCTGACCCACCTGCAGCACCTGGTTCTGAGTCATCACGGCCGGCAGGAGTTTGGCTCGCCGGTGGTGCCGATGACCGCTGAGGCGCTGCTGCTCAGCTTCATCGATGATATGGATGCCAAAATGAATCTGGTCGAACAGCTCAGTGTAAAACTCAAATCGGACTCACCAGCCTGGAGCGACTACCAGCGCAGCCTGGAGCGCCATCTGCTGCTTAAACCGGTTCCCGACCAGAAGGCCGAAACGGGCTCCGGTCGTGGTGACGGTCCAACCCGGCAGCCCAACCTGTTCGATTAACCTGCCATGCCCGATACGTTGCAGTTCAGCTCACTGATCGGCCAGGAAAAGGCGAAGGCGTTTCTGGGCCGGATGTTTGTTTCCCGGCGGTTGGCCCACGCCTATCTCTTTCGGGGACCCGACGGTGTCGGCAAGCGCTTGTGCGCCTCCCTGGTGGCAGCCAGGCTGAACTGCATTCGACCCAGCAGCGATGGCGCCTGTGGGGACTGTCCGTCGTGCAGGAAGTTTCGCTCTGCCAACCATCCCGACATTGTCTTTGTTGCGCCGGAGGGTGGCACCATCAAAATCGATACGGTGCGCGAGCTCTGCCGTTCGCTGTCGTATCCGCCCTACGAGTCAGGAATGCGGGTATTGATTCTTGAAGATGTGCACAGCATGGGCCCGGCGGCGGCCAACAGCCTGCTCAAGACCCTGGAAGAGCCACCCCCGGGCAATGTGCTGATTCTGACCGCGGAATCAAGCAGACAGGTGCTGCCGACCATCAGCTCCCGCTGCCAGGTAGTCACCTTTTACCCGCTGACCGATGCTCAGGCGAGTCAGGTGATCATGGCGCAACTACCCGGCATTGAGGAAGACGAGGCGCGTCTGCTGGCCGGGCTGGCCGGTGGCAGTCCCGGCACAGCCTTGAGTATCCATGAAAAAGAGCTGATGGAACACTACCGCGATGCAATTCGAGTCGTTGTTAGCCCCACCGATGGGCTCGAGCGCAACCAGGCGGTATCACAGACACTGCTGGCTGCGGGAAAAATCGCGGCGCTCAAAGATGAGCTGCCGCTGCTCTTGGGCCTTCTACGGATGTGGGTGCGCGACCGGATGCTGGATGATACCGGCGGCGACCAGGCAGAGCTGCAGAAGCATCAGGCGCGGCTGGCAGCCCTCGAACGAGCCGAGCGCCAGCTGGCCAGAAACTGCAATCGGGCGCTGGTATGCGAAGTTCTGCTTTTTAATTTACAATGATTGGTGCCTCGGGTATCATTTTTTGTTTTGTTTGGCAATGTTTCTGGTAAGAGAATGGTAGTATTATGATCCCTCAGGAAGAAACGACAGAAGAAGCGATTCAGCCCTCCCAGGCTGACAAGCAGTTCTACCGGATACGGTTTCGGGAAGACGGCCAGGAGTTTACGGCTGCGGCGAAGATTTTCAATCTGAAACGCAGCGAGGCGGTCATGGTGAAAACCGACCATGGGCTGGAACCGGCCACCGTCTATGGCTTTGCACCGCCCAGCCCCGATACGGATGTGCAACGCCGGGCCAGCTTCGAGATCTCCCGGCGGCCGACCTCGGATGAGGAAAATCGCTACCGGAAACTGCCCGGCCGCGAGGCTTCCGCCTTTGAGACCTGCCTGCAGCTTATTGCCAAACATGAGCTGGTGATGAGTCTGATCAGGGTGGAAAAGTTTTTCAACGGCAGCAAGATGATTTTCTTCTTTACCGCGGACAGCAGGGTGGATTTCCGGGGGCTGGTCAAAGACCTGGTTCAGGAATTTCGCACCCGGGTTGAGATGCGCCAGGTCGGGGTCCGCCATGAAACGAAGATGATCGGCGGTGTAGGTATCTGCGGCCGGGAGCTGTGCTGCTCGTCGTTCATGAAAAAATTCGATTCTGTTTCGATAAAAATGGCCAAGGAGCAGGACCTGCCGCTCAACCCGACCAAGATTTCAGGTGTGTGCAACCGGCTGCTCTGCTGTCTGACTTACGAATACGACACCTATCGGAGTCAGCGTAAGGGCATGCCGAAAGTCGGCCGCCGTCTGAAAATCGGCGCGGAGCAATTCCGGGTAAAACGCCAGATTCCGCTGCAGCAGGCGCTTGTGGTCACTACTGGAGCGGGTGATGAGAAGGTGCTGAGCCGGGCCGAGTGGTCTGCTGCAGAAATCATCAAAGCCGACCGGGCGCCCCGTAAAAGTGAGAAAGCTGAGCCCGAGGAAAAGAGCAGTACGTCCGATCAGAAAACCTGAAAGAGATGACAGAAAAAACCACCTACATCACCACGCCGATCTATTATGTCAATGCCCAGCCTCATCTCGGGCATGCTTACACCACCGTTGTCGCCGATACCTACAGCCGTTTCTGCCGGCTTCGGGGTGATGAGGTGCGTTTTCAGACCGGTACCGATGAACACGGCGATAAAATCGTCGAAGCCGCCGCCAAAGAGGGAGTAGCCCCACGCCACTATGTGGATGTGGTTTCAGCTATGTTCCGGCAGACCTGGCCGCTGCTCGACATCGCTTATGACCGCTTCATTAGAACCACCGATGAGGATCATGTGGCGGTGGTCAAGCAGATTCTGCAGAAGGTTTACCAGGCCGGCGATATCTACTTCGACGAATACAGCGGCCTCTACTGCACCGGTTGCGAGCGCTTTCTGATCGAGCGCGAACTGGTCGACGGCAAGTGTCCCGACCACCAGGTGGCGCCCAGGGAGATCAGTGAGCAGAACTATTTTTTTTCGATGTCGAAATATCAACAGCGGCTGATCGATCACATCAACGAGCATCCCGAGTTCATTACACCGGAGCGCTATCGCAACGAAGTGCTCTCTTTTCTGAGCGAGCCGCTCGATGATTTGTGTATTTCACGACCGGCCAGCCGTCTCGACTGGGGTATCAGACTGCCCTTTGATGAAAATTATGTGACCTATGTCTGGTTCGACGCACTGATCAACTACCTGACCGGTATCGGTTATCCCGATGGTGAACAGTTTCCCCGCTTTTGGGCTCAGGCCGAACATCTGATTGCCAAGGATATTTTGAAACCGCATGCGATCTACTGGCCGACCATGCTGATGGCGGCAGGGATTCCGCTTTATCAGAAGCTGCATGTGCATGGCTATTGGAACGTCGATGAGACCAAGATGTCCAAAAGTCTCGGTAACGTGATTCGCCCGGCCCAACTCGTCGAAGACTACGGCGTTGATACCTTTCGCTATTTCACCCTGCGGGAGATGTCGTTCGGCCTGGATGCCTCGTTTAGCAGCGAGGCGATTATCGCCCGTAAAAACGCAGATTTGGCCAATGACCTGGGCAATCTGTTCAGCCGGTCGGTGTCGATGATCGACAAGTACTGCGGGGGAGTGCTGCCCGAACCTGCCCCGGCCGATGATGATGCCGAACTCAAAGATGCCGCCCGGGTCATGCTCGACAGCTATCGCCGATATATGGGTGATTTTCAGTTTCACCGGGGGCTTCAGGCCGTCTGGGAATTTGTCGGAGAAGCCAACCGCTATATTGTCAGAAACGAGCCCTGGGCGCTGGTCAAGGACGAAACCAGGCGTGGACGGCTGCAGTGCGTGCTGTACAACCTGGCTGAGAGCCTCCGTCTGCTGACCCTGGTGCTCAAGCCGGTGATGCCGGAAACGGCTGGTAAAATGGGTTGTATCCTGGCAATCGATGCCCAGAGCCCTCTTTTGAACAATCTCGATGTTGGTGGTCGCTGGGGAGGCTCTGCAGCCGGTACCAGCCTGGTGGCGGGTGAAAACCTGTTTCCCCGGGTCGAGGTCAAAAAGAAGCAGAAAAAACAGAAGAATCAGGACGACGTGCAGCAGTCCGGCAAACAGAAAGCGGACGAACAAAAAGGTGAAGGCACCATTGCTTTCGACGCCTTTAAGCAGATTGACCTGCGGGTTGCCCGGGTGCTGGCCGCAGAACCGGTACCCAAATCGGAGCGGCTGCTGAAACTGCGGGTGCTGGCCCCCGAGGAGCGCACCATCGTCTCCGGGATCGCCCAGAGCTGCCGCCCGGAAGACCTGATTGGCGAAAACGTGCTGATTGTCGCCAACCTGAAACCGGCCAAGCTGATGGGCATTGTCTCCGAAGGAATGGTGCTCACCGCCGCGATCCGAGATGAACAGGGGGAGGAGCGTTTAAGCCTGATTACGCCCGATCCGCGCGTCGCCCCGGGAACAAAAGTTGACTGAGATAGTGGAGAGATCATGTTTGTTGCTTCGAATTTTATGATGGCGCTGGCCGGTATTGTCGATTTTCTGCTGACCGCCTATATGTGGATCATCATCGGCCGGGCGGTGATTTCCTGGGTCAATGCGGATCCCCACAACCCGATCGTCCGTTTTCTCTATGAGGTGACCGAGCCGGTGCTGGGCCGGATCAGACGGATGTTGCCGATGAGTATGGGCGGCTTGGATTTTTCGCCGATCATTGTGATTGTGCTTATCATGTTTCTGCAGAGTTTTCTGGTCCCCACCATGAAACAACTTGCCCTCGGAATTGGCTGAACCGGCGGGGGCGAAATAAACAGCAGCGCTGAGGTTCACTCAGAAAATGGCTACGACACCGCAGACAATCAGAGAGCAGACATTCACCACCCGTTTCATGGGCTATGGGCCTGCTGAAGTTGATGCGTTTCTGGAAAAGCTGGCCGTGGAATTTGGCCAGCTGGTGGAGCAGACCGGTCGCCGTGACGAGGGGGTCGCCAAGCTGCAGCGGCTGCTTGAGGCCGCACTTGAGCATAAAAAAAAGGCGGAGCAGCAGAGCGCCAAGTCCCGGCAGGAAGTCGAGCAGCTGCAGCGCCAGTTAAAGGATTTAACAGGCCAGCAGGCCCGGGATGCTCAAGATCTGGTTCAACTGCGCGAGCGGCTTGAAGAGGCGGCTCAGCAGAATCAGCGGCTGGATACCAAACTCGAAACCAGCAGTCGAAATGCGTCTGAGAGTCTGAAAAAGCTGGGTCAGGCTGCGCAAGAGATCGAGGCGCTGCGTTCCAGGGTTGCCGTGCTGGAGGCCGAAAACCGGGAACTTAAGAAAGAAGAGGCCGAATTCAACCGGACCATAAAAGGTGCCCGGGAAATCGCCGACGATCTGATTGCCAAGACCAGAGAAGAGAGTCAGACCGCTCTGCAGATGGCCCAGGACGAGATTCAGCGTTTTCGTCAGGGGGCTCTGCACGAACTGGTGCAGATTCGCGATGAAATCGAGCAGTTGAGTCGGCAGCGCTGGCAGGTCAGAGAGGATCTTCGCTCCACCTTGAAACGCTACCTGGACAGTCTGCAGGAGTTCTCCGGCCGCGAGGACAGCGGCGGGGGCGCAGTCGGCCACGATTACGACGAGCTTTTTCAAAAGATCGAGTTTCCTGAAATTGCCGCGTTTGCAGAAGATGATGAAGATGAGGGGGCGGACGCAGATCTGCCCACCGAATTCTCTGCTGAGTTCGAGGATGGGGACAATCTGAGCGAGGCCCTCAAAGACGGCGGGATCGCCTATTTGAGTGACCCGGACGACGACAAGCTTTGAGAGAGCTGGTCGGTGTTTCAAAGCAGGGATATTCCACCCTGCAGGTGCATGTCCAGCCGCGTTCGGCCAAAAACCGATGCGCCGGGCTGCACGGCGATCACCTGAAAATAGCGGTTTGCGCGCCGCCGGTCGATGACAAAGCCAACCGGGCTCTATGCTGCTATCTGGCTGAGCTGTTTGGAGTCAGTCCGCAAAGCATCGGCCTGGCGGCGGGCCGGACGTCTCGCAGAAAAGTATTTTATTTCAAGACATTAACACAAGAAAAACTGCTTAATCGGTTGAGCGCTCTGGTTGGCGAATCCGCGGAGCCCTAGATATGCAGTCGGCTGTTTCGGGCGACCGCGGAAACTGGCCCGGCGTCCCGGATTCAGCGAAGCACAATCAAGGCCGAACCGAGCAGAAAGCAAAGCATCTCCTGAGCGGGACAGTGAGGCAAACCAATGACTGACGGACAGAGCAGGGATCAGAAACGACTGGTGATCGGCAACTGGAAGTGCACCAAGTCAATCGATGAAGCCCGAGGCTGGTTCGATACTTTTGCCAGCGGGTATGAGCCGGTGCCCGGGGTCGAGGTGGTGGTCGCGCCGCCGCTGATCATACTGGCTCAGCTCAGCATCCACCTTACACAACTTGGCCTGGCTCAGCTCAGTCTGGCGGCTCAGGATGTATCGCCGTTTCCGCTCGGCAGCTATACAGGGGCAACGGCGGCCGATATGCTCAAAGGGATCAGTGCGTATGCGATTGCCGGCCATTCGGAGCGGCGCCGCTATTTTCATGAAACGGCCCAGGATGTAACCAACAAGGTCAGTGAAGCCGTGGATGCCGGCATCAAGCCGATTGTCTGCGTCGATAAAGATCATGCGATGTCTCAGCTCACCGCACTTGGCGATATTGATTGCGACGATCTGGTGATCGCCTATTGCCCGGTTGATGCCATGAGCTATCGGGAACCTGAAGCGGTTGAAAAGGTAGCCGAGGTCGCCGCCTACATCTCCCAGGTCTATCCTGCCAAATCGATTGTCTACGGTGGGAGTATCGGTCCGGAAAATGCGGCCCGCTACCTGGCTGTTGAGCGGCTCTCCGGGGTGTTCGTCGGTGCAGCGAGCCTCGACCCGGACTCTTTTCTGGAGATCGTCCGGACGGCCCAGCAGCGCTGATTGAAAGGCATCACGGGCACATCGACAGCGCCTCGATATCAGTATCATTATCATTGAGGGCTGCAGAATCATTTACCAACCGGGCCGGTTCATATGCAATTTCGAGACACCTGGGAAGAAGCGAAGAATCTCGTAAAAGAACGGGCTGATCTCGTGGAAATCGTGCGTGAGCACGTCGATCTCAAGCGCAGCGGCTTCCGCTACCTGGGCGCCTGTCCGTTTCACCAGGAAAAAACACCCTCCTTCACGGTTCATCCGGACCAGCAATTCTATCATTGTTTCGGTTGCAAGGCCTCCGGCGATGTCTTCTCCTTTATGATGGAATACCATCATATGACCTTTCCCGATGCCTTGAAGGCACTGGCTCAGCGTTACCAGGTCGAACTTCCGGAAAAGAGGCACTCTGCCCGGGAGCAGGAAGAGCAGAAGCGCCGCCAGCAGATGCATGCGCTCAACCAGAAGGCTGCGGAGCATTATCGCGCCTGTCTGCTGCAGGGGCAAGGAGCTCAAAAGGCCCGGGCGTATCTGCAGAGACGGGGAATTCCGGCTCAACTCCAACAGACCTATCAGCTGGGTTATGCCCCTGCCAAAGAGGCGGCGGGCTGGAACTTTCTCGGTTCGACCTTGAGCGCTGAGGAAAAGGAGCTGGCCGTTGAAATCGGTCTGGTAGTCAGCCGTGAACCGGGCAAAAGCTATGATCGGTTCCGGGACCGCATCATGTTTCCAATTACCGATGTGCGGGGGCGGATCTGTGGTTTCGGCGGCAGGATACTGGGCGACGGTGAACCGAAATACCTCAACTCGCCAGAAAGCCCGATTTACAACAAGAGCCGGCTGCTTTTCGGCCTGTATCAGCAGCGTGATGGTATACGCCGGCAGCGTCGTGCGGTGCTGGTCGAAGGCAATTTCGATCTGCTGGCGCTGGTGGCCGGAGGGCTGGACTTCGTCGTCGCCCCGCTGGGCACTGCGTTGACCAGGGAACAACTGCGTCAGCTCAAGCCGCTGAGCGACGATGTGGTTCTGCTGTTCGACGGCGACAGTGCCGGTCTGAAAGCTGCGGAACGCGCCGTTGCACTTTTTCTGGCAGAACAGATAAGCGGCCGCGTGGCTGTGCTGCCGGATGAACATGACCCGGACAGTTTCATCCGGGAGTTCGGCCCGCAGCGTCTGCGCGACTTGATCGAGCACTCCAGTCCGCTGCCGGAATTCGTCGTCGAACGGTTTGCTTTGCGGCACGGCCAGACCCTGGATGGCAAATTCAAGATAATAGAGGAACTGCGCCCTCTGATGGCAGCCGCTTCCTCACCACTGCAGCGTGAGGCGATGGCCAGACATTTCGGAGAGGCCCTGAAGATAGACCCGGCCCGTCTGCTGAACGAGTTCAAGCCCCAGGGTGCCCCTGTTCCTGACCGGCCACCGGTGCTGGCAGCAAAGCGCAGCCCAGACAGGAGTGGGCTGAGCGGCGCGTTGAAAGGCGTGGTCAGCTTCCTGGTCCTGCACCCGGGACAGTTCAGCACACTCAAGGCCGAGGGGCTTGAAGAGGTGCTGGCCGGAACAGTCGGGGAGACCATCTGTCTCCAGCTTCAGATGTTCTGCGATCAGGGCCGCGCCGAACTGCAGCCGGAAGATCTGCTCAATGAGCTGCCGCCCGGTGAGGAACGCAGCCTGGTGGCCTCAATTCTGGCCCAGCCTCTGTTCCCGCCGCGGGAGCCTGACGACCTGGATGGGCCGGTGGAGGGGCTGGGTGATATTGTTGCCTGGCTCAGGCAGGAGGTAAGGAAAAAACGTTCGGAAGCGCTGATGATCGAAATCAGAAATGCTGAAAAAAACAATGATTTCGATTCAGTAAATGCACTCATCCAGGAAAAGATGAAAATTGACAGCCAGTTGAAAATGTCAGGCTGATCAAGCTCTTGTTTTACCGTCGATTATCTCTGAGATGCAGGCCTGCTGCCGGTATCGCTAAAATATATCGCAGGCGTGATGAGTTGTTGATTTTAATGCAGATATGCTCTATTAATGGAAAAACCCGGTCGCCCAAGACTGATTGCTCCTATAAAAACCGGCTCCGGTTGTTGCTGGGCCGGTCTCATCGCCACGGGGGGAAACGATGGCTGCAGATGAGTATAACGATGAAACTGAGCAGGGTTATGACTCCGAAGATGAACAGTACCTCTCCGATGATGATTCTTCGATCTGGGATCTAACCGGGATCTACCACGCCGAAGAAGAATCTGCCCCCGCCTTGTTGCCGGAATCCGCTAGCGAAGAACGAAGAAAGCGCAACAGTGACCGCCGCAATGGTCCGTTCACCGATCGACGTAGGGGAGACCGGCGACGTCTGTCCCGCTCTTCACCCCTCGGCGGCAAACAATCTTCTGATCCGATGAACATTTATCTCCGGGAAATGGGCAGTTTGACGCTCTTGAGCCACAAAGAAGAGTTGAAGCTTGCCCAGATGATGGAGGGGGGTAAGTTCCGGATTCAGAACGCCGTGCTTTCCACCCAGCTGGCCATGCCGGTGCTCCAGGAGCTGATTACCGATGTTCTGGAGGGGCGTACGCCGGTGCAGCAGGTGCTCCACGGTATCGGTGAAGACCAGCCGGCTCAGATCGAACGTGAAACAAAGTGGCTCAGCAGCTGTCTTGCCGAAGCTCTGGTGCTGGACAAACAGCGGACGCTGCTGCTGGGCGAGCTGGCCGCGGCCGGTAGTTCTGATCAGTACGAAGAGTTGCGCAGCCGGCTCATTGCGGTCGGTGGCGAAATCAGTATGCTGTTCGGTCGCCGGCTGATCTGCCAGGAGTGCATCAATTCGATTGCAACCGCCATCGAAGAGCTGTCGCGGCGATTCAGGCAGGTACTGGTTGAAATGATGCGGGATAAGAATCTTGCCATGGCTGCACCACACGATCCGCAGTTTCTCAGTGCGGTAGAGGCGCAGGTCAACCGGGAGTTCCTGCTGGAGGCGGGGCTCGATGGCGAGGCGCTGCAATATTTGTACGGCGAGATCGAAGCGGGGCGCGACATCACCCGTCACGCCAAGGAATCCCTGGTCCGGGCTAATCTGCGGCTGGTCATTTCGGTATCCAAGAAATTCGTCAACCGCGGTCTGCAGTTTTCGGATCTTATCCAGGAGGGTAATATCGGCCTGATGAAGGCCGTGGAGAAATTCGATTACCACCGGGGCTATAAATTCTCCACCTATGCGACCTGGTGGATCAGACAGGCGATCACCCGTGGAATCGCCGACCAGGGAAGAACCATCCGGCTCCCGGTTCACATGATCGAGACGATTAATCGGTTGCTGCGGGTGTCCAAAGAATTTCTGGTGGAGGAGCACCGGGAGCCATCGCCCGAAGAGATGGCCAGTCAGCTCGGCACCGAAGTGAGCAAGGTCAAGAGCGCACTCAAAATTGCCAAGGACGCAATTTCGCTCGACACGCCGATCGGTGATGACGGCGAAACCTTTCTGGGCGATTTTATCGAAGATCAGGACCGGCCCGGCCCCCATGACGTATCGATAACCGCCAGCCTGAGTGAGTGCCTGAACCAGGTTATGTCCACCCTGACCCCTCGGGAGGCGAAAGTGCTGAAAATGCGCTACGGTATTGATGTGGACTACGACCACACCCTGGAAGAGGTCGGCAGATGCTTTGCGGTGACCCGGGAGCGGATCCGGCAGATCGAGGCCCAGGCCATTCAGAAATTGAAGCATCCTTCACGAATCGAGGAACTCCGGGTATTCATGACGGATTGAGCAGGGCCAATCAGCTCTGAGGGGCCGACCGGCTCCTTCTTCTGCAAACGACCAGCGCTCCATAGACATAATGTTTGAGCCACTTGCAAAACGTCCTTTTCGCCCAAACTCTGCGTTATGCTCAAAATTTTATCCTCGGAATATTAAGTATATGCCTGCGTTAAAATTTTTCTCATGCCTTGATTTTGGGCGAAAACCCTCATTTTGCAAAAGGCTCGTTTGACAGTTAATATCGGGCAGGACGGGCGGGTGTCAACCTCTTCTACGATTCTCTGAGACGATGACCATCGAGGCAACCAGAGAATGGCTCGCCTTGAGCCTCGTTCGAGGCATCGGACCGGCTCGGCTGAAGCAGTTGCTGCGTCGCTTCGACTCACCCACTGGAGTGCTGCAGGCCCCTGCCGCCGAGCTTGACAAGTGCCGGTTTCTGTCCGAGCAGCAGATACGTACGATTGGGCAGGCCGATACCTTGCGGCGGGCCGCGGACATCGAGCTGGACAAGCTTGCCCGGTTGGGCGGCCAGGTACTGACACTAGCCGATAAGGCCTATCCCGCTCTGCTGCGCCAGACCGCCCAGCCGCCGCCGGTGCTGTTCGTGCGCGGCAGGACAGAGCTGCTCTGCAGCCCGAGCGTGGCAATCGTCGGTTCAAGAGCGGCCACCAGTTATGGCCGCAGGGTTTCTTTCCACTTGGCCCGCGAGCTGGCGAACCACTCGGTCTGTGTGGTTTCGGGCCTGGCGCTGGGCATCGATGCAGAGGCCCATGCGGGGTGTCTGGCTGGTGGCGGCGACACGATCGGCGTACTCGGCTGCGGGCTCGATGTTGTCTACCCTGGCAGAAATCGCAGTTTGTATGCGGCCATCGCCGAGCGTGGTCTGCTGGTCAGCGAGTACCCGCTGGGAACCAGACCGGAACCGTTCAGATTTCCAGCCCGCAACCGTATTATCGCCGGTCTCAGCAGCGGCGTGGTGGTGGTGGAGGCCTCCCGGAAATCCGGTTCGCTGATCACCGTGCAGTACGGTCTCGAAGAAGGGCGGGAGGTTTTTTGCGTCCCCGGGCAGATCGACTCGGTAAAGAGCTCGGGTACCCACTGGTTGCTGCAACAGGGCGCTTCGCTTATAGTTTGTGCAGATGACATTGTCGAGCAGCTTTCATTGCAGCAGTCCGAAACAGCAAATGCGGCAGAAAGAGCAGACATATCGGCACCTTCATCGGGCGCTGCCGCTGGGCTCGATCGGGAGGCGGCTACGCTGTTGTCGATCATCGAATCGTATCCTCAGACCCGCACCGAACTGCTGCAGCGTTCGGCTCTTTCGACCGCCCGTCTCAGCGAACTGCTACTGGTTCTGGAACTCGACGGGCTGGTGGAAATACTGCCCGGCGATCAAATCAGGAAAAGGAGCAGTTTTGAGTAGGGCGCTGATCCTGGGCAGGGCAGCCCGCTAGGACAGAACCGGCACCTGTCGATTTTTTCGCCGGCGCCACCATTTCTAAATACTCAACCTCAGAGAATACCCATGAACAGTGAAATTCTGATTGCCCCGTCGATTCTCTCGGCCGATTTTTCAAGATTGGGCGAGGAAATTATGGCCGTTGATCAGGCCGGGGCAGATGTTATCCATGTCGATGTAATGGACGGCCATTTCGTTCCCAATATCACCATCGGTCCACTGGTGGTACGGGCCGCCCGGCGGGTGACCGGCAAGCCGCTTGATGTGCATCTGATGATTTCAGACGCGGATTCCTATATCGAGGACTTCGCCGAGGCGGGAGCCGACTGGATCACCGTGCATGTCGAGGCCTGCGTGCATCTGCAGCGGACCCTCGCCAGAATCAGGGAACTGGGCTGCAAGGCCGGTGCGGTGCTTAATCCTGCCACCCCGCTCAACACGCTGGAATATGTGTTAACCGACCTTGACCTGGTGCTGCTGATGGCGGTCAACCCCGGTTTTGGCGGACAACGCTTTATCGAATCGACCACAGACAAGATCAGCCGGCTCAGGGATATGATTGACCGGCGAGGCCTCGAGGTCGGTATCGAGGTGGACGGCGGCATCAATTCGCAAACGGTGGAGCGGGTTGCCCGGGCCGGGGCCAATATCTTTGTGGCAGGCTCTGCTGTGTACCAGAGCGACTCATATGAACAGGTAATCGGCGAACTGCGCGACGGGGCGGAGCAGGGTAGAACGGTGCAGACCCTGATGAACCCCGGTCGTGAAGACTGACGTGTTATCAGACATTTATGGTTGAACCATGCAAACTGACGTAACAAAAAGTGAGTCCTGGAAAAGACTGGCGAATCTGGCTGAAGCGCAATTTGATCTGAGTGCGGAGCAGGCCCTGGCTGGCTCCGGCAGGGTGCAGCAGATGATCTGCCGGGCGGCCGGATTGCGCCTGCTCTATGCAACCCAGCGGCTGGACCAACAGGTGCTTGCGGCGTTTCAGACGTTTGCCGACGAACATGAACTGGTCGCCCGCTTTCAGGCCATGCGGCGGGGCGCGGTGCTCAACCGGATCATCGGCTGGGAGAGTGAAAACCGTCAGGTCCTGCACACCTCCAGCCGGGATCTGTTCAGCGCTGCTCCCAGAGAAGCGCATTCTGCTGCTCAGGCCAGACAGGAGCTGGAAAAACTTGCACGATTTCTCGATGAAGTGCAGGAGCAGGGTCGCTTCACCACGATGATCAATGTGGGAATCGGGGGCTCAGATCTCGGGCCACGCGCCGTCTACGAAGCGCTCAAAGCCTATAATATCAAAGGGCGGAGGGTACATTTTCTGGCCAATGTCGATCCCGATGATGCGGCCGCGGTGCTCGATTCGGTGGATCCGAAGCACACCCTGGTGGTGGTTGTCTCCAAGAGCGGTTCAACCCTGGAGACCCAGACCAACGAAGCACTGGTCAGGGCCCGTTTCGTGGCGGCCAACCTGGACCCCAGACAACATTTTATCGCGGTGACCGGCACAGGCAGCCCGATGGATGATCCGGGACGCTATCTGCGTTCTTTTTACATGTATGATTATATCGGCGGGCGCTACAGCGTGACTTCCATGGTCGGCTGCGTGACGCTGGGCTTTGCGCTGGGAATGGAGCAGCTCAAAGCGTTTCTGGGCGGCGCTCATGAGATGGACGAGGCCTGCGAGGAGCCGCTGGTCACCAAAAACATGGGACTACTGCTGGCCCTTCTGGGTATCTGGAACCACAATTTTCTGGGCTATCCAACCCTTGCGGTACTGCCTTATAGCCAGGCCCTGCATCGGTTCGCCGCCCATCTGCAGCAGTGTGACATGGAAAGCAACGGCAAGTCGATAACCATCGACGGCTCACCGGTGGGCAGCAAAACCGGCCCCATCGTCTGGGGCGAGCCCGGCACTAATGGCCAGCACGCGTTCTATCAGCTGCTGCACCAGGGCACCGAAACGGTGCCGGTTGAATTCATCGGCTTTCTAAACAGCCAGTATGGCCGTGATATCGTTGTCAACGGGACCACCTCACAGCAGAAGCTGCTGGCCAACCTGCTGGCCCAGTCCGTGGCGCTGGCCACCGGGAGGGATCACCAGAACCCGAATAAATGCTTTGCCGGCAACCGGCCAAGCTTAATTATCCTCGGGCAGCGCCTTGATCCGCAGACCATGGGCAATCTTTTGGCCCTGTATGAGGCGAAAATTGTCTTCCAGGGGTTCGCCTGGAATATCAACTCGTTCGATCAGGAGGGAGTCGAGCTCGGCAAGGTCCTGGCCAAGCGCTTTCTGGAACTCATGGTCGACCCGGAAAAACGCGGTTTATCAATTGAGGAGCAACTGCTCGGGGCGCTTGAAAAATAAAGGCTAAACACTTATGTGCAGGGGTGAATCGCTGTTCATTTTTCAGGCGGAAAATCGATGGATTTTTGTTGACAAAAAAACCCGGGGGTTATATCCTCAGCTGCTACATAATTACTTGTCGGTTCAGTGTATTGTGCTTTCGTTGTGCAAGATATGCCGAATGAAAGTGTAACAGAAGGGCGTAAACGAGCCCGGATCAGGGTGTCTCGCTTTTTTGTTGAAAATACGTGATCTGTATATAAGGAAATTCTGGATAGGGTAGAAGTACTAACTGCAATTCAAAGGAGGAAATCATGGCAAAACATGAGACACCCTTGTTAGACCAGCTGGAGAGTGGCCCCTGGCCAAGCTTCGTGACCGACCTGAAGAAACAGGCCGAGACCAAGCCGGATGTTTATGACATTCTTGGACAGCTTGAACTGTCTTACAAGGACCGGATCACCCACTGGAAACACGGCGGTATCGTTGGTGTTTTCGGCTACGGCGGCGGCATCGTCGGCCGTTATTCTGATGTCCCGGAGCGGTTCCCGGGCGTTGAGCATTTTCATACCATACGTGTTGCTCAGCCGGCATCAAAATACTATTCGACTGAAAACCTGCGCAAGCTCATGGATCTATGGGAAAAGCATGGTTCTGCCGTGACTAACTTCCACGGCTCCACCGGGGACATCATTCTGCTTGGTACCAGGACCGAGAACCTCGAACCGTTCTTCTGGGATCTGACCCACGATATGGGCCAGGATCTGGGCGGATCAGGCTCCAACCTGCGTACCCCGGCCTGCTGTCTGGGCCAGTCCCGCTGCGAATGGGCCTGCTACGACACCCAGGAGGCCTGTTATAGCCTGACTCTGCACTATCAGGATGAGATCCATCGCCCGGCCTTTCCATACAAATTTAAATTCAAATTCTCCGGCTGCCCGAACGACTGTGTCGCCGCCATCGCCCGTTCCGATATATCCGTTATCGGCACCTGGCGTGACCAGATCCGCATTGACCAGGCTGCCGTCAAGGAATATGTGGCCGGCAACTACCCGGCCAACGGCGGCTCGCACAGCGGCCGTGACTGGGGTCCGTTCGACATTAAAAAAGAAGTTATCGACCTGTGCCCCACCGAGTGTATGTGGATGGAAGGCGATGAACTGAAAATCGACGATGCGGAATGCACCCGCTGTATGCACTGCATCAACGTCATGCCTCGAGCGCTGCGTCCGGGTGCTGATCAGGGAGCTACGATTCTGGTTGGCGCCAAGGCCCCGATCCTTGAAGGTGCTCAGATGTCCACCCTGATGGTTCCGTTCATGAAGATCAGCAAAGACAACGATTATGAGGAGCTGATTGATTTTATCGAGGGCGTCTGGGACTGGTGGATGGAAGTCGGCAAGAACCGTGAGCGTGTCGGTGAGAGCATCCAGCGTGTTGGTCTGCCCACCTTTATCAAGGTCATGGGCCTGGATCCGATTCCACAGATGATCAGGATGCCGCGTGAGAATCCTTATGTCTTCTGGGCCGAGGAAGAGGTTGAAGGCGGTTTTGAGCGCGATATCGACGAGTTCCGTGCGAAACACGCTGCCTAGGTGGATTAAAATTAGATCAACACAATTATAATAGGGAGAATTAACATGGGATATAATCCGGACAAACCGATGGAAGGCCGCATTACCGATCTTGGTCCACCACACTATGAGCAGTTTATGCCGGAAGTTATTAAAGCAAACAAAGGCAAATGGCTCTGGCATGAAATCCTGCAGCCCGGCGTGCTGATGCATAAATCGGAAACAGGAGATGAGGTCTACACCATCCGCGCAGGTTCGGCCCGTCTGGTCACTTGTCAGTTCATCCGCGAAGTCTGTGATATCGCCGATGCCCACTGCGACGGTCGTCTGCGTTTCACGACCAGAAACAATATCGAGTTCATGGTCGATTCCAAGGACAAGGTACAGCCCTTGCTCGATGATCTGGCCAGCCGCGGCAACCGCTTTCCGGTAGGCGGAACCGGAGCCGGCATCACCAATATCGTTCACACCCAGGGCTGGATCCACTGCCACACCCCGGCCACTGACGCATCAGGCCCGGTTAAAGCGGTTATGGACGATCTTTTCGAATACTTCACTTCGATGACCCTGCCGGCCCAGGTACGTATTGCCCTGGCCTGCTGTCTGAACATGTGCGGTGCCGTTCATGCTTCTGACATTGCTATTCTTGGTATTCACCGCAAGCCGCCGATGATCGATCACAAGCGTATTACCGGTGTCTGCGAACTGCCACTGGCTATTGCTTCATGTCCGCTGGGCGCGGTCAAGCCGGCTAAAGCCGAAATTGATGGCAAGGAGATCAAAACAGTTAAGGTCACCGTAGAGCGCTGTATGTTCTGCGGCAACTGCTACACCATGTGTCCGTCCATGCCGCTGGCCGATCCGGAAGGTGACGGTATTGCGATTCTGGTCGGCGGTAAGATTTCCAACACCCGGTCAGCGCCAAAATTTTCCAAACTGGTCATTCCGTTTCTACCCAATACGCCTCCACGCTGGCCGGAGACCGTTCAGGCAATTAGAAAAATCGTTGAAGCCTATGCCAAAGACGCCCGGAAATACGAGCGTGTTGGCGAGTGGGCTGAAAGGATTAGCTGGGAACGCTTCTTCGAGAAGTGTGATATCCCATTTACAGAGAAGAGCATCGATGATTATCGCCTGGCATATGATACCTGGCGCACAACCACTCAGTTCAAGTTCACCAGCCATATCAAATAATTGACTGGTTTTCTGCTGACTAGGAGCCCACTTCGCTCAGGCGGGGTGGGCTTTGATGCCCTTTTGGTCACATTAAAAAAGGAGAAAGAAAATGCCTCTGAGTGATGAAGAACTAAAAGATGCGATCTGTAAGAAGGCTGCGACATCACCGAAGCCGCAGCTCTATGTCAAGGATTTCTACAAATGCGATCCCGACGCCAAGCCCCGGCAAATCAAAAACATTGCCAACCTGCTTGTTCGTGAAGGTCGTCTGATGTTCTGGTCCTCGGGTTCCACCACCATGTACGCAGATCCTTCGCGTATCCAGAACGAGGAGAAATAGGGCGGGTAGTTTTTCGACTGCTGTTCTAAGAACCCGTTCAAGGCGCGCCGCTCTCGATTGATAGAGTGGTGCGCCTTTTTTTGTGCCCCCCTGCAGGGGGCAAATCACAGATCTGGGCCAGGCCCTGAAGGCAGCCTGACTGCAAGGTATTGCAGATAAAAAAAAGGCGTGCCCGTTGAAACCGGCACGCTCTCTGCGGCTTTGCTGCCTGGTGCAATCAGTAGCGATAGTAGTCAGGCTTGAACGGCCCCTGTTGCTCGACGCCGATATAGTCGGCCTGCTTTTTGGTCAGGGTGGTCAAGGTTACGCCGATTTTCTCCAGGTGCAGCCGGGCGACCATCTCGTCAAGCTGCTTGGGCAGGAAATAGACTTTGTTTTCATAACGCTCAGGATGATTGAACAGCTCGATCTGAGCCAGCACCTGGTTGGTGAATGAGTTGCTCATCACGAAGCTGGGGTGCCCGGTGGCGCAGCCCAGGTTGACCAGCCGGCCTTCCGCCAGGACGATGATTTTCTTCCCATCCGGGAAGGTGACATGGTCGACCTGGGGTTTGATGTTCTCCCAGGGAAGGTCCCGAATCGAAGCGATATCTATTTCTGAGTCGAAATGGCCGATATTGCAGACAATCGCCTCATGGGGCATGCGCTCCATATGGGCCCTGGTAATCACATCGATATTGCCGGTGCAGGTCACGAAAATGTTACCAAGCCCGACCGCGTCTTCCATGGTGACCACCCGATAGCCTTCCATCGCCGCCTGCAGCGCGCAGATCGGATCGATTTCGGTGACCAGCACGGTGGCGCCCATACCGGCTAAAGCCTGAGCACAGCCTTTGCCCACATCACCATAGCCGGCCACGACTGCAATCTTGCCGGCGATCATCACGTCGGTGGCCCGTTTGATGCCGTCGATCAGCGACTCCCGGCAGCCGTAGAGGTTATCGAACTTTGATTTTGTCACCGAGTCATTGACGTTGATTGCCGGACAGAGCAGGGTGGATGCTTCCGCCATTTCGTTGAGCCGGTGCACGCCGGTGGTGGTCTCCTCGGAGATGCCTTTGACCTGCTTCATCTCCGAAGGATATTTCTGGTGCATGACCAGGGTCAGGTCGCCGCCGTCATCGAGGATCATATTGGGCCGCCAGCCGTCTGGTCCGAAAATGGTCTGGTCGATGCACCACCAGAACTCTTCCTCGGTCTCTCCCTTCCAGGCAAAGGTGGGAATATTGGCCGCCGCCATGGCCGCCGCCGCATGGTCCTGGGTTGAAAAAATATTACACGATGACCAGCGGATCTCGGCCCCGAGATCGATCAGGGTCTCCATCAGCACGGCGGTCTGGATGGTCATATGCAGGCAACCGGCGATCCGTGCACCTTTGAGCGGCTGGGAGGCCCGGTACTGATCGCGCAGGCTCATGAGGCCCGGCATTTCTGTTTCAGCAATCTCGAGCTCCTTTCTGCCCCAGTCGGCCAGGGAGATGTCAGCTACCTTGTAGTCTTTGTTCATATTCATATTGTACATCCTTAACTCGTTATAATGGGTGTCGTTGATAAAAAAATCAAAGGCCGGCGGCGTCCCGCAGTTCATCGGCCTTGTCGATCCGCTCCCAGGTGAAGTCGTCCCGTCTGCGGCCAAAATGTCCATACGCGGCGGTGGGCCGGTAGATCGGCCGGAGCAGGTTGAGATGATTGATAATGGCCTTGGGCCGGAGGTCGAAGTGGGCGCTTACCAGATCCCTGATTCGTTCATCACTGATCCGGCCGGTGCCGAAGCTGTTGATGGCGATGGAAACCGGCTGCGATATGCCGATCGCATAGGCGATCTGGACCTCGATTTCCGTGGCGATGCCGGCGGCCACCAGGTTTTTGGCGATATAGCGCCCCATATATGAAGAAGAGCGGTCCACCTTGGACGGGTCCTTGCCGGAGAACGCGCCGCCTCCGTGGGAGCCCTTGCCGCCGTAAGTGTCGACGATAATCTTTCGGCCGGTGACGCCGCAGTCTCCCACCGGTCCACCGATAACGAAACGGCCGGTCGGGTTGATATAGAACTTGGTGTCTTTGTCGATCATATTGTCGGGCAGGATCGGCTTGATGATTTCCTCCATGACCCCTTCCTTGAGATCTTCGTACTCAACGATTTCATCGTGCTGGGTGGAGAGCACCACCGCGTCGATCCGGGTCGGTACGCCGTCGATGTAGCGGACCGTGACCTGCGATTTGGCATCGGGACGCAGCCATGGCAGCAGTCCTGTCTTCCGCACCTCCGCCTGACGCTTGGTGAGGCGGTGGGCGTAATAGATCGGCATCGGCATCAGCACATCGGTGTCGTTGCAGGCATAACCGAACATCAGACCCTGGTCGCCGGCGCCCTGTTCGAGATCGAGCCCACTGCCTTCGTCAACCCCCTGGGCAATGTCGGACGACTGCTTGTCTATCGAGGTCAGCACCGCGCACGATTGGTAGTCAAAGCCCATGTCCGAGGAATTATAGCCGATCGATTTGACCATCTGGCGGGCCACGCCGGGCATATCGACCCAGGCGGAGGTGGTAATCTCGCCGGCGATCAGGATCATGCCGGTGGTAACCATCGTTTCACAGGCGACGCGGGCGTGTATGTCCTGTTCGAGTATCGCATCGAGTATCGCATCTGAAATCTGGTCGGCGACCTTGTCAGGATGGCCTTCGGAGACGGATTCCGAGGTAAAAAGATAACTTGACATAATGTTTCCGTTTACGTTTTTTTGTTATGGTGTTATTGGGGTGACTGCATATACTATGCATTGTGCCGCCGCTGAGCAAGCGTGAGGCAGCCGGGAAACTTGATAAAGAGCAGTCTTTCAATCAACACTGCATATGAATCCTGCCGGCTTCAATTGTCAAGACCAATTTGCCTCAACAAGCCATTATCCGGCAGGAATCAGGCAGCTGCACCGGTGCTCCCGGTCGGACACAGCAGTCTGAAGCCCGGCTACCAGTGTCACATGCGTGGATAATCCGCGATCAATTAGAGATTAACCGGGGTGAAACGGTGATCTGCGGGAAAAATCATGTCAATTGAAAAAGCACAGGAAGTTCTTTTGATTGAGGAAGAGGGGCTGGCTGCGGTACGCCGCCGGCTCGGTGATGAGTTTATCCAGGCGGTTGAATTGATTCAGAACTGCCCGAGCCGCTTGATAATTACCGGTATCGGCAAGTCGGGAATTGTGGGCCAGAAAATTTCAGCCACCCTGAACAGCACCGGAACGCCGTCATTTTTTCTGCATCCGGTGGAGGCCATGCATGGAGACCTGGGCATGGTCCAGGATACCGATGTGGTCATCGCCATTTCCTATTCCGGTGAAACAACCGAGTTGAACAGCCTGCTGGCCAGCCTGCGCAGACGCTGCGCTGCGGTCATTGCGATGACCGGCCGGGCGGGTTCGACACTGGGGAGCGCAGCCGATGTGGTGCTTGATATCTCTGTGCCCAAAGAAGCCTGTTCGCTTGGCCTGGCACCGACCGCCAGCACCACTGCGACCCTGGCGCTGGGTGATGCGCTGGCGGTGGTGTTGATGAACCGCAATCAGTTCCAGGTTGAGGATTTCCGGCATAACCACCCTGCCGGCAGTTTGGGGGAAAGGCTCAAGGTCAGGGTTGCCGAAGTGATGCTGACCGGGAACAGGATCCCGCAGGTGGGGCCTGAGGCGATGCTGGATCAGGCGGTGGCTGAGCTCAATGAGAAAAATCTCGGTGCAGTGCTCGTGGTAGCAGAGACGGGTAGAGTCGCTGGCATTATCACCGATGGCGACGTCAGAAGATTTGTAGCCGGGAAGCAAAAAAGCGCGGAATTGCCGGTAACCAGAATCATGACTGCCGACCCGCTGTCCATTTCAGACGATAAGCAGGCGGTCGATGCGCTGTCCATCATGCAGCAGCACGAAATAACGGTCCTGCCGGTGGTGGGGAGCCGAGCGGAATTGCTTGGCATCCTTCACCTGCATGATCTGCTCGGCAAAGGGGAGTTTCGTTTTTTGCTCTGATTAGAGGCAGAGCGGGGCGGTGATGAACATGCTGCCAGGGTGCGGCTAGTTGCTGTCGCTGTAGAAACTCCAGGTGCCCTGGACGGGGTCATGGGCATATTTCATGATCAGCTGCAGCGGTCTGCCCCGGCCCACTTCAACACACTGCAGACGGAAAATCAGCTTGCCGTCTTTTTCATTTTCGAAAACGACGATTCTATCGACCAGCGATTCCGGCGGCGAACCGGAATAATGCTTGGTAAAAAGCGTTTCAAAGTTTTCTTCCAGATAGTTGATTTTCTCCGCCATTACCAGGTCGACGTTGGCCTGTTCGATATCGCGTTGGGCCTCTTCGAATATGGAAACGAATTCGGCTTCGGTTTTGAAACTACTGGCTGAGATGGAGTCGAGGATGGTCTGCAGCGTATCGACCGCCTCGGTGTACTGCTTCTCCTTGAGGTAACCGGCGGCGGCCTGTCTGTCCCTGATAATGGAGGCTTGCAGCATGATCCGGGCAAGTTTTTGACGATTTTCTTCGGTATTGGCCTGCTGCAGTATTTCGCGGTTGCTTTCCAGAATCTCGATAGCCTTTTGGTAAAGGCTGATTGCTGTGTCCCACTGGGCTTTTCTAAAGGCGTCCTTGCCACTGGAAACGGTGGTGTACAAATCGGTTTTTACCAGAAGTTGCTTGAGCTCATAGATCGCGCGCTCATCCGGATCGGCTGCGTCTTGAGCGGTACTCAGGGCCTTTTTATAATGGCTCGCGGCTTGGTCCCACTGTCCTTGCTCAAAGGCCAGATCACCCTTTTCCTTTTCAGTGGCCTGGGCGATTTCACTGAGTCGGGCAGTGATTGCATCGATTTTCTGATCTTTGTCATTAATGCTCAGTCCTTTAAGCTGCTGCAGCGCGGCGGACAGGTCCTTGGTAGCCAGCACCCATTTTTTTCGCTCGATAAAAGAAATACCCGACTGATATAAGATGTTGAACTCGGCAATCTTGATATTGTTGGTTATGTCAAGCATTGCTGATCGACCAATGGCTTTCTCGCCCTGGCCGATGGTCAACGCCTGCTCGTAGTTCGACACCGCCTGCTGCCAGTTTTCACCGCTGAAAAAGTAATCGCCCGCCTGCTTGAATTGCCGAAAGCTTAAAATCGCATTAACCACGTCCTTGGGATAATACTCGCCGTCCAGCGCAAGGTTGCCGGCCAATCCCTGCCTGAGCTGCTCCGATGCCAGAGTCTGCTCGACATCTCCGATCAAGGCATCCCGGGCCCCGCTTTTAAAAAAACGGACCTGCCTGGCAGCCCCGAGAGCTGCCTCACACTTCTGTTCAGCAAGGGTGAACTGATTGGCCTTGAGCGCTTTTTCGCATTCCGCGGATTCCCGCCCGGCTTGCTTCAGGTTCGAGGCGCTGAGCCAGTAGTTGAATCCGGCTGCAAAAGCGATCAGCACAACGATGATGCCAATGGCGTAAGGGATCAAACGAGAACCCTGCCGACTGCTGTCGTCATCGAAGAAGGTAGGCGATGCATCTTCTTGTTTACGAGCCTGTTTTTTTGTCCCAGGCCTGGCGGCGGATTCATCTTCCGCCGCAGGGTCCCCGACAAATTTGTCCTTGACCGCTTTTTCTTTTCTGGACGGGTCAGTCCAATCCCCCAGAAGTTGGATGGCCTGGGTGATGCGGTCGATATCATCGTGTAGCGCCGGAAAATCGGGCGTCTCTTTTTCAATCTCTTTAAAGAGCTTAAGCGCTTCGGCAGGGCTGCCCTGGTGTTCGAGTTCCAGTGCTTCCTGGTATTGTACCTTAACCCGCGCCAGGGTCTCCTTGACCTGCCTGGTTAACCCATCCCGTTCAGTAAAGTCAGCCGCGGCAGGGAGATGCTCGAGCTCTTTGTCAAGTGCAAAGTAGCGCTTCTGATCTGCAAGAGCCAGCAGGTATTCGACGTCGACCTTATCTTCTTCAGCCTCGTCGGTGTGTTCGAGTTCCAGATCACCGCTGAAATCAGATTGGGCCGGTGCGCTGGAGGCGACGTCACCGGGTTCATCGGCCGGCCCGAAATCGAAATCGCTCTCATCAAAGCTGATGCTTTCGATATCCTCTAATTGAGGCCTTTTCTCCTGCTCCGGAGCTTCGGCCAAGTTCAGGGCCGGCTGCGTTTCATCATCGACAAGGACGGCTGGCAGGTCGTCATCGAGCGAAAAGGACAGATCATCGGTATCATCGTCGAGCAGCGAGCTGATATCGTCTCCGGCTGGACTGCCAAAAGCTTCTTCAGCCAGCAGATCGTCACTGTCGCTGCCCTCGGACTCAGCGCTGCCGGGCAGTTTTGCCTTGTTCTTCTCATACCACTGCGCCGCTTCCTCATTGAAGGCATTAGAGGTCGAGTAGAAACGTCCGGTGATCATCTCGCCAATATGACGGATAAGATCGATAATGGAGCGATTCTTTTCCCAGAAATCGCCGATACAGATTGCCGCAGGGTCAAAATCGGGATGGAAAATAGGGCTTTTGGGCTTGCAACTAGGTGGAAAATGGGGGTAGCCGAACGGAATGCTGAGGGTAATGGTGTGGCTGTTTACGGTTTCGATTTCGTCGCTGGTGTTTTTCTGCAGGCCTTCAACCTGGTAGGTGACCTCATATTTGTCCGGCGGATTTCCATCGAGCGCAACGATGCTTATCATCTCACCGTCCCCGAAAGTCTGGGTCAGTTCCTGATGGATTGTTTCTAGTTGTTCCGTTGCGACAGCCATAAGAGCACCGGTTATGGGTGAGTGGGAATATCAGCAGGCTAATTCGTTCATTATATCAATTTTTATCAACAAGAAAATAATTTTTATAAAAAGAACCAACAGATATTGGGCCTGGTCATTGTGAGCCGGGGTATCTTTTGTGATAACCAAAGGAGCAGCGGCAAAGCCGGTGCAGGCAGGTGCTGCAGGTTCAGACGGCGGCAAATGGAGGAAGCTCGAGGATCTCCATAAAGCTCGTTACGTGGTAAGGCGCCTTCAGGGCCGGATTCTTGAACGCGATCAGCTCGACCGAAGCCGCCTGGGTGTGCAGCCGATCGACTTCGGAATCACCGATATAGATGGTCTCTTTGGCGCTGCACTCAAAGTGCTGGAAGATAGTAAAAAGCGCATCGGGAGCTGGCTTTGGGTTGGCCACATCCAGCGCGGTGACAATCTTTTCGAAATAGGAGCTCAGGCCGTAGGCTTCCAGCAGCGGGTCCATCGTCGTTGTACGGTTCGTTGAAATCGCCAGGTGGTAGCGCTCACGCACCAGTTCAAGAAAGCCAATCAGGTCCGGCTCGATGATCATATGGGCCAGATAGGGCGTATAGCTTGATTGCAGCCGATGGCGATGCACCGCCTCCAGGTCCTGGTCGGGGTAGTGCCGGAAAACATGGGCCACAGAATCGGCCACGTTATGAGAATGTACATGCTGCAGTTCATCCTCGCTCATCGGCGGCCGACCGAACGAGTCAAGCAGGTCGTTGTAATAAATCCGGTTGGCTTCGCGGGAGTCGAACATGACCCCGTCGCAATCGAAAACGATCAGTTTCAGCATCTCGTTATACTCTGAGAAAGGTGATGAGAGGATCTGGGCCATCAGCTCAAATGACCAAATATTTGGGTCTTGAACCAGTTCATGGAGAACTCAAGCAGGCGTTCATCGTCTAAGTCATCTAGAGGCTGGTGGTGCAGTGCAGCCGGGATATCGATCTCTTTGCGGTGCAGTTTTTCCCGAAAGGTGTCGAGGTCGAACAGGGCCAGCCTGTAGCTCCTGAGTTGTTCAGCGCTGGGCTTCATACCCTGCCTGATCTTCTCATGCTGGGTGATTTCTACCAGCAGATCATTGAACCGGTTATAGGATGCCAACTCCTGGGACTTCATGTATGTCTGTGCATTCTGGATAGGCGCCTGCTCAAATCCGCGGCAGTGGGATTCTCGCAGCAGGACAAATCGTTCCTGCAGGAGATTTTCCTGCTTTACGGTACCTCTGCCCAGGGGGTAGGTCCGGCAGGCTCCGGGGCGATGGGGGTAGATTGAACAGCCCTCGGCACGGACAAAGACGCAGCTTGCCCGGCCGTCATCGACCATAGTCAGATAAAAACTCGGAAACGGTGCAGAAGGGTCCTGCTCTTCGATGATATAACGCTCATGCAGTCTGGCCGAGTGCAGCGCAGTAGCCTGGCGCAGCCTGAGAACGTCATAGGGCGTCAGGGCCAGTTCGAGTTCCCTGCAGCACTCAGTGAAACAGGTGATGCGCCGATGGCAGCAAAAAGTAAAGGTCTCCTCCGGGTCGATTGGCTGCACCTGATCGGGCAGATACTCACTCATGTTTTGTTACGCACGGTCTCGTTTCCAATAGGTCAGCAGCGGGCTGGCGATGAAGATCGAAGAGTAGGTACCAATCAGAACACCGATCAGCAGCGCCAAGGAAAAATCATGAATAACAGAGCCGCCAAACAAAAACAGGGCCAGCAACACCATGGCCGAGGTCAGTGAGGTGACGACGGTTCGGCTGATTACCTGGTTGACGCTGCTGTTCAGCACCGTGTTGGTGAGCCGGAAATTCTCCATCTTTTTCATGTTCTCCCTGATCCGGTCGAAGACGACTACCGAGTCGTTCAGCGAATATCCAGCCAGGGTAAGCAGGGCGGTGACGATCAGCAGGGTGATCTCCACATTGAGCAACCAGCAGATTCCCAGGACCACCAGGACATCGTGGAAGGTGGCAATGGCTGCGGCCAGGCCGAAACCGAGATCGAAGCGGAAGGCAAGGTAGACGATGACTCCGGCCAGCGAAATCAGAATCGCCTGAATCGCCTTGTTGCGCAGTATCGCACTGACGCTTGAGCCGATTTCAGACTGGCTCTCGAGCACAAAGCCCTTGTCGCCAAGCTCCTTTTCCAGCAGGTCGTTGACCTGATCGCTGAGGTTAGCCACCACCGCCTCCGATTTTTTTACCTTAATGATCAGCCGGTTCTCGTTTTCAACCTCCTGCAAGTTGATGCCTTCCATGTCGCTGCGGTTAAACACACCCCGCACTTCCGCCATGGTGAAAGGCTGCTCAGCCTGATACTGCAGCAGCGAGCCACCGGAGAAATCAACACCCAGGTTGGCTTGGCCGCGGACGATCTGGAAAAAAGCGATTACACCGATGAGCACCAGCACCCCGGAAATCGAGAAAGTGACGGTGCGAACCTTCATGAAGTCGATATTTGGCTTTTTGGTAAACTGCAGGAATTTCAGTTTAGTGATAACCCGTTTAGCGGTCAGCACATCGAAGATCAGCCGCGAGCAGAACAGGGCGGTGAACAGGTT
Source organism: uncultured delta proteobacterium (assembly GCA_963824415.1). Lineage (GTDB taxonomy): Bacteria > Desulfobacterota > Desulfobulbia > Desulfobulbales > Desulfocapsaceae > JABDQA01. The sequence goes on from CAWGPM010000002.1 coordinate 256,998, forward strand.
GAAAATGATACCCAGCGACAGGGTTACCGCAAAGCCTTTGATCGGACCGGTGCCGAACAAAAACAGCGCCATGGCGGTGATAAGTGTGGTGACCTGGGAGTCGACGATGGTCCACAACGCCTTGCCAAAGCCGCCGTCGATGCTGGAGCGCACCGGTTTGCCGAGCTGGTACTCTTCGCGCATTCGCTCGAAGATCAACACGTTGGCATCGACCGCCATGCCGATGGACAGAACGATACCGGCAATACCGGGCAGGGTCAGGGTTGCATTGAGTATGGCCAGGCCGGAAAACAGGAAGAGGATGTTCAGGATCAGCGCAACATTGGCGATAATTCCGGAGAGCCGGTAATAGATAATCATGAAACCAAGTACCAGCAGGGCGCCGAAGATCCCCGAGGTCAGCCCGCGCTGGATGGAATCCTGGCCGAGGCTCGAGCCCACTGTCATGTTCTGGATGACATCAACCGGGGCAGGTAAGGCGCCGACCCGCAGGACAATGGCCAGATCTGAGGCATCCTCGTGGGTGAAGCTGCCGGAGATCTGGGCGGAGCCGCCCAGGATGCGTTCACGGATCACCGGGGCCGACTTGACTACCCCGTCCAGCACGATGGCCATGCGGCGACCGACATTCTGTTCGGTGATGGTGGCAAAGAGCTTGCCGCCGCGCGAGGTCAGATCAAGACTGACGTAAGGCTCGTTGAAAGTCCCGCCGACACGGACCTGGGCGTTTTTGACCATATCGCCGGTCATCAGGACCTTGGACTCGAGCAGGATCGGGCGTGAGGTCTCTATTCCAGTCCGCTCGTCGGTGAACCGCTCGAAATAGATCGACGTGTTGGCCGGCAGGGTGTTGGCCAGAAGCCGGTTCAGCTGGCGCACCTCTTCGTGCTCCTGCCATTTGCCGGACCACTGGCCTGATTCGATGCTCTGGGCGACGAGCTGTTCGATGTTCACCCCTTCGCTCTCAGCAACCAGCCTGAATTCGAGCTGGGCGGTGTCGCCCAGCAGTTTCAGGGCCCGCTCCGGATCTCTGATGCCGGGCAGCTGAATCACTATTTCATCTGCCCCCTGACGGATGATCACCGGTTCCGCCACCCCGAACTGGTCAATCCGGTTTCTGATGATCTCCAGCGATTGGGACACCGCGTTGTTCTTGATGTAGTCGATTTTTTCCTGGCTGAGCTGCAGGATGATGCGGGGGAAGCTGCCTTCTCTGGCATCGACTTCCACATCGAGTTCGTCCTCAAAGCCGTCCCGGATGATCTCCTGGACCTTGTCAACCGCGGAGGCGTTGGGCAGAGTGAAAATAACCGTATTTTTTTCTGCGGATTTGGTCTGGACTGCACTGATCGATTCCTGGGCGAGGCTGTCCTTGAGATCATTGGCTGCCAGCTCCAGGGTGTTTTCCTCCGCTTTTTTCAGGTTGACCTTCAGGACCAGGTGCATGCCGCCCTGCAGGTCGAGTCCCAGCCGCAGCCCTTCAGGCGCCATATATTTTTTCCACCAGCTTGGTGTATTGGCGTAGAACGACGGCACTACGGTGACGACTGCCAGCGCCACGATAAAAATGAGCAGACCAAGTTTAAGTTTGATAGATGTATTCATACAATTCCCCGGAAGGATTTAGAAAACCTTGAAAAATACGACTTCATTCGGTTGCGTTTAAAGAAATATTATCCTCAGAATATCAGCTCGAGGGTGATGGTAAAGTTTCTTTGCGCGTCTCGATCCCAAGCTAAAAAACGAATTGTTCAAGGCATCCTTTAATCATGTTTCGGACTGAGCCTTGAAACCAGCTCCGCGATTATACCGTAATGCCCGAATCTTGCAAGGTTCCGGCGATAATTAGTTGCTGCTCACAGCAGTTGCCGCACCCCAATGTACTAGGACCGGTTGACAGGAAAAGTGCCAGGCATCGGTTTGTATCACCTTCGATTGATCGCCGCTGCCATGCAGGCTGCGCCAAAACCATTGTCTATATTGACTACGGCGAGTCCCGGCGCACAACTGTTCAACATGGACAGAAGCGCGGCGAAACCGCCTAAGCCGGTTCCATAACCCACCGAACTTGGTACGCCGATCACCGGGCAGCTAACCAGTCCACCGACCACGCTGGGCAGCGCCCCTTCCATGCCGGCCACCACAATGATAACCGAGGCCTTTAAATACAGTTCCCGTCGAGCAAGCAAGCGGTGCAGGCCGGCAACCCCTGCATCATAGAGCGTCTGGACCGGGTGGCCCAGTATCTCGGCGGTCAGGCGCGCCTCTTCGGCGATAGCCAGATCAGATGTTCCGGCACAGATCACCAGGATCTCTCCCCGGACCTTGTTCTGGTCCAGCTCAGTTTTGCGACAGAAAAGCATGCGGGCCTGGTCGTGGTAATCAAACTGTGGAACCTGCTGGCAGACCAGCTGTGCCTTCTGTTCATCGACCCGGGTGGCCACGACCGGGCCCGGCTGTTTCAGCATGGCCTGGGCTATGGTGATAACCTGGTGGGCCGTCTTCGACTCGCCGTAAATCACCTCCGGTATCCCGGTGCGTATCTGGCGCTGGTGATCGAGGCAGGCGCCGTGCATCGGCTCCGCCGGAAAGTGCTTGAGCTGTTCCAGGGCCGTCTCGATTTCAATCGAGCCATCCCGGACGTCTGTCAGCAGCTTATTGAGAAACGTTGCATCCATCTTGCTTTGGTACGGTGATTGTTTGTCATTCGGCAAGGCAGGCTGCATATGAGCAGCGCTCAACCCACCAGTTGATCGATGCGCTAACTTAGCATGAGTTGGGGGTAAGGTAAAGCGTGAGCAGTATTTACCCTTTGAGTCGATTCTGTTACAATGGCCCCGGAATTTATATGGGCCGGCTGCCGTATACCGGCCCCTCGTTCGAAGCTGGTCGAGATAAGGCCGGCCCGGCGCTGAAAACAATCATCTAATCAGGACCGTGAAGATGGACGCAACAAATCTGCCGGACTATGTCGTCTGGTTGCTCGAACCTGGTAGTTATGATCATCCGGTGGCCGAGGTTCAGCTCATTCAGACCCATATTTCCTATGTGCTGATCGCCGGCGACTATGTCTATAAATACAAGAAGCCGGTTGATTTCGGTTTCCTCGATTTCACCACGCTGGACAAACGGGCCCACTACTGTACCCAGGAGCTCATCTTGAACCGCCGGCTCTGTCCCGATATCTATCTCGACCGGGTGACGGTGAATGTGGGCAGCCGCGGCTTCGAGCTTGACGGCGAAGGTGAGGTTGTCGAGTACGGGATCAAGATGGCGCGCCTGAATGAAGATAAGATGATGGGGCGTATCGTGGCCGCCGGGGAGCTTGAGAGGGCTCATCTCGATCGTATCGTCGAGACCCTGGTGCCGTTTTATGAAAGTGCCGCCGGAGATGATGCTATCCGCACCTATGGGCGGCCTGATGCGGTGGGCTTCAATGTGCGGGAAAATTTTGAGCAGACCGAATCATTTGTCGGCGGTTCAGCACTGAACCGTGAGCAGTTCGACACCATCCGCAGCTATGCCGAGACGGCTCTGGCCGATGTCGCCCTGTTTCAGCGCCGCATCGACGCGGGGCGCATCAGGGACTGCCATGGCGATCTCTATTCGGCCAATATCTGCCTCGATGAGCCGGTCCATATTTTCGACTGTATCGAATTCAACGATCGGTTCCGCTATTCCGACGTGGCCGGGGACATCGGTTTTCTGGCAATGGATTTGGACTATCATGGACTTGAGGATATGGCCGATTACTTCGTCGAGCACTTCGCGGCAGCGTCGGGCGATCCAACCCTTTTGGATGTGATCGACTTTTACAAGTGTTATAGGGCCTACGTACGCGGGAAAATCGGTCTTTTTACCGCTGCCGACCCGGGCCTTGATCAGCAGGCTGCAGCCGCCTGCTCGGATCAGGCCAGAAGATACTTCCTGCTAGCCGAGCGCTATGCCTCAGACGCCTCATCCTTCTCCTGAACGCCGGCCAAGCCGGCTCGTCGTTTTTTTCGGCCTGAGCGGCTCCGGCAAGAGTTATCTGGCCAGGCGCTGGGCTGCCCGGCATGGTTATGGCTACCACAACAGCGATGAGGTGCGCAAAGAACTCAGCGGCGTCGCCCCGGACAGCAGGCACCATGTAGAGTTCAATGTGGGACTGTACAGCCCCGAACAGAGCCGGCGGACCTATGCTGCTCTGCTGCAGCGGGCGGGCCGGGATCTCGATAATCAGGCGCTTGCGGGAGCGGTGCTGGACGGCTCGTATACGAATGGTGTCGAGCGGCAGAAGGTGGTTGATCGTTTTTCCGCCCAAATTGTAATCAGTTTTATCCTGTGTTCCTGTTCGACCGCGCTGACCAGGGAGCGGTTTGCCTTGCGGGGACGTGACGAACAGGCCGTCTCCGACGGTCGCTGGGAGATTTATTGTAAGCAGAAAGAAGGTTTTGAACCACCCACGCATATCGGAGGCGCCCGGTTGCTTAATCTCGATACCGACGCTCACGTCGATAAATTGATAGAGCGTGTCGACGCGTTCGTGTTGCCGGGACCTGAACAGAACAATTAATAAGGGAGAATCAGGTGTATAGAAGAATTTATTTTTTGCGTTTTCCCAAGGAGACAAGCGATCAGCCAATAATATATCGCCTGATCAAAGAATACGATGTCGAGGTAAACATTCTGCGGGCTGATATCCTGCCCCAGCGTGAAGGTATTTTAATCCTTGAGCTGACCGGGCACAAACCAAATATCACCAGCGGCCTGGACTATATCAAGGGTCTCGGTGTTTCCATCGAGCGGTTGGCGACGCGGGTCCGGCGCGACGATAAAAAATGTTTCCAGTGCGGTGCCTGCACCGGGGTCTGCCCGGTCGATGCGCTCTATATCCGGCGTACAGATATGGCCGTGTTGTTCGATGCGGACAAGTGCACCGGCTGCAGCCAGTGCGTACAGATCTGCCCGGTCAGAGCCATGGAGATGTCACTTGGCAAGGAATGGCTGCAGCCGGGTGAGGTGAACGCAGGTACCCCGCTCTTTTCCTGAGCGAGAGCAGGAGGATATTGTCACTGGACGCGATTGGCCGGGTGGCATGCCCGGTCCAGGCCCGGCTGCTGCAAGCGGGGTTAGCTTTGGTCGGGTGAATCTCCGGTGAAATCCAGCCAGTCAGGTAGGGAGAGGTCTTTGAACCATTTGCCGATACCGTATTTTGGAGGCGTTCCCGCCTGGATCAGGTCAAGCAGCTCCTGGGCCCGGGGGGCGACGGCCGAGTCGGGGTACATGGCCAGGATATATTTCAGGCGGATTTCGGCCTGGCTGTACTTTTTAGTACGCAGATAAAACTCCACCACGTTGAATTCGTGGTTGACCAGAAATTCGTTGGCGGCTTTGATACGGGCCCGGGCCTCAGAGGAATAAGGCGATTGCGGAAAGGCGCGCAGCAACTCCTGGAATGATTGAATGGATTCGATTGCCCCGGTGATGTCGCGATCGATTCTATCGATGGTCTGATAACTGCACATCGCCTTCTGGTACATCACATAAGAAATCGCCTCGTTGGTGGGGTGCCGCTCTTCAAACTCGCGGTAAAGCACCAGCGCCTCCGCATAGCGCTCCATGTAATAATTCGAATCCGCCGCCTTGAGTTCGGCCAGCGGTGCCTGTGGGCTGAAGGGATAGCGGTCGAGGATCTCGTTGAAATACTCTACGGCCAGAAAGTATTTACCAACATCGTACTCTTCCATGCCTTTGATGATGAGTTGCTCAGCCGGCAGGCCAACCTCCGCCTCTTCCTTGAGGCTGAAGGTGTCTTTTATTTTGGCACAACCGGACATGGTGGTCAGAGCCAGGACCAGAATACACCAGGCGGTGGCTGAAAATAGCTTCTTGTCGGTAGTCATTGCGCCTATCGATTCGTCAGAGTTCAGGTTTTTTGCATCAGATAGTGTTCGGCGGCGATCACGGCGTTGGCACCTTCTCCGCAGGCATTGACCACCTGCCGCATCAATTTGCTGCGTATGTCGCCCGCGGCGAATACCCCTGGGATGTTGGTCGCCGTTTCGGCGTCGGTCTTGAGAAAACCCCAGTTGTCGTGGTCGAGCTGATCCAGCGGCAATACCTGGTTGTTCGGGGTAATGCCGATCAGAATGAAGACGCCCTGAACCTCGAGGCTTGAGGTGGTCCCGTCGTTGTTGAGTAATTGCAGCCGCTCAACCTCTTTGGTACCCTCGATGGAGGTTACCCTGGTATTCCAGATGAAATCAATTTTATCGTTGGCAAAGGCGATTTCCTGCAGGATTTTCGTGGCCCGCAACTCATCGCGCCGGTGGATGATCGTGACCTTACGGGCAAATCTGGTCAGGTACTCGGCCTCCTCAACCGCGGTGTCGCCGCCGCCGATAACTGCCACATTCATGTTGCGATAAAACGGCGCGTCACAGGTGCCGCAATAGGAAACGCCTTTACCGCTCAACTCCAGCTCGCCGGGAATTCTCAATTTGTTAGGACTGGCGCCGCAACAGATAATCAGTGAACTGCAGGTTATCGAGCTGCCGTCTGAAAATCTGAGCGTGTTGGTTCCGGGGGGGCTGCAGTCGACCGAAGCCACTTCTTTGGTCAGAATATTGACATCGAAGCGCTTGGCGTGATCGGTCATTTTCTCCATCAGGTCGAAGCCTGACAACCCTTCTGGAAAACCAGGATAATTGTCGACCCAGTCGGTGGTCAGTACCTGGCCGCCGGGGGCTCCTTTTTCGATCAGGACATGATCAATCCGCGCCCTTGAAGCATAAAGCCCGGCAGTAAGTCCGGCCGGGCCTCCCCCAAGTATGACGAGTTCGTAATGGCTTTTTTCCATTGCTTACCGCATGAAGCAGAATTGTTGAAATCCAGCAGGTGCTGCCAGATGTCTACAGTGCTTTGTTAATCAGATCGACGAGCTGGGATTTGCCGACGGCCCCGGTGATCTGGTCGACAACCTCGCCGGCCTTGAAGACAATCAGTGTCGGTATGGCTCTGATGCCGAATTTACCCGGGGTCACCGGATTATCGTCAACATTCATCTTGGCTATCTGAATTTTACCCTCATATTCACCAGCCAGCTCTTCAACGACAGGACCGATCGCTTTACAGGGACCGCACCATGGGGCCCAGAAATCCACCAGAGTCGGTTGATCCCCTGCGATGGTTGCATCGAAATCGGCATCATTTAACTGCATCACTTTATCGCTTGCCATTTTATATCTCCTTGAGGGTCAATTTATCATTGATAATCAACAGGTTGAATTCATCATAAAAGTATGCTCTGAAACTCGTCCAGTTTACCTCCTGGCCTGGAGGCTGACAAGTAAAAACTGGCAGAAACCGGTCTTGCGCGCGGAGCGATCCAATTTGAAGCCTTACACTGTGCATGAAATATCAAAGATCAAGGAGCGATGATCTGGTTTGACATGGAAAAGTTGGGCGTGATATAGTGTCTGCTCCGATGTCTTGAAACCGTTAGGCAAACGGGGACCGGCAGCGCCTGCCGGTCTGTTTGCGGGCCAGACGGTAAACGTCAGAAATCCGGGAGGATTAGATGGATACGAAGCAATCTCAGATATTGTTTGACCAGGCCCGGCGGGTGATACCCGGGGGCGTGAACAGCCCGGTGCGGGCCTGCCGCTCGGTTGGCTGTGATCCACTTTTTATCAAGCGTGCTCAGGGTGCCACCATCGTCGATGTGGACGATAACAGCTATATAGATTTTGTCTGTTCATGGGGCCCGATGATCGTCGGCCACGCCCACCCGGATATCGTCCGCGCCATTGCTGATACCTCGGTGAATGGCACCAGTTTTGGGGCTCCTACGCCGTCTGAAATAACCCTGGCCGAGATGGTCGTCGAGGCCGTCCCTTCGATAGAGAAGGTCCGCTTCGTCAACTCCGGCACCGAGGCGACCATGAGCGCCATTCGGCTGGCCCGGGGCTATACCGGCAGGAATATCGTGGTGAAATTCGACGGTTGCTATCACGGTCATGCTGATTCGTTTCTGGTAAAGGCCGGCTCAGGTGTCGCCACGCTGGGCATTCCCGGCAGTCCGGGGGTGCCGGGGGATATCGTCAAAAACACCATCTCCATTCCTTACAACAATATAGAAATTCTCGAAAAAACCCTGCTTGACGAGTCGCTGGATATCGCCTGTGTGATACTCGAGCCGGTGGCTGGCAATATGGGCTGCGTGGTTCCGGACAAGGCCTTTCTGGAACGGGCCCGGGCCTTGACCAGCCAGTTGGGAATTGTACTCATCTTTGATGAGGTGATCACTGGATTCAGGCTGGCCTACGGCGGCGCCCAGCAATATTTCTCGATCAAGCCGGACCTGACCTGCCTCGGCAAGATTATTGGCGGCGGTCTGCCGGTGGGCGCCTACGGCGGCAAAGCGGAGATCATGGACCAGATCGCCCCGGATGGTCCGGTCTACCAGGCCGGCACCCTGTCCGGCAACCCGCTGGCCATGGCCGCCGGCATTGCAACCCTGAAAATCCTGCAGCAGCCAGGGTTTTACAGTACCCTGAACGACAAGGCCGAAGCCTGTGCCGCACGGCTGCAGGCCATTGGCGAGAGATCCGGCATCGAGGTGCAGTTCAACGGGGTCGGATCACTGATGACCGCCTTTTTCACCGGTCAGCCGGTGGTTGATTTCGAATCGGCCATGTCCGCCGATACCGATCGCTACGGCGAACATTATCGCCATATGCTGTCCCGGGGAATCTATCTGGCGCCGTCCCAGTTCGAGGTTGCCTTCATCTCGGCGGCGCATACTCCAGAAGCGTTGGAAAAGCTGGAAAAAATGACTGAATGGTCATTCAAAAAAATAGCGGAAAAGTAAAAAATCCGTTGACTTTGGACAGGAGCCGTGCTACCAAACGCTTTGGAATTTGAAGCACTAAAAGCAGGGTTTCCAGGTGGTGAGCACGATGTCTGATGTCAGGAAAGAGCTGATGTTCCTTCTCGGGCATTACGGACACATCGGCATCACCTTTGTTGCTTCGATTTTCCTCGGTTTGGGTGGCGGGATTCTGCTCGACCAGAAAGTGTTCGATGGTCGCACGGCTCCCTGGTTTACCTTTATCGGGCTGGCATTCGGGATAGCCGCCGGTTTCAAAAGCCTGTTCGACATCCTCTGGCGCAGCAGTAAAAACCTCGAGGCTGACCAGGCGGACGACAAACCGGACGACAAAAAATAGTGGTGGAAGACGCACTATCCCTGAAGAGCATGGTTGGCCTGAGTTGGGTGTACCTGATCGTCCTGGCGGTCGGCTCATGGGTGTTGAGTTCATGGTCGTTTGCCTGGGCGGTGCTGGCCGGCGGGATTATTTCCATTACCAGTTTCCTGGTGAGCTACCAGGATGTAAAGGGATTTCTCGATACGGCTGCGCTGCAAAGCCAGTCCGCCGAACGTGTAAAAAAGATTAAGAAGAGTTTCATCGTTAAGTTCTGGCTTCGACTCTTCCTGATCGGCCTGATACTGTTTCTTCTGATAAGGTTCAGCGGTATCAATGTCTTCGGGTTGATTCTGGGGCTGTCAACGGTAGTGTTCACCATTACCTTTGCTGCCCTCGGTATTGTGTGGAGATACTACTTCAGCAGGAGGTAAAAGGGGTTATGGAACATCCGATATTGTTCATTTCCGTCATTCTGGAAGCATTGGGATTGCCGGTACCGCATGGTCCGGTCGGACACACCTTTCTGGAACAGATCTGTGCGCCCTATATGACCTACACCTGGCTGGTAATGGCGTTTTTGTATTTCGTGGCCAAGCTGACCGTGAGCAATCTCGAGATGGTTCCCGGAAAAGGCCAGAATTTCTGGGAAATCGTGATTGGCGGTCTGGATGATTTCTTTGCCGAGAATATGGGTAGAAAACTCACGGACCAGTTCTTCCCGATGCTCACCACCTTCGGACTTTATATCGCCGTGGCCAATCTGATCGGTCTGATCCCCGGCTTCATGTCTCCGACTTCGAGTTTAAACACCACCCTCGCACTGACCATCATCGTCTGGGTCACGCATCATTTTGTCGGCATCCGCGAACATGGTCTAAGCTACTATAAACATTTCATGGGGCCGATGTGGTGGCTGGTTCCGCTCATGCTGCCTATCGAAATTATCAGTAACCTTGCCCGTCTGATCTCGCTCTCTATTCGTCTGTTTGGCAACATCATGGCCAAAGAAACGCTGCTTGGCATTCTTTTCATGCTGGCCGGGGCATTTTTTGCACCGCTGCCGATCATGCTGCTCGGCGTTCTGGTCTCGCTGGTTCAGGCGATGGTCTTTGTCCTGCTGGCCGTGGTTTATTTCAGCCAGGCCCAGGAGCATGCGCATTGATCAACAGTTTTAAGTTGCCGTTTTTTTGATTTTCAGGAAGAAGGCCAAATACACTAAATTTTACAAGGAGAAAACAAAATGGAAGGTAATCTGCAATTAGCATTGATCTGTCTCGGCGCTGGACTCTCCATCGGTCTTGCCGCCATTGGCGCAGGTATTGGTATCGGTCTTGTCGGTCAGGGTGCAACCACTGGTCTGGCCCGTAATCCCGAAGTTCAGCCGAAACTGATGGTTTTCATGATCCTCGGTATGGCGCTTGCAGAATCAGTTGCTATTTACGGACTTGTTATTTCTCTGATTCTGCTGTACGCAAATCCTCTGATGTAGCAGGCATGTGAGAAGATGACCACCCTTGTGGGTGGGGAAAAGGGCTGCAGAGATTCTGCGGCCCTTTTTTTTGTGGTTTTGCACCGGCCCGTCACCGTCTTATACTAGAACAAACTGATGGAGAACAGCTGATCTTGTCAAACCTCAACTCGTGAACGTCAGGCTAAACATTAAAAACCCGGCCCTTTTTCTGAAACGGTAACCAGTTCCAAGCACATGCAATACGACCCTGATCTGATCATAGAACCACGCCGGGGCAGAGCTGAGAAGAACTTGCCCGGCCGGGCCCTGCTGGTGGCAAATCCGGCGGAGGCCGAGCAGGCGGTCCGACTTTTCTCTGTGCACCAGGGAAGCTCAAGAGCGTTGTATCAAACCGAGATTATGGTGGATGAGAAGGCCCGCCTTTGTCTGGCCGGACCCGCGCTCGGGGCTGCCGCCGCGGCCCTGGTCATCGAAAAGCTGATCGTGCTCGGGGTGCGGGAAATCTGGCTGGTGAGCTGCTGCGGCACGATCGATCCGGGTCTGTCCATCGGCGATCTGCTCATCGGCGAGCGGGCGGTTTCCGGGGAAGGGGTTTCGTCCTACTATGCTGAAGAAAACGTGATGCAGCCATCCGGCCAGGTCGTTGATCAGTTTTATGCATTTGCCAGACAGTATGATTTCGGGGTGCGGCAGGGTACGATCTGGTCCACCGATGCGCCATACCGGGAGCGTCGCTCTGAGCTGATCGGCCTCCGGGAGCGCTACGGCGTCTGCGGCGTGGATATGGAATTCAGTGCGCTGTGTGCGGTGGCACAATTCAGGAAAGTGTCGTTTGGCGGGCTCTTTGTGGTCTCCGACGAGCTCTGGAGAAAAAACTGGAAACCCGGATTTTCCCAGGCAACATTTACCCAGCGCTGCCAGAGTGTTATCGGGAATCTAATTGACTTCGGACTGCATCGGGAGGCGATGTCGTGAGCAGGTCTTTTCATCTGGTAAGTCTTGGTTGTCCGAAGAATCTGGTCGATTCGGAAGTGATCTATGGGCTGCTTGAAAAACATGGCTGGCAGGGTCTTCGACGAGCCCGATGAGGCCTCGGTTCTACTGATCAATACCTGTGGTTTTATTCAGCCTGCGGTTGAGGAAAGTATCGAGGAAATTCTGCAGCTCAGCCGTCTCAAAACAGATGCACCGAATAAAAAGCTGGTGGTTGTCGGCTGCCTGGTGCAGCGCTACCGCAAGACCCTTGCAGACGAGCTCCCGGAAGTCGATCTGTTCGTCGGCACCGAAGGGGTCCCTCAGATCCCGGCCTTGCTCGATAATTTGCTCTCAGGAACTGCCGGCCCGCGGCTGGTGAGGCCGGATCTTTTTCTGATGGATGCGGCGCTACCCAGGCGGCTCTCGACTCCGTTTTTCAGGGCCTGGCTGAAAATCACCGAGGGCTGTGACAACCATTGTTCGTATTGTATGATCCCTTTCATCCGCGGTCGGCTGCGGAGCAGAAGGATGGATGATCTCGTTTCGGAGGCCCAGCAGCTCGAAGCAGCAGGCGTCAGGGAGCTGTCGCTGGTGGCCCAGGATCTGACCGCTTACGGTCTCGATCTCGATGGCAGAAGAAATCTGTCAGGGCTGCTTCGGCGCTTGCTGGCTGAAACCTCGGTTTCTTGGATTCGCCTGCTCTACCTCTATCCTTCGACCATCGAGGATGAACTGCTCGAACTGGTCGCTGCGAATCCGCGCATCGTCCCCTATCTCGATATACCGCTTCAGCATGTCAGCACGCCGGTCCTGCGGGCGATGAACCGGCGTTATCGAACCGAAGACATCCAGGCGCTGCTGGCCAGAGTTCGGACAATGCTGCCCGATGCAGCCCTGCGGACCACCTTTCTGGTTGGATTCCCCGGTGAAACGCAGCGTGATGTCGATCACTTGGCAGACTTCCTGAACGAGGCGGCACTCGATCATGTCGGGGTATTCGCCTATGCCGATGAAGAGGGAAGTTCCTCGGCAAAACTGCCGGGTAAGATCGAAGAAGAAGTCAAAGCGGAGCGGCTGCAGCGGATCCTCGCAATTCAGTCGGAAATCTCCGGCAAAAAGCTGCAGCGTTTCATCGGCACCACTCAGCAAGTGCTGGTCGAGGGGCTCAGCAAAGAGACCGATCTGCTGCTGGAGGGGCGAACGAAATATCAGGCCCCGGATATCGATGGCTGTGTGCTGATCAATGAGGGAGAAACACGCCCCGGTGAGATCGTTGATGTAGAAATCACCGAGGCGCAGATATACGATCTGGTAGGTCGAATCGCCGGGAGTGGTTGAGCCGGTTGAGTCGGGCTGCCGGTCTCATCGGGGTGCGGGGTTCCCTGCTAGGCCTTGCTTATGTTTACCTGTTCCCGAAGGTCCTTGCCGACCTTGAAGAATGGCAGCTTTTTGGGGCTGACTTTGATTTTTTTACCGGTTTTCGGATTTCGCCCCTCGTAGGAGCCGTATTCCTTGATCACGAAGCTGCCAAACCCCCTGATTTCGATGCTTTCACCGCGGGCAAGGGCTTCGGTCATGGTATCGATCACGGTATTGGTGATCGCGGCCGCTTCACGATGGGGTACTCCGATGTCCTGGGCCAAAGCCTCGATCAGTTCTGATTTGTTCATGTGATACTCCTGTTGGCAAAGGTCTACGCACGTATCAGGGTTTTCCTGCGAACAAAAGCCCCAACTCAGCTGCAAACTAAATCGAGAATAAATTCAAATGGTTGCAAATTCAGGTGCAATCGAGTTGAATTTATTAGTATTTCCAGCATATTAGCTTGTCGCTGCACGCTTCGGCGAATCGAAATGGGCCGATAACTATTTAGATTTAATCAGCTAATTTAGTGTTTGTAAAGAAAAATTTATAAGAATATTTTTTTCAGTTCGTTTTGCGTAAGAAATCGATATGAGCCGCTTTTCAGGGAGCCGAGCCGAAGCTGACCGTAGGCGATGCGCTTCAGACTGGCGACCGGGTGGCCGACCGCCTGAAACATCTTGCGCACCTGCCGTTTGCGCCCCTCGTGGATGGTAATATGGAGTTTGCTGGTCTTATTATGGGTGGTGAGCTGCGTGATCCTGGCCGGCCAGGTGCGGCGCCCTTCGAGCATGATGCCGCGCTCGAGTTCGTCTATCCGGGCCTGGCTCAACAGTCCCCGCACCTGGACTTCATAAGTTTTGGTGGTCTGGTGGCTTGGGTGCAGAACTTTCTGGGTAAGATCGCCGTCGTTGGTCAGCAGCAGAGCCCCTTCGGTATCGATATCGAGCCTGCCGACCGGAAATACCCGGGCGGTAACTCCTTTTAATAGAGAAGTGACGATTGGGCGGCCCTGGGGGTCGGCAAGCGTGGTCACATAACCCCGGGGTTTGTTGAGCAGGATATAAACGGGTTTTTCGATCCGGGAGACGATCTTTTCATCGCAGCGAACCTCCTGCCTGTCGGGGTCTATCTTGTGGCCCATTGCTCTCACCACCTCGCCGTCGACGCTGACTCGTCCGGCCGCGATTATTTCTTCCGCTTTGCGCCGGGAGGCGACGCCGCACTCGGCCAGGAATTTCTGCAGCCTGATGGTTCTGTTCAGCGCCATAGTTTCGGGATAATCCGGTCGAACTTTTCATCCACCAGGCCTCTGGTCGGCGGGTCGACTTCGAGGACCTCGGTATACCAGGGCTTCATCCGGCAGTCGATCACGATGGGCGGCTCGAGACCCACATGGAAACGCTTGACTGAGGCAGATCGCCCGTGGATATCGGCGGCCGGCTCGAAACGGGTAAAAAAGGTCCAGAGAAATTCCTGCATTGAACAGGTGGCCGCAGCACTGTCGTCCACCAGCAGCACCACTTGCCAGTGGCTGATCTCAGGAGAGCAGGCCAGGCGGGCGGCCAGTTCCGGCTCAGCCGCATAGGCGGTGCCTTGGATGACCAGTGTTCCGGGCAGGTAGGCGACGGGGGCGGTGCAGCCTGCCGGAAGCGTGCCGCTGAAGTCAGTCGGCAGTTGGCGCAGCGGCTCACGGCCAAGACCCATCAGCATGGCTTTGGAACCTTTGTTCACCGATGGACCGGTGTAGTCCAGGGTATCCTGAGAAACATTGGCGAACACGAAAAGATCACGGTTCCAGTCGACCCGCTCCAGAACGTGGGTCCAGAGCGCTTTAAAATCGGTGATGTCAAGCGCTGCGTCGGTGATGATCAGAAACTTGGTCAGGGAGAGCTGGCCTTCACCCAGGATCCGCAGCCCGCAGGCGAAGGCTTCGCGTGGATAGCGGTCGGCAACCCGGGCCGCCGCCAGGCAGTGAAAACCGGTCTCACCGAAGGTTTTCAGCTCTTTGACCCCTTTCATCACCAGCGGGAAAAGTGGGGAGAGCAGGTCCTGGAGATAGTCGCCGATGAAAAAATCCTCCTGGCGCGGGCGGCCGACCACGGTGGCCGGGTAAATTGCCTTGTTGCGATGGTAGAGGTGGGAGACCTGAAAGACCGGGTAATCATGTTCCAGTGAGTTATAGCCGTAATGATCGCCAAACGGTCCCTCGGGGTGACGCAGGTGCGGAGGGACGAGGCCTTTGAGCGCAAACTCGGCCTGAGCCACCAGCCGGTGCCCGCCGAGCGGGTCTTGGACCACCGGCAGTTTGGCGCCCAGCAGCAGTGAGGTGAGCATCAACTCGGGGATGTCTTCGGGCAGGGGGGCAATGGCTGCGAGCATCAGGGCCGGCGGGCCGCCGATATAAAGGGTCAGGGGAAGGGGTCGATCGCTGCGCTCGGCCTCGAAATAGTGATAGCCGCCCCCTTTATGGATCTGCCAATGGATACCGGTGGTCGTCTCGCTGTGGCGCTGGATACGATACATACCGAGATTATGCGCCCCGCTCTCCGGGTGCTCGGTGTAGACCAGCGGCAGCGTAACGAAGGGGCCGCCGTCGCTGTGCCAGGAGGTCAGCATCGGGAGTGTCCCCAGTCGCGGCGGGCGCTGGCAATTTTCCAGAATCGGTGCGTTTTTGATCTGCTTGAGCCCGATTCGGCTGGCCTCGAGAAAGAGGTTGCGATTCTGCCACAGCTTGGCCGGGGTCGGCGGCATGATCGTTTCGGCCAGGTGTACGATATCCTTTACGAAGTCCTGGGGTTTACGACCAAAGGCCAGATCCAGTCTCCGGGCCGTGCCAAACAGATTGGTTATGACCGGAAAGGCTGAGCCTTTCACCCTGGTGAAGAGCAGGGCGGGGCCCTGCCGCTCGATCACCCGCCGATGGATTTCGGCGATCTCAAGATACGGATCAACTTCTTCTTCGATCACCAGCAGTTCACCTTCGTCGCGCAGCAGGTCGACAAAGCTCTGGAGATCATGCAATGGTTTTGTTTTCATCGGATATCCAGATGAGGTGATTGGTTCGGCCTTCAGCCGCCGGCCAGAAATTCCAGGTGATACTCTTGCTTGGACAGGTGGGTGCGCATGAGTTGGGCGGTAAGATCCACCAGCGCTTCAATTTCCTCGGAGGTGAGACGCGAGCTCAACAGTTCGGCAAAATCAGCGCGGCCCAGCAGGCGCAGATAGGCTGCGCAGGAGCGCCGGTCCTCCTCGAGACTGAGGCCGAAACTGATAGTGGCTGGGTCGGGGGGCGGGGTGTGCATAGGGCTCAGCCTTCCTCCAGCAGATGGTAATGTACTTTTCGGGTGCGGGGGCCGTCGAATTCGCAGAAAAAGATTTTCTGCCAGGTTCCGAGTTTGAAAGAACCGTTGACCACAGCAATATTGAGCGACGAACCCATCAGAGAGGCCATGATATGGGCAGGTGAGTTCCCTTCCAGATGTCTGAAGGGGTATTGCAGTGGAACCATCTTTTTCAGCCCGTCGATGATATCGATCTGTACATCGGGGTCGGCCCCCTCATTGATGGTCAGACCTGCGGTGGTATGGGGGTTGAAGAGGATACAGATGCCGCTGCCTCCGCCCGCCGACTTAATCTCGGAGGCGGCCAGGGCGGTGATATCGATGAGCTCCATCGACTGGGAGCTCTTGACGGTGAACAGTCCGCTTTTCATCGCTCTCTCCGGCTGTTGATCAGCTTTAAATGATGGGCTGTGCTTCCATGGCTTTGCCCGCCAGGGCGCTGGGTTGGGTCACGACCCAGATACTATATGAGTTTTTACCGGCAGCGTCAATGACGGGCCCGCTCCGCAGCGCACCGGTCAGCCGCGCCTATCTGGCTGGCCGGTAGTTTATGAGGGGGGGCAAGGCAGGGATCTGCAGGCAGGTTGTGGCGCGCGTTGTGCAAACGGGTGCAATGGAGGCAGCGGCGAGGAGGCGGCAAGCGCCTATAAAACGGGGAAAACGACGCGCCAATCGACACCGGTTCTCTTGACAGAATTGCTATTGTTGCCGATATTGTGTGGGTGATTTGTTGAATAGATTTTTTTTGCGCCGGGCCCTTAGGCCCGGTGCACTTTGTATGCGCCCCGGAGGATGGCAATAGAGCGCTTTGGGCCGCAGGATTTCAGTGCAGCGATAAAGCTCAGGCGCCACGTCTGGGGCGAAGATTGATGCACTTATACTATTCATGTTGGTTGCTCGGCAGCAGCAATTTTTTCGAGGAAGCACCTAGTGCCACCACAAACCATTACCTCGGTCTGGATGTTCACCCGGGAGTACGGCCATCTGGCCGGTGCCGGGGGCGTCAAGGACGTTGTCTCGCAGCTCTCCGTTACGCTGGCTCGCTGGAAGGCGCGCAAGGTATCTGTGGTGCTGCCCTGTTACGGATTTATGAACCCCGAACAGGAAGGTTTTTCCCAACTGGCCGATCCGCTCGCTCCTGACAGAGCGCTGAGTTTCGATGTGGCCATGGATTACACCGCTCAGGAACGGGTGGAGCGGGTAAACATCTGGTACCGGGTGCTCGATCGGGTACATGTCTATCTGGTCGAGGCCGAGCGCTTTCTCGAGAAAAAAGGGGTCTATACCTACACCAGGCAGGAGTCGGCTGAACAGATTTGGAAGGTTCAGGGCAGTGGTCATATCGACTATTTTGCGATGAATATTTTGCTGCAGAAGGCCGGGCTCGAGCTCATCATGCTGCTGGGCGAAAAGCCCCAGATCATTCATTGCCACGATGGCCACACTGCCGTGCTGCCTGCCTTGATCAGGACCTGCAGCGGCTATCGCAGCTATTATAGAAACACTGCAGCACTGGTGACCATTCACAACGCCGGGCTCGGTTATCACCAGGATGTCTTCGACCTGCCTTTCGTCCGCGCCGTTACCGGCCTGCCCTGGCAGGTGATCGACGACTCCTGTCTGGGACAGAGCTTCGATCCGTTTCTTGCTGCGGCACCCTATGCGGTGATCAGCACGGTCAGTGAAAATTATGCCCGTGAGCTGCAGCACACCGAGGCCGATGCGCTGACCGGCTGGCTTGGCCACCGGTTGCTGGAAATGGGGGTTATCATCGAGGGCATCACCAACGGGATTGACCCATCCGCCTTTGATCCCGCTGCTGAACAAACGGGGCTCGCGGCCCCATTTGCACCCGATGACGAGACAGATAATCTGGCAGGCAAGCAGTTCTGTAAGATGCATCTTCTCCAGGAGCTTTCTCAAAGCAGTGCGGCCGATCGCCCCAACTGCAGCGGTTTTTTAACTGATAATTCTTCATCTGCGTTGTATACCTTTATTGGCCGGCTCAGTGAACAGAAAGGGGTGGACATTTTAAGCAAAGCGATCCCGTTGTTTCTTGACTCAGTGCCCAATGCCGCCTTTGTCTGTCTGGGCAGCGGCAGCGAGCGGATGGAAACCGATCTGGCCGCCCTTACCGTTGACAGACGCTATCGCGGAAGGGTCTGCTTTCTGCAGGAATACAACCCGGCCCTGGCCAGGGAGGTCTATGCGGCAGGAGACTTTTTCATTATTCCTTCGCGATATGAACCTTGCGGGTTGACCGATTTTATCGCCCAATTGTATGGTTCCCTGCCGATTGTGCATCATATCGGGGGATTGGTAAAAGTGGTGGATAATGAGACCGGTTTTGCCTACCCAGACAACAGTCCTGAGAGGCTCAGCGAGGCCCTGCAGCGCGCCCATAAAAGATATCAGGACAAAGGGGCGATCCGCGCCATGCAGATTGCTGCGGTACAAAAGATCAAGCGGCAGCATAGCTGGGAGCGCGTAATGAAATCTTATGTGGCGCTTTATAAAAAATGTTGGCAGGTCCACCTTGGTTACCTGGACGCTCTGGCTTCGAGCTCAGTGACATATGATCGGTGAAGCCCGGTGCAACAGCGAGGTGCGGCAGGTCAAAGATTTTTAGAGTCCAAGATAGTCTGGCTGATAGCAGAATATTTATATAAAAATGATGAGTAACAAGGCGGCATCAGTCGCCACAACGAGTTAACCGTATTAACCAAGGAGAGATGCAATGACAGTGAGGATTGGAATCAACGGCTTCGGCCGGATCGGCAGAAATATATTCAGAGCAATCGATGAAGACCCGGCTTTTGGTGATATTGAAGTGGTGGCCATCAACGATCTGACCGACAATGGAACCCTTGCCCATCTGCTGAAATACGACTCGGTGATGGGAACCTTCGGCCGCGAGGTGCACAGCGATGACAACGGCATTGTAGTGGACGGCCGCCCTATCGCGGTATCGGAGCACCGCAACCCGGCCGATATCGGTTGGGGAGACCTCGGCGTAGACTATGTCGCCGAGTGCACCGGTATCTTCAGGGATGCGGACTCGGCCGGCAGCCATATCGACGCCGGGGCCAAGAAGGTAATTATCTCAGCCCCCGCCAAAGGCAACGTCAAGACCTTTGTGATGGGAGTCAACGAAGACGAATACGACCCGACAACGCACCATGTGGTATCGAACGCCTCGTGTACGACCAACTGTCTGGCCCCGATGGCCAAAGTGATTCTCGACAATTTCGGTATCGAACGCGGCCTGATGACCACGGTGCACGCCTATACCGGAGATCAGCGCCTGCTCGATTTTCCTCATTCCGATCTGCGCCGGGCCCGGGCCGCTGCGTTGTCGATGATTCCCACCAAGACAGGCGCTGCCGCAGCGGTTTCCCTGGTGATTCCGGCCTTGAAAGGAAAATTCGACGGCCTGGCGGTGCGCGTACCGACGCCGACGGTTTCCCTGGTCGACGCGGTGATGGAGGTGGAGAAGGAAACCACGGTCAGTGAAGTCAATCAGGCCCTGAGCGATGCTGCCAACAGATATCTGGGCTACACCGATCTGCCGCTGGTCTCCATCGATTTCCAGGGTGATCCGCACTCGTCGATTGTCGACGGACAGTGCACCAAGGTCATCGGCAAGACGGTGAAGGTCATGAGCTGGTATGACAACGAGTGGGGCTACTCCAACAGGATGCTCGATCTAATCCTGCATATGGAATCGCGCAAGCTGGTCTAGCGGCCCGCCACTCGACAGCAGGCTGCAGGCAGACTGCCCTGAGCGGCGAGTATCTGGAGGCGCAAGGCTCGGCCTGCTGCAAGATCTGCAGCATCAACGGACAGGAAAACGTGTTTTAATGAAAGCGGTCACGCAAAGCAGTATCGATTCCGACGCGCTAAAGGCGAATCTGCTGGAAACCGCCGAGCAGGTGGAGATTCGCCCGGATCTGCTGGGCCTGCTTGAGGCGGTGGAAAAGTATCGCGGCATCCATGCCAGCCTGCAGAGTCTGCTCTACGAGATCTGCCACCCGTATCGCAACTGGAGTCTGATTCTGCCGCTGCTGCGCAGTTTTGTGCTGAAAAATTTTCATCACTACCACAAACTCGATTACGGCCCCAAGGCCTTCAGTCTGTTTTCCACCCTGTTTTTTGAGGCGCTGCACGATTCATCCAAGAACCAGGTCCTGCTGCCGCAGATCTTCGAGGCCCAGTGGGCCTGGCTGGACAAGCTGGTTTCACAGCTTGACGGTGCAGAGCTGGCTGGTTTCATGGGGCCGCTCAACGAGCTTTTTCTGCGTTTGATCGAACTCGACAAGGATGACGAGGCCACGCTTCTGCATCTGATCCACGGCCGGCAGTCGGTCAAGCGGGTGATCAAACGATTCGTGCATCTCTGCGAACGCTCGGAGGTGGCGGTGGATCTGGCTCCGGCCGCCGATCTGGTGGCACTTGTTCTGCGAAAAAATTATGGTTACTGGCTCAGTGAAGATGATCCGCTGCCCTGGTTTGTGGAACGCTGCCGACTCGGTGCAGATGATCAGCCCAGCGAAACGGTTTTCGAACAGATTTCCCATGAGGCGTTGAAGCTCTACCAGTTGGAGCTCGACCAGATTACCCGGGACCTGGATCCCGGCCAGGCCCTCGAACGGCTGCTTGAGCTGCCCTCGCATATCGACATCGTCAGATTGTACAAGGAGGTTCCTGGCCATCTGGTGGGAAACGGCCTCGGGTCTGGGGGTGCTGCCGAGTCAGAGCAGGATGGCTCGGTCTATCTGGCCGAGAATCACAAGCTGCTCTTCATGTTCAAGATCATGGACACCCGGGGCCTGCATCTGATTCATGAAGAGACCCTGCGGGAGATCAACCGCAGTCTGGTTGTTCTGGTGCGCCGTCAGAGCTTCGAAGAGATCGAAGAGTTTCTGCTGACCACCTTCCAGTTGCTCAAGGCCAATGTTCGCAAGTACCCTCATACTTCCCTGCAGTGTATCCAGGTGCTTGGCGGCGAGGTGTTCAAACGGGGCAACAGCCGCATGGTAGAGGCCTTTCTCTGGGGCGTCGTGCGCTTCGGTTTTCAGCATGCCAATGTTACCGGCGTTGACGAGAACTGGCAGCCGATCATCAACCCGGCGCATTTGAGCAATATCCGGGTCTGGCTGAACCTGATCATGCAGGAGCCGAAATGGTGTGCTACGCTGTTCTCGGCACTGATCATCCATCTGAAACTGACCGGGACCTGCGTCAAGGACACCGATCTGTTCCAGCGTGACATCACCCAACTGCTCAACCATCCGATCGAGCCGATCTACAACCTGACCAAACAGTTCACCAAGCTGATGCCGGTCTTTTTCAACGAGATCGGCGCCGAAGGGGAACTGCGTGATGTCTCCACCGAACTTGACGAGATCCATCGCCGCAAGGATGTGCTGATCCATTTCCTGCGCAAACAGAGCCATGTGGAGAGTTCGAATCTGATCGTCGATTTTATCCGGGCGATTTTCCAGTTCTGGAAAACTGGAGACAAGGCTCCGCTGCTGGCCTATATTCCGCCGGAAGTTTTCAGCCAGATCCAGGCCACCGGCCCCTTTGTCGATGACCAGCGGGTTTTGGCCGAACGGGTCATCGCGGCGTTTGAACTCACCCAGGTGGACGACATACTCCACGTCAAGCGCCATGAGCTGGAAGATTTTCTCGGGCTGCAGCAGGACTGCGACGGGCGTGAGCGGTCGCGCTATGCGCTGCTGATCAGGATGTTCAAGCTCATCCACAAGAAGTACAACCTCGGGTTTCAGGAACTGCGCTCGGAGCTCAAGCAGGCCGCCGGCGACGGCTTTCCGGAAATGGAGCCGCTGCTGGGCAGGCTCGAAGAAGGCGATACCGAGGGCATTATCGAAGCGACCCTGGATGCGCTCGAAGAGCTCAAGCAGGTCATCTTGTCCAATGAACAGTTCGAGACCCAGGAAGACATCTACTACAAGCGCCATATTGCAGTGGACATTCCGTCGGTATACGGCAGATACCGTGAAAAAAAATTCGACAGCCTGTCGCTGACCTTCAGGCTCGAGAACCTGGCCAATATCTATCTGGAGATGCTGCCGGACACGGTGAATCTGTCCTTTATCACCAAGGCGACCTTCTACTCGATCACCAGATGCCTCAAGCTCTACCGGCGGGCGCTGCAGATCGACGGCATTGCTTCGAGAAAGCTGGATACCTACCTCTCGCTGCTGATCAGTTCGCTGAAGATCAGAAGGTTTTCCTACACCCAGTATCTCGATATCTTCCGCGGCCTCTCCGAAGGGGTCAAGGATGTGATCTATGCTTACTACACCAACATTCACCAGAACAACCTCTCCCTGATCATTCCGCAGATCGGCGGGAGCAATCTGCTGCCGCGCTATCATGCCCTGTATAATAAAGAGCAAATGGCCAATACGGTCCATGCGCTGTCGGAGAGCTTCTTCCGGGATCTGATCGCCTCGACGTTTGGCCTGCAGCATCTGGACAATTTCATCCTGCGGATCATCCAGACGCTCGAGAGCCAGAGGGAAATGCTTGACCAGAGAACGCTCGATCTGCTGATGACCTACAACCCGGAGAATGCGATTTCACTGCTGCGTGAAGTTAACCCCTACACCCACGATCTGATTCACCTGGGCAACAAGGGCTATAACCTGATCACCTTGACCAAGGATGAGAAGCCGGTGCCGCCAGCCTTTGTCATCACCACCGAGGTGTTTCGCTGCCGGGAAGTTGTCTTCGGCTTTTCCAAGGCCAGGCAGGAATTGATGCACCAGATCAGGGAGTCGCTCAACACCATCGAAGCGCAGACTGGTAAGGTCTTCGGCTCTTCGGAGAAGCCGCTGCTGCTCTCGGTGCGCAGCGGCAGCGCAATCTCCATGCCCGGCATGATGGCAACCGTGCACAACGTCGGGCTGAACAGTGACCTGGTGGAGGAGTTTGTCAAGACCCACGGTAACGAATATTTCGCCTGGGACAACTACCGGCGGTTTCTGCAGTCATGGGCGATGGTATATGGGGTTGAGCGTGAAGATTTCCAGGAGCTGATGGATGAGGCCAAGGCTCGGCATCAGGTGGCGCTGAAACGTCAGTTCACCCCGGAGCAGATGAAGGAACTGGCGCTGAACTACCAGAAGCTGGTGCGCAGGCGCGGTCTCGGTATTCCCGACGATCCGTGGCTGCAGCTTATCGGTGCAGTCGAAATGGTGCTCGATTCGTGGGACAACCAGAAAGCTCAGGATTACCGGCGCATCATGGATGTTTCGCCGTCCTGGGGAACCGCGGTCATCGTCCAGGCGATGGTCTTCGGCAACCGCAGTGAAGGTGCCGGTTCAGGCGTGCTCTTTACCGCCCACCCCTACCGTAAGGTGCAGCGGGTGGCGCTCTGGGGCGACTATGCCTATGGTGATCAGGGCGAAGATATCGTCTCGGGCCTGGTCAGTTCTCATCCGATTTCCCTGGAGCAGGCGGCGCTGGACGGTCGCGCCTCGGAAGAAACCCTGGAGGTCAAGTTTCCCGAGGTCTATCAAGAGTTGCTCTCTATTGCCCGCGAGCTGGTCTATGAAAAGCGCTGGAGCCCCCAGGAGTTCGAGTTTACCTTCGAAGGGCCGCGGGCGGCAGACCTCTACCTGCTGCAGACGCGCGATATGATCACGATCAAGCAGAAAGAGCATCTCAACGTGTTTATCGAGACCGATGAGCTGGAAAAGTCGATCCTGGCCAAAGGCATCGGCGTCTCCGGCTCGGCGCTTTCTGGAAAAGCGGTATTCACCGACGAGGATATTGCCCAGCTGCGGGCCAAAGAGCCCGAAACGCCCCTGATTCTGATCCGCCAGGACACGGTTCCCGAGGATATCACCGTCATTTCACTGACAGATGGGCTGCTCACCTCCCGCGGCGGTCAGACCTCGCATGCCTCGGTGGTTGCGGTCCGGCTGGAAAAGACCTGTGTGGTCGGCTGCAAACAATTACGGGTTTTTGAGAGGTATTGCGAAGTAAACGGTCGCCACATCGGCTTTGGCGACCATGTTTCGATCGACGGCCGCAACGGGCTGCTGTTGATGGGTAACCACCCGATCAGAGAAGAGATGCATATCCTGCCGATCTGAACGGGTCTGGTGTGAAAACAATCAAGCAACGGCAACGGTATCGCTGTTGCGTATCCTTATTGAACAGAGAAGGAATAGAGATGACCAAGAAAAAATTTCTTAAAGGTTCCCCCTTATTTGCGCTGGCGCGATCCAAGGCGTGCAGCCTCAACATTGAGACGGCGGGGCTGAAACTCGAGCCGCTGATTCGTGAAGTCCAGGCGGCCGAAGGCCATGAGCCATGCTTCAGGGTAAAAAAACGCTGCCCTCAGATCCAGTGCTGCTGGCAGGCCTCCTGCGGGGCAGAGATGGGTGGCTGAACGTCGGCTGAAGATCGTCTCTGGAGCGGCCTGGCTCAGGTCCGTTTTTCGGGGACGCCCAGGGCCTTGAGAATCAAACCCATCGGGCAGAATTTGGAAAAACCGAACTGCAGCAGGTTTGCTCCGACAAAGGCGGTGAAGATAAGCCAGTACTTGCTGTGGAAGATGGGGCTTGCTTCAACGCCGAGAGCCAGGCTCAGCAGGATGAATAATCCGGCGACGGTGTGGATCCAATCGGTGATGATCATGGTGAGCTCCTGTAACGCGATAGCAATGGATTGATCGAGGCGTCTCGAACAGCAACGACTCAGTTGCCCATCAGAACTCGGGACAGAACAACTGACGCATCTTCTGGATAAGCTCGAGGATACGCTGATCGGTTATCCTGTTGTAGATGAAATTGGCATCTTTTCTGAAATCGATGATGCCCTGACTTCTCAGAATATTCAGATGTTGGGAGACGTTGGCATTGGTGGTTTTCACCTGGCTGCGGATGTCTCCCACTGACATCTCATGGTCCTGGAGCAGGCAGAGGATTTTCAGCCGAATCGGATGAGACATCGATTTCAATAGCTTGGATATCACCTCGATCTGCTCATCTTTCATGTCTTCCTGCATCTGTCTCCTCCCCGAGTATTTCCTAACCTAAACTTCGATTATTTCAGTGTTTAATTTAATTTTCAAATAAGAAATAGTAAAGAACTTTTTATCACAGTCAGGATTTTCGCCAGTACAGAGGCTCGATCCTAACAAGAGGACGGGCAGTACCTTACTCTGATGTACTGCTGCGGCGTGGTAATATGCCTGTTTTTTTATAGAAATCAAACATAAGATGTGTTTTAATTTGTTATCATTTATATTGATGGGTTTTTTGTTCACTGTCCCCCGGCGGGGTGTGTCGGCCGTTTTTTCACAAGGAGAGCTTGATGAGCGATATTGATGATAAGATTACCAGTCTGTTGAGCGAGAACCGCTATTTCGAACCGCCGGAGCGAGGCCGTGATCAGGCCTGGGTGGGCGATATGCGCGCGTACGAACGTGCTTATCAGCACTCGATGGACGATCTGGAGGGGTATTGGGGGCAGCGCGCTGAAGAGTTGGTGAACTGGTTTTCCAAATGGAACAGCGTATTGGAAGCCGACCTTCATAAACCGCAGGTGCGCTGGTTCGACGGTGCGACCCTCAACGTCTCCTACAACTGCCTCGACCGCCACCTGGATAGCGGACGAGGGGACAAGTGCGCACTGATTTGGCAGGGCGAGGCGGAGGCGGAGGTGCGCACTTTCACCTACAACCAGCTCCATGAAGCGGTTTGCCGCTGCGCCAATGTTTTGCGCAAAAAAGGCGTCACCAAAGGGGACCGGGTGGCGATCTATCTGCCGATGATTCCCGAGCTGGTCATCGCGGTGCTGGCCTGCGCCCGGATCGGTGCGGTCCATTCGGTGGTTTTTGCCGGATTTTCAGCGGTAAGTCTGCAGAATCGTATCCAGGACTGTGAAGCGAATCTTCTGATTACCGCTGATGCAGTGTTCAGAGCAGGCAAAGCGATTGCGCTGAAGCCCAACGGTGATGAAGCACTGGAGGATTGTGAATCGGTGGATTACTGCCTGGTCGTGCGCCGGGCCGATAATGAGGTGGCCATGCAGCCTGGCAGAGACAGCTGGTGGCATGAGGAGATGATGGCGGACGATATCGAAGCTTTCTGCGAGCCGGAACCGATGGCTGCGGAGGACAGCCTGTTTATTCTCTACACCTCAGGCTCGACTGGCAAACCCAAGGGGGTGGTGCACACCACCGGGGGCTATCTCCTTTATGCGATGCACACCACGCAACTGGTTTTCGACCTCAAGGATGAGGACATCCACTGGTGCAGCGCTGACATCGGCTGGATCACTGGCCATACCTACACGGTTTACGGGCCGCTGGGCCTGGGCGGAACCACCTTGATGTTCGAGGGTGTACCGTCCTATCCGGGACCGGACCGGTTCTGGCAGATTATCGAGAAATTCAGAGTCACTATTTTCTATACCGCGCCAACCGTGATCCGGGCGCTGATGCGTTTTGGCGACGAGCCGATCAGAAAGCACGACATCACTTCACTGCGCATCCTCGGCTCGGTTGGCGAGCCGATCAACCCGGAGGCCTGGATGTGGTACCATCTCCAGGTGGGCGGGGGCCGGCTGCCCATCGTCGATACCTGGTGGCAGACTGAGACCGGAGGCATCATGATCTCACCGCTGCCCTATGCGACCAGGCTGAAGCCCGGCTCCGCCACCCGCCCGCTGCCGGGCATCGATGCGGCAATTCTGAACGAGGAGGGGCAGCCGGCAGGCAGCAATGAAGGCGGCCACCTGGTAATCCGCCGACCCTGGCCGGGCATGCTGCGTGGAATCTATGGCGATGCCGAACGTTTCCGGCTCACCTATTTCGATGAATTTCCCGGGTTCTACGATGCAGGCGACGGGGCGCGCTGCGACGAAGACGGGTATTTCTGGATCATGGGCCGGCTCGACGATGTAATCAACGTCTCGGGCCACCGGCTGGGAACCGCTGAGATCGAATCAGCCCTGGTTTCGCACCCGCGGGTATCAGAAGCCGCGGTGGTCGGAATACCGCACCCGATCAAAGGTCAGGCTATCTATGCGTTCGTCACCTTGATCGAAAATGGGGAGCAGACACCCGAGCTCCTCGGAGAACTCAGGGTTCACGTGCGCAGTGAAATCGGGCCCATCGCCTCGCCCGACACCATCCAGTATGCACCGGGGCTGCCGAAGACCAGAAGTGGTAAAATCATGCGCCGGATTCTGCGTAAGATCGCCGCCAATGACTTCGGTGATTTCGGCGACACCTCGACCCTGGCCGATCCCGGTGTGGTCAATGACCTGATTGACGGGAAGAAGGCGCTGGAAAACGAATTTTTCTAATCTGGCTCCCTACCAATAGCCCGGTTCTTTCGCGTGAGCATTACGCGGCTGAGCTCAGCTGGTCTTGCTTAGCCTCTCCTCTAGCACTGGTGGGCAGGCGTTGCTGCCCATACTCCGGTCTTCGTTCGGCAGCCATGGATAGGTCTTTTTATTTTCTGCAAAATAGTGTGGTATACTGATGTCGTAAATTGACTGGTCGATATTACTCCCGAGACTGTTGAAGGATCGATTTGTGCTAGAAAATAGAGACAAAAAGAGGCACCGAAGCAGCTCAGCCGTGCCGGCCGTTGACGGCAGCGTGCATGCGGTCGCGCCGGAGGTGGCGATTTCCTTTTTAAAGGAGACCATGCCGTTTAGAGAGCTGGCGGAAGAAGCCCTGACTGAGCTGGCCCTGCACTGTAAAATCGATTTCTACCCGAAAGGAACCCGGATCCTGACCTACAACGAATCCGAGGTGACTCATCTCTATCTGGTCCAGCGCGGCGGCGTACGTGCCTTTATCACCGACGAAGACGGCGAAGTCGTGCTTAAGGATTATCGTGGGGTCGGCGCCAATATCGGTGCGCTGGGCATCATCAGGGGAACCCGGGCGAACCTCAATATCGAAACGGTGGAGGACACCTTCTGCTTCCTGATACCGGCGGAAATATTCAAGCAGCTTGTCCAGAACAATTTAACGATTGCCCATTACTACCTGAAGAGCTTCTCCGACAACGTGGTGGCCACCGCCTACAGCGAACTCAGAAAAAACAAGCTGGCCAGAAGAAGCAGTGAGGAGCTCTTTCTGTTCAACACCAGGGCTGGTGAGCTGAGCAAACCGCTGTTTTCCGTGTCTGCCGTCACTTCGATCCAGGAGAGTGCAGCAATCATGGCCCGGCAGGGCATTGGTTCTCTGCTCATCTATGTCGACGAAGACCCGGGTTCCATGATCGGCATCGTCACCGATACCGATTTCAGGGGCAAGGTGATCGCCGCAGGCAGGGACTTTCGGGAACCGGTTTCCACGATTATGAGCAGTCCGCTGAAAACCGTGCCCGCACAGATGCTCTGCTTCGACGTGCTGCTCAAGATGATGACCACCTCGATCCACCACCTGGGGGTCGAGCAGGATGGCCGGATCATCGGGGTCATCACCAGTCATGACATCATGGTCCAGCAGGGCAACTCGCCCTATTACCTGTTCAAGGAAATTGCTGCCCAGAACGAATTCGAGGGGCTTTATCTGCTCTCGGAAAAAGTCAGCGGAC
The DNA here is from genome assembly GCA_963824415.1 of uncultured delta proteobacterium. GTDB lineage: Bacteria > Desulfobacterota > Desulfobulbia > Desulfobulbales > Desulfocapsaceae > JABDQA01. The sequence goes on from CAWGPM010000002.1 coordinate 285,940, forward strand.
TGGTACGCAATATCATCAACGAGGGGGCAAAAGCCGGCAACATTGCCCGGATGATTGCCCTGATCAACGAAAAGATTCTGGCCCAGATCCTGACCCTGCTGCATCTTCAGATGGGCCCCGCTCCGGCAAAATACAGCTGGCTGATGTTCGGCAGCGAGGGCAGGGCTGAACAGACGTTCAAAACCGATCAGGATAACGGCATCGTCTACTGCGACCCGGAAGCAAGTGAGGTCGAGAAGGTTGAAAAGTACTTCAGAACCTTCGGTGAACAGGCGACCTATCACCTGATGAAATGCGGGTATCCATCCTGTCCGGACAACTCGATGGCCAGCAACCCGCGGTGGTGTCGATCGCTGTCCAGCTGGAAACAGCAGTTCGCCGACTGGATCGATGGGGCAGACTATGCTGAGCAGAGTGGGGCGGCAATTTTCTTCGATTTCCGGCATGGCTACGGAACAGAACAGATTGCCGTGGATCTGCGTGATTTCGTGACGACCCGCTGTGCCCCGGACAAACCGCTGGTCGATGCGCTGATAGATCATGCACTCTCGGTTCGGCCACCGCTTTCCTTCTTCAAACATTTTCTGGTCGAACAGAATGGAGACCATCGGGAACGCTTCAACATCAAAGAGCGGGGGCTCAGCCCGTTCGTCGACTTTGCCCGGGCTTTGAGCCTGCTCCACGCGATCAGGCAGACCGACACCCTAACCCGCCTGAAACGGCTCCGGGCCAGAAAGGTGCTGTCCCTCGAGCTCTATGAGAAAATGATCGAGGCCTTTGAGATGCAGATGCAGGTCCGGGTGCTTCATCAGCTCAGTCAGATTGAAAACGGGGTCGAGCCCGATGACGTGATCTACCCTGAGGAACTCAGCGAGCTGGAAAAACGCATGCTCAAGGACGGTTTCGAAGTGATTTCCCAGATGCACGATATTCTGGCGCGCTCCACCCGCAGGGTCGGTTAACCTGAAAAGGGCATGGAAAAACAGCAAATACTTATTGATATATGAACAATATCGAGCAGTTATTCAGGAGCGTCTGCAATTATGGTGAGAGCACGGTTTGTACCTCTTGGAATCTATCATAAAAGGCAACATTTTTACCCTTCGGGCGAGTCGATACGGCCTGCTATTCCTTGTCGCTTTTGGGGAAACCATAGCATGTATTCAGCCTTCCCCAAGTCTTCTTGGCTAGCAGGCCCTCTCAACTCGTGAAATATTCAGGTTAAGTGCGCGGCCTAATCAAAAAATTGGCCTGGTTTCGTCAGCACGACGAGCTGATTACGGCCAACAATAAATGTTTCCGGTACTTCGACGGCAATAGAAAGTTCTCGGATTACAGCTACGTTGTCTATGATACCGAGCTGACCGGTCTGGACCGGAAAAAGGACGAGATCATCGCCATTGGAGCGGTACGGATCAGTTCCCTGCAGATCGATCTGAGCGAAACCTTTCACTACTATGTACGGCCGGAAAACATAGACCATACCCAGGCCACGCTGATCCACAAGATCACGCCGGAGCAGCTCAAGGAAGCACCCCCGCTGTCCGACGTGCTGCCCCGGTTCCTCGAATTTGTCGGCTCGGATCTGCTGGTGGGCCATTACGTCTGGATAGACACCACGTTTTTGAACCGGGCCACCAAAAGATTCTACAACGGCACACTTGCCAACCCCAATCTCGATACCATGCGTATGGCCCAGATATACAAGCGCATTGTACTGGGGGAATTTCACGGTTCATACCAGTCTGAAAACGGTGGCTATAACCTGCAGAAACTCAGCCGGGATCTCAATCTGCCGTTTTTCGATGCCCACGATGCACTGGAAGACGCCCTGCAGACTGCCTACCTGTTTCTGTATCTGGTTAAAAAACTCGATAAGGCTGGGATCTCAACGCTTAACGAACTGTTCAAAGCCGGCCGGGAAATCAATTGGGCCCCGCTCAAACCGGACGGTAACTGAAGGCTTGGGCACCTCTCAGCCAGCCCCGCTCATCTGTAAATCCAGGCAATCACCGTCGGCAGGCCTGATGACAAGCCCATTGTTCGCATTTGTTTAATCCGCGACTGATAAAATAGTTTACTAAACGCTCATTTTTTGTACGTTTGTGCAGATAATCTGAGAAGCATGAGCCATTTGCAAAACGATCTTTTCGCCCAAACTCTGCGTTATGCTCAAAATTTTATCCTCGGAATATCAATTATATGCCTGTGGTAAAATTTCTCGCATGCCTTGATTTTGAACGAAAATCTTAGTTTTGCAAAAGGCTCGCATGTCAACCGGCAGCGACACCCAAGGCTGTCCAAACACCTTCAAGCGGAATTGATTCATGATGACCGGAAACGAAATTCGAGCCAGATTCCTGGACTACTTCGAGTCCAAAGGCCATACCATCGTCGAGAGTTCCTCACTCGTACCCCAGGACGATCCGACCCTGCTGTTTGTCAATGCAGGAATGGTACAGTTCAAAAGGGTATTTATGGGAGAGGAAAAGCGGGACTATATACGAGCAGTGACCAGCCAGTGCTGCATGCGGGCCGGCGGCAAGCACAACGATCTGGAGAATGTCGGCTATACCGCGCGGCACCACACCTTTTTTGAGATGCTGGGTAATTTTTCTTTCGGCAATTATTTCAAGAAGGAGGCAATCGATTTTGCCTGGGAGTTCCTGACCGTTGAACTTGGCATAGATCCGGGACAGCTCTGGGTATCTATCTATGAGGACGACGATGAGGCCGAGGAACTCTGGGAGCAGATCGAAACCCTACCCAAAGGCCGCATCGTCCGGTTCGATGAGAAGGACAATTTCTGGGCCATGGGCGACACCGGCCCCTGCGGTCCCTGCTCCGAAATTCATATCGACCAGGGCCAAGCCGCTGGATGCGGCAGAGCTGACTGCGCTCTCGGCTGCGATTGTGACCGTTTTCTGGAGCTCTGGAACCTGGTCTTCATGCAGTTCAACCGTTTCCAGGACGGGACCATGGAGCCGCTGCCCAAACCGAGTATCGACACCGGTATGGGGCTCGAACGGGTGGCTGCGGTGCTGCAGGGCAAGTTCAACAACTACGATTCGGACCTGTTCTCCCCGGTGATCAGCCGGCTTGAGACCCTGTCCGGCAGAACCTACGGCAAGGATCCGGCCGATGATACCGCAATGCGGGTGATTGCCGACCATGTCCGGGCCGCCTGTTTCCTGGTGGCCGATGGTGTGTTGCCGTCCAATGAAGGGCGGGGTTATGTGCTGCGGCGGGTGCTGCGGCGGGCCATTCGTTTCGGCAGAAACCTCGGGCTTTCCGGTCCGTTTCTGCATCAGGCCTGCCTGGCCGTGGTGGATTCGATGCTTAGTGCCTATCCCCGCTTAAACGATACCGCCCAGCTGCTCGAAAAAGTGGTCAACAACGAGGAAGCCCGCTTCGGTGAAACCTTCGAACACGGTCTGGCCATGCTCGATCAGCAGATCAGCAACCAGCAGCAGCAAGCCAAGCCGATGATCAGTGGTGATTTTATTTTCAAACTCTACGATACCTTCGGCTTTCCGGTGGACATCGTCAGAGATATTTCGCTGGAACGCGGCATCGCCTTCGATGAGGAAGGGTTTCAGCGGGCCATGGAGGCCCAGCGCTCTCAGTCGCGGGCCTCGCGTCGGGACGAAGGCGTCCGGCTCAAGGAAGAAGGGGTAAAGCGGCTGATTGAATCCGGCAGCCGCAGCGAATTCCAAGGCTATGACTCCTGCGCCGGCACAGGAGTCGTCCAGGGGCTGCTCAATGAACAGGGCCATGAGGTAGCAGCGCTCGAGGCAGGGCAGAAGGGGAGGCTGTTCAGCGATGCAACGCCGTTTTATGCTGAAGCCGGCGGGCAGATCGGCGATGTCGGAAAAATCATCTGGGATGGCGGTGAGGCCGAAGTTCTGACCACGACCGCCGAGGCCGAAGGCATAATCCTGCATCATATCCAGGTCGACGGTGGAAGGCTGACGCCTGGCACGCAGGTCGAACTGGCGGTGGATCAGGGCCGACGGGATGACACCGAGGCCAATCACAGCGCCACCCACCTGCTGCACGCGGCTCTACGGGCGGTACTGGGCGATCATGTCAAACAGGCAGGCTCGCTGGTGACCCCCGATCGGCTGCGCTTTGACTTCACCCATTTTTCGGCCCTTACGCCTGAGGAAATTGCCCAGGTCGAAGTGCGGGTTAACGAGCAGATCAGGCAGAACCACCCGGTGGGGGTCAAGGTCGTTGGCAGGGAAGAGGCCTTTGGTGAAGGGGCAATGGCCCTGTTTGGTGAAAAATACGGCGAATCGGTGCGGGTGGTCAGCATAGATCCGGTTAGCAAGGAACTCTGCGGCGGCACCCATGTGCAAGCCACCGGGGCGATCGGTGTATTCAAAATTACCTCCGAATCGGGAATTGCCGCCGGGGTGCGCAGAATTGAAGCGGTTACCGGCAGACAGGCGGTGGCGCTGCTGCAGGAGATGGCGCTCAGAGAAGCTGCGATCGGTGAGAAGCTCAATGCGACGCCCGCTGAGATTATGGTCAAACTCACCCATCTGCTGGAGAACCAGAAAAAACTTGAAAAGCAGGTTGCAGCATTGTCGACTCAGCTTGCCAGTTCGGATCTCGATGATATTTTCAAGGCTGCGGTCGAGGTACACGGCACCCGGGTGCTGGCCGCTCAGATCATCCTGGACAGTCCGAAAACGCTGCGCCAAGTGGGCGACAAGGTGCGGGACAAAATGGGCACCGGCATCGCGGTTCTCGGTGGTGTTATCAACGCTAAGGCGGCCCTGCTGGTGATCGTCTCCAAGGATCTGACCGATAAGTTCAAGGCAGGTGAGGTAATCAAAGAAGTGGCAGCAATCGTCGGCGGCAAGGGCGGCGGACGGCCGGATATGGCCCAGGCGGGTGGACCCCTGGCCGACAAGGTCGGCGACGCGATTAGCGCGGCCCCGCAGATTATTGCCCGTCTGGCCGGTGAATAGGCCGGATATTGCCAGCCCAGGCAGGTTGGCCGGCACCAAATATCAGGCGGTCCTGCGGCGTAGAAAATAGCCCGCGGCGGGTGCTGCCGGGCAGTGCTTTCAGGACCCGCAAAACCGAGTGGAAAAAAGATGGAAAAATCCCTGTCACTAAGGGTTTAAGACAGTGATAAAGTAGTTGACATGGTAGATATTTTGCAGTAAAGGTTTTGAGCTGTTGTGAATGGTCATTCATTTTTATTGATGGCCATTATTCACCGTTTTTATCCGGCGTTGAGTTCAGTTTTCATTCCTACGGGGATGTTTGTTTTTTATTTCTGCAAATCAGGAGCGAATAAATGGTCACAATTGACATCACGATGGTGATTCAGATGGTAAACATTGTCGTTCTCATGTTTCTGCTCAACGGGGTCTTGTACAAGCCGATCAAAAAGATCCTCAAAAAGCGCTCTGAAAAGATGCAGGGAATGCAGAATGATGTGGCGAAGTTCGAACAGAACGCACGTCTGCGTCAGGAAGAAGTGGATGCCAAGATGTCAAAGGCCTCCGGCAAGGCCAAAGCGGCGCTCGATGCAGCGCGGGCCGAGGCCCAGGCCGCCGGAGATGAGAAGATGGCATCGATCAAGGCTGAAGTCGACCAATTCAAGGACAAACAACTGGCTCAGATCAATACCCAGATCGGTGAGGCCCGCGACGGGCTCAAGGCCAATCTCGAAGGTTTTGCCAGCGACATGGCCAGCAAAATTCTGGGGAGGGCGCTCTAATCATGAAGAAACTCGTACAGATGTCCAGACTGGTCATGCTGATCGCGGCGTTCTGCTTTGCGCTGTCGTGCGCAGCGCTTACCACGGTTTCGGCCTCTGATAAGCCGGCCGCTGCGGACAGCCATGGTACCGCTGTCGAGCAGGCTGCAGATGCTGCCCACGATACGGCTGCAGAAGCCCATGGAGCAGCAGATGAGGCCCATGGGGGCGGTAAAGCCAAAGGCAGCCTGTCTGCTGCTAAACTCAAGGATCTGTTCTGGCGGGTGCTCAACTTCATCGCCCTGATGATTATCCTGGTCAAATTCGGGGCCAAACCTATCGCCTCGATGCTTGGCGGCCGTCAGCAGCAGGTCAGGGACGAACTTGAAGACCTCGAGTCGAGGCGGGACGTGGCCGAAAAACAGTATCGGGAATTCGAGGCCAAACTAGCCACAGTAGAAAAAGATATCGATTCCATTGTTGAAAAAGCGGTTGCCCAGGCTGAAATTGAAAAAGCCAAGATTCTCGAGAAGGCGGAAAAAGCGGTCGATGATCTCAAGCGTGCCTCCGAACTTGCCATTCAAAACGAAGTTGTCGAAGCGCGCCGCGAGCTGAAAAACGAGGTCGCCGATCAGGCTGCGGTGCTGGCCCAAGAATTGATCGTCAAGAATCTGACCCCGGAAGACCAGGTCCAGATTATCGAAACATATCTAGATAAAGTGGGGGCCGCACAGTGAAACAGACCATCCTCGCCAAACGGTATGCCAAGGCGTTGTTCGCAATAGGCAAGGAAAACGGTACATACGAGGCCTACAGCGAAGCGCTGCAGGCGCTGGCCGAACTCTTTACCACCAACCCCGAAGTTGAAGACGCTCTGACCAACCCGCTCTACCCTGTGGATGTCAAAGAAAAAGCCATGGGCTCCATAATCCAGGCGATGGGCGCGGACAAGGTCCTGGGCAATTTCTTGAACCTGCTCGTGGAAAAGAAACGGGCGGTGATCCTGCCCGAGATTGCCGAAGCGTTCCAGGTCATGGTTGATGAGGACAAAAATATCAGTCACGGTACGGTAATATCGGCCATTGAATTGAATGCGGATTTGAAAGGTAAAATACAGAGTACACTTGAGAAATTAACGGGAAAAAAGGTTGAGCTGACTGCATCAGTCGATCCCTCCATCATCGGCGGCATTATTGCCAAGGTGGGAGATCTGGTTCTGGACGGCAGCATCAGAACTCAGCTTGCTAGTTTAAAAGGTTCCATTAAGGGGAGAGAATAGATGCAGATCAAAGCCGAAGAAATCAGTCAAATTATCAAGGACCAGATTGGTGAGTACGAAACCAGTGTAGACCTCGACGAGACCGGAACCGTTATTTCGGTTGGTGACGGTATCGCCCGAGTCTATGGGGTACAGAACTGCATGGCCATGGAACTTCTCGAGTTCCCGGGCGGCATCATGGGACTGGCCCTGAACCTCGAGGAAGATAACGTCGGTTGCGCGGTACTCGGCGATGTTGCCGGTATCAAAGAAGGCGATATCGTCAAGCGCACCGGTCGTATTGCCGAGGTACCGGTCGGCCCCGAGATGGAAGGCCGCGTGGTTGACGGCATCGGCCATCCGATCGACGGCCAGGGTCCGATCAATGCCAAACTCTCCTCCAAGATCGAGGTGCTGGCTCCCGGTGTTATCGCCAGAAAAGGCGTGCATGAACCGATGTACACCGGCGCCAAGGCCGTTGATTCAATGACCCCGGTCGGCAAGGGCCAGCGTGAGCTGGTTATCGGCGATCGTCAGATCGGCAAAACGGCGCTCTGCGTCGATGCGATCATCGCCCAGAAAGAGACTGACGTGCATTGCATCTATGTTGCAGTCGGCCAGAAGAAATCCACCGTCGCCCTGGTCGTTGAAGCGCTGCGCAAGCATGGTGCGATGGAATACACCACGGTTGTTGCCGCCTGCGCCTCCGACCCCGCGCCGATGCAGTACATTGCCCCGTTTGCCGGCTGCTCGATGGGTGAGTACTTCCGCGACAACGGCCAGCATGCCCTGATCATTTACGACGACCTCTCCAAGCAGGCCGTATCGTATCGCGAGCTTTCGCTGCTGCTGCGGCGTCCGCCGGGACGCGAGGCGTTTCCCGGAGATATCTTCTTCAACCATTCCCGTCTGCTCGAGCGAGCCGCCAAGGTCAACGACGAACTCGGCGCTGGCTCCCTGACCGCGTTGCCGATCATCGAGACCCAGGCCGGCGACGTTTCGGCCTTTATTCCGACCAACGTTATCTCGATCACCGACGGCCAGGTGTATCTCGAGCCGAACCTGTTCTTCTCCGGTGTGCGTCCGGCTATCAACGTCGGTCTGTCGGTATCCCGCGTCGGCGGTGCCGCTCAGGTCAAGGCCATGAAGCAGGTTGCCGGTACGCTGCGGCTCGATCTGGCCCAGTACCGTGAACTGGCCGCCTTTGCCGCCTTCGGTTCCGATCTCGATGCCGCCACCCAGGCCCAGCTCACCCGCGGCGAACGGTTGGTGGAAATCCTCAAGCAGCCCCAGTACCAGCCGCTGCCAATGGAAAAACAGGTCTGCATCATCTATGCGGGTACCAAAGGCTGGCTCGACAAACTGCCAATTGATACCTTGGCCGATTATGAGGCGGAACTCTATAACTATATTGAATCCAATGACCCGTCGATCTTTGCCGATCTGAAAGAAAAACAGGCGTTCGATGACGATCTCAGAGGAAAACTCGATAAAGTCCTGACCAGCTTTGGTGACACGTTCAAGGCCACGAAAGGTCTTAACTAATTCAGGAAAGGTCTAGTTATGCCGAGCTTAAAAGAAGTCAAAACAAAGATCGTCGGCGTCAAAAAGACGGCGCAGATCACCAAGGCGATGAACATGGTCGCCTCCGCCAGGCTGCGCGGGGCCCAGGAGAAGATGGAGGACTTCAGGCCGTATTCTTCCAAGTTCAATGAGACCATGTCCAATCTCTCCGCCAGGGCCAATACCGGCGGCAGCTACCCGCTCATGGAAAGGCGCGAGGTAAAAACGGTCGAACTGGTGGTCATCACCTCCGATCGAGGGCTCTGTGGATCCTTTAATTCCAATATTGGCAAGCTCGCCGAGCGCAAGATGAACGAATACGAGGCCGCAGGCAAATCGGTCAGTTTCGTCTGTGTCGGCAAAAAGGGTTTCCAGAGGCTCAAGCGCACCGGCAAGGTTCGCAAATCTTTTGGCGACATCATGGGAACCTTCCAGATGTTCAACGCCCGGGAGATTGCCAGCGAGGTTTCTGCAAACTTTCTCAGCGGTGCTGCGGACAAGGTTGAAATTCTCTATGGCGAGTTCCGCTCGATTGCGGTCCAGGCTCCGGCCGCCAAAGATTTCCTGCCGGTTCAGCCCCTGGAAAGCGAGCAGGATGATGCAACCCAGCAGGTGTCAGGCGAGTATATCTACGAACCGTCTGCCGAAGAGATCATGGATGTGCTGCAGCCCTTGTATCTCAACGTGATGATCTATCACGCGATGCTCGAGGTCGGTGCCAGCGAACATGCGGCTCGCATGACGGCGATGGATAATGCGACCAACGCCTGTAAGGATATCATTTCCAATTTGACGATTTTGTACAACAAGGCGCGCCAGGCTGCCATCACGGCAGAACTAATGGATATCGTTGGCGGTGCCGAAGCCCTTAAATAAACATTGAATGTAAAGATAATCTCAAACTTTTAGGAGGGGTTAGGCCCGATGAGTGAGCAGAGAATAGGAAAAGTACTACAGGTTATCGGACCTGTTGTGGATGTGGAGTTTGATGCGGGCAACCTGCCGAACATCATGAGTGCGCTGATGATCAGCAATCCGGCCATCTCCGACGTGCCCGACAACCTGGTCGTGGAAGTCGCTCAGCATCTGGGTGACAATGTCTGCCGTTGTGTTGCGATGGACCAGACCGACGGGCTGGTGCGGGGGATGGAAGCCCGTGACAGTGAGGCACCGATAACGATACCGGTGGGCCAGCCAGCCCTGGGCCGGATCATGAATGTGGTCGGACGCCCGGTTGATGGGCTGGGACCGATTGAGTCGGATAAATCGATGCCGATCCATCGACCCGCCCCGGCCTTTACCGAGCAGGATACCGAGGTTCGTGTACTGGTCACCGGCATCAAGGTTATCGATCTGCTGGTCCCGTTTCCGCTGGGCGGCAAAATGGGTCTGTTCGGCGGCGCCGGCTGCGGTAAGACCGTTGTTATGATGGAGATGGTAAACAACATCGCGATGCACCACGGTGGTATTTCGGTATTCTGCGGCGTTGGCGAGCGTACCCGCGAGGGCAACGATCTCTACCACGAGATGAAGGATTCAGGTGTTCTGCCCAAAGCAGCCCTGATCTATGGCCAGATGACCGAGCCTCCGGGGGCCCGTGCCCGGGTTGGTCTTACCGGCCTGACTGCGGCAGAATATTTTCGTGATGAGGAAGGACAGGACGTACTCTTCTTCGTAGACAATATCTTCCGTTTCACCCAGGCTGGTTCCGAGGTCTCAGCGCTGCTTGGTCGTATCCCGTCTGCGGTTGGCTATCAGCCGACCCTGGCCACTGACCTCGGTGCGCTGCAGGAACGCATCACCTCGACCACCAAAGGATCGATCACTGCGGTACAGTGCGTCTACGTGCCTGCAGACGACTTGACCGATCCGGCACCGGCTACGACGTTTGCCCATCTCGACGGCACGGTGGTTCTGTCGCGGCAGCTCACCGAGCTTGGCATCTACCCGGCAGTGGACCCGCTCGACTCGACCTCGAGGATTCTCGATCCGAACGTTATCGGTGAGGAGCATTATCAGGTTTCCCGCGGTGTGCAGATAACGCTCCAGAAATACAAGGACCTGCAGGATATTATCGCAATCCTGGGCATGGATGAACTCTCGGAAGAGGATCAGATCATGGTTGCCCGGGCGCGCAAGATCCAGCGATTTCTGTCCCAGCCGTTCCACGTGGCTGAAGTTTTTACCAATATTCCTGGTAAATTCGTCAAGGTGGAAGAGACCGTCAAAGGCTTTAAGGAGATTCTTGAAGGCAAGCACGACGATCTTCCCGAGAGCGCTTTCTACATGGTCGGTACCATCGAAGAGGCCATCGAGAAGGCTGCGGCTGCGAAGTAAGAGTAATCAAAACCAGAGGCAGAATACATGGCACAGCAGATAGCATTGGAGGTCGTGACGCCCAGTGGCGCAGTGGTCAATGAAGACGTCGATATCGTAAATGCCCCCGGTTACGGTGGTGATTTCGGTGTGCTGGCCAACCATGCGCCGTTTCTTTCGACCATCAAGACCGGCATTTTGTCCTATGAATCGGGCAAGAAGCGCGAGTATTTGATGACCAGCGGCGGATTTTGCGAAGTGTCCAATAACAAAATAACCTTTCTGGTGGAGAGTGCGGAATTCGGCCGCCAGATCGATGTCGATCGTGCCATGAGGGCCAAGGAACGTGCTGAAAAGCGTCTGGCACAGGCCGCAGCGCACGATGAATCGGTCAACGTGGTCCGGGCCGAAGCGGCCCTGCAGCGCGCTCTTGTCCGACTCCAGGCAGCCCAGTTCAAATAGCACATAGGCTTACCCTGCGTTACCCAGGCCGCCTCCTTCTTGGAGGCGGCCTTTTTGTTGTGCGGTCTTTAAGTGGATAGCTGTTGGCTTAGATGCTCTTGGGGCGCTCAATCGAGGACAGGTTTAGAACCGCGCCATAACGTGCCACAGCCCCGTCGTCTCAGAGGCTGGCGGTGTTGGTGCTGGCATAGCCGCTGATGCCTCCCGATATACGCTTGGCCATGGCATCGATGAAGGTGTCATCAGCCAGCAGTCTGGCATCTTCGGGATTAGAGATAAAGGCCAGCTCGATCAGAATAGCCGGCATCTCGGCACCAATCAGCACATAGAACGGCGCCTGCTTGACCCCCATGTTCTTCAGGGCAAACGGTGGCTCGGAGAGGCCGCTTACCATCGAGTCGTGCACCAGTCTGGCCAGGCGGGATGATTCGTTAATCTTCGAGTTTTGCATGATATCAGACAAGATATCCTGCAGATCGCTCATCTGATGGGTAGTGGTGGCGTTTTCACGAGCCGCCACGCGCATCGCCTCTTCGTTGGTGGAGAGATTTAGAAAATAGGTTTCAAAACCCTTTACCTGGGGAGATGGATGGGCATTGATGTGCAGGGAGATGAACAGATCCGCATCGCTGGTGTTGGCGATCGCGGTGCGCTCCTCGAGCGGCAGAAACTGATCATTGTCCCGGGTCAGGATAACCGTGGCGCTGAGGTCTTCGCGCAGGTGCTTGGCCAGGTTTTTAGCCATGCTCAGCACGATGTCTTTCTCCTTCATGCCGAAAGCGATGGCTCCAGGGTCTTTGCCGCCGTGGCCCGGATCGATGACGATGGTCCCAATGCCGAGACCAAGCTGCTGGGCCAGTGAGAGTTTTTGAGATGGAGCCCCAGGGGCAGCGGCCACGGTTTTACTGTCGGTGGCTCTTTTCTTACTTTCATGTAAAACGACGATAGGCCCCTGGGCCTCGTCGATATCATCTTCACGCTGCGTGTTCTGGAGGCCATCTTCTCTTGCAACCTCAGGTTCCGGAGGAGGCGGTGGCCCGGTTGGCTGCGGTGTCTCTGCAGGTTCGCCTTGAGCTGCAACCGCGCTGCTGCCGGTTCCTGCCTCATTTCCTTGCTTTTCTCCTGCGGGCCGTCCCGGCGCAGACGGCCGGCTCGGCGGCGCGGGCGGGGCAGGCGGTGGAGAGAGCGGGTTCAAGCTCAGGGCCGGGGGGGCCTGTTTGGGTTTGCCGCGAACATCGATAACCACCCGGAACGGGTCGGGCAGAGAAAAGATTTTGTAGTCCGAAATCGATTCAATGTCGAGTACGACTCGCACCGTCTCCGGGCTGAACTGTCCCGTTCGTACCCGTTTGAGGAGACCGTCCTGAATGGGGACCGGGGCGCGGAAACGCGGCTCGATGTAACTGTTCTGAAAATCGATGTAGAGCCGGCGGGGCTGATCACCTATCTGTTCCAGCAGTTTCTCCCGGTAGGTGGTAGGGCCCGAGGTTTGGACCACCACTCTGGTATAATCCGCCGATGACCAGTATTTGACCGGCATCACATTGGTGAGCTTTTCCATCCGGGTGGTGCCGAGCATTTCCTGGGGCAATGGGATCTCATGCTCTTTTGAGAGCACTTTCAAGCTGTTTTCGGCCTCCGTCCGCATGTCGCCTTCCGGATAATCGGAGACGATTTTCCCGAAGGCCTCCGCCGCGCGGGTGGGATCGCTGACGTCCTCGAGCAGGATAGTTCCGACCGCAAACAGTGCATCATCGGCCAGCCGGTTACCGGGAAACAGCGTGTTCACATCCCGGTAGTAAGAGATGGCCTCGCCGAGGTCGATACCCTGACCGAACTTTTTGAATGCTTCGTGATAGAGTCGGCCGAGCATAAACAGGCAGGATGGGGCCAGCTCGGATTTGGGCTCGGCCAGGTAGATGCGCCTGAAGTTACCTGCCCCCTTGAGCCAGTTACTTCTCGAAGCTCCCAGGCTCGTGGTGTTTTTAAGCTGGTTGTAATAAAACTTAGCTTGCTGATAATGACTCTGCAGGTCCGTCTTGGTGGGGTAGGTTTCGGGCGCCGTTGCCGGGCAGAGCGAAGGGAGCAAAAACAGGACGAGCAAAAAGACCAAAAGCGTCGAAAAAAAGCGATTTTTTAGCCGTTCACTAACAATAATATGAAGCATATTGTTTCCAGCTCGTCAGGGTCATGATTGATTCTTTTCCTGAAAACAGTAATTTATATAAACATTTATACAAGAAAAAAACAACTATCTCTTACCGGCCGTCTGGCCCAGAGGGCAGCAATCTGTGAATTTCATCTGCAGAGCTTGGCACAGCTGGCCGCTTTTGCCGCCTGCTCCAGACCGGCTTGAGTCCTCATGGAGATGCCTTATTCGTTGTTTTCCAGCAGTTCCTGGAGCCGATAGAGGGTATCGAGTGCCTGGCGCGGCGAAAGCTCATCGATTTCCATCTTGGCCAGCAGATCAAAAACGGGATGTGTCGGGCTGGCGAACAGGCTGAGCTGTTTCTGGGGTTGGACGGATCTGTTTTTTCTGTTCCGGGCACCGCTAAAGCAACGGTGATCGAATTCGCCGCGGTCGATACTGCGTAAAATTTCCTCGGCCCGTTTGACCACCTCGGGCGGCACACCGGCCAGGGCTGCAACCTGGATACCGTAACTGCGGCTGGTGCCCCCCTTGACCAGTTTGTAGAGGAAGATGATCGTATTGTTCCATTCCTTGACCGCCACGGAGTAGTTCTGCACCCGGCTGTGGTCCTTGGCCAGCTCGGTCAGTTCATGGTAATGGGTGGCGAACAGGGTCTTGACCCCGGCGCCGTCTTTGTTGACCAGTGCCTCGGCCACCGACCAGGCGATAGAGAGCCCATCGTAGGTCGATGTGCCCCGGCCTATTTCATCGAGGATGACCAGGCTGCGCGGAGTTGCGTTGTTCAGGATATTGGCGGTCTCATTCATCTCTACCATGAAGGTGGACTGGCCCCGCCTCAGATCGTCCATTGCCCCGACCCTGGTGAAGATGCGGTCAACCACGCTGATCCGGGCTTTTTCGGCCGGCACGAAACTGCCCATCTGGGCCAAGAGCACGATCAGGGCACTCTGCCTGAGGATGGTCGACTTGCCGGCCATATTGGGGCCGGTGATCACCAGTACCTGGTTGCTGTTCTGGTCGAGACTGAGATCGTTGGGCACGAATTTGCCGCTCGGCAGGGCTCGTTCTATAACCGGATGCCGGCCGGCGCTGATTGAAATTATCCCGTCTTCTGCAAGTTCCGGCCTGGAGTACTGGTAATGCCTGGCGATCTCTGCCAGGCAGGTGAACACGTCGAGCTGGGCCAGATAGTGGGCCGTCTGCAGCAGGCGTGAGCTGTTTTTGGCCAGCTCTGTTCTAATCTCGATGAAGAGCTGATACTCCAGTTCGAGTCTGCGTTCCTGAGCGTTCAAGACCCGGCTTTCAAACTCCTTGAGTTCGGGGGTGATGAAGCGTTCGGCATTGACCAGGGTCTGCTTGCGGATGTAGTGTTCGGGAATCTTATCGAGCTGGGCCTTGCTCACTTCGATAAAATAACCGAACACCTTGTTGTAGCCTATTTTCAACTTGGCGATGGCGCTGCGTTCCCGTTCCTGGTTCTCCAGACTCAGAATCAGCGCCTTGGTGTCCTGCACCAGGTGAATCAGCTCATCGAGTTCGGCGTGGTACCCCTTTCTGATCAGGTTACCGTCGCGCAGGGTGATGGGCGGATCGTCCGCAATGGCCCGCTCGAGCAGTTCACTGAGATCGGCCAGTACATCGAATGAGCCACTGATCTGCTGCAGTTTTTCGGTGGTGCAGGAGCCGAGCAGCTCGGCAATTGCGGGCAGGGCTGCCAGCGACTGTTTCAACGCCAGGGCGTCGCGGGCGTTAGCCTGACCGAGCACCATGCGGCTGTTGAGGCGCTCCAGGTCGTAGATCGCCTCAAAAAAGTCCCTGAACTGCTGCCTGATGCCGGGATGGTTGTAGAAAAAACTGACACAGTCCAGTCGCCGGCCGATCTGCTCGATGTCCTGCAGGGGCTGGAGCAGGTGGTTTTTCAGCAGGCGCCCGCCCATCGGCGTTCTGGTTTTGTCCAGCACGGAGAGCAAGGAGCCTTCGCGCGCATTGCCGATAATGGTGCGGGTCAGCTCCAGATTTCTGCGGGAGGCGTCGTCGATAAGCAAGACCGTCTCCAGGTTTATCGGCACCAGCCTCTCAATGTGGTCGATATCGCTTTTCTGGGTTTGCTTGACATAGTCGAGCAGCACCCCGGCTGCAACCAGTCCCTGCCGCATCGAACCACAGCCGAAGCCCTCCAGATTGATCACCTTGAAGTGCTCGGTGAGTTCCCGGGTTGCCTGCTCGAGGTTGAACAGATCTTCGTTGCGCTCGGTGATGCAGATGCCGGGAAGTGAAATCTGCAGGGACTCGAGCAGCGCCTGCAGGTCCTTGGCACGGGCTTCGTTGATCACTATTTCCGCCGGCATCATCCGGCTCAGATGATCCAGGAGCTGTTCCGGCACAGCGGCTGTGTCGACAAATTCTGCGCTGAGAAACTCCCCGGTGCTCAGATCGAGGAAGCTGACTCCCCAGAGCACTGCCGAATCAGCCACAGCGTTGCTCAGCGCGCAGACGTAGCGGTTTTCGTTGTCGTCAAGCAACTGGTCGTCGGTGACGACGCCGGGCGTCACCACCCGGATTACCTCGCGTTTGACGATGCCCTTGGCCTGAGCAGGGTCCTCGGTCTGTTCGCAGATCGCCACCCGTTTGCCGGCCTGCACCAGTTTGGCCAGATAGTTCCGGGCTGCGTGGTAGGGCACCCCGCACATCGGAATCCGGGCGGCATCGGCCTTGTTGTTGCGCGAGGTCAGGGTGATATTGAGAATTTTCGACGCGATTTCGGCGTCCTCGAAGAACATCTCGTAAAAATCACCCATCCGGTAAAAGAGGATCTCGTCCGGGTATTGTTCCTTGATTTCGAGATATTGACGCAGCATCGGCGTCATCTTTGGTGGTGCGGTCATGGTGATGTCTTGAAGGTTGCTTGCCGGGACCGATATAAAGCCTTGAATTCGGGCAGCAGGAGCTCGAAGGTGGTGGTTATATGTTGCGGAATGGCCTTGATCTCGGCCAGCACCGCGATGAAATTGTGGTCATCCTGCCAGCGCGGTACGATATGCACATGCAGGTGGTCGTCGATGCCGGCCCCGGCCACGGAACCGATATTGAGCCCGATATTGCAGCCGTCCGGCTTCAGCAGCCGCTTTATGATTGCGGTGGCCTGCTGAACCAGCGCCATCAGCTCCTGCATCTCACCGGATTCAAGCTCGGTGATGCAGTCCACATGGCGGATCGGAGCCACCAGCAGGTGGCCGTTCGCATATGGGTAACGATTGAGCAGGCAGAGCACGGTCGAATCCCGGTAGAGCAGCAATTGTTCCGCTGCATGGGGTTCGCTGCCCGGCGGCTCGAACAGGCAGCGCTCAAGCGCTGGGGCCTGGCCGAGAACGTGCTCCATTCTCCAGGGCGTCCAGAGGGGCTTCATCATATTTGATCAGTTTTTAGTCTATGAATAAGTGCAGATAAACCAGCGCAGTTACCTCTTCACCACCATACCCGATCGAGTCTCTCATCCACAATCCGAATGTGCATCCGCCGATCGAAAAGAACGCGGATACACTCGGATATTTTCGGTTGTCAAATATCGCCTCGGGCAGGTATAGTTGCAAATTTACCGTGCCGGCCTCAGAGGTTCCGGTTTAATCATACAATGTTTAACCCTACAACGTATCGGCGGTCTGCTAGCCCCGATTTTTTCTGGAGAAACTACTATGTTCAGTGCATCCGATCTGCGCAAGGGCTTAAAAATACTTATCGACCAGGAGCCCCATATCATCGTTGATTTCGAATTCTCAAAACCGGGAAAAGGCCAGGCGCTCTATCGCTGCAAGCTGAAGAACATGATCACCGGCTCCCAGTTCTCCAATACCTATCGCTCCAACGACAAGTTCGAAAAAGCCGATCTCGAAGAGCGCACCATGCAGTTTCTCTACAACCAGGGTGATGAATATCACTTCATGGACACCTCCAACTACGAGCAGCTCTTTTTGACCGGCGAGCAGCTGGGCGACAATGTCAACTACCTGATGGACAATATGGAAGTTCAGGTGCTGTTCTTCGGTACCCGGCCCATTGACATCAGCCTGCCGATCTTTGTTGAGCTCAGCGTTACCCAGGCCGATCCCTGGGCCCGGGGCGATACCTCGGGTACCGATACCAAGCCGGTGACCGTCGAGACCGGCTACCAGCTGCAGGTTCCGCCTTTTGTCGTCGAAGGGGATAAAATCCAGATCGATACCCGCACCGGTGCCTATGTTACCAGGGTAAAAGAATAGGCCATGCTCACTGCTGAAGGGCTGCAGTTTCGCGCAGCCCTTTTTCACCTGGTCCGCTCGTTTTTCTCCAAACGCGGCTTTCTCGAAGTGGACACGCCGATCAGGCAGCCGGTAGTGCTGCCCGAGGCAAATATTGTACCGCTCAGGGCAGGGAACTGGTTCCTGCAGACTTCCCCTGAGCAGTGCATGAAACGTTTGCTGGCCGCCGGCTGCGAGAACATTTTCCAGATCTGCCCCTGCTTCAGGGCTGAAGAGCGGGGTTCGCGGCACCTCGAGGAGTTCACCATGCTCGAGTGGTACCGGGTTGCCAGTGATTATCTCGAGTTGATGTCCGATTGCGAGCGCTTGCTGCGTTTTGTTCTGAACTCGCTTCTTGAGATTGGATCGGGTCAGCCGATCGTTGTCGATTCCTGCATTGCGAAGATGGTTATCGAACAGCCCTGGGAGCGGCTCAGCGTGGCTGAGGCATTTTCCAGATACGCTTCCTGTTCAGTTGCGGAGGCGCTGGACCAGGATCGCTTTGATGAGGTAATCGCCATCGAGATCGAACCCAGGCTCGGTCGCGGCCGCCCCACCTTTCTGTTTGATTATCCGGCCCGCTGCGCGTCGCTTGCCCGCCTCAAAAACGACGACCCGGGTCTGGCCGAGCGCTTCGAACTCTATATCGAGGGCATGGAGCTGGCCAACGGTTTCAGTGAACTGACCGATGCAGCCGAGCAACGCAAACGTTTTGCAGAAGAGCTGGTGAAGAATGAGCAGTCTCGTAAACAGGCTGGGGGAGTAATGCCTGAGCGTTTTTTAGCTGAGCTGGAGAAACTGGGTCGGGCCGCCGGCATTGCTTTCGGCCTCGACCGTCTGTTAATGCTGCTCATGTCGGCCGACTCGATCGACGAGGTGGTCAGTTTTTCCCCTTCAGACTGGGATTGAGCCTTATCTCCGTTTTTTCTGCCTTCTGACGTTCTGGTTTTTTTCAGGTGCGCCGCCTTTGAAAAAACCATCCTCAATCACCCTCCGTTGTCCGGTTCGCTCCGTTTTATTGCGGGCCACCTCGATTCTGGTTCTTTTGTCGCGGTGCTGCCCGGTAACATACATGGCGGTGGAAAGGGTGCCCGGTGTCGGGGTGAAATCCTGGAACTGTCTGACGGTGAGGCCGAGTTTTTTCAGCTTCTTAACCATACTGCGGTTATGCTGCTCGGTGCAGCCGGGGTGAGCACTGATGATATAGGGCGTGAGGCCCGCATTGTTTTTGAGTCGTCTGGATATCTTGTTGAACAGGGAGACAAAGGCGATGAGCTGCGCATGGGGTTCTTTGTGCATCAGCTCGAGTACCAGCTCTTCGGTATGTTCCGGCGCGATTTTCAGATTGCCAGGGGTGTGGTCTCTGAGCAGCCGCTCCAGCAGCGCAGGGGTCTGCTGCAGCAGACCCATACGCAGGCCGGAGGAGATATGCAGGTGTTTGACTTGAGATATGTTCGACACCTGCTCGAGCAGCTCGAGCAATAGCGGTTCGTCGATTACCAGGTTTTTACACAGCCTCGGATAGAGGCAGTCATGTTTGCGGCATGAGCCTATGGTGCAGCTGGTGCCATACAGGTTGGCGGTGGGGCCGCCCAGGTCGCTGATAGTGCCGCCGAACTCCGGCCTGGCGGCGATTTTTTCCGCCTCGACCAGAATGGAGGCGGGGCTTCTGCTGGTGATTCTCGGTCCCTGGTGTCTGGCGATCGCGCAGAACGAGCAGTTGCCGTAACAGCCGCGCACGATGGTGATGGAATGCTGTATCATCGTATGGGCGGGGATGTTCGGCGTCGACGGGTGGGGCTTGCGGGTGTAGGGCAGTTCGTGCAGTTCATCCATCTCACGGGTACTGAGCACCGGTTGGGGGGGATACTGCACGATCCAGCAGGCCTGTTGGCGCTGCAGCAGCACGGTCTCACCAAAGGCCCTGGACTGACGATCAATAGCCCGTTCCGCCTCCATGAATTTGTCGATATCGGAGGCGATGTCCTGCCATCCCGGCAGCAGCTTAACCTTGCGGCCCTCGCTGCGGGCATCCTCGATAAACTGATCGACGGCCAGACTATGTCTGCGCACGCAGGTGCCGCGGATATTGTCCAATGACTTTTTGTTGTCGAGCCTGTCGGCGGCTTCCAGAACCGCTTTTTCTGCCATCCCATAGATCAGCAGATCGCCTTTGGCGTCGGCCAGGTGCGAGCTGCGCAGTCTGGCCTGTTTGTAATCATAGTGGATGAAGCGGCGCAGCGAGGCCTCGATGCCGCCAAGGATAATGGTCGTTTCCGGGTAGGCGCTTCTGGCTAGATTGGCGTAGCGCAGGACTGCCCGGTCCGGCCGATAGCGGTTCTCCCGGCTCATGGTCTGGCTGCGCCAGGGGCGGCCTTCGGGAGAGTAGGCGTCGACCTCGCGGATTTTGCCGTTGCCGCTGTAATTGGCTACGATGGAATCGAGATTGCCCCCGGAGATCCCGAAAAACAGACGCGGGCGACCGAAGCGGCGAAAATCGTGGTCCTTGTCAAAGCGTGGCTGCGGCAAAACGGCGACCCGGTAACCGGCAGCTTCGAGAAGACGACCGATCAGGGCGATGCCAAACGAGGGATGATCGACATAGGCATCGCCGCTTACCAGCACGACATCGATCTCATCCCAGCCTCGCGTTAGACATTCCTCCCTGGTTACGGGCAGCGCTCTGGCAGTTTCTGGGACCATCTTTTTCAACTCCCGGCTGACGGTGGGGGGGGCGAACAATTGTCCAGCGCGTCAAATCCGGACGGCAGGATTTTAATCGAGCTGCTTTAAAGTCTCATACTTCGGCAGCTCTGCCCGATGTCGGCCCCAATATACACGATACCAGGCAGCTTCACTAACCCCAATAGTGGTGAGCTGATTTTTCACGATGGCAATACTGCTCTTCTGTGCCTGAACATCCTTGCTTAAAGTTGAGAAATGTTCTTGTTATATTGAAATAGTTATGCAATATTAGATAATTGCAATGAAAGGCCAATTGAGATACGGGTAGATCTGTTGTTTACCTGGGCTTGGACGGGATTTTGGTGTGGTCGACATCGAACGTTTTCTCTCTATACTTGAACAGGAAGTATTGCAGTACCGGGTTCCGGTGGTTGATCTGATTGGGGTCCAGAGCCGGGATCCCTACCGCGTGCTGATTGCCACCATCCTCTCTTCAAGGACTAAGGACGAAGTTACAGCCGCGGCGTCCGCCAGGCTTTTTGAACTGGCCCCGGACTGCTATAGGCTGGCTGAACTGGACGAGCAGCGGATCCGAAGGCTGATTTTTCCGGTCGGGTTCTATAAGACCAAGGCCGCTCACCTGCGGAAAACCGCGATGATGCTGCGCGATGATTTTGAGGGTGTGGTACCCGACAGCCTGGAAGCGCTGATGACGCTGCACGGAGTCGGCAGAAAAACGGCAAATCTGGTGCTTGCGGTGGCTTTTGCAAGGCCTGCCATCTGCGTCGATACCCATGTCCATCGCATCATGAATATCTGGGGCTACGTGAGAACGCGAACCCCCTATGAAACGGAGATGGCACTGCGCAAAAAACTGCCTGAAAAGCATTGGGTAAAGGTCAATCGGCTGCTCGTCGCCTTCGGGCAGGGCAAGTGCAAACCGGTCGCACCCCATTGCGATACATGCGTTCTGCAGGCCGATTGCGCCAAGATTAATGTCGTTCCCAGAAAAGGCTGAATGGGTTTTTCTATGGCTCAGACGGGCAGCAAATACCGGATCATGCTGGCAGACGATCACGTTCTGATCAGGCACGGCATCAAAAACATCATTGCCCAGAATCCGGGTATGGAAATTATCGCCGAGGTCAGCGACGGCGATGATCTGCTCGATGCCTTGAACAAAACACCGGCTGACCTGCTGATTCTCGACATCTCGATGCCCCGGACCAGCGGTATCGATCTCACCGAGGTGGTCAAGGCCCGCTTTCCCTCGATGAAAGTGCTGATCCTTACCATGCACAAGAACCAGCGGTATCTGCATCGGGCTATCTCGGCCGGAGCCGACGGCTATCTGGTAAAAAGCGACTCAGGCAGAGAGATTATGTCCGCCGTCGACAAAATCAGGGAGGGCAGCACCTATATTTCGCCGCAATTGGCGGATGAATTCACCGAAGATATCCTGCAGGCCTATCGTAATCCGACGGCAAAACGGTTCAGGGATATGACGAAACGGGAGAAGCAGATCCTGGATCTGGTTGTCGCGGGACACACCTCCAAGGCAATGGCTGCCAAACTTAATCTGAGCCCGAGAACGGTGGACCATCACCGTTCGAACCTGTTGAAGAAGTTCGAGATGAAAAACAGCGTCGATCTGGTCAATTTTGCGATTCGCAACGGCTACGTTGCCCTCGATGAGGAATAGAGACCACGCTGCTTACCAAGCTGCTCCGCTGGCTCAGCTGCCGTCCCTGGCACTTTGAATACGCACCAGCCAGAGGATACTTCCACCGACGATCATCGCAGCACTGAGTATCTGGCCCATGCTGAACAGGCCGAAATACAGGCCCAGCTGGGGGTCCGGCTCTCTGGTGAATTCGATTATAAAGCGAAAGAACCCGTAGCCGACCAGAAGCAGGGCCAGCAGCGAACCGTGGGGCCAGTATCCGGGTGCGCCGCCACGGTTTAGCCACGGTTTTTTACGCTGACTCCAGAGCAGAATAAAGAGCAGCAGCCCTTCACACAGGGCTTCATACAACTGGGACGGGTGCCTGGCTATAGGGCCGCCGCCCGGAAACACCATGCTCCAGGGAAGCTGCGACGGCCTGCCGAAGAGCTCGCTGTTGATGAAGTTGCCCAGCCTGCCGAGCCCCAGCCCGATCGGGATGGTCACCGCATAGATATCGGCCGCTTTGAAAAAATCGATGTTTTTTCTACGGCAGAATATCAGGCCACCGAGGAGCAGGCCGATGGCTGCACCGTGAAAGGACATGCCGCCGGTCCAGGTGGCCGGGATTTCCAGCGGATGTTCAAGATAATAGCCCAGGTTGTAGAACAGCACGTAGCCCAGGCGCCCGCCTACGATGATCGAGATGATCAGGACGATGTTGAGATTTTCAAACTGGCGCTGCAGCGGGGTAAATGATACCTGCTGCAGCTGCTGTTTGACCAGCAGGTAGCTGGCCGTAAAACCGAGCACATACATCAGGCCGTACCAGCGCACCTGCAGCGGCCCGATCTGCAGCAGGACCGGGTCTATGTCGGGATAGGGGAGCATCGTCTCAGTCCATGGGCCCGGCGGTGCCGGCAGCGGATTTTTTGTTTTGCAGTTTTATTTTTCTCAGGTGAACCTGCAGGACAGATATCGCTGCCGGGGTGATGCCCGAAATTCTGGAGGCTTGCCCGAGCGATACCGGTCTGACGTTGCTCAGCTTTTCGACCACCTCGTTGGACAACCCTGAAAGTGTTGAATAATCGAGATTTTCCGGCAAGCCGGTCGATTCCAGCTTACGAAAACGGTTGACCTGCTCGCTCTGCCTTTCGATATAGCCACTGTATTTTACCCTGAGTTGAATTTCCTCGCAGAACCTCGAACGTCCCAGGGTATCGATCTGCGTATGCTGATCGCCCTCCAGCAGGGCGGCAAGCTGGCCGATGGCGATCTCCGGTCGGCGCAGCAGGTCAGCCAGGGCCGATTTCTGCTTGAGGCCGGTGCTGCCGATGCGTCCTAAGGCCGCATCGATTGCAGGAGACGGCCGTACCGGAATCGTTTCCAGCAGCTTTATGCCATTGTCGATCTCCTGCTGCTTGGCAAGATATGCGCGATACGGAGCTTCGGGCAGCAGGCCGATCTGGCGGCCGATTTCGCACAGCCTGGCATCGGCATTGTCTTCTCGCAGCAGCAGCCGGTATTCAGCTCGCGAAGTGAAGAGCCGGTATGGTTCCTTGGTTCCCCGGGTGACCAGATCGTCGATCAGCACTCCGATATAGGCTTGCGACCGGTCAATGATGATGGGGGCCTGGTCTCTCGTGTAGCGCACCGCGTTGATGCCGGCCATTATCCCCTGGGCGGCAGCCTCTTCATAACCCGAGGTGCCGTTGATCTGGCCAGCCAGAAAGAGACCGGTGATCCGCTTGGTCTGAAGCGAGGGAAGCAGCTCCAGCGGGTCGACGTAGTCGTATTCGATGGCGTAGCCGGAGCGCAGGATAACCGCCTGCTCCAGTCCTTTGATGGAGCGGATCATGGCCACCTGGGTGGCCAGCGGCAGGCTGGTCGGCAGGCCGTTGGGGTAGACTTCGGTGGTCTCGACGCCTTCGGGCTCGAGAAAAATCTGATGTCGCAGTTTTTCCGGAAAGCGCATCACCTTGTCTTCGATGGACGGGCAGTAACGTGCGCCAACCCCTTCGATGATGCCGGCATACATCGGCGATTGATCGATGGCGCCCCGGATGATCTCGTGGGTCTGCTCGTTGGTGTAGGTGATATGGCAGGGAAACTGGGGCTGGCGGTAGTCGCCGCTGCTGGCAAAGGAAAAAAAGGCGGGCGGCTGGTCGCTGAATTGCGGCTCGAGCTGGCCGTAGTCGATGGTGTTGGCGTCAAGTCGCGGGACGGTGCCGGTTTTCATGCGGCCGACCGCGAACCCCTGTTCCCGGAACCAGGCGGCCAGACTCAGCGAGGGGTTGTCGCCCATGCGCCCGGCTGGAAAATTTTTCAGCCCGATATGAATCAGGCCATTTAAAAAGGTGCCGGTCGCCACCACCACCGCCCTTACTTCGATCTCCTCATCGAGCGAGGTGCGCAACCCGACGATTTGGCCGTCTTTCACGTGCAGCGCATCGACCGTGGTTTGGCGGATGGTCAGGTTCTGCTGGTTTTCCAGAACCGTTTTCATCCGCAGCCGATAGAGCAGCCGGTCTGCCTGGGCCCTCGAAGAGCGCACGGCTGGTCCCTTGCTGGTGTTGAGCCGGCGAAACTGGATTGAGGTCTCATCGATGTTTCTGGCCATCTCCCCGCCAAGCGCATCGATCTCCCGCACCAGATGTCCCTTGGCCAGTCCGCCGATGGCCGGGTTGCACGACATGGCCCCGATGGTGTCGAGGTTGATCACGCAGGCCAGGGTCTTGCACCCCATCCGGGCAGCGGCCAGGGCCGCCTCGCAGCCGGCATGACCGGCGCCGATTACGGCTATGTCAAATCGGTTGGTATGGTCCATAAGCTAAGATTTCTGGGTCTGGCGTTTCGACTCCAGTACCTCTTGTACGTTTGTCCAGTGCAGCAGGGCCCAGCGCTGGGGGTGATTTCTCTCGATGACGATATAATCGTCCTGCTGTTCGATAATTCGGCCCCTGAGAAATTGTCTGAGGCGTTGCTCTTCATCGTCGCTCAGCTCTTTGAACATCCAGGCATAGGACTGCAGGGCGTGGTCCAGGTCGCTGAAACGGAGTTCACGATCCAGTTCGATATGGCTGATCTGAGGATGGATGCCGAGCGTATAGAGCATATTCAGGGTGTAGATGTAGTCGGGGCCTGAGGCGAATGGCCGGCCGATTGCCTCGAAGGCGTCCGGGTCAAAGGGTGACGGTTCGATCCGTTCGGCGATGATAATCCGTCCTGTTTTTTTACGGCAGTGATCCACCAGCTTGCGCAGACCCATCAATGGGTATTCTATATTCATCGAGCGCGAGGCGATTACGATATCGTAGGTTTCGATATCATGCTGCCGCCAGTCATCTTCCCAGGCACACCGGACAGCGCGGATATTGGTGAGGCCCTGACTGGCGGCCTGCTCATTCAAACAATCGAGCATCCCCTGGGAATAATCCAGGGCGGTGACCTGCTCAACCCGCTGAGCGATCGGCAGGGCCAGCGTGCCCGGACCGCAGCCGACATCGAGCACATGCATGGTATCGCGCAGATCGAGATGCGCGAGAAACTGGTCAACATATGGGGAGGCCCTGGTCCTGGCAGAAAAGGCCGCCGCCTTGCTGTCCCACTCGCGGACCCCTTTGCTCTTCCAGGATTTACTTACCCTGGCCTGCTGCCAGAGCAGTTCCCAGTCGATGTCCGAATAGGTATTGATCTGCTGGATCGTGGTCATCTATTCCTGCATATTAATTATTTGCCGAGGCAGAATTGCTCAAAAATCACATCGAGCATGTCTTCGGTGGTTGTCTCCCCGACGATTTCACCCAGATACTCAAGCGCCTCAAGCAGATCCACGGCGATCAAATCATTGGTCAAGCCGCTGCGCAAGCCTTCACTGACCTGCTCTACGGCTCGCCGGGTCTTCTCCAGTGCCGCTTTCTGCCTGAGATTCGGAGCGCAGCCCTCCTCCTGCCACTGTTCTGTGCCGCCGGTGATCCTGGTAAAGATTTCTTCTTTGAGGGCGGCAAATCCATCCAGAGTGAGCGCCGAGATTTCGATCGCGGCTTCAAAGATCTGGGGGTCCTTTTGCCTTTCGATCACCCGGGGCAGGTCGCTCTTGTTAATTACGGTGATGATCGGCTTGTGGGAAACGGAGTTGAACAGACTGCGCTCTTCGTTCAGCAGAGTGCGGGAGCCGTCAAGCAGAAACAGTACCAGATCGGCCCGGTTGATCGACTCCCGGGCCCGCTTAATGCCGAGTTGTTCGACCTCTTCGCCATCGTCTCGAATACCGGCGGTGTCGACGATACGCACCGGGATACCGTTGATGTCCACATACTCCTCGATGGTATCGCGGGTGGTGCCTGGAATCGCGGTGACCAGAGCCCGCTCCTCCTGCAGGATCGCATTCATCAGGCTCGATTTGCCGACGTTGGGCAGACCGATGATAACAATTAAAACGCCTTCACGGACGATGCGACCGGTGGCGCTGCTGTCGATCAACCGAGTAAGCGGCCCGGCCACCTCATTTTCAAGCTGGGTGAGCAGCCCGCTGTGGTCGACGATTTCAATTTCATCTTCGGGAAAATCGATGGCGGCTTCGAGCAGGGCTCGGAGTTCCACGAGCCGCTTACGCATCGTGTCCACTTCCCGGTAGAGCGCCCCGCTCATCTGTTCCAGCGCAAGATCGACCCCTTTTCTGGTGCGTGCCGAGAGAATATCGATGACCGCCTCGGCCCGGGTCAGATCGATTCGCCCATTGAGAAAGGCGCGTTTGGTGAACTCACCGGGAGCCGCCAGTTCGGCACCGTGTTCGAGAATCAGTTCAAGTACCGAGCGCATTACCAGAAAAGAGCCGTGGCAATGGATTTCCACCACATCTTCTCTGGTATAGGTTCGGGGTGCGCGCATGAAAACGACCAGCACTTCATCGTGCAGGGTGTTGGTTCTGCCGTCGACGACGGTGCCGTAGTAGAAGCGGTGGGATTCAAACCTGCAGGAGGAATCGGCGGGCACAAAGATGTCCTGCACGATGGTGCGGGCCCGCTCGCCGCTTATTCGGATAATGCCGATACCGCCTGCTCCGGGCGGGGTGGAAATGGCGGCTATGGTCGTGTTCTGGCTGGCGGATGTCATGAATGGTGCATCCTTGAAAAAGTCAGGCCGGACAAAATTGCCCGGCCTGGGATAGATCAAGTGAGATTAACTCAGAGGTGGCAAAACAGCCACTTGTTTCTGATCAGCTCTCCTGCTTGGGACCGGTTCCGCCCTTTCTGCGGCTTTTGCTTCTGCCGCGTTTGCGGTTGTTGTTCTTGCGGCCTTTGCCCGGTTTGTAGATCAGCACCTTTTTGAACAGCCCATCGCCAATGCTTCTACTTCTGATATCGGGGTCGTCCTGCAGAGCGACATGGACGACCCTGCGCTCAGACGGGTTGAGCGAGGAGATGACCTGGGTCTTGCCGTTTTCTTTGACCAGACCGGCGTATTCAGCGGCCTGCTCGCGCAGCTCCTGGTACCTGCGTTCGCGGTAGTCGCCCACATCGATGGTCAGTTGAATTCTGCCGGAAATTTTTTTGGCGACGATCTTACGCAGCAGATACTGCAGGCTGTCGAGGACCCGGCCGTCCTGGCTGGTCAGGGTCTCTTCATGCTCGGCGCTGACCCGGCAGTGGGCGGTGCCGTCGACGTCCTCGACCGTGACCGTGGATGTGCATCCCATCAGCTCGAGAATGGTCTTCAGGTCGTCTTTGATGATGGCCAGTGACTCGGCGGACAGCTCGACCAGTTCATCAGCTTGAGCATCAGCTGCGCTTGCCGGGGTGTCGTCGTCGCTGCCGTTGGTATCAATACTTACGGGCTCGGCTTCTGGGTGCTCGGCCTGTGGTTCCGCCGCGGTGGGCTGGGCAAGCTCCTTAACAGGCTCCTCCACTACAGTCTGAGGTTTTTCAGTCTCGGCCGGAGGGCTCTTTTTCCTGGCGGGTCTGGCCGGCCTGGGTTTTTTCTTCGGCTTTGGAGCCGGGGACTCGGTGGAGGGTGGCTGCTGCGGGGCAGCAGCCTGCTCCTCATTCTGCTTGATGGCCTGCTGGATGCGCACCCTGATATGGGCCTTCTGGCGTATCAGCCCGAATATGCCTTTGGTGCCGGTTTCAATAACCTCGATATCGAGCTGTTCCTGCGGGGTTCCTAAGGTTTCACAGGCCTCCCTGATCGCCTCGGCCACGTCCTTTCCATAAAAATCTTTACTATCCGCTGACATATATCATCCCTGGTTTGTGTTATCCACCATGGCATCTGTCTTCTGCTGCTAACCGGCGGCTTGTGCAGGTTTGTTCTGCCGGTTGATAAGGTATTGCTGGAGAATTGACAGCAGGTTGTTGACGAACCAGTAGAGCACCAGACCAGAGGCAAAATTGACGAACATGACGGTGAAAATCAAAGGGAGAAACATCATGATTCTGGCCTGGGTCGGGTCGGCCGTGGTGGGGGTCATCTTTTGCTGGAGGAACATGGACGCGCCCATCAGCAGCGTCAGAACCGGCAGCCCACCCAGATAGGGCAGGTCAAAACCGAGGTAGAGCCGGTCTGGAGCCGAGAGATCGTTGATCCACAGCATGAACGGGGCGTGCCGCAACTCGATCGATTGCAGCAACACCTTATAGAGCGAGAAAAACACCGGAATCTGCAGAACCATGGGTAAACAGCCGCCCAGCGGGTTTACTTTGTAGGTTTTGTAGAGACTCATCATCTCCTGGTTCATCTTGGTCGGGTCGCTCTTGTACTTCTCCTTGAGTTTGACCACCTTGGGCTGAAGTTTCTGCATGTTCTTCATGGACTTCAGACCCTTCTGGGTGATCGGCCAGAAAACGGCTTTCAGGATAACGGTCACCATGATGATGGCGATCCCGTAGTTTCCAACCACCGAATAGAACCAGTTGAGCATGTAGAGCATCGGCTTGGCGATCACGTCGAACCAGCCGAAATGAATGATTTTACCGAGATTGTATCCGGTTTCTTTGAGCAGGCTCAGTTTTTTAGGGCCGTAGAAGAGCTGGTACTGATACTTCTTCTGGGCCTGCGGGGCAAGTGTTTCCAGCGGTGAGAGCAGGTCGATGGAGACCAGTTCATCGGCGGCATTCATGGTCACCGAAACGGCTTCATCACCAGGTATCAAGCCACAGAGGAAATAGGTACCCGTATAGGCGACCCAGTAAAAAGTACCCTGGACCGTTTTGGGGCCGTCCTCGAAGGTTTTCAGCTTGAATTCCTGCAACCCGCCTGCCTCGCTGTAGAGTGCCGGTCCGCGGAACAGCCAGTTGCTGGCTTTGGTGAGAGCACCAAAGGGCATATTTCTCTGATGCAGCCCCGCTGAACCCTGCAGGACCTGGCCGCTGGCGTTGACCACGCTGACATCATGGGCGATCAGATATTCCGAGCGGTTGAAGACGTAAGTCCTGATTACCTCCAGGCCGGCAGGACTGGTGGCTCTCAGCACGACCGTGGCGCTGTTGGTCTTGGGGTCGAATTCAACTCTTTCCTGATCGAGAGTATACAGTGTGTTCTGCGGAAACGCGCTGCCCCAGCTGAAGGTGAGCGGATATCCCTGGTTGGCTGCGGTTTTGATCAGGTTAATGCCAGGAGAGTCTGCGCTGTTGTCTTCCCGAAAATTTTTAAGCAGAAAACTGGTGATGACACCGCCCTGTTCACTGAGCGTCGCAGTGTAGAGATCGGTGTCGATAACAATCTCTCTGGCAGGTCGACCATCGGCCACCACTGGTGGCTGCTGCTCGGCGGCCTGGGCCGGGACTTGCTGGGGGGCGGTAAACTCGGGTGCGGTAGGCTGCTGCTGAGGCTGGGCCGGTGCAGCCGCCTCTTCGGTTGCGGTCTCGACCTGCTCAGGCTGCTGGGCAGGGCCGATGAAAAAGTACTGGTAGCCAAGCAGAATGATGAATGAAATCAGGATAGCCAGAAAGGCTCTGTACATGTCCATGGTCGTGTGTGGATCCTTTTTTAGGTGATGTACCGGGGGCGGGGATATAATGACATGAGTTATGCCGGACCGAATTTATGCCGGATCATATCCGCCGCGGGAGAAAGGATGGCACCGCATTATGCGCCACAGACCTTTTCCGATTCCACGCAGGGCACCGTACTTGTTAATTGCCTCGATTGTGTAAGCAGAACAGGTCGGGTGGAAACGACAGGCAGGGAAGAACAGCGGCGACATCAAGTACCGATAGCCCTTGATCAGGGTGATGGATGTGCGAGCGATCAAGTTCGGTTTTCTGGCTGCGTTCATGGGTGCATCGAGTGCGAAGACATCAAATCTGCCACTGCCTGTGTTATAAGAACTGGAGAATTAAGCGAAAAATCAGGACGTACCGCTATCACGATATCTGCATTGCCGGGATAGCATTCCCGGTTGAGCCGAAACGATTCTCTAAAAATTCGTTTAATCCGGTTCCTGGCAACTGCTCCTTTCAACTTTCTGCTGATACTTATGCCGATTCGGTTGTAACCTCGGTCAGTGGCAACAAAAACAATGCTAAAGCCCTGTCCGTGCAACCGTCTGCCATGTTTGTAAACGTAATCAAATTCCCAGTTCTTCCGCAGGCAACAGTGTTTCGGAAGCGCAAACCGGTGCAATGAGAATCAGGCGGACAACCGCTTGCGGCCCTTGGCCCGGCGGGCATTGATGATTGCACGTCCGGCCTTGGTGCTCATGCGGGTCCGAAAACCATGGCTTCTTTTACGTTTTATGTTGCTCGGCTGAAAAGTTCTTTTACTCATTGGTTACATCCCCTTGACACGTCAGTCTCAGCGTTGTTTCCAATACGTTCACTGACGGTCAGTATCTGTCAAACTATTGTTATCGATATCAATATGTTATGGGTGATGAACAATAATCTGCCCACCAATGGAAACAATAAAATAACAAAACAATGAAACTAACCATACTATGGAATAACTGTCAAACATTTTCCAGGCGGTGTCAATGAGTGCCGTTGAACTATAGACGATGCTGTGCTAGGTTCGCAAGACGGGCCTGGTGTTTTCCAGCGACCTCGCAAAATAACCCGTACAATCAATCAGCCCCTTACCTGACGCCACAGGGCATGAGGAAACCCGAATGAAGCCGATGACCTTTGATCAAGCCCTGGACGTGATTCTTGAGAACACGGTGGTCTGTGACTGTGGTCAGGTATCACTGGAGCACTGTCTGGGCAGAATCAGCTGCCCGGGTAACCGGGCCAGGCTGGCGATACCCTGTTACGATCA
Source organism: uncultured delta proteobacterium (assembly GCA_963824415.1). GTDB lineage: Bacteria > Desulfobacterota > Desulfobulbia > Desulfobulbales > Desulfocapsaceae > JABDQA01. The sequence goes on from CAWGPM010000002.1 coordinate 317,287, forward strand.
ATCCACCCGCGACGGCTTTGTGCTCCGCGGCAAAGGCAGGCCTGCTCAGCAAGGCAGAAACGGGTTCATGCTGGGCGGGGAAATTCCGGCAGGACCGTCAGCGCAGTTTGAAATCGGGCCTGACCAGGCCTACCGCATCATGACCGGCGCTTACGTGCCGCAGGGCGCCGAGCGAGTCGTCCCCCAGGAGGCCTGCACCCTGTCTGGTAATGAGGTACTGGTACCGGTGGAGATTTTCTCCGATCAGCGTTGTTATATCAGGCGAATCGGCAGTGAGCAGCGGCGGCAGGAGGCGCTGGTACCACCCGGCACTGAGCTGGGCGAATTTCACCTGGCCCGGCTGGCGGCCGCTGGCAACGAATTGGTGGATGTGTATCGCCGGCCCCGGGTTGCATTCTTCTGCAGCGGCAGTGAGTTGGTGATGGCCGACCAGCGCGTCGACAACGGCCAGAAGGTATCTTCGAACCATTACCTGCTGAAATCTTTGATAGAGCGCTACCGTGGGGTGGCCAAAGATTACGGCATCGTGGTCGATAGGCGCAAGGATATTGCGGCGCTGCTGAGAAAAATCCAGCAGGCCTCGGTGGATATCATCATCAGCACCGGTGGTGTCGGCCCCGGGAAATACGACTTGCTGGCAGGGGCATTGCTCGATGTCGGGGCAGAAGTGCTCTACCGTGCGCTGCTGGTCAGGCCCGGCAGAAAAACCCTATTTGGCCTTATCGGCAAAACAATCTATTTCGGCCTGCCGGGACCTCCTTCGGCGGTGAATATTCTTTTTCACGAATTGATTGGTCCCGCCCTGGATAAGATGAGGGGTTTGGCAGCGGCAGAAAGCCGCAGGACAGCAGCCAGGCTGCTGCATGATATTTCCTTAAAGCCCGCCGATCTACACTGTTTCAGACCGGGTTACTATGAACTGCAGGACGGCAGCGTCAGAGTTCGTGAAGCGGAGCGGCAGGAAGCACCAAATTGCCATATTATCCTGGAGCCCGGCCGATCTTCTTATTCTGCCGACGAGCTGGTTACGGTCAACCGGCTCGACCGGCGCTGAGTGCAAGCGGAGAATCTGGTGCCCGTTGTCTGCGCGGTGAGATTGCGGCCTTGAGAAATTGTCGCTCTGCGCTGCTCATGAATATGTTAATCCTGGCAATGCGCGCCTGCTGGTTGCGGCGAATTTCTTGCCCGCGCCTTGATTTTGAACGAAAATCCTAATTTTACAGCTACCCTTTATAATTAACAGCAGTGAGCAGGCTGAATTATTTGTCAACCGGGATAAGGTTAATGCGGGTTTTCGTGCTTTTTACCACAAAGCTGTCGCCCGGTTTAAACGTTGTTGTTTCCAGGGCTTTTGCAGAGAGTGTCAGGGTGTTGTTCTTGCCGATCTTAACTACCGGCGGTCTACTGCTTTTGGTTTTTCTGGACTTGCGCAGTTCTTTTACCTGGTAGTATTTCCGATCTTCATCCATCAGTTTCAGCATCAGGTTATTAAAAGTTGGACCATTTTTAATATTCATTTCCTGCATGATTTCTGATTTTGTTTTTCCTGCAACAACCAGATCTCTTAAAACACTAAGATTGTATTTTGTTTTACGTGCCATAATTCCTCCTTTTTTTGATTGACGTGATCTCAAAATTTATAAAAACCATTAAAAAAATTATCGAAAACGAACCTATAATGAATATCTAAGCAAAATGTTTTTTTATTTCAATACGAATATAGTATTTACCAAAAAATAGATTTCAAGAAATTTATTAAAAATGCAAATAATTTTTCTAAAAAACAGTATCATTTGTTGAAATATTTTACTCGAAAATAGCCATCGCCAGGTCCGTAAAGACAAATAGATAATACGTATTTTTATATATAAAATATTGATTTTAATGATAATTAAATAGAACGGCAGGGCCAAAAGCAGCACAAATATTTAGGATTAAGGGGCAGTCTTTCCTATTGTCAAACAGTGCTTAACCGACAACGCTCAAGTGCCTTGGATAGTCACTGAGCGAAGCGGCTCCATCGCCGGTGATAATCACATCATCTTCGATTCTGACCCCGCCCCTTCCTTTGAGATATATTCCCGGTTCAACGGTAAAGGTCATGCCGGGCTGCAGCAGTTGTTCATTGCCTTCGTGGATGTAGGGCGATTCATGACATTGCATACCGATTCCATGGCCGGTCCGATGGGTAAAGCAGGCGCCGTATCCAGCTTCTTCAATGACGCTGCGCGCAGCCCGATCAACGGCCTGGCAGGCAATGGCCGGGCCGGCAGCCTTGCGGCCGGCCCGGTTGGCCAGCCTGACCAGTTCATGGATATGGGCGAATTCCTTCTCCACATGGGCAACAGCAAAAGTTCTGGTCAGATCGGACACATATCCCTGCCAGGCTGCGCCCCAGTCGATGATCAACAGTTCGCCGCCGGCGATTTTCTTGTCTGAGGGCGCTGCGTGCGGATTGGCCCCGTTCGGCCCGCTCGAGACGATCGGAGCAAAGGGCAGGGAGGCCTGCGAGCCGTGCCGCAATAACTGAACCACCAGCTCAGCGGCCAGTTCCCGCTCGCTCATGCCGATCTTGATCAGGGGCAGGGTCGCGCTGATGGCCTGCTGGGCAATAGCAACTGCCTTGCCCATGAGTTCGGTCTCGCTTTCGTCCTTGGTGCTGCGTATCTGGGCGATGACCTGTTCGGCGTTGACGAAGTCAAGGTCAGCGGCGGCTTGGGCAAGATAGCCGTGTTCGAGCATGCGCATCTGTCCCGGTTCGATACCGAGCCGGGCAACAGCTGGTCCGATGTGGCTGCAGGCTTGACTGAAGATACCCGGCCAGTGGGCGGGGTTGTCCGGATAGAGAAAAATCTCGGCCTCAAAGTCGAGTTGATCGAGTTTTGCCCGCTCCAGTTCGGGCAGAATCATGACCGGGGTTCGTCCCGGCAGAATAAAGAAGAGGACCGGCCGCTCCATCAGGTGGAAATGAAGACCGGTGAAATAGGTAAAGCTCGGTCCCGCGTTGAGCACCAGCCCGTCGAGCTGCATGGATTCCAGTATCTGGCTGAGCCGGTTCCGGCGTTGTGCAATCATGGTCTGCTTATATGGACGCCTCCCGTTGAGCAAGCGACATTTGACCTTGGCGTTGAGATCTGGCTGCAGTCTTATATCCGGCCTGTGGTGCAGGCTGGAAGCCTGCTGGCCCTGATGGAATTCGCCGGGGAAGCCCTCATCTCCTTAAAGTCCTCGAAGGACAGCAAACCATTCAGGTTTACTTCCCCGCGGTCCGACCTGTTCCGCCATCAATCGTGTGTCAACCTGCGCAACCTTTCAGCGGTCCATATCCTCCTTTTTTAGGGGTTGATGTTTGTCTTTACTCGGCGCTTGCCGCGTAATTCCTGTCATATCTCCGGTCATGCGCCAACAAGGCCCAGATCGTCCGCGCCATCTTGTTGGCCAGCGCCACGGTCACCGCGTTGCGGGGACGCCGAGACAGCAGTTTTGTAAGCCAGGGATCATGCTCTTTCTGATTCTGGATCACCGATCGTGCTCCGTGGATGAGCAGGGTCCGCAAATAGACATCCCCACGCTTGCTGATCCCCAAGAGCTTCACTCGACCGCCCGTACCGCTCTGCCGTGGCACCAGACCAAGAAAGGCGGCGAACTCCCGGCCGCTCCTGAACACCCCGGCGTTGCCCATCGTGGCCACCGCAGCCGTGGCGGTAAGAAGGCCAACGCCTGGAATCTCCATCAGCTTCCTGCTGGACTCGTCTTGCTTCTTCCAGAGCAGGAGTTTCTTCTCTATCCCGGCTATGTCCTGGTCCAGTGTCTCGATCCGCCGGAGCTGGTCGCGTATCGCATCGATCACCAGCGGTGACAGCCTGCCTTCCAGCCGGGCAAGCTCTTCCCCAACCCGAGCTATCCCTCTTTGCCGGCCCTGCGGCAGATCGGCGCCAAATTCATACAGCAGGCCCCGCAGCTGATTGATCTGCATGGTCCGCATTTTCACCAGTTGCGCGCGTATCCGGTGCAGAGTCAGCACGCTTTGTTGCTCTTCTGTCTTGAGGGCGACAAACTTCATGCCCGGCCGTTGCGCGGCTTCCCAAATCGCCTGAGCGTCGGCAACATCGGTCTTATTGCTTTTTACAAAGGGCCGCACAAACTGGCCTGCAATCAGTCGAACTTCGTACCCCATGGCGGTCAACTTCCGCCCCCAGTAATGGCTGCTGCCGCATGCTTCCATGGCGATAATTCCGGGCGTGCGGTTGGCGAAAAATTCCACCACTTGCTGCCGTTTCAGTTGACGCCGGCACACCTCGCCCGTTTCCATGTCCACCCAGTGCAGTTGCAAAACGCGCTTTGCCAAATCCAATCCAAATACTGTACAATTCATACCGAGCCCTCCTTACCGTTTGTGGTTGATGATGCTACCACTTTGGCACATTGATGCCGTCAGGTACAGCGAGGGCTCAATTCATCTCTCCCTTCTCTGTTCTTTCTCCCTCCGGCAGGAGGGAGGCGTCCATACCATCTCCTTTTTTAAAAAAAATAGCGCCTGTGGGCCGTCATCATACCACGGCGCGCAGCAGAGGGCAGGAGAAAAACGCTGCAGCACTGTGCAGTTCTGGGGCCTCTTTTGTTGACATCGACACCAATGCAGGCTAATAGAATGAAAGCTTTTTATTAAATAGCAGGAGTGAGGGAGAATCGGCAATGGAACCAATTGTATTGACCAATGAAATGATCATCGTCTTCGTCCTGCTCGGTCTTGCGATCTTTCTCTTTGTCTCTGACCTGCTCAGGGTCGACCTGGTTGGGCTGTTGATGATGGTATTGCTGCCGCTGACCGGTGTGATCAGCCCCGAAGAGGCAATTGCCGGGCTCAGCTCCAATGCGGTTGTGTCGATTATCGCGGTGATGATTCTCGGTGCCGGTCTCAACAAGACCGGGGTGATGAACATGGTGGCTTCGCAAATCATCAAGGTGGCCGGACGCAGCGAGGCCAGGATTATGGTGATCGTCTCCTCGACGGTGGCGTTGATCTCCAGCTTCATGCAGAATATCGGCGCGGCAGCCCTGTTTCTGCCTGCGACCATGCGCATCGGCAGACAGCTCAATATACCGGCCGGGAAATTACTGATGCCGATGGGCTTCTGCGCGATTACCGGTGGTTGCCTGACGCTGGTCGGCTCATCCCCGCTGATCATGCTCAACGATCTGATGGAAGGCTGGTGGAGAAACAACCCGGAGGCTTCGGGCGGCAGTGGTTTTACACCGCTCGGGCTGCTGTCGGTGACACCGATCGGTATTGCTCTGCTGCTTGGTATCCTGGCCTATTTCGTGGTTTTTGGCCGCAAGCTGCTGCCCGCAGAAATCTGTTTGATCGACGAAGACTCGATGGATAAGCGTCTCCAGGATATCTATGGCTCCGAAGTCGGTCAGGGCTATGAGCTGGTGGTGCCTTCCTACTTCCCGGCCCAGACCCTTGGAGAACTTGAACTTCGCCCCAAATACCATGTCACCGTGGTCGGCATTGCCAAAGGAGAAGAGCGCTACACGAAGAATTTCGGACCGATAAAAGATGATCCAATCGAAGCAGGGGACATTCTCTGGGTGATCGGCTCCGACCAGAAGGTTGAAACCCTGACCGAAGAGTTGGGCTGGCAGCTCAGGCCTGAACCGCAACTGTTTGCCGACGACAATTCCATCGACGAAAGCGGCATCATCGAAGGTGTGGTCATCCCGCATTCGAACCTGGCCGGCCACACCATGCAGGAGCTGCAGTTTCGTGAACTCTACAAGGTCAATCCGCTGGCCATCGTGCGCAGGGACGAAATTATCATGGATCAGATCAACAACACCAAACTGACCCAGGGAGATACGCTGCTGCTTCAGGGCAAGTGGCAACAGTTTCGGCTCATTGCCGAAAAGATGGATATCGCCTTTGTCGAGGAGATTCGCGGTGAAGAGCTGAAGCCGGAGCGGATCAAGTGCGCCCTCTTTTTCCTGTTCATGTCCCTGGCCCTGGTACTGGGTTTTCAGGTCAAGCTGTCCATAGCCCTGCTGACGGGAGCTCTCGGTATGATCATGACCCGTATCATCACCGCCGATCGGGCCTATGAAGCGGTTGACTGGCGCACCGTGTTTCTGCTGGCCGGCCTGATTCCGCTGGGAACCGCCTTTGAGAATACCGGGGCGGCGGCTTATATCGCCCAGAACGTGCTCAGTGCATTCGGCCAGATGACCCCGCTGCTCCTGCTTTTTCTGGTCTCGGTACTGACCGCTTTCTTTTCACTGGTAGCCTCCAATGTCGGGGCAACGGTGTTGATGGTGCCGCTGGCGATGAACCTGGCGGCCCAGATCGGGCTCGATCCGATAATCACCGCGCTGGTGGTCGCGGTGTCCGCCTCGAACACCTTCATTCTGCCGACCCATCAGGTCAACGCGCTGATCATGCGGCCCGGCGGTTACCGGCCCAAAGACTATATGAAAGCAGGCTTTGGCGCCTCGATTCTCTATACGTTGATTCTGCTCGCCATGCTGAAACTGCTCTACCTGCAGTGAGTGCAGTCAGCGAAATCATGGTGGTGGGTCCCGGCTGCCTGCGCTGCCGGGAGACGGAGCAGTTGGTCAGGGCAATTGTTGACGAGTACGGCCTTGACTGCCGGGTAACGCGAATCACCGATTTCGACACGGGTATCGGACTGCAGGTGTTTGCCCCGCCGGGAGTGCTTGTTGACGGGGTGCTTAGAAGTGTCGGCCGGGTTCCCGGTCGGGACGAACTCTGCGACTGGCTTTTGCTAAGAGAATCAGACTCATAATACATTGCGGGGTCTTGCCTGTTTGTTCTGCAGAACCACTGATATCCAGAAAAGGCTTGAAATGCGACTGCAATGATGACTACTATTATAAACGGAGAATCAACCATAACTCCGAGCCAAAAGGCCTGCGTCGACTGGTGCCAAACCGAAGCAGGGCAGCCTGCGGGTTAGATCAGCGATATGGTCTGAGGCCGATGGGGTCGGGCTGGAAACGGTCCTGCCTTCCGAACTTGAAAAGGAGTGTCAATGTGTTCCAATACTGCCGCGTTTTCTGCGGCATCAGATCATGGCAGCGATAGTGCGCTGATCGACAACCACGGTCGGCCGATCACCTATCTCCGCCTGGCGATTACCGATCGCTGCAATCTGCGCTGCAGCTATTGTATGCCTGAACAGGGCGTGGCCACCATCTCGCACGACGAGATGCTCAGCTATGAAGAACTCGAGCGGCTGGTCCGGCTCTTTCTTGGCATGGGAGTGAAAAAGGTCCGCATCACCGGCGGCGAACCCTTTGTCCGGCGCGGCTGCATCGATTTTCTTGAGCGGCTCAAGCAGGAGCTCCGGGTCAAGGAACTGGTCGTTACCACCAACGGTGTGGAAACTTCGAGATATCTGAAGCGGCTCAAGGCGTTGCCGATCAGCGGCATCAATCTGAGCCTCGATACCATCGATGGGCAGCGCTTCAAAGAAATAACCAGGCGCGACCGGCTCAGTCAGGTGCTCGACACCCTGTATGGGGCGCTGGACCTCGGAATTGCTTTGAAGGTCAACAGTGTCGTCACCGAACAGACAACAGATGATGACATCCGCCGGCTCGGACTACTGGTAAAAGAGCACGACTTTAGCCTCAGATTTATCGAAAAGATGCCGTTTTCAGGGGTGCACGACGCCGCGGCTGCAATCGACTACCGGCTTCAGCAGCGGCTCGAAGCACTGTTTCCCGACCTGCAGGAGCGTAAGCTGGAAGAGGTCTCCACGGCCCGGCTCTTTACGGTTCCCGGATTTGCCGGCAGCCTGGGGATTATCGAGGGCAGTTCAAGAAAATTCTGCTCGGCCTGCAACAAGATCCGCATTACCCCGCAGGGAGTACTCAAGGCCTGCCTCTACGACAGCGGGGTGCTCGATCTGAAACGGCTGCTTAGAGACGGGGTAGCCGACGGTGACATAGCCGCGCAGATCAGATCATGTCTGAAGCACCGCTTTGCCGACGGTCATGCCACCCAGGCGGCCAACGGTTTCGGGGCGCAGACAGACCAGCCGTCCATGGCCTCCATCGGCGGGTAATTGTTCGAGGGCTGCGGGGCTGGCGAACGTTTTTCATTTTTGAGGAGTATCCGATGTCGACAGTAGAAGCGGTTTGTACCAGCACTAAAAAAGGTACCGTCAAACGTGAGCAGCCAGAGGTGGTGCTGAAAACGGGCTATGGCATTGAAGGTGATGCCCATGCGGGGGATTGGCACCGGCAGGTGTCGCTGCTGGCGGCGGAATCGATCGATCAGGTGCTTGAGGTTCTGCCAAGCCTCAAACATGGCGCTTTTGCCGAGAACATCATTACCCGCGGCATCAATCTGGCTTCCCTGGGGCTGGGTCGCAGAGTGCAGATCGGTGCGTCGGTGGTGCTCGAAATCACCCAGATCGGCAAAGAGTGCCACAACAGCGGCTGTGCGATAAAAAAAGCAACCGGCGACTGTATCATGCCCCGGGAAGGACTTTTTGCCAAAGTGGTGGAAGGGGGAACCATCACCGCCGGCGACCCGATTGTGGCGTTGTGATCTGACCTGGCCGAAGTAGGCCAGAGAGGCCCAGCCAGCGCTCTCAGCACTTCATATATTTCTTCAGAACCGAGCCCAGCTCACGCTCTAGCCCCGCAGTGTCGAGATTTATCAGCGCTGCGTAAAGTTTAGGAGCCGTTTCGATAAAAGCTGACAGCAGAACCGGGTCGAAATGAGTCCCAGACTGCTGTTCAAGCATCTGCAGTGCGGTCTCGAGTTCAACAGGCTCATCGCCGGGCCGGGGTGAGCTCAAAGAATCGAAGGCCTCGACTATCGCAAAGATCCGTGCGCTTAGCGGAAGTTTTTCGTGACTCAGGCCGGCCGGGTAGCCGCTGCCGTCATAGTGTTCCCGGTGACAGCGAACCACATCCAGGCCGCCGCGCAGCCAGCGATAGCGCTTGATTTGTGAGACCGTCCGTTTGACGTGTTGCTGCAGTGCAGCCCGCCTTTTTTTATCCGATTTTGGTTGTTCCTGCAGCGCCTGGGGATCTTCCTCCAGCGTACCGATCTGGTAGAGACAGGCTCCCTGGATAAAGCCTCTGATCTGGGCGCGGGATAATTTCTGCTGTTCGGCCAGTCGGATGCCGTAGATCAGAAGCCGGCTGTGACGGCCGGCCTCGAAGCCGCTGCTTTTGGCCAGGGCTGCACCCAGCTTGTTGAGCAGAAAATTGTTGGCCTGGTTGAGTTCAGCGCTGTTTTTGATCAGATGATTCTGCAACATGAGCAGCCCGGGATAGCTGAGCAGGCAGCAGAGCACTATAGACCCAGCGACAAGCAGACAGGAGAGTATGAAACGCCAGATGACCCAGCTGGTATCGTCCAGGGAAAGGCGGTAGATCCCCTTGAGGTAGCCAATCGGGTCCTCGTTGTGGATGTCCATAAGTGGCAGGACACAGGCCAGATAGATGCGTTTGTCCGAGATGATCCAGTCGCCCGAAGCGCTGTCCATTAAGGGGAGCGCTTCATTTTTTTCAGAAAAGCGTGCCCGGATGGCCTTGCCGTTGGCCCGGTTTCTAGCATGCAGGAGTTGTTGATCTTTCGAGAACAGCTCAGCGTCGATAAAATTCGTATAAGCCAGTGATAAAGCTGCACTGTCCTGGTCCTCTGTGGCGGGCTGTGCGGCCAGCAGCGGGATGAAAATGCGCGCCTCTTTATCGGCGAAATTGACCAGGATGGTGTCAAGCTGCCTGAACTCCAGATAGAGCGTCGCCCCGAGCGCAAGCATTATGCTGAGCAGACAGACAGCGCTGATTCGCTTGATCAGCAGCAGGTGTATTTCTTTTTTCAGGGCCGGAAATATCATCGAAAATGGTGGTGAGTGCGAAGTGGCATAGTTGCGGCCACTCTACCATTGTCGAGGTCAAATGACAAACAAAGGCTTTGTTTGTCCCTGTGAAAAGGGTAAAAGGTGTCGAGAAACTCAGACGTTAGTCGCTATCCGACAAACGCTTGATCTGGTCTCGCAGTGCTCCAAATCTTTGGGCTGCCGCTTCGAGCTGTGCCCGGGTGAGAAGCGTTAGATCTGATGAATTCCCGGGGAATCATCGGCACCATATTAAGCCTCGAATCTTTCGACCTGCTAGGCTATAAGAAGAGCTGCGCTGTGTTCGGGCGCGTTTGGGATAGTTGGACAGGAGGGCTTCACGATTCTTCAATAATGAAGCCGGACGGCAATATCTAGGGTTCATATGACCGGTGAAAAGGGGGAAGGGATTGCCGCCCGGCCACTTCGTTTTGTTGACCTCAATATATAGCTTCCCCTTTGTTGTTTCTTTGCATTTCGCGGCTAATGTTTGGCATTTTGCGTCATTTTTGCTGAGGAGGAATAGGCAATGCTATTGACCAAGCTGGCCAGTATTCAGCATATTCTTTGGGAGATACTTGAAGAATACGGTATTGCACCGGAACCAGTGTTTCACCGGGTCGGCCTCGATCCGACGCTGATGTTCGAGCCGGGCGCCCGTTATCCGCTCGCTGGGGTCGCAGCTTTATGGGAAGAGATGGGACAGCTCATCGATGATCAATGCTTCGGCTTGAAGACGGCCGAATACTACCACCCTTCACATTTTGGTACCATCGGCTATGCGATGCTGGCCAGTTCTTCGTTGAGAAAGGCGCTGGAACGGCTCATCCGCTACCACCGGGTTGTCTCGGATGCCCGATTTGGCGAGCTGGTTGAAGACAGTCAAAAACAGAGCTTGAGCATCGTGCTGAACTGGCATGAGGAAACGCCCTGGACGGCCCCCCGGGAGGACGCGGCCCTGGTCTATATCCTGAGTTGCTGCCGGCTTAATTTCGGCAGGCAGCTCAGCCCGAAACGGGTCGAGCTGACCCATGACCAGCACCAGTGCCTGCTTGTCTACGAAAAATATTTCAACTGCCGGGTTGTGCTGAATCGGCCGGCTCCGCGGCTGTCATTGTCGCTGGCAGAGGCGGACCGGGTGCTCAGAAGCGGTGATGAATATCTAGCCGGGTTCCACGACAACATTATGGACGATTATATCTCCAGGCTCTCCAGGAATCGCCTGATTCGCTCGGTTCAGCGGATCGTTGCAGAACAGTTGGTGGACGGCTCGGTCACGGTCGATCTCATTGCCAGGGAACTGGGGATGAGTACCCGTAAGCTGCAGCGTGAGCTGAAAATGGAGGGGGCAACCTATCAGGATCTGCTCAACCAAACGCGCCGCGAGCTGGCCGAGCGCTATGTCAGGGAGGGACACAGCGATCTGACCGAGGTGGCCTTTATTCTCGGGTTTGCCGATTTAAGCACATTTTCCCGCTCGTTCAAGCGCTGGACTGGGGTTTCGCCGAGCCGGTATCGGAAACAGTGGGGTACGGCCGAAAACTGAAAAGGGAGCATTTCCAGCACAGCTGAAAATGCTCCCGGATAGTGAAGCTCACCGGAGGATGAGTACGCCCTGATTTTTACAGATCTGAACCAAGATTGGCCGGCTCGTAATACTCTTTGGGATGCTGACAGGTCGGGCATTTTTCCGGCGGGGTGGTACCGGTGTGCAGGTAGCCGCACAGGCTGCACTTCCAGGTAATTGGTTCGTCGCGGGTAAATACGGTGCCGCTTTCGACCCGGGCCAGCAGTTTCTTGTAACGATCGCGGTGGTCGGCCTCGACCTTGCCGATCTGCTCGAATTTCATGGCCGCTTCCATGTTGCCTTCTTCCTTGGCGATCCTGGCAAAATCCGGGTACATGGTGGTGGTTTCGTAATTTTCACCGTCGACTGCCTCTTTGAGGTTGGCGACGGTATCTCCGATGCCGTTCAGCAGCTTAAAATGATCGTTGGCATGGCGCATTTCATTGATTGCCGTCTCTTCGAAGAGCTTGGCGATATAGTGGTAACCTTCCTTGCGAGCAACCTTGGCAAAGAAGGTGTACTTGTTTCTGGCCATCGATTCGCCGGCAAAAGCAGCTTCCAGATTCTCTTTAGTTTTGCTCATGATCCACTCCTTGTCAATTGATGAAAGATTACGGAGCTCCTGTTGAACCCCCCTGCTAAAAAAGAATGCTGATAATAATAATTTTTATCAAAAACAACAACAGTAAATTACCGGAAAAAACAAAAAAACCTTGCGTTTGCAAGACTATACCGCGATGTCGTAGTGATCGTGTCGCTTCCAACTTATAAAAACAGATCAATTCTACCTGCCTTGTCGCACCTGCCATTGAAGTAGCGGACCCAGCCTCAGTTTTTCTGCAGCCTGGTGTCGGGCAGAATATGCAGGACCAGCGCGCCGGGTTTCACGATGATATCGTCAATACGCATATCGATGATCAGTTTTTTGCTGCCGATATCTGTTATGATCGGCTGCAGGCGGTCTATGGCAAGCGGCAGCTCTTTGTCGTGAAAGAGTCCGGTGATCAGGGCGTCGACGTCTTTGTTCTGCTCTTTGGCCCCGTTTTTCAGGCTGGTGAGTTGGGGATGGATGAACAAAGTCCGGCTGGCCTGGTCATAGCGCAGTGCCGCGTCAACCCGAAAATGCAGATCGACACTGCCGACCTTGAGCATAATCTGGTGGCCGGCGATCTCGGTGTTCAGCTGTACGTCCCGGCCGGCCATGACAACGTTGCCATTGATGGTGCGGTCACCAAAGTGCAACGCATCGATTTTCTCAATGGTGATGGTCCCGCCAATTGTTTCGGCGGTATCGTCGAGCGTAAGTGGCAGGAGTTTTTCGATGGCCTGCTGGACCACCGCTTCAGGCAGATTGATGGTGATGACCTGCGGGTCGGCCCAGGCCGGGCTGAAACCGAGGCTGATAATCAGGGTGATGAGGATAAAGATCTTTTTCATAAGGGCAAATCACATCAATAGTGGTTAAAGTTGAGGCCTTGTCTTGATTTCAGGCACCTTTCGGGCGAAATTGCACTGGATGTTTTTCCAATTTCCGATCAAAAAAGGTGGTAAGCAAGACTACAATACCTGCTCGTGTGAAAAAAGATTTATTTCTCTTCACCCTCACCCGAGCAGTGAACCCTGACACTCTGCCCATGGCAACACTGACTGTAGCAAACGATTGTTATCTGGCCGGTGCCGACCTTGATCTTGAGGAAGTGCTCAAAGAGCGGCTGACCATCGATAACCCTAAATATATTGCCGCCCTGCGTTATGGCCGCTGGATCGGCAAGAAACTCAAGCCGAAACTGCATTACTACGAAGCGTTCGATGACGGTCTGCGTTTTCCGCGTGGCTTTGCCAATGAGGCGGTCAGGTTGTGCCGTGAACATGGCACCGATCCGAACATTGTCGATGAACGGAGGCGGCTGCCGGAGCACCATTTCGACTTCAAAGCCATACTGCGGCCTTATCAGGATCGGGCCCTGGAAAAAATCTGTGCGCACTCTTTCGGGGTGCTTGAAGCGGGAACGGGCAGCGGCAAGACGGTGATGGCGCTGGCCGCAGTCTGCCGCCGCAAACAGCCGACCATCGTCATTGTTCACACCAAAGAGCTGCTCTACCAATGGCGTGACCGCATCGGTGAGTTCATCGGTGTGGAGGCCGGTCTGGTCGGCGACGGCAAATATTCGGTTGAACCGCTGACCGTAGCCATTGTGAACAGTGCCCGGAAACGCACCCATGAACTCGCCCCGCACTTCGGCCAGTTGATCGTCGACGAGTGTCACCGGGTGCCGGCCACTTTGTTCACCGACGTGGTGTCCCAGTTCGACAGCTATTTTCTGCTCGGTCTTTCGGCCACCGCCTTTCGCAGCGACGAGGGTATGACCAGGCTGATCTATTATTTCATGGGAGAGCGGGTTCACACCGTCGATCCGATGCAGTTGCAGGTCTCCGGCGCGGTGCTCAAACCGAAGATCATCAGGCGAACAACCGAATTCAACTACGGTTACCGCGGCGACTATCAGGCATTGATTACCGCGCTGACCAGGCACCAGGGCAGAAATCGCCAGATCGCAGACGATATCATCGCCTGGGTGCAGAGCGATCCAGCCTCTACCGCGCTGGTGGTGTCAGATCGGGTCAGTCATTGCCGGGTATTTGTCGAACTCCTGGAAAAACATTCCATTGCGGTTGCCCTGCTGACCGGCCAGGTGGTCGCTGAAAAACGCAGCGAAATCGTGGCTGACGTGCAGAGCGGCAAGGTGCAGGTGCTGGTGGCGACCCTGCAGCTGATCAGCGAGGGTTTTGACTGCTCGGGGCTGTCGAGCCTGTTTCTGACCACGCCGATCACCTTTGAGGGGCGTCTGGTCCAGGTGATCGGTCGCATCCTGCGGCCGGCCCGGAACAAGGTCCCGGTGGTCTATGATTATGTCGATGATCAGGTCGCCGCGTTGCGCCGTTCCGCCACCGCCAGGCAGAAAGTGCTGGCCAGGCTGTAGCGCCCCGGCACCGGTGAGCCAGCCCGGCCTTTACTTCCGGCGGGACCTGGTGTATGGTGGCGCTCCTTTTCAACAGCTCAACAACAGCCCGCATGATATCTGCAACCGACGGCAGGATCATGCAGGACTGAATTCAACCGGACGCCTCGACTAATCCCAGGCCAATTGAGACCATGGAACAGGACAGCATAAGAAATGTGGCGATCATTGCCCATGTCGATCACGGCAAAACGACCCTGATAGATCAGCTCTTTCGCCAATCCGGGATGTTCAGGGACAACCAGGATGTGGCCGAGCGCTTGATGGACTCGATGGACCTCGAGCGCGAGCGGGGCATTACGATAACCGCGAAGAACGGTTCGTACCGCTTCCACGATCACCTGATCAATATCATCGACACACCGGGACATGCCGATTTCGGCGGCCAGGTGGAACGCGTGCTGCGCATGGCAGACGGGGCGCTGCTGCTGGTCGATGCCCAGGAGGGACCGATGCCGCAGACCTATTTCGTCTTGAAAAAGGCATTGCAGAACCGGCTGCCGGTCATCGTTGTAATCAACAAAATCGACAAGCCGGCGGCCCGCTGTGAATGGGTCGTCGACCAGGTGTTCGATCTGTTCGTCAAACTCGATGCCCCCGATGAGACCCTCGATTTTCCGCTGGTTTACTCTTCGGCCAAAGAAGGCTATGCCTTGGCCGACCCGGCTGATCCGGTCGAAGATGGCGGTTCGATGGCCATCATCTCTCAGATGATTATCGACAACATCCCGCCGCCCTCCGGTTCGGTGGATGAACCGCTGCAGATGCAGGTCGGAACAATCGACTATTCGCCTTATCTGGGGCGGCTCGGCATCGGCAAGGTGGTGAACGGCACCATGGCCATCAACCAGCCCATTGCGGTGGCCCGCCGGGACGGCTCCATCAAGCCGGTGCGTATTTCCAAGATCTATCGTTTCGAACAGGACCATAAAGTGGCGGTGGAGTCTGCCGTTACCGGAGAGATCGTGGCCATCGCCGGCATGGAGGATGTTACCGTCGGCGTGACCTTCACCGATCCGGAGCGGCCCCGGCCGCTGCCGTTGATCGATATCGACCCGCCGACCATTTCCATGGATTTCATCCCCAACGATTCGCCTTTTGCCGGCCGTGAGGGGAAATATGTCACCTCACGGCATCTCAAGGAACGGCTGGACCGGGAAACGCTGGCCGATGTGGCCCTGCAGGTTGAACCGCTGCAGGAGGGCATAGGATTCAAGGTGTCCGGTCGCGGTGAGCTGCATCTGTCCATTCTGATCGAGAAAATGCGCCGCGAAGGCTATGAGTTGCAGGTGACCAGGCCGCAGGTCATTTTCCGCAGGGAGCAGGGTGAGATTGTCGAACCCTATGAGCGCTTGACCGTCGACGTGGATGAAACGGTGCAGGGCCCGGTGATCGAGCGGCTCGGAAAACTCAAGGGCCAGCTCGAGGAGATGTCCCAGAGCCACGGCATGACCCGTATGGTTTTTCTGATCCCGACCCGCGGTCTGCTCGGCTACCGGCCCCAGTTCATGACCGACACCAAGGGGATGGGCAGTATGAGCTACGTGTTCGACGCCTACCGAAGCTATGCGGGCGACATCACCAACCGCATCAACGGTGTGCTGGTGGTCAAGGAGTCCTGCACGTCGGTGGCTTATGCCTTGTTCAACCTGCAGGATCGTGGTACGCTTTTCATCGGTCCCGGTATTAGTCTGTATTCGGGACAGATTATTGGTGAGCACTGCCGCACGGGCGATCTGGTGGTCAATCCGGCCAAGGGCAAGAAACTGACCAACGTGCGGGCCTCAGGTTCCGACGATGCGGTGATCCTGACCCCGCCGACCCCGCTGAGCCTGGAGGATTGCCTGTCCTTTATCAATGACGACGAGCTGGTCGAAGTCACACCCGAATCGATCAGGTTACGCAAGAAAACCAGTGTGAGAAGCAAAGGGTAGTTATTCTTCAAAACGCAGAACCGTGACATGAAAACCATTATCATTCTGGCCGTCTCAATTCTGGCAGGCCTTGGCGTATTCGGCTTTATCGCCAAGCGCTACGGCAGCGACTGCATCCCCTGACTGATGCTCTACTCCTCCGTGGGCACGGGGGTTGTGGTCTTCTGGGCGCTTAACGCGCTGCTCTGACCTGAATATTTCACGTGTTTTGACGGCGGCCTGCTAACCTGGGAGACTTGGGGAAGGCGATATATGAAATATGCCATCCCCAAAACGGCGCGGCATAGCAGGCCGTATCGACTCGCCCGCAGGGTTGAATTTCAGTCTTTTTAGCATTGATTCTGAAAGCTCTAAACCGGGTCCTCGGTTTAATTGCAAATGTGACTGAGTAATTTTTTGATATTGTTCAAACATCAATTATTTCTCATGAAATTTTCAGTCTGAAGCGACCGGCGAAATAGTCGGCCAGAATCCGGGCGTGGTCGAAGGCAAGCTCCGGCAGGTTGTCCCGGGTGAACAGTTCCGCCTGTGCCGCATCGTCACCGGCCACCGGCCGTCCCTGCGCCCGGGCGGTGAAGACCGTCGAGGCGGTGTGCATCCGTGCGTCGCGCCCCGGATCGGAGTAGGTGTGGAACTGGCGCAGTGCGGTTACCGCCAGGCCGGTCTCCTCCTGCGCTTCGCGCAGTGCCGCAACTTCAAACGATTCACCGTAATCGACAAAGCCGCCGGGCAGGGCCCAGCCGTGCGGCGGATTCTTCCTTTTGATCAGCACAACGGCGCCATCGATTTCGATGATGATGTCCACCGTCGGTACCGGATTTCGCAGGCTGATCTTTTTACTGCAATGGGGGCATTTCATTGCCTGGTCACCGCGGTTTTTCCTGTTCGGCAAAAGGATTGTGAGCGTCAATATCGAGCAGGGCGCCGAGCTGTTTCCAGTCCTCAACCGAGGGAAGCTGGTGTCGGCCATGGTTCCAGGGCTGGCTGAAAACCAGCGGCGCCAGACCCGCTTCAGCCAGATACAGGCAGGTGATGGTCCGGTCGTCGACAAAATGATGCAGCCCGCACTGCCGGATATAGCGCTCTTTGTCATCGTGATCGCCGGTGGCGATCAACTGGATCCGACTGTTGGTTTCGGTATCGCAGAAATGGTCGAACCAGGCCCGGACCGGTTCAAGGCTTGGTCTGGCGGTGATCACGGTTATCGTGGCGAGACGGCTCAGCCCGCTCAGCGTTTCAATAGCCCCTGACATGGGCTTGAGCCCGACACCCAAGGAATCCTCGAGAATATCGTCGAAGATCCGCTCGATAACCCTGCCGGGTATGTCGAGGCACTCTTCGACCTGAAAACTGCTGAGATCTTCCACCCGCAGGGAGCAGTAGCCGTAATCACTGCAGGCTAGCCGGACGAAGGCTTCGCCGATATCGGCGATGACCCCGTCGAAGTCGAAACCGATTTTTTCAGGGTCTATTCTGGCAGTGGCCTGCTTCACGTCGCTTATTCAGTGATGGTGGCGTTTTCGATGAGTACCTGATACTTGTAACCGGCCCCGAAGTCCTTATCGGCTGCGACCGTTCCCTCAACCGTGATGATTTTCGGCCCGCTCAGCTGATCGGTGGTGGTCACCACCAGATCGTGGCTGTTTTTCATTGGATCACCGGTGCCGTCCTGGATATGCAGCCAGTTCTTGCCCATAATATTGGCGTTGAATTTGACCACCTGGCCTCTGACGCGCACACTCTTGCCATCAAGTTCCTTGGCCTGGGTGAAGATCTCTTCAATCGTATAGCTGTTTTCACCCGTTGCTTTTTCAACACTGGTTTCGGCAAACGGTGCCACCGCACCCATGCTGCCGGCGCTGCCCTGCTGAGGTTGAACCGGTGCGGCCGTGGCGGAACCTTGCTCGGCCGCTACGGCGGCTGCAAATGAATTGCTCGGACTGGGCTGCTGATCGCCGGCGGTCCCAGTCGGGCTCTGGGGTTTGCTGCGGCCGTGCGGGCTGGCCGGTTTTGCCCCCACCACACCCGGGGAGAAAATGATCGAATCAAAGGTGCGGTCAAGCGAATTGGAGTGAAAGTCCTTCATTTCCATCCCCGGTACCACGGAAATCTGATCACCGGCGGCAACGTCCGTTCGGGGTATGGCAACCCAGGTTTTTTCAGTTCCACTGTCGATCTGAACATAGGTGTAGTCGGTCGCATCCATCGTTTCGGCAATGGTGCCGGAAATAGCGCCGGTTCCGGCGCTATCAGCAGCGCTGGCCGGGCCGGTTCGGGCAAGCATCAGGGCCCAGGATAAAGTCACAACCAGGCAGGCTGAAGCGATCTGTACAGAAATGGTTTTCATCAATAATTCTCCTGTCTTTCAAAAAAAATAAGGTAAATGCCGCGGCTTTCAAAGAATAACTGTTTCCATAGTTGCTGTTACCATAAATCAATCGAGTCCAGGTGCAAGCAGAGCTGTGATATATCGCTCCAGCTCCCGGGCCCACAGCCGATAGCCGCGATTGTTGAGGTGCACACCGTCATAGTCGAACAAATCATCATCGGCCTGCTCAAAATGGCTGAACAGATCAAAATAGTGGCAGCCCTGTTTTTTTGCAAGCGCCTTGAGCTCGCGGTTGACCGATGCGATGCTGTCACGCAGGCCCGGAATATGCGCAGATATTTGAAACGGCAGCAGTGAGGTGAGCAGGATAGCCGCCTCTGGAAACCACTGGCGCAGCAGCAGCAAAGCCTGCTCGAGGTGCGCGGTAAAATCCAGGTCGCCTGACAGCAGATCGTTGGTACCGCTCATCAGTACCACGATATCGGCAACGTCCCCGGGGCGCGGCTTCGACAGGCGACGCAGCAGTTCTGCGCTGCGCTCCCCTGGAACCCCGCTGCTGATTATCCGGCAGCCGGGCAGGCGCCGGTGCCACTCGCCGTAATCAATAAGCGAATCACCCAGCAGGAGCACTGAAGGTTTCGCGGGGTTCATCGGTTCAACCACCAGATATGATCAAGAAGCACGTTGTTCAGGCTCCGGTCTGCAGCATGACCAGCGACATCGGCAGCAGCGTCAGGGAAGCATTGGGGGCGAGCGCTTCTGCTTCTGGCAGGTCGACGAAATCGTCAGGTGCAGGGCTAGCCGTATCGATAATACGGTACCAGCCCGCTCCCTGGCCGGAGGGTGGATCTGCAATGGTGAAGGTGCTGGCTTGATCGGTATGGCCGTTGATCATGATGAAAAAACTGCTGGTCTCGCCGTCGTCGTTCGTGCTGCCATTGAGCAGCAGGGCCAGCACCCGGCTCGAGGCGGACCAGTCGGTTGAGCCCGGAGTCAGGGCCTGCCAGTGAATCCCACTGGTTTGAGGCTCCTGGCTTTCGGGCTGACCGTTGAAAAACTCATCACGCCTGAAGACCCGGTGCTGGAGGCGCAGCCGAATGCACTTGCTGAAAAACCTGACCAGGCCTTGATTGGCCCGCACCAGATTCCAGTCGAGCCAGTTCCACTCGCTGTCCTGGCACCAGCTGTTGTTGTTGCCCGCCTGGCTGCGGCCGAATTCATCGCCGGCGCAGATCATCGGGACCCCCTGGGAAAAAATGAGCAGCGCTGCAAAAGTCCGAATGCGTCGGAATCTGAGCGCTTCCACCTCGGCCGGGGCCGGAATACCTTCATGGCCGCTGTTCCAGCTCAGGTTGTGGTTTTCACCGTCGAGGTTCTGCTCGCCGTTGGCCTCGTTTCGCTTGTCGTTGTAACTCACCAGATCCATCAGGGTGAAGCCGTCGTGGCAGGTGATGAAATTGATTGAGTTGAGCGGACTGCGGCCACTGCCCTGATAGAGGTCTGAGCTGCCGGCGAGTCTGGTGGCCAGGGTCCTGACCGAATCCGGGTAGGCTGCCATAAAGCGCCTGACATCGTCTCTGAAGCGGCCGTTCCACTCGAGCCAGCGGGGGTTCGAGGAGAACGAACCGACCTGGTAGAGGCCCGCTGCATCCCAGGCCTCGGCGATGATTTTGGTGTTGCTGAGCAGCGGGTCTTCGGCAATCAGCTCGATCAGCGGTGCGGACTCGAGCGGTTCTCCATCGCTTCCCCGGCTGAAGATCGCGGCCAGGTCGAAGCGAAAGCCGTCCACATGCAGCTCACGGACAAGATAGTGCAAGGCCTCGAGGATCAGTTTTCTGACTACTGGATGGTTGCAGTTGAGTGTATTGCCGCAACCGGTATAGTTGCGGTAGTCGCCGTTTGCTTCATCCACCAGGTAATAGAGCGGATTGTCAATGGCCCGAAAACTCGAGGTGATGCCCTCGTAGTCGCCTTCTCCGGTGTGGTTGAAGACCACGTCCAGGATCACTTCGATACCGGCCTGGTGCAGGCTGCGCACCATGGTCTTGAACTCGTTCAAGTGGCTCTCGGGCTGCGCCGCCAACCCGGTACGCAGCGCAAAAAAGGAGAGCGGGTTGTAGCCCCAGTAGTTGAGCTGCTTGGCTCCGGTTTGCGGGTTGACGAATTTATTGTCAGTTTCATCCCATTCGGTGACCGGCAGCAGTTCAACAGCGGTCACCCCCAGATCTTTGAGATAGTCGATTTTTTCGATCAGCCCCAAATAGGTCCCCGGGTGGCGGACATCACTGCTGGGGTGCCTGGTGAAACCCCTGACGTGCAGCTCGTAGATTACGCTTTCCGCAAGGGGTGTTTGCAGCGGTCGATCACCCTGCCAGTCGAAGGTCTCGGGGCGGGCGGCAAAACAGATTGGCTGACGGCCGGCCATCGATACTTCCGCCCAGGGGCGCGGTGCAAGGTGTGGGCAATAAGGATCGACAACAATTGTATCGGGAAAGGAAAACTGCCCTTGGGCGGGATCTTCCTGGTGCTCGATGCGAAAACCGTAGCGGATGGCCCGCTCGCCGATCTGCAGGCCGAGATGCCAGATATCACCGGTTCTGTTCTGAACCGGATCGAGCACAATTTCAAACAGTTCGCCAGCCCCCGGCCCTGCATCGTCAAATTGAAAAACCAAGGTGACCAAGAGACCGTTACGGCAGAACAGGGCAAGGTTGAGATGGCCGTGCTGCCAGCTTGGCCCGAGGGGGAGCGGCACTCCGCTTGAAGTCTGAATCCGGGATGGGAGCATGGACTATCTGAGAATAATTATTATAATCGTTTTAGTTATGGCTAATTTTTGGCTAAACTGATGGCCCAACTATAACAGCGATTGGCCGGGCGTTACAGAAAAAAAGGTTTTTACACCACCAGCATAGAGGGGAGACGACATGGGTGAGTTTCACAAGATTAAGGTAGGTGATACAATAATCAACTCGATCGACTGGGAAATGACCCCGGAGCTGACTTTTGGCACCTATGAATCCTGGGGAGGCCGCGAACGGGTGCGCAACAACGATGAGCGGATTCACTATTTTTTCATCGACAACTGGGGGGAGAGGCCCAAACTCTGTCTGATGGAGCGGGGAGTCAAGCACGCCAGGATCGTCGCCGAGATCGATGCCCCGGAGGATCTGGTCAAACGCTGTGTTCAGAACCAGGGGGAGGTGGCCTTTTACGACCGGACTTTTGCGATCGATGAAAGAATCCGCACCTGGCTGATCGATCACGTCCTCGACGATGGTGATCAAAGCCTGGTCAATCCGCTGGAGGAGGCCGTCGTCCATGAAGATATGGGGCGTGCCCTGCCGGTCTGGGATGGTAAAAGGGATGCGGGAGACCTGGTCGAGTTGCCGGCCGAGCCGCTGGAGCTGTCCGACGAGGAGGTTCTTGAATTGATTCGGAAATGGAATTTTTATGACGATGAGCGCAACCCCGGCGGCAGCTTCGTCAACCATCTGCATCGTCATGACCGGCAGACCGTGGTCGACCAGCGCACCGGACTGATGTGGCAGCAGGCCGGGCACGATATTTCCTCAATCCGGTCGATGGCCAGAAGTATCGTCGAGCTCAACGAGCAGGGCTTTTCCGGATATCATGACTGGCGACTTCCCTCTATCGCGGAGGCCATGTCGCTGATGGAGCCCCAGGCCAACGATAAGGACATCCACCTCAATACGAATTTCTCCAAAGAGCAGCCCTTCATTTTCACCTCGGCCCAGCGCAGGCCCAGCGGCTACTGGTTCGTCGACTACAAACAGGGCAGGCTGTTCTGGTCTTCGGGCACCATTCCGGGCGGCTTTGGCAGGCTGTGCCGCAGTTTGAGCTGATTGTACGATCAGACAACCAATCTCTGATATTCATCCCCGCAGATAAGCTGTTCTGCGGGGATGTTTTGTTTAACGGGCAGTCAAGTAATAGTCTGGCGACGGCGTCTTGTCCCGGTCGATTAATGCAACCGGTGCAGGTCCGGTGATATCGATCTGTCAGGATGGCTGACCGAGCACCTTGCAGGCCATCGACAAAAGCGAGGCCTAGCACAATAGGGTTGACTTCACCCGGTAAACGGCGCACAATGTTTCTACTTTTTAAATGGCTCTAGGCCAACGCATGACGGCACTGAAACCCTGCCCGCGAGAAGACGATTCTGTCAGTTTCTTAGGCGGGTCGGGTACCAGGGCCGTTATCGACACCAGAGGATAAAAATAATGAGTACCCCGTTTAAGGTCAGATTCGCCGAGCGCATGAACCAGCTGCCGCCTTATCTGTTCGGCATGATCAACAAAATGAAGATGGAGAAGCGCTGGCAGGGCGATGATGTCATCGACCTGGGCATGGGCAACCCGATCGATCCGGCCCCTGACTCAGTAACACAGAAACTCTGCGAGGTTGCGGCTGATCCCAAGATCCACCGCTATCCGGCGGTGGCCGGCGGGATGAAGAACCTGAAGCGGGAAATCGCGCTGTATTATCAACGCAGCTACGGTGTTAAGCTTGAAGGTGTCGATGATGTGATCTGCACCATCGGCTCGAAAGAGGGAATTTCCCATATGTGTCTGGCCCTGCTCGGCCCCGGCGACACGGTCTTCGTCCCGGCCCCGGCCTTTCCGATCCACGTCTATGCAGCGGTCATTGCCGGGGCCAACGTGCTGCGCATTCAGCTCAGCTCAGAAGATGCCTTCCTGGCCCAACTCGACAGCATGTGCCGCTCGCTCTATCCCGGTCCCAAACTGCTGATGCTCAACTTTCCGCACAACCCGACCGGTACCCTGGCCAGCCGCGAGCTTTTTGCCGAGGTGGTCAAATATGCGAAGAAATACGGTTTCATGGTGATCAACGATTTTGCCTATGCCAAGATCACCTTCGACGGCTATGTGGCCCCCAGTTTTCTCGAGGTTGACGGGGGGCTCGATGTCGGGGTGGAATTCGGCTCATTTTCAAAATCCTACAATATGGCCGGCTGGCGGTTGGGCTATTGTGTCGGCAATGAACAGATCATCGAGGGGCTGGCCAAGATCAAGGGCTACTACGACTACGGGATTTTCTCGGCCATCCAGATTGCCGGTATCGTGGCCATGCGCGACTGCGACACCGACATTACCGATCAGGCGGCCGCCTATCAGTACCGCCGCGACGTGCTCTGCGAGGGTTTGGTGCGCATGGGCTGGGAGGTCGAGAAACCCAAAGCCGGCATGTTTCTCTGGGTGAAAATTCCTCAGCCCTATAACCGCATGGGCTCTGTCAGGTTTGCGGTCGAGATGATGAACCGGGCCAATGTGGCGGTAGCGCCGGGTGCCGGTTTTGGTGAAGAAGGTGACGGCTGGCTGCGTCTGGCTCTGGTCGAAAATGAAAACCGCATCCGCCAGGCCCTGAAGCAGATGCGTCAGAGCCTCAAAGAGATCGACCAGGAGATCGCAGCCGGTACCTTTGAACTGGATGCTGAAGTCGGCTGAGCGGGCTGCACGATGGCCGGCATCGAGAACTTCAGTGTCTTTATCAGCGCGGCCATCCTTTTAAACATCTATCCCGGCCCCGACACGCTCTACATTATCGGCCGCAGTCTGAGCAGCGGTCGCAACGGCGGCATCTGCGCCGCCCTCGGCATCAGCAGCGGTGCCATGGTGCACACGCTGGTGGGTGCTTTCGGGCTGTCGGCGATCATGGCCACCTCGGCCCATGCCTTCATCATGGTGAAATTTGCCGGTGCAGCCTATCTGGTCTATCAGGGCATCCGTCTGATTCTCGAACGATCTGCCCAAATCCCTGGATCCGGAGGTGTCCGGCTGTTCGAGGCCGGGCTGCTGCGCATCTACCGGCAGGGTGCGCTGACCAATATCCTCAACCCCAAAGTGGCGCTGTTTTTCCTCGCCTTTCTGCCCCAGTTCATCTCCGCTTCGAGTCCAAACAAGGTGTTGTCGTTTGCTCTACTCGGCTTGGTGTTCGTCGCCACCGGAACGATCTGGTGTCTTATTCTGGCGCTCTTTTCCTCGACCATCAGTGCTCGGCTGCGCCGCTCGGAAAAGATGACCGCCCGCCTGCGCAGAATCAACGGTGTACTCTTCATCCTGCTCGGCATACGGCTGGCAACCGCCGGCCTTGATTCGTAGCGTCGTGTAGCCGCCCCTCTCCAATTTTTATCCGGCCCTGTTTTTTTCTCCGGGAACCAGTAATGTACATTGACATTTTTACGCCATGCGATACAATTGTCAAAAATGTACATGTACATTGGAGGAACGATGTTAACGGAAAAACAGCAGGATTTTTTTGACTATCTGAAACGACGGCTTCGGCAGCAGGGCGATTTCCCCAGTCTGCGGCAGGCCGCAAAAGAGCTTGGCATCAGCCACAGTGCGGTGGCCCAGCTCCTGGCCCAACTGGAAAAAAAGGGGGTGGTCGAGCGGCAGGGGCGCTACAGCCGGAGCCTGCGGCTGCTGCCCGACAAGGCTTCCCGCCCGCAGCCGTCGCTGGCACGGGAGGTGCCGATTATCGGGCGGGTCACCGCCGGTCTGCCGATGTATGCCCAGCAGGAGTGGGACGGCAGTGTGGTGGTCGATGCGGCCCTGTTTCGCGGTGACAACCTCTTCTGTCTGCGGATCAGCGGGGACTCGATGCGCGATGCCGGAATCTTCGATCGCGATATTGTCATCTGTGAACCCCGGCAGTACGCCGAGAACGGGGAGATTGTGGCAGTGCTGATCCACCATGAAGAGGCCACTGTCAAACGTTTTTTCCTGCGTTCCGCCTGCATCGAATTGCGCCCGGAGAATAAACACTATCCGGTCATGCGCTACGGGTTTGGGGAAGTTCTGATACAGGGTAAGGTCATCGGCGTGGTCCGGGCAACGCATCCGAGTTTTTCCGGACCAGACGCCTGATGCACTGAAGCGATGGCCCCCCAGTCCCCACAGCAGCCTGCCACGATTCTGGTTCGCCCGACGGATAAAGGCGCCGGGTGCACCGTGATGATTGGCACCAGCGGCTATTCCTATCTCGAGTGGGTAGACAGCGGATTTTACCCGCCGGGTACCAGGTCGGCGGCGATGCTCGGCCTCTACGGTCGTGTTTTCTCGGTCGTGGAGCTTAATTATACCTGGTATCAGATGGCCCGCTCCGACGCGCTGGCGCGCATGGTCGCCAGTGCTCCCCCCCACCTGCTCTTTGCTGCCAAACTGACCCGGACCGTAACCCACGAACGGGAAGACGACTGGCGGGAGCAGGTGGCCCGCTATCGGCAGGGCATCGGCGGTCTGAAACAGCGGCTGGTCGCCATTCTGGTACAATTGCCGCCCGGTTTTGACCGGACTGTTGCCAACCGGCGTTTTCTGGCGGAGCTGCTCGATGGTCTGCAGCCGCTGCCGGTTGCGGTGGAGTTTCGCCATGTCTCCTGGGCGGTTGATTCGGTTTTTGCCGAGCTTCAGCAGCGCCGGGTGAGCCTGGTGAGCGTTGACGAACCTGAACTGCCGGGGCTTTTCCCCTGCCTTGACGTGGTGACCAACCCTGCCCTTTTTTATGTCCGTTTTCACGGCAGGAACCGGCAGGGCTGGCGCAGTTCCAACATGCAGAAGAAATTCGACTACGATTACTCCCGGGCGGAGTTGCAGCAATGGTATGAAGATACGCTGAGCGGACTGGTGCTCAGGGCCGAACGGGGTGTTATCTTTTTCAACAACCATGTGCGGGCCCAGGCGCCGCGCAACGCCCAGCTGCTCAGCCAGGTGCTGGGCCGGGTGGCGGAAGCGATGCAACCGGGGAGGGACTGATGAATCATCCCCGTCTTATCCTGCATCTTAACGTGGCCGATTTTGCGGTTGCGGTTGAGCGGGTGACCGACCGCACCCTGCGGTACAAACCACTCATCGTCGCCCCCCGGCAGGCCTCCCGGGCTGCCGTCTACGACATGAGCGAAGAAGCTTACGGCGACGGGGTCCGCAAGGGTATGCTGCTTTCCCAGGCTTTGCGGTGCTGTCGCGGGGCGCAGATCGTTGCACCCCGTTTCGCCCTGTACCGCAGGGCCATGGCGGCCTTTGCCTGCGAAGCGGGACGGTACAGCCCGACCCTTGAGCACGGCGCCGAAGACGGCCATCTCTACCTTGACATTACCGGGACCCATCGTTTGTTCGGCGCTGCCCCCGATGTGGGCTGGCGCCTGCGCCGGCAGATGCGCAGCAAGTTCGACATCGACCCGATCTGGAGCCTGGCCACCAGCAAACTGGTGGCCAAGGTCGGCTCCCGTCTGGTCAAACCGCGGGGCGAATATATCGTTGCCGATGGCGAAGAACAGCGTTTCCTGGCCCCGCTCGCCCTGCAGCTGCTGCCGGGTCTCAGCGGGGTCGAGCGTCGGCGTCTGGCGGAATTCAACATCGGCAAAGTCGGGCAACTCGCTGCGCTCAGCAGAGTGCAGCTGTTCGGGGTGTTCGGCCGGCGCGGCGAGCACCTTTTCGAGATCAGCCGGGGTATCGACAGCGAAGCGGTGCAAAACCCGGACCGCCAGGTGCCCGCCGTGCAGCGTGAACATGTTTTCGCAGAAGACAGTGCCGAGCAGCGGGTACTTGCGGGCGTGCTCAAAACCCTGGCGGTCGATATCGGCATGGAGCTCCGTGGTGCCACCATGGCTGCCCGGCGGGTCGCACTTTTCCTGAACTATTCGGATGGCGGCCGGACGGTGCGCCAAGCCACGGTCAGGCTCGGGGTATCAGATGATGCATCTCTGCAGCGTCTGGCCCTGCTGGCTTTGCAGCGGGGGCTGACGCGTCGGACCAGGGTGCGCAGCTGCCGCCTGGTCTGTGACCGGCTGCACCGTATCTCGCCTCAACTGCCGCTGTTCAGAGCAGTGGCCGAAAGCGTTACCAGTGACGGACAGAGGCAGGAACGGCTGCTGGCCGCGGTCGATGCGGTGCGCCGCCGTTTCGGCAGCGAAGCCATCAGAAGCGGCGGGCAGATGGTTTTACCCTAGCTCGAACCGTTCATTGTGTCCCTGTCATGATACCGCTTCGCGTCCGCTCTTCTTTTTCGCTGCTGCGGGGCACCGCTTCACCAGCGCTTCTGTGCCGCCTGGCCCGGCAACACGGCTACTGCCGTCTGGCCCTGACCGACATCGAGAACCTGTACGGCCTCTGGGCCTTTCTGGCGGCCTGCCGGGAGCATCGTATCAGGCCGCTGATCGGCGCGGAAATACGTCTAAAAGGCAGTAGAGAAAACCTGGTTCTGCTGGTCAAGGACGAGATCGGCTACCGCAATCTCTGCACGATCATCAGTGCGGTAAAACAACATGGTCCCTTCGAGCTCGATGGTGAATCGGCCCATTGTTTTGCAGGGCTTGTACTGCTGGCAGGTTGCCTGAAGGTGTTGCGGCAGTGCGCCGCGTTCGGCCTCGATGCGGCAGCGGATCTGGGCAGTCGGCCGACCGGGCCGGCCAGTCGGTTGCGACACCTGGCTGCCGGGCTGGGACTGCCGGCGGTAATCACGCCGGACAGCGATCTGGCCGGCAGCGACGAGCTTCGAGCCCATCTGCTGCTGCGCGCAATTGCTGATGGTGCGATCCTGTCTGACAACCATCGGGAGCAGCTGGCTCCGGAACGGGTGCAAGGTCTTGAAGCAGCGCAGGTGTATGAGCACCGTTTTGCCATCTGGCCGGAGGCGCTGCGGGCTACCGAAGAGATTGGCGAGCGCTGCGGTTTTACCGGGCCCGGGCGGGATCTGCTGATGGTGCCCTGGCAGCAGCACAGTACGCAGTCGGCCGGCCAGGTGCTGCGGCAGCAGGCCTTCGCCGGAGCCCGGCAGCGTTACGGTGCAGGGCTGCCTGAAGCGGTGCAGACCAGGCTCGAGCATGAGCTGGCGATTATCGCTCAGATGGGCTTCTCATCATATTTTCTGGCGGTACGTGATATTGTCCTGCCTCTGCAGGCGGACTTCACGCGGAAAAAACGGCGCATCTGCGGTCGCGGTTCCGGAGCGGCTTCGCTGGTCGCCTATTGCCTGGGCATCACCAATGTCTGCCCAATCCGCTACAATCTGTATTTCGAGCGTTTTTTGAACCCTGGCCGGAGCGACCCGCCGGATATCGATATCGATTTTGCCTGGGACGAGCGCGATGCGGTTCTGGCCGAGGTTCTTAACCGCCACGGCGAGCGGGCGGCAATGGTGTGCAACCATGTCTGTTTCAAACCGCGCATGGCAATCCGGGAAACGGCCAAGGCCTTTGGCCTGCCGGGCCATGAAATATCCCGGATGACCAAACGGCTGCCCTGGTTCTTCAAGCGCAGCGACATGGGTCTTCAGGAACAGATTGCCCGGTTGCCTGCGCTGAAGGATCAGGATTTTTCCGGTCCCTGGCCGGCGATCATCGAGCGCGCCGCAGAACTGATCGGCCTGCCGCGCTACCTGTCGGTGCATCCCGGCGGGGTGGTCATAACCCCGGATCCGCTCACCAACCATGTGCCGGTGGAGCTGGCCGCCAAGGGGGTACCGATCATCCAGTGGGAGAAAGACGGGGCCGAGGAAGCCGGGCTGATCAAGATAGACCTGCTTGGCAACCGCAGCCTTGGCGTGATCCGCGATGCCATCACTAACATCAGGGGCAACGGGGCCGACTTTGACGAGGAAGACTGGCATCCGGAAGATGATCTGCAAACCCAGGCGGCCATCAGCGCCGGTCGGACCATGGGCTGCTTCTATATCGAGAGTCCGGCCATGCGGCTGTTGCAGCAGAAGGCCGGCAGCGGAGATTTCGAGCAGCTGGTCATCCAGTCCTCAATCATCCGTCCGGCTGCCAACGAGTTTGTCCGGGAATATGTGCGGCGCCTGCATGGCGGCAATTGGCAGCCGCTGCACCGTGGCCTGGAGCAGGTGCTCGAGGAGACTTTCGGCCTGATGGTCTACCAGGAGGATGTCTCAAAGGTTGCCGTTGCCCTGGCCGGATTTTCCCACAGCGAGGCTGACGGCCTGAGAAAAATCATGTCCAAAAAGGACCGGCAGCACCGGCTCGAGGACTATCGCCAGCGGTTTTACCGGGGCTGTGAGAAGAGCGGGCTTGCGCAGCTCGAAATCGAGCGGGTCTGGGCGATGATGATGAGCTTTAGTGGCTATTCGTTCTGTAAGCCGCACTCCGCCTCCTATGCCCGGGTTTCATTCCAGGCTGCCTACCTGAAAACGCATTTTCCGGCCGAGTTCATGGCGGCGGTCATTTCCAACCGGGGCGGCTATTACTCGACCTTTTCTTACGTCTCCGAGGCTAAACGGCTGGGGCTCACCCTCGATCCGCCGGACGTGCAGCTCAGTGCTTACCGCTGGCGGGGCAGCGGCTTGCGGCTTATGGTCGGGTTGCAGGCGGTGCACGATCTGTCGCAGCAGACCGCCGAGCGCATCGTTGCCTGTCGCCGGGAGCGGCCCTACACCGATTTCTCTGACTTTCTGCAGCGGCTGCAGCCGGCTGAAGATGAGATGCGCAGTCTGATCGACAGCGGAGCCCTGGACGGGCTGGCGGCCGATACCAATCGCAGTCAACTGTTCTGGCAGCTGGCAGCGCATAACACCGGAATGGTCGGTGCCTCCAAAGTCTCACCTGGAGTGCTTTTTTCCGCTCCCCGACCCGCCCCGCCGCCGCTGCAGAACCAGAGCCGGATAGAACGGTGGCGCCGGGAGTATCGGGCGCTCGGTTTTTTGTGCCGGGCCCATCCGGTCAGCCTGGTTCGCAGGGGTAACGGGAAAACGGTCAAAGGGCGTGATCTGGGCAATCATATTGGCAGAACCGTCTGCTTTGTGGGACTGCTGGTCAGCGGGAAGATCGTTTCCACCAGAACTGGGGAGGTAATGGAATTTTTGAGTTTTGAAGATGACACGGCAATCGTCGAGACCACCTTCTTTCCCCGGGTGTATCGCCGCTATGCCCACTTGCTGGCGGCTGGGAAAATATATCAGCTGAGCGGCCTGGTGGAAGAGGATTTTGGCGCGACAACGCTGACGGTAAACAGGCTCGAATTGTTGACCAGGAAGTTCTGAGTCGATGTCTGCGGCAGGGCTTGGGAAATAAAGGGCAGGGAGGCCGGCCCGCTCAATCAGCCGCTGGTCGGTGGGGCAGAGCCTGCCGCGGCGGTGCGGTCGCCACTCTTTTTCGATGCGGCTGCGGCAAGCTGCTTTTTGCGGGCGAAGCCATAATCGACCAGCCGTTTGATGTCGCCCCACATGGTTTCACTGCCCATGATGGCCACGATGATTTCGTCGGTGCCGCGTTTGAATTTGCCGACGTAGGTCTGGCGGGCGGCATTGGTGTAGCCGGTCTTGCCGCCCAGCGTGCCTTCGATCTGCCAGAGCGCCTTATTGTGGTTGCGCAGCAGCTTGCCTTCCACTGTCTTTATCCTGGTGCGCTTCATCCGGGTGGCGAATTCCCTGTCTTGCATAGCCCGGCGGAAGATAATGGCCAGATCGCGCGCCGTGGTCTTCTGCCCCTTGGCGGTCAGGCCGGAGGCGGTCTTGCAGACCGTGTTTTTTGCCCCCCAGCGTCGGGCCAGCCCGGTCATTTTCTGGGCGAATTGTTGTTCCGAGCCGGCAATTTTTTCAGCCAGCGCCACACTGGCATCATTTGCCGAAGCGAGCAGCACCGCGTTGATCAGATCGTTGGCCGGATAGGTTTTACGCTGGTCCAGATAGACCTTTGAGGCCGGCTGTCTGGCGGCTCTGGGGCTGACCTTGACGGGTTGACTGTTTTTCAGTGTGTCGATGGCCAGCATCCCGGTCAATACTTTGATGGTGCTGGCCGGTTGTCGCGGGGTATCCGGTGCTCTGGAAAAAAGCGTTTGGCCCGAGGAGGCGTCGATCACGATAATGGATCTGGCCGAGATGATCCGCGGACTGAAGTGTTTGGTGAGATTGGCCAGAAAACCGACCGGCTGTTTGGCAGCGCTGATGTCTCGATAGGCTCCCAGCGTCGCCACCGACTGTGGCGGAGCAGCTCGGGCCGAAGTTCTTTGAACCCGGTGTTTGGAAGAATCCTTGAGCACCGGCACGCTGAGTGCCGGGGAAGCGATACAGAAAACACTAATGACAATAATTGAGAGAAAAATAGAGGATACGGACGCGTAAAACGGTTGACGACTGACCATGATTATTGTCAATTAGTTGATCTAACACATAAATATGGTTGTTGTCTGCAGCTAAGTAGCAGCTCAAACAGCGCTTGTCAAGCGAATTCACCCCCACAGATGACATGAGAACCTTGCCAGTCTATGGATTGGGGGTCTTCTCGATTGACCTTGGTGTTACAATTGTGTTATACCAGAACCAGCATTGGTACAGGTAATTGTTAGCTTTTTTCTGTTCTATTGTGGGGAAGCCATATGCCCGACGGGCCGGAAGTGCGGATGACGCTGAACTATATCGTCGATTCCTGCAAACAGAAATATGGGGATCTGGCGGCCATCGGCATGGCGATGGAGGACTCGATCACCTATGAGGAGTTTTATGATCGAATCTGTGCTCTGGCAGCCCGCCTGATTGAGCGGGGCATTACCAAAGGTGACCGGGTTGCGATCCTGGCAGAGAATTCGCACTACTGGGGCCTTGCTTATCTGGCGGTGGTCCGCCTGGGTGGGGTCGGGGTACCGATCCTGCCGGATCTCCCGGAAGCCGATGTTCACCACATTATCGGTGAGATGGAGCCCAAGGTCATCTTCACCACCCAGCGTCAGATTGACAAGATCTATGACCTGCGCGGCGCAGCACCCGAACTGGTGCTGACCCTCGACGATTATCGCAGTGCCGAAGGGTTGCTGCAGGCCGAGCCCTTCAGCACGTTTCTGGATGCGGCCCTGGCTGATTACCGTGAGAAGACCGTCACCGGCGGGGGTGTCGACTTTCCCGAGGTAGCAGAAGAGGACCTCGCTTCGATCCTTTATACGTCGGGGACATCGGGATTTTCGAAGGCGGTTATGCTGACCCACAAGAATCTCACTTCCAACGCCTACGCCGCCTCAACGCTCATGACTATTGGGCCCGGCGACGTCTTTCTGTCCATCCTACCGATATCGCATACCTATGAGTTCACCGCCGGCTTTGTATTGCCGCTGCTGGTGGGTGCCCGGATCGCCTATGCCGGCAAAACACCGACGCCGGCGATTCTGCAGAATCTCTGCAAGCATGAAAAGCCCTCTGTGATCTTTGCGGTTCCACTGGTGCTCGAGAAGATCTATAAAAAGCGGGTGTTGCCCAATATCGACAAAAGTAGGCTCTTAGGTCTGCTCTATCGCTTTTCCGGCGGGCGCAAGTTCGTCAACAAACGGATCGGTAGAAAGCTGCTCGACTTTTTTGGCGGCAACCTGAAGATGATGGGGGTCGGCGGCGCCGCGCTGAACCCGGAGGTGGAAAAATTCCTGGTCGAGGCACAGTTTCCGTTTTTAATCGGCTACGGTCAAACCGAATCCTCTCCGTTAATTGCAGGTGGGCCTTTTGGCGACAAAACCATCGCCATCGGCTCCACCGGAAAGCCGATCCCCGGGGTGGAGGTGAAGATCGAAAATGCTGACCCGGATACCGGCATCGGCGAGATCTATGCCCGCGGTCCCAACATCATGAAAGGTTATTTCAATGATGCGGATACCAGTGCCGAGGTGCTCACCACGGATGGCTGGCTGGCCACTGGGGACCTGGGGTTGCTGGATGAAGCGGGCAACCTGCACATCAAGGGGCGCTGCAAGAATATCATCGTCATGTCAAACGGTGAAAATATCTATCCGGAGGCGATCGAACATCGGCTCAATGCCTATTACTGGGTGGTCGAGTCGCTGGTAGTGGAAGACAATGGCCGTCTCAATGCCTGGATCTATCCGGATTATGAATATATCGACGAAATGACTGCCGGTCAGTCCCGTAAGCAACGCCAGGACTACCTTGAAGCACTGCTCGAGGAAATGCGCACAGAGGTCAACGCAGCGTTTGCTCCGGCGTCACGGCTGGCCGAGGTGTTTGAACGCAGAGAACCGTTCATCAAGACGGCGACCCACAAGATTAAACGCTACCTGTACGATCGGTATGCAAAAATAGTCTGAGCTGCCGGTCTTTAAGGCCGGTGAACCAGTCGCTGCGGGTTACAGAACCCGGATCGGCTAATCATTTATTTCAAGGGAGAACCGTATGAAAAAGTCGATATCTCTACTGGCGCTAGCATCGTTACTGGTTGCGGGTACAGCTTACGCCTCGGGGTACCGGATTCCGGAGCAGTCAGCCGATTCGGTGGCCAAGGCGGGTGCCCACATTGCCTCTGCCACCGGTGCGGATTCGAGTTACTACAATCCGGCCAACATGAGCTTCGCCGCTGACGCCTGGCTCAGCGAGATCGATCTGACCTACATCCATCTGACGGCGATCGATTACACCGATGCCCGAACCCCTGCCTTCAATGGCACCTCGGAAACCGAGAATTTCCTGCTGCCCACCCTCTTTCTGGTATCGCCCGACTACAACAATTTCCGCTTTGGCTTCTCCTTCACTGCACCATTTGGTCTGGCCAAACGCTGGAATGACTACTACCCGTCACTGTTTGCCAAAAAATTCGAACTCCAGGTATTTGACGCCAACCCCACGGTATCCTACAAGATAAACGATTATTTCTCGCTGGCCGGCGGGGTCAGGATGCTGATGTCCACGGCGACGGCCAGGAACGGGGGCGTGCGGCCCGACGGTATCGCCACCTCGCTCGATCTTGAAGGAGACTGGGGGGTTGACTGGGGCTATAACCTGGCGCTGGCAATCAAGCCCAACGACGACCTGAACTTTACGGTGACCTATCGCTCCAACGTCGACCTGGAACTCTCCGGCGATGCCAATCTGAGCAGCAATGTTCCGATGCCCCTGGTGATCAGCACCACCGGCGACGTGACCCTGCCTGCACCGGCGGTCTTTACCCTGGCCGGTGCCTACACCTGGAACGCTTTGACGGTTGAGCTGGCCTGGGACCGGACCTTCTGGTCGGAATATGAGTCGTTGGACTTTCAATTCGGCAATCCGATGGCCGAAGCGATTTTCGGTAATCCTATTCCGAAAAACTGGGATGATACCGATGCCTTTCGTATCAGTGCATCCTACGCCTTTAATGAAGCCTTTACCGGGATGCTCGGTTTTGCGATCGATTCAAACCCGGTGCCCGAGGCAAACCTGAGTTTTGAACTGCCCGACTCGGATCCGCTGCTTTTCTCGATCGGCGGCCGCTACAAGATAAACGATAAGACGGAGTTCGCCCTGGGCCTGCTCTATGACTACAAGGAATCACGCAAAGTCAACAATGGCGTGATAGTCGGTGAATTTGAGAATGCTGCAGCGATCCTGGTCTCTGCCGGGCTGAGCTATAAATTCTGATAACCGCAGATAGTCAGGGCCTATGCTGGTACCCCCGGACCGCTCAATGGTCCGGGGGTACGCGGTTTAGGCTGCTTCCCGATTTGCAGTTTCGATGCGCTGTTCGTTTCCGGAAAGAATCAGGCCAGCAGTAGATTGTTGGCGAATCTGATCACCGGAAAGATCACCGTGGAGAGCACTCCGCTGAAGGCCAGTAACAAGATCACGAGAAAGCCGTAGCGCTCGAACGAGGCGTAGGTGCGGGCCAGGTTCTCCGGCAGCAGACCGGTCATTATTCTGCTTCCGTCCAGCGGCGGAATCGGCAGGAAGTTGAAAATACACAAGACCAGGTTGATCCAGATGGAAGCGACCAGCATATGGGAGAGTGGCAGCAGTATCGCCTCCATGGCGGCCGAATAAGGGATAAAGGCGGCCATGCCGATCAGTGATTTGAGCAGCACGGCGCTGATCACCGCCAGCACCAGATTGGTTACCGGGCCCGCCAGCGCCACCCAGAGCATGTCTTTGCGCGGGTTCTTGAAATAAGCCGGGTTGACCGGCACCGGCTTGGCCCAGCCGAATTTGATAAGGAAGAAGGCGATGGTGCCGATCGGGTCGAGATGGCTCAACGGGTTCAGGGTCAGCCTGCCGGCGTTGCGGGCGGTCGGGTCGCCGAGCCGGTAGGCGATGTAGCCGTGGGCGTACTCGTGCAGGGTCAGGGCCAGGAGCAGTGGCGGTGCCATGATAATGAGCTGGGTGATGGAATTCATTATACCTCGTGCTGACTAGTTGTTTGTTTCTTCGATAGACTCACTTGTAGAGTAAGCATCGCCGGGCCTGAAATAAATCTTTTTTAAGCAGGTTGATGCTTCCCGGGAAGGATCGATAGTCTGGTTTATGGCTCAGCAGGCAGGGGGTGGCGGTGCTTGAGCAGTTCAATTTCTTCCTGCCGGGTCGAAACCGTCTCATCCAGGCGGGCCAGCAGAAGCGTTTCCAGCAGCGTTTTGAAAAGCGGCCCGGGCTGATAGCCCATATCCTTGAGGTCGTCGCCGTTGAGCAGCGGCTGCTGCAGCCTGAGCGAGGTTACGTAGCTCGACACAGCCTGCTTGACCTCACTCTTTCGGGCAAGCGCAATCAGGTAGAGCAGTCCTTCGATATTGAGATCGCGCAGCGCAGTGAAGATTTCGCTGTTTTTCAAATGCTTTCTCCGGGACAGAAAGACGGCGGTTTTATCCGCCAGGTTTTTTTCGTTGATCAGGAAAATCTTCATCTTCGGGGCCAGTTGAAAGCGGTTGCAGAAATTGATCAGCACGGTGACCGGCGACCTGCCCATGATGGTCAGCAGATAGACGATCCAGGGCTCGAAGGTGTCTTCGAGGTAGAGCAGCTTGAACCAGGAGATCGCCTGCTCGGCCTGTTTGAGAGAGTTGTCCAAACGCTGATCGATGGCGAGATGCGGTTTGAGATCCGGCCAGAGATAGGTAAACAGGCCCAGTTCTTCCAGCCGCAGGATTGCCGATACACCTTGTTCCT
This sequence comes from uncultured delta proteobacterium, assembly GCA_963824415.1. Taxonomy (GTDB): domain Bacteria; phylum Desulfobacterota; class Desulfobulbia; order Desulfobulbales; family Desulfocapsaceae; genus JABDQA01. The sequence goes on from CAWGPM010000002.1 coordinate 353,907, forward strand.
CGTTGAGCAGAATCTTGAGTTCTGAAAAAAAACGCGGGTCATCCGACTTGCCGAACAGGTTCATCTTCACCGCGTTGTTGATCAGCCGCTGGGTATGCTTGACGATAATGAAATCCATCCGCTGCTCAAAACGAATGGCCCGGAAGATTCTGGTCGGGTCGTCCACAAAGCTCAGGTTGTGCAGCACCTTGATAGCGTGCTGTTTGAGATCGTTCTGGCTGTTGAAAAAATCGATCAGTTTGCCGAATTGATCCCGGTTGAGCTGGATGGCCATCGCGTTTATGGTGAAATCGCGCCGATACAAATCGAGCTTGATCGAGGAGAGCTCAACCGTGGGCAGCGCGGCCGGATATTCATAATATTCGAGGCGGGCGGTGGCCACATCGAGTTTCAAGCCGCTGGGCAGCACCACGGTTGCGGTACCGAAGCGTTCATGAGTCCTGACTCTGCCGTTGAGCTGCTCCGCCAGGGTCCGGGCAAAGGTGATGCCGTCGCCTTCGATGACGATATCAAGATCCATATTGGTCTTCTTGAGCAGCAGGTCCCTGACAAATCCGCCAACCACGAAAGCATTGGCATTGACGGTGTCGGCTACTTCCCCGATCTGCTGGAGCAGGACGATGATGTCCCTCTCCAGGCTCGAGGTCAGCAGCTGGGTAAGGTTGCGGCTGCGCTCCAGGGACGGGTAATTCTCTTCGTGCAGCAGGTTCTTGGGCAGGTTGGCCGGATCGTTCACCAGTCGGTTGAGCAGATCGGTTCTGGTGATGATGCCCTTGAGTTCGCGCTCGTGCACGATCGGGATCAGACGCTGCCGATGTTCGATGATAATCTCCTGAATATCAGCCAGTGTGGCGTTCAGTGACAGCACTTCGACATCGCTGGCCATATAGTCCTGGACCGGCTGATCGCCGAGGTCGTGGCTGATCGCCCGTTCCACCATCTGCCGCGAGATGATGCCGAGGATGAACGGCTCGTTGGAGTGGGGCGCCGGTTCATACTGGGGAACGACCACCATCGCGTTGATATTGTACCTCGACATCAGGGCTTTGGCGTGGAACAGGGTCGCATTTTCCGGAGCGGTGATTGCCGGAGAGGTCATCATCTCCCGGGCGATGGCCTGGGGCCGTATATGGCGGTGCAGGCTGCGGACCAGCTGTTCGTGGGCCTCGACATGGCTCATGTCCTTCATCGTCGCTGAGGCTGCCGTCGCATGCCCGCCGCCGTCGAAGTCGCGGGCAATGGCACCGACGTTGACGTCGGGGATCCTGCTGCGGGCAATCAGATAGGTCCTGCCGCCCATAGTGACGATAGTGAACAGCACATCGAGGTTCTCCATGGTCAGGAACCGTTTGACGATCAGGGAAAAATCGTCGACGTAATGGGGCAGCGACAGGGTGGCGATCACCACGGAAATATCCTGGATGGTGATCCGGCTGGCGCTTTTGACCAGCTCATTGAGGTAGCCCACCTGCTGTGAGGTGAGATCATGGCTGATGAATTGGGAGATTACGTCGAGTTTGGCCCCCTTCTCCAGCAGCCAGGCTGCAGCCCGCATGTCGTCCGGCGTAGTGGTCAGGTGGGTCAGCGACCCGGTGTCTTCATAGATGCCAAGGCTGAAAATGGTGGCCTCTTCTGCACTGACGGCGATGTCTTTCTCACGCAGGATTTCGGCGAGCAGGGTCATGGTTGAACCGACATCTCTGATCACTTCCAGATCACCACGGAGGTCGCCGTCGCTTTTCGGGTGATGATCGTAGAGATGAAGGGATATACCCGGATTTTTCAGGCAGGCGGCCAGCGGCCCGATCCGGGCCGCTGTTCTGGTATCGACGACGACCAGTGAGGTGACGCTCGAGAGTATGATCTGTTTAGCCTTCAGAAATTCGTATCGATAAAGCAGGGTCTGGGAGATGAAGTCCCGCAGGGTCTTTTCCTGGGATCCGGGAAAAACCAGCAGCCCGTCCGGATAGAGCTTCTGGGCCGCAATCATCGAGGCCATGCCGTCGAAATCGGCATTGATGTGGGTGGTTATGATGCGCATGACATATCAGCCTGGCGTTCACGAGTTGAGACGGCCTGCTAGCCAAGGAGACTGGGGGAAGGCAATATACGTAATATGCCTTTCCTAAAAGAGACGCGGGGTAGCAGGTCGTATCGACTCGCCCAAAGGGTGCAAATACGGCCTTTCATCACTGCTTCTAAATAGTACAAACGGTAGCATCGACATAATTACAAAATAACTGCATAAAATATTGATATTGTTAATATATAAATAACATTTATTACTTTTCATGAAATATTCAAATCAGTGGACCGCAGTACAGCAAAAGCGTTGGTCGCTGAGCTGATTTGGTAGTGATTATGAACAACTATAGCGGTTGCACACGTTTAATGCAATGGCCCTCAGCTGCGCGGATGAAAAGAGCGGTGGATTGCTTTGAGCCGGTCCTGGTCTATATGGGTGTAGATCTGGGTGGTCGAAATATCGGCGTGGCCGAGCATCATCTGGACCGCACGCAGGTCTGCTCCTCCTGCCAGCAGGTGGGTGGCGAACGAGTGCCGCAGGGTGTGCGGGGAGATATTTTTACTGATGCCCGCTGCCCGTGCCTGCTCCGAGATGATCTGCCAGAACCGGGCCCGGCTCATCGGCCGGGCCCGCCCGGTGACGAACAGATAGGTGGAACTCTTGCCTTTGAGTATGTGCGGGCGGGCCTCGGCCATATAGGTCTGGACCGCTTCCCGGGCAGTCTGGCCGAACGGTACCAGCCGTTCCTTATTGCCTTTGCCGATCACTTTCAGAAAGCCCGAGCTCAGGTTGCAGCCGGCCAGCGGCAGGTTGACCAGTTCGGAAACCCGCAGTCCGGTGGAATAGAGCAGCAGCAGCATGGTATGGTTGCGCAGCATCAGCGGAGGAGGGGCGGCCGGCAGCTTCAGCAGAGTGTTGACCTCGTCGATGGTCAAGGCCTTGGGCAGCGATCTGCCGCTTTTGGGTAGATCGACCGTGGCAAACGGGTTTTTGTCGATATGCAGATGGAGGACGAGAAAGGTAAAAAATGAATTCAGGGCGGATACCCGTCTGGCGTTGCTCCGGTTCGAAACAGAGCGCGACCGGCAGGAGATGAGAAATCCGTGGATCAGCTCAAGGCGCACCTCGTTGAGCTCGGTGACGCCTTTGCCGGTGATGAAACCAAGAAAAAATCTGATATCGCTGTCATAAGCCGCAGCGGTATTTTCAGAAAGTCTCCTTTCGGAGATGAGGTGGCGTAAAAACAAGTCCAGCAGGGCGCTGAATCGAGCGGGGAGTTCCGGGTGTTTGGGTTGCTTTGTGATCGTGTTGTGGCAGTCTGGTCCCCGCCTGCGCTCAGCGGCAGCAGGCGAGGAGTAGATTCAGCAACGGATTACAGGGACTTTCTCATGCGGTTGAACTTGCGCAGCTTGCGCCGGGCTTCGGCCTGCTTGCGGCGCTTCTTGACGCTGGGCTTCTCGTAATATTCACGTCGCTTCAGCTCTCGCTTGATTCCGTCGATCTGAAGCTTTTTCTTCAACTGCCTGATGGCAAATTCGAGGTCGCCCCGAACTTCAACTTCTATCATCTGTATCTCCGTTTGGCGTTTAAATATTGCGTAAAATCATTTAATGGTAATAGCCAACATGGTCGACTTTTTTTGACGGCAATCTCTCTATATAAAACGATGTCCGTTATCTGTCAAACTATTTTTCAGAAGCTAGTCCCGCCGGTCTGCTGGATGACTGTTGATCCGGAAAAATTTTTCCCGGGTTTAAGATATTGTTCGGATCGAAGAGTTGCTTGATCCGCGTCATCAAGCCGATAGTGGCATCATTTAATTCAAAACCCAGATAGGGCGACTTGGAAAAGCCGATGCCGTGCTCACCAGACAGGGTACCATCCAGGGCGATGGTCTGTCTGAAGAGGCGCTCCTTGGCGATTTCACCGCGGCGGGCCTGTTCGGGATCGCTGCGGTCAAGCATGATATTGACGTGGATGTTGCCGTCTCCGGCATGACCGAAGGTCAAAATGATCAGGCCCAGCTCGTTGGACATTTCCTCTGTAAACTCAACGAGTTCGGGGATCCTCGATCTGGGCACGGCCACATCCTCAGCGATTTTGTTGGGCCGCAGTTTCAGGGCCGAGGGCGAGATAGACCGGCGGGCCTGCCAGATTTCCTCGACCTCCTGCTCGTCGTCGGCCTGGCGCAGGGTGAACTCACTACGGTCCATCAACAGCCGGCGCAGCCTGTCCGCCTGTTCATCGACCTGCCGCTGTTCTCCATCGATCTCCACGATCAGCAGGGCCTCCACCTCCGGCGCGGGAGGGTCGGTCAGAAATGACGAGACGGTGGTGATCGCGGTTTTGTCCATATACTCCAAAGTACACGGTTTGATATTGGCATTGAGGATTTCAGAGACCATTTCGGTGGTGCGCCGCAGCGAGGTCGAGGTGAGCATAAAGGTCAGCTTATGGGGCGGCAGTGGCAGCAGGCGCAGGATGAGGCGGGTGATGATGCCCAGGGTACCTTCCGAACCGATGAACAGCCGGGTCAGGTCGTAGCCGGTGACGCTCTTTTCGGTGCGGGCCCCGGCGGTGACTATCTCACCTGAGGCAAGCACGACTTCGAGCCCGATGATATAGTCCTTGGTCACCCCGTATTTGACCGCGGACGGGCCTCCGGCGCATTCGGCCGCATTACCCCCAATCGAACAGTACTTCATGCTGGCGGGGTCTACCGGATAGAACAGCCCCTGCCTTCGGGCGGCCCGCTGCAGCTCGGCGGTGATCACGCCCGGTTCGACAATAGCGATCTGGTTGTCGGTGTCGAGCTCGACGATGCGGTTGAGCCTGGTCATCGCCATCACGATACCGCCGGCCAAGGGGACGACGCCACCGGTCATACCGGTGCCGGCTCCCCGGGGGGTTACCGGTATCCGATGGCGGGAGGCGACTTTCATGACCTCACTGACCTGGGTGGTGTTTTCCGGAAAAACGACCGCCTCGGGCAGGTGCGGTTTGGCGGTGCCGTCATAGCTGTAGCAGTGCAGGTCTTCGATTCTGGTGGTAAGGTTTGCAGAGCCGAGGATTGCTTTTAACTGATCGATGATATGAGAAGGTATTGCAGTCATCAGCGTTTCGATTTAGGTTGATGGAAAACGAGTCATGAATCAGGACAACAACCATACCCGAGAAACGGCCGTGGTGCCATAGCAAAGCCCGAGCATCAGGCTCATCACTGACCAACCTCTGAGTAACAGGTGCATCCATGGGAGCAGATAAGAAGATGTGTATCGCCCTGCTGGCCGGCGGTAAATCCGGCGAACGGGAGGTTTCCCTGAGCGGCGCGGCAATATTTGAAGAGGCGCTCGATCCGGAAAAATACACGATAAAACGATACGATCCCGCTACTGACCTGGCCCGGTTGGCCGAGGACGCAGCCAGCATCGATTTTGCCTTTATCCTGCTGCACGGCCTTTTCGGCGAGGACGGTTCGGTGCAAGGCATGCTCGATCTGCTCGATATCCCCTACCAGGGTTCAGGTATATTAGGCAGCGCGGTGGCGATGGACAAGAATCTGGCAAAACAGCTCTATCAGCTGGCCGGTATCCCGGTAGCCGACTGGCGGGTGGTCACCACAATGGAGCCCGCCCAGTGCGAGGAAATGGCTCAGGCCATGGGACTGCCGCTGGTGATCAAACCGGTCCGGGACGGTTCCAGTCTCGGCCTGACCATCGCCCGCAGCGTCGATCAGGTCCGGGAAGGAATCGAGCTGGCTTTGAAAAACGATCACCGGGTGATGGTCGAGCAGTATATCGACGGCCGGGAGATCACCGTGTCAGTGATCGGCAATGAGCTGCCCGAAGCGATGCCGGTCATCGAAATTGTGCCCGGCGAGGGCTATGAGTTTTTTGACTACAATGCCAAGTACCTGCCGGGTGCCTCCAAAGAGATCTGTCCCGCGGAGATCGACGAGGATCTGACCAGAACTGCCCAGCAATACGGGGTCCTGGCCCACCGGGTGCTGCACCTGCTGGGCTACTCCCGCAGCGATATGATTATCGCCGCCGATCGTACCATCTACATTCTGGAAACCAATACCATACCGGGTATGACCAGAACGAGCCTGCTGCCGCAGTCGGCTGCGGCCCATGGCCTCGATTATCCCCGACTTCTCGAGCGTTTGATCGAACTCGGGCTGGAAGCAAAAGGCGCAGGACGTGACTAGCCTGACGTTCATGGAAAAACAACTCGTGAACTATTCAGGCAAACCTGACAGGATCAGTTGGGACTGGAGAGCTGCTTTACTGGTGATCCATCATAATGCGCTCGGGATGGGTGAAGACATTGAGGCGCTCAGGCCGGGCATAGGCAACCAGGGTCAGCCCGGCGCGGGCGGCTATGGCCAGGCCCAGCGATGAAGGGGCGGTGCGCGACATTACTATAGGAATGCGCATCCGGGCGCATTTGAGCACCATATCTGACGTCAACCGGCCGGTGGTGTAGATGGCTGAGCGCGGTGAGGCCTTGCCGAGCAGGATACCCCCCATCACCTTATCCACCGCATTGTGCCTGCCGACGTCTTCATAGAACAGGTTCAGCGCTCCGTCTGCCCAGAGGCCGCAGCCGTGCACGCAATGGGTCTGTGGTCCCAGCGGCGAGGCCTTTAGCACCTGACGGATAAAGGCTTTGATCTCGGCAAAACCCAGAGCATAGTCGAGTGGATCTTCGATAAACCCCTCCAGCATATCCCGCGGGATTTTACCGGTGCCGCCGCAGCCGGATGTAATGATCACATCCTTGGGTTCGGTGTTTGCAACATCTGCATACACTGAAATACGTCCCTCGGGACAGACCAGGACTTCTTTTACCTCTTCGGGTCGTTCGATGTAGCCCTGGCCGAACAGAAAGCCCACGCCGAATTCCTCGAGCCCGACCGGCAGCACCATGGAGGCGCCGATCTCCACTTCGTTGAGCATGATGGTATACGGGGTCTCGACGGCAATGTGCTCACGCTCGGTCCAGCTTTTCTGCGGGGTGACGATGGTGGTATCGTGAAGTAGTGAGGTGTTTGTGGTCATTGCAACGCTGCTCATCGAAGGAAATAAGGCGCCCGTCCGGGGAATTTCTCCGGTTCGGGCGGGCACCCGTTATATGTAGCAGCTATAAAAAAATCTTCCACCTAAATCTGTTCGTGATCCTTTTTCCGGGAGCGGACCATGACAGTGTCCGTCATCGGATGTATATTCTTCACTCCAATGGCTTGAACTCGACTCTACACCCTTATTACACGGATGGGCTCAATGGCGGCGATCATTTCATTCATCGGTTATCACAACAGCGGTAAAACGACCCTTGCCACCCAGGTTGTCACACATCTCAAGGCAAAAGGGTTGCGGGTCGGGGTGATCAAGTCGAGCAGCACACAGGGGATCGAATTCGATACTGCCGGCACGGACACCTTCAAGCACCGGCAGGCCGGGGCCGATGAGGTCATGCTCGTCACCCCGGATCAGATGGTCTTGCAGACCAGGCCGAAGAACTTGTCGCTTGCCGTGCTGGCGCACCGGTATTTCTGTGATGCAGATATCGTCATCGGGGAGGGGTTCAAAGAGGCGCGGCAGATCGCTAAAATTGAGGTGATCTCCAGCCCGGAGCAGAATCTGCGCGGCCAGCTGCCGGGGGTGATCGCGGTGGCAACCGATCTTGATATCAGCGCCGACTATGTGTTTCGCCTGGATGAGGCAGCCGAGATTGCTGATTTCATCGAAAAACGGTTCGTCCAGAAGCGCCGTCATCCGGAAAAAACCGCTCTTCTGGTCAACGGCAAAAAGATCGTGCTCAAATCCTTTATTCAGGATTCTCTGGCCGGAGTGGTCTCCGGTTATGTCAACGCGCTGAAACTGGCCGAAGATATCGACGAGATTGAGCTCAGAATCAAGCTTTAAAGCGACGCTAGAATCGATTACCCGCCCAGCATGTCGCCTTTTGCTGCCTTTGCACCGGACGCTGCCTGCTGCTCTTCTTCTATGGTGCGTGTGGCTGCAGCTCCTGCCGCCTGGGCAATCTGCTTCTGGGTTTCAGGATCGATATTATCTTTTTCGTGCTCTGCCAGATCGGGCAGATCGACAATTACCTTGCGGTGGGCGTAATAAATCCCCTGGTTATTGAGGGCCTCGGTAATCAGGCGGTAGGCTTCACGCCGGATAACGAAATGAGATCCCGGCTGGGCGGTGAATTTGACCCGGATGGTCATCACCGAATTGGCTATTTCGCGCACCCCCTGGGACTTGACCGGCAGGATGAAATCCTTGCCGTATTCCTCGTGTTCAAGCATCTTCTGGCCAACCTTTTTGATCACCTTGCGGATCTTGTCGATCGGGGCGTCGTAAGGGAAATCCAGGTTGAATTTGACGATGATGCCGCCGCGCATGAAGTTGGTGATGGCGCCTAGTTCGCTGTGCGGGATGATCTGCAGCATACCTCGATGATGTCTGAGCATCACGTTGCGCAGGCTAATGTTTTCCACGGTGCCGGAAACACTGCCGGCCGTTATGTACTCACCAACCCTGAAGGCATCGTCGAGCAGATAGAAAAATCCTGAAAAAATATCGGCCACCAGCTTCTGGGCCCCAAAACCGATAGCCAGGCCGATGACTCCGGCACCAGCCAGAAGTGGGCCGATATTCACACCCAGTGAGGAGAGCAGGGTCATGGTCACCATCACAAACAGGACACTGGCAATGAATTTCCTGAGCATCGGCAGCAGGGTGTAGGCCCTGCCGCGCTTGGCGGCGCCGCCCCATTCGCCTTCCTCTTCCTTGTCGTCCTCTTCTTCCGGAATGGTCTCCTGAATTTTGCGCTCGATCCAGGAGCTGATAAACTGCCAGAAGAACAGGGCAAGGGTCAAAATGATAATGGAATCAAGCAAAAAGGCGGCCAGTCCTGAGAAAAACGGAATACGTATGTTCCACAGACTGCTGACCCAGATGATCAGCGCACCGACCACGCCGATCCGGGCGATCGACTTAACCTTGATATAGAGAGTTTTGCCTTTTGCCCGCTGGATGAGATCCTCTTCGGTCGGCTCGGCAGCTTCGTCATAGTGATCCTGATAGATTCTGAGTGTGGTCATGGAATATTTGACCACCCACTGGATCAGCCAGTCGGCCACCATCCATATCGGGACCACGAAAAAGCTCAGGATAAAGGCGCCGCTGCCTTTGATGTTGGGATCGGCCAGATCGTTTAATAGCAGCATCCAGAGGATGGCCAGATAGGTGATGGTCAGAATATGCCACATGGAGGCAAACTGCTTTCTGCCCCAGGTCAGGCTCTGACCGTCGACGGTTCCGGCATCGATAATGAGCTTCTGCACCTGCTTTCTATATATTACCACCGCGCAGCCGGTAACCACCAGGAGCAGCGTTGCCATTAGCAGCTGGTGCAGTCGAACGGTCTCCTGCTCGGCTCCGAGGCGGCTGGCGACGACTGCGAACATCAGCGAGACAACGATATAGCCGAATATCCATATCACGAGGCGGTAGCTCATCAGGGCCTGTCGAGAGTGCATCGGGATGACTCTGAGATGCTCATTCTTTGGAAAGAAGATAATCTGCGAGGCAATGGCTATCGTGCGGATGCAGATAATCGATATCAATGTTGCCAGGAAAAAGAGCTGCACGTAGGGCGAATCGGTCCAGATGAAGACCATGAAGGCGAAATAGGCACTTCCAAAGAAAAGGATCAGGCCGAGCATGTCGGGCAGCAGCTGGGTGATGGCGGCCAGGAACTTGTCGTAGTTGCTCATGGCCGCGATGTCCACGTCCGGGTCGGTGCGCAGGTACCTGGGGAAAAAGAATTTTCTGAAAAGCAGCTCAAAGATAAAGCCGATGCTGATAAAAAAGATTACCCAGATAATATTGACCAGAGCCCCGCTGGATGTGCCGTACGGGCAGAGTTTGATGAAGACCTTGTAGAGATCGGGGCCCACATTCGGGATTTGGCGCAGCAGGTTCTTAATCTGGTCCTCGTTGGCGTCCTGCTCGTTACTCAGCGATTTCAGAATGTCTGCCAGAATGTAGGCAGGGCCTTTCATCTGCCGTTCGCCCGGCTCCTGCGCCTGAGCATCCGCCTTGAGCTCTTCGATAAGCATTTGACGGACCTGCTCATCGCTGAGCCCCGCCATGATCGATTCGACCTTGGCGTCGCCGCTGCCGGCCGTATCCTGGGCAGCAGCGCAGGTTGAAACAGCGCCTGTGAAGAGAAAGTAGAAGGCCAGGAGCCAGCAGAAGACACGGGCTCGTGGCAGGGATGTTTTGCCGAACAGGTCTTTCATGGGACCCTCCGTCCGTTTTCCGAACTTGGCGCTGGTGGCTAGAGACGACTCTGCATATAGGGCTTGAGCACGTCGGGAATTTCTATCGAGCCGTCTGCCTGCTGATAATTTTCCATGATGGCCAGCAGGGTTCTGCCAACGGCCAGTCCAGATCCGTTGAGGGTATGGACCAGTCGGCTCTTTTTCTGGCCTTCGGGGCGGTAGCGGATGGCACCGCGTCTGGCCTGGAAATCGAGAAAATTGGAACAGGAGGATATTTCCCGATAGGCGTTCTGGCTGGGCAGCCAGACCTCGATGTCGTAGGTTTTGGTGGCCGAAAATCCCAGATCACCTGAACACAAGGTGACCACCCGGTAATGCAGGCCGAGCTGCTGAAGCACCTCTTCGGCATCGGCGAGCAGCGCTTCGAGCTCATCAAACGAGCTCTCCGGGGTGGTGAATTTGACCAGCTCAACTTTGTTGAACTGGTGCTGACGGATGAGTCCGCGGGTATCTCTACCATATGAGCCGGCTTCGGACCTGAAGCAGGGGGTAAAGGCGGTATATTTGAGCGGCAGATCGCCCTCGTTTAAGGTTTCATCCCGGTGGATGTTGGTGACCGGTACTTCGGCGGTGGGAATGAGATAGAGATCCCAGCCCTTGATCTTGAATAAATCCTCTTCGAATTTGGGTAATTGGCCGGTGGCGGTCATGCTTGGGGTGTTGACCAGAAACGGCGGCAGGACCTCCTGGTAGCCGTGCTTTTCGGTCTGGATATCAAGCATGAAATTGATCAGGGCACGCTCGAGCCGGGCGCCGAAGCCACAGAGCAGAGAAAAACGGGCCCCGGATAACTTGGCGGCCCGTTCAAAGTCGAGCACGCCGAGTTCAACCCCGAGGTCCCAATGGGGTTTCGGTGCAAAATTAAAGGCCGGCTTGTCCCCCCAGCGCTTGACTTCGATGTTATCGGTCTCGTCCTGTCCCTCCGGAACCGAGTCGTCGCAAAGGTTCGGGATCGACATCACGATGTCTTCCAGCTCGTTGTGGATGATCACCAGTTCCCGGTCCAGTTCCTTGATCCGGGTGTTGGCTGTTTTCATTTCCTCGATCAGTGGTTGCGCTGCCGTCTCATCTCCGCTCTTCTTGAACAAGGCGATTTCCTTGGAGACCGTGTTGCGCCTGTTTTTCAGCGACTCTCCCTCAGCCAGGGCCGCCAGGCGTCCGCGGTCGACCTCGGCAAAACGGTCGATCATGTCGGTGTTCAGGCCCCGTTTAGCCGTTTTGGCTTTTACCAGATCGAGGTGTTCTCGTATGAAGCGTAATTCAAGCATAGTGTCTCTAGGTTTTTAGCAATAATAGGTGGATAAGGCTCAACAACTTTGTTTATCATGGCTTTATGGGGAACGCAACCTCTATCAAATTGCTTTTCAGCAGTGCATCTGATATTTTCTCGTGATTGCATTTCGGCCCGAGCCACAGGAAAAAATTGATTACCGAAGACGGTAGCCCAAAAAACTATGCTTGAGACAAAACCAGCCCTGGTCATCTTTATCAGCGAATTGCGCAGATCGATCCGGGCCCTGTTCATTACCATCATCCTGGCTACCGCACTGGTGTTTTTCCTGTCTCCCCGGCTGCTCGAGCTGGTGCAGGCCCACCTGGCTGAAAAACTCTATTTCTTCTCGGTGGCGGGCCCCTTTCTGGCCCATGTCAAGCTGGCCCTGTTCGGCGCCTTGTACGCGCTGATGCCCTGGATTATAACGATTGTTCTTAAAGCACTGGGCAAGCCGTTTAAGGTCAGCAGAACCCAGCTTGTACTGTTCAGTTTCTTTACCTGTCTGCTCTTTTATGCGGGCACCATTTTCTGCTATTTTATTACCCTGCCGTTTGGCATCAACTTTTTGCTCGGTTTCGGTTCCGAAGAGCTCAAACCGGTCATATCGGTCGGCCGCTTCGTCAATTTCGTCACGGTCTTCATTTTGGCTTTCGGTATTATTTTCGAATTACCGATTCTGATGGTATTCAGCGCCAAGATCGGCGTCGTCAGCCGCCGGTTTTTCTCACAGCACCGTAAATATGCGCTGCTGTTGATCGCCATCGTCGCAGCGCTGCTTACACCGACTCCCGATATCGTCAACATGCTGTTGATGGGAGGTCCTCTGTATATTCTCTACGAGGCAGGCATCGTCATTTTAATGATTATGCGTATTGAGTAGGTTTGGCGTGGGTAATCTTAGCCTGACGTTCACGAGTTGAGACGACCTGCGGGCCAAAAAGATTTGAGCAAGGCTCGTTAATCGAATTCGACCGGAGAAAAGCCGTTTCTGATTAACAGCGCTGCGGTGACGCCTTGTTTATGAACACCGCAGGAGGGGCTGCGGGCTTTCAGGAAAATTTTATCGATTCGCTGCCGTTGCGCGATATCGAGCACCTGGCGCGCACCGCTTATGAACGGCTCGGTGACATCGGTGCCATCGCGGCAGATAACCCGGGCCCGGCCGTCGAGTACATCAACACCGGTGCCGCCGATGATATCGGCGGCGCACCTCGGTGTCGCCAGTCCGCCGAGTTGCTCTGGGCAGATGGGAATCCAGCGGCACGAGGCCAGGGCCTGCAGACAGTCGCGGTGTTCGATGATGCGGCCGTCGTAACGGGTCCGCAGGCCGGCGAGACAAGCACTGACCAGGATGAGGTCTTGCGGATGATCTTTAAGCAGATCTATGGTGGACATGGGCTACCCCTGGATGGTTAAATAAAGCTGCTGCCAGGCGAGAGAATTAATATTTACTACAGTGTGTCCCAGGTGAGAAGAAAACCAAAGAAAAAACTGACGCCGCTTCAGGAGAACCGGCTCTTGAAAATCATTATCATGTTGATCTGCGGGTCGGTTATCTGGCTGTTGTTTGCCCCCGGGACAGGGCTCTACAGCCTGATCAAACTAAGAAGTGAAACCACCCGGCTCGAGGAGCAGACCAGGGATCTGGTCAAGACCAATGAGGAACTGCGCGCCGAAATAGAACGCCTCAAGCACGATGAACACTACCTGGAGCAGGTTGCGCGGGAAAAGTATGGTCTGCTGAAGAAAAATGAACGGGTATTTGATTTTTCCAGCAAGCAGAAGGAAAAACCGGCCAAGGACTGATTCGTCAAGCCCGCCCGGGGCTTGTTCACCTTGCTCAGGAAAACCCTGAACTGCCGCAGCCGGCCGGCGCCGAACCTACCGCTCCTGCTGCCCCCGAGACCTTGAAGCTCGTGGCTGACAAGACCTTCTTTACGTCTTTGCTTGCGCAGGAGGCACAAGTGACCTCGGAGGTATCGGTCGAGGAAAGAATCGTTTCAAACTCGTCACCGCACTTGTTGCAGATAAACTCGTAAATGGGCATTTTTTACCTTTTTTTGCAATTTTCGGTGCTATCCTGGAATGTAAGACGGAACACCTATTAAATATTTTACTTTAATAGATTAATACATGCACCGGAAAAATAAAGACCTTACCGAACAATTCCCCAAAACCACTCAGGCTGTCTGAACCTTCCGGCCGCCTAGTCAACCAGTGATTTGAAAATGTTGCAGGACCGGCAGACATTGATCTTTTCCTTGTACGACGACTCACTGGTGCATTCACACAGGGTGCCGCAGAGAAACCAGCAGAGGTGCCCGCTCTGAAACTCCCAGGCCGGACAGTTCTCTTTTTCCTGGCACACTTTCTGCTCCCAGCACGGGATCAGTTGCTCGTTTCTGCCGCGCTGCTTGATCAGCAGAAAGAAGAGCTGTCGTTCGATATGAGCCGGGATCGTGCGCCAACCCTGTTCATAACTGTGGATGGTTTTCAGGCTCATGCCGAGCAGCGCAGCCAGCTGTTTCTGGGTCTTGCCAAGTTTTTTTCTGATTTTGCTGAATTCTGTCTTTTCCATGGTCAGGTTCCCTGGTGCACCTGAAAGGCACCGTTGCTGATAGATTCTGGATGGCTGATACCTTCACCTCAAGTCCTGCGATGTATCAGTATGGTGTATATGTTCATATTGTATACCACAAATGGGGAAGATGTGCCGTGCTTTTCTAGGAAAAAAGTACCACAAAAATTGAAAACCGGTTTTAATGTATATTTATCATTTAATAACAATTAGTTGCTTGCGTTGATGAAATGTGTTGCAGTGTTGGGCCGGCCAGATAATATTGAAGTGCGTGGCTGATACGTCACGAACCTCTCAACAAGCCATCAACAATTGATCGTGCGCTCGAGCGTGCAGCTTAAAATGCAGTGGAGGCAATTAATTAATGACCAGGAATGAATTTCTGAGATCGCTGCGTTCGCTGGTCCAATACCATCGAAGTTGCGGGGTTGCGCATTATCGAAATTCGGCCTCGCTCAGGGCAGCTCTGGGCAACCTTGACGGGCTGATCGAAAAATCCCATCAGGAATTGTCCCCAGGGCTTCCAGCAGCGCACACACAAGCAGCACAACCGATCGCAGCACTGCAGGCAGGCGGGCAGATAAATGCTCTGACTGAGCTGGCTGGGGAGATAGGCCGCTGCACAAATTGCCCGCTGCACCAGAGCAGGCGCGTCAGCACCGCCGGCTTTGGCGGTTTGCAGCCAAAACTGCTGATTATCGGAGACTGGCTCTGTCACACCGATGAGCATCCCGCTCAGCAGGATGAGATATTTGGTGCTGCGCAGGATCGAATGCTGGCCAAGATGACTGCAGCCATGGGCCTTGAAGAAAATGACATCTTCGTGACCAATATCATCAAGTGCAGCGTGGCTGCGACCTGCGTGCCGACGGCTGAGCAGGTAAATGCCTGTGCCGGGTTTTTACGCCAGCAGATCACCACCCTCGAGCCAGAGCTGATCTGCACCATGGGTACAGCCGCAACCCAGGCACTGCTGAGCACAACCGCTTCTCTGGTTCAAATGCGGGGGTGTTTTCATGCCTATCAGATCGACCGGCAGAAAAGCATTAAACTGAGGCCGACGTTTCACCCCACCTATCTGCTCAAGAACCCGGAGATGAAGAAACCGACCTGGGATGACCTGCAGGCTATCAAAAGGCAGCTCGGGACCAGTTGAGGTGCTTCGAGAACTTGCAGCCGCCGGGGATCAATGCAGCGCGATCAGGCCACGCTTACCGAGTTCCCGCAGGAAAACGGTGATGGATTGTTCGGTTTCCTGGATGGAAACCTGGTGAGTTTCAGCGAATTGCTCGATCAGTTCCGCGGTAGTCCTGGTGCCGTCCAGCATCTGCCAGACCTGGCTGCCGAGTTCGTCGAGCTGCAGCGTCCTGGTTGGTGCCTGGGTCGGTGACTGCTCAGACCTGCTGGAGAATTTTTCGAAAATCGACAGCAGAAAGGGTTTGAGATTGAGGACATATTCGATCTGCACGAGTCCCGAGTCCAGACATTGCCAGTTCACCACATTGTTGCGCACCGGCCTGCAGTTCAGGGCCTGTTCACGGGTCAGTGTCGGTGGAGCCTTTTTCTTCTTCAATAATCCCATAGCTTTCTTGCAGTGCGGTCTCAATCGTCTGATCGATCGGAGAGCTGCTGCGCAGGCTATATCCGATGATTCGATCCTGGCGTGGATAGTGTTTAAAGCTGGCCGTGCAATAGCCCTTGCGTTTTCTGAGTCGGCCAAGCAGGCGCCGGCCGATTTTCGGGCTGCATCGATAACAGCGGGTATGTGCATCGATAACCTGCTGATCTTCCAGCGGGGCAAGAGCAAAGGACTCGAACAGAATGCCGAAGTCATGCTGCTTCAGATGCGTTGACGCCGGCGCCAGTCTGCAGAGATGCAGGTCGGTGGCACGATGCTTGAAGCGCAGATCGCTTAAACCGAAGCGAAACGAACATGATTCAAGTTCAAACCCTTCCGGGATCATAATCGAGACATCGGCAATATGCCACCAGTCCCCTTCACCGGGCAGCAGGTGACAGCGCAGACCCTCAAGTATCGGAGGGTTGCGGCACAGCCTCTCAAACGCATCACGATAGCATCTGAGCAGTATATGGGTTTGGCAGTGGCTGCAGGTGAGCAGCAGTACTTGGGCGACCGGCGAGCCGTCCCAGTTGAAGGCCTGGACCTGGTAGTTGGAGCGCAGCTTCTCGGGAAGCGAGTCGATGGGGAGAAGCTGTAGCTCACGGTCGACCTCGCGCTCGAAATCTTTGAGGATTCTGCTGCTGTGCCTGGCTTCGTTTCCTGTGGTGGAGGGTTGCCAGCGTATTTCCAGAAACGGCCGCAGCTGCTCCTCGACGATCAGGTGGCGCGGCGCTTTAGTAATAACATTGAAGCTGCCGGTAAGGTCCAGTTTGAGCTGGTTCCAGCGGATTTGGGTGGCGGGAAGGGTACTTTGTTCGGCCGGGACTTGATTCATCAACTCATCGGGGAAGCATATAGTCCCAGTTCGGTTCCCGGCGTTGCTGGACGCGAGCTTTTTCTGCGCTGGTTTTATTGATCTCGCAGAATTCGATAAAGCAGAGTCGTTCTTCCTCTTCACGCTCCGGGAGGCTGAGCTTGATAACGTTGCCGATATTTTCGCTATCGTCCCCCAGGTTATGCTGCAAAATGAGATTTACCCGGCGATTTTCGCTGTCGGTGAAGCGCCATTTCCAGACATAAAGGATGCCGTAGGCGTCACCGTTCCACTCGGTGGGTTTGCCGTATTTCTGTTTTAGTTTGGCGAGCAGCTCCTCATAAAATGCTTTGCTCGAATCCTCATATTTCATTCTGATCTTGACGATCTGGCCCGGGTAGGCGCAGGTTCCATAGGAGATGATTCCCTTGCGGAAACCATACCAGTCGTTGATTACTACCTCTCTGAGATAATTGGCATACTCGATATCCTCGTATTCAGTGATATCCTCGCCCAGTTTGAAGCCGCCGATCTCAGAGGGCGCTTCATGTGCCGTTGCCGATACCGCGGAGATCAGCACGGCGCAGGCAGTCAGAAATGTGAGGATCAATGTTTTCATAGGCTTAGATAAGGGGGGTTTTCTGTTCGTTACCGGAAAACTGGAACCGGTCAAGCATAAAGGCGGTCTGGTTTACCAGCCGTTCGATGCGCAGTTTGATGATGCGCTCAACCAGGGCGTCTTTGTGATCCGGAAATTTTTCTATGACTTTCTGAAACGTGGTTCGCTCGATTACCAGGGTTTCGACCTGAGTAACGGCCCGCACACTGAAGAACCAGTTGAATCGGGCCAGCAGTGCCAGTTCCCCGAAAAAGGATGGTTTCGCCAAGCGTTGCAGGTTAACGTCCTGCTCCCGATGTGTTACCGATACTTCCACCTCACCCTCGACCAGAATGAAAGCCCGGTCGGCTTTGCTGTTCTGCTTGATCAGCATGTCATCGGGCCGGTACGATCGACGGCTGGCCAGATAGGCAAATAGCTTGACAACTTCGGGTTGGATTCCGGCAAACAGCGGCGCCTGCCTGAGCAGTTCAAAATCACTGGTCAGCCGGGATCTGAACTGTTCGCTGTTATCGGTTGCCGTTGACGAGTCCATAGAGAGTTCCTTTTTGCTCGAGCAGATCGTCATAGGTTCCCGATTCAACGATCTTACCGTCTTTCATAACTAAAATATGGTCATATTGAGAAATCATGTCAAGACGATGCACCACCGCCACAACGGTCGTATTGCCGCGTAATCTGGTGCTGATATAGTGCTGTACCCTGGTTTGCGAGGTGTTGTCCAGGCCGGAGGTGGCTTCGTCTAAAATGAGAATCGGACTCTTCTTAAGTAGGGCCCGGGCCAGTGCAAGTTTTTGCTTCTGGCCGCCGGACAGGTTGTCGCCTTTGCTGCCGACATGGTAATCAAGCCCGATTTCGACGATGTCGTCGATCAGGTCGTTGCGTTCGAATTCCTGCTGAAGCACACTGTCGAGACGTTCCCTGATCAGGTCTCGGTCGATTACAACGCCGAACAGGATGTTGTTGAGCAGGGTGTGTGAGCTCAGGTAGTGGTTGATACAGAACGGCGTGAACTGGGGCCCATCCGTTCTGGATGTTGCCTCGGCCTGGTAGGGAACGATGTCGGTCTGCAGAGTGCCGTCCGTGCAGCTTTCGATGTCGATGCCGGCGACCTCTTTGAGAAAACGTCCGCGGGCCTGCAGCACCGCATCTTCGAGTCGGCTGGATATGGTGGTTATCTTGTGCAGGCCGGGTGTGAACTTGAGACCGAGCAGCAGAAAGCGGTCACGCTCCTTGGCAGAGAGTTTCTGCAGGGATATCTGAGAGGTTTTCTTGACCAGTTCTTCATAATAGTTGAGCTGCTTCGGTTTCATCGGGCTGCCCTGGAAGAAGAAATCGTCACCTCTGAAGTCTGCCAGAAGGGCGATGGTAGACTCGGCGATGCGCAGACCGAAGTCGGTCAGCGGCCCCTCGAGCTCTGCCTCGACCAGGAACCGGCGAAAGGCCCGAAGGCCCAGCAGCTTTTTCGTGGTGTAGGAAATTCCGTAGCTGCCGAATATGATATTGATGGCGAGCGAAGAGTAGTTCAGAAATTTCGTCGCATCGTAGAACTCGACCGCCTGGGAAAAATCCTCCCGCATGGTTTCCCTGATAATGGCACGCATCTGCAGAAAACTCGGAATCATCGATTCCGCCCGCTGCGGCTTTATGGTCGACCGCAGCCCCCACCTGGTTACATCTTCGAGCAGGCCGACGCCTCTGATAATCTCGATGATCTCTTCTTCGCGGGGCAACTCCTTGGAAGGATCGGCCAGGTGCAGCGCCTGGCTGGAATAGAGCAGGTTGTCGCGCACCGTTCCGGTAAAGATGAAGGGCTGCTGGGCGACGCTGCTGATATTGGCGACGATCTCATTTTTCCCGAGCAGTTCGATATCATGGCCGTCGATGGTGATGGATCCTTCAGTCTGACGATAAAGCCTGCTGAGTAGAAGAACCAGGGTGCTTTTGCCTGAGCCTGAAAAACCGACCAGGGCGAGGTGACGGCCGGCCTCCAGGTGAAAGGAGACGTCCTCCAGGAGGCGGATTTTGTCGTTGACCTGATAGCCGACATTGCTGACCTCAATGGTGCCGGCAAAATGTTGTGGCTTCTGATCCGGCGCTTCGAGAAGAAACTCGGGCTGGTGATCGAACAGCTCCATAATCTGTTTATAGCGCACCAGGGCATCCTGATAATCCTGATAATAGAGGATGACTTCCTTCCAGGGATCATACACCTTCTCATAGGCCGATAGAAAAGCAACCAGGGCGCCGATGGTGAACTCACCCCTGATGGCCAGATAGCCTCCCACCAGAAAGAGCAGAAAGGGGCCGAAACCCTGGAACAGATTGTTGCTGAACTTGATGCCGTATTTGAAAATGGAGAGTTTATAGATCAACTTGTAAAGCTGATTGATGAGCCGGTCCAGCTTCTTCTGTTCCAGCAGAAAGGAACCGTTGCCCTGGACTTCATGGATGCCGGAAACCGCTTCGTTGACCAGGCTGGCCATCTGTCTGGTGGTCGCCACCCGACTGCGGTTATAGCGATTATACCAGCGCTGCAGAAGCGGAATGACTATCACTTCAGCCGGGTAAATGCCCATGCTGAGCAGGCCGAGCAGGGGGTTAAGGTAGATCATGAAGCCGAGGAACACCGCAAAGGTCAGAACCGAGGAAATCGGCACAGCCAGCGCTCCGCCCAGAAAGCTGGCAATAATGTTTAGTTCAGCAGTCATGGCCGCGGTGATGGTGCCGGTCTGGGTCCGGTGAAAGAAGGTCAGCGGAAGCTGCAGCACATGCTGATAGAGTTCCTGGCGCATGCCGATCATAATCTTCTGACCGATTACATCCTGCAGGGTGTTGGTGAAATATTTAAGCAGACCGGCCACCAGGATGGAACCCATATAGAGCGCGCAGTAAAGATAGAGTTTATCAACCATCTTCAGGTTGATGGCGATATTGATGATCCTGCGCTGCATCTCGAGGGGATAGACGCGAAAGAACAGACTGGCCACGATCGCCAGCAGCAGGAAAAGCTGCAGTCCCCGGTAATGGTTTTTCACCCAGTAAAACAGTGGGCGCTGAGTCAGTTTCATTGAACATCCAGGGACAGCGAGATTATCGTTAATATCATGCGAACAACGATAAGCAGTCGGAACTGCGCTGTCAGTAGGCCATATAATTGAGTGACTTCATGATCAGCGCGAAACCCATCGCGAACATACCGGTCAGCCCCATGCCGCAGGAGAATCCGGCCAGCAGCACCGGTGCATACTGACGCCACATCGCACCATATTTCTTCAGGAAGAAGTAGCGCCCCAGCAGGGCGCCGGCTACCTCGAGAATCAGGCCGTGGGGGGTCGACTGACCAAGTCCCCTGACCACCCCGTAGATCAGCAGTACCGGCAGGCCGAACAGGCTCAGGACGAAGTAGGCCAGCAGGCCGAAACCGAGCCCGGAGAACACCGTGGTGCTGTTCAGTGCCTGGTAGAAGGCGGAGTTGCCCTCCAGGGTGGAAGTCTGCATCAACAGCGTGTTCAGGGCCTGCAGATGCCAGAGTTCCTGGGCGTAGGGATAGCTGGCTGAGGGTATCGGAGCCAGCCGCCAGATGAACTGGGAAAAGAAGAGTGAGGCGATCATGACCACCGGAAAGACGATGATCTCGGCCTTGATGATGCCCCGGATTGAGGTTCCGGTCAGCTCGATCTGCCTGAACTGTACGGTGGCTTCACCGTAATTGTGGATCGGTATCGGTGCATACCAGATCTCGATGCCCTGATAGCCGAAGAAGCGCGCACCGGCGATGAAACTGGCTTCTCTGACCAGTGGCAGGCTGACAAACTGGCCGGCGATACCCTCCATCCGGGCGGTGATATAGGAAATGATCGGGGTATAGATAAAGCCGTAGGCCAGAAAAAAGACCCATGGAAAGGTCGGCACCAGCCAGACGCAGAGCCCCACATAGGCCAGGGTTGAAAACATATAGATGGCGATCGAGATCCAGAAGTTGAAATCTCCGCGGCCCTTGGGCGGCTCGAACAAATCTTTTAATGTACCCCGTTCCGATGACGTATCGCGAAACGAACTGATTACCGACCAGATGCCGATCACCCCGATCGCCAGGCCCAGGCCGATACCGAAACTCATGTAGAAATCGAAGTTATTGGCGAACACGGTCTCCACCGTGGCCATGCCTGGATGCCAGCGGTGCAGGACGCCCTGGGCATAGAGAATCGGATTGAGGATAATGGTGATGATCAGGCCGATCAGGCCGCCGATCACCGCCCAGAACGGCAAAACCATACCCACGAAGACCAGGCCGAGATCGAGCTGCAGACCGGTGGCCACCGCCGGCAGCACCTCCTCGGTGTGGCTGGTGAGTTCTATCCAGGGGATCGGAATCAGCCGGATCGATTCGGTGAAGATCAGCCCCGAAGCCACCGGCAGCAGCACATAGACTGCGCCGAAGAGCAGGCCGATCACCCCGCCGATAGCAAATACCCGCCACTTCCAGCCGGCTTTCTTTTCTTCGGTCGATTCGGCCAGGGCCATCGTACCCAGGGCGCCGACCGGGGCCATCGGAAAGGGCAGTTTTTCCACATCGGAGGTGATGCGAAACAGCGCATAGCCAAGCCCGAATTGATCGATGCGCTGGATGATCTGGGAGCCGACCAGCAGCAGGATCGGAATCATCCAGTCGCGATGCAGGAAGGTCCGCTCGATCATCGACAGGGATTCGGGGCCGGGTGCGACCCAGGTGGGGATATATTCGGTCAGCCCGAGCATCCGGGCCGCGTCTGACTGGACCAGGTATTGGTTCCAGAGCAGGCCCGAAAACGGCGAGGCCAGAGCCGCACCGGCCATGTAGTAGAGCAGGAAAATCTCCTGCTGTTTGAGCTCGGAATGGGCCCGTTTGGCGATTTCAGCAAACAAGATGATGGTCACCCAGCGGGCAGCCGGGCCTATTCCCTGGCCGATAACGAGCTGCAGGTACATCGAACCGGGCATCATCAGAAAGCCGATGAAGACCGCACCGATGATGGTCTTCCAGTCGAAGCCCTCTTCAAAGTGATCCGGGGCCGGCAGCAGGTCCCGATATTCTTTCAGTTCCTTGTCGTCATACATGGCGCTAATCCGGCAAAACCATATAACTGGAGAAGGTAAACTGGCCGACGATGGCCCAGATGCCGCCCATCAGCAGATCTCCGATAACCAGCCCGATAAAGAAAAACTGCATCTTGCGAAACAGGGTGACCCCGCCGTACTTCATGCACAAGGCGTTGCACATCCAGCCGATAAAGAAACTGACCCAGAGGATACGCATGGCCGATGAGTAGGCGGTCAGATAACCGATCGGGTGGATTGGCCACCAGTAGAAGCGGTGGTAGCAGAACACCAGGGCCAGCATCAGCAGCGCGCCGAGCAGCGCGAAGGTATAGACCGAATCACCAGGTGACACCGGGTTGACGATCAGCCTGAAAGCGTTCTCATAAACATTTAGGGTGGTGCTGGTGGCCCATTCGAGTTCGAGTTCTCTGATGCCGTAACGATAACACAGCGTCATCATGGCCAGCACCGAGGCCGTCACCGAACACGCCAGGGTCAGCAGAAGTCCGGAGAAGAGCAGAGCTGTCGGATATTTTGAGGAGTGTATTTTCTTGGCGTGCAGCAGCGACGGCATCAGCGATTCCCTCATATCGACGAACAGCACCTTCTGGCTGATCGAGCCGAGCAGCCCGCTTACTCCGGCGAACATCTTGGTCCCGAAAAAGGCGATAAGCCCGTCGATGGGCGCCGCAGTCAACGTAAAATAGGCGATACCGCCCTGGCAGATGATGCGGGTGGCCACCAGGGAGATCATGAAAAAGGAGCTGATCAGCAGCAGCGAGGTGGTCAGCGCCATACCCTGCCAGAAGAACCAGAGGTCGAGCAGGATAAAGCCGATCAGCATGCCCCAGAAAGACAGCCGGACATCGAACCACTCGACCTGCTTGAGGTCGATCGGTTTGAGAAAGAGCGACTGTTTTGAAACATCCAGCAGGTGGTGCCGGGCCAGCCAGACCAGAAACAGGAAAAAGACGCCGTAAGCGCCGATCATCTGCATTTCCTCGGGGCGTCCCAGGGTGGGACCGAAGGTGATGCCGAGTTCGGAGGCGGGGATCGCATAACCGACCATGTCGAGGATTCCGTAGAACAGCCCACCGACTAGAAAGAAAAACCAGAAGGAAAATGATATCTGGCGCGAAGTCAGAAAGGCAAAACCGATAAAGGCCGGATAGATGTATATTTTCAGTTTGTAAAAACCGGACAGCAAGCCCTCTTTGGGAAAATATTTGCCGGCCAGCACCAGGGTCTGGATGGTCGGTACAGACGGGTAATGCAGGCTGAGTCCGTTAAGCAGGTGGAGACAGATCGGTATCGCCAGGCCGACCAGCAGAAAGCGGTTGCTGAGCAGCCCGGCGCCGCCCGGTTGGTCGACGCTGTAGCTGATGAACTGAGATACCTTGAGCAGCGGGAAGTTGAGCTTTTCATTGACGATCCATTGTCTGGCGAAAAGATTGACGAGGCAGAGCATCACCAGATAGCTGAGCAGGATAAAAAGTCCCCAGCGCAGCAGCACGCTGAGCCAGGCATCCCAGGGGATCTTCAGCATGACCTCCAGCCAGTTCAGGTTGCGTCCGGACGGCAGCCCGTTGTAGAGCATCTCGATGGCCTCGAGGTTGCGCGGCATCAGGGCCTGGGGCAGCAGCGGCTCGAAGGTCTGCTGCCACTGGTTGCCCATGGTGGCGTAATGAACCGGTGCGGTGAGGTTGATCAGAAAGGTCCTGGCCAGGCCGGTATAGGCAATGCCGGAGCCGATCACCATCTGAATCCAGATGACCAGCAGCTCCGAGCCGCTCAGCAAGCTCCGGGCCTTGAAAATGTTGGCGATAATTAAAACGACAAGAGCCAATACCAGAAACAGAAAAAACGGGGCCAGCGGGAAATGTCCCCCGCCCAGCGGTGTGGCACGGTGGTAAATGTTGTTGATCGGGGTGACCAGGCAAATCGCCACCGCCAGGACCAATCCGATGACGATGGCCCGCAGTCTGATCTGCGACGTGATACCAATGGTGTCGAGGTTCTGGCTCATCTTTACGATCAGGCCATGGCCTGCTGTTCCGAGATTTCTCTGAATTCCCCGCTCAACTGTTCATGGACCGATGTTTCCATGGAACGCCAGATCAGCAACTGTTTGCGCAGCTCGTGGATAAACATCTTGTTGATTCTCAACCACTGCGCTTTTTCGCCCGATTCTCGAAGAATGATGAGTTTGATCTCGAGGTATTGGGTATTGTCGGCCGCCGGACAGAACTGGATATCGACCCGCTGCATAATGCCGAAATCAAACGGAGCCAGCCAGACCCGGGCCTGCAGGTGCACGCAGTGGTAGCTCGAAGGATCTGAATGGTCCCTGATAACCTGCTGAATTTCATCGACATCGCCGCAGGCAAACAGCAGGTCCACCCGCCCGGTAGAAAACCTGCCGTGGGAGATGTCCTGATGACCGACGAAATAATTATACAGGAATCCGCCGATGGAGGCGTGTTCTTCATGCTTCATGAAAAACGGCAGATTGACACTGATGGTGTCGTCCACCGGTTTCGGCAGCTCGAAGCTGCGGTTGACGTCGGGAATGGCAATGCGGGCCGCCACCCGGGAAGGGTAGATGACTGAAATGAGTACCACCGCAATGACCAGAAGCATTGCCGCCACACCGGCCATCGAGGAATAGTTGACGGTAATGCCTTCCCAGAAGGTGGTACCGGCCAGAAATGCCGCCAGAACCTGGGCCAGCAGGTACCCCAGTACCACCGAGATGACCGCCAGCGCCATGGCTTCTGCAACGAAAAGAAAGCCGACATGCGAGGGCGCCAGGCCGACCGAGGTGTAGATGCCGATTTCATTTTTCCTTTCGTAGACCGAACTGATCATCGTGTTGAGCACGATCAGGATCGATATGAGCAGCGGAATGATGATATTTGGTACACCGCTGTAGGCGATCGTGTCACTGATGTTATACAGCCAGATACCATCCGCGTCTCCGGAAAATATGGCCAGACTGAAGCGGTCGACCAAGGTTGAGGCGACCGCTGAAATGTCGATGTCCTGATCCGGTCTGAAGGCGATACCTTTCAGAACACCACCCATGGCCAGCAGAGTGTCGGCCGGAATGAAGGCGGTCAGAGAGCCGGGTATGTGGGTATAGCGTCCCTGGAAAACGCGGATATCATCGCCGGATTCGATCGATTCGAACTCGATATCTGACATGTCCCCGGAGCGGTCTTCGGGGAAAGTCACCGGGGTTAGCGGCTCGCCGTCAAGATCGAACGCCCGGTCAAGTTCCTCGCCTTTGAACGTGCCGATCAGCTTGAAGCGGGTGCCGGCCAGTTCGATGAAACTCTTCTCCCCTGGAGAAACGCCGAGTTCTGAAGCCGTCGATTCGGAGATGATGATTGCCTGATAATCGTCTTGCTCAAACCAGCGGCCTGCGCTGAGCAACTGATCGAGACCGGTTATCTCCGCCTCGAAATGGTTGAGACCGACCAAGCCCTGCAGGTCGGCCCGGCGCTGCTCGTGGCGCAGGGGCACATGGACGCTGCGGGTTGGATCGGCAGCC
The DNA here is from genome assembly GCA_963824415.1 of uncultured delta proteobacterium. Taxonomy (GTDB): domain Bacteria; phylum Desulfobacterota; class Desulfobulbia; order Desulfobulbales; family Desulfocapsaceae; genus JABDQA01. Next base: position 379,835 of record CAWGPM010000002.1, read on the forward strand.
TCGAGCCAGATCCGCGGAGCCGATCTGCTCAGGTTCTGCATGCTGCTTTCCAGAATCTCGATGGCCTGTGGAGGCATGGATTGCCAGTTCAGTTTTTTCAACAGCAGACCATGGTAGGGAGCCTCGTCGTTGAAGAACATGCGGTTTTCCTGGAGGCTCGATTTTACCGTGGTAAAACTCATGATCGTAAAGGTCAGAATGACCAGTGTCGAGCAGGTCAGAATGGTCCTGATCCGCCTTCGACGCAGGTTGGAGACACCCAGGAAAAACGCGGCGACAAAGGCTTTCCAGCGGCTGATCTCGGCAGCGCTCATATGGCTGGCATGGCGCTGCAGCAGGATCATCTCCTCTTCGAATCTAAAAAAGATGATCAGGGTCACCATCAGTGAGAGGCCGATGATGAAGAAGGCCAGGATAACGACCATCGGGCTGTAGGCCAGCTCAAAGGCTGGATGCACGTTGTAGATGATGGCAATCAGCGCGACCAGAATCAGACAGAAGGCGGTGATCCTTTTGTAAATGTTGGCATAGCCGAATAAAAAACGTTCCATACAGAAGGCGAACGGCACGAACAGAGCGATATAGAACAACACGCCGAAAAGTACGTCTTTCTGCGTTTTTTCAATCTGTGTATAGACCCGAGCAGCCAGGGCCAGGGACTCGCCGGCCGCTTCTCGGAAATCGGTGTAGTTGAGCTCCGCGAGGTGGCCCACGCTGGCGGCCAGGGCAGTGAGACCACGATCTTCCAGGGAACTGATTCGATCGTCGAAAATCCCGTGTGATTCGAGGTTGAGAATCCGAGGGGTGAGCAGCCACCAGGCATCTTGGGCCGAGCGGTAAATGGTGTTGATGATTTTCGGGTATTCAGCCGTCGGATACCCGGTGCCAAGCGGTTTTTCCTGGCTGGCGTTGGACAGGATCAGTTTGCGGGTCAGCACGTTGTCCGACAGGGTAAGCTTGAGACGCGAGCCCGTCTCGAGATAGATCGATGAAATAATCGATTCCCGGGTGTCGATTCTACTGTACCAGTAGCGCTGGGGGGGAGCATCCCGCCGGCCGTCGAACAGGTAGAGCTTGGTCATGTGATTCAGGCTGCGGGGCTCGAGCAGGTCGAATATGGTGGTCTCGTCACAGGCGAACATCACCAGCCGGGTCTTCATTGCCCGGCGCTGCATCTTGACCCGGTAATTGTCCTTGGTCGTCTCTTTCTTGTCGATAGCCCAGACTGCCTTGCCGGTCTGCTCGTCAAAACGATAACCTTCGATGATCAGTTTATCGAAGACGTTCTTTTTATCGGCAATTCCTTTGTAGATAAAAGTTCCGTCTCGATTGACCCAGCCGTAGAGCTTGGCAATGCCTTGATAGGAGAGCAGAACGGCATCACTGGTGGGATAATTGGCAAATAGTTCGCCCTGCAGCAGCAGGTTAGAGATGCCGCTCACCGAAGAGAAGCCGTTGCGGGGAAAAAGCCCGACATGAAGCGCTTCGGCCCTGCCAACTCCGCCGATTAGATCGGTAAGCAGCCGGAACTGATCATCGACATAGTTCCAGTCGATACGCTCGGGGGTATCCCACGGGGTACCCCAGGAGGAACGTGCGTCGGCGATGGTGGTCAAGGTGACGCCGATGTAGCCGGCCAGCGAGCTGACCTCACCGCCGAGAAATGGCTGATCAAGAAAATAGGAATCCCAGGTCCGTGTGCCGCTGGGCCTGAGCGAGTTGATATAACGGGCCGAACCGTAATTGGCCGAAGCTGTGGTTTCAAACACCTCGGCGATGGTGCTGAACATGCTGACCCTGTTGATGCGCGGCCGCAGACGGTAAAGCCAGCCCCGATGAAACCCGCCGATGCCTTCACCGTGACTCGACAGGTGCAGCGACAGGATGGCGCCGATGGTATAGTCGCGGGTAATCTTTCTGAAATCCAGGGCCGAATCAAGGGCCTGCAGCTGGCCGGTGAAATCTTCGATATCGGCTTTCTGGGTCCTTTCCACAATGGGCAGGAGCTTCTCCAGGAGTTCGCCTTCGCTCTGGGGCAGGTCATGAAACGAGGTGGCCCAGCCCAATCTTCTCAAGGCGAAGCGCTGCGCGGCCAGCGAGTCGATCAACTCCTTGTCGGCGGCGCTCTTCTGGTCCATGCGCAGTTGTATGAGCTCTTTGGAAATCTGATCGATCGCAAAACGCAGATCGTTTTCGATGGCTGCGGCCAGGAACTGATCCCGTTCGAGGTCCTGGGCGAGCGGAAAGGTGAGCTCGCTGATCAGGGTCAGGGTCTCTTCGGCTCTGGTTACGCGCTTTTTCAGTTCCCGTCGCTGGTCGCGCAGGTTTTTGGTGCGCTCTTGCATGCTCCAGATCAACTCCCGCATGCCGTGCAGGGACTGGGCGTGCCCGCTGGTGGCAACGAGCAGCAGCGATCTCGGTGGCGGGCGGGCGGCGAAATGTTCGGCCAGTTTGAGCAGGCTGGCGATTGAGACGCTCTCGTCGGCGCCGGGTGAACGTCCCCTCACGTAGGCCGTGGAATCGTAGAACGCTTCGATGATGACCAGCTCTTCGGCCAGCTCCGGATCGGCGCCTTCAATGATGCAGTAGATGTTTTTTTCGGTGGCATTGCGCCAGACAGTTTGCGAGCTGATGGCGGCTTGATCGCTGACCAGGCCATCGACCATGGTGGTATAGTCGCCGAACAGTTCACGGGCCTGAGCTTCCTCCATCCAGAAGCACGGAAACTGCAATGGCGAGAGCTCTTCTTTTTCCCGGAAAAAGCTGTTGACGCGGGTTACCCCCCGATCAACGAAAATAACCGCTGAAGCCCCAAGCGAGGCTGCGGTCAGCCAACTGCGGCCCGAATTGAAATCCATCAGCAGGATTGCCTTTTCGATCAGCTTCTGGTCGAGTTCCTGCAGACTGCCGCTGCCGACCCAGTAGAGGGGACCCTGCAGGCTGCCGTCGGTGGTCTGCGGGGTCACCGCATTGTTCAGCAAGGGCTGCAGATCAGTGCTCCGGCCGTCCACCGTGATAGACGCATGGATACGTTTACGAACGGGGACCTGAAAGCGATAGGTCTGCGGTGAGAGCCCCAGAGTCTCGAAATATTCAGAGATGTATGCTGCGGCCTGCTCGCTGCCCGCGCTGCCGCTGCTGCGGTCTTCGTATCGGCTCAACTCGGTGATGATCGGTTCGAGTGTGCGCTCGCCGGCCAGCGTGCTCTTTGGCAACAAGGCGGGCAGGCCGAGCAGCACTAGAGTCAGCAGAAGAAAAATTGGCCGACTATGAGGCCGGCAAGATAAAAAGCAACCAGGCGAAATACTAAGCTTGGCAGGGCGCGACCGGAAAGAAAGAAGCCCGGCAGGAACTTCGCCGAACCAGGTTCGGGCGGTGGGGGTCGTGGTGTGCATCGCTAAACGCCGCCTTATTCGAGTCCGCCTGTTCTGATCTCGAGCTCGTCGCGATCCTGGATCTTTTCAACTCTGCCATCGCGGATCCAGATCACCTGGTCGGAGACGTTGAGCATTTTGTAGTCATGGGTTGCAGAAATAACGGTCACCTTGCGTTCGCTGCTCAGTTCCTTGAGCAAATCGATGATGTCTTCGCCGGTTTTGAGATCGAGGTTGCCGGTGGGTTCGTCGGCCAATACGATTGCTGGACTGTTGGCCAGCGCCCGGGCAACCGCGACACGCTGCTGCTGACCGCCGGAGAGCTCGGTCGGCTTGTGTGCGTGCCGGCCGTCCAGGCCGACCTGCTTGAGCAGGCCCATGCCTTGCTCGATCGCATCATCGTTAGACATGCCGGCGAAGGTCATCGGCAGGGTCACATTCTCCAAGGCCGTCATCACCGGTATCAGGTTGAAGGTCTGAAAAATATAGCCGATTTTCCGGCAGCGCAGCCAGGCCAGTTCATAGGCGTCGAGCTGGGCGATATCGACCTCATCGATGAAGACCTTGCCCGAGGTCGGTTTGTCGAGCCCGCCGATCATGTTGAACAGCGTCGATTTTCCCGAACCCGACGGTCCCATGATCGAGAGATATTTACCCTCTTCGATCTCAAGATCGATGCCTTTGAGCACCTCGACCACGATCTTGCCGAGATCGAAATTTTTGGTTACCCCGCTCACCCTGACGATAATTTTTTCAGCCATGATTCGCTATCCGTATTCCGCTATTTCTTTGGATATCTTTATTGTTCCTGCCTCATTGCTTCGACCGGTTGCATCCGGGCGGCAATGATAGCCGGGTAAATTACCCCGAGCAGACTCAGACTTGTTCCCACAACTACTGAAATGATCACCGTCAACGCGATTGCCGGCCAGGGGAAAGAGGAAAACACCAGGACGCCCAGATCCAGAGACGAGGAAAGCGTCGCTCCGATCACCCCGAGGACGGCGCCCGTCAGCGAACCGGCCAAACCCTGCATCAATGCTTCCAGAACAAAAAGGCGCACGACGAAGCGATCCAGCGCGCCCAGACACTTCATCGTGCCGATTTCCCGGAACCGTTCGGTGACCGACATGAGCTGGGCGTTGATGATGCCGACGATACAGACCAGCAGCGAGAGGGTGACGATCCAGCGCTGTTTGGCCGAAGTGGCAATGGATTCGGCCCCGGGCACGATATCGTAACCCGCCTTGACCAGAACCTGTATGGCGTCGATATCGCCGGTGGCGAGCACGGCCTGAGCCAGATCGTTGCTGGCCCTCATATAGCAGAGGAAGGCGACGGCCAGGACCAGACTCATGGTGGTAACCAGCGATCTGAAAAAGCGTACGCGGATCGACTGGAAGGCTATTTCCAGCGATTTTTTAAATGGTAGTGCTATCAGACGCTTCATCACTGATTCCGAAAATCTCAAGTCCTGGCGCAAGCACAGGCTTCGAGCAAAGGGTGTGAGAGAGAAGATCTGGTAAATACTATCCCCATAACCTGAATATTGTCAATGCCAATTCAATGCAATCAGCACTGGTATGAGGTGAAAGCACTCATCAGCAAAGCTCTGGTTTGGTTCAGGTTTTGCTCAGAAAATCGTTAAAAGTGACGGTTTTGAGCCGCGGGGTGCGGGTGATATAGCGCAACAGCCCGTCGAGCATGGCAAAGGCCGCCTCGTTCATGCACTGATGGTGAAGCATGATACCGATGTGTTCGCCAGCCGCGGCCTGGCTGAATTCAGCGGCCAGCCCGTTCAGACATGCAGCAGGGTCGGTTTCCCTGCGGGTGTGCAGGTCGACGTTTATGCAATAGTCAGCGGGAGCCACACGTTTCGGTGCAGATCTTGAGCATGGCCCGCGACCGGCGCTGGTGGAGACACCCTGAAACCCCAGTTCTTTGAGCAGCGCCAGCGTTGCCTCCGAGCAGCGATTCCAGGGCGGGGTAAAAAAGGGCTGCAGATCCCCGCCGATAATCGCACTCAGCCGTGCCTTGCCGCGGCTCAGGTCACGCCTGATGCAGGCTGCCGGCCGGGTCGGGCCGAATTCACATTTTTTTCCAGCGGGTTCATGGTTGGCATGGCGCCAGCCGTGCTGATGCCAGCACCAGAGCGGCGATGATACCTCCCAGTGGGCCTGGAAAACTGCCCAGCGGCTCCGGGTCAGCCAGGCGGGGACGACTGCCAGACAGAGCGGCACCTGGTGGCGATCGAACAAAGACATCAGCCGGTTGAACGATGTTGAATAGACGCCGATATCATCGGCCCGGAAAAACACGGGCAGCGGCTGGTCTGAATTTATGTCGGCCAGCGCCTCTTCCAGCGCGTCTTCGAGCCTGTGCAGCATGTCGTCATGGTAGTGCAGGTAGAGCCTGGCGGGGGTCTGGTTCATGGCTTCGGGTTTGGGCTCAAGGTCTCGATATAGGCAAGGGTTCCAGCGGCCCCGTTCAGGTCGATGTCTGTGCTGAACCTCGGCAGCATCAATTGCCTGCGGATTGCTGGGGCCAGGCGGTCGGCCGCAAGGGCTTCATGATCCAGCAAGCCGATCGGTACCCGCTGGATCAGTTTTTCGACCCGGCGGCGCTGCTCGAGATTCTGTTCAAAGGGCAGCATCAGCGCGGGCACTCCGGCGGCCAGCGTATTCATGCAGGTGTTGTAGCCGGCCATCGAAATGGACAGATCGGCCGCGGCCAGCCAGTCGACAAAACGCTTTGAAAAGCGGCTCACATGCACCCGTTTGTTCTGGCGAGCCTTCAGCCTGGAGACGATTTCCGGCGGGCAGTAGGGCCCGCTGAAGAGCCGGGCCTGCCAGACTGGTTCGGCCTCGAGCAGCTCCAGTCCATTGACAACGGCTTCGAGCAGTTCTCCCCCGACGCTGCCGCTGCCGATACTTGCCACGATCAGCTTCTGTTCATCAGAGAGGCCGATTTCCCTCCGCACACGCTGCCGGGCTCCCGGGGCCGGTTCAGGGGAAATAAAACCGGTGTAGTGGATCGGAATGTGCACCTGATCGATAAGCGAGAATGTTTCTTGGAGGCCGACCAGTCTTGGGTCGGCATGGACCAGTACCGCATCGAAGTATTTGTTGAGGATGTCTGCGGCGCGTCTTTCGTGGCGCTGCTGCCCTTCTTGTTTCTCCACCAGGATGTCACGCAGGCTGCACAGGATCGTGGTAGCGCTGCGCCTGGCTGTATCGAGCAAAGGATCGAGCTCGAACCTGAAGGCCTTGCGGCCGAACGGGTAAAGCTCGACGATCAGTCGTTCGGGCTTAACGGTTTTGATAAATGACTGAAGCTGGCGGGTGCGGGCCTCCTGGACTTCTTCAAGTGATAAACCCGGATCACAGCTCTGGAGATGGCTGAAGCTTTGATCCATCATCAGGCCGGGAAGCTGCAGAACCGCAAACGGCTCCCCGGAGAGCGCCAGCGCCGGCCCGCCGACGATCATGGTCACCTGGTGCGCCCGGCTGCAGGCCCGGCATATCTCAAGGCTGCGATGCACATGGCCGATCCCCAACACATGCTGACAATAATATGCAATCTTCATCGATTATCCGGCAGCGCGAGGTTGTAGCATCCCCGCCCGAAGGCGCTATCGCAGCCAATGATGATATGCAGTCGGTTGTTGTCGAGCAGGCTCGCTTCGCCGGGGAGATAGTCTCGCTTTTCGATATGGTAGATCAGTGCTTTAATGACCCCTAGATGCGAGACGAGCAGAGTGGAGGTGGCGGGATATGTATGGGACAGTCGCTGCAGTGCTGCCAGAACCCGGGTGCGGACCTCGGCGCGGCTTTCACCCCGGGGCGGGCGAAAAGACCAGCCGCGCTCGATCTGAGCGGGAAGCTCACCTGGGAATGCCGCATTGATTTCTGAGATGTTCAAGCCCTCCCAGAGCCCCCAGTCCATTTCCCGTAATTCGTAATCCTCTTCAAGCGGCAGGCGCAGGTATTCGTTGATGATTTGTGCCGATCTGAGAGCCCGGGGAGCGGGGCTGCAGACGATTCTTTCCCAGCAGCCGAAGGCGCCGGTTCCAGCCAGGTGGGCGCCCCAGCCCCGGCAGTCCTGGATGCCCTGTTTGGTCAGTTCCGAGTCTGCCCGGCCCTGAATCCGCTTCTGCCGGTTCCAGGTGGTCTGGCCGTGTCGAAGCAGCCCGAACCTGGGGGCAGATAAAGCATGCTGGTTCATGGCGCTACCCTGCGAAGCTCTCAGTTTTCCGCCGCACCCTTTCTGCGCAGGTCCGGGTTGGCGGCGCTGAACATATCTGCCAGTCTGAGGATCAGCCGGCTGTTGTCAAAGTGTTCGTGGACCAGGCGACGTCCATTTTCTATCACTGTTTGGCGGAGCTCGACATTTGTCAACAGCTCGATAATTGCGCCGGCCAGGGCCCGGTTGTCTTTTTCGGCAACGCTGAGCCCGGTTTTGCGATCGATCAGAATTTCAGGTATAGCCGAGACCCTGGTCGCCGCCGCAGGCACACCCATGGCCAGACTTTCGACCAGCACATTGGGAATGCCGTCACGATCGCCGCTCCTGGCGATTTCACAGCCCAGAATAAAGAGATCGCTCTGCCTGAACTGATCGAGCACCTCCTGATGGGTCCTGGTACCGAGCCAGGTGCAGCGGTCCTGCAGGCCAAGCGATTTGATCAAGGCCAGGATCTTGTCCCGGTCATCGCCGTCCCCGATCAGTACATGGTGGTAATCGATTCCCCGGGAGGCCAGTTCTCTGAGGGCCTGGTAGACGGTGGGCAGTCCTTTCTTCTCCGTGAGCCGGGCCACACTCAGCAATTTATATGGCGGCTGGGGCGCGGTTCTGACCTCGTCGTTGGTGAAAAGACTCAGATCGATCCCGTGATAGAGGCAGTGGATCGGGGTCGAACCGCTGCCCCCCAGAGACTCGAGGTATTCTTGATTGTGTCTGGTGCAGGTCGCCACAAAAACTGCCCGCTCGATTTTTTCGCGAAGCTGGTCAGGATCGGAGGTGTAGATATCTTTGGCGTGGGCGGTAAAGCTGAACGGCAGGCCACAGAGTTCTGCGCCGAACATGGTGACCGAGGTTGGCGAATGGGCGAAATGGCCGTGCAGATGTGCGATGGAAGGCTCACGCAGAAGAAATTTCCAGCTCAAATAACCGGCCTGGAACAGATGCTTGAAGGTGGCGGTTTTTCGTGTCCTGCGAAAACGTACCGCTGCCATTGACAGGGCGCGGCGGTAGGGGCCGGGCCGGGCCGCCGCACAGAAAATATTGGGCCCGATGAGGCGGGGCAACTCAAGCAGCAGTTCGGTGGGCAGGTAGTCGACCCGGGCCTTGATCTTTTTGACCGACTCATGGCAGAAATCCTCGCGGCCTCGGCGCATTGGAAAAAGCCTTAGCGAAAAGCCGAGCCGCTCCAGCAGCAAGATCTCGTTGGAAATAAAGGTCTCTGAGATTCGCGGATAGCCCTTGAGAATATAGGCAAGAGTGGGCCTGGCCTGGCTCATGGCAGGGCAATCGGTGCAACCGTTTTCTCTTGTTTGTCTTGTACGTGTCGGAACTGTTTGAGACGCTGCAGCATCGTGTCGAGACCGGTCAGTTGGAAGTGGGCCATGCGATCGGTGTAATAATCTTTTCTGTCCAGTATCGAAAAAATCTTGTCCCGCAGGTGCTGCGGGGAAATCTCATACCAGCCGAGATAATCGATCAAGCCCTGCTCCTTGAGCCGCTGGGCTCGAATCAGCTGCTCCTTGCGCGGTGTTTCCCGGGGGATGATCAGGGCGGGCGTCTGCTGGGTCAGGATTTCGCAGATGGTGTTGTACCCCCCCATCGAGATGACCAGGTCGGCCGCCTTGATCACTTCCTCGAGCCGGGGGTGGAAGGGCAGGGTCTTGATGCCATAGACCTTGGCCCGTTTTTTTAATTTTTCGCGATCCCGCTTCGGCATGAACGGGCCGGTAATGATAACGCTTTTGAAGGGCAGCGAGGTCGGGAAATAGTCGTGCATTGCGATAAACTGATCCACCACGTCGTAACCGTCACCACCGCCGCCGGTGGTCACCAGTACAAAGATGTCGCTGTCCATCAGACGGAAGCGGCGACGGGCCCTTTTTCTGACCCCGCTGTGTTTTTTGGTCCGGGGAATATAGCCGGTGAAGACCACCCGGTCACGGATCGCTTCGGGGATCTGGTAGAGGCTTACGGGATCGTAGATCTCTTTATCGCCATAGATCCAGATTTCACTGTAAAGCTGTGTCAGGTAGTGGTAAATATTGCGCGCCTGCCAGTCTTCAATGATCACCGACGGCTCATCCAGGATGTCGCGCAGGCCAAGAATGTTCCTGGTTGCGGGCAGCGACTCGTTGATCCATTCCAGGGTCGGCAGGACTTCCCGCTTGAGTCCCAGCGGCTCCTTGTCGACGATGAACAGATCGGGCTTGAAGGTCTTGGCGGTGGCCAGAATGATGTTGGTTCTGATGCTCAGCGCCTGTTCCTCGTCAATCTTGATCGATAAAGACTGGTATTCGTCGTTGGTTTTTTTGATCATTCCCGGGATCCTGACAAAGTCCACCTGGCTGGGCATGGAGAATCGTCCGGCAATCGGCGATCCGGTCAGGATCAGGATATTGGTGTTGCTGTCGCGCAAATGTGAAGCAATGGCCATGGTACGGCGGATGTGTCCAAGCCCGTAAGTATCATGTGAGTACATGAGTATGTTGAAAGGAGGAGAACTCATCGGTAGCGTGGCTTGATTCCGGGCTGCAGTTGTCTTCTGTCGTCAGGTTTATGGTCTAAACTATGAAGCTGCGGACGAGGCAGTATTATGCGACCAGACCGTTAAAGTCAAGCGCATCTGCGCTTAATGCGCTGCATCATGGGTGGTCAGTCGGCCAGCCGGCCCGGGCCCGGTGGCCGATCAGTGCATCTGTATTTAATCATTGAGCAATAAAAAAGCCTTACGGCAGGGTTACCGCAAGGCAATACAATAATATCAGTCAAGATGCTGGGGCTGTAAACTGGTTCTAGAAGCTCAGGGTGAGCTGGTTGCTGACCATGATGATCGAGTCTACATCTGAGTAGGTATTGACCTGCTGGAAGAGATCTCCGGTGTCCATATAACCGAAATGTACTTCGTAGGACAGCGAATTGAAGAAATTGTAGACCACGCCTATATTTGCCTCCCAACTCGACTGCAGCTCGCTGGAGACGGCATTGCTCCAGGCACCGCTGGTTACGCCGATCGCACCATGGAAGGCCAGGCTCGGGGTGGGCAGGTATTCGGCTGCTATCGCAAATCCGTGCGGCACTAAAGGAGAGGTGGAGGCACCCAGAGAACTGACGAACGGTTCTTCGCCAAAGATGTCGGAGGTGGTGTTGGTGATCATCAATGGTTTGAAGCGTGAAGTCTCGAAGAGCAGGCCGTCATTCGATTCTGAAACGGCGTCGGAATCAAAACTGTAGCCGGTGATCGTGTAGTCAGGATCGTCCTGCAGTCCTTCGGCCATCAGCGGGGCGGCACCAAATACCCCAATGGTGAACACACCGGTGAGAATCCAGCAGGCGCCCATTAAAACAAAGGCAGATATGCGATGCTGCAGATTCTTCATGGTTTCGATAAAAGTATAAACGATTCTGATTAATTAGCGATATCAGGTCCGGTTGCAATTAAAAGTACAAAAATTTAAACTCAACTATATATTGTTATTTGCCGGCCTAAAAGTCAAGGGATATTCGATCTGCCCATTGGATTTTTATGCTTTTGTGGTTTTGCCAAAGAGTTTGAAAAAACGCAATGCAGGCTGAAAAATCGGATTCGGGTCAATGATTCTGGCGATCTTTATGAGCAAGCCTGGTATCCGGGTGGCGCCGGCCGGTCGAGTTTATTGCGTGAGCCGGCCATATGGTTTATAGATAGCTGATCGTTTCTGGGCAGCAGATAAGTCAGCTCTTGGAGGCTTCCCGAAGACAAAATAATAACTGGAACAGGTGAGCCCATGCGTTCTTTTCTAATAGCCTTTTTCGTTCTGTTCGTTCCGCTGGCAAGCTTTGATGTTCGTGGCGCTGAGCAAAACGATGGGTTGGATAGGGTTGCGGTCTTTAATTTCGAGATCAGCCAGGATGGGAAATATGGCTATCTCAATAAAGCAATCAGCCAGATGCTGACCACCAGGCTGTCGCAGAATTCAAAGCTGCGGGTCATCACCCCGCAGCTCGACCAGCAGGCCTATCAGTCCCTTAAATCGGCGCTGCAAACGGGCGACGTTGCCAAGGCGGCTGCCGACATGCAGGCCGACTGGCTGGTGACCGGCAGTATGTATTCTTTGCAGGACGGCCTGCAGCTCAATCTTGACCTCTACTTTAAAACCGACCTTAAACCAGTCACCTTTTCGATGAAGGCCGCCTCCGAGGACGAAGTGATTGGTTCGGTTACCGCGCTTGCCAAAGAAGTAACAGCCCACATCGACCAGCCGTCACCATCGGCAGCGAAACCTGCCGTGGTAGAGGCAGCCCCGGATGAGTTGGCCGGCTTTACTACTCCGCATCCCGAGCGGGCCTATAAAAAAGGGCTCTATGGCAGCGGCGCCATGGTCACCAGCGGGGCTGAAGAGGCCCGTTTCGAATCGAGGGGCGTGCGCAAGAGTTCCGTGATTCCGATAGTGGTGGAATCTCTTGTGGCGGGAGACCTCAACGGTGATGGTGTAGACGAAATAGTGGTCGCCTCGAAGAGCAAGATACGGGTGTTTTCTTATGCCGATCTGCAGTTTAAAACCGTGGCCGAATACGATTTCTCGCCCAATATGAAGATTCATAAGCTCAATGTGGGTGACCCCGGCAAAACCGGCACCACGAAACTTTTTGTTTCGGGCAACGAAGGGCAATGGGCCTCATCGGCAATATTGAGCTGGAATGGCAGCAAGAGCCTGCAGTCGGTCAGACAGGGGCTGCGCTGGTATATCCGCCCGCTGACGATTCCTGGAAAAGGTGAGATCCTGCTCGGTCAAGAGACAAGCTATCGGGCGGATGAAAATTTCCTCAGCCCCGGGGTATTTGAACTCTCGATTGACCCTGTCAACGGCCAGTTGATCCGCGGCAACAAATTAGTGCTTCCTGAAAACACCAATCTCTTTGATTTTATTTACGCTGATCTCAATGGCAATGGCGAAAACGAAGTGATCCTGATCGACGCCAAGCAGAAACTGCTGGTCTACGATGCAGCGCTCAATCTTATCTGGGTCAGCAGCGCCAGTTACGGGGGGTCTAAGACCTATTTCGGGCCGAGCTGGATTCCAAGAAACAATCCAAATGCCAATTCGTTAACTAAGGGGCAACAGGACGATCGGCTATTGGTGTTTATCCCAGGCAGGCTTGACACCAAGGATATCACCGGTGACGGGCTGCCCGAGGTGGTGGTCAGCACCAACGAGGTGGGAATATCAAAATATCTGATCAATACGCGCATATACAACGGTGGTTCGGTAGCCTGCCTGGGCTGGTACGGTCAGGGGCTGGCGGAGCTGTGGCGGACCAATCAGATCAGTGGTTATGTGGCCGATTATTTTTTCGATGACCGCGCCGAAACTGCTGAACAGGAGAATGCGAGGGTGCTCAATCGACTCTATGTCGCCCAGATCCCCGAGGTAAGCATATGGGAGAGGCTCCTGCCAACCGGGGTCACGAGCAAAATTCTGGCCTACGAGATGATGGTTCAAAGAGGCACAGAAACAACCGAGCGTCAATAAATTGTACCAGCGCAGGAAATATGGTCTTGGGTGCATGGTCTTTCGCGTATATTTTCAGCATATTGAACAAAAAGTATAATTTTTTAAACTTTAAGTAAAAAAATCTTGACAGTGTCTGCGGCACGTTATATAAATCCAGTAGCATGTGAATTTTGTTATTCCATGATGTTCAGCTGCACGTCTGCCTCAGCAGGTGCTTAAAGCTGAATTTCGAAGGTGGAAGATAACTGCAGACCCCGATAACCGGGGTGATAAACAAACCTAGGAGAGAAAAAATGAAAAAAGTAATTGCTGCAGCAGCCGGCCTGATGCTGGTCGGCGCCATGGTCGGCACGGCTTCAGCCGCTGTATCGATCAAAGGTGATGCCCGTGCCCGTTTTCTGTTTCAATCAAACTATGACTTGGGCGCATCCACAACCGATCCGGAAACCGGTGTGACCACTCGTAATCGCGAGAAAGACAACAAAGTGACCTCCCGTGTTCGTATGGAGATGCGTGGCGAGGCGGCTGGTGGCGCGTATGCGGTTGGCCGACTTGGAGTTGGTAACGGTACCTGGGACGGCGGCAACAGCGGAACCAATGATGTTGGCGTCGCTGACAAGGCTTATATCGGCGTACCGATGGGAATGACTGAACTGCTGGCTGGCCGTCTGCCGACCCAAGGCCTTGAGAACACCGCGTTCTTCGAGCAAGATATCACCAGGGACGGTCTGAGCTACCATATCAATGCCTTCAGATATGGCTAAGATCACGCTCGGCTACTACATCCCCTACGAAGCAGCCGTGAACGGCGACTTGGTAGATGATAATGACATAAGCCAATTCGCACTCTGGGTCGAATCCAAATTTGCTGGCGGCTGGGCAACCAGACTTGGTGTTATGTATGAGGACAATCAGGTCTCCGAGGCCGACGAAGATGACGGTGCCTACGGTGGTATCGAATTCATGGGTCCCGCTGGTCCTGTTGCCATGTCAGGTGCGCTGGCCTTTGATGACAGGAATGTAGACACCGGCTACGGTGGTTTCCTCAAAGGTATGATGAATTTCGGCGCTGCCAGTGCCGGTGTCAATATCGGTTGGGTCCAAGATGGATTCGTAACTGACGGCGACTTCGGTTTTATCATGCTCGGTGGTGGTCAGTCGATGAGCCCCAGCAGCCTGATTCTTGGTGCACAAGGTGACACCTTTTGGATCGGTGTGCCGATTTCCTTCGCCGTATCCGAGCTGCTGACCCTTCAGGCCAATCTGGTCTATGCTGACTTCGATACATAATGGCGACGGCTTTGAGATTTCCGGCTCCGCCATTTACGCGATCTCCGACGGTTGCAGCGTAGATCTCGATGTTGGTTACTTTGCCTGGAGCGCACCTGATGAGGTCCAGAACGAAGAAGACCCGTTTGGTGCCGGTCTCACCTTTAACGTATCCTTCTAATTGCTGCTTAAACTAGAACTGCGTTAAAACAACGTAAGGCCGACCCTAAAAAGGGTCGGCCTTTTTTTTTGCTTGATTTCTCAACGGCCGGTAAAATCAACAGTGCCACACTTCCCCACCGGGAGTATCTTTCAGGCAGGAATCGGGACGCTCAGCGCATCCTATGGCGGTTTTCATACTGATTTCTCGGCGGATGAGGGATGATCACATTATTTCCCGGAAATTCGAAGATGCCCCAATCTTTTTTCGAATACCAGTCGCCGATAACCGTGCCGTTCGGGTCTAAAATATAGGCCCCCATATATTGCCCCATGTACCTGCGGGAAAAACCTTCGTCGGAACTCTGCCGGTCCCCCCATTTCACCCAGTACTCAAGCTGTTCCGCGCTCAGATCGACAAGGTGCCAGAATTTGCTCTGCACGGTAAAAGTTTTTTCGAGGCCCATGATGGCATCGGGACCCAGTTCCGGCCCTGAATAGTAGTAGTTATAGCCTGGTTCGATGGTCAGCGAGCGGTATTTGCGGGTGACATCGTGACTTTCTTTTATTCCCTTGCCCAGGTTCTGGCTGCTGGTTGCAGCCACGCAACCGGAAAATAGAAAAGTCATTGACAAGAGAATCAGTAGATAGCTGGTGCGCATCTTAATTGCCTCCTTTTTATTTTTACGGTAATCGTATGCATCTCTGGAGCATAGTCAATAATGCACCCGAGCGGAACTCGGTGAAGATCAGGGGCGTTCAGGCTGGTTTATGCTACAATAATCGTTTCTAAAGTTTTTGCCGGAGATTGAGTCACGCACCTTGATATTGGTTGGCAGGTTGCACTGATGGCTGAAGCAAGAGAAAGAGAATTGGCCCCGATGGTGAAATACCAGACCTTGCTTCTGGTCGGCGCCGGGGTATTTCTGTCCACCATGGACTCGAGCATGGTGAATGTTGCCCTGCCGTTTATCATGGCCACTTTCGAGGCCGAGCTCATCGAGGTGCAGTGGGTTGTGCTGATTTACCTGCTCTCCATTACCGTGACCCTGCTGATCTGGGGGATCGTCTCAGATCGAATCGGCAAGCATATTACCTATCTCACTGGTATTGCATTGTTTGTGCTGAGCTCGATTGGTTGCTCGCTGGCGCCGTTTTTGTCCATTTTGATTGTGGTGAGGTTTTTCGAAGGGCTCGGGGCAGCCATGATGATGGCTGCCGGACCGACCATCATCCGTGACATCTTCCCCCGCAGCCAATTGGGCAGAGGCCTGGGCCTGGTCGGGATCGCGACCTCTGCGGGACTGATGAGCGGACCAGTCATCGGCGGCCTTCTGATCAGCAGTTTTTCCTGGCGGGCCATTTTTCTGGCCTCCGTCCCCCTCGGCCTGATTGTCTTTCTGGTCGGCTTCATTATTCTCAGACGGCCCGGGATCATCAAAGCACCGGCAGAGCTGCGCCAGTTCGACTGGAAGGGGGCCCTGCTCTGGGCCTGGATGATCAGCGCAACGGTGGTGTATGCGCACTTTCTGCTGCGCCTCGAACCTCTGGAGAAAGTGTTTGGTGCGCTGCTTTTGTCAGCCACGCTGGCCTTGTTCTATAGTACTGAAAAAACAAGAAAATCAACGATTCTGCCGCTGCATCTGTTTTCTAAAAAATACTACCATATCGGTTTGATCACTGCAGCGCTGTCCTTTAGCTCGCTCTTCGTCGTGCTCGTGCTGATGCCGTTTTACCTGAAATATGTCAAGGATCTGTCGGCAGATCTGGTGGGTCTGGTGATGATGGCGGTGCCGTTGACGCTGTTTATCGTGTCGCCGACCGCGGGTCTGCTCTATGACCGGCTGGGCAGCAGGTATCTGACCACCATGGGGCTGAGTATCTGTACGCTGGCGCTTTTGCTGCTGATGCTGGTCTCAGAACAGACCAATTTTATCGTCATCTGCATGATTCTGGCTCTACTGGGCATGGGCCAGTCCATGTTTCTGGCACCGAACACCGCTTCTCTGCTTTCGCGTATCCCTGATGTCGATGCCGGAATCACCTCCGGGCTGCTGGCCACTTCACGCAACCTGGGTATGCTGATGGGCGCGGCCTTTGGCTCCATTGTCTTTGCCGCCTGGTACGGCTACTTCTCTTCAGGTGATGAACTGCGCCATTACCGCCCCGAACTTGCCGGCGCCTTCATCGCCTCTCTGCGGGTCACCCTGCTCTGCGCGGCGGCAATCTCGGCGGTCAATGTCTATATATCCTGGCAGCGAAAGCGCTGAGCCTAGACATAATATTTCACGAGTTGAGACGGCCTGTTAGCCACCTTGGTTGTTCTCTGCCAGAGCAGCGCTCGGATGGTGGTGGGTTTCGTGCTCCCCAAAAAAGGTCACGGTGGCGACCATCCCCTGGTCCTGGTTGGATTTCAGGGAAAAACCGGCCTGATGCTGACTGAGAATCTGCTTGACGAGGGTAAGCCCCATGCCGGTGCCGTAGGTCTTGGTGGTGTAGAACGGGTCGGTAACCCGGGAAATATCGCCGTTGATGATGCCGGTGCCGGTATCACCGATGGTGATGGTGACTGAATCATCGTTTTGCTCTGAGCTGATGCTCAAGGTTCCGCCGCCACTCATCGAATCGAGGCCGTTTCTGATCAGTTGCAGAAATACCTGGCAGATTTGCTCACCGTCGATCAGCAGCAGCGGCCCGTCACCGTCGAGCGCGATCCTGGTGCCGATATGGTTTTTCTCAATGATCCCATGAAAAGCCAGCAGGGCTCTGCGCACCAACGGGAAGAGCGGCTGCAGTTTTTTATCCGGTTTCGCGTCGCTGACGAAATTGAACAGATCGTTTATGGTCGATTCGAGTTTGGCCGATTCCTTGACCAGAAGATCGAGAAATTTCTGATCTTCCCCGGCCGTTATCCGCCGTTTCAGCAGCCTGGCGGTACCACCGATGGCGGTCACCGGGTTGCGCAGTGCATGGACCAGTTGGGCGGACATTTGGCCAAGCGCGGTGAATCGTTCGGCCTCGACCAGAAGATGCTGGCTCTTTTCCAGCTCCCGGGTGAGCGACTCCAGCATATCGATTTTGACCTGCATGTCGGTGTACAGGCGGGAGTGCTCGATGGCCAGACTGGCCTGACCGGCAAAAATTTCAAGCGCCTCGACATCGGCTGAGTCGATGGGCTGCCGGGTGATGTAGTTATCGGCGATGATCACGCCGAGCGCCCGGCTCGGAGAAAACAGCGGGACAATCACGAAACTGTCTTCGCCAAGCAGCTCGATCAGGGCCTCGGGTATCGGGATTTTGGCCTGTCCCCGGTTTACCAGGATCGGACTTATGGTCCGGCAGGCATAAATCAGCGGGTGCTGCTCAGCGGAGGCCGGCACGCTCAGGGAGCGGGCAATTCTGTTGACCGCATCATCGCTATTGATATCCTCCGCTGAGATCTTGCGAAAGTGATCCCGGAGTTTGAGGTTTTTTCGTTTGATCTCCTCCCAGATGGCGGTGGCCTCCTCCCGGCTGCCCGGGCCGATCGCCAGAACGCCCTCCAGAAGTGTCTGCTGCTCGTTAAAAAGCGCCAGAAAAGCGCGGTTGAAGCGCAGCCCTTCATGTGAGGTGATGCCGATTAAAATGGTCTGCAGTACGCGGGCCAGCTCACCGGCACTGAGATAGGCACTGTTCATTTCCAGATTCAGATAATGGAGAAACTGGGTGCGCAGGTTGGTGAGCTGCAGTTCCTTCTGAAAGGCGCGGTTGTCGATGGCCAGCTTTCGCTTCTTCAGGGTCCGCAGCACGGTATGATAGAACTGCTCGATATTGACCGGCTTGGTCAAATAATCGTCGGCTCCGGCGCGCAAACAGTCCAGCGCTGTCTGCAGATCGGTATTCCCGGTAACCATAATGATGCCGAGGTCCGGATAGCTGTTGACCAGATCCGGCAGGATGTCATCGCCGTTTCGACCCGGCAGGCCGATGTCGAGTATCACCAGAGCGACGGGTTTTTCCGCCAGGATGAGGGTGAGTTCATCGACATTGTTGGCGCTGGCGGTGGCAATGTTTTTGTTGTTCAGAAAGGTCTGCAGCAGCAGCGATATTTCAGGAGAATCATCAACGATTACAACGATTTCTTCCGGCTTGAGAAGGTGTTCCGGGGAGGCGTCGTCGGCCTGGCTGGCGGGGATATAGGAGTTTACCATACCGTGATCCGACCGGGGGTGTGCAAACCGGAAAGATAGGTGCTGCAACCGGGCCTGTCGTGGGTCTGCAAAGGGGTTGATTTCCACATGTTTTTGCGCCTTTCTCTGTACATTAGTGTACCGGTTTGGTTGAAAAATAAAAATAAAAATCGTATAACCTGTAAGACTTGGCATTCTATGTTTTGCCGTTGAAGCCGTCCGTTTCGAGCAGTGCTTATCTGTGAGATTGGCGGCAAAGGATATTTATTGAAAGATTTCTTCTCTAGCGATGGGCTGCTGGCTGCTCAGCTGGCATCTTACGAATTTAGGGCCGACCAGTTGCTGATGGCCGAGGCGATCCACGACCTGCTGGCCGGTGAGGAGCATGCCGCTGCCGGCAGCGGTGATTACGCTGAAGTACTGGTTATCGAGGCGGAAACGGGTATCGGCAAGAGTCTCGCCTACCTGGTTCCGGCGATTGTCTCGGGAAAACGGGTCGTGGTTTCCACCGCCACCATCAACCTGCAGGATCAACTTATCGATAAGGAGATTCCGCTGGTTTCGAAACTGCTCGGCCAGGAAATTGCGGCACTCTGTGTGAAGGGCAGACAGAACTATCTCTGCCTGTACCGCTGGCAGCAGTACCGTTATTCCCCCCAGGTCTCGCTGGTGGGCGATGAAGAGTGCGACCGGATCGAGGCCTGGCTGGCCAATACCGAGACCGGTGACCGGGCCGAACTCGACTGGCTGGCTGACAGGGGCTCGCTGTGGCCGAAGATCTCGGCCCATTCCTATCAGTGCCTCGGCAGTGAGTGTCCCGACTCGTCGGCCTGTTTTATCAACCGGCTCCGCAGAAAAGCAGGGTCCGCCCGGATTCTGGTGGTCAACCATCATCTCTATTTCTCCGATCTGTCTCTCCGGCGGCGGGGCTTCGGGGAGATATTGCCGCGCCATGAAGCGGTAATTTTCGATGAGGCGCACCACCTCGAACAGGTGGCAACCAACTTTTTCGGGCTGAGCTTCAGCCAGTATCAGGTCTATGACCTGGCGGGCGATATCGTCCAGCAGGCCGAAGCCGAGCTGCCCCCCGAGATAGGAGATCGCATTATCGGCACCAGCCGGGGTATCCGGCAGCGGATCGAGCATTTCACGGCGCTGTTTCCGGCCAGGCGCGGCAGGTTCAGCCTGCTTGATTTTGTCGAGCAGCAGCAGGACTGGCCGGCCCAGGTGCACTTGGTGGCCACTGGTCTAAAGCGTCTGGCCGATGATCTTGACTCGATCAGCCGACACTACGAAAGCTGGCAGATGCTGGCTGAACGGGCCCGGGAGCTGCACCGGAATTTTCTGTTTGTGGGGCTGCCGGAACCTCATCTGCGCTCGGAGGATCATGTCTACTGGTATGAAAGACGGGAACGGGCGCTGAGTTTGTCGGCAACCCCGGTCAATGTCGCCGAAGATTTGCGCAGCAGCCTCTTTACGATGGTACCCAGATGTGTACTTACCTCCGCCACACTGACCAGCGGCGGCAGTTTCGATTATTTTCGCGATCGTCTCGGGCTCAGCCAAGATAGTGTGACCATGCGGCTCAAATCGCCCTTTGATTATCAGAGCCGCAGCATCCTCTATATACCGGCGGCCCATGTGCCCGAACCCTCGGCTAACGGCTACGAGACTGCGCTCTGTGAGCAGATCGAAGCCCTGCTGAACATTACCAGGGGCCGGGCGCTGGTGCTTTTCACCAGTTTCAGGGCGATGGATCTGGCGGCCGAGTATTTGACCCGCAGTCTGGTATTCCCGGTTCTGGTGCAGGGCACCGCTTCGCGGTCCAGGCTGCTGGAGCGCTTCCGCGAGCAGACCGAGTCGGTGCTGCTGGCGGTTGCCAGTTTCTGGGAAGGGGTGGACATCGCCGGCGAGTCGCTCTCGGCGGTGATTATCGATAAACTCCCGTTCGAGGTGCCGAGCGACCCGGTGGTGCAGGCACGCATGCAGGCGATCGGCAGCCAGGGGGGCAATCCATTTTTTGATTTTCAGATTCCCCGGGCCGTGTTAAGCCTGCGCCAGGGGGTGGGCAGGCTGATGCGCAACGCCGGCGATGCGGGGTTGATCTCGGTGCTCGACACGAGATTGTTCAGCAAACGCTACGGCAGGGTCTTTCTCAAAAGCCTGCCGCCGTCGCCTGTGGTCAGGGATATTAACGAGGTGCACAATTTTTTCGCCAAACTTGAATCAACAAATTCGGATCAGGAAAAACCGCACTGATGGAGCTGAAACAGGTAATCGCAGAAGAGGCCACCCGAATCGATGAGGTGATGCGCCAGGATATCGGCCGCTTGAGCAGGGATCTGGATCCGCTGCTTATCGATATTCTGGAGTATGGGCTGTTCAGCGGGGGCAAGCGGATCCGGCCGCTGCTGACGGTATTGTCGGCCCGTCTCTGCGGCTGCCGGGACGAGGCCGTCTATCATCTCGGAGTGGCCTGTGAATATCTGCATGCTGCCACCCTGTTTCACGACGATGTGATCGACAACGCCGAAGAGCGGCGGGGAAAGACTTCGGTCTTCCGGCGCTTCGGCCTGAGTGCGGCGGTGCTGGCCGGGGATTTTCTGCATGCCCACTCGATGTCGCTGGTGGGCCGCTACGGCGGACAGGAAGCCCTGGCTTCGTTCTGCGGGGCAACCCGGGGTATGGTGGATGGTGAGTTTATCCAGCTGCGCAATGCAGAAAACCGCAATCAGCAGGAAAACGATTACTTTGCCGTGGTAATGGGAAAGACCGCCTTGCTGATTGGGGCCGCCTGCGAGATCGGCGCTGTTTTCGGCGGTGCTGACAAGCAGCAGCGGGCCGGGCTGCGGACCTATGGCGTCAACCTGGGCTGCGCCTTTCAGATTGTCGACGACCTGCTCGATTACCTGGGCAACCCCGAGAAGACCGGTAAGCGCGTGGGCAATGATCTGCTCGAGGCTAAGATGACCCTGCCGCTGATTTATGCTTTGCAGCGCGCAGATGAAGACGATAGAGCCAGGCTGCTGACGATTCTGGACGATGGGCAGAAAAGGAGCAGCTCTTTCGAGCAGGTGTCAACATTGATTGCGCGCTATGACGGTTTTCTCGATGCCAGAAAAAAGGCGGAGCAGATTATCCAAGATGCTTTGGCGCCGCTGGCTGATTTTGGCGAAGGATCCTCTGAAAAGGTGCTCTTGCAGGCGCTGTGCAGCTTTGTTTTAAACCGTGAACATTGATAGTCGTTAGCTATGGCACAGAAAAAACCCAGAACCGCAGCACCGAAAAAAACCACCAGGAAAAAGCGGCCGCCCCCCAGGAAAAAGGTCTCCCCGGGATTTTTTGCTGCAATCGGTCTGACCAGGCTGGTTACTTACCTGGTCCTGCTCACTGTTCTGGTTGTTTCGCTGGCCGTGGCCAGCTATGTGATTTTTTTCCGGGTGGTGGTCGCCGACAATGCACCGGGCGTTGTTATAACTGCCGGCTGGACGTGTTCGCTCGGCGCCCAGGGTTTTTCGCCGGCACCACCGCACGTTTCATCGTGGGTTGCGCCCGCACCATCTGATTTACTGATCGGGTGAGCCGGCGGTGTACCCCAGGATATGGAGAAAATAGATGAGAATCGGCATTATAGGAACCGGACGCCATGGCAGCAGGTATGCCAGGCACATTGTCAATGATATCGATCGACTTACGCTGGCGGCCATTTCGCGCCGCTCCGAATCAGGCGAAGCTCAGGCCCGGGAATGGGGTGCGGCCTATTTCCGGAACTGGAAGGAGCTCATCGAGTCCGACCAGGTCGAGGCGGTGATCGGCGCCGTTCCACCTGTGCTTAATCTCGATATCGCGAGGCACTGCAGCAAAGTCAGAAAACCGCTGCTGCTGGAAAAACCGCTGGCCACCAATTCACATTCGGGCGCTGAGATTATCAAGCTGATGCGTGAGGCGGGAGTGAAACTGACGGTGGGGCAGACGCTGCGCTACAACCCGGTGATCCAGAAATTGCGTGAAGAACTGCCCCGGCAGGGCAAGCTCTACACCGTCTATGCCAATCAGCGTCTGGAGCCTTCTGATCTGCAGTGGCTCGAAAACCCGTCCGAGGCCGGCGGCGGCATTACTTTCCATATCGCGGTTCATGTTTTCGATGCGCTGCACTATATCACCGGCCTGAAGGTGCGCCGTGTCTCGGCCATGTGCCGCACCTGCAAGACCAAGAACCTTGAGGATATGGCCCTGATCCATGTCGAGATGGAGGGCGGGGTGGCCGGTATCGTCGATGTCAGCAAATTGAGTTCATCGCGCAGCGGCCGTTATGAATTCATCTGTGAGAACTCCCAGCTGCACGGCGACCAGATTCACGGTTATGTTAATGCCATATCGTCGGCCCGGGAGGAGCGCATTGGCAAGTTCGAGCCTGAACCGACGGTTCTTGCCTTGCTGCAGAGATGGCAGGCTTTTTTAGAAGGTGCGGGCGACAACCCGGTCACCGGAGAGGATGGTCTCTATGCCATCAGGGTCAGCGAGGCAAGCCTGGAATCGTCCGAAGACAGCCGCTGGGTAAATGTCTGAGACAGCTTGAGTTGCCAAGCGCAGGCATTTGCTCTTTATGGTTCTGCTCCTGTCAGCCTGGTATTGCCTCAATGGGGAAGAATCACATCGCTGCCTTTTTCATCGACAAAAGTATAAATTACCCCTTCATCCACATCAAAGAGCCGCATCCGGCCAAACGGTGTGCCCAGGTAGCCATCCACCTTCCAATAATAAGCTGCCTGAATGTCCGAGATTGAAAATTGTTCGTTTATATATTGCGGCTTATAAGCCCCGTGTGTGTGCCAGACCGCGGTTGGTTGTGTACCGTATGGAACGCGGTAGTATGGATTGACATAGACCGAGTCCAGGTCGCCTACAGAAACAATCAGGCCCGGGGAGAATGTTCTGTCTTTATTTCTGTAGATTGTGCTGCCGTATTCAATATTATTGCGCACTGAAATCGGATTAAAGCCATAGAGCGCATAATAAGCAGCGCGGTTCTGGGTCCCGAACCGAGGGGCTTTATCAAGCCTGGCGCTGCCCGAACTCAACGCGACGCCAGAGCCTACGGCCCCGATTCCGGCGTTTCTTAAGGTGTTGAACGATCTTGAGGCGCCGGCAAGTCTGGCATGTAATTCACTGACCGCCCCAGTCTGTCGGGACCGACTCAGTTTTTTATTTGCGCCCAAAGGCACAGAATACATCAAAGTAAGCCTGGTCTCTGCCCCGGCCTCATGCAGATCGTTATTGCCAAACCCCAGGCCTAATCTAAGATTGCTCAGTTGTTCACTGTTTGAGAGGCCTACCGCTATTTCACGCCAGTTTGCCTCATAGTCGGAAGTGAGCTCCTGATAGGAGATCGCATAGTCGTCAAACTGGTAGCCTGCGACAAAACTGTAGCCCACCGTTTCATCACTTCGCCTCACAGAGCTGAAGGTGGAGTAAAAACTCTTATATGAAAAACCCGAATAATAAACAGAGCGGTTTTCCAGCCCTGGAGCGCTTATAAAAGTGGCGCCTGCATGAATCATCAAATCATCAGACAGAGACAGCCCGAGTGTGGAGCCTCCATAGTCATAATCATAGGATACCGCTCCGTGAAAGAAGTTAGGCGACATACCGTTGAGACCCTGCCGGTAACGGACGATGCCGTCACTGTTCCCATAGTGGGCGGTGATCTTGAAAGTATCGAAAGAGATCCCTGCTATACCGTGCAGATCGTTATCCCTGTTGATCAGAGAAAGATGATAGAAGTTGTTTGCCCCTGTGGTGGTGTAATCCAGACTGAACGTGGGAATACCGGTTTCGCTTTCACCCAGGGCCTGCATGAAGGGGGATTCCTGCCTGATAATGGAAAACCGGGCATCATCGCTGAATTGCGAGAACTCGAGCGTCTTGTTGGAGCTCAAACCCATGATGGACTCCGGCCCGTTTCCCAGTTGAGCAGAACCGGGTGCGGCTGCGCAAACAGTTGCCATCAGCAGCCCAGCCAATACGTTTAAGATTCTCATATCCAGTACCTCTTAGTTGGACTCAGTTAAGGTATTGCACAGTTATAATCATTTTTTGAATAATCGTCTTTGCATCCTATCTCTCTTTCTGGCTCTGAAAACCGGGAGTCGATCAAGCCTAGCAATTAGACACCACGTAACCGGGGAGGTATAATCAGATATGGATATCAGGAGCAGTTTATGAGAATAACAGCAGCAATGCTGCCTCCTGAGGTTGTCCGGGAGGTGAAAGACAAAGTCAGGGCGCAAGTTGCCCAGGACGCCCAGGCGCTGAGTTCGCTGCCAGAAAATGGCCCGGCTCAAGCCGAGGTCGACCGGGTAACTACTATCCTGGAATACGGTGCAGAAGACAGGTTTTTAATCAATCAAGCCATCTCCGATGGCAAGATATTGTATGGAAAATGCTACAAAAATTGTTACCATTGCTGCAGCATGAGTATTCAATACGAGGTCGAGGCCTTCGATATCCTGCTCTGCTTCTGGTTTAACCGTGCAGCGATAAAATCAGCCTACCGAACCGGCAAATTGGCTGCTGGCAGAAGCTGGTGCGGTATGCTCCAGAAGGGTTTATGCACCATAAACCTGTACAAGCCCTATGTCTGCCTGCTGACCTCGCCGTCTTATCGAGGAGCGGAACGGGGAGGCTGTTATTTCAAAGGGGATACGAACGCACAGATGACCGTTCACAGACAAACGATGATCGTTACCCGGAGAATGCGGCTGCTCTTTAAAGCGTGGGTGCCTGAGCTGCCCGAGTTCGTGGGCAGAAACATGAACCAGGCGTTCAGGTGGGCTGTGCAAACCTGGGCAGCAGACTTTGACGATTCACAGCGCGTGAGCCGTTTATCAGAACAAGCATTCGCCGCATAAGGTAAACAGCCAAGATTACAATTCTTCATATTGTCATGATAAGCAAAAAACAGATACTTGGTAACGAACTCATGAAGGAGATCATTACGATTCGACTCCTTACCCTCCATCAGATGCTCAAGCAGTACGAAAAAGGCTTGCTGCCGGGAGTCAACGAGGAGGGCGCCACCGGCAAATTTGATAACAAAGGCGCAATTTTTATTCCCGGCGGCATGATTTATCAGGATGTCGATGAAAAATTCATCAGATACGAACCACACGGGACGATTTCAGCGAGCCTGTTCAGGAAAAAGATAAGAAATGCCATGCGAGATGATAATGCAACCTTGCTTTACCCCGACGGTATTGCGCCGGCAATTAATCTCGATGGTGGTTTCTTTTCAAGAGTTGCACGCCGAATATTCACCTATAAAAGTGCCGCCTATCGACGCTCAAAAAAAATCGGCAGCAGCACAGCACTTGACATAAGCTCTGACGACATCATAAAAAGCCACTGTCCGACCTATATGAAGCCGCCTTATGGTGCGCGGACCAGGATCAGTACATGCGTCTCTGTGGGCTTGATAGAACCGTCGATGTTTTACGCCTACAATAAAACAGAATTGAATTTCTCAGCCAAGCAGGCTCATCGGTTTGTCCAGGAATTTGACAGTGTCCGGGAACAAACCTTGTCGAAGGAGGGCAAGCTCCTGTTTCCGCCATATATTATCGTCTGTCATGATACTCGTTATAAAAGCAACAGTTTCACCGGGTTGACCAGGATTCTGGGGATCGGCAAGTTTGGCGAATTTGCAACATTTTCATTCGAGTCGCTCAATAAAAAACTGACCGGCGAACTGCAACGCAAAAAGCAGTCCTTTGATGAAGAGGCTGCTTTCGCCTATATCAATCGGACACCGATTCTTGGTATCCTCAGGATTTACGAACAGACCAACCCCGGCAAAAGACTTCTCAAATATCATCCGCACGTGATCTCGCCAGGCGATGATGTGGAGCTGTCTCTGGACAGACTGAGCTATAGAAAATCAAAGGGGGACGACAATGGCTGAAGGATCAAAAGACATCGGCGGGCATATCGTACTGGCCGCCATCATTTTCGGGGGCTGCCTCATTTTCGCGGCGCATCTGGCCTCAAGCCGGGTCCAGGGGGCGATTGATAACGCCGTAGAGAAAATGAGCACTGAGGTTGGCAGAGCCGCTACCGGACTGGAGACCATAGCCAGCAACACCGGACAGTACACCACCCTGATGGGCCAGCTCAAAAATAGTGAAAAACAGCCCGGCAACTGACGGATAAGCTTGAGAGGGCAAAACGTTTGGTGGTAGCCTCATCCAAGCCTCAGGTGCCGATCAGGGTCTCCTCGATAAGTTGATCAACCACCAGGCGCAATGCTTCGTCATGATCCATACCTGAGTTCAAGCCGTCATTATAAGCGGCAACCTGCCGGTGAGCGCTGGTCCCTTCCTTGATAATGGTATGGATGTGCTTGAGTTCGCCCTCGCAGTTGAAATACTCAGCGTCCTCCTGAAGTAATTCCAGTACCTCATCGATCAGTTCCTTAAATGGCACGATTTCTCCCCGACCAAAATCAATTAACCCTTCATCGATGCCATAGCGGTGCGCCCGCCAGCGGTTTTCGTTGATCAGAAAATTGGAATATCGACGCCAGCGCTGATTGCTGCGTCTGAGACGGAAAAGCATTCTCAGCCAGCAGAGATAGAAGGCGGCAACGGCGATGGCGTCATCGAGGCGGGTGCAGACATCAGAAATGCGCATTTCAATGGTAGGGTAGTGATCACTGGGGCGAATGTCCCACCAGATCTTGGTGGCATCCTCGATCACACCGGCTTTGACCAGGACCTCGATATGGCGCTGATATTCTGCAAAACTCTCGAAATACTCCGGCAGACCGGTGCGCGGCATGCCATTCCAGATAGCGATGCGATAGGATTTGAGGCCGGTATTGCGACCTCTCCAGAATGGCGAGGACGTACTGAGAGCCAGGATGTGAGGCAGAATATAAGATACCTGCCCCATCAGATCCGTGCGCAGATCGTCGTCTTCTACCCCGACATGGATATGCATGCCACTGATTACCAGCTGCCGGACGACCTCCTGCAGATCGTCGGCCAGCTGGTCATAGCGCTCCTTTGGGGTATGCTCCACCTGGCTGGGTCTGCCGAAGGGATGCGTTGAGGCGGCGATAATGGCCAGCCCATGCTCAGCAGCCACTTCCGCCACCGTGCGACGGAGATAGGCCAAATCTGACCGTGCGGCGTCGAGGCTCCTGCAGACCTTGGTTCCCACTTCGATCTGGCACTGGAGAAACTCAGGGGAAACCTGAGATTTCAAGCGCGCTTCACATTCGGGAAGCATGGTTTCCGGAACGTGGCTGATGAGATCCCTGGTTTCTCGATCTACCAGCTTGTACTCTTCTTCGATTCCAATAGTGAAGCTTGGCTCCTGCATCGCTACTCCTCCGGATAATATCGATTTCTTCTATGTATTCATCAGCATAGCGGCTTCAACATTTTTATGCAGGCCACAGGTCAGGTGGAAGTATTCGGGTATGCAGCAAATAATGTCTTATCTATACATACATGAAATGACCTATGTCTCATTATAGATACAGTAATAATCCTGAGCTGACAAAAAAAATGCTAGTGTAGCGGTTTACAGATAGAATCATGTTTCACTGGCTTCGAAAAAACCGATTTGGTCGGGCGGGTCAGCGACAGTGTTTTAAACCTTGATATGCCGGCCGGATTGTTTCATATGGGTTCGACGGCGGTGAATCCACGCTGCCTTAACAGGGGGAAAACATAGTGTTTGGCAAGGATGTCACTATTGCACTCTGCGCCACGCTGGCGGTGCAGTCCATGGTTTCCATGGTTGCCGTTACCATTCCTGTGCTGGCGCCGAGTGCGGCTCCCGATATCGGGATCTCGGCAACCTATGCCGGCATTTATGTCTCTCTGATGTACATCGGTGGTATGCTCTCGAGTTTATGGAGCGGAAATTTTATCCACCGTTATGGGGCCTTGCGGGTCAGCGAGATCTGCCTGGCCCTGGCCGGTATTGGTCTCATCTGTACATCTTTTGCGTCGATTCAGGCCATGATCCTCAGCGCCTTTATTATCGGCTTGGGCTATGGCCCGGTGACTCCGGCGAGTTCACATATTCTGGCCCGGACAACACCCGCGCATATGAGGTCTCTGATTTTCTCCCTGAAACAGACGGGTGTGCCGATCGGCGGGGTTCTGGCCGGCGGGGTGGTGCCGACACTTGCCATCCTCTTGGGCTGGCGAGAGGCAGCTATAGCTGTTGGCATGGTTTCTCTGCTTCTTATTCTGTTCATCCATCCTGCCCGGAACATGCTGGATAGGGATCGGCAACCGAAGCAGAAAATTTCCCTCGCTGGGGTTTTTCAACCGCTGCGCCTCGTCTTAACGCACAGCGGTCTGCGCCGTTTGTCTGTCGTTTCATTTCTGTTTGCCGGTATGCAGCTCTGTCTGTTCACGTACCTGGTCATCTATCTGACCAAAGACATCGGCATGGCTTTCGTCGCGGCGGGATTTACCATGTCGGCCACTCAAATGGCCGGCACGATCGGTCGCATCGTCTGGGGGACCATTGCCGATCACTACCTGAAACCGCGCCTGCTTCTCGGGCTTCTCGGTGCGGGTATGTCCCTGGGAGCGGTTGCCACGGCCCTGATGGATGCAAGCTGGCCAACCTGGTCGATTGTGGCGGTAATCATTTTATTCGGGGCCACCGCGATAGGCTGGAATGGGGTCTATCTGGCTGAGGCTGCCCGGCTTGCACCACCCGGTAAAGTTGGAGATGCCACGGGAGGAACCCTTTTTTTTACTTTTCTGGGGGTGGTGTTGGGGCCTCCGCTGTTTGGTCTGGTTGCCTCAGCAACCGACAGCTATTCTCTGGCTTTCGTTTTCTTTGCGCTACTCACACTGACTGGAGCAGTTGCCTCCGTTTCCATCCCCAAAGACGGTTGAACCCCTGTCGAATGCGCCGACCCTTGCTGCAAGGCCTGCGCGAACGTGCCTCTTGAAAACGTCCCAGTACCATGCAGGTGCTTTACGCTCGAGACATCCAGGTATGAAGGGTAATTGAGTCTGACGATCTAATGGAGCTATCCGGAATCATTCAAACAACCAGCTATTTTATTGCTTGACTTAATACTTTAATATCCGTACACTCATAAATATATAGAATCATTAAATAGTTTGTACTACAAAGTAATATGATCAATTCAAAAGGAGGTCGTTATGAAGAAAATTTGTGCACTATTTGTAACACTGATTTTGGTAACTGGTTTGGCCGTCTCTCCGGTATTTGCCGGTGGCGGTAAAGTACGTGGCGACAATGGAGAAGGACCAGTGGAACAGAATTTCTGCGGACCTGATGACGTTGATGATTGCCCCGTATATGCCCCCTATTGGTGGGAATGAAAATCGATAGTTCGACTTTCTAACCTTGAACGACCATAGGGTCAAGCAAAAGTGCAGCACTAGCTGATAGACTACTCTGGTAATATCTTTGAAATCGATTAAGGCAGGGTCATTTGGCCCTGCCTTAATTTTATGGAAAGATGAGCTATTCTTGGGCCATTCCTCGGTGAACCTGATCAGGCCACGGAATGAATATTAAAAGAAGACGGTGTACAGCGCCCAGGCCCAGACGATCGCTGCCAGGATCAGGCTGAGCAGCACCGCGGCGCTGCCCATATCCTTGGCCTGGCCGGCAAGTGTGTTGTATTCCGGCGAGGCTTTGTCCACCACCGCCTCGATGGCGGAATTGAGCAACTCCACGATCAGTACGACGGTGTTTACCGCCAGCAGCATCAGCTTGATCACCGGCGCCGCCGGGAGCATGACGATCACTGCCAGCAGAACGAGAAAGAGGATCGCTTCCTGTCTGAAGGCCTCCTCGTTCCGATAACACGATTTCAGGCCGTTCATTGAGTTGAAAAAGGCGTCCACAATCCGGGCGACGCCGCTTTTGGGTGGCGGCTTCTTCATCTGCTTTTAGCCTGATTAACGATTAGATATTGTTCAAATATCAATGTCTTTTACATATTATATTAAATGTCAGGCTAATGCTTGAACGAGCGCTGCCCGGTAAACATCATCGCAACCTGCGGCTCGGCCTCGTTGCAGGCCTGGATCGTCTCAAAATCACGCATCGAGCCGCCGGCCTGTAGAATGGCGCTGACTCCCTGCCTGATGCCCACATCGGCGCCGTCTCTGAATGGAAAGAAGGCATCTGAAATCATCACCGAGCCGATCAGTCCAGCTTTGTCCCTTTGCACCTGCTCATCGATCTCGTCCTTGTCGGCCTGGCTGCGCTCGTTTGCCTCAATGGCCAAGGCCAGGTCGGCATAGGAGATCTGGTAACGGTCGAAGCAGAGGATGTCCGCGTATTTGATATAGGCCTTGTGCACCGCAATCTCGGCCACGCCGACCCGGTCCTGCTCGCCGGTACCTATACCGACAGTGCAGCCGTTTTTGACGTAGAGCACCGAATTGGAGGTAACCCCGTGCTCGACCGCCCAGCCGAAGATCATATCGTCGATCTCGCGCTGGTCCGGCTGCCGCTCGCAGAAATAATCGACGCCCTGGAAAGCAGCGCTCGCCGTTTTCAGGTCAGCGATGGATCTGATCGAGTTCACCGCCGACTGCTGGACGATGATGCCGCCGTCGATCAGGCTCTTGAAGTCGATGAAGCGCTGGTTTTCAAAATCAGCCAGCCGCTCGATCCGAGATATCCTGATGACCCGCAGATTGGCGCGCTTGCTGATAATCTCCAGGCTGCCCGGTTCGAATTCGGGCGCGCAGACCACCTCGAGATAGTTTTCGGCCAGCAGTTTCGCAGTATCTCTGTCACAGGCGCGGTTCAGCACCACCGCTCCGCCAAACGCTGCAATCCGGTCGGCCCGGTTGGCCCGGTCGAAGGCCTCTGTCAGCGTGGCCCCGTAGGCCGCGCCGCAGGGGTTGTTGTGCTTGAGGATGACCGCGGCCGGTTTGTCCATCAGATATTTAAGGATATTGAGTCCGTTGTCCACGTCGGTCAGGTTGATCTTGCCCGGGTGCTTGCCGACCTGCAGCATATCGGATACCTCGATGGCCGAAACCAGGCCGTTGCCCGGTTCGATATAGACGCAGTCGCCCAGACTCAGGTTGCCATTCACCAGCTCATACAGCGCCGCCTCCTGGTCGGGGTTTTCACCGTAGCGGATACCGCGTTCATCGACATGGCCGTCGTCCTGGGCGATTTTCCAGGTCCGCTTCCGGTAGACCAGCTTCTGGTCGCCGAAGCTGATGGTCATTTCCATCGGGAAGTGATCGCCTAAAATAGTCGAGTACATCTTCTTTATATCAGCCATGATTTCTCCTCTGGTCCCGTTTCATATTTTTTTTCTATATCCTGGCGCCCAGCGAGGTGAGCGGTGCAAGTGCAACACCATCATCGACATTCGAATCGAGCAGGACACTGTTGGCGCCGATATGAACGCCATTGCCGATGGTGGAATTGGAGATAAACACGCCCGGCTCGATTACACAGCCGTGGCCGATTACCGTCCTGCCGACAATCGTGACGCCTCCGGCCAGGCTGCAGTCGGCTCCGATCGTCACCGGCGGGGCGACCGCCGTGCTGTCCGGCTCCAGCATGGTGACGCCGGCGGCCATCAGCTCGAGGTTCCTGCGTCGCTGAATTTCCCGGTGCGCCAGGGCCAGTTCAACCTTCGAATTGACGCCGAGCACATGTTCCGGGTGGGGATGCTCATATTTCTGCACCCTGAAACCACACTGCACCGCAATCGAAACAATATCGGTGAGATACATCTCGCCCTGGCTGTTGTCGGTGGTCACGCGGTCGAGGGCATCGAACAGAAATCCGCTCTCGGCGCAGTAGATGCCGCCGTTAATTTCCCGGATGGCCCGCTGCTCAGCTGAACAGTCTTTTTCTTCGACCACGCCCAGTGCCGCACCCTGTGCGTCACTGATGATCCTGCCGTAATTGGTGGGGTCCGCGAGCGTGGTGGTCAGAATACTCAGCGGGGAATCACTTGCGCGCTTGCTGGCATGACGCTGGAGCATTTGTTGGAGATGCTCGGGCAGCAGCAGCGGGGAATCACCGCAGAGAATCATCACCGTGCCGGAAAAATCGGCCAGCAGATGCCGGGTGCAGAGCACCGCATGACCGGTGCCGTTTTGTTCCCGCTGTTCGCAGCAGATGACCTCATAGCTTTCCAGGGAGTCTTCGACTAACGCCTTCTGGTGGCCGACGATGACGATGGTTTTTTGCGCCTGAAGCGGGGCAACCGCATCGAGCACGTGGTGCAGCATCGGCCGGTAAAAGACTTCGTGAAGCACCTTGGCCCGACTGGATTTCATCCGGGTGCCTTTGCCGGCGGCCAGGATAACGACTGCAAGAGGGTGTTTGTTGTTCATAAGATATCTATCTGAAAAGCCTGTTCTCAGCGGAAGTGGGATTGTCGTGGAGCCTATCCTGTCGACGAATTTCTGTCAATCCCATTGATCTGCCCCGGGCGGCTTTCACCCATATTCTGCACAGGTGGCAGGATGGCTACTCCTTGACTGATCCGGCCAGCAGGCCGCGGATGAAATAGCGTCCCAGCACGATATAGATCAGCAGCACCGGCAGGGCTGCCAGGATCGAACCGGCCATCGGCAGGTTCCAGCTGACCGCCTGACCGCCGGCCAGCTGAGCCAGACCCACCGTGATCGGGTTGGCGGTATGCCTGGTCAGACAGATGCCCCACAGGAATTCGTTCCAGATCTGGGTGAACTGCCACAGGCTGGTGACCACAAAACCGGGAATAGACAGTGGGAAAATGATTCTGATGTAGATCGAGAAAAACCCGGCCCCGTCCAGGGTGGCCGACTCCATCAGCGTGTCCGGTATCTGGGCATAGAAGTTTCGAAAGATCAGCGAGGTGATCGGCAGACCGTAGACCACGTGGGCCAGTACCAGTCCGGGCAGCCCCCCATAGAGGTTGATGGCCCGCAGGGTCTGGAAAAGCGGGATCAGGATGACCTGATAGGGGATGAACATGCCGAATAAAAAGAGGGTGAAGACGATCTCGCTGCCGGGAAACTTCCACTTGGAAAAAACATAGCCGTTCAGGGAGCCGAGCATCGTGGAAAAAAAGGTGGCGCTGATGGTCAGGATAAGCGAGTTGACGATATTGGGCTTGAGCAGAGCGAAGGCATCGGAAAAACTGCCATAGTTTACCGTAGGCGGCAGCTGCCAGGACTGCGGCAGGCTGATGTCGCCCGGGAATTTCAGCGAGGTGATCAGGGTCAGGTAGAGCGGCAGCAGGTAGGCTGCGGCCAGCAGGATCAGGGTGGCATAAAGGCCCAGAGTGGCCAGTGAGGCGCGTGAACGTATCATCGCACCCTCCGCTGCCGGTAACTGCTGATCAGATACGGGATGATAAAGGTGGCGGCGATAAGAAATAAAATGATCGCAATGGCGGCGCCCTTGGCAAAATCATTGGCCCGAAAAGTGGTCAGATACATGTTCAGCGCCGGATGGCCGGTCTCACCGTTGTCGGGGCCGGTCATCGCAAAAATCAGATCGAACATTTTCAGGGAAATGTGGGACAGGATAATCACCGCGCTGATGGTGATCGGCTTGAGCATCGGCAGCGCAATATACCGATAGTAGGCCGCCGTGGTAGCCCCGTCGAG
This sequence comes from uncultured delta proteobacterium, assembly GCA_963824415.1. Lineage (GTDB taxonomy): Bacteria > Desulfobacterota > Desulfobulbia > Desulfobulbales > Desulfocapsaceae > JABDQA01. Next base: position 414,187 of record CAWGPM010000002.1, read on the forward strand.
CATCGAGGCGTCCCGGAGGTCCTGGGATATGCCGGTGAAGCCGGCCAGATAGAGGGCCATGGTATAGCCCGAATATTGCCAGACGGTGGCCATAATGATGCCCACAGTGGCCAGGTTGAAGCCGTGCGTTTCTTCGAACATCAGGGCCTTGGGCAGGACATCTCCGGCCAGCCAGCCGGTGAGTCCGAGGGCGATGCCTGGCAGCAGGCCTCTCCACAGTGCCCGGGCAGGGCTGCGCCTGAGCGCCAGGAGGCCGCTGACAATGAGAAAGGCCGCTACCAGGTAGAGGCCGATCTGCAGCAGATTCTGCCAGTTGAACTCGAAAACTGCCCGGGTTGAGGACAGCCATCTGAAGCTCAGCGGTTCGAGCCCTACATAGCTGGGCAGGATATTGACCCCGCCCTGGGGGGCCAGCATCCAGCGCCAGATGGTGCCGGTGACGATGAACGACAAGGACATCGGGTAGAGAAATATGGTCCTGAATACCGCCTCGCCCCGCGGTTTATTGTCCAGCAGCATGGCGATGAACAGGCCGGTGGTGATCGCGCCGGCCAGCAGCATCACCGAATAGTAAACCGCATTGACCAGGTCCTGTCTGAAGCCGCCGCCCAGAAAACCGGTGAACAGTTCCTTGTAATTGGCCAGCCCGGCAAAGTTGCGCACCGGGTTTTCAGCCAGCGCGGCGACGCCGCCCCAGTCGGTAAGCGACAACCAGAGGGTGTTGCCGATAAAGCCGTAGACGAAGATCGCTATCAGGATGATCGACGGCAGCAGGGTCAGAAAGGCTTTTATCCGGTCTGAATTGAGCATGGCGGCTGTAAGTTTTTGTCGGTGTCGGTCCCGAACCAGCGATCGTGGTTCGGGACCAGTGCTGTAAGATTACGCCTACATGGCGATCTTGTTTTTCACCGCAATCTGCTGGGCAGCTTTGGCCGCGGCCTCTGCGTTGCGTGATTTCAGAAACATCTCCATGACCGAGGCAAAATCGTTCATGAAGCCCTCATTGGCGGTAACGCCGTGGGCCAGAGAACCGACGATCCGATCCTTGCCGAAATCAGCCGAGGCGGATTTGGCGTAATCGTTGTACTTGGAAAGATCAGAGTCGGTGCGGGCGGAAATCGAGCCCTTCAGCGGGTTAAAGGCATCGCTGCCCTCTTTGGAGCCGAGCAGGGTCAGCCAGGCCAATACGTTATCGCGGTTCGGCGCGCCTTTGGGCAGGCCGAAGCTGTCAGCCAGGAACATGAACTCCCCACCGGTTCCCGGAGAAGCAGCCCAGCCAAAACCGCTGCCCGGGGCAAGCTTCTTGGTGGTGCTCATGTAGCCGGCGGCCCAGTCGCCCATCACGTTGAAGGCGGCCCGGCCATCGACGACCATATCGGTGGCCTGCTGCCAGGACAGTGAGGAGGCATCGTCGTTGGTGTACTCAAGCACCTTGCCGAAGAGCTCCCAGGCCTTGACGCCCTCGGGGCTGTCAAAGGCCAGTTTTCCGGACCAGAGCGCATCCCAGTTGTCCGGGCCAAGTGAAGCAAGAGCAACAGATTCCCAGAGGTGGTTCGCGGTCCAGTTCTGGGCCAGGGCCAGCGGGACGACCCCCTGCTCTTTAATCTTGGGTGCTACCGCGAAAAAGTCATCCCAGCTTGCAGGGGCCTTGATGCCCCATTTGTCCAGATTGGCCGGGATGTACCACATGACGTTGGAGCGGTGAATGTTCACCGGCACGGACCAGATTCCCTTATCGGTGCCGATCAGCTTGACCAGGCCCGGGGGAAAGGCGTCCATCCAGCCCTGCTCCGTGAACAGCGGGGTAAGGTCTTCCATGCGGTCGGCCATGACCCAGGTGCCGATCAGTTCCTGGCCGGCATGGACCTGGAAGCTGTCGGGCGGCTCGCCGCCGAGCATCCTGGTTTTGAGCACGGCCTTGGCGTTGACTCCGGAGCCGCCGGTCACCGTGGCGTTAACCACTTCGACGTTGGGATTTGCTGCTTTGTAGAGATCGATCAGGGCCTGCAGGGCAGGGCCCTCATCTCCGGCCCACCAGGAAAAAATTTCAAGCTGGCCGGAGAGGTCCTTGGCCTGACCACCGGTGGGTCCGGTGACGAACATCAGCATCGCAGCCAGCGCGATGCATGCACTTAGAATTGTTTTCTGCATGGTTTTCTCCTCCTCTTGGGGTTGTTTTATGCAGTCGCTCGGGCGCCTGCATGATGTTGAAAAGCTCCTTTGCTCAGCGGATCGCCTGTTCGGTTTCGGGATCAAACAGCAACAGGTTCTCCAGGTTAAAACCGAGTCTCATCGTATCACCGGGCCGGGCGGCGACTCTGCCTTCCAACTCGGCAATCACACTGATCTCGCCCATCGAAAATTCGAGCAGCGACTGGCTGCCAACGATCTCCGAGAGGATGACCGTGCCCTCCACGACCCACTGCTCGGGCAGGGACGCTGCCGTGTTCTGGTTGTCGGTTCGTTTAATCGAATCGGGCCTGATGCCTGCCAGAACCCGGTCCCCGTCTGCGCACCGGGTCGGCAGGGGCACCGGAAAACTGAGGCCGCCGAAGCTGATCGCACCGTCAGGGCCTGCCCGTTTAATCACCGCCTCGATCATATTGATCGGCGGATTGCCGATAAAGGTGGCCACGAACCGGTTGTCCGGCTCCTCATAGACCTCGACAGGGGTGCCGACCTGCTTGATATAGCCGTCTTTCAGGATCACGATCCGATCGGCCAGGGTCATTGCCTCGATCTGGTCATGGGTTACATAAATAGTGGTGGTTTTCATGTGCAGATGCATTTTCTTCAGCTCCATGCGCATCTGGGTCCTGAGCTGTGCATCGAGGTTCGACAGCGGTTCATCGAAGAGAAAGACTGCCGGGTTCCGGACGATGGCCCGGCCCATGGCCACGCGCTGCCGCTGGCCGCCGGACAGCGCCGCCGGTTTACGCGACAGATACGGGCTCAGCTCGAGGATTTCCGCGGCCTCTTTGACCTTGTGCTCAATTTCATGTTTCGGCAGTTTGGCCATCTTCAGGCTGAAGGCCATATTGTCGAAAACCGTCATATGCGGATAGAGCGCATAGTTCTGAAATACCATCGCCACATTGCGATCTTTTGGCGCGACCTGGTTGAGTTGCAGACCATCGATGCGGATTTCCCCGCCGCTGACCGATTCCAGTCCGGCGATCATGCGCAGGATGGTCGATTTACCGCAGCCGGAGGGACCGACCAGAACGATAAACTCGTTGTCCTTTATACTCAGGTTGGCGCCGTGGACCACTTCCGTGGCGCCGAACCGTTTGGTTACGTCTATCAATTCAACCTGGGCCATAGATCACTCCGCAGTTGTACCTGGTGCCATCAGGTGGACCCCCTGATTACGAGCCTGGTTTTCAAGGTGATAGTTGACGGTTTGCTGGGTGCGTTACCGGCCATGATATCAATCAGCAGGGCCGCCGCCCTCTGGCCGATTTCATAGGCTGGCTGATGAACGGTGGTCAGCGCCGGCCGGACCAGGCTGGCATTGGGATTGTCGGAAAAACCGACCAGCCCGATCTGCTCCGGTATTTTGACCTGCTTATCCTGGAAGTGGAGCATCGCACCCAGGGCCACCGGATCGTTGATTGCAAAGACGCCGTCCACCAACTGATCCAGGGCCAGCAATTGTTCGGCTCCCCGGCGCCCATCTTCTTCGTGATAGCCGCCGGCAATAATATATTCGGGACGGACGGGCAACCCATGGTCCCGCAGGGCCGCCTCGTAGCCGGCCCGTCGCATCCGGCAGACATACAGCGGTGCGGCGCCGGTAAGGTGGGCGATTCTTGTCCTGCCGGTCTCGATCAGGTGGGTAACCGCCCGGTAGGCGCCCTCGAAATCGTCGACCACCACAAGAGGAACATTGAGCTCTTCGATGACCCGGTCGAACAGGACCATTGGTATTCCCTGACGCAGAACCTGTTGCAGGTGTTTGAACTCGGTGGTTTCCTGGGAGGTGGAGACCAGCATGCCGGCCACCCGGTTGGCGGCCAGGGCCCGGGTATTGATAATTTCCCGCTCGAACCGGTCGTTGCTCTGGCAGACCATGATGGTGAAGCCCGACTCATAGGCCAGGTCCTCGATGCCGCTTATCACCGTGGCAAAAAAGGTGTTGCGGATCTCGGGTACGATGACGCCGATATTATTCGAGCGCCTGGTCTGCAGGCTCTGGGCAATCAGGTTGGGCTGGTAGTGGGTCTTGGCTGCAATGGCCCGCACCCGGTCCTTGGTCTTCTTGCTGATATCGGGATGATCCCGCAGGGCCCGCGAAACGGTCGAGGGCGACAGCTTGAGCCGTTGGGCCAGATCGTTGATGGTGATGTGTCTCATGGGCCGCCGTCCGGGTTGCCGGAAAAACTCCAGTTGGTACCGTCGAACCAGCACAGGCCCGGCCGGCCGATATTGACCGGCAGCACCGAGCCGCGGCCGAAGACCTGTTCCATAAAATGAATGTAGTCGGCCGCCGAAGCGTCATCGATGTAGGCCTGCACCGTGCCGGCAAAACCGCCGCCGTGCACCCGGCAGATCGCGCCGGGGAAATAGTGTTCGGTCAAAGCGATGGCCAGCAGGAGGCCCTGCTCATGCGTGTTCTTCGAGGTCGAACAGTTCTGCAGCAGCTCGCATGACGAGCGGCCCGAGGCCCGCACCAGTTCCAGGTAAGTCTTGAAATCTGCCCCTTCCAGGGCCTCGGCCTGGCGGGCTGCCCGCTGGTCTTCGGCGATAAAGTGGATGAGCCGCAGCAGGGCCCGGTCGCCTGCCTGCTGGCGGAGTTCTGCCAGGTGCGGTGCCACATCTTCCAGACGGAGGCCCCGGGCTTTGTCGGTGCCCAGAATCCTGGTGCATCTGGCGATCTCTTCCGGAATGGCGGCGTAGTCGGCGGTGAGTTCGACATGGCTGCTGCCGGTATCGATAATCAGCAGCCGGTAGCCGGCGTCCTCGAAGCTGGAGTCGATCCGCCGGATCACGGGCAGCTGGGGATTCTGGAAATCAATGGCCAGGGTTGAGCCCACTGCACTGCTGAGCTGGTCCATCAGGCCGCAGGGTTTGCCGAAGAAGTTGTTTTCAGCGTACTGAGCATCACGGGCAAGCTGGACCGGGTCGGGCAGGTCAGCGTCGCAGAGCAAACTGAAAACTGTGCCGATGGTTATCGCAAAGGCCGCCGAAGAGCTGAGTCCGGTGCCCGGTCTACAGGTGGAGTGCACGATGCAGGAGAAGCCGCCAAGTTGCCTGCCGGTATCCACCCGGGCTGCAGCGGTGCCGCGGATCAGGCCGTGCGGGGTGGCCTGTTCCTCCGGCCGGGGGGCTAACTCCTGGAGATCGACCCGGATGGTGTCGGGATAATCAGAAGATGAAAGGCACACGGCGGGAACATCCACCGGCGCAGCGATCGCGACGCAGTCGAGATCGACTGCTGCGGCCAGCACGCGGCCGTTGTTGTGATCGGTGTGGTTGCCGCCAAGTTCGGTGCGCCCCGGCGCGCTGACCAGCAGACATTGGTTCCCGAGTGTTTCTTTCTGCGCTGCTTCGACAAGCTGGAGATAGCGTTTCTTCTGAAACGAAAGCGCAGATCTGCCATAGAGTCTGAGCAGCCCCTGATCAGCTCGCCCGCTGATCAGGGCTTCGCGCAGGGCGGCAGGGGTGGCGCTCATGGGCTGACTCCGCCGGCAAGATAATGGACTTCGGGCAGACGCCGGAGCTGTTCGGCCGCAGATTCAGGCGTCAGATCACGCTGGGCCATGGCCAGCAACTCGTAACCGACCATGTGTTTTCTGATCGACCGGGAGCGCAGCAGCGGTGGCAGGTAGTGGATATGATAGTGCCAGCCCGGATGGTCCGCTCCATCGGTTGGTTGCTGATGGATACCCATGGAATAGGGAAAGGAGCTGGTAAAGAGGTTGTCGTAACGGATCCCCAGTCCGATCATGATATCGGCCAGATCAGCCTTTTCCTCGGCGCTCAGCGAAGCGATCGAGCCCGCATGCCGGCGGGGAATAATCATCGTTTCAAAGGGCCAGACCGCCCAGTACGGAACCAGCACGACAAAGGAAACATTCTGCCAGACGATGCGCTGCTGCCGTTTGATCTCTTCTTCCAGATAGGTGCAGAGCAGGCAGCATTTGTGTTGCTCCAGGTAGTGCTGCTGCCTGGCGCTTTCCCGGGCGACAATGGTCGGTAGGGATTGATTGGCCCAGATCTGGCCGTGCGGATGGGGATTGGAACAACCCATCAGCGCACCTCGATTTTCAAAGATCTGGACATGCCCGATATGCGGTTGTGCACCGAGTTCGCCATATTCTTTGATCCAGCAGTCGATGACCGACAATACCGCCGCCGGTGCCAGCCGGGCCATGCTCAGATCGTGCCGGGGTGAATAACAGATTACCCGGCAGATTCCGCTTTCCGGCTCGCAGCGAAACAGGGAGTCGTGGCGGTGGCTGTCAGAAGCAGGGGCACCCTCGGGCAGCAGCGCGGCAAAGTCGTTGGTGAAAACGTAGGTGTCGCGATAGTCGGGGTTTTTGCTGCCGCCCGCGCGGGTGTTGGTCGGGCATAGATAGCAGCCCTTGTCATAGGCAGGAAGTTGGATGTTGTCCGGTTCCTCGATCTGGCCGTTCCAGGGCCGCTGGGTGCGATGCGGCGAAACGAGGAGCCACTCGCCGGTCAGCGGATTGAATCTCCGGTGGGGTAGGTTGTCATAATCACGTGGCATATTGGAAGTGATCCATGACCAGAAATGAGGTATAGTTGTTATGCAAACGATGCCGCAAACGTTTGCATAAGGTATAGAGAAAAATATATATTCAGCGGGTCTATTGTCAATGGTTTTATCGATCGTGCGTTAACCAACAAATGGATTTATCATCGACGCGGTGATCTGTCTTAATCGTTTATTATCAGGGGCAGTTTTTCATGAAGCGTTCAGAAATCAATCACATCCTCCGGGAAGCCACCGAACTGTTTGAGTCGCACCGGTTCAAACTGCCTCCGTTTGCCTTCTGGAGTCCACAGCACTGGCAAGAGGTCGGGCCCGAGGCAGACGAAATCAGATTAAACGGTCTTGGCTGGGACGTGACCGATTACGGACTGAATCGTTTCAGCGAAGTCGGGCTGCTGCTCTTTACCATCAGAAACGGCAATTATGCCTTGCAGCAGACCTATCCCAAAGGCTATGCCGAAAAAATCATGATGGTGGGGGAAAGCCAGGTGACCCCCTACCACTTCCACTGGAACAAACGCGAAGATATCATCAACCGGGGCGGCGGTAATCTGGTCATCGAGCTCTACCTCGCTGATGCTCAGGACCGGTTTTCAGACCAGGACTTCAGTGTGACGGTGGATGGCATACGAAAACCGGTCGCGCCGGGCGACCGAGTGGTATTGACCCCCGGCGAGAGCATCTGTCTGGAACCGTATGTCTACCACACCTTCTATGGAGAAGCCGGGACCGGTCCGGTAATGGTCGGCGAGGTCTCAGATGTCAACGACGACAGGACCGACAATCGATTTTATGAGCGGCTGGGCAGGTTTCCTGAAATTGTCGAAGACCAGGCGCCGCTCTATTATCTGTGCACCGAATATCCTGCAGCTGCCCGAGTCGAAGGATGAGCAAAACCAGAGGCGGATAAAGCACCGGCAGCAGTGAAGCGATGACAACCTCGATAAGAAAGAAAAAAACGATCTGTCCACTGGACTGCCCGGACAGTTGCGCACTGATTGCGACTGTCAAAGACAAGCAGGTGGTTTCACTCAGCGGCGATCCGGACCATCCCTACACGAGGGGGATGATCTGCCGGAAGATGAACCGTTACCCGGAGCGGCTTGATTCACCGGCCCGGCTGCTCTATCCCCAGATCCGGGTGGGCAGAAAGGGCGCCGGCGAGTTCAGGCGCATCTCATGGGATGAGGCCTGGCAGCGCTTAACTGAGAAGATCTCCAGGACCGTGACGGAATTTGGCGGCCAGTCAATTCTGCCGTACTGCTATGCCGGCAACATGGGGCTGGTCAACCGCTATGCCGGGTTTCCGCTGTTTCATAAACTGGGCGCCTCGAGGCTGCACCAGACAATCTGCTCGGCCACCGCCGCCGGCGGCTGGCGGGCCATATGCGGGAACGCGGGCGGGACTCCCCCGGCCCGTGCCGTCGAGGCCGATCTGATCGTGGCCTGGGGCATCAATATCCGGGTCTCCAATACGCATTTCTGGCCTCAGGTGCGAGCAGCTGTCAAACGCGGCGCCAAGCTGCTGGTGATCGATCCGTACCGCAACGATACAGCCCGGGTTGCCGATGAGCATGTCTGGATAAAGCCGGGGGGCGACGGCGCCCTGGCTCTGGGAATCCTGAAGATTCTGCTGGCAGAGCAGCGTTTTGACCGCCGCTTCATTGCCGAGCAGTCCGTTGGTTTCGAAGAGCTGGCTGCCTACCTGGGGCATACTGAGCTCGAGGCCTTCGCGTACCAGAGCGGTGTTGCAGCAGACGATATAGCGCGGCTTGCCCGTCTGTTTGGTGATCACCCCCGCACCTTTATCCGGGTCGGCGTCGGCCTGACCCGCAACAGCAGAGGCGGCATGGCTGTTCGAGCCATCGGTTCTCTGGCGGCCGCCTGCGGCCTGTTCAGCGGCGGAGCCGGCCGCGGCGTGCTGCTGTTCTCGGGGGCCTTCGGGGGCGATACCGCAAAGCTGACCATGCCGGAACTGGCCCGGGAGCAGCCTCGTGAAATAAATATGATTCACCTTGGTGAAGCACTCAACAGCCTCGATCCGCCGATCAAGATGCTGCTGGTCTATAACGCGAATCCGTTCAGTGTCGCCCCGGACGGCAGCATGGTCAGAAAAGGGTTGAGCCGGGAAGATCTGTTCACCGTGGTGCATGAGCAGGTCATGACGCCGACGGCCCGCTATGCCGATCTGCTGCTGCCCGCCACGACCTTTCTGGAAAACCGCGATATATACAAATCCTACGGGCACTTCTTCCTCGGTATTGCAGACCGGGTGGTTGAGCCGATGGGCGAGACAATCAGCAATTTCGACCTGTTCCAGACGCTTGGCCAGAAGCTGGGGTTTGCCGATATGGCCTTCCAGCAGAGCCTCGATCAGCGCCTGCAGAGCTATGCTGTGACCATCCCGGAGCTTGATGACGGTTTCGAGCTGGACCGGCTCCTGGACGGCGGGTATGTGGAATCCCCCCGGGCCCATATGATGGACAGCCCGTTTGACCGAAAAAGACCTTTTCGCTTTATCAGTGAGGACGACCCGACCCTGCCGCGATACCCCCACCTGTGCGACGGAGCCGAATTCGATCACCCGGACCTCTCAGCCCGTTTCCCGTTCAAGCTGATCACCCCGCCCGACGACAAGCTGCTAAACTCAACCTTCGGGGAGATGTACCCGGATGAGTCCGGCCGGGTACTTATCCACCCGGAAGATGGGGCCAGGAGGGGAATTGGCGATGGCGACTTTGTTTACCTGCATAACTTCCGCGGCAGACTGAAGCGGCGGGCCCGGATCAGCGACGACACCCAGCCGGGACTGCTGGTAGCTGAAGGGATCTACTGGCCGCTGGCAGACGAGGACGGCGGGGTCAATGATCTCACCTCCCAGCAGTGTTCCGATATCGGCGGCGGGGCAATTTTCCATGAAGCTCGGGTGGAGATCGTGCCCGCCGATTGAAGGCGGCGGCTCTGCAGCCGCACTGAACTTCGCTGCACGCAAGAGCGTAAAAAGTTGAACACGATGGAGAAATAAGATGCTAGCTACTCTGACCGCTGCACAGCTTACCCAGCTTGAGCAATGGTTTGGCCGGCAGCGCTTTTCAGCCGGTCAGTCGGCCCGCGAACTTCACATCCACGATATCTCGGCGCATACCTCTGCGCTTCCTGCCGGCGTGGTCTGGCCGGAAACCACCGAAGAAGTTTCCCGCCTGCTGGCCTGGGCCTACTGCGAAGAAATTCCGATCACCCCGTGGGGGGCCGGCACCAGCACCGAGGGCAACCCGCTGCCGGTGCAGGGCGGACTGGTTCTGGACATGACCCGGATGAACAAGGTCCTGGCCATCAGGCCGGAAGATCTGCAGGTGGATGTTGAGCCGGGGGTGTTTCGCAAGGAACTCAACCGTCAACTCAGTGGCAGCGGCCTCTTCTTTCCGGTCGATCCCGGCGCCGATGCAACCATCGGGGGGATGATTGCCAACAATGCCTCAGGGGTGAAGACCGTCAAATACGGGGCTACCCGGGACTATGTGATGCGTATGACCATCGTGTTGCCGAATGGTGAAGTCATCAACACCGGCAGCAGGGCCCACAAATCTTCTTCGGGCTATGACCTGACCAGGCTCTTTATCGGCTCCGAGGGTACCCTGGGGGTGGTGACTGCTGCAACCCTGCGTCTGTCCGGGGTGCCCGAGGCCAAGCTGGCGGCGACCGTGGTCTTCGCTGATCTGGAATCGGCCTCCGAGGCGGTTGCGATGCTCATCGGGGCCGGTCTTGAACCGGCCGCGCTGGAGCTTTTGACCGAGGATCTGATCGAGTTGATGAACCGTGAAAACGGTCTCGGCCTCCAGGTCGCGCCCTCGCTGTTCTGCGAGTTCCACGGGATCAGCAGGGCCAGTCTGCTGGAGACCGCCGCGCTGGCCCAGGAGGTTTGCGAGGATTGCGGGGCGCTGAATTTTGCCTATGGCATCGATGAGCAGGACCGCACGAATCTCTGGCGGGCCCGTCACGAAGCCTGGGAGACCATCAACCGTGCCCACCCCGGGAAAAACACCTTGATCGTCGATGCGGCGATACCGATCTCATGCTACCCCGAGATGGTCGTGTTCGCCCGTGAGCAGGTGCGCGAACAGGGGGTGAGCGGCTATGTCTTCGGCCATGCGGGCGACGGCAACCTGCATGTGGTGATGGCGGGTGACCCGGCGGATGAAGCGCAATGGAACAAGCTGGAAACGGTTAACCAACTCGTGGTTGAAAAGGCCATCGCCCTGGGCGGTACCTGCACCGGCGAGCATGGGATCGGCATCGGCAAGCGCAAGTTCATGGCCCTGGAACACGGCGCCAGTTATCAGTTGATGAAACGCATCAAGGATTTAATCGACCCCAAAGGCCTGATGAATCCGGGAAAGATTTTTATCTGAGACAAGATCGATATCTGAGACAAGATCGATAATGTGCCTGGAAAATCCGTCGGCTATGCTTATCGTTCAGCACGAAGGAACATCCGGCAAAGTGGATGTTTTGGATGCCGGTATCCGTAAGATGCTCAGCGTTAGTTATGCGACGCTGGCGCGCTGCACATGTATCCCAGAATTTAACAATCGAAACGATTTAACCGATGGAGGAAACCACCATGGCAAGAAAAACGGTAAGTGTCAGTCTTCTGCAACCGAAAAAAGGATCAGAAGAGGCCTATTTTGCAGAACGGGATAAGCAATTGATCAATAAACTGCGTGAAGAGGCTTCCCAGGAAATGGACGAGGGCTATCGTGAAGACCATAAATATCACTGTTTTCGATGCGGTACCCAGAGTCTTGCAGAAATTGATGAAGGCAATGTAAAGGTCGATATCTGCGTCAATGAGGGGTGCGGCGCGCTCCATCTCGATCCAGGCGAATTAAAAGAAATTCTAAAGAATCAGCAGTCCCTGCCGGCCACCAGAAGAGCGTTTTTGTCGCTGTTCAAGTAAGCCGAACAGGCACGCTGCTGCAGCATCTTTTTAAGATTGATTACGGAAGCAGGCAGGGCGCTATGCGTTGCCTGCTTCAAAGTGTAGTTTTTCCAATTCCTTTTCCTGATCATTGAACCTGCCCAAGCTGCCGGCATCGCCGGCGACCAGGTATTCTATATTGCTCACCTACCTCGTTCTTGGAGGTGCGGCCTTTCTGCTTGCGCTGGCGGCCTTTGGTATCGCCATTTTCATTGGCGTCACGGCGGTTACCGCACATTTCATTGCAGGGACGCTGAGCGCTTTGCTGGTGGCCGGGGCTGTTTTTTTCCTGCCGGTTAAAAACGCAAATAGTATTCCAATCACTTTTTCGAATCTATTGAAGTGCTGCGCCGCCTGGATCATCTCCGTATCGATCCAGGGCGGCATTTTCCAGGTTTTGAGAGAACAGGCGGGCGCGGGCAGCGGGCATGAAATCCTCGCCTTCGCACCGGCGGCTGTCTGCGGGGTAGTTGCCCTGATTTTGATTGCGGGCTCCTGGATCATTTCCTGCCGAGTCACTGATCGGCGCCCGCCGGATTGTCAAGCGAGCATGTTCATCTTTATCGGTGCGGCGATCCTCATACGGCTGGTCTATCTGGGCCTGCCCGAGCTTATGGAGCAGGAGGCCTATTATTGGAATTATGCCCAGCATCCTGCCCTGAGTTACCTGGATCACCCGCCGCTGGTGGCTGTGCTGATCAGGGCCGGCACCGCTCTGTTCGGAACAACTGAATTCGGGGTCAGGATTGGGGCCTTTATGTGCTGGTTTGCCAGCGCCTTTTTTACCTACCGCTTGACTTTCAGAATCTACGGTTTATCAGCTGCCCGCGCAGCCGTTCTGCTGCTTGCCGTTCTGCCGCTCTATTTCGGGGTGGGCTTTCTGATGACGCCCGATGCGCCGCTGCATGCTGCCTGGTCCGCGCTGCTCTATTTTCTTTACCGAACCCTGATCGAAGGCCAGAAAAAGGCCTGGCTCGGCGTTGGCCTGAGCCTCGGCCTCGGCCTGTTGTCCAAGTATACGATTGTGCTGCTTGGCCCGGCGATACTGCTGTTCATGCTGCTGGACCGGCAGGCCAGAAGCTGGCTGCTCAAGCTTCACCCGTATGGTGCGGTGTTGATAACGCTTATCGTCTTTTCCCCGGTGATTGTCTGGAATATGCAGCATGACTGGGTGTCGTTTTTGTTTCAAAGCGAGGCGCGGCTGAGCCGCGACTCGGTATTTACCACGCCGCATCTGCTCGGCTATGTGGTGCTGATTTTGACCCCGGCCGGAGTTCTGGGCCTGATCCAGTATCTATTCGGGTTTAAAAACGATCAGCATTCGCCAGGCGAAAAGAAGAAGATTTACCCTGCTCGAGCAATCGGCCGAACACACCTGCTCTGCCTGCTGCTTACCCTGGTTCCGTTTCTGGTTTTCTTCGGTATCAGCTTCACCAGGGAAGTGAAACTGAACTGGACCAGCCCTGTATGGCTGGCAATCCTGCCGTTTCTGGGCTTTACCGTCACCTCTGCCGGCGGCTGGTTTTTTTCGATGAGTTACCCGTTGATCTCGAAATTGTGGCGGCTAACGGTTCCGATCCTGGTCTGTGCATTCGGCCTTGGTCTGCACTACGTGAGCCTGGGGCTGCCGGGCCTGCCCAACCCGCCCGGGCCGTTTCTGATCGGTTGGGACGGGGTGGCGCAGCGGGTGGAGTCGATGGTTCGTGAAGTTGAAAAAGACACCGGCCATCGGCCGCTTGTGGTCGGTATGGATCATTATCAGCTGAGCAGCGGGCTGGCCTTCTACCGCACGAAGAACAGGGGCGCAGGACTGCCCGAACATGATAGGCGCGGGCTCGATGAAACACTCGGCTGGCATATCTTCGGCCGCAATTCCCGGATGTATCGCTACTGGCATGAAGATCAGCCGGAGCCGGGTACCGATATCATTGCAGTCGCCGCCAAGCATTCGCGGCTGGAGGAGTCCTTTTTTCCCCCCGAAATAACGTTTAAAACCGCTATTGAACCGTTGGATGCGCTGAAGGACGGCCAGCCGGTCAGGCGATTCTACTATCGTGTGGTTTCGTTTCCAGCCCTCGATTGATTGCCATAAAAAGTAACCTTTTACAAATTAGTACTTACTCTTACCTGCAGCAGAGATTGGCGATACATCAATATGGCTGGCGGTCATGACAGGATATTCATTAATAAAAGCAAAGATTTGGCCGGAACCTCGCGGCAGCGGGTGGACTTTCAGCTCAGTGCTGTTTTTAAGCCTGGTGATTCTTCTACTGCAGGCGCAAGCCGGCCGGGCGGAAACATTTATCTGTGCAGACAATCGGTTCATTGAAATTACATCGTCGGATGAGCGCGACAAAGAACTTATCTGTGAGGCGGCCCAAAAGGCGCTCGTCTTTCTCGCCGCCTATGATCTGCACCTGAAACGTCCGGTGCGTATTGAAATAGTCAACGGGCTCATCGACAGCAACGGCTACATCGCTTTCGGCAGTTACAACCGGAGGCTGAATCAGATCAGGCTGATGTCGTATCAGGCAATAATCAACACGGAGCAACCGCCGCAGATGTATGACCAGCCCTTTGACCTGGAGCACTATCAAGGTGCCGTTGCCCATGAAGTTGCACACGCGGTGTTTGAACATAATTCAAGAGACATTCCCAACCAGCATAGCAATGCAACCCAGGAATATCTGGCCCACGCGACCCAGCTGGGTGTTCTCAATTCTCAGCGGCGCCAGCAGATCATTGCGGCGCAGGATGTCGGAGCCTGGGAGTCGGGTGATTCCATCAGCGAAATATACATGGCGTTCAATCCCGCCGGTTTCGCGGTCAAGTCGTATCTGCATCTCACCCAGCTCGAGGATCCGCTGCCGTTTATTAAAATTCTGCTCAATCACAGCTGGTTTTATCTGTCGGTTCCCTGATGCGGCAGTGCAGCCAGTGGCAGGGAATGTGAAGCAGGCTGGCAGCCAGGAGCGGCATGAGCGTCGCCGGATTTATATTGAAAGGACAGGAGGGAGACGATGGATGTATATGAGGCGATTGAAACCAGGCGCAGTATCAGAAGCTATCTGGATAAAGCGGTCTCGGATGAACTGATCGACAAGCTGATCCGGGCCGCGATGCTGGCGCCGTCGGCGGGCAACCAGCAGCCCTGGCATTTTATTGTGGTGCGGGACCGGAACAAGCTGGACCAGGTCGATTCGTTTCATCCCTATTGCAGGATGATTCGTCAGGTACCGGTGGCGATCGTGGTGTGCGCTGACCCGCAGGGCAGAAAATGGCCGGATTATTGGCCCCAGGACTGCAGTGCGGCGGTGCAGAACCTGCTCCTGGCGGCCCGGGCCGAAGGGCTCGGTACGGTGTGGACCGGTGTCTATCCGATCGAAGAGAGGATGGCCGGCTGCCGGAAGCTTTTTTCGATTCCTGAAAGGGTCTACCCGTTTGCGGTGGTTCCGGTGGGCTGGCCCAAGGAGGGCTCGTTTACCAAAAAGGATCGCTTCAAAGCCGAACTGGTGCACCTCGACTCATTCTAAACAGGGGCCGTCCTGAGTGTAAATCTGCAGATGAGATTGACCTCATTTCAGACGCATCAGCAGGATGTAAAGCGAGCCAGGTTAAGCCCCGAAGCCGCAGGCTATCGTAAATCAGGCGCCCAGGTAGGCCTTTTTTACTTCCGGATTGCCGAGCAACTCATCCGCCGGACCCTGCAAAATGAGCTTGCCGTGCTCCAGCACGTAGCCCCTTTGGGCGAATTTCAGCGCCAGCCTGGCGTTTTGTTCGACCAGCAGGATAGTTGTGCCCTGGGCGTTGATTTCCTTTAACGCATCGAACATATCGAGCATCAGCAGCGGAGCCAGCCCCATTGACGGTTCGTCCAGGATCATGATTTTACGGCCGCTCATATAGGCCCTGCCGACAGCCAGCATCTGCTGTTCGCCGCCGCTCAAGGTGCCGGCGAGCTGGTCTCTGCGCTCCTCGAGACGGGGGAAGAGGTCGAACACCCACTTCTTGTCCGAGGCGATTGCTTCCGTGTCTTTCCGGGCGAAGCAGGCCAGGGTCAGATTTTCGGTGACGGTCAGGTTGCCGAAGATCATCCTGCCTTCAGGAACGTGGGAGATGCCAAGTTTGGAAACCACCTTGTCGGTGTTGTACTTGAGGATATTTTCTCCCATAAACTCGATTTTCGAGCCCGGCTTGGCTGGGATCATCCGCGAAATTGCCCGCAGCGTCGTACTTTTGCCGGCTCCGTTGGCTCCGATAATGGTGACGATTTCACCCTGCTCGACACCAA
This sequence comes from uncultured delta proteobacterium, assembly GCA_963824415.1. Taxonomy (GTDB): domain Bacteria; phylum Desulfobacterota; class Desulfobulbia; order Desulfobulbales; family Desulfocapsaceae; genus JABDQA01. The sequence goes on from CAWGPM010000002.1 coordinate 430,195, forward strand.
AGCTTATGCCGTGCAGCGCTTTGATATTACCGTAGGATACGGATAGGTTTTCAACGACGAGCTGCATCAGTGAAGATCCTCCTTGCCGAGGTAGGCTTCGATTACTTCCGGGTTATTCTGAATCACTTCGGGCTCCCCTTCGGCAATGACTTCACCGAAAACCATTGTCTGGATAGTTTCACAGAGATCCATCACGAATTTCATCCGGTGCTCGATCATGAAGATAGCCACCCCGAAATCGCGATGCACCTGACGGATGATCTGGATCATCCGGATCAACTCATCCGGGGTCATGCCGGCGGTGGGTTCGTCCAGAAAGAGAATCTTGGGTTTGGTTGCCATGGCCCGGGCCATCTCCACACGCCGCTGGGCGCCGTAGGGCAGGTTGCCGATCGTTTGGGTGGCGAACTGGTCGACGTCGAAAATTTCCAGCAACCGGTATGAATTATCGATCACTTCGCGTTCCTGCTGGCGACACTTCGGGGTGCCGAAGAAGGCCCCGAACAGTCCGTAGCTCAGTTGGGAATAGTGGGCCAGGCGAACATGATCCAGCACGCTCATATGACGCCACAGAGCAAGATTCTGAAATGTTCGCCCGAGACCCATGGCGGCGATCTTATGCGTCTCGACTCCCTTGATGTTGACCCCTTCGAGCTCGATGGTTCCCTCGGTGGGGATATAGACGCCGGTAATCAGGTTGAAGACGGTGGTCTTGCCGGCCCCGTTGGGACCGATCAGCCCTTTGATCTCGCCGGGTTTGATGGTGAGGTTGAAATCATTGACCGCACGCAGCCCCCCGAAGTAATGGGTCATGTTCTTGACGCTGAGCAGTGGTGCCATTATTCAACTCCTCCTGCACGTTCTTTATTCCTGGGGCGCATCACTTCCTTGACATTGAGTTCGGTGAACGAGATCAGCCCGTGGGGCCGGTAGATCATGACCAGGATCAGGATAAGCGGGATAATGATCCATTTGAACAGCTCCAGAGGTCTGAGCGCTTCGCTGAGTACGCTGATGCTGACTGCCCCGACGATCGAGCCGTAGATCGAATTGAGCCCGCCGAAATAGACCATAGCCAGAATCTCGGCCAGCTTCTGCAGGCCAAAGGTCCCCGGATTGACATAGCGCAGTACGTGGGCGAACAGGCCGCCGGCCACCCCTGCCCAGAAGGCGCCGAACATGAAGGCGGTCATTTTCGTCTTTCTGGTGTTGACCGTCATTGAGTTGGCCGCGGGTTCGTTGTCGCGCACTGCGTTGAGCGCCTTGCCCATCACCGAGGTGGTGAAGTTGTGGATGGTCCAGATACACAGCGACATCCAGACAAAGACCACTGCAAGCGTCGCATAGTTGGGCTGACTGCTCATGCCTCGGGGTCCGCCGATAATCTCGAGATTCTCGATGGCGCTTTTAACGATGAACAAAAAGGCCAGGGAAATGATGGCCAGGTAGTCGCCCCGGGTCCGAAAAGAGGGTATGGCCACGATCAGCGAGCCGAGTGCCGCAACCCCGCCGCCGATGATCAGAATCAGCGGGAACAGCCAGGGCCCGAGGGCCGGATCCAACAGCGGTTCGCCGAACATCTTGTCGTTGGCGAAAAGCAGCAGGGTCAGGGTCGACGAGGCGTAGGCCCCCAGTGCCATGAAGCCGGGATGGGAGCAGGAAAACTCGCCCTGGTAGCCGTTGATCACATTGAGGCTGATGGTCAGGATGATGGCGATCATGGTCAGCTTGACCACCAGCACCCGGTAGTCGTTGATGCCGGCCCACATATGCAGGATCCCATAGAAGGCTGCCAGATGGATCAGGGTCGCCAGCCAGAGCGGCATTTTCTCGAGCATGGCCGCCAGCGCATTGGTTGCCGGGGCCAGCAGACGGCCGACCAGCAGCACCGGCAGGACATAGACGATCAGGTCGTAGGCCAGGGCGCTGGGGATCAGGGCCGGTTTCTTGAGCATGATCAGCGTGCCGAACAGGACCGGGATCTTGGGCAGATACAGATAATACGAGATCAGATCACCCAGGTAGTATTCGATCAGGACCGCGCTGAATACACCAAGCAGCCAGCCCGCCAGCGGGACGACGGAGAAGATTTGGAGAAATTTCTTTACTGTTTCCATACGATATCGGGGTATGCGTTAAAGGTAGCTGAACCGGTTTGCATTACAGCCTGAGCTGGGTGGAGTGAGCCATACCGAAGAAGCCCCGCGGCCGAAACGTCAGAATGACCAGAATGATCGAGTAGGCGATCAGGTCCCTGAAAGTCGACGGAAATACCATCGGCACGAACATCTCGATGAAACCGAGCAGGTAGCCGGCCAGAGCCGCTCCCATGATCGAGCCGCGGCCGCCCAGAATCGCCGCCACAAAGGCTTTCCAACCAAGCGCAATGCCCATGTAGGGATCCAGCACCGGGTAGGCCTGGCCATAGAGGATACCGGCTACAGAGGCAAGCCCGGCCCCGATGGCAAAGGTCAGTGGGGCAATGACATTGATCGATACCCCCATCAACGGAACCGCGGTAAAATCATAGGACATGGCCCGCATGGCCATACCCCATTTGGTCTTCTGAATGAAGGTGTGCAGGGCCAGCATCAGGATCAGGGAGACCACGATGATCAGGACCTTGACGTTGGTCACATACACACCGCCGATATTGTAGGAAACCGATTTGATCAGCGGAGGAAAGCTGAAGCGCTGGGCTCCGAGGATGATCAGGTTGCCGGTCTCGAAGATAATACCGATCATCAGGCCGGTGATCGCGGCCGAAGCCCGGGGAGCGCCGCGCAGCGGGCGGTAGCCGACCACTTCGACGAACACCCCTACAAAAGAGGCCAGAAACATGGTGATGATGACAACCAGAATGAAGATCATCCAGCCCGGCATGAAGGCCGAGAACAGGGCCAGCAGCAGGGTGGCAATACCAAAGCCGATATAGGTCCCCACCATGAAGATATCGCCGTGGGCGAAGTTGAACAGCATCAAAACCCCGTATACCATCGAGTAACCGATGGAGATAACGGCGTAAAAACTGCCCCACTGCAGGGCGTTTATCACGTTCTGAAGAAAATATTCCATCACAGAACTCCTGCTCGATCACAGCCGGTGAGCATGAAATCTTTTGTTGACATGAGGCTACCTGGTAAAGTCGGGATTGTCGCTCAGAATCAAAGCGCGGCTGAATATCTCACCACTAAAATATGATAAACATTGCAACGGTGACATCTTAGCTCACGCGCCACAGAGAAATCGGGCGAACAGACAATTTTTCAAGGCGGCCAATAAAAAGTCCGGTGAACAACCCAAAAGGGCTGCTCACCAGACATTAGGTGCTGCTCTCGGACTACGCCCTGGGGCGCCGGCCGGATTACGGACAGATGGACTTGTAGAACTCGTATTCGCCCTTGTCGCTGATTTTGACGATGACTGCACACTTGATCGGGTCGCCTTCCTCGGTAAAGGTCATCTTACCGGTGATACCCTCGAAGTTTTGGATCTTGGCCAGCGCATCGCGCACTGCCTGACGGTCATCTTTGATCTTGCCGGTCAGTTCGCCGGCACCTTCGATTGCAGCCTGGGCCAGGCGCAGGGAATCCCAGGTCAGCGCGGCGACGTCATCGGGCACATAACCATGCTTGGCCTGGTAGCGGTCGATGAATTCCTTGGTGGCACCTTGAGCGCCGGCTGCCGCGTAGTGGGTCGAGAAGAACTGGCCGAAACAGGCTTCGCCGCAAAGCTCGACAGTCTCGGCAGAACCCCAGCTGTCGCTGCCGACGATCGGTCCTTTCCAGCCAAGATCCTTGGCCTGGTTGACGATCAGCGCAACTTCGTTGTAATACTGCGGGGTGAAGAGTACTTCAGCGCCGGAGCGGATGATTTTGGTGAGCTGGGAGCTGAAATCGGTGTCTTTGGTGGTGAAGCTCTCATAGGCCACAACGGAGCCGGCGCCGTGTTTCTCTTCCCAGGCAGCCTTGAAGAACTCAGCCAGCCCTTTAGGGTAGTCACTTGCTACGTCATAGAGAACGGCTGCTTTGGTAAAGCCGAATTCCTCGGTGATGAAATTGGCCAGAACCGGTCCCTGGAACGGGTCGAGAAAACAACCGCGGAACACGTAGGGACGGTTTGCGGTGGTGTCCGGGTTGGTGGACCACGGGCTGATCATCGGGGTCATGTAGTTATTGGCCACGTCGCCGGCCGGAATGGCCTGCTTGGAGGACTGCGGTCCAATGATGACGAGGACGTCATCCTGGGTGATCATCTTGGTATTGGCTTTTACTGCCGATTCGGCTTTTGCTTCGTTATCCTCGACGATGAGCTCGACCGGATACTTGGTACCGCCGACTTCTATGCCGCCGGCTTTCATAACATCCTCGAGCCACATTTCAGCGGCAAATTTGCTGCCTTCGCCAACTTTGGGAATGTCACCGGTCATCGGTGCGTTGATACCGACCTTAATGGTCGTTTTCCTGCCCTGACTCCACGCGCTGGTAGAAAAACAGAGCGCCACTGCGCTGGCTACCATCACCAGATAGACTAACTTCCTCATATTACGCCTCCTTGTTGATGCTGCGGTTGCTGCAGTTCTGTATGGAGTCCTGGAAAACCGGAGAGGCGCTCCTCATTGTCAAGCTTAACCGCCGCCGAACCCTGCGAACGGTGGAAACAGAAGCACCAGTCCCGGACATCAGACCGGCCGATGTTCAGCCCCTCACATAACTGCAAAACGTGTGTAATTAACTCCTGGGATGGGAGTTTCTGATGAATCGAATCGGTACCACACCAGCGCGTCGATGACAACGAAAAAGAAGCCGCCTCTGCCAAACTGCGCCGCGCTGCTGCCCGGGCAGTGCACTAACCCTTTGAAATTGAACCATTAGCCAGGCACATCCCCAACAAAAATTTTTCACGTCGGCAGCGGCCCAATCGGCTGATTGTCAATCGTTTCAACTATCTGAGGAGTACCAATTTTACATTATTGTTTCAAATAGTTGCAATATTGTCGGTGAGCTGCGATAGTGCATTGCGCGCCAAACTTTAAGGCTACCTTGAAAAATTGTCTTTTCGTCCTAACTCTGCGTTGCGCGTAAAAATTTTATCCTCGGAATATTACTTATATGCCTGCGGTAAAATTTTCACTCGCGCCTTGATTTTGAAAGAAAATCCTAATTTTGCAAGGTACCCTTAATCATTCACCATCAGGAACACGGAATTTTAAAATGCAAAAGCCTCAGACGTACCCCCTTGAACATGTCGGTCTGCTGATCATCGGCGATGAAATTCTGCTCGGCCGGCGGCAGGACAAGCATATACCAAGGGCCGTGGAATATTTCGCCGGGATCGATGTGGATATTAGCTGGATATATATTCTCGGAGATGATTTCGATCTGCTCGTCGAGCATTTCACCGCGCTCCGGCAGCGGGGCGACGACTGTTTCTGCTTTGGCGGCATCGGTGCCACCCCGGATGATCTTACCCGGCAGGCGGTGGCCCGTGCCTGCGGGGTCGAGGTGGTTCGTCACCCGGAAGCGGTGCGCCTGATCGAGCACCAGTTCGGTGAGGAGGCCTACCCGAATCGGATTCTGATGGCCGAACTGCCGCAAGGGGCCGAGCTGATCCCCAACGCCTATAACAATATTCCGGGCTTTTCCTGCGGCTCGATCCACTGTCTGCCCGGGTTTCCGGAAATGGCCTGGCCGATGCTCGAATGGGTGGTCAAGCACCGCTATGAAACTGCTGAAAACCCCCACAACGTTATTGTTTCGCTCACCGTGGTCGGGGCCCGCGAAAGTGAATTGATCGGTTTGTTGAGCAGGGGCCAGAAGCGTTTTACTGAAGTGAAATTTTCCAGTCTGCCGAGGTTTCCGCAGCAGGGTGTCTGGCAGATTGAACTGGGGTTACGGGGAACCCGGGAGCAGGTTGAGGCGGCCCGCTCATACCTGCTGGCAGAAATCGCTGCCGCCGGGTTCGAGGTGTTCGGCTGAGGAGCTTCAGGAGACCTTAAAAACTGTGCTGCCGGGGCCGGCAGCCGGGTTGTCTTTTTCGAGCGCTGCTGGTAATACAGGGTCAGCGCTGATCAACGAGTCACACCAACAGAGGAAATAGGATGAATTTATTGCCGGCGATCGAACTTGAAACCGCACCCGACCCACACTACTGCGTGATCTGGCTGCACGGACTCGGGGCCGACGGCAATGACTTTGCCCCCATCGTGCCGGTCCTGAAGCTGCCCCTGAGCATACCGATCCGCTTTATTTTTCCCCACGCCCCGCAGATTCCGGTCACCGTCAACGGCGGCTTCGTCATGCCCGCCTGGTACGATATCCTCGAGATGCAGATCGACCGCCGCGTCGATACCGATGGCCTGCTGGCCTCGGTTGCGGCCATCAACGGTTTTGTCGAGCGGGAGATCGGGCGGGGAATCCCCCAGGAACATATCATCATCGCCGGTTTCTCCCAGGGGGGTGCGGTGGCCTATCATCTGGCCCTGGATCGGGAGACACCGCTGGGTGGTCTGCTGGCCATGTCCAGCTACTTCGCGACCACCGAGCTGATTCATACCCATACCGCCAACCTGAGCCTGCCCATCGAGATCCACCACGGTCTGCACGACCCGGTGGTGCCGGAACATCTGGGCAGGGCTGCGCGGGACTTTCTCGAAGAGCACGGCTATGCGCCAGTCTATAGGACCTATCCGATGGAACACAATGTCTGCCCGGAACAGATCGAAGATATCTCAGCCTGGTTCAGTTCCGTCATCGCGGCCTAAATGAGCCGACCCTGGCGGAAACACTTCGCCAGGATAGATTGCTGTATTATAGTATAAGTGTCCCAGAGAAAATTAAGCTGAAAAAAGGGGATACGTCATGTTCAGTGTAGCCGATATACGTGAGATCGCAGTGCAGATCGAAAGAAACGGCGAAGCCGCCTATCGCCAGGCCGCCGAACTGGTGAGCGATCAGACGATTGCCGAAATATTCAACTGGATGGCCGATGAGGAAAAGCGTCACGCCCAGTGGTTTGCAACCATCGAGGCGGCCGAACCGCTGACTGAGGAACAGGTCGAACTGGAGCAGATGGGGCGCCAGCTCCTGCAGGAGATGGTCGCCGATCAGACCTTTTCTCTGGATAAAAAATTGCTGGCCCAGACCCCGGCCTGTGCCGAAGCGCTTGAGCAGGCCATGCTGTTTGAAAAGGACACGGTGATGTTCTATGAATTCCTGCTTAACCTGATCAGCGAAGAGCAGCCCCGCCTGGAACTGGAGCGGGTCATCAGGGAGGAAAAGCGCCATATCGATCAGCTCGAGGAGATGAAATCTGCCGGCCCCGAGGCCTGCCGCAACCTGGCCCTGGTCTGAAGTATTTCTGAGGGGAAAGAAGGTTTAAACCATAAAGGTGTAAACACATGGTAGCGCTGATTCAATCGATGCCGATCTCGATTCTGGTGGTGCTCTGCCTGACGCTTGGTCTGGCTCCGTTTGTTCCGGAACCCCATGTCTGGCAGAAGCTGAAGATGCTGGCTGCCGGCGAGTTGACCAGGCCGCTCGATATCTTCGATCTGCTGATGCACGGGCTGCCTTTTGTTCTGCTGGCGCTCAGGCTGCTGGTTGGCGGAATTCAGAAGTAGCGGGCGTCTGTCGCGCCGGCTTGGCTTGACAGATAAACAGCACAAGTAGCAGGGAAATACAAGAAACAAAGCGGCCGGCTGGCATCATGCCAGCCGGCCGCTTTGTTGTGCAGAAAACAAGAAACTGGTTGTCAGATGCTAATACTGCCCCTGGTCCTGCGGGTTGAATTCGGCGTTTTCCACCCACCAGTCAGGTTTCTGAACCATCTCTAAAAGGTTTTCGCAGGTCCTCAGGTGATAGGTCTCCTGCTTCATCAGAACCTCGAAAAGCTGCTTGCTGACCGGATCATCGGCCTCTTCGAACTTCTCCTTGTAAAAGGCCATGCCCCGCCGCTCGATCTCGACTGCTTTCTGGTAGTCTTCTATCGCATCGACGGACATCTCGGTGGTGTTGCCGTCCTGCTTCATATCCTCGAACACCGTTTTGATATCAAGGGCCACACCCTGCTGTTCCGGCACGTCGAGCTTCTTTTTCAATTGCTCGATGGCTACCCGGTGTTTTACTTCGTCTTCGGCGAGGAGCAACAGTACCTTCTTTATTCCTTCAACCGGGGCATTTTCTGCCATTTTACGGTAGAGCGCCTCAGCATCTTTTTCCATCTGGATGGAAAACTCAAACAGATCCATACCTGCCTCCTGTGATAGTGGATATTGGCTGTTGGTTAATCCTGTAATGTATAATTATCTTGCTATTACCACAAGCGATTTCATCGCACTAATGTTGATACTATCGTTCGCCAAAAATTAATAATGCCTCGGGCCTCGAGCATCAATCCATGCCGGCCGCCGGTTGCAGCCGGGTGCGGCTGAGGCGATGTTAATCGGCAGCGGGCTGGCTGCTAAGCTGAAAAGCGTTCGAACTTTTTTGAGCTCAGCAACTCCAGGGCGCCCTCGTCGTAGGGGGAAAGATTGTAGCCGCCGAGTTCGCGCAAGCGGATGAAAGTGCAGTCATCATGCTCCAGCAGAGTAATGTCACCCGGTACGATAGAGCCTGAAACCGGGATGAACTCAGCTCTGAGTCCCCGGTATTCAAAGAGATATCCGGGATAGACCCGGCCCAGGGTAATCGGGGCATTGAGTTCCTCCATGATTTCCCGGGCCAGCGCCTGCTCCACCGACTCGCCGTGTTCGATCTTGCCGCCCGGAAACTCCCAATACCCGCCGTAGCGCTTGGCCCTGTTGCGCTTGGCAATCAGGATTCTGTCGGCGTCATCAAAAAGCAGCCCCATCACCACCTGGGTCATCGAACTGGTTCTCCAGGAGTTGCGCATTCACCATCGACAGACATTTCATGTACGAGTGCCGGACAGATCTCCACACAATTCAGGCAGGCGCTGCAGCGTGTCCTGCAGCGCTGGATTCCGCTGCTGCCGAAAAACAGCGCCGCTTCGGGGCATTGGTCCACGCAGTATGCGCAGCCGATGCAGCGCTCCGGCCTGCTCAGAATTTTTAGGCTGGCTGCTGCTGAGCCGCGGCGTTTACCTGGACAGCTCTGTTTGTGGGGGATTGGGTGTACCATAGTATGAAGTCAACAATAATTATTATTGGATTTCAAGCAATAGTGGTGATGATTGAGCATGGGTCGTGCACGTCTCAGATAAGCACTGCGCTGATTGACAAACACTGGCACTGATCTATTGTGAAGTGAGAGGTTCCATATATCAGGAACCACTTGTGAACCTCGACAATACCCAAGAAACTATACTACCCAGAACATCACAGGAGGATCCTCCGATGAAAAAAACGATTGCGATGCTGTTTTCGCTGTTTGCCGCGCTGCTGCTTTTTGCTGGCAGTGCTTTAGCCCACTGCGAAATTCCTTGCGGCATCTACGACGATGCGCTCCGGATGAACCTGATCATAGAGCATGCCGCGACCATTGAGAAGTCGATGCAGCAGATTGCCGAACTGGAAAAAGGCGGCAATGCCAATCAACTCATCAGATGGGTGACCAACAAGGAAAGTCATGCTGACCAGCTCCAGGAGATTGTCACCCAATATTTCATGACCCAGCGGATCAAATTCGATGCGCCCGATTATGAAAAGAAACTCGCCGCCCTGCACAAAATGCTGGTCTATGCGATGAAGTGCAAGCAGACCATCGATCTGGCCAACGTCGAGAGCCTGCGTCAGGCGGCTGATGAGTTTCACGATCTCTACTTTACCGATTGATCACCAGCAGATTTGGCCCGATGGTTGGCCTGCCAGAGCCCCGGCATAACCGCGCGCATGAACTTGTATTCACTCTCTGGAGCTGATAGGCTTTAATCAGGAAGACACCGTTATTGGTGAAATCGGGAGGTGTCAGTATGCGACCGGCGGCCGTCCGCCGAATTCGGGTCCGGCCGCTGGCTAATGTGGTAAGAAGATGCAGCGAGGACGGCCATGAAAAGCATAAGAACCATCAAAGAGGCAATCGTACGAGAGTACCCGGCCATCAGCCGTGAGGACACGCTCGGCACCGCTATCAAACTGATGGCGCGGAACAACTCCTCAGCCCTCGTTGTCGAGGAGGGTGAGGAGTTTATCGGCATTGTGACCATCACCGACGTGATGTATAGCCTGGCCCATGAACAGGACCTGTACAGCACCATGATCGGTTCTTTCATGACCCGGTGTGACCTGATCTCCACGAACGCTACCAGAAATCCATGCGTCCAGCTCGACGAGCACCAGGATGCCCTGTCCGCCCTGAAGGTCATGTATGAAGCCGGAGTGCATCATCTCGTTGTTTCCGGCGATAACGGCAGGCCGGCGGGCGTTGTCTCGAGCCTCGAAATAGTCAAGCTACTGGGCGCGTAGATTCGTCTGTGTTGGCGCCGATGTTGAGATCATTTTTGACGCGAGCATCACCGAGCACGATAGCCATAAGGTCTCTGGAATCTGGGGCGGGTCAGCAGGTGGAGTGAAACAGACCGCCGACTTCGATATTACGCTCGGCGTAGTCATTGTACAGTTTGACCGCGCGTTTGGTGTCGGTGGCAATGAACTCGATCTGATTGGTTTTGAGGTACTCCACAGTTTCATCGGCCACTTTGAGGCGTGAGAAGACGCCGCAGGCCAGAACGATCACCCGGCAGCCGTTGCGGACCAGTTCTTCCACATCTGCTCTTTGTATGCCGGGTTTATGCGCGGTCCCCGTTTCCCCCCAGTCCCACGCCCTGCCGCCGCCCGGCCAGAGCTTGAAGTCCTTGCCGCGGCCCAGCGACTCGATTTCCATGCGGCCCCAGCCAATTGCAACGATCCTGGGAGGCTTTGCTGTCGAACCAGTCATCTCAATCCCGCCTCAATCTGTACTATTACAATATTGATTCCAGTATGTTAGTCATACTCCTGTGATGCGAGCCGGACCAGTACAATTGTTCGCACAATGCACATTGCTTAAAGATAGTATAATACTTTTTAGTCAACGGTTCGAGCCGGGCAACTACGGTTTCTTTAGCGATCGGCTCAAGCAGTCCGTTGCAACGCATGCACCTGGAAAATGGGGCCATCAGCAAGGCGAGCCGATAAAGATTGCTGACCTCCCTTAACTGCTCGCGGGGTTTCTGGCTGCGCAGCAGCCGTCCGTAAACCACGCACCGGTGCTGCAGCAATTCCTTGTCCCTGGTGAGCAGAATGCGGCCGGCCGTCGCAGCTTTCTCTGCCACGCGCCTCTTTGGCCCGGTCGGGACCGGCAGCGCATCATAGCCGATCATGCGCAGCAGCCCGGTAAGCCGGGAGACATTGATATCGACCATGAACCGAAAACCGTCAAGCGGCTCGGGCCGAAGAACAGTCGCAACGGTGGGAGGAAAATCAGCAGACGCACCATAAATGTCAAAGCGCTCGCCGCCCGCCGGGAGGCAACCAAAGCTCAATTGCTTCGGTCCGTCCTTGATGCAGCCGATTTCAGTATGCGGCACTCCCAGGGATTCGATGATATCCTTCAGCGAAGCCCTTCTGGTCAGCCGATAGTCAATGGTCACCGCATCGCGTGCAGCCCCTTTCAGCAGATTGCGGATATCTCCATGAAAACGGAGAAAAAGATGCGCGGTAGGGCTGTGAGACATCTGCTTTGCCTAAAAAAAACGGTGAGCTGGGGCCGCTTGGGAGCGTGCTCGGCAGACCATCGAACCGGCTGGTGCTGCAGGCGCCCGCAAGCAGGAATCGAAGAGACCCCGGGGAGCCTTCGATTCCTGCTCTGGATTGGGGCGATCAGGCGACGGTGACGAACACCTTGGCCAGAGCGCCGCAGACCGGGCATTTGTCTTCCGGCTTGCCCAGCTCGATATAGCCGCAGATCGGACAGAGATAGAAATCGGTGATTTCAAGATCAACCCCTTTTTTGACGGCTTCCAGGGCCTTCGTGTAAATCTCGGCATGCACTTTTTCTGCCTCCAGGGCGAAGCGGAACATGGTTTTGGCCTTGTGCCCCTCGCCGCTGGCCAGCTCCTCCATCGGCGGGTACATTTCGGTGTACTCGTAGGTCTCGCCGTTGATGGCCGCCTGCAGGTTTTCGGCCGTGGAGGAGATCGCGTCGAGCGCCTTCAGGTGCCCTTCTGCATGGATTTTTTCGGCCTGGGCGGTGGTCTTGAAGAGCTTGGCGATATTGATAAATCCATCACGCTCCGCCTTCTTGGCAAAGGCGCTGTATTTCTGAAAAGCCTGGCTTTCACCGGCAAAGGCATCTTGTAGGTTTTCGGTTGTTGTGGCCATGTTAATCCTCCATCTGATGTTTGATTTAACTTGCTTGTTTTTGTGCTGTGATCCTGCCATGTGCAAGTTTATAAATATACCCGAAGCGCAGCCTCTTGCCAAAAAGAGATTGTCTTTCTCAAATAATTGAAGGACAATCCAGGCTCTAGCCGGGCTCGTTGGCGCGGGGCTCTCAGGTCCGGACAAAAGAATGCAATACGAGCCTTTTGCAAAACTAAGATTTTCGTTCAAAATCAAGGCATGCGAGAAATTTTACCACAGGCATATAATTGATATTCCGAGGATAAAATTTTGAGCATAACGCAGAGTTTGGGCGAAAAGATCGTTTTGCAAATGGCTCATACAAGAGAAGAATAACGGAATCGGATCGATGAGCAGTAAGTGGGATTTTCCCTACCAGTCCCGGCGCATGCCGGTTATGGCCCGTAACCTGGTGGCAACCTCCCAGCCGCTGGCCGCCCAGGCCGGGCTTGACATGCTGCGGCGCGGGGGCAATGCGGTGGATGCGGCCCTGGCGGCGGCGATCGCGCTGACGGTGGTTGAGCCGACCGGCAACGGCATTGGCTCCGATGCCTTTGCGCTGATCTGGGACGGCTCGAAGCTGCACGGCATCAATGGCTCGGGCCGGTCGCCTGCCGCCTGGACGCCGGAGCATTTCCAGGGGCTCGAGCAAATGGTGCAGTTCGGCTGGGATACGGTCACGGTTCCCGGAGCGGTGTCTCTATGGGCGGCCTTGTCTGAGCGGTTCGGTCGACTCGACTTCGAAGCGCTGTTCGAGCCTGGCATCCGCTACGCACAACAGGGCTTCGCCGTTTCGCCGATCACCGCAGCCCGCTGGGCCGAGGCGGCCGAACCCTTCCACCACCTGGCCGATTTTCGTGCTGTTTTTCTGCCCGGCGGACGTCCTCCCGAGCCTGGCCAAATATTTGTCTGCCGGGAAATGGGCCAAACGCTCAGAGAAATCGCCTCGAGCCGTACCGAGTCCTTTTACCGTGGCGCGCTTGCTCAGAAGATCATCGCCTGCGCCCGGCGCCAGGGCGGTCTGCTCAGCCTGGAAGACCTTGCCGATCACCGGCCCCAGTGGGTCGAGCCCGTGTCGATTGACTACCGCCAGTATCAGGTCTTCGAAATGCCGCCCAGCACCCAGGGGATCGCAGTATTGCAATGTTTGAAGATCCTGGAACAGTTCGATGTGAGCAGCTATCCGGTCGACTCGGCCGAGTCTGTTCACCTGCAGGTGGAGGCTATGAAGCTGGCCTTTGGCGATCTATTCCAGCATCTGTCCGATCCGGAAACGATGCAGGTGGATTGTCACCACCTGCTCGACCCACGCTATCTTGCTAAGCGGGCCGCCCTGATCGACATGGATCAGGCCCGCTATCCACACAGCGGCATACCAGCCGAGCCCGGAACCGTGTATCTGACCACAGCCGATTCAAATTCGATGATGGTCTCCTTTATCCAGTCCAATTTCCGCGGCTTCGGCTCCGGCATCGTGGTGCCGGGAACCGGCATCAGTCTGCACAACCGGGGCAGCGGCTTCAGTCTCGAAGCGGGGCACCCCAACCAGGTGGCGGGCGGCAAGCGGCCGTTTCATACGATCATACCGGGGTTCATTGCCCGGGACGGCAACCCGGTGCTGAGCTTTGGGGTCATGGGAGCGCACATGCAGGCCCAGGGGCAGGTGCAGCTGGTCACCAGGATCTTTGACTACGGCCAGAACCTGCAGGCCGCAACTGATGCGCCGCGCTGGCATGTGGCGCCGGACGGTGAGCTGGCCTTGGAACCGGGCTTTGCGCCGGCGGTGGTCGCGGACCTGCAGAGGCGCGGGCACCGGATTGTGCTGGACGAACCCCAGTCACTGTTCGGCGGAGCCCAGCTCATTCAGTGCCTCGATGGGTGTTATGCCGGGGCCTCGGATCATCGCAAAGATGGCCAGGCGGTGGGGTTCTAAATGTTTTCCGGGCGGCTTGTTACCGATATTGGACAGCTCATCGCTGCACGTTGTCCGCTCATCGACGTCAGGTCACCCGGTGAATTCGCTGCTGGCAGTATTCCGGGTGCGGTAAATATCGCGCTGCTCACCGACGAGCAGCGCCACCGGGTGGGAACCTGCTACCGTGAGCACGGCCAGGAGGCGGCCCTGCGTCTTGGCCAGCGGCTCGTTTCAGGGGCGGAAAAGGACTGCCTGGTCGAGCGCTGGTGTACCCGCTTGACTGAATATCCGCAAACGGTCCTGTATTGTTCGCGGGGCGGGCTGCGCTCGACCATTGCCGCTGACTGGATCTATCAGAAAACCTCAAGCGTGGTCCCCCGGCTGGACGGCGGCTACAAAGCTGCCAGAAACTATCTGCTGGGCCGGCTCGATCCCGGGACCATTCCGGCAAAACCGATTCTGCTCGGCGGCAGGACCGGGTCCGGCAAGACCCTGCTGCTCAAAACCCTGCCCAACGCAATCGATCTCGAAACGCTCGCCAACCATCGCGGCTCAACTTTTGGCCGCTTCACCACCCCGCAACCGGGGCAGGCCGACTTTGAAAACCGCCTGGCTGCAGCGCTGATCCGTCATGGGCACGAAGGGTTTTCCCACCTGGTGGTCGAAGACGAAGGCAAACACGTCGGCAAACGTTTTATCCCGAAAGCGCTGGCCGTGTTCTTTGGGGCGGCGGATCTTCTGGTGCTCGAGACGCCGTTTGAAGAGCGTGTACAGATCACCTATGACGAATATGTGGTCGCTTCCCAGAAGCGCTATGCGTCCCGCCTGGGGACTGACGCTGGTTTGTGGGCCTGGTTTGCTGAAATGAATCGCAATATGGACAAGATCGGCAAACGGCTCGGCACCGACATGCTGGAGCGGGTCAAAGCACTGCTGGAGGCGGGCTGCTACCATCAGGAAAAAAACGGCGACCAGGAGGCGCACAAGCACTGGATCAAGCTTCTGCTGCGTCACTATTACGACCCGATGTATGATTATCAGTTACGGATGAAAAAGCGTTCCCCGGTGCTTACCGGTAAAGCCGATGTGCTCAGGCAGTACCTGAGATCGATCGGCTTTTAAAGATAAGCAGTCCCGGCACCTCTCAGCCTCGACTCAATCCGGCCCGGGTAGAGTAAAAAGGCAATAGCGCACAATCCATAAGGAGAAAATACCATGAACTGGATCGTATACCTGTCGGGTGAAATCCATACCGACTGGCGTCAGCAGATCATCGACGGCGCTGCAAAAGAGCAGCTGCCGGTGAGTTTCACCTCGGCGGTGACCGATCACGAGGCCAGTGATGCGGCCGGCGATATGCTGGGCGTTGAGTCGGATAACTACTGGCGGGACATGAAGTCGAGCCGGGTGAATCAGATCCGGACCAGGACCCTGATCGAGATGAGCGATCTGGTCGTGGTCCGCTTCGGAGATAAATACAAGCAGTGGAACGCGGCCTTTGATGCCGGTTACTGCGCCGCCCTGGGCACCCCCTATATTACCCTGCACGATGAGGATATCATCCACCCGCTCAAAGAGGTGGACGGCGCCGCCATGGCCTGGGCCCGGACGCCTGCGCAGGTGGTCGAAATCCTTAAGTACGTCACCAGTGACTGATCAATACCGGGCGTGGTTTTGGTCTCCGGCTCTGTTGATCGGGGCTTGATGATTCAGCGGTGCTTGATAAAGGTGCCCTGCTGATATTCGCGAAAGGCGGTCTCGAGTTCCTCTTCGCTGTTCATTACGATCGGACCGCGCCAGGCCACCGGTTCCCGCAGCGGTTTGCCGCAGAGCATTAAAAAGCGCAGGCCCTCTGGTCCGCTTTCCAGGACCGCTTCATCCCCCTGTTCGAAGAGCAGCAGCGTTTTATTGAGAAGCTGCTCGCCGGCACTCTGACCGCTGCCGCTGATACCGTAGACCATCAGGGTATGTTGAGGCGGGGTGGCGTGGCTGAAGGTGGCATTGGCCGGCAGGCTCACGTCGAAATATTCGGGTTCGGTGGCGATGTCGGTGACCGGCCCCTGGATTTGGTCAAGCGAACCGGCGATAATCTTGATCTTTCTGCCGTCGTCCCCAACGATTTCCGGAATCTGGGCCGCAGTAATATCACGGTAGCGCGGGTCTATCATCTTGTCTTTGGCCGGCAGGTTGGCCCAGAGCTGAAAGCCGTGCATGGCGCCGCGCTCATCTCCCTTGGGCATCTCCTGGTGGATGATGCCGCTGCCGGCGGTCATCCACTGGACATCGCCCGAGGAAATGGTTCCCCGGTTGCCGAGGCTGTCACCGTGCTCCACATCGCCTGAGAGCACATAGGTGATCGTCTCGATACCGCGGTGCGGGTGCCAGGGAAAGCCCTTGAGATAGTGTTCGGGCCTGTCCGAGCGAAAATCATCCAGCAGCAGGAACGGGTCGAACAGGCTTTCGTTGCCGAAGCCGAATACCCGGTTTAGGTGGACGCCTGCGCCCTCGAGCACGGGCCTGGCGGTGATGCTCATCTGTACGTTACGCCTGGCGGTCATTGCAGTATGTCCTTATAGTGTGGGTTGGTCGGGCAGTGCGCACGCAGGCGCTGCTGCAGTGTGTCGTATCCCATTGTACCACAGACGGGAACTCATTACACCAGATCTGCAGCCGCCTTCTATACGATGTGCTGCTGCTTTGGGCCGCCAGCCATAGACAAGCGGTATCGATCGGCGCCGATCCATCGGAAATTGGTATTTGTCCGGCCCCGCCTGCTGTGTAATAGTTGGGCTGGATGTCCGCGTTTATGCGTGATTGGCGGTTATGAGAACTGGGGCCGGCTGGCAGGTGTATTTTGCAGCACGGCCCGTTACAAGAACAAGGATAGTCGATGTCACTTCTGCATCTGTTTAAGAAACCGACCCTGCAGAATCTTTCCAAGACCTGCGGCTGAGCGGCCAAAATCGACCCGGTCGGGCTCGGTGCACTGCTCAACAGCCTGCCCCAGGCTGCGGATGATAATCTGCTGGTTGGCTACGATACCAGCGATGATGCCGGGGTGTACAAACTCACCGATGAACTGGCCCTGGTCACCACCGCCGATTTCATTACGCCGCCGGTTAACGACCCCTATACCTACGGGCAGATAGCGGCGGCCAACGCCTTGAGCGATATCTACGCGATGGGCGCGCAGCCGCGGGTCTGCCTGAACCTGGTCTGCTTTCCGTCGGCCAAACTGCCGCCCGGGGATTTGGAGCAGATCGTGGCGGGCGCCCTGAGCAAGATAACCGAGGCCGGGGCGGTGCTGGCCGGCGGTCATTCGGTGGAAGACGATGAACCCAAATTCGGGTTATCGGTAATCGGCCTGGTTCATCCGGAAAAGTTCTGGAGAAACGGCGGGGCGCAGCAGGGAGATGCACTGGTTTTGACCAAACCGCTGGGCAGCGGGGTGCTGTTCAATGCCAATCTGAAAAAGTGGGTCCCGCCGGCGGCCATGCAGGCCTGTATCGACGCGCTGATTCAGCTCAATCGCGCTGCCGCCGAGGCCATGCAGGATTTTGATATCCACGCGGCCACCGATATCACCGGCTTCGGGCTGGGCGGCCATGCCATGGAAATGGCCAAAGCGTCCGCCGCGGTGCTGCGCGTTTTCATGGATCGGCTGCCGATTTTCGATGGTGCCGTCGAGATGTATGAAAAAGGTATGACCACCGGCGTCAATCACCACAACGAGCGTTTGATCAGCGAATATCTCAGGTTCGAGCGGTCGTTCACCACCCATCAGAAACAGATCGTCTTCGATCCCCAGACCAGCGGCGGACTGCTCGTGGCCCTGCCTGCGGATCAGGCGGTTGAGTTGGCAGAGAAGCTGGCGCAGATACCCACCCCCGCAGCGGCTATCATTGGCGAAGTCTTAGAGACCGATGCTGCACCGAAATTGATTGTCTGCTGACAAAGCCGAATAGGCGCCTGCAAATAGACGATTCTTCTGACCGGTCACTCTCATGTGACCGGCTTTTTTTTTGTTAGCCCGGGAAATAAACCAAAAAGTTGACCAAGGTCAAGGCCGGGCTGGATTATCTGGTGTTGAATGGTAACTGATGGCTGCAGCCAGAGCAGGTGTAATCTGCCTGGTACAGATGCTTCAGGCGGCTTGGCCAGGTCATCTGCCGACGGTAAACTCTCGTGCAGAGCGGAAGCAAACTAAAAACAGGAGAAAGTCTCATGAAAGTAATTAAGCTGGGCGACACTATCGAATTCACCCCGGGAGCCATGAAGCGTTTCTTTCTGGTCGAGGATTCACCTTCGTTCAAGATCATCAACTTCAATCTTGATGCAGGGGTGACATTTCCGGTGCATTCCCACGATCTCGACGGAGAGCTGTCCATTCAGGTGCTGGATGGAAGTGGTTTTTTTCTGGGTGATGATGGGGCAGAGATACCGGCCGCAGCAGGTGATATTCTGATCTCCGAGATCAGGGAGCCCCACGGCGTTCGGGCCGCTGGGCAGATGCGCATTCTGGTCACCATCGCCCCGCCGATCTGAGCTGCGGACAAGCGCTCAGAAATTGTAAAACCAGGCAGCATCAGCACCGTTGGGCCGGCCGGGCCTAATAGGAGCTGGTCTTAGAGCCCTGGGCCGACGACTCTTCGCAGTCCTCGGCTATGGAGCAGCCGTCATTGCCGGGCAGCAACGGAGCAATCTCGCTGGACTGGGCGCCGGAGAGGATATCGGTACTCTGGCCTGCCGCAGGGCCGTCCGGTTGCCCGCACTGCTGTCTGAGAAATCGGCTGATTTCCTGTTCGCCTTGTACCAGCGTGATTATAGATTCGGTTCGTTCGGCCAGAACCGGGATCTCCTCGATTCCGAATTGCTTCAGATAACGCAGATTGACTTTGTGGTTATAGCCATCTGTGGCCACGGCCCCGGGAAACGAAAATGAGTCGATTCGGTCCACCGGGTTGAAATTGATCGTGCAGGTGCGGTTGTCCTGCAGCCCCTCGATAACATTTTCACAATGCGTGCAGCTCGACGAAAAAAACAAAAAGAGCCGGCGCCCCGGCGCTGTCGAGTCGGCAGGCTGATAGCGGGCCATGGTGCCGGACTCCAGCGGTTCCAGTCCGGCATTGATGGAGCGATAGTCCAGTGAAAAAGAGGCGAGCAGCACCGCACCGAAAATGACCATTCCCTTGAAGATCTGTTTGGGGCCAAGAAATATGTTGGCCAGAACGATCAGCGTCAGAATTATCAGACAATAGGAGCAGAAGACCTGGCTGACCAGGATCTGAAAGGCCAGCAGTATCCCTTCTGCAGCCAGAGCAGCCAGGAGTATCAGGCTGACGAAGCGCTTCCACAGGTCCGAGCCTTTTCTGGCCTGGTTCAGGCCGATCGTTACCAGAAGAAAAAATATGAATCCCGCGATATTGAACAGCAGCGGGTCGACCGTGGTCAGCGAATCAACGACTCTGCAGCCGTCGTTGAAGCACAGCCCTTCGCCCTGGAAGTAAATGAGCAGAGCCTGTGCCCCGGTTAACAAGGTGCCGATCAGGGCCGCCAGAAAACTGAAAATCATTGTCGTTTAGGTTATTTATTTTGTTTTTAACTTCAACACCTTGAGATTGACAAAACCTGCAGCTTTTAGCGAATGCGAAACGGTGCCGGGACTATACTGGCAATCGGCAGGGATAACACGTTTCCTGCACCCTTGAAGATGGAGGATCGATAAATTTTCAAGGCAGACTAAATGTTTCGTGGACATATTATTTTTAAATACGATAATGTCAATGATTTAGCACGCAATCGAGGACAACCTTTTCGATCGCCGCCCCTGTAGGCCGGATAACGGGCCGCAGGCGCCAGACAAACCGGCGAGGTCAAAGACAGATAGAAGCGAGCCAATGGAAGATCTCTACTATTCGAAAAAGCTGGATCAGCACTTCCCGACCAGGCTGGATTTTCTCTTGTATGCCCATGACGGCAGGGGGTTTGGCCACGCCAGCCGAACCATCGCGGTGGGCATGGCCTTAAAACGGCTCTATCCCGAAAAAAAAACGCTCTTTATCTCCGGCATTCCCGATGCGAACATGCTGATCGGCCCGGCCCCGCTGGACTGGATGAAGATGCCGTCCTATCAGACGGTTATCAAAGATGGCATCCCGGAGGGACAGACCGGCCCGGCCGGATTCTATAAATCGGTGCTGGGCGGCCTGCGCGCCGAGATGCTTAAAGCGGTGGTCGAGATTCTCAGGCCCCGCTGCGTGCTGGTGGATCATAACCCGGCCGGCAAAAGAAACGAACTCATTCAGGCACTCGAGCATAGCCGAAAGCCCGACACCCACAATACCGCCTGGGTGCTCGGGCTGCGTGGCATCATAGGCGAGGACCGCAAGCTCTGGTCACCCGCAACCGCCGATCTGGTGCAGCGCTACTATCAAAAAGTGCTCTGGTATGGCGATGAAACACTGCTCGGCTCCCAGACCCGGCAGCGGATCAGCACCCATTTCAGCTGCGCCCCGGTCAGCGTCGGCTATGTCTCGCGGCTGCAGGAACTGCGTTCTTATTTCGCCGGCAGCGTCCCGGAAGCCCGGCGCCTGGCCTGCACGATATCTCTGCCATGGCTGGGCGAGTTTGGAGACAGGCTGCTTCAGGGCCTCCATGGGGCCGCCCGACAGATCGGCCCCGAACATGGCGACTGGCACCTTTATGCGCCGCCCGCAAACCTCGAGCAGATTCAAGCACAGTTTGCGGATCTTTCTTTCTGCCGGATCGAGCCGATCGGCGAAAACTACCTGAGCTCGCTTCTGCATTCCAGAGCGGCGCTGATCTACGGCGGCTACAACTCCATCCTCGATGTCGCTGCGGCGCAGATACCGGCGCTGATCATCCTGAGGTCGACCAAAGATCGTGAACAGCATGAACATCTTGGCCGGCTGCAGCAGCGTTTCGGGGAGCAGTGGCAGGTTCTCGAAGAACAGGATATTTCCAAGCCGCATCTGGTCCGGTCGCTGCGCCAGGTGATCGAAGTTGACGCCCCGGTAACCGGTGCCATCGATATCTCCGGCGCGGAGCAGGCGGCCAGGATCCTGCGCACCTTTATTGACAAAGAATAATCCCGGCGACCGTTTGAGCGGCACTGCGCTGTTTGCGTTCTCCGCCGCCGGCCGCTTAAATGAAGATGCGCTTGCCATGCGGGCCGGGCAATGATTAGACTTTACCTGGCAGGCAGTGTCGCGGCGCCCGATGAGCGGGCACCGGACAGTCTGTGCTGAAATACTCATTAGGGAAGCAACCTATGCTGATAAGACTTATCATGGCCTCATTCGTATCCCTGGTCTCAGGGGTCTGTTACCTGGCCGGGCTGATGAGGCTGATGAGTGCCCTGCTCATCTGCTTCGGGATCGTCAGCGCAATCTTTTTCGGGGTGCTCTTCTCGCTGCCGGCGGGTTCGGAGCGCATCAGCTTCAGCGTGAGTGCAACCGGTGCAGCCTGGCCGTTTTTTCTGCTGGCGCTTGTGCTGGCCGGGCTGATCGCCTTTCTTTTCCTCTATAAAACAGAGCCGGCCGCGCATGAACAGTTGAGCAGTAGTCACCTGAAACTGCTTATCGGCGGCCTGTTGCTCTACCTGTTCAGCCTGTTTTTCCCGGTACTGCTGTGGTTCCCCTCAGACGAGGTCATTCAGGGAGCGGAGCCGGCTTCGACCGAGATGATGGTGGGCATCGGGGTGGTTATCTTCCTGGTCGGCTCGGCGATAGCCCTCTATCTTCTCTATCGGGCCAGCCGGGGGGCTACTTCCGATAACCCCGATCTGATGCGGCGTTTCGTGCCAGCGCTGTTTGGCTTTTTTCATCTGGACAAGCTGCCGGCGCTGGTCGCCTATCTGCTGGTCTACTCGTCCGAGCCGCAATTTGTCTACCCCGAGATGGCCGCTCTGGCGCTGGCCGGCTATATTCCGGTGAGCCTGTTTCTGGCAGGGATCTGTTTTTCGGTTCGGGGAACTATCGAGTGATTGCTCAACTCAACCAGTGAGTGTTTATGCTAATCGAAGACAATCGACCTTGTTTGCCTCAGGGGGTGGAGTTGTTGCCCCGGTGCAGTGACGAGGACTATGTCGGAAAGGCCGGCCACGAAGAGCTCAATGGCTGAGGGCAGCCGGGCATGTGCACCCTGAGCTGGTGGCAGACCGGCACCTCTTACGGGGTTCTGTTCAACCGGGACGAGTCGATCAGGCGGCTTACGGCCGCACCCCCGGCTGTTTACCGAAAAGAGACATCTTCCTACTTGAGCCCCACCGATCCCGACGGCGGCGGTACCTGGATCTGGGTCAACCAGCATGGACTTATCGGCTGTATTCTGAACAATTACAATGTTGCCGAGCCGATGCAACAAACGCCGGTAAGCAGAGGGCTGCTGCTGGCTGCGCTGGCCGGCCATGACTCGCTGGCCTCGGTTGAAGAAGCCTTGTCCCAGGACACGTGCGATTTCAGGCGCTACCGGGGATTTCACCTTTTTTTTCATGATGGCCGTCAAGGCCTGTTTTTGAGTTGGGACGGCAGTACCTTACAGAATCGCTCCGGCAATACCCTGCAGCCGCCGATCACCACCTCCGGTTTCAGGCCTGAGGAGGTAATCGGCTATCGCATGGACCTCTACCGCCGGGAAGTGCTTGAGAAGCCGGGCAACCACCTCGACAATCTGATCCGTTTTCACTGTAGCCACGACCCCGGGCAACCGGCCCACTCGGTGCTGATGGCGCGTGCTGAGGCCCGCACCGTGAGCCAGAGCCGCATCGAGGTCGAAGGCCGGCAGATTCTCTTTACCTATACACCGGTCGGACCGGATCAGAGGCTCGGGCAGCCGCTCATCACCAGGCTTGATCGTGTCTAGCCGGGCTGTCTCCATTCTGATCGCGATCCTTGTTGTCGCCTTTGCCGCTCCGGCCTGGAGCGGCGGCGAGAGTATGGTGGAATCGTTTCTGGCGACCTTTGAAAGCCTGGCCGAAGACTCGACCAGCCGCCTGCTGCTGCTTGCCGTCATCGCCTCGGCCACGCTGATCAGCGAGGATCTGGCCTGCATCGCGGCGGGGCTGCTGGCCGCCAAAGCAATCATCTCGCCGCTGGAGGCGTTGGCTGCCAGCGGGCTGGGCATCTATATCGGTGATATCCTCCTCTACCTGAGCGGTTATCTGATCGGCACCAAAGCGCTGCACCGCGCTCCGCTGAAGTGGGTCGTGTCCGAGCGGGTCGTCGAGCAGTGCCGGCGCCTGTTCGAGCGGCGGGGAACCGGGCTGATTATCATCAGCCGCTTTATCCCAGGCACCAGAACGGCAACCTTCATCGCCGCCGGTCTGGCCCGGATGAGTTTGGTCAGGCTGTTGCTGGTCTTCGGCCTTGCGGTCCTGCTCTGGACGCCGATTCTGGTGCTCGGCGCGATGTTGATCGGCAGACAGGTGATCCCCTACGTCGACATGTACTCCTCCTGGGCCCTGTGGGCCTTTCTGCTGCTGCTCGGCCTGCTCTTTCTCTTTACCAGATTGATCATTCCGCTGTTCACCTGGCGGGGCAGGCGGCTGCTGCTGAGCCGCTGGCGCCGGCTCAGCCGTTGGGAGTTCTGGCCCTTTTATATCACCAATATCGTAACCTTTTTCTACGTCTTATACGCCGGAGTCCTGAAGTATCGGAAACCAACGCTGTTCACCGTGGCCAACCCTTCAATACGCCCGGACAGCGGGTTTATCGGGGAGAGCAAGTCGGATATCCTGCGGGGTCTGCCCGACGATTCGGTGGGACGCTGGCAACCGGTGAGCGGCGCTGCTTCAGCAGACGAGCGGGTCGAGCTGCTCAGCGATTTTATGCGGAGGCATCAACTCGATTATCCTATTGTATTGAAACCGGACCGGGGCCAGCGGGGGCAGGGGGTAGGCATCTGCCGGGATGAGACGGAAGCCCGGAACTGGCTGGCAGAGGCCGACAGCGATTATCTGATGATGGAGTTTCTGCCCGGCGAGGAATTCGGGCTTTTCTACTATCGTTACCCCGAATCGGAGCGCGGTGAGATCTTTGCGATCAACCGCAAGAATCTGCTTTTCGTCACGGGCGACGGCAGCAGTACGCTGGAGGAGCTGATCTTGAAAGACGAGCGGGCAGTCTGCCTGGCGCCGACCTTTTTCAAGGCGCTGGAGCCCGAGCTGCTCGACATCGTCCCCCATGGCGAGTCAAAACAACTGGTCCGGGTCGGCACCCATAGCCGGGGAGCGCTGTTTCTCGAGGGTGGCGATCTGATTACCCCGGCGCTGCTCGAGGCGGTTGAGGACATCGTGGCGTCCTACGAGGGCTTTTACTTCGGCCGCTTCGATTTTAAAGCCCCGAGCGAGCATGATTTTAAACAGGGAAAGAACCTGAGAGTAATCGAATTAAATGGCGTAACCTCAGAAGCTACCAACATGTACGATCCCAAAAATTCGATTTTCGAGGCCTGGAAAATACTCGTCGAGCAGTGGTCGATCGCCTTTGCGATCGCTGCCCAGAACGAAAAACAAGGCCACCGGCCGATGAGCTTTACCGCCTTTATCAAACACTGGATCCGGGGCGGTCGACCGGCTTGAGAAAATTTCAGCGGGGCTGCTCAGCTCGGCTCGACCCGGCGCAGCAGGTAGGCGCCGATCAGAAAGAGCAGCACGATGCTCAACACCCCCCAGCGCGTATCGCCGCTGAGCCTGCCGACGACGCCCAGTAGCAGCGGGCCGGATATCGCGGCGAATTTTCCGAAGACGTTGTAGAAGCCGAAGAATTCGGCGCTTTTCTCCGGCGGGATCAGCTTCGAGTAGTAGCTGCGGCTCAGGGCCTGGATGCCGCCCATGGAGGAGGCCACCAGCAGCGCGATAAACCAGAACAGCCCGGTCTTCAGGGTCGTGCTCTGCAGAAACGGCAGCACGAAGGCCAGCAGGGTGACCAGGCAGTAGATGGTAATGCCGGCGAGCAGCATGGTTCTGGTCCCGAAGCGTTCAGCCAGTCTGCCGTAGAGCAGGGTAAAGGGAAAGGCGACGATCTGGATGAAGAGCAGCACCCCGAGCAGCAGGCCCGCCTCGAAACCGAGATCCCGGCCGTAGGCGGTGGCCATCGCGATAATGGTGCCGACGCCGTCGATGTAGAAGAAATAGGCGGCCAGAAAGAGAAATACCTGGCGGTGCGCCCTGATGTTGGCGGCGGTGGCGGCCAGTTTACGCAGACCGCTGTGCAACGGGGCGGAGGGAAGCTCCTGGAAGTAGCGCTGCTGCAGATTTTTGATCGCCGGAATCGAAAAGAGCAGCCACCACAGCGCCACGACCAGAAAACCCAGCCGGGTTTGTTCGGCAGGCAGGCCGTTTTCCCCGATGCCGCCGTACACGAGCAGCCCGATCACCAGCAGAAATGGAATGACGCTGCCGATATAGCCATAGGCGTAACCTTTGGCGGAAACCGCATCGCGCCGTTCCCTGGCGCTCACGTCCACCAGGAAGGCGTCGTAGAACAGGTTCGCCCCGGCCCAGCCCACCCGGGCACAGACGAACAGCAGCAGGCAGAGCAGCCACTGACCGCTGCCCGTGAAGAACAGCGACACCGTAAAGATCAGGCCGATACCGAGGAAGAACAAAAAAAACGGCTTTTTCCTGCCCCGATAGTCGGCCAGGCTGCCGAGTATCGGGGAGAGCAGCGCCAGGATCAGGGCGGCGGCCGAGTTGGCAAAGGCCCAGTTCGAGGTCGATACGACCGGGGCTATACCCTGCGCCGCCACATCCTTGAAGTAGATCGGCATGATCGCCGTCACCATGATCAGCACGAAGGCGGAGTTGGCCACATCGTAGAGGACCCAGCTCTTTTCCTCCCGGTTCAGGGTGATCGGCTCAGTCATCTTTGGCAAAGAAGTGCAGCAAAACGAGCAGGCAGAGCACGACGAAAACGGCCCCGCTGACGCCGGCTGCAATGCGCGTGAACTGCGCTGAAAAACCCAGAGAAAGTCCGAAGTTGCCGACCAGGTCAAGCATCTGGGAGCCGATCAGGTAGATCAGCAGCAGAAAGGCGATACAAAACAGCGACCTGACAACGTATCGGCAAAAAGAGATAAGAGGTGAGGCGGTCATGGGGGCCAGTTCGGCAGAGGTTGAAGGTAGATAGAAAACTCAGGCTGACTCAATAGGTAGCAGGTTTGCGGCGATGTTTCAATACGGCGCTATCCACCGCCCGGCCATGGCCATCGGCGGGCTCCTGCTTTGCCGCTTGCAGATAATCCCAGGTGTGGTAAAGAGAAGTTTGTAAATACAGCATCTTAGATTGAGGTGAGCAGGGAGCCATGAGCTTCGTTCCGGTAATCGGCAGATCGATTAAAAAACAACTTGAAGAACGCGAGGAGCAGATCCTCTCCCCGTTCGCCGCCCGCAATGCGAATTCGAAGGGGCGGCGGATCGAGGAACAGGAGGATATCTGCGATATCCGCCTGCCGTTTCAGCGGGACCGGGACCGGGTCATCCATTGTAAAGCCTTTCGGCGCCTCAAGCACAAGACCCAGGTGTTTCTGGCCCCGATGGGCGACCACTACCGGACCCGTCTGACCCACGTGCTGGAGGTCTCCCAGATCGCCCGCACCGTTTCGGCTGCGCTGTGTCTCAACGAGCCCTTGACCGAGGCCATCGCGCTGGGCCACGACCTGGGCCACACCCCGTTCGGGCACGCCGGCGAGGCCACCCTGAACGAGCTGCATCCCGGCGGTTTCAAGCATTATATCCACAGTCTGCGGGTGGTCGATTTTCTGGAGAAGAAAGGGCGCGGGCTGAACCTGACCTGGGAGGTGCGCAACGGCATCGTCCACCATTCCAAAGGGCGCAACGAGATCCTGCCGACCTCGGGAGCGGGGCTGGCGGCGACCATGGAGGGCCAGGTGGTGCGGCTGGCTGACATCATCGCCTACGTCAATCACGATCTCGATGATGCGATGCGGGCCGGGATCCTCCAGGAGCTCGATGTTCCGGCCACCATTGTCGAGGTGGTCGGCAGCAGGCATGCCCAGCGTATTGGCACCATGGTCCGCGACATTATCGTAGAGACGCTCCAGGCCAATGACGGCGCCCTGCATATCAGCGCCCCGATGCTTGGGGCGATCACCGAATTGAGGGGGTTTCTCTACGACAACGTCTACCGCAATCACTGGGTGCATCAGGAATTTGAAAAAGGCCAGCGCATCATCAGGGAGCTGTACGGCTATTTTCTGCAAAACGGCCTGGTCAGGCGCCGCGGCGAGCGCTGGCAGATCGATGCACCGGACCAGGACTGGGCCAACCCGAAGACGGCCCATCGCCGGGTGTGCGACTACGTGGCCGGCATGACGGATCGCTACGCCCTGGCCGTGTACGAGCACCTGTTCATGGCCAAACCCTGGACCGTCAGGTAGGACCCCGCTTGGCGCTGATGCTGAGCGTTCACCCAGGCAGTCTGATTATGCACTGCACCGGCAGACAAAACGGTTGATTTACGCGTCCTTCGCAGGTAATCTGCGCCTCCGCCTGCTTTTGGGCGGATCGACGATTCCTGCATTGATGCTTATGCTAATGCCGGATCATGATCGACATTACTCAATATCAGAGGCTGTCTTGAACAATTGTCATTCAAGACAGCCTGAAGACAATTAGCACCGCATGATGAATAAAACGAATTCGAAAGAACTGGCCAAGAGCTACGATTTCAGCGATGTCGAAGAAAAGTGGCTGAAAACCTGGGCAGAACAGCACTGCTTCGAGGCCTCGATGGAGGATGGCAAACCCGGGTTCTCCATCGTTATTCCGCCGCCCAATGTCACCGGTGTTCTGCATGTCGGCCATGCCCTGAACAACACCCTGCAGGATATCCTGACCCGCTATCATCGCATGTGCGGCGACAACACGCTCTGGCTGCCCGGCACCGACCATGCGGGCATCGCCACCCAGAACGTGGTCGAGCGGCAGCTTGCCGAAGAAGGCCAGAGCCGTCACGATCTCGGCCGCGACGCCTTTATCGAGCGGATCTGGGAATGGCGCAAGGACAAGGGCGGCACCATCATCAACCAGCTGCAGAAACTGGGCTGCTCCTGTGACTGGGAGCCGCGAGCGCTTCACCATGGACGAAGGGCTGTCCAGGGCGGTGCGCGAGGTCTTCGTCCGGCTCTACAAGGAAGGGCTGATCTACAAGGGGGACTATATCGTCAACTGGTGCCCCCGCTGCCACACTGCGCTGGCCGACGACGAGGTGGATCACGAGGACTGCCGCGGCAAGCTCTATCACCTGCGCTACCCGTATGCCGACGGTTCCGGCCACGTGGTGGTGGCCACCACCCGGCCCGAGACCATGCTCGGCGATACCGGCGTGGCGGTGCACCCCGACGATGAACGCTACAGCCACCTGAAAGGCGTGCCGATCGATCTGCCGCTGACCGGCCGTCAGATCCCGGTGGTTTTCGATCACCATGTCCAGAAAGATTTCGGCACCGGCGCCCTGAAGGTGACCCCGTCCCACGACCGGGACGACTACGAGATCGGCCTGCGCCACGACCTCGAGATGTGCAAGGTCATGGACGACCACGGCGTCATGAACGAGCTGGCCGGCAAATAGCCGGGCTTGGACCGCTTTGTTTGCCGCAAGCAGATCGTCGAAGATCTGGAGCGCCTCGGGTTCCTGGAAAAAATCGAAGATTACGATCACGCGGTCGGCCAGTGCTACCGCTGCAAGACCGTGGTCGAGCCGACCACCTCGATCCAGTGGTTCGTCACGGTCAAGCCGCTGGCCGACAAGGCGGTCGAGGCGGTGCGCGAGCGGCAGGATCAACATCTATCCGAAGACCTGGTACAATACCTTCTATTCCTGGATGGACAATATCCGCGACTGGTGCATCTCCCGGCAGATCTGGTGGGGGCACCGGATTCCGGCCTGGACCTGCGATCACCTGCGGCGAACTGATCGTCGAGGCCAGCGACCCCGAGTTCTGCCCGGCCTGCACCTCCACCGAGCTGGTGCAGGAAACCGACGTGCTCGACACCTGGTTCTCCTCGGCGCTGTGGCCCTTTTCGACGATGGGCTGGCCCGAGAACACCAAAGAGCTGGCCACCTTCTATCCGACCTCGATTCTGGTCACCAGCTTCGACATCCTCTTTTTCTGGGTGGCCCGCATGATGATGATGGGCATCCACTTCATGGAAGAGGTGCCGTTCAAGGATGTCTATCTGCACGCCCTGGTGCGGGACAAGCACGGCAAGAAAATGTCCAAATCCACCGGCAACGTGCTCGACCCGCTTGAAGTCATGGGCGCCTACGGCACCGATGCCATGCGCTTCACCCTGACCGCGTTTGCGGCCCAGGGGCGCGAGATCAAGCTCGACGAGGACCGGATCGAGGGCTATCGCTTTTTCATCAACAAGATCTGGAATGCGGCGCGGTTTTCGCTGATGCACGTTGCCGATGGAGGCCCGGAACTTAGAGCGGCGACGCAGCAGCCGGCGGAGCTGCCCCTGGTGCACCGCTGGATCCTGAGCCGCACCGCCCGGACCATCGATGCGGTGCGCACCGGCCTGGACGACTACCATTTCAACGAGGTGGCCTCGGCCAACTACCAGTTTATCTGGCATGAGTTCTGCGACTGGTATCTGGAGTGGATCAAGGCCGATCTGTTCAGCGACGACGAGACCAGGAAGAACCAGGCCCGGGGTGTGCTGCTGAGCGTGCTGGAGACGATCCTGAAGCTGATCCACCCGATCACCCCGTTTGTCACCGAGGAGATCTGGAGCGTGCTTCCGGGTCCGCGGCCAGTGCTCATGCTGGAGCCCTATCCCCAGCGGCAGCCGGACTGGCTCGACCAAGCGGCGGAACAGGACATGGAGCTGCTGATGGGCGTTATCACCGGCATCAGAAACATCAGGGCCGAGGCCGACGTGCATCCGTCGCATAAAATCGAGGCCTTCGTGGCCAACGTCGATGACAAAACCGCGGCGCTGCTGGATTCTTATGCCAAGCCGATTTCGGATCTGACCCGCCTCAACGGCCTCAATATTGCCAACCACCAGGAAAAGCCGGCCGATGCGGCCACCTATATCTTCAACGATATCGAGATCTACGTTCCGCTCAAGGGGCTGGTCGACGTGGACAGTGAACGCGAAAAGCTCGAGCGCGAGCGGGCCAAGGTCGAAGCGAGCCTGAAGCAGGTCAGGTCCAAGCTGGGCAACGCCAAGTTCCTGGCCAATGCGCCTGAGCAGGTGGTGGCCAAGGAGCAGGGTAAAAAGGCTGAACTCGAGGCCCGGCTGGCCCGGATCAGTGAGGCGGAACAGCGCTTGGAAACGATCCGCAGCAACTGAAAATGGGCCGGACCACGATTTCAGCGTATCGGTGTATAAATAGCAGGTGACAATGGATAAAAATCTTCTCGACAAACTGCTGCGCTCCTGGCTGCGCGAAGATATCGGCCGGGGGGACCTGACCAGCGAGGCCATTTTTTCCGCCGAGCAGACCGGCCGGGCCGATCTCGTGGCCCGCCAGTCCTTTCTGGTGGCCGGTGCGGAGCTGATCGCCGCGAGAACCTTTCGGGTGCAGAACCCCGCAGTCGTAGCCGAAAATGCGCTGGCCGACGGCAGCCGGGTCGTGCCGGGCGATGTGTTGCTCAGCGTCAGCGGTCCGGTGGTCGACCTGCTCAAAGCCGAGCGGGTGGCATTGAATCTGCTGCAGCGCATCTCAGGTATTGCGACCTGCACTGCCGAATTCGTAGACAAGGTTAAAGGCTATCCGGTGCGCATCTGCGACACCCGCAAGACCACGCCGGGCCTTCGGATGCTGGAAAAATACGGTGTCGTGGCCGGCGGCGGCAGCAACCACCGGTTCAACCTGACCGACGGCATCCTGATCAAGGACAATCATATTGCCGCCTGCGGCTCGATTCAAGAGGCGGTGCAGCGGGTCCGGCGCCATGTCCCTCACACCATCAAAATCGAAGTGGAAACCGACACCATCGAGCAGGTAAAAGAGTGCCTCAACTGCGGGGTCGACATCATCATGCTCGATAATATGGACCCGGAAACCACCAGAGAAGCAGTTGGAATCATTGCAGGAAAAGCGCTGGTCGAGGCTTCCGGCGGGATAACCCTGGAAAACGTCGAGGCGGTGGCGGCAACCGGGGTCGACATCATCTCGATCGGTGCCCTGACACATTCCGCACCCGCCTGCGATATCGGCATGGACTGGTCGTATGAGGCGCTTTATGACGAGAAGCGCTGATTATTGCTTGATTTTTTCTGAATAAATATGTGATACTGGGCTCACACCGGTACCGCGGGATGGCTGGCTGATTTGGCCATACTCAAGGCTACCTCAATGTTTCTCATCCTAGACGAGGGTAAAATCGATGCGTTGTCCAAAGTGCGGCTTTATATCATTCGATAATGTCGAGGCGTGCCTGAAGTGCAAAAAGACTATTCCTGACAACGCGAAGAATGTCCAGGGCAGCGTCTACAACGTCGCACCGCCAGTGTTTCTCAAGTTTGGCGTGGAAGAAGAGGAAGCCAGCGTCGACATTCCCGAAGTCGAGGGTTTTGAAGACGAGGAAGAGTTCGAGTTTACCGACCCCGAGCTCGATATCCTGCTCGAAGACGAAGATGAAGGCGAAGCGGAGCCGCTCAGCATGGAAGATGGTGAGGCCGAAATCGTCTTTGACGATGAAGAAGATCTGGCTGGCGAATTTGGCGAGATCGAAGCCTTTTCAGAAGAGCCCTCCGGCGAGGATGATTTCGCCCTCGATCTGGGCATGATGGAAGACAGCTCCGACGAGGAAGCCGCCGAACCCCGGATGGCCGTGGCTGAAGAGGGCAGCACCCTGGATATCCCCGATGAGCTGGCCGATATCTCCGATCTGTCTCCGCCCGAAAAGACGATCTTCGACGATGAGCCCGAAGCAAAAGCCAGGCCTGCCTCCAAAGATTCGCTCGAGGACGAACTCGATTTCGGCGCCCTGGAGGCCGAGCTGGCCGATCTCGAGCCAGAAGCCGCCGCCGCAACGCCCAAGAAGCAAAAGCTGAGCCTCGACATGGACGAGGATCTTGATTTCGAACTCGATCTCGGCGGCCTGTCGATTCACGACGACAAGTGATCACCGGGGGGCGTCAGTGCACATCGAAAATCGTTGACACCCCCACCGATGTTTTGTAAATAGTGCACCTCTAGGTTGCCTTGAATAATTAGGATTTCAGCCCAAAATCAAGGCGCGTGGGAAAATTTTCCCGCAGGCATATAGATGATATGTCGAGGATAAAATTTTCGCGCGCAACACAGAGTTTGGGCCAAAAGACAATTTCTCAAGGTAAGCTAATCCGGTGCCGAGATAGCTCAGTCGGTAGAGCAACGGACTGAAAATCCGTGTGTCCCTGGTTCAATTCCTGGTCTCGGCACCATTTAGATGTAGCAAAATCAAGCGGTTAGGCCTTCATGGCTTAATCGCTTTTTTGTTTGGACTGCGGATTTCCCAATTCTGCCCCACCATAGCCCCACCTTTTTAGAATTGTGTAGGGCAGGTCAGCGCTTAGGTCCAAAGCGCAAACTTATCTCACTCTGATCCCAACCGAATTCATCTGGTATCGGGGGTAATGGCACTGCTTCACCGATTTTTCTTGATACGTACTTATTGAACTCATCATTATCAGAAAGTGTTTCTACCTTCCTAGAAATGATGGAGCCATCTTTTTTGAATTTTAGGGTGACTGTCACAAAACCTTTTATTTCTCCGGGAGGTTGCGACCAATCCTGCATGATGTGGTCCTTGATGCTCTGAAAGTATTGATCCTCAGCGTAGTTCAAGCCTGCAGCATGAAGCGTTGTTGGCTGGGTCATTGAACTTGTGATGAATGGTGAGAAGACAAAAAGAAGGACCAAAGTGGTGGTAATGTTTTTCATCTTACATTCCCTTTTAATGAAAAATTTCTATATATCATTTTATGGACATATGTATTTAATCGGCATGATTTCAAATATATTTTCTGAATCTCACGACTTTGGCTGACCGACGATTTTTTATTTGGTTTGTGCTCTTATATTTCTTTCTATTATCCTAAGATTCATGCTGAAATTGTCCAAACAAGATGCCAGGCGCTTGCTGGTTTTACACCATTTCACACCTACCTCTTTGCAAGGAGCATTTGAGCGTTTGGGGAGTATACAATACGATCCTCTTAACCCGGTAGGGCGTAACCATGATTTAGTTCTGCAGGCGCGGGTTCCAGGCTATTCCGTAGATGACTGGCAAGCGTTGGCTTAGCAGGAACGCTTTCTTTATGATGCTTGGGACAAGCAAGCCTCGCTGGTTATGATGCGAGATTATCCAATGCGGCGCATTTACTATGAATGGCGCACACCACGCTGGCGCGAAACAATATTGGATCCATTCCCAGATGCAGTCAAGAGAGTTCTAGATGAATTGCATGAACGGGGCCCCCCTGAGCAGCACTGATTTTAACTATCAAGAGCATCACGAGCAGTGGGATGGTTCCGGGTAAGGTCCTAAATTAACTAAAAATGTCCTGCGCGCCTTATGGAATAACGGTCAGAAGAAGTGGGTCTAAAAGTGGACCCACTTCTCACCTAGACCGAAAATATTCTTTAATAACTAACTTTCACGCTCATTGGATTAACCTCTGTCAGATAGATGTGATTATAATTTGGATATGTTAAGCAGAGTAACTAAATAAAATGCCGCAAACGTTAATTTTTAATCCTACCACTATCAGTAAAATCAATATTTGTTAACTTTATTGCTGAAATATGCAATTTATTGAATTGTGTTTTCCAAAAAAGTCATTACCTTTACATTGTGATACATCCTATATGTATCATCGGGTGGTGCAGACCCCTTCTTTCTCCCTCCCTCTCGAAAAAGCTGCACCACCCATTATATATGCTCTTACCTGCCAGCTCCCGCAGCGTTGCCTCGATTAAACATGGCCCGGTTTTTCAGTCCATAAATACATGATCACGTTACGGTCTGCTATTCGCAATTGCAATTTGCTTAGGTCGGGTCAAAGTAAACTCTCCAAAATGAAATTCGCCTGGAAAAGTAGTTTAGATCAAGCAGCAGCCCTTTTTAATAGTAAACGCTATCAATAATCTCTTTATTTAGTCCTATTGTGTACAAATAAAGCAATCTTACAATCTAATCATAGACAACTACTATTATGCAGAGTCATACCAGTGAATTTTTATATTTAGTTGTCTGAAATTATTATTCATTTATGTAATGTCAATTCACTGACAGATAACAAATTGACTCTATTAGTCCCATGAAAAACGCACAATGAAAGTAATAGCAATGATTTTCGCAATGACCTTGGCAATGTTTACTACCCTGCCCGTTCACAGTGCCGATCACGAAAAAGATATTGTCGACACTGCAGTTGGAGCTGGTTCTTTTAATACGCTTGTCGCTGCAGTTCAGGCTGCCGATTTAGTCGACACTTTGAAAAGCGAAGGACCATTTACAGTTTTTGCGCCGACCGACGAAGCCTTTGCCAAACTTCCTGCAGGAACGGTGGATGACTTGCTGAAGCCGGAAAACAAAGAGAAATTGCAGGCTATCCTGCTCTACCATGTCGTGCAGGGCAAAGTAGCGGCAGCGGATGTGGTGAAATTAACATCAGCCAAGACCGCCAATGACATGGATCTGAAAGTGAGGGTCGATGGAAACATGGTCAAAATCAATGAAGCTCAAGTAGTTCAGACCGATATAATGACCAGCAATGGTGTAATTCATGTTATTGACACCGTTTTGATTCCCTAGCTAACCGGCGAAAAACAACATAATTGCATAGAAGACGGGTTTGATTTACTGAATCAAACCCGTTCTTCTTATTAACGGAGATCGGTCAGGGGGGACCTCCATCCATCTTCTGCTAGGTGGATATTTTGTCCCTTGTATTGTAATGAGTTCCTATCAAATATTTTTAGTCTTCTCCTGGGGAGAGAGATATGGATATTTCTCTTCTGCACTGATTGGTACAGCACCTTTTAACTGTTTTGTTAGTGTTATTGATTTCAGTCCCTCAATCTGTTGAAGCTGATCCTCATAGCCTTGAGACCTTTGCTAAACAGGGTGATCAGATCGAATTGAACCCGTCAAGCGCTGGAAGGAAAAGAAAAAGGGCGGAAAGTTAGATAATGCTAAGCAAGCAAATTCTTATCGCTTCAGTGTTGGCCTGGCGTGATTGCAATGATTCTGCCGCAGCGCTGTGGGTTCCCGATCAAGCCGGAAATAACGGTGGCATCAAGTAGTGTCGTTGCCTACGATGCAAATCATATATAATATTCACCAAGACAAAAAACTTGTCCAAAAACCAATTGGAGGTTCACCGTACATGACACGCTCGCCCTTTTTTCCCTCTTTTGAATCCCTGCCCAAAGCCATTCCCATATTTCCCCTTGCCGGAGCGGTTGTCATGCCAGGTGTCCAACTGCCGCTCAACATTTTCGAGCCGCGCTATCTCAACATGGTGCAAGATGCGCTGGCGCACGACCACATCATCGGTATGATCCAGCCGGTTCGGGATACTGATGGGGAAGCGTTGCACCTGCAACGCGTCGGCAGTGCCGGGCGCATCACCTCCTACAGCGAATCAAATGATGGGCGGATTATCATGGTGCTCACGGGTGTGTGCCGTTTCGGCGTATATGAGGAGATTGATAAATGTAACGGTTATCGCAGGGTAATAGCCGATTGGGCCCGGTTTGCGGGCGATTACGACGAAGAAGACGTGCAATTGACAAATCGCGAAGGATTTTTTGAGATCTTGCATAATTATATCGGTGCGCGGCGGTTGGAAATCTCCTGGGATGATCTTGGCAAACTGACGGATGGACCGCTTATCAACCTGTTATGCACCCATCTACCGTTTGAGCCGGAGGAAAAACAGGCGCTTATTGAAACGATCGGGCTCGATGAGCGTGCCGAGTTGATGCGCGGGTTGATGAACCTCTATGTCGCCACGCGGCAGAGCCTTGGCGACAAACCGCACTAGCGTTTTCATAGACCGCGCTCTTATAATCCTAATGACCTGCCCCACCTAACCGGTCCACTTTCAAGTTAGTGAATCAGGACAGGTGAGCTATTACTTTTTACTGATTCTGTATGCCTGGTGACGCTGAACGGAACGATGTTGACCAAGCACCGTGCATGCCCTGCGTTCCGAAACGGCTAGACGCTGCTGGACTGCCTTGATACAGTTTCGGCGACGATCCGGCCTTAGTAATTTCCCTGTGCAGCTTCTTGGAGAATCAGTTTATCAAGCGCTAGGTCGGAAACAGCTCTACGTAGCCGCTGGTTTTCTTTCTCCAGTTCTTTGAGCCGTTTAACCTGGCCTGTTGTCACCCCGCCATATTCTGTGCGCCAGCGATAATAGGTAACATCGCTCACGCCAAGCTGCTTGATCGTTTCGGCAACCGTTTTACCCTGGCTGATGTGGATATCTGCTTCTCTGAGCTTGGCGATGATGTCTTCGGGACGAAAACGTTTCTTCGGCATGGATTCCTCCTCTTTGAATCGGTCTTTATACATAACATAAGACTGGACCGATTTGAGGGGGGGCAGGACAAGGATACCTTGTTAAAATTGTTTTATATTTTCCAGGAAATATCCAATCCATGAGGAAATATTATTCTCGAAAAAGCAAGTTCTATTGGCACGATATAGAAGCCAAAAAGAAGGATATTTTTAAAGACGATGAAGCTGCTCATTTAGGCTTAATGCATAAACCCCATATAATTAAATGGGCCGATAAGTTGGATTATTATCTAGAAGAAGCAAATGCAGGAGGTGGATCGAAAAAAACTAAAGGTTTTCAATCCTTCACAATCCCAACACAGAGTTCACTCAGGTGAGCGACCAGCATCTTGGCGCTGCTGAAGTGATGACCCATCATGCCCATTGACCGGGCGGCCAGGACATGCTCCTCGGTATCGTCGATAAACAGGGTCTCCGCGGGCTCGATCCCGAGCCGCTCGAGGGCAATGCGAAAAATCTTCCGATCCGGTTTGGCCACGCCGACTTCAGCTGAACTGACCACCGTGTCGAACAGCTCCAGCAGCTGCCATTCTCCGAGCCACTCTTTCAGACCAGGGGGATGATTGGAGACAATGCCAAGCCGGCAGCGCCCCGCCAGGGTTTTGATCAGATCCACCACCTCCTGGTTGATCTTCTCGTCAGAGTAGTAGCGCCGGCGAAAGGCTTCGACCCTGTCCGGCGAATCCAGGTTCAGTTCAGGTCCGATCGCCTGCCAATATTCCTCCATTTGCAAATCGCCCACCAGCGCCTGCTCCCAGAGCGGCGAGTCGAACATGATGCGGTTGATCGATCCCGGGCGTAATCCCAGATCGCGCTCGTAGGTGTGAAACAGGGTGGAGGGTTTCGGGGCTGAGATAACCCGCCCGAAGTCGAATAGCAGAGCCCTGATCACCGGGATCCGGTCTTTTCTTCAGTCTCTGCAAACAGCGGCCTGGGTTTAGCCACTTTTTTCGGGGGCCCGCTGATGAATTTGGCAACCAGATGAAAGGCCTCGTCATCGGTAAATTGATCCGGAGGGTGCTTGCAGAAAAACGCCGAGGGGCCCTGCAGGACGCCTGCCTGGCCGCGGTCCAGAGCCAGCCGGGCACAGCGAATCATGTCAATGACCACGCCGGCGGAATTGGGGGAATCCTCGACCGAAAGCCGCAGTTCAAGATCGATCGGAACATCGCCGAATATCCTGCCCTCCATCCTGATGAAGCCGATCTTGTTGTCCTTCTGCCAGGGAACATAGTCGCTCGGCCCGATGTGAATATTTCTGTCTCCCAGCCGCTTGGCGGCAACCGCCTGGACGGCCTCAGTCTTGGAAATTTTCTTGGATGACAGCCGGGTCCGGTCGAGCATATTTAGAAAATCGGTGTTGCCGCCGGTATTCAGTTGATACGTCTGGTCCAA
This sequence comes from uncultured delta proteobacterium, assembly GCA_963824415.1. GTDB lineage: Bacteria > Desulfobacterota > Desulfobulbia > Desulfobulbales > Desulfocapsaceae > JABDQA01. The sequence goes on from CAWGPM010000002.1 coordinate 468,423, forward strand.
TTCAACGCCGCGCTGCCGAAACAAGTCGGTCAACACGCGATGCACGATGGTCGCCCCAACCTGCGATTTGACGTCGTCGCCGATCAGCGGCAGGCTTTTGGCAGTGAAGCGCCGGGCCCAGTCAGGATTGCTGGCGATGAAAACCGGTATACAGTTGACTAACGCAACTCCAGCAGCAAGCGCACATTCGACATAAAACTCGGTGGCTTCCTGAGCTCCGACCGGCAGGAAGTTGACGAGGACCTCTGCACCGCTCTGGCGCAGAGTGGCGACTACCTGTTCAGGTGTGGTCTCGGGCTTGTCACTCGGAACGAAACAAAAGTTCGGGTCGAGGCCGTCCATATGGGCCGGAATGCCGTCAAGCAGTTTGCCCATCTGGACGATGGTGCCGGTATTCGGTACATCGCGGTAAAATATTTTGGTGCAGTTAGGGGGCTGAAATAGTGCTTCGCCAACATCCTTACCAACCTTTCTGCGATCGATATCAAAGGCAGCAACGATCTCGATGTCGGTGGGCAGATATCCACCCAGGTCCCAGTGCATCAGGCCTTTGGCACTGCCGTCACTGTGCTCTCGGTAGTAATAGATGCCCTGGATCAGTGCACTGGCACAATTGCCTAGACCGACAATGGCTGTTCTGATTGCTGTCATCGATTATCTCCTGGTCAATTAATCGGGCAATTTTACCCGGTGAAAAGCCTCGGCCAGCTCGTAGTCGGACCCCTCAGCCAGGCAGCGGTACCTTTTACGCAACCAGCTTTCCAGGTTATCCGCCTTGAATTCCCTGACTTGGCTCGCATGGCAGGCAAGAGCCTCGACTTTCTTGGCAAACGTCTCAGCGATATCGATCCAGTGGTTGACCTCGTCGGCACCGAAAAAAAGAGCCTCCTTCACCTTGTGCGGCTCCAACCCCTCCTCGAGCAGGTCGGGGTACGCCATATGATCACGGGCGTAAGGAAACAGAGCATCCATAACTACCTGGCCGACGATGCGATGGTCGCGGTGCCACACGTAGCGGCGGTAAGGGTCAGAACTTATCACCGTTTCCGGTCGGTAGGTGCGGATGAGACGGACGATCTCCTTTCTGAATTCCGGTGTGTCCTCCAGGCCCTGATCCTTCATACCGAGAAACACCACCTCGGCAACACCGAGAACTGCAGCTGCCTTGCGCTGCTCCTGCTGACGGATCTCGACCAGCTCTTCGGGGCTGATACTGCGGTCGCTGGTTCCCTTGTCTCCGCTGGTGCAGACCACATATACCACCGATTTACCCTCTGCGGTCCAGGCGGCTATACTCCCGGCAGCGCCGAATTCGGCGTCATCGGGATGGGCGACGATGAGCATTATGTCAGAGGATGAAACCATCGGCTCTCTCTTTAGTAAATTTTACTGCGCAATAATGCACCACTATAGACACTGTACACCGAGTCCGCCACCCGGGCCCAGGCATAGGACTGCACGCTCCGCCTTATGACGAGCAGGTCCTGGCGCCTGCCCAGGGCCAGCGCGTCAGCCATCGCCCGGGCCAGACTTGGTGCATCGCCGCTAGTCGCAAAATAGCCATTTATATCGGGGATAACAGCTTCGACAGCGATCCCCGTCGGCGTAGCCGCCACAGGGATGCCCGAGGCCAGCGCTTCAAGCACGACCAGACCAAAACTCTCGTGGTAAGACGGCATGACGACGATGTCCGCCTGACGATAAATTTCGGGCATGCGGGTGTGCTCGACGGTGCCGATGAAACGGACGCGACCCTGAACCCCCAGGGCGCTCGCCAGCTCAACCAACCGTCGTCCCGCTTCGCTTTCAGGACCATCGCCACCAACAAGATGCAGTTCCGGCTCGACCTCCCCATCGAGCAGCGCCAGGGCGGTGATTGCCGTGTCGACACCTTTCATCGGGTCAAAGCGCCCTACAAAGAGAATCACCGGGGGACGGTGGCTTTTTCCTAAAGCATATTTTTTCGAAGCCGGCGCCGGCTTGAAAAGATCAAGGTCGACTCCGAGCTTAACCAGATGCGTGGGCGCCCCGTCCGTCCCAAGATAAGCGGCGATCTGGTCCCGCTCGGCCGCGGTGGCCACCATCACCCCATCGCAGCAGGTAAGCAGGCGTGCTTCCTCTTCTAGCCGCAGCTGATCCTCCCGATGATCGTTTCGGGCAGCCACTTTGGCCAGGGCGAGAGTGTGGAAGGTGATCAGGTGGGGGCATCCCCAAATTGACCGGAGGCGGTCGCCGACCAGCGCCGAGAGCCAGTAATTACTGTGCAGGATATGATAATCTACCCGATGCTGCCGGCGAAACTTCTCAATCTCCAGCTGGTAATCCGGCAGGTAGTCGTAGAGCTCGCTTTTCACCAGAGATTCCGTACCGGGCACTCTGAGGCGGATAATCCTGACATTGGCAGTATATTCAACCAGTGGCGCCTCATCGGCAGCCAGTCCCCTGGTGAAGATATCGATCTTGTGCCCGCGGCCGGCCAGCGCCCCTGCAAGCTCCAGCAGATAGATACTCATGCCGCCGGTATCTCCCGTTCCCACAGTGCCGAGAGGACTGGAATGGATCGACAGCAAGGCAATGTGAAGCGGCTCGATCATGGTTCCGCCTCTCGCTCCCGTCTGCAACTCAGGCATTCGAACACACATGAGTAGAGCGTGATCTCCCTACCCCCGAGTTGATATTTGTAGCGCTCAGCGCCGCCAAGAAAATCATACATTGCCAGATTCGCTTCGATGGCGGCTCGAATGCTCAGCACTTTGCTCATGAGACCGATTGAGATTGTGCGAAATTTTGGGTTGTAGCTGTTGTTGTATAGATAAAGATTCTTTGCATGCTCGATACAGAATACCATCGCGGCCGGGGCTTCGCCAATGCTCATACCCTGCAGCCTGAGCATGCCGGCGGCGTCGAGTTCGGCAGCAAGGAGACGAAAGAAACGTTCCCGTTCTTCAGTCATGAAGGCAGCCTTGTCTTTGCGGCTCAGCCTGAACAGCTGGATGAACCGGTTCATTGCGGCGTCAATTTCGGCCGCGCCGCCAAGGTCGCATATGACAACATCTCCGAACTCATGAAGACGCCGCAGTTTGCGCCGTACTTCATGCCGCTGTTTCGAACTGAGCCGGTCGAGGTACTCCTGCCAACTGCCGGGCAACTCCATCTCCAGCGATTGGCTCAAGGGAGTTATGCTGCAACGCCATCGTTCTTTTATCTCTGCGGAATGGGCTAACGAATAGATAATCGAGTCGGGACGCACCGGCTCCAGCACCAGCCTGCAGATCTTCCGTGATTCGAGAAAATCAAACAGGCTGGAAAAAAATCGTTGCTCCTCATCTGGGGCAACAGCTACATCGCCGGTATCACAGAGATCGGCCGAGCCGATAATTCGAGCGGTGGTGCCCTCCACCATTAACGGTGCAATGCCAATAGGACTCCCACCGTTGCTCACCAGAGTAAGCAGCGCTTCTTTGCCGTCTCCGAACACCCGATACCAGGCCTTCAGCCACGGCGGTGTAATAAACGGATTGTCCCACTTCCAGATACGCCCGTACTGCTGCCAGAGGGTTTCAAGGTTGGAGAAATCAAGCCTTTCAATCGTCATCGAAGCTCCACCCTACTCCTCTCTATGCCAGTCCCCCGGCGGCTCTTTTACTTCGACCGAGGCACCGCTGCGCGCCGATTCAGCCAGCGCGTCCAATACGGCCAAGGTCCGAATGGAATCTTCAAGGGTAATAAGCGGTGCCCCTCCATCAGCTACCCGGTCAACGAAATGTTCGACCATGAGCCGATACTGGTCGGCACCTGGAATGGCAATCGGTTCAGCCGTATCGCTGTCGCCGACCCGATAAAAAATGAGCGCCTCGTTGTCCCAGGGGATAAACCCATCATGCGGCACCTCGATGACCCCGGAGCTGCCGATAACTGCATAGGTCTGCTGCAGGCCGGAACAGAAGCTGGCCTCGATCGAGGCAAGAGCCGCGCCAGCGAAATCGAGATTGCCCACCACGTGCACATCTATCCCGCTGCCGTTCCTGTCAAGCGCAAGCGCCTGCACCCTGGAGACCCGGTACTTCAGAAACAGTCTGGCGATGCCGACCCCGTAGCAGCCGACATCGAGCAGGGCACCGCCCCCCCGGACCGAGTTGAGCCGGTAATTATTACCTTTAGCAAGAAGATCGTCGGGCATGGAAAAACAGAAGGCCGCCCGCACCAGCCGGGGGATACCGATCGCCCCCTCGGCAACCATCTCCTCGATACGCTTTGTCCGTGGATGAAATCGGTACATCTGGGCTTCCATCAATAAGCGGCCGCTCCTGGTCGCGGCCTCGGCCATTTTTACAGCCTCGGCGGCACTGCAGGCGAGCGGTTTTTCGCACAGCACGTGCTTGCCCGCCTTGAGCGCCCGAATGACCCATTGCTTATGCAGATGGTTGGGCAGCGGCACGTAGATGGCATCGATAGCCGGGTCGGCGAGAAGGTCCTCGTAATCCTCGGTGAGCAGCACTATTCCGTGCTTTTCAACCAGCGTCTCAGCCTCTCTGGGACGGCTTGTGGCAAGTCCATGCACGACCCCATTTCTGGACGCGGAAATAGCCGGCATAACGCACTTTCTGGCAATAAGCGCGGTGCCCAGAACACCCCAGCACAGTTTATCCGCCATCGATCCTCTCCGGTCGGCCGCCGGCACCCATCGACCTGGCTGCTGCTTCGAGAATGGCTACCACCTTAAGCGAATCGGCAAGCGGTGCAGCCAGTGGCTCACCCCAGAGCAGGTGGTCGGCGAGATTGGCATGAAAGGCAAAAGGATCACGTTCTGGCAACAGCAACCGCGTTGGTTCAATTTGCGCCACTCCTGTTCGCCGATGCAGGGTAATCTCGGGCATCATCTCGGTGGCTGGGATGTCGTCTTCGGCATAGTAGTAAAGAGGATCGAAGCTAACGGCTGAGATGTCCCGCCAGTGTCCTACAATGGCCCCGGCGGTACCGAGCAGATACCATTTCGGTTTCCTTGCCGCGGCTATGTCGGAGTGGATGAATTCCGCTTCCGTGCCGTCAACAAAGCGAATCTGTATGCGTTCCTGATCGGCGTTGGTGACATCGTGCCAGATCCGCTTGTGGCGGGTACCGACCACCCACTCGATCGGCTGGGGCAGCAATCCGACTATCCAGTCCAGGTAGTGGGCGCCCCAGTCGTAGGAAGTGCCGCCCGAGACGGGAGCGTGAGAGTGCCAGTAGCCGCAGGGATGATGGAATCGGCCGACGAAAGTCTCGAGATAGAACAATTCACCGATCTTTCTGCTGGACACCGCCTTTTTCACGGCCAGGAAATCTGGATCCCAGCGCCTGTTCTGGTGGCAGCTCAGATGCCTCATGTTCGTCAGCGCCGCGTCCTGCATGGCTTTGGTTTCAGCCTGACTGAGAGCCAGCGGTTTTTCGCTCAGTACATGCTTGCCAGCCTGCAGCATCTGGATCGAGAGTGATGAGTGGGAATCTGGTGCGGTGGCGATGACTACCAGATCGACAGCCGGATCAGCACCCATTTCGGCGGCATCAGTATAGGTGGCAATGGCTGGAAAATCAGTTGTGGCCTGGTGCAGTCTCTGAGGATCGAGGTCGCAGGCGGCCACCAGGTGCAGACCCTGAGTATGTTCGGCGGCGATTCCGTGCAGCCTGCCGACCGAGGGCGCATAGCCAAGAATGCCGATACCCAGCGAGCGCTCCGGCGAAGGCGCCAGCCCCTGGCATTGGCGCAGCAGGCGATAGAAGGCGCGCTGGACCAGAGACGGGCTGAAATCCTGCAGCGTGGTGCAGGCGAGATACCCGGCGCCATGGCTCCGCAGGGTCAATACGGCGCTGTGTTGGTAGTGATAATCGACATAGAGTACCGTCTCGGTATCATCGCTGTGCACCAGCAGAGGTTGATAAACGCCTCCGACATAAACCGCATCGCGGAGTCTGGCGCCGAGAGGGTTGGCCCGGTCAGTGAACAGCACCCGTAATTCGGTCGCCGGACCGACCGGGCCCGGCCGAACCCCGAATTCTTCAGGCAGCTGCCAGGTCTGTTGGGCGGCAAGCGCGAGCCAGACCCCGCCGCTTTCGACAAAGGGCAGCAGTCTACCCCCGTTTATAGCATGAGCGGAGGCGTCGACGGTAATCACTGCCTGATAGCCGTCCAGATCGGCGGGCGTTTCGTCTTCGATATCGACACGCACATGGTCCATACCGTCAGTTATATACCTCCAGGCCGCGGCGCCCTCCACGGGGGAGGCGGTAATTACAAGAATCCTCAACTCTGGGTGAACAATCATTATGCTACTCCTTGTCTTCCTCGATTCGCCAGCGATAGCCGTCGGCCGTATCCTCAATGGAGATGGAAGCCCTGCTCAGTGCCTCGCGCACCGCATCTGCAGCCTCAAACTGCCGGGTCTGGCGGAAATGCTGGCGAACCTTCAGCAGACTGTCTATGAGCGGAGCCATGAGGCGCTGACGGGCAACCTCTGAAAGCACCTGGCAGGTTGCTATTTCAGCCAGTTTCTCTCGAAAGAAATCGCGTGCCTGGGCAATGGCTTCGGGATTTTCCATTTCGCCATGAGCCTGCCAGAGAAGCCTGTCCATCTCCAGCAATGCATGGGCAGACTTACCCAGATCGTCTTCTTCTATTCCCTGCTGAAACTCAGTCGTCAGCGCATGCAGACGTGGCCAGAAGTCGGTCTCTGGAACCGGCTGCTGTTCAGGCGCTGCTGGGTGTAGAGATTCCTCGACCCGAAAATCATCCAAGCCGTGTTGTCCACGCAGCAGGTTCAGTGGATAGGTGTTGCCCGGGGTGAAGTTCCGCTGCACAGAACCATGCTGCAGCACCACGGTACCGATCCCATGAACAGTGAAAGAAGCGGCGGTGAAATCTATGATACAGGCGGTATGCTCGTCCAGTCCGAGCACCGGCAGGGGCTCATCGAGCCGATCGACGAGTTGTTCGAACCTAGAAATACCCATGAAACAGCGGCTTGTGTCATGGGTTCCGCCCTCGGCATTGTTCCAGTGGGGTATGACGACCAGCGGGAGCCCGAAAGCGCCGAGCAGGTCGAGGCCGTCAACCCAGTGGGGTGGCTCGCCGACCTTATAGATCTCATAGACCGGCAGGGTGTATTTCCCGGTAGTAAGCGCCGCAGCACTGGCCGCAACCAGACAACCGCCCCGGTTGATGAGCTCTATCATTATTTCTGGTATGGGTGAATCTTTTAGCTGGCGCACCGTATAGGTCGGACTCCCGGGACCCATCAGGACAAAATCGGCCTGACGCAGCTGTCGGTAAGTGCGGGCCGCTTCGATTTCGGCAATGGCTTCGGCAGATTTATAACTGGTGACCTGAAGCGGGCAGCCGACCCGCTGCTTGAAATAGCCGACCGCATTTTTCCCAATCTGGTCGGCGTTGAGTTGGAAACCGGCCGGCGTGTCGAGAAACATCGCCTGCGGCCCAGGCTGGTAGGGGGACAACAGCAGTTTATGTACCTCAACCATAGTGGCGGTCAATTCGCCCGACCCCATGAGTGCAAGAATTCCCATATTTCCTTTGGTATTCAGGGCTGCAGCAAGTTACCGCAGCAGCTTGATATGGTTTTAGTCCCTAGCATGCCTGATTTCCCGGGTCAGCACGCGGCGGCGGCAGTCGGGTGAACGGAATCACCTGGCCGGACCGGTAACAATGCTGTCCGCCGTCCAGGTACACCACCGCCTCGCCGCCGCCATACACGGTCCAGCCCTTAGATTCAGCGTCATCGATGATACCGGTCGACTCGTCGAGCCCAAGCAGCCGTAAATCTGGAGCGAGGGACTGGAGACGGGCGGCCCATGTCGCCCCGGTCCTTTGGTGGTGGGGGATGACAAGGACAGGCCCGATTAAGCCAAGACCAGGCCGCACCGCAGATTTACCTGGATCATAAAAGAGATCGCCCAGCACCATTGCTCCGGCACTGCTGCCGGCGATGACTGCTCCGGAAGCATAGGCCCGGATGGCGGCCTGCCAGCTTCTTGTCCCCTGAAGCGACTCGGCGAGATGGGCGGGAAACCCGCCGAGCAGATAGATCAGATCGGCAGTGCATAGAAGTTCGGACTCGCTGTCATCATCGGCCGAAGCACGGTCAATGATCTCCCGGCAGAACACCTTAGTCGCACCGATACTCCTGAACCACTGCACCCCCCGAGCGCCGGCCCTGTCCTGGTTATGGTCCGGCGCCGCCGCCGCAGGAATTATGTGGACCGAGGCAGCGGCACCGCCGGCAAGCTCGAGAGCCCGGCGATCCAGAGCAGCCATGCGGCCGCCGAATTCGGCTCCGCCGGCGAGGACGAGGTGGCCCAGGTTAAGCACCGCTGATGCGGGTGTGGCCATGACCCTGGCCATTACCGAAAGCCAGCTTGGTGGTGCAACACCGGTCAATAGACAAGATTTCTATCATTGCAGCCTCCACTGTGCTCCTTGAAGTTGATAACTGTGAAAGACATTACAAGGAGATTTTCGCTGCTGTCTGTATCTGCAGCGATGCTCAATTGGAAATCCCTAAAAAGAAAGCTCCCGCCGGAGTAAAACGCAAACTCCCCGGCCGATTCGTTAACGTTAAAGCGATAATCTCTCCCCAGTTTTTTAATCTCAACGACTCCCGCCTCCATGAGGGCCAATAGGTTTTCTGCATTGCTTGAGCGGCTGCGTCGCAGCATGCCCAGAGATGAGAGAGTTGAAATGCTGGTCAAATAGCCGCCTTTCAGACGCACTCAGGGACAGGTAGCGTTCCCTCTCTAGAGGAAAAATCTGGACAAGGACCGTTTGCCGGACAAGTTCGCCCGCAGGGCCTTCACCCTTCACTGTCCGGTCGATGTCCTGCTCAAGGACACGCGCCGGCGCACCGCTGGGTTCCACCACCTGCCGCCAATTGATCTGTACACATCTGTACACTATAGGCTGTTCATAATTCCCGGTCAATGAGCTGGTTAATCCTCTCGTTCATGAGCCGCCGCAAATGTGCGCAGGAAAAATAGCGATTTCGCCGCTGGCCGATTCGCCCCCTTACCCGCGGCAGGAATCCCTGCCGGGAGAGCAGAGTAAGCCTTCTTGGCTTGTCCGGTTTTTCACAGCATCATCAAACTGGATTTTGAGATGCACGCCCATTACCTCGCACGGATAATGAGCACAATGCTCATCCACCCCGCCGGAGACGGAAAAAGCAGATTCCTGCTGGTCGAATCGAGGGGACACCGCCTTTCATTTGCTTCTCACCCATTGCTGAAAATCATCTGGTCTGGCAATTCTTACCGTCATATCTCCAGCGCACATATTAGTGATGTGAAAGGGAAGCACATAGGCGCGATTATGCGGCAGCCCGGGCCCCACGACAGGATGTTTTGCAAAAATATCGATCCCCAGGCCAAAAGCAGATCCTCGGCCCGAACCTCCCATGCGTTCCAGTGCATCAACGAGTTGACAGAGCAGAGAGGTGCCGGTCAATCCCCCGCCGATTATGGCAAACCGGTAATTCATGGGACAATCTGAATTGTCCGAATCTGACCCATCGCTTGCCGCCTCAAAGATTCTCACCATTTTACCTGGATGCTGGTTTAGTTTTCCGATGGAAACTGCTTTAGCATAAAAAGCGGATCGTTTTGCAGTCTTTTAGCCAGCGCTGATTATAGTAGCCCAAAAGAGGTCTTACCCATGTTCGACTATCCTTACATAATTGAACTGCTTACCCCCAGGAAATCGGCCCCCGGACAGCCAGATCGACTGCTGCACATATTCGGGGAGCGATTCACCCGTGTCATGCAAGCAGGATGTGGGATTTCGATCCCCGACAATCCCATGGGCAATCTGCGCCTGGGAGCGCTGGAAGCAATAGAACTGCTGAATTTGTCGTTTGATCCCGAACGGGTGGTGATCAATCTCAACACCTTTCACAGCAAAGAGGATCTTGATGGAATTCTTGGCTGGGCGCTACGGTCAGGGATCCGTTTTCTGCTTGTTGTTCGAGGTGACGGCGGGCCGTCCCTGCCGAAACTCGACCCATCAACCATAGGGGGGACATTCAACGTGGCCTCAAGTGCAGATCTTATTAGCTACATCAACCGGACGTATCCAGGCAGATTTATCACCGGGGCGGCATTCAACCACTACAACCCCCTCAAGGTCGAATTGAACAGAATGGCTAAGAAGATAGCTGCCGGGGCGCAATTTGTTGTCACCCAGCCGGTAATCGGCAGAGAGTCAAGGCTCGACCAGCTTAAGGCTTTAGATATTCCACTTGTCGTTGAGGCCTGGATGTCGAACAATATCAATCTGTTCAGCCAGAGCGTTGGCGACGACACCATGGAGGTTTCAGACTACGAGCCGGGCGCCAACCTGCAATTGCTGCACGAAAGTTTTCCCGAAAGTTGCGTCTACCTCTCCATGCTCAATTTCAAAGAGAATTTTGAAGAGATTCTGCCGGCACTCATAGCAGGGTCGTAAGAACAGGAGAAGTGAATCTAAAAAACTGGACCGTGAGTTAAGGTGGACATAGAATACCCTTAAGGAGGGTAATCATGTCCAAGAAGAGAAGGAAATTCAGCGCAGTTCAGAATCGGCGACAAAAAAGATTAGATTGGGTAACCCTATGCCTCCCAATACAAAAGAACATATAAATTATTCCTATATCTCTTCAGATTGACGGGGGACACACCACATCTATTGTTTAACTAATATAACGTTCTTCCTTCCACGGGTCGGCCGAGTTACTGTAACCTCTGCTTTCCCAATATCCAGGTTCGTCTTGAGAGGTGACTTTAATAGATTCTAGCCACTTGGTGCTCTTGTAGAAGTAGCGATCAGGGATCACGACACGAACAGGCGCGCCATGCGCCCGCTGCAGTTTCTCACCAAAGAAACTGTGAGCAAGGATCACATTCTCTTTTTGGGCATCACTTATGGGTACGTTGCTTGTGTAACCTTCAACTGCCTCAATAATAATAAAACTTCCACGTTTTGAGGGCTTCACTAAATCCATGATTGTTCCTAGTCGAACACCAGTCCAACTGGAATCCAAAAGCGTCCAACCTGTAACACAATGAACATCACAGATGATATTAACCTGGTCCAGATTTAGCAGATCTTCATAGGAGAGGACGATCGGTTTTTCAACCTCACCATAGATGCGCAAGTTCCAGTTCGCCATAGTAGCGGTTCCAGGCGTACCCCCCATATCCAAGATCTTATCTACTGCATGCTGCCCAGGAGGAAGACGGGACCTGCCGTCCGGTCTGGTGCTAGCTGCTAAGGCGTGTTGCTTCGCTTCCGACAGTTTAATGAAGGTTCCAGGTAAACCTATGTTCACGATGGTGCCGCCTGCTGCAGCCAGGAACGTACGCCTAGAGAATCTCAGATCCTTGTGCATCCCGTCTCCTTTTCATATTTCTGATTTGGTTGAACAAATCTAAACCACTGGAAGGATATATAAATCATCATTATTTGGGGGAATTTGTACGGAATCATAGATATTATTTAAATGGTCTTGTTAGTTTATGCAGTTACCAACATTTAAGCAATGGGTAGGAAATCGAAAATAAACAGGAAACACATAGATGTTCGTATAAAAGAAGAAGATTAATATTGCCAATAGGCTTCCAAATACATACGTTGGACGATATTGGGTTTCCTGATATGAGAAAAGCAAAGCAAATCAGCTCAGACATTTGCAGTACTTTAATTCAATAACCACACTACCAGCGAGGAAATTTATAATATGCAAGTCGATGAAGCGGTACGCGCACGGCGCGCAATCAAGTGGTATGACCCAGAACATCAAATGCCAGAGGAAACATTTCTGAAGTTGATTGAGCATGCCATTCTTACACCCACAGCTTTCAATATTCAAAATTGGCGCTTCGTGCGTGTCACTGATCCGGAGCAGCGCAAGGCGATTCGTGCTGTAGCCTGGGACCAGGCACAGGTCACCGACGCCTCCGAGTTGCTGGTGTTGTGCTTCGACAACAAATCCTGGCAACGAGACCCGCAACGATACTGGCGTAACGCTCCAAAGGAAGTACAAGATTTTCTGGTACCGGCGATCGATGTCTATTATCGTGATAAACCGCAGGTTGAGCGTGACGAGGGCATGCGCTCCTGTGGGCTGGTCGGACAGACGATCATGTTAATGGCCCTCGAACTGGGCTACCAGAGCTGCCCGATGGATGGTTTCGATTACGATGCGGTCGCTAAAATCATCAACCTGCCAGAAGACCATAGCATTGCTTTCATGATTGCAATTGGCAAGGGGACCAAGGAATCATGGCCGAGACCCGGTCAGCTGTCACTGGATGAAGTTATGATAAACAACCGTTTCGATTAAAGAATGTATCCTCGGGGTCAGACTGAACCTCTACAAGTTTAACGAACGGCGCTCCCTCATAGAAAAGGGATGAACAATCTCGGTATAAAAATGGCATACCCAATTGCTCTGGTATGTCCCATAAATTGGTCAAATTTCCGAGAGATGCGGTCGTTAAACTTTACTATGGCAAGTCTTAGATATTAACCGTATTATTCGTTTGAGATTATTGTATTTTCGCGCGTTTTTGCCTGCAGAATAGTAGGAAAGTCCTGCTTGTTGATCAAAAACAGATGTTCTTGACGGGCTGAGTTCTTCGGTCATCATCGCCTCCTTCTTCTTTTGTAGAAAAAACAGAACGTTAATTACCTTATTATATCATTTACGTGGTTGGAATTTTGTTACGTATAGAAAGGAATAAGGTAAAACAGAAGTACTGGTGAGATATTCAGAACTTCTATGTGGCAATATTAACGTTCCGCATAACCGGCCGGCAATGGAGCGCAGCGGAATCGCCAGTCCGCGTTGATGCGGTTGTTATGTTTCGGCCTTCACTGCGCGGTTCTGCTGTGTATCGGACAGCCCATTTGTTGGATCCCCCTCCGACAGCATTTGACTTAGGACCTTACGCTCCTCCACGCCAGGCACAATACCGCTGACCTCTGCTTCCATCACGGTAGCACCATTTTCGTTGGTAATCGTGACGGATGCTTTGGCTCGACCATTTTGATCGATAGCCGTGATTACCCAACTGCATGCGATCGTTTCACCGACATACACAGGTCCTTTGAATCGGAAATTCATGCCAGACGCCAGCCATCCAATCTGCCCGCCAATTTCGGTAACCAAGCTTGCCGTTAGCAGCCCATGGCAAATCGGTGCTGGGAGATTCCGAGCTTTAGCAAAGCGAGCATCGAAATGAACTGGGTTATAGTCTCGCGATATCTTGGCGAAACGAATAATGTCATCATCTGTAAAGGCTCGTGAGGTTCTGAACGAGTCTCCTACTTGAAGGCCGTCAGCGGCCCGTTGTCTGAAACCTACCATTTCTCAGGCGCCTCTTTCGTGATCGTAATCGAAACATAACAAGTCATTCTCCGGTTTCTCGATAACTCCGGAATTGTAAAAATCGTCTTGACCTTAAATCAACGACATAGCTGCAATTCTGCTTGATATCATGAGCAATTTGCAAGCTATATACAAACTTTATATCAATCAAATTAAATTGTTTAACTTGCCTCTGGCAACAATAAACAAGTCCAGATAACGGTCAGGTTGGGATGTATAGAATAGGGTTATCAATAGTTGCGCACCGGCAATACTTCCACCTTTATCGGAAGATGTTGCAACTATTGATAACCCTGAAGAACTGAACTGCGGGATTGATGCGGGGATGTGGTGATCTGGGGTGAAAAAAAGGCACACCTCTCCTAAATACGGGTATTATATGCTCTTTTACAATACCTGCGCCCGCCGTACGCGGCCTTTAACTTGACCGTGAGTTTCAACGCCCCCCTTCCTTCCAGCCGTGTTACCTAGAGCTCGGCTGGCAAACTTCCTCGGGCTTCAGCAGTATCTCGAAGACGTAAAACAAACCTATCTTGATAATGGATCATTAGCAAGTAAAATCATGGCGTGCTGGACAGGATATCTCATGTCTGTCTTCAGCAACCTGAAAATGCATCAGAACAGGTGGTTTGAAAAAGCATAATCCAACTTCTTTCATTTTCTTGTTGTTTTCTTATCCGTTTACGTTGATCATCAGAAAATCAGTCTCTGAGAAGGATTCAGGGAGATGGGAAGACTGCGACGACGTACATGCAGAAGCTGCCTGAAATTATTCATCCCGGATCATCGCAACCGAAACAAGCAGCACTACTGCTGCAAAGCCTCACAGCAAAAAAGCAAGCAAGCCGTCAGCCAGAAGAAATGGCAAGCGTTATGAGAAGCGGGCGATACTTGTCACCCCGAACCGGTCCATCAAGAACTGACTGGCGATATTCAGCAACGATATTTCGTTAATTTCGGCAATGATGGACAGGCTGTTGTACCATGCCGATACCGTTGTAAATGAGGGGGAAAGTTACCAGATGAAGGAGCGGAGATACAACAGGAAAAATGAGGCGGGAAGATGGCAGCCGGGAAAGGAATCCTTGGCGGCGATTATACTGCTTGAAATAGCTGCATTTTATAACCGCTGTTTTTATACATCATGGGGCTGCCGCTAACAGGCATGTCTTCCACCAAAAGGCAGCGCGGAGGCTTTTTCCGCGGAGCACAGCGGAGCGGTTCAGTTCTTCTTGTTAAGTTGATATCAGCGATTGGTATTTGAATTTGACATTGCCAAAACTGTTCCCAGTCAGACCATGTTGTAAGTCGTCAAAGCAATTGAGGCAAAAGAGCATTCAGTTTAAGAGATACTTTCCCGAAGCTTTGCCGGGTTGATGCTATGATTTTGCATTGGCCTCAAACCGAGGTTCTTTCTCCTGCGCTGCTCTAGAGTATGCTCGTATAACAAATGGTCACCCAGAAATAACCCACTTCGGATACTGAAGCAATAATCCGATCCAATTAAAAATCTGGTATAATTTTTATAGCGAAATCATAACTATAGTGCGGTTTCGTACATTTCCTGCTACGATAATTTCTGCAAATCCTGCCGTCAAATACTCGAATGAAATAAGGAGACGATTACGATGGTAACAGTGAAGCTTTCAGCACTGCCTAATGTCTTGACCTGCAATAAAAAACCAAAACTCCTGGAGACAAATGGCGTAAACACGCTCAGCATGGCCGCAGGCCCCCAGACCGACTGGTTTTACGATCCAGCTGGAAGGAAGCATAGCAACAATGCGCCTGTCGCCTTGTTTTCGCCGCCCGATGAGGCTTGCCTGCTGTCGGCCAAAGTGATGGTCGGCTTCAACTCGACATTTGATGCCGGTGTACTCTTCATCTACGCAGATGACGAGCGCTGGGCCAAGCTCTGCCTTGAGTACGCGCCAACAGACAAAGCAATGGTTGTCTCTGTCGTGACCAGGGGCAAATCAGACGACTGCAACTCTGTCTATATCGATGACAACAGCATCTATTTGCGTCTCTATCGACAGGGCGATAGATTGGCTTTCCATTACTCGGAAGACGGCGAATACTGGCACATGGTGCGGCATTTCACGATTGAGGACTTACAAAACATACGCATCGGATTTTCTGCACAGGCGCCGACGGGGGAAGGTTGTCTGGTGGAGTTTTCGGAGATCAACTACCGAGCGGGTGAGTTGTCAGACATTCGCAATGGTGAGTGATTAAGAGGTTAAGCTGGAGAAAAATAGAGATACAGGAAGAGTAGTAATTTCAGAATAATCTTAAATAGCTGAGATTGACGATTGTTATCTATAAAAAAGGCAGAGTTCGGGGGAGGTACCAACTCTTGACCGAACTCTGCCTTAGGAGAGAGTAAAAGTTTATGCGGGAAAAAGGACACTCTCTCCAATTGAAGGCAATAGGGACTGTGGCAGTAGCCTCTAGTGCTTTCAATCTACATGTAGCGAGGAGTGTGCCAGAGTTTTTAACCTATAGGATATTTTTGATGAAACCTCAATATGTTACTGAAATATATACGCTAAATTGACAACAGAGGCATTTGTGAATTGAGTACTATTCAGGCAACCCAGCAGACAAGTTGTCCACTATGTTGACGCCAAGAAGGTACGTCGAAAACTATCTTTACATCAGGATCGATGGTTTGGCAGAATGAAGATGAATAGAAAAAACTGAGTCTTTTTAAAAGATAATTATGGCAGGCTCAAAGGTGACCCTGCCATAGAAAATCAACAGTACTTAATTGCCTGAAGAAGCGTATGAAATCAGAAGTGTATCAAACTAATTTAGTCACTAACCCTAACTGTTCAATGCAACAATGTGGTGGTGGAGTGGAATAAGAGATTCTTCCTGATATGCACCTAGCGTTTGAGCACTGCCGAGCGACCCGCTTGCAGTGAGAGAAACAGGAACTATACGCTCGTTGCTAAAATATACTTCTTATTATTGCCATAAAGGACATCACATAGCATACCCAGCACATAATTCCATTTACCAGTTAGGAGTAGTGGTTATAATTACCAGATATAGACCTCTATCCGGAGTGAGAAGGTGGTCAAAAAAACGGAATTAATTCTAGCTGGTTTGGGATTTTCGGCAGATGAATCAAACAAAATCGTCGAAACTGGTATCATCCGTTTTTATCCAAGAAATAGTATTGTTCTGACTCCCCCATTTACCAGTGAATCACTCTTTATCATTATTGAAGGACAAGTGCAGGTGCTAGCCATCAATTCCGATGATATGGAGATAGCAATAGCTCACTATGAGAATGGAGAGTATTTCGTGGGGATTGAGTTAGGCGATGTCCCTCACGCGACATCGGTTCGGGCCATCGAACCAAGCCGATTGCTTGAATTAAGTATGAGTTGGCTAAAGACGATGCTGCCTCAGGTAAGCGAATCGGCCGAACAGGTAGTTGAAAGCATGCTCAATGGGGTTAAAAAACAGGGTGAAAAACTATCTGAAGCAATCCTGCACAAACAGGCAATAACCGCTATTCTTGGGGCAATTTGCACCGCACCTACAGACCTGAATCCGCTGTTGGCAACGGTGGCAGAAAATGCAGCTAAACTATGCGACGCCATTGACGCCTCAATTTTGCAAGTCGAAAACGACAATCTGAGATTCGTCGCGCAATATGGACCTATTGAAAGCTGGTCGATCGGTGAAGAGAGACCGTTCAACAGAGACTGGGTGACTGGCCGCGCAGTCGTTGACTGCAAACCTGTTCATGTTCTTGATCTTCAGGCTGAAGATTCTGAATTTCCTGAAGGGGCCGGATATGCCAGAAAATACGGGCACCGAACAACCTATGCAGTTCCCCTGATACGAGAGGGTGTTGCAATAGGAGCAATCCTGATTCGCCGTAGGAAAGTTGATCCTGTAACGAAACAACAGAGGGAACTACTCAGGGCTTTTGCAGATCAGGCAGCGATTGCGATCGAGAATGTGCGACTCTTTAACGAAATTAACGAAAAAAGTATCCAGTTAAAAGAACAATCGGAGGAGTTGGCTCAGTGGAATGAGAAACTGGAATTTCGAGTAGCAGAACAGATTGCCCAGCTAGAGCAATTTGCTAGACTTGAACATGAATTGAAGGTCGCCAGTGATATTCAAAAAAGCATGCTGCCACGCACAATTCCAGAATTTGAGGGATATGAAATATACGCAAATCTGATACCTGCAAAAACCGTTGGAGGAGACTTCTATGATTTTATACCTCTGTGTGATGATTCTTTAGCCATTGCAATCGGGGATGTTGCCGATAAAGGCGTTCCCGCAGCTTTGTTTATGGCTATGGTGCGTAGCTTTCTCAGAGCTGAAACTCGTCTTGGTGTTTCCCCTAAAGAGGTTTTGGAAGCAGTTAATAGTCATTTATTGGAGTTGAATGATAAAGGTATTTTCGTCACTATTTTGCTGGGAATTTTGAACAGTAAAACACACCAGTTTGTCTATTCTCGAGCAGGTCATGAACTGCCGATTTTGATTGGTTATGAAGGTTCTGTAAAACAACTGTATAGAGGGGTAGGACAAGCATTAGGACTCTTTGATATTGTCAGGCTTGATGAACAGATTATCAATTTGTCAGGAAATAGAACGATGCTGTTATATACAGATGGGGTAACAGATGCGATAAATCGGCAAAATAAAATGTTTGGATTACAAGGGCTTTTGAGGACAATTTGCGGTATGCCCAACTATTCTGTTGTAAACGTCTGTGACGAATTATTCAGAGCAGTCATAGAACATCAGAATCATCTTCCTCAATTTGACGATATGACGGTTGTTGCAGTCAGGGCAATAGGTGCTTAATCCTGCTGTCAGTTACGATTGCCATACCCAACATTTACTGATCCTGTGCAGCATCAGATTGTAGATAGATAGAATAGGGTTATCAATAGTTGCACTCCAATTGTACTATGATGCATGATGATCTAATTAGACCCTTGATTTTTTTAGATCACTGCAATTAGTAGATTTTTCCTACCTGATGAGTTCAGGGAGGGATACTATGAAATGCTCCAAATGCGGTTTTGAAAATTCCGCTGAAGCAATATTCTGTGGCAAATGTGGCGGCAAACTTGAACACCTCTGCCCTGAATGTAATTCCCCCAACCCAGCAAATCACTGTTTCTGCGATAAATGTGGACAGACATTAACTGCTGGCCAACATCCCTCACAACCGATTCCCGAGACCATTTCAGAAGATGACAAACTGTTAAAAATACAAAAGTATCTCCCCAGAGGGATTGCAGAAAAAATACTTGCTCAAAAAGGCAGAATAGATGGTGAGCGAAAACAAGTAACAGTGATGTTTTGCGATTTGGTCGACTTCACTGCTATATCTGAAAGATTAGATCCAGAAGATATCTACCCTATCATCGACAAGGTCCAAGAAATACTCATCCACAAGGTGCATGAGTACGAAGGCATTGTAAATAAGATGATTGGTGACGGAATCATGGCCCTTTTTGGCGCTCCAATTGCTTTAGAAGACTCGCCGCAAAGGGCTATACGATCAGCTTTTGCAATCCATCGAGAAATAACCAAGTACAGCGAGACACTTAAAAAACTTCATAGGGACCTACCAACCTTGCAGATGAGGATAGGCATCCACACAGGTCCTGTAGTTGTCGGGACGATTGGCAACGATCTCAGGTTAGAGTTTACCGCCGTGGGAAATACCGTCAACCTGGCCTCCAGGATGGAATCTCTCGCGGCGCCTGGAACCACTTATGTATCCGAAGATACCTTTAAATTTTGTGAGGGTTTTTTTCGGTTTGAACATCAAGGTGAAAAACAGATCAAAGGCGTATCAGAACCAGTATCTGTTTACCGGCCGATTGTTCCCAGGTCAAGGCGAACACGGTTTGATGTAAGTACCGAAAAAGGATTGACTCAATTTGTCGGAAGAGAGCGCGAATTAGAACTCCTATTAGACGGCTTTGAGAGAGTAAAAGCTGGTCGTGGACAGGCTTTCTCTATTGTCTCTGAAGCCGGCGTCGGTAAATCACGATTCTTGTACGAGTTCAGAAAAGCACTGGCCAATGCAGATGTAACATTTATTGAGGGAAGGTGTTTATCCTACAGCAGTGGTGTTGCATACCATCCGGTTATTGACATTCTAAGGGCGAATTTCGATATACTCCGAGATGACGATGATTCTGTAATTATACAAAAAGTTAGTAGAGGGCTGAAGATTCTCAACATGGATGAGTCTTCAACGCTTCCATATCTTCTGGAACTTTTATCCGTTAAAGACATTACGAGTGAAAAAACTTCTATTAGTCCCAAGGGAAAAAAAGACCGGATAATTTCGATTTACAGAGAAATTGCGAGCAAAGGTTCCGATATCAGGCCCTTGATTCTGGTATTCGAAGATCTGCATTGGATTGACGCAAGTTCAGAGGAGGTTTTGAAATATGTCCTTGACGGCATACTCGGATCAAGAGTCTTGTTGCTCTTCACCTATCGACCTGAATTTGTCCATACTTGGGGGGGGAAATCATATCATAGTCAGATAAATTTAAATCGACTCTCAAATCGAGAAAGCCTTGTCATGGTAACGCATCTTTTGGGTACTGATCACATTGAGAATGAATTGGAAGAATTTATTCTCGACAAAACAGACGGCATTCCGTTTTTTATCGAGGAACTCCTCAAGTCCCTAAAAGATCTCCATTTCATAGAAAAAAAAGATGAAGTCTATCGCATTGCCAAGGACATAGAGGCAGTTGCAATACCTGCAACAATTGAAGACGTTATCATGGCACGAGTGGATTCGTTGCCTGAGGACGTCAAAAACCTTCTTCAAACGAGTTCAGTTATCGGTAGAGAGTTCAGACACAAACTGATAAACAAGTTGATACCGCTATCCGAGCAGGAGTTGCTGTCTCATCTTTCCGCCTTGAAAAACTCTGAACTTTTGTACGAAAGAGGTGTCTATCCTCATTCAACCTACGTGTTCAAACATGCCCTTACTCAAGAAGTCGCGTACAACAGTCTGCTGGCAAAGAAAAGGAAACAAATTCATAAGGAAATAGGAGCAGCCATTGAAGAGCTCTATCAGGATCGGATTGAAGAGCATTTCGAGTTGCTGGCTTATCACTATATTCGCAGTGACGAAATAGGTAAGGCATTAGATTTTCTTGAGTTTGCCAATAAGAAAGCTTCTATACTCAGTGCAATGGATGAAGCAAAAGCTTCATTTCAGAGCGCACTTGAAATTCTCGATGAGTTGCCTGATTCAAAGGAAAATCAACAGCGGAGCATCTCCTTGATAGTAAATCAGGGTGCAGTTTTTATATTGCTGCTGGAACTCCCAGAATATTATGAGCTTCTCGGTCGCTTTGAACCGATAGCTATCGAACTGGAAAATCAATCGCTGTTGGGAGCGTTCTATAGCCGCATGGGGCTTTGTGATTTCGGCTTGGGACATTTTGATCAGGCCATCAAAACGTTAACGAAAGCAGCAGCACTCTGTGAAGAAGCAGACAATCCTGAGGATGCTGGTTTTGCTTATGCGTGGCTGGCGTGGAGCCTTCTGTATAAGGGAGATTTTGAGCGTGTATTTGCAACCGGGACTAATTTATTACGCATGATGGACCTAAAATTCAACCTTCACTGGTATGCGTGGGGTGTTTGTGCAATATCAAGAGCAAACACCTGTCTTGGCCGATGGGATGAAGCTATTCAGGAAGCTTTAAAGGTGATAAGGCTTGCCGATTCTTACGCAGATAACAGCATGATATGCTGTGCAGGACGTGAACTATCTTTCGCTTATACTTCCAAAGGTGATCTGTCTAAGGCTATTGAATATGGGGAGTTAATATCTCAGAAGGCCATGACGCCTGCTGACATGGCATATGCACAAAGATCTTTGGGGTGGTCTCTTTGTCGGGCTGGCAGGACGAAACAGGGTATCGGTCTTATGGTCGAGGCATTACCACTTTTTCGAGCGGGAAAATGGTTGCCAGGTATCATTCCGATAGCATGTACGCTTGGCGAAGGATATTTGCTCGCTGGAGATCATGAGAATGCACGGCAGATACTCGAAGAGGGAATTGAAACCTTGGAGCTATGCAGTACTCGCTTCTATTTGGGTTGTGCTCATCGTCTGTTGGGAGAAGTGTCACTAAAAGAGGATGTTCATTTAGCGGCTTCTCATCTTGAGAAAGGTATTGAAATCTTGAAGGAAATCAAAGCTGAAAACGAACTTGCCTTTGCTTACGCATGTTATGGGCGTCTTCACAAATCTGAAGGGCGATCCAAGCAGGCAATAGAATATATGAGAAAAGCTCTTGAAATATTCAAGCGAATCGACACGCTAAGAGAACCTGATAAGATCTTAGAAGAATTAGCCGATTTGGAGGGACAATAAACCAACTTTAAGAGTAAAAAAATAGACCCGAACTTAGTCTCTAGAAGAATGTTTTTTATCCGATCTGACAATCACCCCTTGTTTTTCCTGTGAAGGTCAGGTTTTACCTGTTCGGTGAGAGGAGTGTTCCCCGTCACAAACATGGAGGGGCCGTTCAATACAGATATGGCACTCAGCGAATTTGAAATCAAACGAGTTGAAAAACTTGTCGGCCGGTATGTAGAGGATCATCGGCCGAAACCGTCCATAAGATCCAAGCTCGATCTGGCATTCAGAATCGACAACCAAAGTTTTGTCATCTACGAAATCCGGCCTCAGTGGGATAATCCTGAAAACAAGCATGAACAGCCTGTTGCCAAAGCCACTTATGTTAAATCTCGAAAGTTATGGAAGCTCTACTGGATGCGGGCAGATCTGAAATGGCACAGCTACCCGCCACTTCCTGAATCCACGTCGCTGGAAACTATCCTCGAGGAAATAGAGCACGATCCTCATGGATGTTTTTATGGATGAGAGAACAATGGGGTCTGCCCCCAATTTACCATTCAAAAGAGCGTTTAATTCCAGGCGAGTTGCGAAGATTATATAAATTACTTTATGGTTATCACATGGGCCAATATTATTTATAAACCTGACATCTTTAAGAAAACAAATCTTTCTACTTGCCACTGACTCCCAATGCAAAATGATGCCACTGAAATAGTTCTCTATCAAGCAGATGACGGCACAACCACACTTGAGGTCCAACTCACGGAAGATACTGTTTGGTTGAGTCAAGCACAGATGGTTGAATTGTTTGGCACGACCAAGCAAAGTATCAGTCTCCACATTAACAACATCTTCAGGGAAGGTGAATTGCTCAAAGGCGCAGTTGTCAAGAATTCCTTGACAACTGCAGCCGATGGAAAGAAATACAAGGTAAGTTACTATAATTTGGACGTTATCATCTCTGTCGGCTACCGTATCAAATCTATCAGAGGCACTCAATTTCGGATTTGGGCAACCTCGGTTTTAAGAGATCATCTCATAAAGGGCTATACCGTTAATAAGCATCGTCTGGCCGAAAAAGGATTGCTGGAGATGGAGCAGGCGGTTGCCTTGCTTTCCCAAACACTGCAGAACCGTGAGTTGGTTACAGATCAAGGCAAAGCGGTCTCGTCTGTTATTACCCAATATGCCAAATCATGGATGATTCTTCTCCATTATGATGAGAATCGACTGGACCTACCTAAAACGAAGACGCCGGTCAAGCAAGTCCTCTCCTATCAGCAGGCCCAGAAGGCTATTAGTACATTGAAAAGTGAGTTGGTAAGGCGTGAGGAAGCCAGCGAATTGTTTGGCCAGGAGCGAGCAGAACATTTACAGGGAATACTGGGAAGTATAGATCAGACCTTTACTCGAGTGTGGAGGAGAAGGCGGCCCACCTGTTCTATTTTGTGATCAAAGACCATCCCTTCACCGATGGTAATAAACGCATTGGGGCTTTTCTATTTCTGTTGTATTTGCGTGAAAATGACTTGCTCGAATCATCTGGAATAAATGACAACGGACTTGTGGCGCTTGCATTGCTGATTGCAGAAAGTGACCCAAAACAGAAAGAGCTGATGATTCGCTTGATTTTGAATTTATTGAGTAAGTGATAGAAGACAAAAGCGGGTACAAAACAGGGTATTTGCGCCATTACCGTGATTATTTATTGTCCTTCTCGGATCTATATCTAATCTGCTTGTAGGGCCTTGGGCAGCGTTCTCAGGAACAGACGGCGGGTACCCATGGTGAGGGGGCTGTATCAGACACATCCGTAGTATTTTTGTTTGAACGTTCAATGCACAAATGGCTTGGTTTATTTACGCACCAAATGATCAGCCGGATGAGAAAGTCGAGACTGGTGCCCCGGTGATATATGATAGAATAGCCATCAACCCTGACCGGTAAATGCAACGTTGCGGCACCTGTTAATAATAACAGTTGGCTGTCAGAACTGCGTTTCCAAAGTCCCTTCAAATTGATCGGCCTTAGCTGACCGGGCCTCCGTTAGCCCGGTCAGTCAGAATTTGTGAGTTGTTCCTTGATTGGTGGCTTGAGCATGTCGTGATTGCCTCTATTTTATGCCAGCGGCGCAGTTGTCACCATGCCCATGAGCGGCCAGATCACTTTGACTGACAGCCAGACGACGAGCATCAGCAGGATGGAGGCCGGTATCCCGAATTTGAAGAATTCCGCCGTGGTAAACTGTTTGGAGTTGTAGGCGATGGCATTGGGCGCGGCACCGACCAGCAGAAGAAACGGCATGCCCGCTGTGACCAGTGACGAGAAAAGGATCACCTCGCCACTTACACCGAGATAAGGCGCTATCACCAGGGCCACCGGCAGTGAGATGGCAATGGCGGCAACGTTCATGATAAAGTTGGTCATGACCATGACGAAAAAGGCCATGCCCAGGATGAAGATGATGCCGGGAGATTCTTTGAACAACTGTAGCCAGTTCACGGCGAGCCATTTGGCCGCCCCGGTATCCCACAGGCAGAAACCGATGGACATGGCGCCGGCGAACAGCAGAATGATGTTCCAGGGGATCTCTTCCAGGTCTTCCAGGCTGAGAATATTGAGCAGAAAAAAGGCGATGGTGGAGCACAGCATGATCGCGGTCTTGTCAAGCTTTGCCAGCGCCGGGACGAAGCTCTTCAGTGCGATGACAAAAATAGTTAGAAAAACGATGGTTACTGTGGTGATTTCTCTGCGGCTCCAGCGCCCCAGTTCGGTGTACATTTTTTTGGCCCGTTCCTTCAACCCCTCGATCCTGACTTTTTCCGGCCGGCACATGAGCATGAAAAAGCCCCAGAGCAGGAAAACCATCAACCAGCCGACAGGGAACATATACATGGTCAGCTGGAAGAAGGTGATTTCCACGTTCATGATATCCTTGTAGAACCCAATCGCAACCGCCCCGCGGGCTGCCCCGAGAAGGGTGATGATACTGCCGGCGCCGGCCACGTAGGCCATGCCGATGAACAACCCTTTACCAAATCGGGTGGGGGAGTCGTTGTCGGCGTAAAGCGCATTTATTGCCATGAGCAGCGGAAACATGGTGGCGGCCACCGCCGTATGGGCCATCAGGTGGGTCAGGGCTGCCGTCATGACGAAACAGCCGAGCATTATCATGCTGGTGCGCTCGCCGACGATGGACAGCATCTTGTATGCCATCCGCTTGGTTAGGCCGGTCTTGGTAAAAACCATGCCGATGACGATGGAGCCGAAGATAAAGAGTACCGAGGGATCCATGAAATCCTTGAAGGCCGCGCCAGGGGTCCTGATCAGGAACAGGGCCTGCAGGGTACCGATGGCGATGCTGGTAATCCCTATCGGCACGACTTCGAACACCCACCAGGTCGCGGCCAGGGCAAAAACAGCCAAGGCACCCTTTGCCTCCCTGCTCAGAACAAAGTGCGCCCCTAAGGGGTCGATGGCATCGGGCCAGGGCGGAGACCAGTAGATCAATGCGAACAAGCCGATACCCAGCAGCATGAAAAACGTTCGTTTATAATCCATGCTGGCTATTACATTAAGCTGTTTCAGCGAGATTTTCCCTTCGCTTATTGTTGCTGTCTTGGTCACGGTCTTTTCTCTTCTATCAAGGTTTAACTAGTTGTTTTTCAGCAACGCCAGTTCAGATGGTACAGTAGGTGGCGAGGATTCTGAATATGTCGGTCATCCGTACCGCTCCCAGCAGAACTCCTTTTTCGGTAACCGGCAGCGAATTGACTCCGTCCTTCATCATGATTTCAAGAATATGGAGTGGATGAATACCAGCGTCGATGGGCTCATGCGCCTTGCTCATGAACTCTCCGACCGTATGGGTCGCCTGGCGCCGGCATTCCCTGCGAAAACTGTCCTCAAACAGGGTAGAAAGGTCGGTGAAGGACGCCTTTTTGCCCCCGAAAATGCCCGCCGGCTCAGGCGCCAGGATTGAAGGGAAGAAACCGGTCAGGATATCCCTGATGGACAGACGCCCAACCAACCGCTGGCTGTCATCGACAACGAGTATCTCTTCGTAGTACATGCAGCGTCCGTCGGTGGAACAATACCCCAGCAATTGCGCGACGGCGTCGCTGACAGGTGCATCTTTCCGGATATGCGGATACTGCTTCAGGGGGGTGACTATTTCCCGTGCGGTTTTTATATCGTTGAGCATGGATGCCTCGAGGTAAAGAGGTTGAGATTCATGAAAATACTGTTGCTTACCAGCCTCGACTTTTCAGGATGCGGTCGAGCTCCGCCTCCGATTCCGCCTGGAGTACAAGCATCCGCTTATCCTTGGCTTCGCCGATCTTATCGAGCAGCGTAGACATCTCCACCGGTTTTTCCAGGAAATCCCCGGCCCCGAGTTTCATGGCCTCAACGCTGCTTTCCACCGAACCGTGTCCGGTCAGCATGATCACCTCCGCCGATGAGCTGATCTCCTTGATACGTCTGATCGTCTCCAGACCGTCGATACCAGGCATGGATAGATCAACAATGACTGCATCGTATGCGTGCTGTTCGACTTGGCTTATCGCATCCTCGCCGCTGTTAACCGTATCTACTACTAGGCCTCTGGCCTTGAGTCGCTCGGAGAGCATCTGCAGAAAATCGTCTTCATCGTCTACGAGTAGCACTCTGGCTTTGATCTTATTACTCATGATATTCTCCGTTGCTTCTGCCTTAAAAATAAGCGGATATATTGGGCGTTGGCTGTTTCACCATGTGTCGCCAGTATTCACGTACCTAGTTGTCAAGCAACACCCGTGCCAGATATCAGATTATTATGATTTGCGATGGATATCCCTGCAGACTTGGGGGCACAGCCGCGGTGTAAGACAACAGTTCGCTAGGGACAAGGCTGGGGCTGGCAGAGCAAAAAGATACGTTATGATACTAAAAGAGGCGTTTTGATACGGAACCGGACGGTGGCGGCCGTCAGCCGTAAGGACGGGGTCTGGCGTGGTGGCAGGAAATGGTGGGGCAATCGGCGTTGGCTGCGTGCTCTGTGCTACCAGGGCTTGCTGGCCATAATATCCTTGATTTCTGCCTCGTGGCGACGCTCAATCAGAAGCAGTTTATGTTGTTTCGCCTCACGGATCTTTTCACACAAAACCTTGAAGTCTACCGGTTTTTCCAGAAAATCCAAAGCCCCAAGCTTCATGGCTTGTACTCCTTTTTCAATAGAGGCGTGACCGGTGAGCAGAATCACCTGAAGTTCGGGATTTCTTTCCAGAAGCACGGGGAGAAGTTCCAAACCGTCCATATCTGGCATCATCAGATCGAGTACCACCGCGTCAAAGTCCTCCAAATTGATCTCCTCGAGAACCGTTTTCGGCGAGTCTGCGGTGGCGACCTTCAGCCCTCTGTGCTCCATCCTATCCGCCAGCATTTGTAAAAAGTCCTGCTCATCGTCGATTAACAAAACCTTTTCGTCCATTGGTTTTTCTCCCAAAAGCTATTTTTAAGGCAAGGATATTCAGTAGGTTCGGCAAGTCCACCAGGCGCCACTTTGTCAGTGGTATCCATACCGCAACTCATGACAGGGCGGAGGTAGTGTCGATTGCCAGCCCAAAAAAACGCAACGTAGCGTTACTTTTTGATACATAAAGATACCTTGTTACAATACAATACAGTTAGACTCTCCATGCGCCTCCTATCTTTTAACTTGGTTGTATTTATAGTACCGGAATATCATTGTTTTTATAAAAATAAACTAAAAGGCATGACATTTGCTAGCATCTATGTAGACAACGTAGCTGCAAGTGATCGGTCAGCTATCAACAGTAATATAATTTTTATTCATGAGGAGTGCCATGTCATCAATTGCTCTTTTCCCCTGCTCCTATACCCCGGCAGCTGCTCTGGCAGTAGCATTGGCCAAAGACCTGGAGCTCACAGTGTATGATGACCAAGAATTATTTGCTGACGCAAGCAAGAGATGCGGCCGTAGCATTGAAGAGCTGAAGAAATGCGCCTATGGCAGAACATCCGTGTTCAACCAGTTTACCCTGGAGAAGGAGATAAGCGTAAACATGCTCAAGTTCGTTGTCGCAGAGCTCCTAATCAGACCGGAAGCATATCTG
Organism: uncultured delta proteobacterium; assembly: GCA_963824415.1. Taxonomy (GTDB): domain Bacteria; phylum Desulfobacterota; class Desulfobulbia; order Desulfobulbales; family Desulfocapsaceae; genus JABDQA01. Next base: position 496,349 of record CAWGPM010000002.1, read on the forward strand.
TTCAACGGCTTTCTCGCATCGCTTGTTCCAGCAAAGGTGGCGCACGTGCTGAGAGTTCTCATCGTCGATTCCAGACAGGCCCGCATCGAGGCCGCCATCAAGCAGGGCATGTCGAAAAAGGAAGCCAAGAAGGCGGTAAAAAATGACGATGTCAGGGCTTACGGCTGGACCGACTTTCTTTTTAAGAAAGAAGCCTATCATAACTCATTGTACGATATGGTCATTCCGGTAGAGAACAGATCAGAAGCGCAATTAATCAATGTTATATCAAAAGGATATCACAAAACCTCGGTTCTGCGTACCAAGGAATCCATGCAGGCGGCGCAGGATATGAAGCTGGAGGTTGCCGTAGAACAAAAACTGCTGTGGAACGGCCACAAGGTAACCGTCAGTTCCAAAGCTGGCAGGGTTGACCTGGCTGTGCAAAAAAGTGTGCTGAATTTTGGCCGATTGATGGAAGAACTCACCGACCTGGCGATGCAGGTCGATGGTGTCAAGCAGGTTTCGGTAGTAAAGAGCTCCGCATATGACGATTCGATTTATCGGCAGCAGAAATTTGAACTTCCCTCAAAGGTATTGTTTGTCGACGACGAGATCGAATTCGTCCAGACGGTTTCCCAGCGTTTGATCAGCAGGAATGTGGGGACCTATGGCGTTTTCAGCGGCGAGGAGGCCCTGGAGCTGATCGCCGAGGATCGACCTGAGGTCATGGTGCTGGATCTCAAAATGCCCGGTCTGCACGGTGTCGAGGTGCTGCGCAAGACGAGGGAACTAGCGCCCGAGGTCGAAGTCATCATTCTCACAGGTCACGGGACAAACCAGGATATGCTTCAGTGTATGGAGCTTGGCGCATTTGCCTATATGAACAAGCCGGTGGACATTGAGGAGCTGTCAGCCACAATCAAGGCTGCAAACGATAAAGCACATGCCAGGGCTCAAGGGTAAGTCATGCATGGGGGGCTACCGGAACTATCCGGCTGCGGCACCCGTAATAATGCATGACGGCCATATGGCTATTGGTTAGAGTGGGTGGCACATGATTGCTTTTGCAGCTCGCGCAGGCTGCCTGATATATGTTCGGCTGATAGAATCGACCGGAGCTCATGAAATCACCGTTTAAACCGGATACTCTGACGTTTCTGGAGGGGATCCCATTCCCTGCAATGATCCTCAACGGGTCATTGCGGCTGGTCGCCATGAACCGGCTTATGGAAGCCATGACCGGGTACCCGCTGGACAAGGTGGTGGGTATTCATGGTGAGCTCGTGGTTCGCAGCAATACAGGAAATGCCAGGGGACAACTCTACAGCCAAGTGCTGCAAACAGGTGAAGCACTCGCAGTCAGGGGTGATATCCTCAATTGTTATCGCCGAAAGATTCCAGTGATTTACAATATTTCCAGACTGTCGCAGGAGGCGGGCGGTGAGCAGGGGCTGCTGGTGATTGCCGAAGATATCTCGGCCCGCTTGCATGAGAACCTGGTGAGCACGAGGGACTTCACTTCCATTGAGCTGATCGGCTACAGTCCCAAGATGCAGAAAGTCTTCGACATGATCCCCTTGATGGCGCAGACAGACGCTTCCGTGCTGATCACCGGGGAGACAGGCACGGGAAAGGACAAGATTGCCGAACTGGTGCACCAGAAATCGAGCCGGGCGCGCTTTCCCTTTATCAAGGTCAACTGCGGTGCGCTGCCCTTGGGCTTGCTCGAGTCGGAATTGTTCGGCCACGTAAAAGGAGCGTTTACCGGTGCCTCCCGCAACAAACCCGGCATGTTCAAGCTTGCCGACCGGGGCACACTTTTTTTGACGGAGATCGGGGATATGCCCCTGCCGCTGCAGGTCAAGCTGCTCTCGGTGCTGGATGATCGGAAGTTCGTTCCCGTCGGGGGAGAGCAAAGCGTGAGCGTCGATGTACGAATAATGGCGGCCACCCATCGCCTCCTGCGGTCACAGGTACAGAAGAATAGATTTCGCGAAGACCTGTTTTACCGGCTCAATGTCCTGCATGTGCACCTTCCGCCGCTGCGGGAGCGGGAAAGCGACGTCCGTTACCTGCTCGATCACTATCTGGATACCTTTACCCGGGGGCTGAACAAGACCATAGTTGGCTTCACACCGAGCACCATGCAAGCCCTGCTGGGCTATGCCTACCCGGGCAATATCAGGGAATTGAGTAACATCGTCGAATATGCCGTCAGTATCTGTAGACGAAATAAAATCACCAGAGAGCATCTGCCTCCTTACCTGTTTGAAAAACAGGCCGACATTAGCGACCGTTCCGAGGTCGTCCAGGAAGCCGGCGTGTCTTCTCTAGGGGGTGTCGGTACCGCAGAAGAAGAGCATTCCGACCCGCCTAACAGCATTGGATCAGACCATTCCAGTTGGGACGATATTGAACGTCAGATGATTGTTGACACCCTCAAAAAATATCGGGGGAACAGGACCAGCACTGCAGCTGGTCTTGGTTGGGGGCGCATGAAGCTCTGGCGCAAAATGAAAAGATACGGATTGCTGAAATAGTGGTGACGGAAACCTGAAAACATGGCCATGCAAAAATTACTCATTCCCCTGCAGGGGGATTTCGTTGCCCCGCGCTTCGATCTCGCGACTGAAGTGATCATTGTCCGCTTGGACAGGGGAAAGGTTGTCGGGGAGCCAAAAACGATAATTATGGAGCGGCCTTCGGATGAGGCTCTATGCAAGATGGTTGTCGAGGAGCATATCACCGATCTGGTCTGTGGTGGCATTGAGGAGTTGCACTACAACTTTCTCGTCTGGAAAAAGGTGACCGTGCTGGATGCCGTGATCGGATGCTGGCAGACCGTGATGGAAAAGTTTCTAGCAGGTACCTTAGGCCAGGGTGAAATCCTGGTCGAACCTGAGGATGTACATTTGTCCCTATGAAAAATCCCGAGCCCATCGTCGCGAGAGTTATTCCCGCCATCTTTAAGCGCTCCACCGAAATCGGCTCGAATAGTTGGAGTTACGCTCAGTTCCGGCTGCTTCTGTTTTCCGTCATGTTGATTATTGCCATGGTCCCGGTGCTCATCGTTGCCTGGCTGAGTTACAAAAATTATAACGACCTGCTGCAGAAATCGGAGCAGAAGCAATTGGAATGGCAGTTGGACGGCAAGATCAAATCGATCGAACATATGGTTGAGAGCCTCAAGGGAGTCGTGCAGTTCGCCGCCCGCAGAGATCGCTATACCGAACTGATATCAGGTGACAACCTGGAGGAACTTTTTCTTCGGATTCAGCGTCAATACCCCTTTTTCGCTGATCTGGGAGTGATCGATCACGCGGGTGTCCAGCAGGCTTACATCGGCCCTTACGACCTGTATGGCGCAGACTACTCGCAGGAGGAATGGTTCAAGGAAGTCAATGACCGCGGGGTCTATATCAGCGAGGTGTATACCGGCTATCGACAGGTGCCCCACTTCGCCGTCGCCGTAGGCGGCATTGATCCCGTTACTCGCAAATTCTGGGTGCTGCGGGCCACCATCGACGCCGCGACCCTGCAGCAATTTATTACGACGATCAAAACAAACGCTTCAGATGACCTCTTTCTGATTAATGACGATGGTATCCTGCAGACGGCTTCGCAATTCTACGGCAAAACCCTCTCACCCTTCAACTCCGAGATCAAGCTCGGAATTCATCAGATAGTCCTCGATACCGGAGAAGACATCTCTCAGGCGATCGCTAAGATTGAGAACACTCCCTGGTCACTGGTCCTGCTCAAAAAGCGCTATATCCACCTCAAGGACTGGAAGTATTTTCGAAATGGTATGTTTCTCACTATTTTCGCCTGCATGATGATAAGCGTGCTGGTGGTCTATTACCTGGTGAATCTTCTTACCGGTCTAATGCGCAAGGCCGAAGAGCTGCAGCTGGCCTGCCTCAAGGAAGCAGAGCACCGGGACAAGCTCGCTTCCATCGGCCGGCTTGCTGCCGGCGTCGGGCACGAGATCAATAACCCGCTGGCAATCATCAACCAGAAGGTGGGTCTGGTCGAAGATCTGCTGGAATTGACGTCCGACTTCGAACATAAAGACACGGTGAAGAAAAGCCTGGGGGTTGTCAATCAAAGCGTTGACAGATGTAAGGCGATCACTCACCGTTTGCTCGGTTTCGCCAGGCGCACCGAGGTCATGGATGAAAGCCTCGATCTTAATGGCGTTATCAGGGAAGTTATTGAATTTCTTGATAACTCAATCGTGTACAGCAGGATCAAGCTGGATCTGCAACTTGGCGAAAATCTCCCCCCGGTGGTCAGCGACCGTGTGCAGTTGCAGCAGATTTTTCTGAATATCCTCAATAACGCCATCGATGCCATTGGCAAAGATGGTGTGATTTCCATCATCACGCATATCATAGCGGGAGATGTCCGGGTAGTAATCCAGGACAATGGACCTGGCATTGAGCCGGATGTGCTGCCGCATATTTTCGAGCCGTTTTATACGACAAAGGAAACGGGGAAAGGGACCGGACTGGGATTGTCGATCACCTATGGCTTGATCAAGAAACTGGGCGGAGACATTACCGTTAGATCGCATATCGGTCAGGGAACCGCATTCACCATAACCATACCACTGCAAAGTCAACAACATGATAAAGAATAGTAATCGACAGATAAAGATACTAATCGCTGATGACGAAGTAGAGTTCGCGTCGACCCTTGTCACCCGGTTGAAGCTGAGAAATTTCCACACCACGATGGCCAACTCGGGTGAGGCCACTCTGGCGGCAGTGGAAAAGGACACCCCGGATCTCCTGCTTCTGGATCTGAAAATGCCGGATCTGGACGGGCTGGAAGTCCTTGCCAAATTAAGGGTGGACCATCCCTCCCTGAAGGTAATCATCCTTACCGGCCACGGTTCATTTGATGCGGGTAGAGAAGGAATGGAGCTTGGCGCCTGCGATTATATCATGAAACCGATCGACTTGAGTCGATTGATCGAGAAAATCAATGAAGCCTGCCAAACCGATTCTCCGGGTACTTTGTGAGAATGGGGAGGCGGAGGATTATCGCCAAGCTCGGATCGGCCAGAAGCAGGAGCAGCGACAAGGACTGGTGTCAACCTTAGCGAAGAGGCACTGAAACATGGCGAACAGTAACGATATAAACGGAATCTGCCTGGAGGTCTTTGCCAAAATCTCGGCCGCAATCTCCCATGAGATAAAGAATACCCTGGCAATTATCAATGAGAGCGCCGGTCTTCTCGATGATATGGTCCACCTTGTCGGCGGCGGCGATAACCCCATTGGCGCCAACCGTGTTCAGGCAGCGGCAGAGACGATCATGAAGCAGGTCAACAGATCGAATGTGATCATGAAGAATCTCAATCGCTTCGCCCACAGCGGCGACAGCTCGCCGGGCACGGCTCCCATTGCTGAAGTGGTCGAACTTATCACCGCTTTGTCCGCCCGTCAGGCGGCAATGAAAAAGATCACGGTTGTCGCTGATTGTCCGGTAAACACCGTGATCGAGGCTGATCTTCTCAGTCTGGAAGCGCTTCTGTATCTGACCGTCCGCCAGATGTACGAAGTCGCGGCAGGGGGCAGCGGCTTGACAATTCGGACCGAAGAGAGCCCGCCTCACCTGGTCATAGTTTTTCTCTCGGATTCACCGGAAGCGATTCCGCCTGCTAGCTACCCCGGTGCCAAGGAAACTGTTCTGGCCGATCATCTTCAGGGCTCATGCCGCCAGAATCGGAACACGTTCTCCATAAGCATCCCCGTCAAGGGGGAGAGGCTCACGCAATAAAGTGGTATATGCCGGTTGCTGAAACAATCCGGTGTCCAGCGGTTCCGTGTTTGACTTGTTTTCAGATCTGCGGGAAGAATTACATAAGCGTCCCGTCCGTCGGGAACAAGGTTAATCCTTTTCGGTCCTTCATGCCGCTGAGATCAGTCACAGTATGGGCCCAAACATTGCGATTGTGTTATCCCATAGTCTGTGTTGCCAGGCCACAGTCCTCTATCCACCGCGAAACAATAAAAAATAGTGATGAACATAGTTGGAGTTAGACCTGGAGTGTTGCTGGGCTCATGCCAGGCGCACGTTCATGGATGCTGCCAAGGCTGGTTCTGCAAAGTCGAAGAAAATCGGCAGTGTCGATGTAGCCCTGGGCTATATCAGGAAAATGTACGGCATCGAGAAGCGGGCCAAAACCCAGCAGTTGAATGCAGACCAGTTGGTTGCCTTACGGCACAAAGAAGTCAAGCCGCTGCTGGACAAGTTCAGGAAGTGGCTAGAGAAGAAATCACTGCAGGTGGTTCCGAAGAGCCTGCTGGGCAAAGCGGTTTCCTACACCTTGGATCAGTGGCCGCGGTTGGTGGCCTATCTTGACGTTGGCTATGCGACGCCCGACAACAATCTTGCAGAAAATGCCATCCGTCCGTTTGTTGTTGGCAGAAAGAACTGGCTGTTTGCAGGAACCCCCGAAGGGGCCGCGGCCAGCGCTGCCATTTATTCGCTGATCGAAACCGCCAAGGCTAACGGGCTCGACACCTACAAATACCTGCGGTATCTGTTTGAGAACCTGCCGTTCGCAGAATCAGAGGAGGATTATCGGAAATTGCTTCCGCAGCAGTTGAGCACTGACAAGCTTGTTCTGCCGCAAAGCTATAGTGTTGTTTAATAACCGCTTACTTTTTTTCTATTTGTTTTAGTTAGTTATATCGTTTTATTATTTCTTCTTTTCAGCTTTTAGGTCACTCACCCTTGGATAACAGCCATTGTTGACTTGGGCTTGCTCAAGAGCTATATTAATAGATAATATTTATTGGTATTAATGGGGGATAGCATTATGCAAAAGAACACAAGCGTCACTCTTGGAGCGCATTACGAAAAGTTCATTGCCGACCAAGTTTCCCGTGGTCACTTTGGCACTGCAAGCGAGACAATTCGAGCTGGATTGCAGCTTTTAGAAGAGCGTGAAATAAAGAAAGCTCTCCTACGCAAAGCCCTTATCGAAGGAGAAGAAAGCGGAGAAGGTAATTATTCTTTGAAGGCCATTTTGGAAACCTTGGATAAGTAAAGGCTCGTTTAATGCCTTCATTTTCTCTTACAAACAAAGCCATTGCTGATGTACTGAAAATCGGGCGTTACACTGAAGAACATTGGGGGCAAGTTCAAAGAGACAAATATCTGTCCTTGATAGACGAATGCTTTAGCTCTATTGCACAAAACCCTACTCAAGGCCAGGACTGTAGTGACATTAAAACTGGCTATAGGAAAAAGAATGTTGGCTCCCATGTCATTTTTTATCGTCAAATAGCAGATGATAAAATCCAAATCGTACGCGTTCTCCATGGACGGATGGATTACGCATCCCGCCTTTAAATGTAACAAAATTGCTGTCTTCTATATTGTTGTGATTTTGAACGAAAAACCTAATTTTGCAAGGTACCCATAAGTCTGCTCAAAATCAGCGGGAAAAGGGTAAAGGAAAAACCTTTTACCTTGAATCTATTTAAGAACACGCTGAGTCAGCAGAGACTCCTTGAAAAGGCTGTTGAAAGAAGATAGGCTTGATGTTGAGGTCTGACTAAGAGGAATTTATTGAGAACTTAGGGCAGGCTTAAAAAGCGATTACCTATCACCTCAGGGGAACAGGTAAGTTAACAATCCGTGATCCGTAAACAGTTTGGAATTTTCTTCAGCCTGCTCATTATCATCCAGGTTGCAGCAGCAGGTTGTACCCGGACGCAACAGGGTGCAGTCATCGGAGGAGCTGCCGGGGGGCTTACCGGTTACATGCTGACCAAGGATAAAGACCAGGGAACCCAGATCGCCGCTGTTGTTGCAGGTGCAGCGGTAGGCGGCTTAATCGGCGGGGCCATCGGTAACTATATGGACAAAGCGGATGAAGAACGCCTGCAAAAGGAACTCAAACAGACCCCGACCGGGGAGGAAAGGCATTGGACCAATCCTCAGACCGGTCACCGCTTCACGATCAAGCCGATCAGTGATGTCCAGACAGACAGTGAAGGCCGGAGATACCGAGAGGCTACCCTTTACGGGCGCAAAAAGGGAAGCGACAAACTGGATGTCGCTACCGAGAAAATCTACCTCGACAACCCGTAAGCCCCCTGGGCAAGGTCTGCAGGCTGTCATGACGAAAAAACTGATAAACTATAAAAGGTTACGGACGAGTTGGCTGCCGCTGACGGGGATACTCACCTGCCTTTTTCTGCTCGGGCTTGTCGGCTGCGCGGACCTCTCAACGACCGAGGGACAGCTGCGGCAAGATACCAACATCCTCCTGGAGCAACAGCTTCGCGACGGGGAAATAGCCTCCTGGATTGTCCCCGAAGAACCGGGCACAGAACGCAACCTTGCCGTCTTTCTTACCTGTACCGAGGAGAACAGACTGTGCCGTTATTACTACACAGTTCTCGTTGTCAACGGCAGGCCGGAAAAAAGGGTTTATGGACGCAGCTGTCGAAATTACCAGAATAACTGGGAAGAGGTTTCTTGGGTTATTGACGATGATCCGGCCATGCACCGGCGCATCCAGCAGCGCTACAACGAGTTGCTCGCCATGGGCAAAGGCGCCCCCTCGGCAGATTACACAGACAGTTACCGCTTGCCGGCCCTGCTGTCCAAGAACCTGGGCAGAGCTGAAAGTAAATACCAGTTAACGCTTGGCAGAATGATCGAGAATGCTTCGCTGGATAACCGCATCAACCCGCTGCTGATCCACGCTGTCGTAAACACCGAGTCAGCCTATAACCCCAGGGCCAGGTCACCTGTGGGAGCTATCGGCCTGATGCAGTTGATGCCTGCCACTGCAGGTGAATTGCGGGTTGATCCCCTTATCCCGGAGGAGAACCTTGACGGCGGCACCCGCTACCTGAGGCAGCAGCTAGACCGCCCGGGGATCAAGGGCAATGTCCCTCTAGCCCTGGCAGCATACAATGCCGGTTACGGCAACGTACGCAAACACGGCTACAAGGTACCGCCATTCGAGGAAACCAGGAACTACGTAAAAAAGATAATGGCCCTGTACGCTGGACAATAGCACGCTTGCCTTCCCCAGCAAACCCTTCAGACAACAAGCGCAACCACGAGCATAAAACTGTAAATCTTCAAAACAGCAGCAAAACAGTCGAGGCCGCCAGGATGAAGGCCCAGATCATAGGTTTACAGACATATCAGGAACTCCTGCAATCTGTGTGAACGATGTTTTGATAAACAGTAGCACTGGTAAGCCTTTGTAACAATATTTTGAGTTGGTGGATACCATAGGGCTGTTTTTGTCCATCAGGTGAACCAAATCAAGATAATCTTAAGGCTACCTTGAAACTGAAGAGGAATCAGGTATGCCGGAATATCGATTGGCCTATGCGGTAACGGATCTTGAGGATAACCTGCTTCTGCCTGCCGGAACTCAGCTGACCCGCCAGGTCATGCAGGATCTTGCCAGGCGGGAATCAGGCACCATCAAATTCTGTCGGTTGCTGGATTCCTCGCAGATTCAGGATGATCTGGTCGGCTATCTAGCCGTTCCTCCCTATGACGTGATCACCAGCCACGATGCCCAGCATGCAGCGCTGCTTGACATCGCCGGGGAGGTTCGTGTTCCCGAAGCCATTTTAAATTCTTTTTTTCGTTTTCGCGAAACGGACATCTATACCTATCGCCATCTGTTGCTGGTTTTCGCCCTGTCGATTCTCATTGCCCGTGAGCTGATCGGGGAAAAGGAAAAATTGCTCCAGGAGGTGAGTGCCGGCCCCACCCATGATATCGGCAAGCTTTGCATCCCGCCGGCCATTCTTTCCAAACAGACACCGCTTTCCAAGGCCGAGCATGAGTATCTGAAGCATCATGCGCTTGCCGGCTACGTTCTTTTAGTCTATTACTTCCGAGATCCCGAGATCCTTGCCGCCCGGGTTGCCCGAGACCATCATGAACGCAAGGATGGCAGCGGCTACCCGGCGGGCAGGTCTGTCGATGATTTACTGATCGACATTGTCATGGTCGCTGATATTTATGACGCCCTGATTTCGCCGAGGCCTTACCGGCCGGTTTCCTACGAAAACCGCAGTGCCCTTGAGGAACTCATTGCCCAGGCCCAGCGCGGAACCATCAGCGAGACGGTCGTCCGGGTGCTCGTGGCCCTGAATCGGCGATCTAAACCTCACCAGCAAAATTGCGTCATTTCCGCCGAACGCCGCGGAGAAGCGCCATCGGAAAATGTCTACGGGGTCATCAAAGAGGAGAGCTGACCCTACCTGCCATGTGCTATGCAGCTTGATCGTTTTGACAAAACTTCATTTGTCGTGTCGCTCGTCGCAGCCAGGGCATGCCTGTGTGGAGGAATCAGGTGTTAGGGTGTAGCGGGCGGTTTACGAAGGCTTTTTCTCGTGACTTTGAGCGGTCCACGAGTTCGGAGGCATCATTGAATCATCAGTTTTTGCCCCGGAATAATTGGATCGTTGGCATCGAGACCATTGAGCATCCTGAGTTCACTGATGGCAATCCCGGTTTTTGAACTGATCTGATATAAAGTATCTCCTTCTTTGACAACGTAATATTTTGCATTCTGCACTTGTGGATCAATGTTCGATTCAGCCAAGAGAGGTTTCTGATAACGTGTTAATTCATCGGAGATTTGCTGAACTAAATGACTTTGATTTTTCAACTCCGTGCTCATGGATTCAAGCGTTTCAATTGCCGGTAAATTTTCCTTCAAAGCATATATCTCAATTTGAAGATTACTTAATTCCTCTTTAAAATGTATAAGTGAATCATTAATAAACCGATAAGATTCAATCTGTTGTTCTAGTATCAGCAGTCGTTTATCCAACTGAGCGAGCATCTGCTGGCTGTCTGCTTTTTCTTCAAGTGAAATCGACAATAAATAAAGTATTGGAATTAATATAACTGCGGCGAATACCCATAGTGCGTAATTTCTGTACTTATTGTTGCTACGGGGTGGTTTGACTTGTTGGGGAAATGCGGCTTGTTGGGATCGATCAATCTCGCTGAAATCTTCTTTCCAGCCTGAGGCAAGATTGCCAGAGAAAAATTTTAAACTATCCTCGGATATTTCTGTGAACTGTAAAGCAATACCATGGGAGAATGGCTGTTCTGCACCTCTCTTGAGAGGGAAGACCCTGATAATCTCAGCCCTGGCAACGATGACATCTTCACATTCAGGGATTTCAAATGCGAGGCGAACATTTTCGCCACGATCTAATTGGTGTTCCAGATGGATGAGTGCCCCACCACGAGATGCGTCTATTGTCTTCCCTTCATAGGTGGCCCTATAAGTAATGACCGTCACAGGCCAATCAACGACCGCTCGGGGATACTCACGCCTCTTGTGTGAGCGTCTACCTGATCTATCGGCAGATAGTTCAGATAACATTAGGGCACCTTGAAAAATTCGCTCCCAACACTATTCAATACCACCTTTGTAAATATAAATTTGTTTCATTTCAGACACCTGAACAAGAGTATCACAAAATGCAATCTGTTACCTAATTGTATTTCAGAGGAGCAAGCGATTATGACTTTCCCCCATGTTTTATTGCGAGCCGGCAGGTGCTTAATTGCAATGGCTGCCTGTTTCAGCTTATCGCATCGGCTCCTTCTCAAGCTCCCTTTATTTCACTAAAATGACTGTAGGCAAAAATAAGTTTAGGATCGGTAAAAAATCCAACCCTATGGCTACCTTGCAAAATTATGATTTTGGTTCAGAATCAAGGCGCGCGTGAAAATTTTACCACAGGCATATAGCTAATATTCCGAGGATAAAATTTTTGCGCGCAACGCAGAGTTTGGGCAAAAAGACAATTTTTCAAGGTAGCCCTATGTCTTGGTGCAAGATCGACATGAGGCGGAGTATAGCAGGTGCGGGGTGTCATATGGCGACAGCCCGACTCAATATACAGGTAGCCTGCAGGAAGAACCTTAACTGTGCAACAGCTCTAATGTTTGGCCTTTGCCGGACAATGAGTGTCGTATCACCTGCTATACACCCAAGAGGACAGGGAGGAGGGGGAGTAGAATTTGTTTTAACTTGAAATTACTAAATTGTCAGGAGGGGTTTTGTTCTCTCTTGTTTTTTTTTAGAAGCCACTTCTTGCGTTCTTCTTTACCCCTTGCAATAGCTTCTAAATCTTTTTGATTATGCTCTTTAATTCGAGCGATTAACTGCTCGGGTACTTTACCTATATATTCAGAAGAAACAGTAATTCTAGTTATTTGTGAAGAGTTTACAGCCATGTTCCAAGGGTATCGAGCAGAATTTTTTTTGATTAGTATCTCAGATTTATCTGCAATTTTCGCTCCATTTATTTGGCAAAAAAAAGGATTAATATATACAGCGTATTAGCTGTGTGCTGCATTTTTGAAATAAAATTTTTCCAATATGATGGTCCCGTTTTTTCCAGATACTTGTAAAATGAAGACAAGGTTGTGGTGATTAACCTACTGAAGTCAAATAAAAAGTGAGTAGATAAAGATAACTATTCGATTTCTTGAAATTAATAAAAATTAACTTTTATCCATTAATTTCAGATAATTAATAAACAACGAATGTCCCCCTATCAATCTTTAACCTTAGGTTTAACAGAACAGGGGAATTACATAATCACAAGCCGAGGATACTTATTGCGAGTAGCCTCAATGATGCATTTGAGGTAGGAGACAAGTTATATTGTGATGATCTTAGCTCTTAGCGCCAAACACCTATTCCAGATCAGGCATTAATTCCGTTTAGAGTAATGCCATGCTGTTTCATCTTCTCGTAGAAAGTTGATTTACTGATCTCAAGCGACGCTGCCGCTTTGGCAACATTTCCCTGATTTACCTTCAGTTTCTCGATGAGCACCTCTTTTTCAAGATTGATAAATAATCCCCGCCGCAAGCAGCGGGGTATTCAAACACTAGAACAGCGTTAACTGCTTATGCAACTGCTTATACTCTCCATGCTTTCCCTGATTCTTTATACATTCGCGAATCACATCCTCATTTGCATGCTCTCCGACCGTCGATACAAAATAGCCGTCTGTCCAAAACTCTCCTCCCCACAACTGAGCTTTTACCTCTGGAACTATAGAAAATATCTCCCGGGCCGTTATGCTCTTAATTTTTGTGACGATCTTTGTTGGGCTATACGATGATATTTGATTTTAGATAAGTTGCGGTGATAGCATGAAATATTACCTCAGATTCTGCTTCGCGTGAAGAGGGGGGATGAGGTTGACCCACTGGCTCAGGTTGGCGGGTCTTTTTTTAAGACTGGTAGCAAGTATCAACCTTCTGATGGCCGCAGGCGTGGTTTGATATTGTATTTGAAGTGGTTGTGTGATGGTCTAAACCTCATGGGCTGATGGTCAGCCGCTTTTTCTTTTGCGGCGGTAATGTCCTATCGGTACAATCAGTTTAAATTGATAAAAATTACCGGAGGGGTTTATGCGATACGGCGCAATGAATTTTCCCATAGTACCTATTCTTGATGAAATCGAAACATTTGCAGGATTAGGCTTCGACTATCTTGAGCTTACAATGGATCACCCAGAGGCTCATTACAGCACTGTATCAGCAAACCAGGCAGCAATCACCAAGGCGCTGCGACGTCACGATATGGGGATTGTCTGTCATTTGCCTACCTTTGTCAGTCCGGCAGACCTGACGGACAGTATCAGGCGTGCATCGGTCACGGAAATGAAGCGGTCGCTATCAGTAGCCACCGATTTGGGAGCGAAAAAAGTTGTTTTACATCCTCCAATGATTGGCGGCATGGGCGCTTACGTACCTGAGAAGGCCATGGGCTATGCTTATGACTTTTTATCGGAGATTCTCAGCCAGTCTGAAACGCTGGGAGTTACCATCTGTCTGGAGAACATGATGCCCAGAAATAATTTTGGCGTTGAGCCTCCAGAATTGGAAATGATTTTCAACACCTTTCCGTCATTAAAATTCACCCTCGATACAGGCCATGCTAATCTTAATGACAACGGGCAGAACCGCTTACAAGAGTTGGTTAGGCGTTTCGTTGATAGAGTTGGCCATGTGCATTTGAGTGATAACCGTGGCGTATATGATGACCATTTCCGGTTAGGTACTGGAAATATAGATTTTCCGAAGTTTGGCCAATGCTCTTGTTGAGGCCGGCTATGATGACACAGTTACCTTCGAGGTGTTTGACCGCAACAGACAAATGCTCGTAGAAAGTCGTGAATTCTGGTGCAAGCTGGTCGACTAATAACAACCTAAGAAAAGCCTGGCCAGAGCACTCTGGAGGTACTTCCAGTATTGCAGGGTGGTGGGCTGTTGACAGTGTTGAATGCGCCCTGGACTGGCAGAACAAGATTAACAGCGAGACAACTCCTTTGCGGTTTCGCATCGGCATAAATCTTGGGGAAATTATTCCTGAAGACGACGATATATTTGGCGATGGTGTGAATATTGCCGCCCGGATCGAAGCCCTTGCAGCTCCCGGAGGCATCTGCGTTTCACGCAGTATTCATGATCAGGTGAAAAACAAGGTCAGCAATCAATTTGAGTATCTTGGAGAGAAGAAGGCCAAGAATATCTCTGACCCTTTGTGTCTTTATAAAGTCCTGACAGAATACGAAGTTACGGAACGACTGGTGAGCAATAAACTTAGCTTGCCCGAGAAGCCGTCGATTGCGGTGCTTCCTTTTGAAAATATGAGTGTAGACCCCGAGCAGGAGTTTTTTTGCGACGGTATTACTGAGGAGATCATTACGGGCCTAGCTTCTGTTCCGCAACTCTTCGTTATTGCCCGGAACTCTTCCTTCACGTTCAAGGGCAGGCATGCAAAAGTGCAGGAAATTGGTGAGGAACTAGGAGTTAAATACGTCCTTGAGGGAAGTGTCCGCAAGTCATTGAATAGAGTCAGGATAACCGCTCAGCTTATCGATGCGACATCGGGTAATCATTTATGGGCCGATCGCTACGATCGTGAACTCACAGATATCTTTACCGTTCAAGATCAAATCACCATGAAAATTGTTACTGCTCTGCAAACGAAACTCACCGTTGGGGAGCAGGCTCGTTTGTGGGCAAGAAGAACCAATAATCTGAATGCCTTCTTGAAATATCTCCATGCCCGTTCGCATTTTGCCCACGGAAAGTTAGAGAACTATCCTCTGGTCAGGCAGATTGCCCAGGAGGCCATCAACCTGGATGACAACTACTCGGTACCATATGTGCTCATTGCCTGGACACACTACTATGATGGCAAACAAGGTTCTTCAGAGTCACGAGAGAAATCTTTTGAGATGGCTGAAAACTTTGTCCGTATAGCCGAAAAGCTGGATGATAGCTACCCGGACACTTACATATTATTGGCTTTTCTTTTACTCCATCAGAAAAAGTTCGATGAAGCACTGATCGCTGGACGAAAAGCAATCGCTCTAAGTCCTAACAATGCAGAAGCCCATATGATTATGGCGCACATTCTACGTTTTATCGGTGAGTTTGAAGAGGCTACTTTGATGGTCAAAAAAGCTTTGCGACTGGAGCCACATTATCCCAGTTTTTACCTGTCAGAACTTGCCATGTGTCAATACTATACCGGCAGATTTACACAAGCGGTGGAATCGGCCATGGATTTCTTAAGAATGGCTGAAGGCAGGGGGGACACGGAGCTGTTGTATTTCGGTCACGCCATTCTCGCCATGAACTACGTTCGACTGGATAAATTTGAAGATGCCCGTCTGGCTGCCAAAAGAGTGCTGCACTATTTCCCCAAATATTCTCTCAAATGGGACAATAAGGCCAGCTTTTACAAATATCCCGAACATCTTGCATTTACGTTGTGGGAAGCGAGACACACCCCGTCATTTTATAGTTGCCAGCTTCTGGTTTCAAACCTTGGTGTTTTGGAGGAGGCACACCGATAGTTGCTTTTGAAAAGAGAGAAGCCAATGCGATTGTATAGAAACTTGTTTTGCTCATGGTCCTCCTCCTTCATTATGCGACAGAAGATCACATTTAGATTTTTTACTGTAAAGTATGAGCTTGGCGGTGAATAATGACAATATATGCACTTTTCCTAGCCAGTAAATGGACCTTTGTGGTGGTGATTTGTAAATGGAGATTTATAGAATGGGGTTATCAATAGTTGCACTCCAGCGGTACTTTCATCACAATGAGAGAGATTTGATTCGACAACCTTCACAATAAAGACTTTCAGGATTGTTGACGTGTTTCCTGTGAACCTACCGATTGATAGGTATTAAAAACCTTTTTGACCTGATATCAGATGTGTAAAGGAAGAAGGTGAAGCTGAAAATGTTGCGCCACCAGATGGACATTTTCGGCCAAAAGGCAAAGCGCAATTCAAGCACACGCTGGAGATACTCCCTAAGGTCAAAGAAACCCTGCCATTTGGCGACAATCGTGATTTTGAGGAGCAGGAGAATGCTTTCATGGTTTCCATGGAGGAGATACAATCATGACTGATACCGGTCCTGCAAAAGTCTGATCTAATCACCTAGCAAGATGTTGTAGGGATTTGAGGAAAGAAGGTCGATCATACCTGACACGCATTTCATAAATGCTTATATTTTATCAGTACTCTCGTGGAGATGAATAGAGCAATGGGATTGACAGCTCCCGGAGCAACAGTTTGCCGCCGCCAGGCGGACCCAATTGTCGCCAGGAGAGATTATGACTGTTGGTATCGCACGACATTGCCTGTTGAGCAAATCGGGCTTGACGATACTCGCGGTCTGGTTTTGCCTTTCGGTGCTCGCCGTATTCATCCAGCCTCAGCACCTTCATGCAGCAGCCGACTATGAGGTCGTTCGGTTTACGGTAAACGGAACGATCAATCCCGCCATAAACGACTATCTCCGCAAAGGTCTGGAAAAAGCAGAAGCAGGAGAAGCGAAGCTGGTGATTGTCCAGATGGACACTCCCGGCGGTCTCGACCGATCGATGCGGGATATCATCCAGGTAATTCTGGCCTCTTCCATACCTGTGGTCTCATACGTAGCCCCTGACGGTGCGCGTGCCGCCAGTGCCGGCACCTATATCCTCTATGCGAGCCATGTTGCAGCAATGGCCCCGGCTACCAACCTCGGAGCTGCAACACCGATACAGATCGGCGCCATGCCGGGCACGACAGAGCCGGATGAGATGGATGACCAGGACAAAGAAAACGGTAAAGCCTTGCCTCAGCAATCGACCTTGGAGAAAAAAGTCATCAACGATGCCAGTGCATACATAAAGGCGCTTGCCGACCGACATGGGCGCAATGGGGACTGGGCAGTGAAAGCGGTGCGCGAATCGGTGAGCCTGTCGGCCAAAGAAGCGCTCGAAATCGGCGTCATAGATGTTATAGCGAGTGACATCAATGACCTTCTGGCCAAAATTGACGGGCACGAAGTTGCGATGAACGGTTACAGACAGACGCTCGCCACGAAAAATATGACGGTAACCGATTTGGAACCAGGGTGGCGATACCGCGTACTCAGTGTCATCAGCGATCCGAACGTCGCCTACCTCCTGTTTCTTCTGGGGATCTATGGCCTTATCTACGAGCTTGCCAATCCTGGTTTTCTGCTGCCGGGTGTTGCCGGAGGCATTTCCCTGATGCTTGCCCTCTATGCCTTCCAGATCCTTCCTATCAACTATGCCGGGCTGGCATTGATTATCCTGGGCCTGGTTTTTCTGGTCAGCGAGGCCTTTCTGCCGAGCTTCGGCTCGCTTGGCATCGGCGGTATCGTCTCGTTCTTCGTAGGCTCGCTGATTCTAATGGATGATGAAAACCTGAAGATATCATTTTCTCTGATCGCCGGAATCTCAATAGTTTCCGCTGCCTGTATTTTACTGCTGGCGGGACGTTTTGTTTCTCTTAAAGGGAAAAAGGTTCGGACCGGCAAAGAGGCCATGATCGGTAAGACAGGTGAGGCGCAGTCGGATTTTTCCGGTTCAGGCAGAATCTGGGTGTACGGTGAATCCTGGCAGGCCCGGAGCGAACGGTTGATTCATCGAGGCGACACGGTGGTTATCACTTCCGTCGATGATTTGGAATTGACCGTCGAACCACTCAAGGAGGAACATTGACATGATTACTCCAATGCTTTTCAACTATGTGGCGCCGGTGGTATTGATCATCGGGCTTGTTGCACTCTCACTGAGAATTGTTGCAGAATATGAACGCCTGGTTATCCTCTTTCTCGGCAGGTTTCAGGGGGTCAAAATGCCCGGACTGCGAATTGTTGTGCCGGGAATCCAACGCGCTTTTCGTGTTGATCTGCGAGTCATTACCATGGACATCCCTACCCAGGATGTTATTTCCAGAGACAATGTCACGGTACGGGTTAATGCCGTACTCTACTTCCGGGTCGTTGATCCTGAAAAGGCAATTATCCAGGTGGAGGATTTTAATATGGCGGTTAATCAACTATCGCAGACCACCCTGCGTTCGGTACTCGGTCAGCATGACCTTGACGAGATGCTCTCAGAGCGGGACAAGCTCAATGAAAATATCCAGGTGATCATTGACAAGCGTGCCGATGCCTGGGGCATCAAGGTCATAAATGTAGAAATCAAGCATATCGACCTGAA
Source organism: uncultured delta proteobacterium (assembly GCA_963824415.1). Taxonomy (GTDB): domain Bacteria; phylum Desulfobacterota; class Desulfobulbia; order Desulfobulbales; family Desulfocapsaceae; genus JABDQA01. Next base: position 514,916 of record CAWGPM010000002.1, read on the forward strand.
CGAGTCAATGGTTCGGGCCATAGCCAGGCAGGCCGAAGCGGAACGCGAGAGGCGAGCAAAGGTCATCCATGCAGAAGGCGAGTACCAGGCGGCCGAGAAACTGCTTTCCGCCGCCAATATCATCTCGGAGAATAATCAGGCCCTGCAGTTGCGCTATCTGCAAACGCTGAACGATATTTCGACCAATAACAAGTCAAACACGATCGTCTTCCCGGTGCCCATGGAGATGCTCCAGGCAATTTTCAAACCTACAGGCCAGGACAACGCCTGATATGTCCCTGAAAAGGTTTGAGTGGTTAAGAATTGACAAGTTGAATTTGCAGATTTTCTTAAACGGCTAACATTGCCAAAATGAGTCTCTTCAATTGGAGTGATGGGGGACTCGGTAACATATTAAGAGCAAGGTTAGCTTGATGTACTGAATTCCTTTTGAGATTGGTATTGCAAACCTGATTCTCTAGGTAAATTAAGGGTACCTTGAAATACACTTGTCCAATCAATCTTATTGATTATTGGCGATAAGCTTGATTTCAAGGTGACACCCTAGTGCTTTTGCATATTTCTTTAATGTTGCTATTGAGGGGGAATGTTTGCCACTGCTTAGTGAAGATTCAAGCCTTGTCACAGCTGGGGCTTTAGTTCCCATTTTTTCAGCAATCTCAGCTTGACTTAGTCCCGCATTTTGCCTTGCTCTTAAAAATTCACGAAGTAAGGAAAACTCAGGTTCCATTTCTTCATACGCTGCTTTTACACCTGGCCTTTTAAATGCCTGCTTTTTTAATTCAGAATGATTCATTTTCTTTCACCTCATTCATTCTTGAAATAGCGATTTTGAGTTCTCTCTTCGGGATCTTTTGAGATTTTTTGATATAGGAATGGAGAATTATGATCTTTTTTCCTATTTTCGTACAAAAAAAATACTCTTGCTATCCCTTCTTTGCTTTTGATTCTGAGTTCAAAAAGCCCCTTATCGATTGCTTTTGTGTGTGGCAAACCCAAGTTTGAACCAAATTCAATCATCAAATCAGTTAGATGGAAGTATCTTGCTAATAGTCCATCAGGGAGATTGAGAATTTCTTGTTAAAGGTTTCCATTGTAATAGAGGATCCGCCATTTCATATCAACAAAGTAACAAATATGTTACTATTTTACAAGCTATGTTATTGACGATCGATTAGACGATTTTTAGACGTTCTAGTTGAATTTGAGAAGCCACTAAGTCGAGTTTCCCCAGATCGAAGAAATTGAAGAAAATCAATTCCCCTATATTCACACGTTTGGTAAATCCTCAACAACACCAGGTATTAGTGATTATTGGACCTGCAATGCCTTGATCAATTATACCCCATGAGGTTTAGTCGCATGGGCGGCAGGGGGCTGCATACACGAACATATCAGGAACTAGTCTTTTTATCGGAGAGAGCTAAAGCAATAGCAGAAGAGGTCTGCAATATAATAAATGAGTTATATACCTGCTGTCCATCACAGGCTCTGTACTTAGCGACTATTTTTTATTCCGTTATATGCTTCCTTAATCTGGGAGTCAGTATAGCCTGCATCTCTGAGACAGCGTCGAAAATTGTTCGCGTAGGAGTTAAATGTAGCGGCGATATCTTTACGGGCAAAAGACTTCTTCAAATTTTCACCAGGTCCCTGACATTTTTCAGGAAGAGAATACATGTTGAAGGCTGTTGCAGGGGTAGAGTCTTGCAGATACGGGCCGATGAAATATTGATAAGCAAAATATCCAGCGACACCCAAAACTACCAGAAAAATCAAACTTTGTGTTTTTTCCTTCATTCGCTCATTGATTGTCAAAAATTTGTAATAATCTAGGCCACCTTGAAAAATGAGGTTTTTCCTTTGTTTCTGCTACCTGAGCAGATCATGCGGTAAACTTGAGATTGAAATCCACATTTTTTAGGTACTTGGCTTCCTGCTCCAGGCTGGCCCGTTGCAGGGGATGATTTATCAACTCATACTGTGCAAATTGAAGGGTCAAATTATTCTCACTGGCAATCACTTGTTCAATAACTGCCGTCTCGTCTTTACGGGAACGATGGAGCAGGGTGGCGAGACGAAGAAGAATCGCAAGCCTCAAGGCGGTCTTCTGATCCTTTTCCGGTAAACCTCTGAAGAATTTTTTTGATATTTTTTTACGATGGCAACGAACCAGAACACTCATCCGGTCCTGCTCCTCAAAAGAAAATCCGGGAAGATCTGCCTTGTCCAGGAGATACGCGCCATGTTTCTGATATCCACTCAGCGAAACCGCAAGGCCAATCTCATGAAGGCTGCTTGCCCAATGCAGTATTTCGGCGTCTTCCAGTCGCAGGTTCCAGGCCTTTTCACAGGCGGTGAAAAGACGGTGCGAAGTTAAACTCACTCGTCGCGCATGTTTCTGGCTGATTTGAAATCGCTGCTGTACACTTGAAACGGTTTTCAAACGGGTATCTTCACTCTGAATGCGGCCCAGACGCTCATACAGCAGGCCTTCCCGCAAGGCGCCTTCGGAAACCTGCATGGTTTCAATTTTAAGTGCCTCAAAAGTGGCAATGAGGATGGCCAGTCCTCCTGCAAAAACAGGTTGCCGATCACTATCTAGACCGGGAAGATCAAGATTTTTTACATGTCCAGCCGCTATCATTCTATTCCGTATTTCGTATAAACTGTCGCGGGTGATATTATAGGTCTCAAGCCCAAGCGCTTTCACAATGCTTCCCGCTGCCCTGATTGTTCCGGATGCCCCTGTAGCAGAGACCCAGCCAACTTTTCGAAAATGGCGTCGTACCGGACGTAATTCCAGATGGGCGGCAATGCCAGCCTTTTCCCAATTCTTCTTGCTGAGCTTTCCATTTCGAAAAAAAGCGCGACTCATGCTCACGCAACCCATTTCGAGGCTTCTTAGATGCAGAGGCTCGAAACCCTTCACCGATAATCAATTCTGTACTGCCTCCGCCAATATCCATCACAAGCCGTTTCCCCTCCTCAGCCACCAGAGAATGGGAAACACCAAGATAGATCAGACGAGCCTCCTCCTTTCCTCCAATAATTGAGATCGGGTGGCCCAGAACCTCACTGGCGCTTTGTAAAAACTGACGGGAATTTTTCGCCTGACGCAGGGTATTTGTGCCAACGGCGGCCACACTGCCCTGGGGTAATTTCTGCACACGTTCAGCAAAACGATCAAGACAGGAAAGGGCACGTATACGTGCTTCTTCAGACAATCTGCCATTTTTATCAAGACCGCCTCCCAGGCGCACCATTTCCTTTAATCTATCAAGAATGTGAACATGACCGTCCTCAATGCGGGCAACTACCAGGTGAAAACTATTGGAGCCCAGGTCGATGGCTGCTAAATATTGTGGTGATTGCTGTTGATCATTCATAGAAAAATGTGGTCTGTCCCCTGTTATCCTGATCGGGAGGGAGCTACTCACGCCACCGCAGGGAGAATCACCTCATCAGCTCGAAGGCACCCGGCTTCCCCAACAGAAGAATTAGACAATGCCACAAGTGATACTAGCAAGAAACCTTTCCCAATACAACGGGGAACCGGTGTCTTATAGTTGCCAGACCTTTAGGAGAGTCTGATAAAGATTCTTGCCTCTAAAAACCGTTATAAAATCACCATTGCAGAAACAAAATCCGGGAATTCGGACTTATATTCAGCTATTGTTTGATTAAGAGATGATAGATCTGCTGAGATTGACTTTGGTCGCGCGTAAATGGTGATCTGCGGAGATTTGTGTGTTTAAAACCGAAGATGTTTCTCTATAATTTCATGCCAGCGGAGAGTCCTACCTCATCACTCTGAAAATAAAAAGGAACAGTCAGAGCCTGAACTCTTTACACAAAAGCTGAGATCGCCAGAGAAAGCTTCTTCCCACTGAGAAATGTAAAAGCATTTGAGGCACTCTGCCTCCCATCTCATTAGTCTTTCCGCCGTGTTATCTAGTAATCATCCTTATTGGACTTATTGTCTGAATCTGTATATCGCTTAGTAGTAAGTGGTCCCAGAAATTTTTGAAGAAAGTTATGCCAATATTTCTGGGGTCTTCATTTTATTGAAGGTGCTATTATCCATGAACTCGACAAGTCCAGTTGAACAAATAACATTTATAGGTCTGGGAATGATGGGATACCCAATGGCGGGCAGATTGGCATCGTCAGGGTATCCTTTAAACGCTTTCGATTTGAAATCCGATACTCTTGAGCGATTCGTCAATGAGTTTTCTGGTGTTGCTTATTCATCTGCTATAGAGGCGTCAAAAGATACCACTATTGTCATTACCATGTTGCCTAGCTCTGATGAGGTCTACGCGACGCTGCTTGGCCTGGATGAGTCCCAAGGGGTCGTATCGGTGTTGAAACCTGGCAGTATTGTCATAGACATGAGTTCATCCGATCCCGTACGCACCCGAAAACTTGCTGACATCCTTGATAAACGCCGGATAACATTAGTGGATGCCCCGGTCTCAGGGGGCCTAAAAAAGGCACAGGAAGGGAACCTGTCGATCATGTTTGGCGGAGACAGAGAATCACTGAAAAGATGCAGAAAGATATTGGAAAAACTTGGATCTGCCATATTTCATACAGGTTCTGTTGGGACTGGTCATGCCATGAAAGCACTCAATAATTACGTTTCTGCTGCAGGGCTTGTTGCCGTCGTCGAGGCTCTTCATGCGGGTGAAAAATTTGGCCTTGATCCGAAAATTATGACAGCTATTTTAAACGCCTCTACAGGAAAGAATAATACGACCGAAAACAAAGTTTTACAGTATATGCTATCCGGCGATTTCAATTCCGGATTCTCTCTTCAGCTTATGGTTAAGGACCTTGGTCTTGCCGTTCAACTCGCTGATGATTTAGACGTATCGGCACCCCTGGCACACACCTGCCTTGCAATTTGGCGTAAAGCCGCTGATGCCCAACAAGACAATATCATTGATCATACAGAAATGTATCGATTAATGGACTGATGATATTGCGCTTTATGTCTGGAAGAATTTTCTGTGGCTGACCGGTCCCCGCCAGCCGGTACAAGTTTTACTGCTCAAGTTCATGTTGCCGTTGGGCATCCATAGCGAATTTATGTTTTCCCTGATTTGAGGTGCTTAGTTACAGGCTCAAGCTAAGTCCCTCTTGTTTTTGGTATAGTGCCTGTATCTAAAGACCAGCATTGGAAGCACTGAGGTGCCAGGACGGCGGTCCTATGGGTCGAGTGCGTTTACACAGAGTGGTTTGTGTTGTGCCCTTCCTCTGGTGAGTTAAGGTCAGATAATGCTGTCACTCTGCCCAACCACAGTATACGCATGATAATGACAAAAAATCCATATCCCATGAATATTGGAGCCAGTATGGAGAGATAAATATTCTCTGAGATATAGTGGAGATTTACTGCCAGGAGTATTAGAATTAAAGGCTTAGCTCTATACAACTGATTAGGTAACCAAATTTTCATAACCTTACTCCCCATATGGTTTTAAGGGCAACGTTCGGGTTAGTATCTATTGTCCCTCCGGAAAATCATAAAGTCAAACAATAATAACACGAATTAACCTCAGATCCCCCAGGTCTGAAATATCTCATCCAGACTGGCATGTTTCCAGGAGCACCGGACCAAGCCAATTTGAGGAATTTATTGCTCGAACTCGCAAAAAAACCAAACATCGGTACAAAATCAGCAATTCCAAAATCAAAAATTCTGATATTCTGTTCTTTTTTCCGTTAATCTGTAATCTAATAGCCTCTCAAATATAGAAAATCAAGCCAGCTAAAACTCATATGACACTGATAATTAACAATATTTCAAATATCCCCAAATGGCATTTATCTTGCTAGTAAATTAATTTACCCCAATTAAATTGTGCCAGCTGAGCTTGGTTTTTTCGCGCTGAGTGGAAGGAATTAGCCTAGCTGCGCTGCAAGCAATACTATGATTCATTAAATGAAGGGCAGAGCCTCTTCTTTATTGAGGCTACCTTGAATCGATGTTGATGTTCCAATAAAAATTGCCAGCAGCAGTATCTTTGAAAAAGTTCGTGGAATTTCATGCGCTGGAGCTTTCATTTTCAAATTACTGCTCACCATTAAAATCGCGGACGTGTTGGCAATCGCAAATAAAGGCGAATTTTTCATAGTAACAATATGTAGTATCAAGACTTTACAGATCTGAAATCCTCATGTGTTGTCAATAAAGCAACCATGGAGTAACAGAATGACAGTTCTTGATCAGAGGCTCAGTTTTAAAGCTCGCTTAGGTTGCTATCTGTGCATTGCTGTAATGATCTGCCTGCTCTCCGTATTCAGTTCGGCGGCTTTTACTGCTGAGAAAAACCAAGAGGAATTCGGACATCTGTCTTTGGATGAAAAATGGGAGGGTGATTTCGATGGTATGGTCGAGCGACGTCTCATCCGTGTTCTCGTGGTATTCAACAAAATTGGTTTCTTCATCGACCAGGGACAATATCGTGGGATGAGCGTAGATCTTCTTGAAGCTTTCAAGAATTTCATTAATGAAGGAAATAAAGATAAAGCTCTTCCCGTTGATGTGATTTTCCTTCCTGTTAATCGTGACCAGCTCATTTCTGCTTTGGTTGCTGGAAAAGGAGATATTGCCGTTGGCAATTTAGCTATTATCGAAGATCGATTGAAGAAGGTTGATTTCAGTGAACCTTTTCTTACCAATGTCAAAGAGATAGTCATAACAAACTCTAGGATTCCACCACTGAATTCCATTGCGGACTTATCTGGTCAGACAGTCCATCTCCGCAAATCGTCCAGCTATTATCAACATGTGCTTGAACTCAATAAAACTTTTAAGAAAAGAAGACTGGAACCTTTGAAGATAGTTCAAGTAGATGAGCATTTTGAGGATTCAGATCTATTGCAGATGGTAAACAAGGGTCTGATTCCGATGATTGTCGTCGATGATCATGTTGCAAAATTCTGGGGTGAAATATTCAAGGACATTAAGATCTATCAAGATATCGCACTTAACGAAGGTGGAGGCATTGGCTGGGCTTTTCGGAAAAATAGCCCACAGCTAGCTGAAGTTATAAACAGATTTCTCGAGACCACAAAAAAAGGGACAAAGCTTGGTAACGTTATTTTCAAAAAGTATTTGCAAAAAAACAAATGGGCCAGAAATGCTTTGTCACGCGAGGCAATTAGCCGTTATCATTCAGTTATAGCGTTGTTTAAGAAATATGCTGACCTGTATGAATTTGATCATTTAATGACTGAGGCTCTCGCCTATCAGGAATCTCAATTAGACCATAGCAAACGCAGCCCAGCTGGCGCAGTCGGTATCATGCAGTTACTACCAGAAACGGCAGCAGGTAAAAATGTTGGTATCCCGAATATTGAGAATCTTGAAGATAATGTCCATGCAGGCCATAAATATTTACGATTCATTCAGGACAGATATTTCAGCGAATCTGAAATCGACAATTTGAACAGGCATTTATTAACATTCGCATCCTATAATGCTGGACCAAGGAAAATACTCGATCTAAGGGATGAGACAAAAAAACGAGGACTGGATCCTAACGTATGGTTTAAGAATGTGGAAGTGGTCGCAGCAGAAAAAATCGGTCGGGAAACGGTGGAGTATGTGCGCAATATATACAAGTATTATATTGCCTATAAGTTATCCAAGGAAAAAATCGACAAGGTCCAAGAGAAGTCTATAACTCTGGCTAATATCACTCCGAACCTCTCTGGTCTCACGAGGCCATAATTAGTTAAAAGTATTCCCAAAACTCTTTAATCCAACTAATCTTGGTGCGGGTTAAGCTTATGGCTACCTTGAAAAATTGTCTTTTTGCCAAACGCTGCGTTGCGTGTAAAAATGTTATCCTCCCAATATCAATTATATGCCTGCGGCAAAATTTTCACACGCGCCTTGATTGTGAACCAAAATCCTAATTTTGCAAGATACCCATAAGGTTAAAAAGAGACATCAGGTGTCTTTCCCGGCCTGACCCAGATCCAGGTGAAGAGGACCAGGGCACCAAATACTGAGTAGGCGACAATAAATACCCAGAGAGGCAGGTCATAGTAGACCAGCCTGCCGAGCCAGGCTGCAACGAACGTCCCCTGGTACGGTTGTTCTCCTGCCGCATAGCGGAGTTTGCTTTCCCAGACGGTCAGCGCGCAGAGCTCATTGGCCCATGCCTGGGCCACGACGATTCCTATGGCCAGAAGATGGCTGACCCGGAAGGTCAGGTTGCGCACCCAGCGCCAGTCCAGGAAGTAGCCGACTATTACACAGGCCTGTCCGCCAAGGACAAAGACAATAAAGGCGAAATGAACGACCAGGATTGCATCCGCCGCCAGTGAGTATAAGGATGTCATAGCCTTGCCCGCCCTTACGGTTGTTCAGCCCGGCAGGCCTTCGGTCTGACTGGCCTGCGATTCTTTGTCGGGGGCGGGCTGACGGGTGGCAATGTTTGTATTTCACTCTTGAGCATCTACCTGATCTTTCCCACACTGAGGATGTAGAAGACTTCAACGCCTTCGCCGATGAACGTGCGGACTTCTTCGTCTGAAAAAGCGCCGATCGGGACCACGCCAATCCCCAGGCTCTGCGCCTGCAGGCACAGGTTCTGGGCGGCATGTCCCACCTCCATCAGGACGTACTGTCGAGCCCGGCGGCCGTATTTGACGGCCAGGCGTTCGACTACGCCGCCAATGATGATGTTTGCTGCGGCTTCCGCGACTGACTTTTGAGCCAGGGCTGCATCGGCAAGGTCTGCGGAGCGCTCACCCTGCCGCAGCAACTCAAGGCCGTGGCAGTCCCTGCCGGGACCGGGAAGATAATGATAGAGGCCCGGCTCCAATCCCACGATACGCTGCGCCAGCGTATACACCTCGAGCGGATAGAGCGCACCTGCCGACGGTGCGGTGCGGTAGTTGGTCCGCACCTGCCTGGCGCCCCACCGCCAGGTTTCCGCCCCGCTTAACCCCTGGCAGGCCCAGAGCAGTTGTGCCAGTTCCGCCGGGGAGAGGGCTTCGCTCGAATAGTTCCTTACCGAGCGGCGACTGAGCAGGGCCTTCTCGATTGAATAATCGCTGTCGAACCGAGGCGCGGGAAGAGGAATTGTTGCTCGTTTCTCTGACATGGATTCTATACCTTCGGATATTTCCGCGTCTGCAATAGACAACTCTTTACTACGGATACTTTATTCATTTTCAACGGATAACCAATTCGGGGTCGGAGATTGCTGGCTATTCACCTGTCAAATGATACAGGAACCCGCTGTTTCTGCATTGCCATAACAAAGAAATTTAGCACATTCCCCGACAAGGTAGAATAATATAGAAAGAAATGGTCACGGTTGTCCGTCGTTGGTTGTCGGTCTACTAAAGCGCGAGGAAAAGATGAAAAAAATTCTGGTCACCGGAGCTGCGGGGCAGATTGGCTCTGAACTGACCCTGGCTCTGCGCCAGCGTTACGGCGCTGCCAACGTGGTTGCCGGCGGCAGGAAAACAAAACCTGGCAAGAAACTGCTGGATTCCGGCCCCTTTGAAACGGTCGACTGCCTGGATGCCGCCGCTGTGGCGAATGTGGTAAAAAGATACAGGGTCGACACCATCTATCATCTGGCGGCTATTCTCTCGGCCGTGGCCGAAGCCAAGCCTTCCCTGGCCTGGGAGGTTAATATCAACGGCCTCTACAACGTGCTCGAAGTCGCCCGGGCGCACGGTTGTTCGGTGTTCGTTCCCAGTTCCATCGGCGCCTTCGGCGGTTCGACCCCGCTGGACGATACACCCCAGGATACCATTCAGCGTCCTTCGACCATGTACGGGGTGACCAAAGTCGCCGGCGAGCTGTTGTGCGATTACTATTACACCCGCTTCGGGATCGATACCCGCGGGGTTCGATATCCCGGCATCATCTCAAATGAAACGCTTCCCGGCGGTGGAACCACGGATTATGCGGTGGAGATTTATTACGAAGCCATCAGGCATAAACGCTACACCTGCAACCTGCCGGCCGGCACCTTTCTGGACATGATGTATATGCCCGATGCCATCAAAGCCGCCATCGAGCTCATGGAGGCCGACCCGGCGAAGCTGATTCACCGCAATGCCTTCAATGTCACCGCCATGAACTTCGATCCGGAACTTATTGCCGCATCGATTCGCACCTACATTTCTGAATTCACCATGGACTACCAGGTGGATCCGGTGAAGGCGAAAATCGCCGCTTCCTGGCCCAATCACATGGATGATTCCGCCGCCCGGCAGGAATGGGGCTGGGCGCCGGAATATGACCTGGATGCGATGACCAGGGATATGCTTGCGGTTCTTTCAGAAAAACTACCACGCCAGGAGTAAGCGATGTCCATGGAAAAAATCAATGCACTGCTCAAAGCTGCTGTTGACGATCTTAAAGCCAGGGGCACCGCCAAGGGCAGGGAAACGGTGGTTACCGGTATAAAGCCCGCCACCGCTGAAAACGGGCCGCGCTACTGCATCGAAGGCTATGGCGAGAAGGAATTCATCAGGATGAATTCAAACTCCTACCTGGGAATATCTTTGCAACCGGAACTGATCGAAGCCGAGGAAGCCGCGGCCAGAGCTTTCGGTACGGGGCCGGGCGCGGTCCGTTTCATCAGCGGCACCTACAAAGCGCACACCGACCTGGAAGCGAGACTGGCCACGTTCCATAACAAGGAGGCAGGCATGCTGTTCTCGTCCGCCTATGTGACCAGCCTGGGGGTGCTCATGCCCCTGGCAACGGAGGAAACCGTCTACATCAGCGATGCGCTGAACCACAACTGCATTATCCAGGCCATGCGCCTCTCGCGCCCGAAGGGCAAGGCCATTTACAAGCACAACGACATGGCGGACCTGGAAGCCAAACTCGAAGCGTGGTCCGGGCAGGCCAAACGGGCCCTGGTCGTCACCGACGGGGTGTTCAGCATGCGCGGCGACAACGCCCCGCTGCAGGAGTTCGTGGCGATCTGTTCACGATATGCTGATCGATTCGAGGAAGGGCTGCTTACCATTATGGACGACTCCCACGGGGTGGGCGGCTTCGGTCGGACGGGGCGGGGCACGGAGGAATACTGCGGTGCCGCAGTCGACCTGCTTATCGGTACGCTGGGCAAAGCTTTCGGCGTCAACGGCGGCTATGTGGTCACTTCGGTTGAAATTGTGGACTACCTGCGCCAGACTGCCCCCATGTACATCTACTCCAATCCGATCACCGTGGCGGAAGCGAGCGCGGCCCGTGCGGCCCTGAATCTGCTGGACAGCCCCCGGGGCCTGGAGATCCTGGCGCACCTGCGAATGATGACAAAACGCTTCCAGGCGGGCTTGGACAAATACGGTTACGAGACCATTGCCGGCGATCACCCCGTGGTTCCCCTGATGGTTCGCGACACCGCAAAAACTGCGGAGCTGGTCCACTACCTCAGGGACCGCGGAGTGCTGGCAACGGGTCTGAATTTTCCCGTGGTCCCCAAAGGTGATGAAGAAATTCGTTTCCAGATAAACGCGGATCACCGGGAGTCCGACATCGATTATGTATTGGAGGTGCTCAGGAAGTTCAGGGCGCGCTGACCGCCAGCAGGTCGTTCCTCACTGACTCCAGGTGCTCGTTCATGAGCTGTTCCGCAGCCGTCGCGTTTCTGGACTCTATCGCTTCTATGCAGCGCAGATGCTGGTTTGTGTACTTTCGCATCTTTTCAGGAGTTACCGCCAGCTCTTTCAATTGCCCCCAGAGCCTGTCCTGGCGCATTGCATTGACAATATTGAGTACCGACAGCAGCAGGTTATTCTGGGCCGCCTCCGCTATGGTCCGGTGCAGGGTCGCGTCCCACAATTCATAGGAATGCGTATCCCTGGGCGTCCTGCTTTTTTCCACGCAGCGGTATAGCTTGGCGATCATCTCCGGAGTGGCCCGCATGGCGGCGAAGCCGGCCAGACGCGGCTCGACGACCAGACGCATCTCCATAACTTCCATGGGATTGGTTGTCTTGGTGAAAAAAGAGAGCTGCAGGGACTCTTCCACGGATGGCTGCCCGACGAACGTCCCTCTGCCGACATGTCTCCAGATTTTTCCATCCGCCTCGAGCAGAGCCAGCGCCTTTCTGAGACTGGCCCGGGTTACCTGTAGAGTCCTGGAAAGCTCTCTTTCCGGCGGAAGTTTGGAATTTTCGGGGAATCTCCCTTCCGAAATCATTTCGTTGAGCTGCTGTACCAGTTTCAAAGTATTCATAAAAGCACGGACCGTTTCGTATTATCAGCAGACACCAGTACCTAGCATAACCAATTGACCAATTGGTTGCAAGAGCTGGATATGGGTAAAGGGTCTTGCCTGATTTAGGTAATGTATATTTAAATAACTATTATCATTAATATAATTAAATGAAAATTAGCGTTTTTTAAGTTATGGTATCCTGCAACCAAATGAAGCGGTTGACACCAATTTCAAATTGGAATAGTTTGATTTAAAAACATCACATGGGGGGATATCATGCGATTTGTATCATTTATAAAAGACGGGCGGACGGCCATAGGATGCCTTGAGCCAGATGGAGAGACCCTCCTTGATCTCACCCAGGCCGGCTTGAGCGACAACCTGATTACTCTGATCGAAATGGGCGAACAAGGGCTGGACATGGCCCGGGAAGCAGCTCAGAAAAGTCGGCAGATTCCGCTTCAGGAAGTGCGCCTCATCGCGCCGTTCCCCACCCCCAGAAGGAACATAATCTGTGTCGGGAAGAACTATTTCGAACATTCCAAGGAATTCGAGAAAAGCGGTTTTGATTCGACCTCGGGGGGACAAACCATTCCTGACGCCCCGGTGATATTCACCAAGGCGACCACGAGCGTAACGGGCCCCAACGAGCCGATACCCGCCAGTTCGGACCCGTCCAACTCGACCGACTATGAAGGTGAATTAGCGGTAATCGTGGGGAAACAAGGCTACAGGATTCCTCAATCCGAAGCGCTGGACTACATTTGCGGATACACCATAATCAATGATGTAACGGCTCGAAATCTCCAGCAACTGCACAAGCAGTGGTTCCTGGGGAAAAGTTTGAACGGCTTTTGTCCGATGGGGCCGACGTTTGTGACCGCTGACGAGATCGGAGACCCCACCAGGCTCAAGGTTTCAACCTGGGTAAACGGCGAGTTGCGGCAGCAGGCCAGTGTCGCGGATCTGATCTTTGATATACCAACAATACTTGAAACCGTATCTTCACTCCTAACGGTTATGCCGGGCGACATCATCGCTACCGGCACACCTGCAGGGGTTGGTATCGGCTTCACGCCGCCCAAATTTCTCCAGCCAGGCGATAGCGTATCTATCGAAATAGATCCAATCGGCGTACTCGAGAATCCCGTAATATAGCGAGGAGTGCAGCGGAAGACACGATGCCTGTTGAGCTGAATTCAGAAGATGGAGGAAAGAAGGCAAATTATAAATCCAACAAAAGGAGGTTCCAAAAACTGTATTGGCCAGACTGATCCAGGCCTGGCGCCACCGCTGAAATTAATGCCTCAGGTATACTCCTGCAGGTGATGGATACAAGCGGAACTCTGCCTCAGCTGGGGCGATTGTAAAAAAGCTAACAAAGGGAGGTAGTTCGATGAAATGGATACACGACAGAGTCAGAAGAACAGGTCTCATATTAGCATCATTTGTGATGGTTTTTGCTTTTTCAATGGCTTCACCGGCCGTCTCGCAAGATAAAATAAATATATCGTTTGGCGGATCTTCCCCAGGCGGGATGATGTATTATCTGGTCGGAGGAGCCGGAAACATAATCACCCGGGACCTGCCGCAATACAATATCACCCAGGTCACCACCGGTGGCTCGACGGAAAACTGTAAACGCCTTCTGAAGGGCGAGCTCGATATGGGTATTGTCTATGGCCCGCATGTCTACATGGCCCTCAACCAGCAGGGGCCATTCAAGGATTTTCCCAAGGGAACCATGCTTCGGGGCCTGGCCAAGGCCTATGAAGGGGCCTCCTATGTCGTGACCCTGCCGGACTCAGATATCAAGTCAATGAACGACCTGGTCGGCAAAAAGGTGGCCCTCGGTCCTCCCGGCTCAGGTACTGTTTTCAACAGCTCCAATGTTCTTCGGGCCCTTGGCCTGCTTGACAAGATAAAGCCGGAGATGATGTCCTTTGCGGACGCTGGTCGTGCCGTTGAAAACAGGCAGATCGATGCCTTCTTCCAGTCATCAGCTCCTGCCGGAGCCGTGGTAAAGCTCGCAGAAACCAAGGGCGCCTATGTCGTACCCTTCACTGATGAAGAGATGGACAAGATTGTTAAGGAATATCCATTCTACTACAGCGCAGTCATGCAAGAAGGTGTCTACAAGGGTGTTCCGGCCACGCAGATGCCATATCTCACCGTCTACTGGGTAGTCCATGAGCGTGTGCCCGAGCAGGCGATCTACGATATCACCAAACATGTCTTCCAGCCTGAGATCATGAAGGAGCTGGGAGAAGCGCATAAAGGCTGGAAGCAAATGGCTCCAGACACCAAGCGTTTCATTAACCTGGGCGCCCCGGTTCATCCAGGAGCCGAGAAGTATTACAAGGAAGCCGGCGTCTGGGAAGAATAACCCGTCAAGACTGTGCGCTGCTGCAGCGCCTGCCGCGGCAGCGCCCCATCAATCAAACCTAGTGTTATACCAGCTACTCGCCGAGCCACGTGGGGATACGCATGACCAAGTTTTCCTGGCTGACTGAAATTAAAGCAAAAGATCGCACGCTCACCGGGTTCTGGGCAATATTTTATTCCTGCGCCGCCATCTTCATGGCGGCCTGGTACATGTACACCTCCGGATTTGGCATCGTGTCGACTGAAACCAACCGGGGTTTTTATCTGCTCTTCACCTCTGTTCTTGTCTACCTGATTTTTCCGGCTTCGAGGTGGGCGCCCAAGCACCGTCCCAGCTTATATGACATTATCTGCGTGATTCTGGTCTCCGTCTCCATCGGCTACTGGATCGATCAATACATGGATTATGCCATATTCCGGGTGACGACCCCGAACAAGTGGGACCTGGTGATGGGCATCATCGCCATCTGCATGATTCTTGAAACCGCCCGGCGGGCTCTGGGGCCGATCATGATGATCCTGGCCATCATCTTTCTCGCTCAGATCTATTTTGGCCCCTATCTACCCGGCAAACTCAGTCATGCCGGCATGCCGCCTGAACGAATCATCGAATTCACCTTCAATACTCAGGAGGCCATGTTCGGTGTAATAACAGCAACTTTTGCAACCTTTGTCTTCCCGTTCATGGTTTTCGGGGCATTTCTGGAGAGAAGCGGCGCCGGGTCGTTTTTCATGGAACTGGCCAAGGCGCTGACCGGAAAATGGCGCGGAGGGCCCGCCAAGATAGCCATTGTGACCTCGGCGCTGTTCGGTTCCATTTCAGGTTCTTCCGTCGCCAATGTCGTCGCAACCGGGACCTTCACCATCCCGATGATGAAGCGTATCGGCTTCCGGCCGAAGATTGCCGGCGCCATCGAGGCAATTGCTTCAACCGGCGGTCAGTTCATGCCTCCTATCATGGGGGCAGGGGTGTTCATCCTGGCGACACTCATTGAGGTGAGTTACCTGCACATCGCCCTGATCAACGTCATTCCGGCCCTGCTTTACTTTATCTTCGTGATCATGATGGTCGACCTGGAGGCCCTGCGCTCCGGTCTTAAAGGACTGCCGTCTCAGGAAATACCCAAGCTCTCAGCTGTCTTGAAAAACGGCTGGCATTTCTTCCTGCCGATAGTGATCGTACTGGGCCTATTGTTTTACGGGTTCTCACCCGAAGTAGGCGCGTTCTGGGGGACGGTCTCGGCCTTTGCTCTGTCGTGGCGTCGCAAAGAAACACGGATGAAGACCAAAGATGTTCTGATCGGGCTTCGTTCCGGCGCCAGTGCCAACAATTCAGCGGGAGCTGCAATCGGTGCGCTCGGAATCATTATCGGCGGTATCGTACTTTCCGGTCTCGGCCTGAAGTTCTCGGCAATCCTGGTTGAAGCGGCAGGCGGTAAGCTCTTGCTCTGTGTGCTCATGGTGATGATCATTTCGATCATTATCGGAATGGGCAGCAGCACCACCGGATCGTATATTATACTGTCGGTTGTGGCTGCTCCGGCGCTCATCCACCTGGGCGTCGTACCCGTGGCGGCACACCTGGTTGTTTTTTATGCCGCCTGTCTCTCCAACATAACCCCGCCGGTGTGCGTCTCCGCTTTCGCGGCGGCGGCCCTGGCAAAGGCAGACCCGATGGAGACGGGGTTTGCCGCCCTGAAATTCGGCTTTGCCCTCATCTTTCTGCCTTTCGGATTCGTTTATCTTCCGCCATTATTGCTCAACGGCTCGGTTCTTGAGGTGATCCATACGGTCGTCATGCTGTTGCTGGGCTTCATGGCATTTTCGATGGTGCTGCAGGGAGCCGACTTCCTGAAATCCGGCCTGAGCTGGTCCAAAAGAGCTCTGTATCTCTTTGCCTCACTGCTTCTGCTCCTGCCCGTGCCTCTGTACCTCAACCTTGCCGGGGTCGGCGTGCTGGCGCTGGGCTGGTTTCCAGATTTTGTGGCCTATCGGAAAGAGCTCTCCGCTCGTACCTGAGCCCACCTGGAGGCCGGCCGAAGCTCTTATCAGGGCGTCTATTCACCGCCTACCCTGGTCTGGGCAAGTTCTTCGAGCACCGTCATCACACAACAGGAGTCCATGCCCCCCATGCCCCTGGCCCTGGCAGACCGCAGGATATCCCAGGAAATGGTGGTCGCCGGCAGGGAGACTCCAAACTCCGTGGCCAGGTCGATGGCGCTTGACAGGTCTTTGTACATATTGTCAGTCGAAAACCCGGGGGAGAAATCGCGTCTCATCATCCTCGGCCCGCGGGTTTCCATGGCGCCGGTTCGGGCGCCGCCAACCGAGGTGATGTCGATTACCTTCTGTGGATCGATGCCGGCTTTGGCCGACAGGACCATGGCCTCGGAAACGGCTTCGATTGCGACCCCGAGAATGAGGTTGTTGATCAGCTTCAGGGTTGTTCCCATGCCATTCTTTTCACCGACATGGACAATCTTGGCAGCCAACACCTCGAATATCGGCAGACATGCGTCGAAATCCTCCTGTGGGCCGCCGATCATGATGCCGAGTTTGCCGGCTTGCGCCACTTTGGGGTTGCCGGTAACGGGGGCATCGAGCATGCGCACGCCCTTTTCTCCAGCTCGGCCGGCGATGGACCTCGACATCTCCGGGGCAATACTGCCCATGTCTATCAGGATAAGCCCGTCGTGAGCTCCCTCGAGGACACCCGCCGGACCGCAGATAACCTCTTCGGATGCTTTTGAATCTGTCACCATGGTAATCACGACATCGGCTGATTCAGCGGCCAGCTTCGGGGATTGAGCCCATTGTGCGCCGGCAGAAACCAGCGAATCAGTCTTGCCCTTTGTTCTATTCCAGACAGTCAGGGGATGCCCGGCTTCCAGCAAATGTCTGGCCATATGGTTTCCCATTAAACCGATGCCTATAAATCCAATCCTTTGCATAAAGTCACCTCATGGGTTTGGAGGAGATCGAGCGGTTTGTTCCGCTCACCTGTTAAGATTTTATCTGGATTTCTCTTAATGGGGCAAAATTACCTCAAGATTCCAGTTATATAGTTTGATAAAGCACTATATGAGAGACGGAGGCGGTATGTCAATGACCAAGTGTGCTGTGAGGCAATCGCGTCATGATATGGCTCGGGGCGGGGTGAAACATTCCGCCGCCTGAACTGTATGATCATGGTAAAAATGCAGAATGCGCAATTTAACCCTAGGTATTTGAATCAATGTCTATTTAGCCAGAAAACTTCACGAAGACATTCGAACAGCTAAAAAACTCCTACTTTGTAGACATTTTTTGCTTTCATTCTTTCATTATATATCCTATATGATATATGATAATCTCCAATATCCCCGCTATCAACACTTCGAATCATGATTGAATTCACCACAAAATCAGAAGCCGTCCGCCTCAAGCTCCGCCAGAGAATTATCGACAGGGAACTTAAACCGGGGCAGAAAATCGTGATATCGGAAATCGCTAAAGAGTTTGGCATCAGCGAGATACCAGTCCGGGAGGCTATTAAAAAACTGGAGAGTGAGGGGCTGGTAAAATTTACCCCGCATGTCGGTGCGATGGTCAATGCCATAGCCGGCGATGAGTTCCTTGAAATCTATCTGATGCGAATCGAATTGGAAGCCCTTGCGACGAAACTTTCGGTAGAACATATGAAAGTCGAAGATATAGCGGAACTCAAGGGTTTTGTGGAAAAAGCGGAACAGGCCATCGAGGAGGGCAGAATCGACCTGCTGGGATCTCTTAACAAGAGTTTTCATCTCAAAATATACAAGACTGCGCCATATCCTTTTCTTTTCAAGACCATAGTTGATTTATGGGAAAAATTTGAATTGATGAAATGCGTTTTTGCTTATGTTCCCGAACGGGCGGTACCCTCGTGGGGTGAACACAAAATCATCGTTGAGGCGCTCGAGCAGCATGACGCAGAAAGAGCTGCAAGACTCGTCAGACAGCAGAAGAACAGAACAAAGCGGGCTCTTGAAAAAATTCTAAGCAACAAACAATGATTCCAAAGGCCCGGCAAAAGACTCAACAGCACAATATTAAGGAGACGATCAATACGATCGTATTTCCAAGACGTTCCGATATGCATGCAATATCGGTCTGCGTCTGCATTCAACCCAAGCAATGGAGGAATTCCCCATGAGCACGAAAAATCCCGCATTTACCAGAAGAACTTTTATCAAGGGCACTGCTGCATCGCTTGCTCTCGGTTCAGTATCAGCCTTTCCCCTCGATAACCTGTTTGCTGCAGATTTTCCTGATCACGCCATAGATATCGTAGTGCCAACAGGTGCAGGAGGAGGCGCGGATCGAAATCTGCGGGCGTTTATAAGTGTCTGGAAGAAATATCTGCAAACCGATTTCGAGCCGGAGTTCTTCCCAGGTGCCGGCGGCCAGGTAGGCTACGAAACCTATCTCGGCAAGAAAGAGCCGGACTGTTATAACCTGCTTTTTGGCAATATGGGTCCGGAAACGATCATGTACGTCCTTCAGAAACCCAAATACAAGTTTCCCGGGGATTATATCTATTTCAACCGGGCCGATGTTGATCCCAGCGTGATCTGGGTTCGCAAGGACAGCCCTTTCAAGACAATCGAGGATCTTGTCGAGGAAGGCAAGAAACGTTCCGTCACCCTTTCAGTCAGCCGGCTTCCGCATCCGGCCTCGATCGGTTCCCTGGCCCTGGCGGATGCAACCGGTGCCCGCTTCAACCTGATCCCTTATGGCGGCGGCAACCCTACCGTCGTGGCGTGCCTTACCGGGGAAGTCGATGCCAGCGCACTGCCGATGGCGAACCCTGTGTCCACCAAAGGGCAGGCACGGGTTCTCGGTGTGTTTGCACCCAAAAATCCAATACCGGATCGTACCGACAATGCCCCGCCAGTAAACGAGGTGTTTGGCACGAAGATACCGGATCTGCCGTCCGCCCGGGCCTTTTGCTTGCACGCCGCAGCCATCGAAAAATACCCGGAGCGCTACGAGATTCTTAAGAGCAGCATGCGCAAGGTCTTCGATGATCCTGATTACAAGGTCGCCATCGAGAAAACCGGTCGGCCATGGGAATTCATCTCCTACGCCGACGAGGCTGAGTGCATGGAATACGCCAACAACATGATGGAACTGGCGAAACGTTACGAAAAAATTCTGACAGCTTAAAAGTAATCCTGAAGCTGGCAGAAGCCGCAAATCTCATTTCCAGGAATGTGTGACTTGCGGAACCGCGACGACCGGTCCGACAGGCCCGGCCGCCGCAATTTTTATCCTCAGCGCGGCCCGATTGCTTCTTTCACCGGGCCGCGCCTGAGTTGTTACTCTGTTTAGCTCCTCTCGTCTCAGGCAAGGTAAAAGGCATGCAAGAGAACATCGAAACAGAACCGGAACAGATCAAGCCGAAGGGCGACGAACTTGTTTTACCGATTGTGGCACTGCTATTCGCCCTTTACTATTTTTATACAATCAAGGATCTGGCCTGGGAAGCTCAAATCAATGGGTTCCTGATCGGCAGCGTCCTGATTTTGCTGGTCTTAATTTTTCTGGCACGAACCGGACTGGAAGTGATCCGCAGACAGGCAAGTCTGGAATTCTGCGACCTCTTCCGATGGGGGCCATTCCAGGCGGCCCGGCTCGGTCTGTTCGGTCTGGCAGTCGCCTATGTCCTGGTAATTCCTTATGCTGGATATACGCTTACCACCCTGGCGTTTCTGGCTGCGGCCATGTTCGTGCTGGGGGTGCGCTCTCTAGTAAAGATCCTGGGCATTTCACTGATACTCTCCTTCACCGGCTATTATCTTTTCATCGCCCTTCTGGATACGCGCTTTCCCCCGGGGCCGGTGGAGAAACTGATCGAGACACTTTTCTGATATGGAATTCACCTTCGAATTTTTATCGTCTTTATTTGTTGCATCGCTTAGTCAATGGTATGTGATTATACCGGCTATTGTCATCGGTCTCGTCATCGGAGCGATACCCGGCCTGGGACCGGCAAACAGTCTGATCATTCTGCTGCCTTTTACTCTCGCGCTCAGGGTCGAGACGGCAATGGCCTTCATGGTGGCGCTGTATTGCTCGGCCCGGATGGGGGCCGGCATCCCCGCCATCCTGGTCAACATACCGGGGACCGCCGGGGCTGCGGCCACCCCGTTTGACGGCTATCCGATGACCCGCCAGGGCAAGGCCCAGCAAGCCCTGACCCTCAGTTTCGTTGCCTCGGCCCTGGGCGGTTTGATCGCCTCGATATTTTCTATTTTTGCCCTGCCCTTCCTGTCCCGGGTTGGATACTATTTCCACAGCGTGGAGATGGTGGTCGTCATGCTGTTCGGCCTCACGCTGATAGCGGTCGTCTCATCGGGCAATACACTCAAGGGTCTGATCGCCGGAATGTTCGGTCTGCTGGTGGGAGCCATCGGCCCTGATCACATATATTCCGCGCCGAGGGCGACCTTCGGTTTCCTCGAACTGTATGACGGTGTTCCCGTGGTAGCAGCACTGATCGGTATTTTTGCGATTTCCGAAGCCCTGCTGATGATCGAAGTGAAGTCGATCGTGACCGAAGTCGGCAAGGTGCACATGGCAGCCCAGACGCGCTGGGCGGAAACGATCGAGGGGCTGCGCATGGCTCTCAAGCGCTGGTGGCATATCGTCTGGACGAGTTTTATCGGTCTTGGCATCGGGGTGGTTCCGGGGGCTGGCGCCCCAATCGCCGCCTTTGTCGCCTACCAGCAGTCCCGGCTGTTTTCGAAATGTCCTGAAAAATATGGTACCGGACATCCTGAAGGTATTCTGGCCCCGGAATCGGCCAACAACGGGGTGACGTCCGGCAGCCTCATTCCTCTACTCACTCTCGGAATTCCCGGTGGGTCCACGGCCGCCATCATGCTCATTGTCATCCAGTATCACGGCATTACCCTGGGGCCCAGAATATTCATCGACAGCCCCGAATTCCCCTACGGGGTGCTGATGGCGATGGTTGTCACCTATCTCTTCATGGTTGGCACCATCCTGCCCCTGGCCCGTTATATGTCCCGGGTCACCCTGATCCCGACACAATTTCTGGCGCCGGCGATTATCTCATTCACCCTGGTTGGCGCATTCGCCCCGCGCGGCTATATATTCGACATGGGGCTGGCTCTGGTTTTCGGGGTAATCGGCTATCTTGCCCGCAAGACGGGCTACCAGGTGTCGGCGATCCTCATTGGCGTTATTCTGGGGCCCTACGTCGAGCAATACTTCATGCGGGCGTTGCGTATCGCGGAAGGGGACCCGATGGTACTCTTCTCTTCGAGAATAGGTAATATCTTATGGGTTTTTCTTGTTTTTTCCCTGGTCGCGCCGCCATTGCTCGGATGGTACAGGAAGCGTCGGCAACTTAGAAAAATATTATGACATGCCGTGGCTTATGCAGACTTGAAACTGCTGCCATGCTTCATGCCCGGTATGATTTTTACTCCCTGAAAAATGGAGATTGCACATGAGCACGAATGAGCATTCCGGTTCCCCCGGCCCGCTGTCGCACAACGTCGAGCGCATCTCGAGGCTGGACCTTCCCGGAGGAGGACAGGTCGAGGTCAAAGGCAACTATGCCTATATAGGTCATATGTCTCCACCTCATGGAACGTCAATCGTCGACATATCTGACCCCAGAAAGCCCCGTCTGGCATCCAGGATCGATCTACCGGGCAACGACACACATACCCACAAGGTACGGGTATTTGGCGATGACTACATGATTGTCAACAGCGAGCGGTACCGGCGGCATTTTTTCCGAAAAGGTAAATTATTGCCGGAAATTAAAATAAGACTCGAGCATCAGTTGGGCCGATCTGCCACTGATGCAGAACTCGCTATGGAACTCGGAGTTGCTGCAACAGATATAGCTGCGCTGGTCGAGGCGGAACAGCGGGGCTATGCTGAAGGCGGTTTCAGGATATACGACATATCGGATAAAGCCCGTCCCCGCGAAATTGCCTTCCAGAAAACCGGAGGCTATGGAGCTCACCGTTTCGACGTCGATGAATCTTATGTTTATCTGTCCACGGAAATGGAAGGCTTTAATGGCAATATCCTGGTCAACTATGATCTGCGCGACCCCGTCCGACCGCAGGAGATTTCCCGATGGTGGATCCCCGGCCAGGAGATCGCCGAAGGTGAAAAACCTCTGTGGATAAATCACCCAGTGAGACTGCATCATGCCATGCGCTATGAGGATCAGCTTTGGGCCGCCTGCTGCGGAGCGGGTATCTGGGTTGTCGATGTTACCGACATCAGGTCGCCAGCAACCGTAGGTTCGTATGACTATCACCCCCCTGTTCCCGACAACACCCATACGGTGCTTCGAGTTCCTTTTCCGATAGACGGCCGTGATCTGGCCGTTGTCATAGACGAACAGCATGGGCACCACAAGGGGCAACCGCGCGCTTTCATGTGGGTCTTCGATGTCACCGACGTCACCAACATGAAACCCCTTTCCACCTATCATGTCAGCGAGGCGGATTCGCCCTGGAGCAGGGTGCCCGGGGGTGTTTTTGGAGCCCACCAGTTTCAGGAGCACATGGAGTCCACTCTGGTCTATGCCACCTGGTTCAGCGGGGGACTCAGGATCGTTGACATCGCCGATCCGCTCCTCCCGGTTGAACGGGGTTTTTTCATCCCCGAGCCGGCCCAAGGGGCGTCCACCCCGATGAGCAACGATGTCGACGTGGATGGTCGCGGTCTGATCTATCTGCTGGACCGGGTCAACGGGCTGGATATCCTCGAGTTTGACCACTGAGGAAGAGGAGGCTTGAACATGGAATCAATCACTCTCACCGGCGCCTTTGGCTATTATGACCGTACGCGGGCCCTTGATCTCGATGCACTGCGGGATTCCGGCCTTGACCTGCGCCTGGTGCACCTGCCGCCCTCGGAGATTTTCGCGCGGATGTGCCAGAACCAGGAATTTGACATCTCTGAAATGTCCATGGGGGCTTACTGCTATTTCTGTGGTCAGCAGGAGAATCCCTTCGTCGCGATACCCGTCTTTCCCAGCAGGGCTTTTCGCCACTCGATGGTCTATTACCATGCCGGGGCCGGAATAAATGTGCCGGAGGACCTGAATGGCAAACGCATCGCGATACGTGAATGGGGGATGACCGCAGTTGTCTGGATCATCGGCATTCTTGGCGACCGCTATGGATTTGATCTGCACACGGTTGACTGGGTAGCCGCGAAACGCCCGCGCGTCCCCTTGCAGATGCCGGCGGGTGCGGCGATCAGCTACATGGAAGAGGGGCAGAACCTGTCGGAAATGCTCGCCTCGGGCGCGGTTGATGCAGCCCTGATTCACCAGGCTCCGGACTGTTTTGCCGCCGGGCTGCCCGATGTAAAACGCATGTTTACCGATTATAAATCAGCTGAAATTGAATACTACCGGCAGACCGGAATCCATCCGATCATGCACTGCGTGGTCATGCGCAAAGATCTCTACAAGCGGGCCTCGTGGGCCCTGGATGCCATCTACCGGGAATTAAAGAAGGCCCGACAGCGGACCCTCGAAACCCTGCTGGATACCAAGGCGTTTGCGGTGATGCTGCCCCTGCTGCCGGCCTACATGGCGGAAACGAAACAGATATTTGGTGAGGATTTCTGGCCTTATGGCCTTGAAGCAAACCGCCTGACGCTGGAGGTGTTGGCCCGATACGCCCGCGAACAGGGCATCACCGCAAAGGACCTGGCTGTCGAGCAGATGTTTATCGAGAACCCGGGTTGATATCTGGCGTAATGCGGTACACGGGGTATAGTCGGAGCGAAATTCCAGCGCAGCGGCCAGAAGCAGTACTGTATAGCCTGGAAGCACTGAAGAATTGACAAGAACAATAAGGAGATAACAGATGAAATTGGTAATGTTTCAGGAAAAAGGAGACCCGCGTCTCGGCTGTCTTGATAACGGACAGGTCATCGATTTGAACCTGGCCTGCGAGGCCATGCTGGGCTCGAACAAGGACCCGCGCCCCAGAGCAAAGGCGGCTCTGCTGGTCCCACCGGAAACAATCGCTTTTCTCGAAGGGGGCGAAGAAGCGATGCAGGCGGCCAGGGATTGTCTGCAATGGCTCGACGGGCAGCAGGACACGCTGTCTGTGCGAAACTCCCCGGTATTCTGGCCGCGCGACAAGGTACGGCTGCTGGCCCCGGTCCTCAAACCGGCAAAGATCATCTGCGTGGCCCACAATTACCACGATTTCCTGGCAGAGCTCGGCATGAAACCCCATGCGGAACCGCGTATTTTTGCCAAATTTGCCAACACCGTGGCTTCTTACGAGGACCCCATCCCCCGTCCGGCGATGACCCAGGCCCTGGGGTATGAAGCCGAACTGGCTTTTGTTATCGGTAAGCCCTGCAAACATGTCCCGGAAGCCGAGGCCTACGATGTTATTGCCGGCTATATGGGGCTCAACGATGTGAGCGCGAGTGATCTTACCAAGCGCGACGGCCAGAACCTGCGCGGCAAGAGTTTCGACGCCTTTGCGCCGATGGGCCCCTACTTGCTGACCACCGATGAACTACCAGACCCCCACAATCTGGATGTCGAATTGCGGGTCAACGGCCGGGTGCTGCAGAAATCAAACACCAACCAGCTGGTCTACAATGTTCCGCAGCTGGTCGCCTTCTGTTCCCAGGTGTTTTCCCTGGAACCGGGCGATGTCGTCGCGACAGGCACACCCGGCGGTCTCGCCAAGGATCGAACCCCCCCTACTTACATGAACCCCGGCGATATTATGGAAACCGAAATAGAGAAGCTGGGGATACTGAGGAACCCGATCACGGAAGAATAACGTGCGTCGCCTGTATACAGGTTCAGGGCAGAGCGCGTTACCGGGGTGAATTTAACAGGAGAGCGTCTAGATGTATCGAATAAGTGTGATACCGGGTGACGGTATCGGTCCGGAGATAGTGGCCGCAGCCAGGCGGGTAGTGGACGCTGCCAGCGTACCCATGGAGTGGCAAGAGGTTGTCGCCGGCCAATGTGCCATTGCCGATTTCGGGGTTCCCGTCCCGGCGGAGGCGGTCGAGTCGATCAGGAAAAACAAGGTGGCCCTGAAAGGCCCGATGACCAACCTTGTCGGAACGGGTTTTCCAAGCCCCAACATTACCTTGCGGGTCGAACTAGACCTGTATGCCAACCTGCGGCTGGCACGGACTATCACAGGGGCGGCAAGTCCCTTTGCCGACGTGGATCTTGTGGTCGTCAGAGAGAACACCGAGGATGTATACGTCGGCAAGGAGCAGATGGTTGGAGACGACGCTGCAGTGGCCCTGAAATTTGTAACCAGGAAAGGCTGCCGCCGGGTGATTCGCTTTGCCTTCGACTACGCCGCACAGGAAAAGCGGCGAAAGGTCACCGTGGTGCTCAAAGCAAATATCCTGAAACTGACGGACGGAATGTTCCTCAATGAAGCCCGGGAGATAGCCAAAGACTATCCGGCTATAGAATTTGAGGAAATGAACGTGGATGCCCAATGCATGGACCTGGTCAGGAAACCGCAGGATTTCGATGTCATGGTGATGCCCAATCTTTACGGTGACATTGTCGCCGATCTCGCCGGAGGCCTGGTCGGCAGTGTGGGCCTCTGTCCCGGCGGAAATTTCGGCAGTGATATCAGCGTCTTTGAGCCGGCCCATGGAAGTGCGCCAAAGTACGAAGGGCAGGACAAAGTGAATCCCACCGCAATGATTCTCTCGGCCGCCTTTATGCTTCGTCATATAGGTGAGACGGAGGCTGCCGGCAGGGTGGTTCGGGCGGTAGATGGAGTCATCTCGGCAGGCGAGACCGTCACTTACGACCTGGGCGGCTCGGCCTCTACCACCCAGATGACGGATGCGATCATACAAAATCTGGGCTGAACCAGTCCAAACGATTCCGCCGGCAGGTTTGGTTTATGGAGGCACGAGTGGCTAAGATAAAAGTTCGAAACCCTGTTGTCGAGCTCGACGGCGACGAGATGGCCCGGGTGATGTGGGGCTGGATCAAGGAGATCTTGATTCTGCCCTATGTAGATATAGAGCTCATTTATTTCGACTACCATATCCAGAACCGTGACGCGACCAACAACCAGATCTTGATCGAGGCAGCTGACGCCATCAAAAAATATCGAGTGGGGGCCAAGTGTGCGGCTATCAACCCTGACCAGAAGCGGGTGGAGGAATTTGGCCTCAAACAGGCCTGGAAATCGCCCAACAGCGGCACGCGCAACCAGATCGGCGGAACGCTGTTTCGACAACCGATTGTCTTGAGAAATATCCCGAGATTGATCCCCGGCTGGCGTAAACCGATTGTCGTTGCCCGGCATGCATTCGGCGGTATGTATGGCGGCCGCGATATGACCATACCCGGAAAAGGCTCCGTTGAACTGCATTTTCTCCCGAACAAGGGACTGTCTCCAGAAAAGGTGGAAATTCACCAATTCCATGGACCCGGCGCTGCACTGGGAATTTTCAACACGGAAGAATCCGTGCGGGGTTTTGCGATGTCCTGCATGAATTTCGGCCTGGAACGGGGATATCCTGTTTACCTGGGCACCAAGAATACTGAATTAGCACATTATGACGGCCTCTTTAAGAATTCGTTTGATGACATTTATGAGACGATGTTCCGGGAAAAATTCGAGGCAAAGAACATCGTGTATGAGCACCGTATGGTAGATGATCTCGCGGCCCATGCGGTTAAATCCTCAGGTGGATTTGTCTGGGCCTGCAAAAACTATGACGGCGACATTATCTCCGATCTCGTGGCGGCCGGTTTCGGCTCCCTCGGATTGATGACCTCCATGCTCCTGACGCCGGACGGCAGAACCGTTTTAACAGAAGCCGCCCATGGTACGGTGACGAGGCATTATCGCGAGCATCAGGCCGGAAAAAAGACCTCGACCAATCCAATAGCTACCCTTTTTGCCTGGACACGGGCTCTCTATTACCGTGGCCTGTTCGATGGTACGCCCGAAGTCTGCGAGTTCGCCAAAGCACTTGAACAGGCCTGCATTGATAGTGTCGAATCAGGATTCATGACCAAGGATCTGGCCCTGCTTACCGGAAGCTCAACCTGGCTGACCACGAAGGAATTTTTAAGCAAAATAGACTCCCTGCTGAGAAAGAGAATCTCCGGGGCTTCATGACAGGGCCGCGGTATCGGTTTTATATACTGGCCTGGCAAAGGCTCCCGCTCATGCACGAGGCCCCCTGTCCACTTCCCAATCAGACCTGCAGATAGACATGGTTCAGACTGATAACAAAGAGGGTTTTCCCCGAACAGACGTCTGCCTGCTTCAGGCGCCACTCAAAGTCGGTGGTATCGTCAGTATTTTAATCATGTGAGCCAGACGCTCACATCATAATGCGATAACCGGGGAACAGGGTCAAATGGTACATTCGGGATGTAAAGATTCCTCGAGACAGACGAGGTGGCAGTCCTGTCGAAGGGAGTCAAATACGATATGGTAATATCACTGTTTTCCCTGATTTTTTTGACAGTATCCGTGTTCTTCTGCTCCATCGTAAGCGGCATGATGGGGATGGCAGGAGGGGTGCTTTTTCTAGGAATACTGGCCTCCTTTGTCGAGACCGCCTACATTGTTCCGATCTATGCCACTGTCATGACAGTCAGCAGCGGTGCCCGAACCCTTCTTTTTTATAAGCATATAAACTGGCGGATTTTTTTTCGGTTTACCCTGGGTCTGCTGCCGGGCGCACTGCTTGGCATTTTTATCTTCCAGCTGCTTCCAAAAGATATAATCAAACTGGCTATGGGGTTTTTTATTCTGGCGATGATATTTCTTCCGGTTTCAAAAAAGGAAAGTAAACTTGATGTCTGGGTATTCCTCCCGGTTGGCCTGGCTGCGGGCTTTTTTGGAATATTTTTTGGTGCAAGCGGGCCTCTCACCTCACCTTTTTATGTCAGGCAAGGCATTATCAAAGAGGCCATGATAGGCACGAAATCTGCGTGTTCCCTGCTGGAACATGCACTGAAGATATATCTCTTTGGAATGATCGGGATAAATGTTCTAGACTATGGGACGTTGTTGATTTTTCTGGTTATTGCCGTTGTACCAGGCATTTACATAGGGAAAAGGCTGCTTAACAAGATATCTGACCGGACCTTTCTAATCGCCTTTAGAATTCTTCTGTTTTTCCTGGCCGTCAGAATTATTGTCGTGCAGTTGTATAAGATGGTTTTTGCCTGAGTTGCATGTGTCCTTGTTGGCACTCGATTGCACGATACCACTCTTCCCAGATGTGTAGGCTCCTTTGGAGCCCATTCACTTATATTTTATGGCCTACAATTATTAGCCAGCTCCACTCGAGCGCACCTGATGACAAGGGGGGAGAAGGATTCAGCGGACTGCCGGTTGCCATTTTGATAAACTGAAATAACCGATCAGGGAGGAAAACTCCATGCGTCTATTCACATTAGCAGTTCCAAGCCTGTTCCTGAGCGTGGGATCTCCAGCACACGGTCCCGAAATATCCGTAATGAGCGGCGGTGCGATCGAACCCGGAATGAGGGCTGCCGCGGCGGAGTTCGAGAATTTGATAGGCCTCAGGGTCACTATCACCTTCAACACGGCTCCCCAGATGCGTGCACGCATCGCTGCAGGCGACGTTTTTGACGTAGTAGCCGCTCCGCCAGCTGCAATTGCGGAATTCGCCAAGGCCGGAAAGGTGCAGGCGGGTGGCCTGCACCTGGGCCAGGTCGGTTCGGGCGTCGCGGTGCGCCCTGGTGCACCGGTGCCGGAGATTGCCACTGCTGACGATATCAAGAAAGTGGTGATCGAAGCCGACTCGATTGTCTTCAATCTCGCCTCAACCGGTATCTACTTCGAAAACCTGCTCAAGAAAATGGGCGTATGGGAGCAGGTCGAGCCCAAGACCACCCGCTATGCCACCGGTGAAGAGGTAATGCAGCATGCGCTTACCGGTAAGGGAAAAGAGGTCGCCTTCGGTCCCATTACCGAAATCCTGCTTAACAAGCAGCACGGTCTCATCTTCGTCGGTCCGTTACCACCGGAAATTCAGAATTATACCTCATACACCGCAGCGGTGATGAGCGCTGGTGCAGGAAAGGACGGTGCACAGTCCCTGGTCAATTTTCTTGGCGGACCAGAGGGTAAGCGGCTGTTCGAGGCAGCAGGGATTGAATAAGATGCAGCATCCGTTTTACCTGTCGAGCTGTTGAGGTATGTTTTTGCACAGAACAGGTCGAGAGTCAGAAGTAAAAGGTTGTTTCTAAGAGGCGCTGCAAATTGATTTGAGGATATATGGTGTGGCTTATGGTGTGCTTGACATAATGCTGGGAAGATTCACGGCTACCTTGAAAAATAGTCTTTTTGCCCAAACGCTGCGTTGCGTGTAAAAAATTTTATCCTTGGAATATCAATTATATGGTTGCGGCAAAATTTTCACACGCGCCTTGATTTTGAACCAAAATCCTAATTTTGTAAGGTACTCTCACGATATTAAGGAAATGTAATAAGGGTAGAGCAGGCTTTACAAGCCTGACTGGAGGCACGAGTATGAGTCTATTTTTTGTTATAAGCACCACGAAGATACTGGATGAAGAAAACTACAACGAGTATGTAAGGCGCGCCAGGCCAATCATCGAAAGCTATGGCGGAGAATATCTTCTGCAGTCAAACAAATTTGTGGCGGCCAAAGACTGGGAAGCGGAGAAGATCGTCATTATAAAATTTGGGGATAAGAAACAGCTGGATAGATGCTTTCAGTCACCCGAATATAAAGAAATCGTTCCCTTGCGGGAGGGCTCTATTGAATCGAAATTCGTTATGGTAGAGTCGTAGCGCCTAGACCAGCAAGGTTTCCGGCCTCTCTGACCTTGCCCCTGTCGAATTACCATTTATGCTTCCACTTTCGCGATCTGCCCGACAAAGCATTTGTGGGTGTAAAACCGCTCAGGCGCCGTGATCTCGTCATTTCCCATATTTTGACATTTCAGATTTGCTGGGGGATAATTAATCAGAGCTGAACACCATCCTTATAAATGGAGGTGTGATTATGAAAATCTGGCTGCCTGGCCCGCTATACAAGCTCAAACCCTGGCTTATCATCTTTGCCGCAATAATTCTCCCGGCGATTTCCGAAAATTTCTTCACAATTCTGATTTCAATAATCCTGCTTTGCTATGCTGCATATATTCTTTACATGAGATATACGTGGCAAGATTCCGGCTCCGTTACCGATTAGTCCTGTAATACGCTTTATTAAAAGTTATTTTGAAGGATACCTTTAAGGGTGCCAGGAGACCCTCTCGATCGTCGGCATCGTCTGGATAGGTCGTTATGCCGAAACTGGCCGACATATGTATATTTATGTCATTATTTTGCAGGTATAGCGTTTCTTTCATGCGTTTACGTATGGACGGACCTGTTCCAGGGCTCCTACACAGCTGAATTTTGTAGCGAACCACCTTGCACAACCATTTTCATTCGCGCAAAAATACTTATTGGTGTTCAAATGGTTTTATACGCACTCAATAACGACGCTTCCAGAGGTACACGATATGACAAATGAACAACTGGCCTGGCACGTGGAACCGGTAGAACAGGTCTGGCAGAAATTGGCATCGACCCCTCAAGGGCTCAGTGCGGCAGAAGTGGATAGGAGACGAAATACCTACGGTCCGAACCGGCTGCCGGCGCCCCCGACGCGCGGTGCACTGGTGCGCTTCCTGAGCCAGTTCAACAATGTGCTTATCTACGTTCTGGTCGGCGCCGCAGTAGTGACCGCCCTGATGGCGGACTGGGTGGATGCCGGGGTTATCCTCGGTGTGGTGGTGATCAATGCGATCATCGGTTTTGTACAGGAGGGAAAGGCGGAAAAAGCCGTAGATGCAATAAGGAAAACGCTGACCCATGAGGCCATCGTGCAGCGCGACGGGCAGAAACGATCGGTTCCGGTGGAAGATCTTGTTCCCGGGGACGTAGTGTACCTCCATTCCGGCGACAAAGTGCCTGCGGACCTGCGCATCATTCAGAGCAAGGATCTGCGTATCGAGGAAGCGCCGCTGACCGGCGAGTCGGTTCCGGTTGACAAAACCGCTGATCCGGTTTCCGGGGATGCTTCCCTGGGCGACAGAACCTGCATGGCTTTTTCCGGCACCCTGGTCAGTTACGGCCAGGGGACCGGTGTGGTCGCAGCCACTGGCGAGCTTACGGAAATCGGCAAAGTGAGCAATCTGCTGGCCCAGGTGGAGACGCTGAAAACCAGGCTGACCCAGCGGCTGGACGAGTTCAGCAAATGGCTCACCGGGGCGATACTCATTCTGGCTTTCGGCACCCTCGTTTTCGGCCTGGCCTTGCGCGACTACACCTTCACCGAGCTGTTCTTCGCCTGCGTAGCCCTCGCGGTGGCGGCCATACCGGAAGGGCTTCCCGCCATTATTACAATCACCCTGGCCCTGGGGGTGCAGCGCATGGCCAATCGCAAAGCGATCATTCGTCGCCTGCCTGCGGTGGAGACGCTTGGCTCGGTAACGATAATCTGCTCCGACAAGACCGGAACCCTGACCCGCAATGAAATGACGGTGACCACGGTGGTCAAGGCAGATGCGGAATACCGGGTGGAGGGCGCCGGCTACGAGCCGCGCGGGAACTTCTTTGCTGGTGAGAAGCAGGTCGACGCGGCCGCCGATGCGCTGCTCCAGGAACTCGCCAGGGCAGCGCTGCTCTGCAACGACGGTGCGCTCGTCGAGGAGGATGGACAATGGCTCGTGCAGGGCGATCCGACCGACGGCGCCCTGGTTGCTTTTGCCAGGAAAGCCGGTCTGCTCGAAAAGGACTGCAGCGAGCATTATCCCCGCCTGGATCTGATCCCGTTCGAGTCCGAATACAAATTCATGGCTACCCTGCACGGTCGTCCCGACGGCGAGAACATCGTCTATCTCAAGGGAGCCCCGGAACGGGTATTGTCGATGTGCGACAGGGCGCGCCATGAAAACGGCGACCGGGATATTGACCGGCAGTTCTGGGAGGATCGGCTCGCAGCGATTGCCAGCCAGGGGCAGCGCACTCTGGCTATCGCAGCGGTGGCAATGCCCGGAGGCCAGACTATCGGACGCGATGAGGTAAGTTCCGGCCTGACCCTGCTCGGTCTCCTGGGCCTCATTGATCCGCCTCGCGACGAGGCCGTGGCGGCGGTGAAGAGCTGCATCACGGCTGGTATCAAAGTAAAGATGATCACCGGGGATCATGCCCTCACCGCAGCCGCTATCGGCCGACAGATTGGTCTGGACGTGACGAGCGAACCGATATCCGGTCAGGAGATTGAGGCTATGGACGATGACCGGCTCCAGTTTTTTGCACAGAAATCAAACATTTTCGCACGGGTCAGCCCTGAACACAAGTTGCGGCTGGTGACGGCGCTGCAGGCTGGCGAACATGTCACCGCCATGACCGGAGACGGCATCAACGATGCTCCGGCCTTGAAGCGGGCAGATGTCGGCGTAGCGATGGGGATGAAAGGCACCGAGGCGGCCAAGGAGGCATCCGAGATGGTGCTGGCAGATGACAACTTCGCTTCAATTGTGCATGCCGTCGAGGAGGGGCGCACCGTCTATGACAATATTCGTAAAACGCTCGCCTTTATCCTGCCGACCAACGGCGCCCAGGCAGGCATCATTATAGCGTCGGTGATGATGGGTATTGCCCTGCCCATCACTCCCCTGCAGATTCTCTGGATCAATATGGTCACTGCGGTTACCCTGGGCCTCTCTTTGGCTTTCGAGCCGGCTGAAGGCAATGTCATGAGACGGCCGCCGCGGTCGACCAAGGAACCGTTGCTGAACCAGTTTCTCACCTGGCGGATTGTTTTTATCTCTACCCTCGTGGTCATGGGGACCCTCGGTTTGTTCCTCTGGGACCGATATCACGGGGAAACCCTGGAGATGGCCCGGACCACAGCGGTGAACACCCTCATTTTCTTCCAGATATTCTACCTTTTCAATGCCCGCTATCTGAAGGCTCCCGCACTTACGAAGGATGGCTTCCTGGGCAACCCCGCAGTGCTGATTGCCGTGGCAGCGATCATCATCCTACAGCTGCTGTTTACCTATCTGCCCCTGTTTCAGAAGGTGTTCGGCACGGCGGCAATTCCTGCGGGCGACTGGACGCGAATCATCTCCTTCACCTTCCTCGTGTTTGTCCTGGTTGAAATCGAAAAATTCATCGTCAGGCGATTGGACCGCAAAAACGAGGCAGGGATTTAGGTCGTTTGCAGCACTTTCCTGCGGCAGGAAGCAGCCGAGTCTGTCCTATGACAGATTCGGCTGTGCCTCTGGCTGGCTTGGCTAAGAATCTGCAATGATTATTTATCTTAATTAAAACAAAGACATAATCAGTTTTCTGTTCTAACCTCGTATTGGTCTTTCTTTCATTTGTTTGGCTTACCATACTTTTCCTATCTATAGAGAGCTTATGTGATAGTATTATCTATCATTAACCTACATTTCTACTATTGTTGTATTGTTCAGCATAGACCTTACCTTTTGATTGTGACAAACAACACAATAAAAAATTGAGAGGTCAATGAGCGAAATAATCGCTCATGTTGTTTGAAATAAAGACCAGTCGCAGAAAACCTTAGACAGCTTTTCTGCAAATTGAATCCTAAAACTTCTCAAAATAAAGAGGACAGAACAATGAATACGATTAAAATGAGCGTACTGTTAGCCGTAGTACTGATGTTTTCCGGACCAGCATTCAGTGCGTCCCACAGCAAAGATATCGTGGACACCGCCATTGACGCCGGTTCTTTCAACACACTCGTCGCCGCTGTTCAGGCAGCAGATCTGGTTGATACACTCAAAAGCGAAGGTCCGTTCACCGTTTTTGCACCAACCGATGATGCCTTTGCCAAATTACCCGCTGGAACAGTGGAAGACCTGCTGAAGCCAGAAAACAAGGAAAAACTGCAGGCAATTCTTCTCTACCATGTGGTACCCGGCAAAGTGACGGCAGCCGACGTGGTCAAGTTGACTTCGGCAAAAACTGCCAATGAAATGAATCTATCGATCATGGTTGACGGGAAATCAGTGAAAGTCAACGAAGCGCAGGTAATCCAGACTGATATCATGACCAGCAACGGTATCATCCACGTCATTGATACCGTAATGCTTCCATAAATACTAAGAGCATTTTCAGCGTTGGTATGAACGGGCCTGATTGAGTAAATCAGGCCCGTTCGTCTTTGGAGCGACGGCCAGCCTGCTCTCCCAGGCAGTCAGCGGGCAGAGCTGACTGGCCCGTGCCTGGGCTGCCACAATTCCTATGGCAAGAAGGTGGCTTGCCCGGAAAAGAGGTAACAAAATGATTGATAGAGCTAAGGATACAACCAACTGGCCTGATATGTTCGTCGGACTCTATGACAGACTGACCGGAATCAATGCAGAAGTTGTTTACGAATTCGATGGCTTGAAGATTGACGAACCCAACAGCACCCTTAGCGATGCACCCCATATGCTCTGGAAACTGAACGGGGCAATGAGGATTTCCACCAGAAGCACCGAAAAAAGAGGATAAAACTCAACACGCTAACTTTGCAGCCATACTGTTTTTCCTGCCTGTTGTGGAGATAACTCGCATAAGTTCAGATATTCCCCAGCAGGGCACCAGGAAGGATATCAACTTCTACTGGATGATAAATTGGAAAAAGAAACTGCACTTACTGCTGATATCGATGTGATGGTAGATAAAGTTGCCTTTCGTCTGACGTCCAGAGAAGATTATGTTGTGGTGTACCTTAATCGACTGGGGAACACCTATCAGTGCTTGAACCATTTTCGCAGCTTGGTGGCTTCAACTGGCATCCGGCGCAGCTCTCTGGAAAACAAACTGGAGCGGTTGAGCAAAACTTTATGCATCCAGAACCGTCGATTTGGCGTCATGGGACCTGGAGCTAATGCGATCCTGAAGCGTATTTTCAGCCTCGCAGTCTTTAAATGACCTGACTCCGCCCTTAATAAAAACACTGAAAGATGGTTATGGTTAAAAGCAACCCGCCAATGGTGCGAAGACAGTTTCTGCGAAGGGGCTTAATCGGCACTCTGGTCCTCCTTGGTCCAATTTGCTATTCATTGAGGGGCGTTGACGCAATGGCGAAGCAAGAACTCGACGATCGTGCTGGTTTTAGAATAATGATAGAAGCTCTGCGCATGAGCGGAAACCCTGCCTGTATGAATGCCGCCGCCAAGCTGGAAGAACTGCGGGGGTTCGAAGCTCATTATGATCTGCATTTACGGAGCTCAGGATTGCGTGCGCGGGACGCAGAGATCATTGCGGGCGCCCTGCGCACGCCAGGATTCAGCAAAGGGCCGATTCTGCGTTCATTGAGCATGAGTTATAACGAAGGATTGAAAGATGATGGAGTTGTCGTGCTCGCTCATTCTTTGCCCGCCAACCTTGGAGAAATGGGGCTTGTGGGCTGTGCAATTGGGGACAAAGGCGGTGCAGCGCTGCTGCGCTGGGCCACCCAGGCTGCCGGCTTAAAAATGTTGTGTGTGGAAGGAAATCGCTTCTCTAAAGAGATCAGGCAGGGATTCACTTTGTTGAGGCAAGGCAGGGAAAACCTGCAAATCTTTGTCTGAGACTTTACCGCACTGGCTCAATGTTGAGACGATACTTTTTCTGCCGAAGAGATGAAGAAGAAGGATATTCGCAATTTCCTGAGGACAAACAAAATGCAGGCGAGAAGCTTTGAAAGTGTCATCAAAAGCTCATTAATCAGTGGAATGATATTGTTACTGATAGGCGGTACTGCAACGCTGGAAGTTCGAGGAAATGATCGTTCAATTGTTAATGAGGGACCTATGGATACCGTATATGAAACCGAATCTCCGGCGATTCCACCAATTGATGCGGCGGCACCATCCGACTTTCAAACAGCGTCATTCGGCTTGGGGTGATTCTGGGGAATCGAATCCCAGTTCGGGACAATCAATGGAGTGATTCGAACTCGTGTGGGCTATGGTGGTGGCCAGACGGCTTCACCGACGTATAGAAATATTGGAGATCATACAGAAACTGTGCAGATTGATTATGATCCCAAACGCATCAGCTACGGCCAGCTTCTGGAAATCTTCTGGAGCAGCCACGGGCCGACCAGGCCTTCCATTTCCCGCCAATACATGAAGGTGGTATTTTATCACAATGAACAGCAGCGCAAGCAAGCAATGGCCTCCAAAATTGCGCTCGAGAATAACATTGGCAGTATCGTGAGAACCGAAATAGCGCCGATTCGATCCTTTACCATGGCCGAAGATTATCACCAGAAATTCACCCTGAAGCGTCATAAAGGCTTTACCGGCGAAATGATGCGTATCTACCCGCGGCACCAGGACTTTGTTGACTCAACCGCTGCAGCAAGACTCAATGGCTACTTGGGTGGACATGGCAGTAGAGACCGGTTGTTGAAGGAAATCGTAAGTCTGGGGTTGAGTCCTGAGGCTGAAAAAATGCTGACCGATATGATTCGAAGGTAGCCCTTTGTGTCTTTGGGCAACATAAATATGGGCCATGAAGTCATCAACCACGAACATTAGAAAGCCCTGGAAATGATCAATAACCTCGAGGCCACGGCCGCCGGCGGTAACAATGAGCTTATCGGGCAGGAGGTGCGTTGCTGTCTGGTATCGTTCCCACCGCATCCTTGCCGCGCGTCTTGACTCTGAACATCGCTTTGTCCGCCAGCGCCAGGAGACCCTCTCGATCGTCGGCATCGTCTGGATAGGTTGCTATGCCGAAACTGGCAGACAGATGTATATTTATGTCATTATTTTGAAGGTATAGCGTTTCTTTCATGCGTTTACGTATGGCCCGGACCTGTTCCAGGGCTCCCTCTTTACCGGTTTCGGGCAGGACAAGTACAAATTCATCGCCGCCATAGGCAACCCCGAAAGCCGGTTCAGCAACGCCATCTCCAAGGGTCCTGGCCACCTCTTTCAAGGCTCGGCTGCCGTTTAAATGACCGTAGGTATCGACCACATGTTTGAAATTATCCATATCGAGAAAGACCAGTGAAAAGGGCTTCGAGGCAGTTTTACTCTCGGTGATGAGCCGATCGAGAGCCTTGTAGAGATATCTCGTATTGTACAACTCGGTCAAGCTGTCGTGGTTGGCCAGATAACGGAAGCGCTCTCTGCTGAGGCGCAGCTTATCTTCAGCAAATTTTTTCTCGGTATTGTCGATCAAAATGCCTTCGATGAATGTGGCTCCCTTTGGATCTTCAGCCAACCTGGCATTGATCAGTGCCCAGACGGATCTGCCGTCGCGGCTCTGCATTTCCACCTCATAATTTCGTACAATGCGGTGTTTTCGTAAAACAGACAGCATTGCCTGACGATCCTCCGGGTTTTTGTAGAGGCTGCTTGCTCCCCCCGGGTGGCGACGAAGCTCTTCAGGGGTCTCGAACCCAAAGGTTTTAGCCAGTGCGGGGTTGACCCTGAGAAAGCGCCCGTCGAGGGTGCATTGATACATTCCCTGAATTGCACTTTTATACATGGTCTGATAGCGGGCCTGGGCCTGCTGCAGATCTTCCTGGGCCTGTTTCAACTCGGTCAAATCGGTTAGAAAAACCAGATATCCATTTGCTTTGCCAGCATTGTCATGCAGCACGCTGCGTTTTGACAACAAGGCGACGGTTTTTCCCTCTTCGGTATAAAAATTTGCTTCAAAACTTAAATGGTCTCTGCTGGCAAAATGCACAAAAATTCCATTTTTGTCATACAGACTGTCAACCGGTTTATTTATCAGCGCTGCCCTGTCGCTGCCGAGTAAATCTAGAATCGCGGCATTGCAGTCAACGACTTTGAGCTCGAGATCAAGCTCCAGGTAACCCTCCGAGGTGGAATCTATTATGCGCTTATATTTTGTCAGGCTTATTTCGATCTGTTCCTGGCATGTAACTTTTAAGCTCGCCAACTCCTGCTCGAGTTCTTTGATTCTTTCGAGCAGTTTGGCTGAACCAGCACTATCCATCTTTATTCCTTCCAGCATCGCAGGCACCTGTCAGCACAAACATTGAAAAGACAACGCTATTATGTTCCAACACCATAGTTACAGTAGTTCGAAAAATAAAAGAAACAAGCTAAGGGCGTTTCAGCGATGGCAGTCCGTGCCGCGCACACACGGCCTGGCAATGGCACTTCTTGCATGCGCATAGCTGAGTGTTATACTGCTTGGTGGCCCTCATTGAAATATTTCCAAAGCAGCAGAGCATGCTATGTTTTATAAAGATTATCGGGCTGACCTTTCCCAGTTCGATCGGCCTCATAAATCAGGGATACTCAACGGTATAGAAATGGCGCGTGAGATGAGCGAGCAAATATCTGAAAAAGATGATCACCGGATGGAAGATGATTTACTGGAGCAGATTATGACCGCGCTGGAATCAGCAGCCGGCCATAAGTACGTTGGCTATTTCCCGGAGCAGTCCGCGACCCGCATTAAAAGAATTAAACCTGATAATTCGGCACTGCTGGATCTTTATAACAACGATCCCAAAGCCCGCGAACTAATAAATGTATTTGTTAACTCAGCGCCGTATGACCTGGTCCTAAAACTTGGCTTGCCCGATAGAAGCAAGGGCTGAAACACCGGGAACTGCACTGCCTCAGGCTTTTGAGCAGCTGAATTTCTGTTAAGCGTTGAGCTGCAGCAGCAGAAAAATTGGCTGAAGATTCGCTTGTCTTTCTTATCGTTTAAAAACGTTTGATAATTTTGACTTCACAGATTCCTTCCAACCCTTTGGCGAAAGCTTTTGCGTCTGTCTCGCTGCCCACCAATTCGTCAGCTTTGATCATAAAACCATCATGGCCGAGCCAGAAAATATTGTTCAAAATCTCAGTTACCATTGCTGGTCCTCCAACGAAATTTCAACTGCGTATCAACGATACCCTAACTGATTCTATGCAAGCTTGAGGAGGTAGTTTGGTCAAGAAGGTCAGCCACTTGCAGAACGTCCTTTTCGCCCAAACTCTGCGTTATGCTCAAAATTTTATCCTCGGAATATTACGTATATGCCTGCGTTAAAATTTTTCTCATGCCTTGATTTTGGACGAAAACCCTCATTTTGCAAAAGGCTCAGTTGATAAAATAATTTCTAACAATAAAATAGTGTTAAAAGAATTGCTAGGATCCGACAAACTGATTAATGTTGCAAGGTATAAGCCGCAGTATTCATATTCATCACTTTCAAAGGAGACTGATATGATTAAACGCGCTTCAATTGCAACCCTCGTCGCCGGTGCCCTTCTGATTTCGGCACCCTCCATGGCAGCTACGCAAATCGATTTCTGGCATGCTTTTTCAGGTCGATTGGGCGAACTGCTCCAAGAGCAGGTTAACACCTTTAACGGATCTCAATCTGAATATGAGGTCGTCGCAACCACCAAAGGCAATTACTCGGAAACACTTAATGCAGGAATTGCCGCCTTTCGGGCCAAGAGAGCAGCCGGACATTCTCATGGTTTTCGAGGTGGGCACCGCTACCATGATGGCTGCCACCGGGGCAATCAAGCCCGTTTATGAGGTCATGGCCGAAGCCGGATCAAAATTTGACCAATCAACCTATATTTCTGCGGTAAAAGGCTACTACACCACAACGGATGGCCGGATGCTCTCCCTTCCGTATAACTCATCCACTCCTATTATCTATGTAAATCGAGATGCTTTTAAAAAGGCCGGTGTAGATCCGGATATGGATCTGTCCACCTGGGCCAAGGTCGGGGACGCGCTGGATAAATTAAAAGCCGGCGGCAGCGAGTGCCCCCTGACGACTGCCTGGCAAAGCTGGGTGCATCTTGAGAACCTGTCCGCTTACCACAATGTTGCCTTCGCCACCAAGGAAAATGGCTTTGCTGGGCTGGACACTGAACTGAGTTTCAACGGGCCGGTTCAGATCAAGCATATCCAGACCATGGGCAACTGGGCCAAAGAGGGAAAATTCATTTACGGCGGTCGGCGCAACGAGTCCGGTGCCAGATTTCGAGCCGGTGAATGCGCCTTATACACAGAGTCTTCGGCGGGTTATGCCGGCGTGAAAAATGAGGCGCAATTCGAGTTTAACCTCAGGCCGCTGCCTTACTGGGATGACGTCGAAGGAGCGCCGCAGAACACCATCATCGGCGGTGCTTCACTGTGGGTCATGGCCGGCCAGACCCCGGAGGAGTACATGGGTGTTGCCAGGTTCTTGGAATTCCTCTCGTCTCCTGACATCCAGGCCAAATGGCATCAGGATACCGGCTACATGCCCATCACCATAACCGCTTATGAAAAGACCAGGGCCGAAGGGTTTTACGAGAAAAATCCTGGAACCGATGTGGCCATTATTCAGATGACCCAAAAGGAACCCACCGGCAACTCAAAGGGTATACGCCTTGGTTATTTTGACCAGATTCGCGGACTCATTGATGAGGAACTCGAGGCGGTCTGGGCTGGTGATAAAACTGCAGAGGCGGCCTTGAACAGTGCCGTAGAGCGGGGCAACAAGCTTTTAAGGCGCTTTGAACAGGCCAACCGCTGACCCCGGTACATTGGCGCCGGAAGCGGCTGCTTGAAATGCCGCTTCCGGCGCCATCGGGATAGTTTCTCTATCCGCTCTTTTTCCTTTTCGATTCCCTTGCGGAGCCAAAGGTGTATCATAAGCCAGAATGGAAAAACGCGTAACCTTCAATAACCGTTGGCTGCCTTACCTACTGATTGCACCGCAGATCTTCATTACCGTTGTGTTCTTTTTCTGGCCTGCTGGCCAGGCTATCTACCAGTCGGTCTTCATTCCCGATCCCTTTGGGCTGAAGAACCAATTTGTAGGCTTTGATAATTTCATTTTCTTGTTTTCCGATCAATACTATCGCTCCTCGTTCATCACCACCGCAGTGTTCAGCACTTTGGTCACCGCAATTTCAATGAGTTTGTCGCTGTGGCTTGCGGTCTTGGCAGACCGGGTCATCAAAGGTGCCGATGCTTACCGAACGCTCTTGATCTGGCCTTACGCAGTGGCTCCGGCCATTGCCGGCGTATTGTGGCTGTTTCTTTTTAATCCATCGATCGGTATTCTGCCCTGGTACCTGGCCCACATGGGATATCACTGGAACCATACCCTTAACGGCGGTGAAGCCATGAGTCTTGTGGTAATCGCCTCGGCCTGGAAACAGATCAGCTACAATTTCCTCTTTTTTCTGGCAGGGCTGCAATCGATTCCGCCAAGCATAATTGAAGCAGCGGCTCTGGATGGAGCTTCCTTCTGGAAGCGATTCTGGACAATAGTCTTTCCTCTGCTGTCACCAACTACCTTCTTTCTATTAGTAATGAATTTAGTCTATGCTTTTTTTGAAACGTTCGGGGTCATCCATACCATCACCGCAGGAGGTCCGCAGCAATCGACCACTATTCTGGTCTACAAGGTCTTTGCCGATGGATTTGTTGGACAGGATCTGGGTTCATCAGCAGCCCAATCGGTCATTTTACTTTTAGTCGTTGGCGTGCTGACTGTTATTCAGTTCAGGTTCATCGAACGAAGGGTGCATTACTGATGGCGGCAATGGTTGAAAAAAAGGGGGTAGGCAGGTGGCTTACCCATGGTGCACTCATCATTGGTATCTGCATAATCTGTTTTCCCATTTATGTGGCCTTCATCGCTTCCACGGTGACTCAGGCTGACCTTATCTCACCACCCATGCCCCTTGTTCCCGGTGGACATTTTATCGACAATTATCGTGAAGCATTGCTGTCGGGCATGAGTGCGCCGGTCTGGAGAATGCTGCTCAACTCCCTGATCATGGCACTTGGCATAACCATCGGCAAAATTGCGATTTCCATTATTTCTGCCTATGCCATTGTCTATTTTCGTTTCCCTCTCAAAAATCTTGCGTTCTGGCTCATCTTCCTGACGCTGATGCTGCCGGTAGAGGTGCGCATCGTCCCGACCTACGAAGTGGTTGCGGGCCTGGGCCTGCTCAACAGCTATTCCGGCCTTATTCTGCCTTTGATTGCTTCGGCCACCGCAACCTTTCTTTTCCGCCAGCTCTTTCTCACCATCCCTGATGAACTCGTTGAAGCAGCGCGCATTGACGGTGCGGGTCCGATGCGATTTTTCGTGGATGTTCTGCTCCCCATGTCGCGCACGAATATCGCGGCACTTTTTGTGATTTTATTTATTTACGGTTGGAACCAGTACCTCTGGCCCCTGCTGATAACCACAGATCCCAGCATGAACACCATTGTCATGGGTCTCAAACAGATGCTGCCGTCCGGAGATCAGACCGTGGAGTGGCCGGTGATTATGGCCACCGCCTTACTCGCTATGGTGCCGCCGGTTGCAGTGGTCCTTTTCATGCAAAAACTTTTTGTCAAAGGGCTCGTTGAAAGCGAGAAATAGATACGCATGGCAAAAATAAAATTCGACAACCTCAAGAAGAGCTATGGCAAAGTTGATGTCATTCATGGCATTTCCATGGACATCGACAATGGTGAACTCATCGTTGTGGTCGGGCCTTCCGGGTGCGGCAAATCGACTCTGCTGCGGATGGTGGCGGGCCTGGAGAAAATCACCGAGGGTACTGTCACCATTGGTGAGAGAGTAGTCAACGACCTGGAACCCAGAGAGCGTGACATCGCCATGGTATTCCAGAACTACGCGCTTTATCCCGCACATGTCAGTCTTCAACAACATGGCCTATGGCCTGAAAATAGCCGGGGTAGACAAGCAGGAGATCAAACAGCGGGTGGGTGAAGCGGCCCATTTGCTGGAGCTCGAGCCCTATCTCAAACGAAAACCCCGCCAGCTGTCCGGCGGTCAGAGGCAGCGGGTGGCCATGGGCCGGGCCATTGTCCGTAAGCCTGCCGTTTTCCTGTTCGATGAGCCGCTGTCCAATCTGGACGCGAAACTTCGGGTTCAGATGCGTATGGAGATCAAGACACTGCAGCGCAACCTGGCAGTCACCTCCCTGTATGTGACCCATGATCAGGTTGAGGCCATGACCCTGGCTGACCGGATGATTGTCATGCACAATGGGATTGCCGAGCAGATTGGCACGCCTCTGGAGGTGTATCATGATCCGGCAACTATTTTTGTCGGCGGATTCATCGGGTCCCCAGCAATGAACTTCCTGGCTGCGGAGATCAGGCAGGGTAAAGTTGTTCTGAAAAATGCTGATCCAATTGCACAGTGTTCCGAAGCTGATCAGCTTGTCACCGTTGGGCTGCGCCCTGAACACCTGCACCTCTGTGAAGCGGGAAAGGGAATGTTCGACTCGGTTGTCAAGTTTACTGAAGCTCTGGGAGCTGAGACCCTTATCCATCTGAAGAACCGCAACGATGAAGACCTCATTGTCCGCATGGATAGTACAGATCAGCTTCCTGAACTTAAATCAGTGGTGGGAGTAGACAGCAAATCTGAATACATTTTCCTTTTTGATATAGAAGGCATCCGCCTGCGCACAAAAGTGGAAATATAACTATGCGCATCAAAGAACTGCACCCTTCAAGTTAACCTTCGCCCTGAGCTCTTTCTTATTGCAAAGATAGCTTCCGTTTGAGATGGACTTCGCCATTTTGACTTTTGGGAATTTTCGGTTACAAGGTTACACTATGGACTGACCCTAAGCGCTTGTCTCATTTTATATTGGATAAAGGCTGTAAAATGAAAACGATTAAAGATGTAAGAAAATGGTTGACCCAACTGGAGCAATGCATCGAGGAGCGCCAATTTTTAGATCAATTGGTACAAATGCAGATCATAACAAGAAATATCGAGAGGGATCTGAACAATCTGCGTGAGCAGAGAAATAAACTTTTGTCTGAAAATAACGAGTTGCGGCAGGAGATTGCGCTATTAAAAGAGCAATTATCTCTCTAATATCTCAACCAATAGAGAGAACAAACCGGCCCCGCAATCATCAGCCAACGGTTGCGGCCATTACTGACGGTA
This sequence comes from uncultured delta proteobacterium, assembly GCA_963824415.1. Classification (GTDB taxonomy): domain Bacteria; phylum Desulfobacterota; class Desulfobulbia; order Desulfobulbales; family Desulfocapsaceae; genus JABDQA01. The sequence continues at coordinate 559,509 of CAWGPM010000002.1, forward strand.
GATAATTCTGTAGGCGAACTGTTCCGGTTTGTACCAGTCAAGCGTCGTATCTCCAATCTGCGCAAACGGGTAACCGAAGTTGTTCAGCAGGGGACCGGCCTGGGCCGGATTGAGGCGCAGGTCCCGGCCAACTGAGAATTTGACGCGATACGGGTCCCAGGCCCCCCAGAAGTATTCACGCGCTTCCTGGGTCTTCGGATCGGCAAGCGTTAAGTTTTCCACCAGCATCTTTTTCAATACGTCGGCCGGATCGACGGGGACCCAACCGTAACCCGGCAGGTAGAACTCTGCCCAGCAATGCTGCCAGGAGGTGATATCGACCACCGCTTCCTTGCCCTGGCGAATGCCGAAGATCTCGCGGGCCGGCACCCCGGCGGCTCGGCAGAGGGCGACGAACACCGAATGGATATCAGTGCATTTTCCTCCTGGGGCGGTCAATAAAAGACACACATCGCCCACTCCGCAGCCGATGGTAGCCGGGTCGCGGTTCATATTTTCAATGATCCAGTCATAGATAGCCCGGGCCTTGGCCACAACCGTAGTCTTGCCAGCGGTGATCGAGTCAGCCAGTTCCTTCACCGGGCCGTCAATCGGGCCCAGGCTGGATGGCTCCAGGTACTTCTTGAAATCGGCGGGGTTCCAGGCGGACTCCTGCGCGGGAAGGTTGCGACGGATGACCTCCTGGCGCTCCACGTGGAAGGAAAAGTCGAGCTTTCTTGAGGGGGCGCCTTTGTTCCACCGCGCATAGAGGATCATCATACCGTTCCGGCGCTCGGAATAAACGGCTGACTCGGCATAGTCCCCGGTGACCTTTACCTCTGAGATCTGCTGGTCTTCATCGGAGACAGGATATGGAATCCAGAGCCGGGTATCCTGTCCGTTGGGTTGATCGGACAGGTCGAATTCCATTGTCATGGTGCCTGAGTGCGGTTGAGCGAGGACCGTTCCCGGTATGAGTATGAACATCAGGTAAATAAAAAAGCGGGCAAAGGTGTGCATATATATCTCTCTGTGCTATTGCTGACAGTTATTTTGAAACATCAGCTCATTGTAAAACGATGAGCGCTAAGGTCAAATATTAAATATCGATAATTGTTATGTTTTGCATCGGCAAATCAAATACTGTCCGCCAGATCTTGTTTATCTGCTCGAGCTCCGGTAAGGGGCATCTGGAGACTGACGGTCAGCGCTGCAATATGAGCCGGTGAAAATAAAGGCTACCTTGAAAAATTGTCTTTTTGCCCAAACGCTGCGTTGCGTGCAAAAATTTTATCCTCTCAATATCGATTATATGCCTGCGGCAAAATTTTCACACGCGCCTTGATTTTGAACCAAAATCCTAATATTGCAAGGTACCCTATAGCTTCGCAGGACCAGGACGGATCAGAGATAGGTAGGAAACAGCTCAATCTTGGGTTCCGGTATATGCACCTGTCAACTTACTGCGGACACATCCGGCTTGGATAAGTACTGGTGTGATGAGGATTTAGCCCGGTCCAGGCAGGAACTGAAATACCCATAGCTGCAGAGGGCAGAACTTCTTATCTGCTGAATTCGCTAGTCCTGGCATAATTCTTATCGATCGGATCGAGGGTGCTCAAAAATTTCAGGTTCAGATGGCCCCCGAGGCAAACAGATATACCAGAATGATGGCAAGGATGAATACGACAGCCCCCCCGCCAAAGATAACCAAGATCAGTAAGCTCCATTGGGTGATCCGGTCCAGCTTATAGATAAAGTTTTGACTAACCATCATGGCCTCCTACAACATGTTAGGTGTAATCTGCCGACCCGCCATGAGTATTTTTCTTCATCTAGCTTAATTATAATTTCTGCAGCCTAAAATTTCAAATTGGCAGAGGCTTAAATATCTGGGGACCGGTTCGCCTGTTTCCCTGTCTTTTCAGAGTCTGAACCAGTAACCACAAGGCCACCTCGATTAAACTATGATCGGCCGGGCGGGATATTTCAGAGGCGGGAATTTTGTAAAGCTCGAAGGATTCCTGCGGGGAAAATAAACATGGTGATCCTGGATAGTGGCGTGGTAAAATACTGCTATGGATAACGTTATAAGCAGCGGACTGGTTGTCTTTGTGATCCTAGCCTGCTGCTGGTTTATAGCTGTGATGTACTATGCCTTGAGAAGCTGGAAGTCGGTCTTGTGCTATACCGTGCTGCCGGTTCTCGGGATCATTACAGCCGCTCTCACCTTCGCGGCTTTCGGGGTTCAACACACGTTTCCACCGCTCTTTCTTGCAGTACCTCTGCTCGGCTCCGGTATCGGCGTCTATATCGGCTATCGGCTGGACCAGAAATTCGACTGATCGAATCACTGTTGTCCAGCTTCTTGGACATGATATGCCCTGCTCTGCTGCTAAAACCCGGCAGGTTTGAGCGGGGGAAGGGCGATGCAAACATCGCTTGTTGTCAGCTCACGTAGCGCAGGACTTTCTGAGCCGAGGCTTTAATGTCTATACCCTGGCTGCAGAGCACGGTGCATGTTTCACAAGCGCTGCAGAGTCTCAGCTTCGATGCCACATCCTTGCCTCTGCTGACGGCAAGATCGATATCACCGTATCCTTCGGAGTACATCAGGATTCGAGCGACATCCAGACCGCCGGTTCCGTGGCGGCACTGGCCGATACACTCCGAGCAGAATGAGCAGGCCCTGCCTTGCAGATCCATGCGGTAATTTTCAAGTTTAAATATATCTGAGAGGTTTTTCTTTCTGGTGACGGCCGTAAGGTTTTCATCTATCATTTTCCTGCTGAGCATCCCGGGAACTGCCAGATGGATGCCAGGCTGATCAACCACATAACGCAACGCGGCCTGATGGGGAGTCAGCTCGGGCAGCACATCGTCTTTGTAGCCGCCATTCTGCGTTTTCATAGCGATAATTCCCACTCCTGCATCAGCAGCCTGCTCGATTATCCTGAACAGTTTCGGCGGTGACCTGAAATTGACGGCGACAAGAACGGTGTCGTAAAAGCCGTCTTCCACGACAGCCTCGATTACCTCGGCCTGATTGCTGTGGGTGGTAACAGCGGTAAACCCAAACTTGCCTTCCTGCTGCATTTTCCTCATGGTTTGCTGGATGTCCTTTCTGACAACCTGATCTTTGGAAGACACACCATGAAGCTGCATTATGTCCACTTTTTCGACCCCCAGCGAGATAAGACTTTTATCCACCGATTTTCTCATCCGGGATTCTTTGGAGATATGGACTTTGGTGGCGATAACCAGCCGCTCTCGTATTCCTTCTATGGCTTTGCCCACTACTTTTTCATTGCGCCCGCCCAGATAGCAGTCTGCCGTATCGATATAGGTTATGCCCTGATCGAGACCGTGCCGGATGATATCCGGATCAGAAACCTGCATTGCACCATAACCAAGAACCGAGGCCTGCAGACCGGTTCTGCCCAGGGTTCTGGTCGGCATCCGGTCCGGCGAGCCGGCAAAGCTAGGTTTAGGGGTAAAGGCAGCGGCCAGAGAAACCAGCGCTCCTTTCAGAAGTTCGCGTCTTTTAATCCGCATCGATATCTCCGGATTTTAAGTTGAGCAGAAAATTTATTCAAATAATCAAGTGCTTAAAATGTATCATTGTTTTTTTTAACGACTCTCTGGGCGGTTTGCTCCATGTAGGCGGTGGAACCATTGCCATCATTTTTTTGCCAGATAACCGTATTTTCCTCGATCAGCAGTGTTTTGACGCCCTTGCTTTTCAAGGAGCCAGCCTGGCCTTGCGCCTCATCCAAAGAGGCCAGAACAGCCATGAAATAATGCTGCTTATCCGGACCGATCCAGGCATACCCGGGTCCTGACTCCAGATCATAATCCACCTGCTCCGGATGATAGTTGACCTCGCAGGGGTGCAGGGCTTGTTCTTGCAGTGCTGCAAGGGTGGGGGGCAGGGGCGGCTGATCAGGTGCGCTGCCGATAAATTGTTTCAGAAAGTCATCTACTAATTTTTCCCCGTCAGTCTGGTCACTGACGTCAACGTTGAACCTGAGAAAATAAGGTCCATAAAGCGCATGCGGTGCATAGTCATCTGCCAGGACTAAAGCTTCAGAGACGCTGTATTCCGCAGCGTCGCAGCCACCATACAGCCGATATAACCCGTAGGCATTGATCGGTTTGCCCAGATCAAGCAGATCGACTGAAAAATAATCCCCGCTGTCATTTTCGTATGCAACGAAGCTCAGGCTGATTGCCCCGTAGCGTTTCAGAAGCTCTGCTTCCCCGTTGACATGTTCGTACATGGTGTCTGGGTCCCAGCTCTGGACATCGTCTATTCTGGTAAGAGCCGGATCTGAACCCAGCGATTCTGGAAGGCTGGAGGTGTCTATAGCAGGCGACGCAGCAGGAGCCAATAACACAGCAAAAAGCAGGACTGCACGCAAAATCTTCATGGGAACCACGCTATCTGAATAATTAAGCTACTTGTTCGAGTATAACGAGTGGAGCAATGCAAATCCACGAATTTTCCGGATCAGTTAAAATGCAATTCCGGAGTGCTGCTAATCTGAGCACTGTTCAGTCCTATTGTGCCGTCCAGCCGCAGTCGATAGTCCAGCAGGCGCCGGTTATCGATGCCCCGCGCTCTGAGCAGAGAAGCAGCACAATATCTGCGATCTCATCGGGTTCGATAATCTTTTTGATGGCCGCCGGTTTAAGCATGATCTCTGCTATCACAGCTTCTTCGGCTATATTGTGCGCTTTAGCCTGAGCAACAATCTGTCCTTCTACCAACGGTGTTCTGACATAGGCGGGGCACAGCGCATTCACCGTTATCCCATGGGCTCCTCCTTCCAGTGCTGCTGTTTTGGTCAGACCGAGCAGTCCGTGTTTGGCCGAGATATAGCCGATCTTGTTGGGCGAGGCGACCAGCCCGTGGATCGATGCGATGTTAACGACCCGCCCCCATTGCTGCCGCTTCATGTGCGGCCAGGCATACCTGGTCAGCAGAAATGGCGCGGTCAGCATAACTGCTATCATCTTGTCCCATGTTTCTTCCGGAAAATGCTCCACCGGGGAGACATGCTGAAAACCGCCATTGTTGACCAGGATGTCTACCTTGCCGAAGCGATCGACCGTCTCATCGATAAGGTGTTGACATGATTCACGTCTGGACAAGTCGACCTGGATAAAAGTACCGCCAATGCTCTGAGCTGCGGCCAGACCGTTGTCTTCGTTTATGTCCGCGATAACTACCGTATGGCCTTCCCGGGCAAATGCTCCGGCGATCGACCTGCCGATGCCACTCGCTGCTCCGGTTACGACTGCACATTTTGTCGTGTTCATTATAACAATGTCCTGTTTTCTCTAATATTGACCCTGAAAGCCGTGATTATTCCCAGGGCAGGCCGGCGCCGGTCGTCCGGTCGACATCTGCTCGCTGGATTTATCTTCCTTACTCCTCTCTGAGTTCGGAAATTTCGGCAAAGAAATCCAGAGATTCGGGATTTTTCAAGGCATCCCTGTTCTTCACCTCCTGGTTGTGAATCACCTTCTTGACGGCCAACTCCACCTTTTTCATGTTCAACGTATAGGGGATGGCGGGCACCTCGACAATCTTGGCGGGCACATGCCGCGGTGAAGCGTATTCACGGATGGTTTGCCGAATCCTGCTTTTCAACTCTTCGGACAACGTGAAGGATGGGGCTATTTTGACAAACAGGATTACGCGCACATCGTTTTTCCAGTTCTGCCCCACAACGACGCTGTCCTCAATCTCTTCGAACTGCTCCACCCGCCGGTACAGCTCGGCGGTGCCGATTCGCACACCGCCTGGATTCAAGGTTGCATCCGACCGCCCTGCATAGATAAATTTTCTGGGTTTCACGATGCTGTTGTCATAAACAATTTTGCATTGGTCGCGGAACTTATCAAGATATTAATAAGGCGAACCTGAATATTTCATGGAAAAACAACAAAAACTATTATTATCTGAACAATATCAAAAGTTTGATCTAAATTTACACAATTATGCAAACAACACAGTTTGTACCTATTTAGAATCAGTGCTGAAAAGACAGCATTTCCACCCTTCGGGCGAGTCGATACGGCCAGCTATCACGCGTCGCTTTTGGGAAACGCATATTACCTATATAGCCTTGCCCAAGTCTCCTTGGCTAGCAGGCCGTCTCAACTCGTGAACTATTTATGTCTAAACAGTAAAAAAGCTCTGATTGAAGTATAATTAATCGAGGCGTGAGCCTGCCCGAGCAGGCGACAACCTGCAACTGTTGCAGAGGCGTCACGGTAAAATCAGGAAGCCGACAGTTTTATATCGATACCCATGGGATGACAACAGCGCCAAGCAGTCGTCAATACACTGCATTTTCAGGATGAGAACAGGAAACGGACAATGCGGTTGATGACGCTCAACATACGATACGGAGGCGGTGGCGGCAAATTGCATAAGCCCGGCTATGACCTGCCCGGCTCGCCTGAAAATTTAGCTGCCATCGCCGCTGCCATACGCTCTGTCAATCCTGATGCAGTTGCTCTGCAGGAGGTCAGGAACCAGTTGCAGGTGGAAAATCTTGCCCGCCTGACAGGCATGAATTCCATCTACATGTCTCATCCCATCGGCTACCGCTTATTCTTTTTTGAATGGGGCCTGGCCTTTCTGCATCGGCATACGCTGCTCGAGGTCGGCAGGCGAACGGTTCTGGTTGACAATAAAAGCGGGGTGGGACGCAGCGCATTGCTCTGCAGCATCAGGGTTAACAGAAGAACGGCAAGCATGATAAATGTCCATTTTGATCATGAGCAAAAGGCAGTGCAGATGGATAATGTCATGCAGCTGCTGGAAGAAGTGGCTGCGCCGGTCTGCCTGCTGGGAGATTTCAACTGCACCCCCAAGAGTCCGCTGTTTGCCGGCTTAAAGGGCCGATTAGCAGACACCTGCCTTCTCGCCGGCACGCCATCATCACGACGGGTCGAAACCAGAGGCACGCTTGTCGGGGAGCAGATGAGAGCTGACTATATCTGGGTCGATCAGCAATATTTCAGCGTCCAGGAAGCCGGCCTGGTTGATGGGCCCTACCAGAACATTTCGGACCATGTCGGTTATTACGCGGATGTCACCCTTGTATAAAAAGTCTTTGCAGCCAGGCCAGCGAACCCGCTACCTGCCTTTCATAAAGAGCTGCGCGGTAATTCCCGTTGAACAGAGACAATAGGCTCCCTTGAAAAATTGTTTTTTCGTCCTGACTCTGCGTTGCGCGCGAAAATTTTATCCTCCAAATAGTACTTATATTTGAAGTAGAAATCTTGACTATGGTAAAAATCGATACAGCACACTCTCGTAAAATCACTTATCAATAGACATGAATCCAATTTGTATAGTAGACGATCAACCTAACATCTGTTCCACGATTTCAAGCATCCTGAACGACGAAGGATATAAGGCCGTCGCATTTCAGGATGCTGAGAGTTTCTGGCAGAGCCTTGATAATCAGTTGCCCTCTCTCGTTTTGCTGGATATCTGGCTCCCTGGCGTGGACGGGTTGCAGCTTCTGAAGCGTTTGCATGGCCGATTTCCTTCACTGCCCGTCATCATGATGAGTGGACATGCAAGTATCGAAACGGCAGTTACCGCCATAAAAGCCGGGGCCTGCGATTTTATGGAGAAACCGCTGCATCTTGAAGTTTTGCTTGAGAAGGTGGACTCTGCCATTAATCATCAACCTCTGGGGAACGGCTCACTCTCTATTACGGATACCAGACTCAATACCCTCAGTCTAGAATCTTCAATGACCGCCGGTTTTGTTGATGTAGTTGGTTCTTCCAAACCTCAACGTACCCTCGGAGAGAATATTGTCCTTAACGGTGTTGGACTTTTGAGTGGTCGGAAAACGGGTATCATCTTAGGCCCTCTGGGAGTTAATGAAGGCATCGTCTTTCAAACCTTGGACGGTCAGACCATCCCTGGTCATATCACTTCCTTGGATAATTTTTCCCAAACTGATCCATCGAAAATCTTTTCTGCTAACTCAACCACCCTGGACAACGGTAGGCAGCAGATTCGTACCGTTGAACATCTTATGGCTACCTTTTTCATATACGGCATAACCAATGTACTCATAAAGGTCGATGATGAGATACCCAACATAGATGGTTCGGCCAGGGACTTCGATGACCTCATAGCTCAGGTTGGGATAGTGGAACAGCAGTCACCTGCCAAGGTTGCCGTCATCAGACAAAAGATAGGACTAGGAAAAGAAAAGAGCCATGAAAAATATATCTATGCGGAACCTTTTGAAGGGTTCGAAATTGTGATGAGGGTGGATTATCCTCAACCTATAGGTGAACAGATTTTCACTTTCAATCCTGAAAAAGTATCTTTTTCAGAAGAAATAGCCCCTGCTCGGTCATTTAATACCTTTGAAAATATCGAAATGGCCCAGAGGCTTGGAAAGGTTGGTAGCGGATATCTCAATTCCCATATCATCATGCACGAAGGCAAGGTTATAAATACGGAACTCCGCTATGCCGACGAATTTGTGCGTCACAAGATATTAGACTTGATCGGAGATCTGTATTTACTTGGTTTCCCCATCAGAGGACGAATTACCGCCAACATGACTTCTCATGGTCACAATCAGGCTCTGGTTCAACTCTTGCACCAGGCAATCCATACGGACCTGGATTGAGGCAATTAGTAGCTTAGCGGGAATATGCTGCGCGCGAAGGCAAAAGGGGTACCACAAATTATTTGGAATTAAATATTTTTTTGCTGAGTTGACAGACAGGCTGATGAGAGATTTTTTCTGTATCCTTGCCAGCTTTTATAAGTCGAGCCAAAATGAAAAAGGCTGTATCTGTTTGACGTGGACTATTCACCCGATGATTTTGAATCGGGGACCTTGCCACTTGGAGCGACCAGATCCAAGGCTCGACGCAGATCGCTTGCCGCTCGATCTTTTTCCTCAGGCGTCATCTGTTCCGTATCGAGTTTCAGTTTCATTTTAGGTTGGTCTACTTGGATTTGCAGCCGCCGGGTAATTTTATCGTATGGCTCGATTACCCGATAAGCTGCTACCGGATATGCTATCCCTTTTACTTCAATCTCTCCATGTATCTCACAGCGGATCTTTTCATTTACCATTGCAAATGTTTCGTAGGAGATAAGGATATCTCCCGGTGGCGCCTGAGCTTCCAGTCGAGATGCAGCATTCACCGTGCCGCCAATGATGGTGTAGTCCATACGATCCTCGCTCCCGAAATTCCCGACCGTGCAGTAGCCCGTACTGATACCCATCCTGATACGGAGTGGTCTTTCGATTCCGTTTCTGCGCCAGATACCAGACAATTCGACCATTCTCGCACGCATAGCTATCGCCATTTCGACACATGCAATTGCATCCGCTCTGACTCCTTTTGTTTCCGGGTCTCCGAAAAATATAAGGATCGCATCACCGACGTACTTGTCGATAGTCGCACCATGCTGCAAAGCAATCTGAGACATTTCCGTCAGATAGTGGTTGAGCAACTGGCTGAGTTCCTCAGATTCCAGGCGGTCAGCAGTCTCGGTAAAACCTTCAATATCTGAGAAGAAAACAGTGAGCTTTTTTCGCTCACTGGCAACCTTCACCTCTTGTTTGCCGCTGAATATCGAATCATAGATTTGCGGAGAGAGATATTTGGCCAGTTGGTTGGACAACTGCTCCAGCGCATTGGTCTTCTCTGCCAGTTGTGATTCTCGCTCATCTATGACGTCCATGTAATGTGCAAGTGATCTGGAGATGGCACCAATCTCGTCGCCCGTGGCATCTGCTTCTAAACGATCGCGATTGTCCGCAAAAGATTGTAAACCATCTCGAATTTTATCCAGTCTTATAAAGACCCTTCTCTTGAGCACAAGCCACATCAGGAAATTGCTGATGATGAAAACAAAGACAACAATCAGGATTAAAAAAGATGTGATCCGGATTGTGTTGTCCACGCGTCTGACTTGCATTTCTAGATCAGAACCCGCATTCCAGAACTCTCGATTAGCACTGCTTAGCAGACGATTGGCTATAAGAGAATTTTCTTCCACGAGTGCCTTTATCTTGAACTCGTTAGACAGTTCCAATTGCTTGTCATTATATATCTCGTCGCTGTTTGCAGCCCAGTAGGCAGCCAACTCTCTTGCGGGATTATGACCAGCGGAAACTTCATCAGTACCGATCTGGGTAAGGTTTTCAGAAGCCGGGATCGAATGTTGAATAGGGTCTTCCACCTGTTGCCGGTTTCTTGGAAATCTTGCACTGTTCGGATCCAGCAGCAGGTTGAGAATCCGGTATACATTGTCGCTGACAAACTGCCTGTTTTGGGTTGTTTCCTGCGTTGCTTCTTGGGAGCTATCATTCGCCAGTTTGCGGAAGAAGTCGATATGTCCTTCCAGTTTTTTTCTTACTATGATTTGCTGGTTGACAACGTCAGTGAGGGAATGAAGATTGTTTGTCAGAAGTTCTCCATTTTCCCGCAGCACGCGAACTGCGTCTTCACCCTGAATAAGTTTGCCCAGCTCGTCTGTGAGCGCTATTTGCGAGATCTCCTTGTCCTGGATTCTTGACAACAGCGTCTCGAACTCGAAGCGAGTCGGCCGTGCGCTCATGGCAGGTGCAATGGAGATGGTAGCTGATGCTTCCTGGGATAACTGAGAGATTTTGAGCAAACGCGGTAAAGCACTGTCCCGAAGTGTTGCCAATTCACCTTGAATACCGATCATCCTGAAGATCATCAAGGCGAGGCCGAGCAATACGAATACAGCAATTGACGACAACAAAACGAGCAGCAGGGTGGAAATCCGTTGGAAAAACTTAACCGTGTTGTCGTTCGTCATTGAAAAGGGGTTTGTACCATGCCGTCAGCGAAATGGCGGGCTAAACAATAGTCCTCCGTCGTTCCACAGCCTGTTTAGGCCTCGGCTGATTTGCATATCGCTCTCACTACCGAGATAACGGTTGTATATTTCGCCGTAGTTTCCAGATCCTGAAATAATGTTTTTCGCCCAATCTCGCGGCAATTTCATATGTTCAGTGCCTTCCATGGGGTCTAAGCCCAGGAGCCTCCGAATTGATGGATCCTGACTTGACATATACTGGTTGTAGTTCTCTTTGGTAATCCCTTTCTCTTCAGCGAATATCGTGGCGTATATGCTCCATCGAACAATGTTTCCCCACACCATGTCATTAACATTGACATAGGCCACCAAGGGCTCTTTCGAAATAACTTCTTCATGAAGAACGTAGTTATCTGGATCTTCTACTGCTGTCGACCGCATGGACGCCAGCACCAGGCGATCAGTCGTCAGGAGATCGCAGCGCCGAGAGAAGAAGGCATCGTTTCGCCCCTCAGAAGATTCAAACGGAAGAATTTCCCACGACAAGTTATTAAGGCTTATATAATCTTCGAGGTTGGCGATCGTGGTTGTAGATCGGGAAACACACACTCTGGCGTCTGTCATTTGAGTAAGAGGGCCGTTGACGGTTCCCTTGTGGGAAATAAAACCTTGCCCATCGTAGAAGAGCACTGCTGCGGGAGTGAGTCCCATGCTCATGTCACGTGAGAACGTCCACGTGACATTGGATATGTAAACATCAACTTCACCCTCGGAGATGCCCTGGAGACCATGGCGTATTAACATGGGCGACATCTGGACTGCATTACGATCATTGAACAGGGCAAGTGCGATGACTCGGCAGAATTCAGGAAAAAATCCCTCGTAACCAGACTCTCCTATGCGTGTATCTCCTACAGGTCGGTTGCCAATCGCGCATTTGACATATCCGCGATCAAGAACATCCGAATACACTGAAGCAGCTGCCAGCGGAGGTTGAGGAGTCAGAACAATTACGAAAACTAATGCCAGGATGACGGAGGTCAGACGATAAAGATATTCTGCCGCAAGATATCTCATTAGAATGTTTGCCGCATATATACGAAGCGCCATAACTCCCTCCGACAGACAGCCAGTGAATAAGAACCTGCTTTTTAGGCCGCCATTTTAAAAAGCCTCACAAACTCTCATTTACTCATAGAGGATATGTAATTCTACCTGATGAGTATTTTTGTGACAACTTTTTAGGCTGAAGGCCTCATTGATGAGCCCAAGAAGCAGAATTTCTTAACTGATAAGGTGTCAAATAGGGGGGGGAACTCAAAGTTCGTGCGACATTAACTTAAAGGTGGGCCGGTTATATGGGGCAGTTGGCGAAATACCCTTGTAAGGCTTTGCTGCAAAGAGTTTTCGCTTGGCGATAATTATCTTGGTAGTGACAACCGTGAGGAGTATTCTGAATGTTTGGAAAGATTCTCGATATTTTTGGAAAAAGATACTGTGGCAAGTATCAAGTTTTTTCTGGCTCGTGTTTTGTATAAGGGTCCTATCTGGATTTTGACCGCGTTACTTTTGCAAACTGGCTCTCTTAATCTTGGATATCCATCAGCAACCTTTCATAGAGATGATGAATCATAACCTGAAAGGCGAGCCATCAATCACTAATGGTTTTGACCTTAATCTCTGATTGGATTGCTTTGCGTCTATATTTCTGTTACTAGTTTTTCTAACCACTTGCTGGTGCTTTTGGGTGGCATGTTCAATATCGACCATCCTTGTCAGCATCCATCAAAAATGGCCTTTTCATCGTTGGCCACAATATTGGGAATCTTTACCTAGGGAGAAGTCGATGGCGAAAGATTCTGAAACCATGCTGGTTGATTTGGGGTTTACCACTGAGGAATCTCACACAATCGTGCAAACTGGAGTGATCCGTTCTTATCCAGGTGATGCTATCGTTCTCGATAATCCGCACGGCTGTGAGTTGTTATATTTAATCCTCAAAGGCCGGGTAGAGGCTTGTGCAATTGATCCTGAAGGTCGAGAAGCGATACTGGCTAAATATGAACTTGGTGATTATTTCGGCGGTATTGAGTTTGGTGATGTTCCCTATTCGATCAAATTTAAAACAACAGAACCGAGCAACATGCTTGAATTGCGAATGTGTGAGTTGAAGGAGTTCTTGCCTCAAGCAAGTGATTCCACAAAACGAATCTTTGAACATCTTCTCGGTGACGTTGAAAAGCAGGGACAAAGACTAGCAGAAGCAATTCAACAGAAAAGGGCCATCACTGAAATTCTTCGCGCCATCTCAGATTCTCCTTCTGATTTAGAATCCTTGCTGGACACAGTGGCTGAGAATGCAGCTCAACTATGCGAAGCAAAAGACGCTGCGATTTTTCAGGTCGAAGGTGATGATCTCAAGATGGTCGCAAAATATGGACCGACACAGTTATGGCCCATAGGTAGGAAAAAACGGATTAAAAGAGACTGGGTGACAGGCCGTGCTGTTAAGGATTGTAAGATAATTCGTCTGCTGGATCTGCAAGCACTTGAATCCGAATTTCCTGAAGGCTTTGCTATTGCAAAGAAATACGGCCATCGAAGTGTCTGTGTCGTTCCACTAATACGTGAAAGTGAGGCAATCGGGGCAATTCTCATCCGCCGTTTCGAGGTAAAGCCGATTACAGATAAACAACTGGAACTTTTGATGGCTTTTGCAGATCAAGCATCCATTGCAATCGAGAATATCAGGCTTTTTAATGAAATCAATGAGAAAAGCCGAAAGTTGAAAGAACAGTCTGACGAACTTGCGCAATGGAATGAGAAGCTTGAGTTTAGAGTAGCAGAGCAGGTTGCTCAACTCGAGCAATTCGCTAAGCTGGAACATGAGCTCAAGGTCGCAAGCGATATCCAGAAAAGCATGTTGCCGAGATCTATTCCGCATCTGGAAGGATATGAAATTTATGCGAATTTGATTCCAGCAAAAACAGTAGGGGGAGATTTTTATGAGTTTATACCGTTAGGCGACGATTCGCTTGCAATTGCGATAGGCGACGTTGCTGACAAAGGGATTCCTGCCGCTCTGTTTATGGCAATGGTTCGCAGCTTTCTGCGTGCGGAAGTTAATCCCCAAACATCGCCTAAAAAAGTACTTGAACTGGTCAATGGTCACCTGTTGGAGCTGAACGACAAAGGTATCTTTGTGACAATTCTTCTCGGCATCCTGAACAAAAAGACTCACCAATTTACCTACACACGTGCAGGCCATGAGTTGCCCATTCTGATAGACTCTAAGGGTTCTGTGAAGCAATTATACAAAGGGGAGGGCCAGGCATTGGGGATTTTCGATACAGTTATTTTGGACGAGCAAATTATCGATCTCTCAGATAACAGCATTATGGTGCTGTACACAGATGGAATAACCGACGCCATAAATCGACAAAACCAAATGTTTAGCCTGCAAGGGATGCTGCGCACGATATGTAACATGCCAGATCAATCTGTATCAAATATATGCGATGGACTATTCAATGCAGTCATGCAACATCAAAAGCACCTTCCGCAGTTTGATGATATGACTGTAGTTGCAGTTCGAGCTTTAACAGCTTGATATTTTGAGGCTACCTTGAAAAATTGCCTTTTTGCCCAAACGCTGCGTTGCGTGTAAAAATGTTATCCTTGGAGCCACTTGCAAAACGTCCTTTTCGCCCAAACTCTGCGTTATGCTCAAAATTTTATCCTCGGAATATTAAGTATATGCCTGCGTTAAAATTTTTCTCATGCCTTGATTTTGGACGAAAACCCTCATTTTGCAAAAGGCTCCTCGGAATATCAATTATATGCCTGCGGCAAAATTTCCACACGCGCCTTGATTTTGAACAAAAATTCTAATTTTGCAAGGTACCCTTGAATATGGACAATCCGCCTCACTTTTGTATTGCCACTCTGAAAATTTAATTATCCAATCATCTTTGAGTTGTTACTATTTGGAAGCACTGCTCCTCTTTCAGAAAATGGTAATTTAAAATATAGATGAACATTCTCACCGTTTCAGATCGGGTTGTCGCAGAGCTGGTCAGCGATGACAGCCCGATTCCAGCCGGGTCTTTCGAGTTGATTCTCGGCTGTGGGGACCTGCCGCCTGAATACCTGCACCGGCTGCGCATCAAATACGATGTTCCGCTTTTCTATATCCTTGGCAATCATGACATCAGACATCGGGTGGTGCCGAACGGCTGTGAAAATATCACCCGGAGGATTGTGGAGTATCAGGGCTATCATTTCCTGGGTTTTTCCGGTTCACGCTGGTACAACGGTAATTTGAATCAATACCGGGAAAAGGAGATGCAGTCCCAGATCAAGCGGCTCTGGTTAAAACTTCTGCTCCATAAAAAGCTCGATGTTGTTATTGCCCATGCACCGCCGCGATACATCCATGACCATGAGGACCGATGTCACAAGGGGTTTCATTGTTATCGCCATTTCATGACCCGTTACCAACCACGGTTTTTCGTGCACGGACATATCCATGCTTTTTTTGAAAAAGCGTCTGATCGCATCAGTGTTTTCGATCAAACAGAGGTGATCAACAGTTATGGCTACCACATCTTCGAAATCTAAATTTATAGATGCCCTGCGAAACCTTTTTGGTTTGAAAAACGGCGAGAGCGGTAAGGGCTTACCGGATTATTTTGAAAAGGTTCGCACCGAAGAACAGGCCAACGAATCAGTCGACCGTGGCGTCTCTCTCGTTCCTATTTCGCAGATAGCAGGAAGCGTGGGCCGCTATAAAGATTTTGACGCCCAGTTCAGACCCAAAGGCTATGACACCGATGAGCGTTCGGAATCCATCCTGGCAGCGATGAGAAAGGGGCGTTCGCTGCCGCCGATAGGGCTCTATAAAATTAAGGACAACTACTACATCCTCGACGGACATCACCGCTATTCCGCTGCAAAAAAACTGGGGCACAGCCATATCAACGCATCTGTTATCGAATTGCTGCCTTCCAAGGACTCTTTCGAAAACAGACTTTATCGGGAACGCAGTGATTTTAAAGATCGGTTCGGTCTTCCACAGGCGCCCAAGCTCACGGAACTGGGACAGTATCGCCATCTGGCTGAACAGATTACTGAGCATCATGCATATTTAAACAGCCAGCCAGGCAAAGCGTTTTCTGAAGCAGAAGCGGCAGCCGACTGGCACAGAACCATTTACCTGCCTCTCAAGGCGCTGATTGAAACCAGCGGCCTGGTGAAATCATTCGCCAAACGGACAGTTGACGATCTTTATCTCTACATATCTCTTCATCAATGGAAATATGCAAAAGCGAGGCAGTACGGTATCGGTGTAGATAGACTGATCCCCAAAGACATGGAGGAGTTCAGGGACAAAATGGCCCAGCACAGCAAACAGGAATACCCGGAGATGCGCAGGGAAATAAACGCCTTCATTCTCCTTAACGTCGAAGGCCGTCATGATGAAAAAATTATGAATAAACTCTACAATCTGCCAGAGGTTCGCGAGGTACATTCGGTTAACGGGGCGGTCGATATCATTATCCGGGTGCAATTAACCCGCGACCTGCTCACCTCGGATGCGGAACTGATATCCCAATTCATGCAAACCACCATTCGTCAGTGGACCGGCGTGGTCAGCACCCAGACGCTGCTGCCGGGCGTCTCAATGATCAAAGACAGGTAGTGCGGCAGGCTGCAGGCAATAGAGGGCTCGGGTGCGGTTTTAAATTACATTGATGCAATCTCTGGGGTGTTTTATGACGTAAATGAAACGCGCCAGAGGGAAGATGCAGTGTTTCGGTGAAAAGGTTGTTTACCAGTTCACATAAATATTCTGACGAATAGGTCACAACCCTGGTGATATACCTTCGGGGGTATTCGCTTTGTGCGGCCACAGAACAGCCTTGACATAAAGTGGCACGCATTTTGTTATCTCTTATCCGCTTTCGCTTCAGGGACGAAATTTCATACAGCCTCGTAAGGAGGACGATTCAGGCTCCTGCGCTCTGCTGTACGCAAGTCTGGAGAATCTGCACAGAGTAGACTGAAATATAGTCCGACGAAATATATCGCTATTTTTTGGCGTATGGCCGCAAACGCATTATTATGCAACGATGGTACGAGACATTTATAGCTTCAGATAGCCATGAATAGACTGCTTATTTTCGACAGCGATGCATCGACCTACCTGACTGAGCTGAACCAGTGCGGTCTCCCCGATATCGAGATCGTTACGGCAGTAGACGTTTACGATGCCCGACAACATGCAGCCTTGGTGAATATCATTTTGGGCAAACCCGCCCTGATAGCTTCAATCATTAAAGAAACGAGTCAGTTAGAATGGGTACAGTCAACCTTTGCCGGGGTTGAACCCTTGTGCAGACCTGAGCTGCCGACCCATTACCTGTTGACCGGAGTGAAAGATCTTTTCGGATCACTAATGAGCGAGTATGTCTTCGGCTACATTCTATCCAGGGAGCGCTCCGTCTTAGCCACCGCCCAGAATCAGCGCAAGAGAGTCTGGCAGCGTCTTAAATACAGGCCCCTGGCCGATATCACCATCGGTATCGTGGGACTCGGGTCCATCGGCAGAGCCATTGCCAGCACGGCCGCTCACTTTAACATGCGGGTTCTCGGGATGAAGCGGACACCGGGTGAAGTCGATCATGTCGATCAGCTGTTTCTGCCCGCCGAGATCGATGTTTTTCTGCCGCAACTCGACTACCTGGTTCTCATCCTGCCGGATACCGACGCAAGCAGAAATTTCATCACCAGCAGGGAACTGGCCTTGATGAAAGATAGTTCGGTTCTGATAAATGTCGGTCGGGGCGTGACGGTCAACCAGAATGACTTGCTATCGGCTCTTGAATCAAAACGTATTGGTGGCGCGATTCTGGACGTTTTTGAAGAGGAGCCGTTAGCTGCTGATAATCCGCTTTGGGGCATGGAGAATGTAGTGATCACCCCGCACAATTCGGCCTATTCGTTCCCTGAACAGGTTGCGGAAATCTTCTGCGAGAATTACCTGCGTTTCGT
The DNA here is from genome assembly GCA_963824415.1 of uncultured delta proteobacterium. Lineage (GTDB taxonomy): Bacteria > Desulfobacterota > Desulfobulbia > Desulfobulbales > Desulfocapsaceae > JABDQA01. The sequence goes on from CAWGPM010000002.1 coordinate 577,399, forward strand.
CGCTGGAGAACCCTTGCGTTATGCAGTCGACTTTAACAGGGGGTATTAATTGTACGGAGCATTTTTCCGATGCTCCTGATAGAATGGGGTCTGGATGCTCGGGCTCCGCTTGCCTCACTGAACGTGCATGAGTGCAGATCTATCTTTTGCAGAGAGGAGGGAGGTACCGGGTTACCTTCGTTAACGTATCTTTAAAGAGCTTCTGCCATAGCGGACGAGGCTAAAAAATCCATTCAGGAGGAAGAGATCATGAAAAAAGGAATGAGTGTTGTTCTGCTGTTGATTGCCATAGGGGTATTGGGCGTCTTCAGCGGCATGAACCAGGAAGCAGTGGCAGCAGACGGGAAAACCCTCACGGTTGGGGTAAACAGTGAAAACCCACCCTGGATTTTCGCCAAAGACGGCAAGATGACGGGCTTTGAGGCCGATATCGTGGAAGAGTTTGCCAAGCGTGCAGGTTATACGCTCGATTACAAATCCGCCCCCTTTGCCACAGTGCTCACCGGTGTCCAATCCGGGCAGTGGGACATCGCCATGTCGTCAATCTGGATTAAACAGGAACGCGCTGAGGTTATGGATTTTGCCGATCCTTACTATGACTCGGGTATCGGCATGATGACGCGGGCAGACGGGATCACCGACTTGAGCCAGATGAAGGGCAAGGTGTTCGGTTCAGATACTGGTTCAGCCAATGAAGCCTGGCTTGTCAAGGCCCAGGACGAATTTGGCCCTTATAAGGTGAAGAGTTACGACTACTGGGTAGATGCCGCTCTCGATCTCGAGGCCGGCAGGATTGATGGTGTCGTGGTAGACGATCCTATTGCGCTTTACTATATCAAACAGCATCCTAAATCCAACCTGGTCATGAAAATCTATATCCCCGGCTTTAAAGCAGGCCAGGCCTTGGCATTCAAAAAAGGTTCACCGCTTCGCGATGAGTTCAATAAAATTCAAAATGAGATGAAAAAAGACGGTACCATGCTTGAGATCCATAAAAAATGGTTTGGCACAGAGCCGCCCAAGGATAGTTCAGTCATCAATATCGTCGCACCGTATATGCCCAACGAAAAACCGGCAATGTAATTGAAAACGGAACCGGAAAGAGGCTCCGGCTGCAATGTGCAGTCGGAGCCAGGTTCGATTGATCATTGCACATGGACCGCATCACCGTACTTTCGCATTTCTGTTGAATCGCTATTGCTGCAGCCGGCTGGTATTTGCCTCTGGCGATTCAGCGGAACCGATTCTTAACCTTTTCCTTGCCGTCCAGTAAAAGATGTCAGAAACCCCTGACAAATCCAACAAGTTCGTTCGCACTCACCCGGCCTGGTTTGTCTGGTTGAGGCAGCCTTCTTCTGTCGTTTTCTCTTTTGTTTTATTAGTGGGATATGCGTTCTTGTTGCTGCCCGACAAAGAAACCGCTTCACCAATCGTATTTTACGCCAGCATCAATATTTTTATCGTGCTCGTTCTGGCATTTACCGGGATGGTCTTAGCCGACAATAAAAAACCTGAAATTTTGAAGATGTTTGCCGCCCTGCTGCTGATTGCAGTGCTCTGCTGGCTCTTTTACCGCTATTCAGGAGCGGAGTGGGGGCGGTTGAAGGACTTCTTCTTTAACTGGGAGACGCTCGAGGGTAATTGGTGGATCCTCTGGCAAGGCCTGGAGGTGACCCTGCTACTGGCGTTCATCTCGGGGATCGGCAGTATCCTGACAGGGCTTTTGATTGCGGTTCTGCGCACTTTGCACAGCCCTACACTGAACTTCTTCTTGAAAATTTATGTCGACGTATTCCGCTCTATCCCGATGATCGTCGTCATGGTGTTTATTTTTTTCGCCCTGCCTTTCATGGGTATATCGCTGGGCTCTATCCTGACGACGGTTTTGGCGTTATCACTTGGCTACGGCGCTTATGCCTCCGAATGTTTTAGAGCCGGCATCGAATCCGTACACTCCGGACAGCTCGAAGCGGCCCGGTCCCTGGGACTTTCGCGCTGGAAGACAATTTCCAAAATTATTCTTCCCCAGGCAATCCCGGTAGTCATCCCTCCACTTACCGGGACGCTGGTTGCAATGCTGAAAGATACCGCCGTTGCCTCAATAGTAGCGGCCCCGGAATTGTTAAAACGAGCCAGAGAGTTATATACCAGTGAAACAAATCCCACGCCGCTGGTGGCCGCTGCATTGATTTATCTCGCTGTGCTGATTCCGCTGGTCAGGGCGGTTAATTTACTCGAAAACAAACTTCAGAAAAAAAGACATACGCAAAATGAATGATTCTGAAACAATGATAGAGGTTGTGGATCTTCACAAATACTTCAAGGATTTACATGTCCTGAAAGGGGTGAGCACGACCGTCAAGCAATCTGAGGTTGTTGCTGTTATGGGCCCCTCCGGCAGTGGGAAAAGCACCTTTCTACGTTGCCTCAATCGTCTGGAAGAGCCAAGTTCCGGCCATATCTATATTGAAGGCGTAGATATTCTGGCCCCATACATAGACATCAACCGGGTGCGGACCGAAATCGGCATGGTCTTCCAAAGTTTCAACCTCTTTCCGCATTTGACTGCAATCGAAAACATAAAACTTGCACCGATGTGCGTTCGGAAAATAGCTGACAAAGACGCCGCCGAGCGCGGCCTGGCATTGCTGGACAAGGTGGGACTGTCTGACAAGGCTGACGCATATCCAGAACAGCTTTCCGGTGGTCAGCAGCAACGGGTGGCCATTGCCCGAGCTTTAGCAATGCAGCCCCAGATCATGTTTTTTGACGAACCGACTTCTGCTCTGGATCCCGAAATGATCGGTGAGGTCCTGGATGTCATGCGCAATATGGCCAAGGAAGGCATGACTATGATGGTTGTCAGCCATGAAATGGGTTTCATTAAAGAAGCTGCCGATCGCATTCTATTCCTGGTCGACGGGCTGATCGTAGAAGATGGAACACCGGATCACATATTCAATCGTTCTAAACATAAACGAACGCTGGAGTTCCTGAGTAAGATTATCTAAGACAAATTAGAATTGAATAACGTACTATGAAAGATCCAACTTCGACGCAAAGCAGACCGTCAAGATTGGCAGATTTAAAAACCAAAGTTGGCCATGTTCCCTTCATCCGGCGAAACAGTTTCGTCTATGGTTTTCTTTCCCTTTTAGTTCTGTATGCCATATTCCTGCTGCCGTCCAAAGGTTCGCCAGAAGCTATCGATCTGGGCAGGATAATTCTCTTCTGTTTGCTGCTTCTTGTATGGGCATTCATCATTTTTACAGATGAGCTCAAACCAGAGAAACTGAAAACAGTTGCCGTGTTCAGTGTCTTCATAGCAGCTGGCTGGCTTTACTATCGCTACTCGACTGCCAGATGGGGTGAAATGGGCTTTTTGTTTTTCAACCTGGAAATGATTCAAAAGGCCTGGCCAACATTGGTTGAAGGTTTTTGGACAACCTTATTCTTGGCCGTATGCGCTGCGCTCATGAGTACCATCATTGGGCTTTTACTCGCTATCTTCCGTTCCTTCAACAACCCTGTGCTGAACTTTTTCATCATTGCCTATGTCGATTTTTTCAGGGCGATGCCGATTATCGTACTGATGATGCTGATCTATTACGCCCTGCCTTTTATGGGTATTCGGCTCAGTGCCATCGTCTCGGGAATCCTTGCTTTAGGACTCAATAGTTCGGCGTATGTGAGCGAGATCTTTCGAGCTGGATTTCTCTCCATCAAAAAGGGTCAGATTGAAGCCTCCAGCGCTCTGGGGCTCAACCCGATTCAAGCTATGCGTTATGTCATACTGCCCCAGGCGTTTCGCGTGGTCATTCCACCTCTGGTAGGAAACTATGTGGCCAGCGCAAAAGACACTGCACTTGCCTCCTCGATATCAATCATCGAGCTGCTCAAAGCCGGTCTCTCGCAGCAGTCGCTGCTTGCCAATCCCTCCCCGCTGATTTTTGTGACCGCGCTTTACCTGGTCATGTTTGTGCCGCTGACAAGGTTTTCCGGATATCTGGAAAAGAGAATGAAGGCAAGTCAGCGCCAGGTTCGTTTATAGATCGGCAGCCCCCTTCAACAATCAATTTCTGCTGGAAAGCAGTCTTGCCGGCAAGAGCAATGTCCAGTCTAAATGGCGAATGTTTGCGGCCCAAAGATAAAAGAGATGGATCAGAACCCTGTCTCAACTCGTAAAATATATAGGATAAGCTGTCAGGCTGACTGACAGAAGAGGCAATATTCGTGACTGATTTTAACCCGGCCTTGATATATGCTGCCCAAGCCAGTATTGAGCCACATGTATTGCGCACACCGCTGATTCATTCCTCGTCATTGAGCCGCTTGTGCGATTGTCAGGTGTATCTGAAGATGGAGTGCTGGCAGACATGCGGATGCTTCAAAATCCGTGGTGTAACCAATTTCTTGAACCATAACAAAGAAGCGGTCATGAAAACCGGGGTTGCCACGGCATCCAGCGGCAACCACGCCCTCGCCCTGGCCTATGCCGCGACAAGGATGGGAGTGGAACCGATCCGGATCTTTCTTCCCGAAGGTGCCGACCCGGCCAAGATCGGCCAGATTCGCAGGCATGGCATCGAGCCAGTACTCCACGGAGAAACCTTTTATGACGCCTTCGATATCGCACAATCGTATAGTACAAAAAACGGGGCTTGCTACGTTCACTCCAATGCTGATCCACTGGTTATCGCCGGGCAGGGAACGATTGGTCTGGAGATTCTTGAGGATTTACCCGATGTCGATGCGGTTATCGTTCCCGTAGGCGGCGGCGGCTTGATTTCCGGCATTGCAGCGGCAATGAATGAGGAAAACAGCAGGGCCGCAGTCGTCGGTGCCGAGCCGGAAGCATCGCCCGGCGCCCACCAATCATTGCAGATGGGTAAACCGTGTGAGCGCATTGCACTGAAACCTTCTATTGCTGATGGGCTTTCCGGTGGTTTAAGCCCCCTGCCATTTGCAATTGCACAGCCGCTTGTCAGTGAAATTGGACTGGCGGCTGAGGCTGAAATTATCTCCGCCATGCGAGCCTTCTTTTATGAAGAGCAGCTGGTGATCGAGGGCGGCGCTGCGGTGGGGCTGGCCCTGCTTCTCTCTAAAAAGATACGGCTGCCGGGTCACAAAGTAGTGCTGGTGGTAACCGGGAGAAATATTGATTCGAAACGATTTTTATCGATCATTCGCCATAAAGGAGAATTGGCACCATGACAGAAAAACGACAGATCATTGCTGTGCCGCAGAACAGGACTATGCCGTTTTCCACGGTTGTCGGATTTGGCAGCCTGATTTTTGTATCCGGCATGGTTGGGCGAAATCCAGAGACAGGGCAAATTGCTGCAGATATCTCGGAACAGACCCGGCAGACACTGGCCAACATCGAAGCACAACTTGGTATAGCTGGACTCTCGTTGGCACATGTACTTAAGGCGACTGTATTCATAACCGACATGGCGCTGGTGCAGGAAATGAACCGGACCTACAGGGAATTTTTCAAAGACGGGCTGCCGGCAAGAAGCTGTGTTCAGGTGGCAGCCCTGCCTGATGCTGAAGCTTTTGTTGAAATCGAAGTGATCGCCCATCGCTGAAGGCTGGAAAGTGGTAACAGTTTTTCTTGTTGCGCGGGACATTTACGTGAGCATTTTAGAGAAAGCGCTGAATGACCGATTTTTGTTTCAATGCCTCTGGTTGCGCATTGAACCAAAAGCGTTATACGTGTTCTGTCTTAAAAGCAGTTCTCAGATCCCCCGGGCTTGCCCAAGCTGACAAGGATCTGGGACTGGTTCTGGATAGTGGGATTGTGAACAATGAAGCTCATGGCCGTAATTACTGGCATTGAGACCATGCAAATCGTTGGCTGTTCATCGTAAACAATGGATAGCGCTTGTTTAACAGATGACTGATTCTGTCATTTAATAAAAAACTTCTTCAGAAGGAGATCCACATGACTGAAATCTGGGAGCGGGATGCTCAAACACCCGATGAGTATCATAGCGTAGAGGCAATTCGCGGACGTGAATTTATTATCCGGTTGACGACCGGTGCAGACGTATTTCTGGCAATTCAGAAATTTGCCATCGATCATGATATCGAATTTGCCAAAATCCATGCCGCTTTTATGGGTGGGCTGCAGCCGGCAAAGTACCTGGTCTGGGCCCCGGATACCACCGATCCCGAGAACTGGCATAAAGAAGCCGTGGCCACCACGGCCAATCTGAGCATGGTTCTTGCTCTTGGCGGAATGATCCATACCCGACCGGGTAAGGATGGAAAGCCGGAACCGTTTCCGGCCATTCATTTTGTCGCCGGCGGCGCCTGGGACTGCCCGACTTTCGGCGGGCACCTGGAGCAGGGCAGCATCGTAAAAGGCGTCTTGGAATGCTTTATCACTGAAATTAAAGGGATCGAAACCCTTTCCCCGATTGAACGTGTGTATGTTGACGATGAGTATCCGGAGAACTGGTACAAGTCGATCAAATAATCGACTTTAAAAGAGGCCTTTTCGGCACTGACAGGTCAAAAAGAAGAACAAGGCCTGTCAGTGTTTACGGGCTGAAATGGGCAAAAATCTCATTTGCTGGTGATTAACCCACCGTGTTGCTCAGCATACTCATTCCTTTGATGCGTCCGGATCTCAAGGAGACCTTGTACGATTAGGATTCTGCGGGATGCCTCCATAATTGAAGCCGATGTTCATGGCACCTGGGGTAATGGCGTCAGGTATTATGATTATGGTAATCGGGTATCTGTCGTCTCACCCCGGATTTGCCCATTTACTTTAACGGCGAACAATTTCGGCTTCATAAAGGCGGTCTTTTCCAGGGATAGCCCGTCATCTGCTTACGTGCAATGAATACAGAAAAATTTGGAACTGTTTTAGGGATCGCGCCAGGCGGTGTCCCCGTCTATTCTTCTGATTATTCGACCGCTAATGCGAAGGAATTTCCGAATCGCCAGGCATATCGGTCCTTTGTGGACGGCGTTTTCATGGGCTACAAATGGCAGTGCGTCGAATTCGTCAGACGCTGGATTTACCTCAACAGCCGGTATGTTTTTGACGATGTGCCAATGGCTTATGATATTTTCCGCCTGCGCAATATCAAGAAACTCAGCGATGGAAGTCAGTTGCCAATTCGTTCGTTCAGAAATGGGGCTTTGCGGCCGCCAGAGGCAGGCTGTTTTTTGATTTGGGACGCCGTGGGATATTTTGAAATCACGGGTCATGTCGCTGTTGTGACCGAGGTTGGCGATGCTTACATCCGCATTGCTGAACAGAATGTTGACAACAAAATGTGGCCCCCGGAACAGACCTTTTCAAGGCAGCTGAGCATCAGGAAAGCAGAAGACGGAGGGTATTGGATTGAACCCTGTCTCGAAAATACCTCAATCCTGGGTTGGGTTATACAAACCGAGGATGACACATATTCTGAAAATATTGAAGATATCGACATGGGGCTCTTCAGTCCGCTCGTCGATTCGATTGACGATACCGGGCAATCCAGCTTTGCTTGGATCGACACAAACGATCCGGCCGGAGCGGTCTATGTTGAAAACGCCGGTCACTCGCTCACAGGCGATTCTGCGAAGGCCCATAAATTCATTTGTCTTTCCGATACGGCTTTTCTGGAATTAAAAAGGGCGACAAACGAACTTCATCATCTATTCATGCGCGCAACGGATTATGTTCTCCAGGATGAGCAGTTGTTAGAAAACTTTAACATTCCACCTGTGCTTTGGCCCCAGATCAGATTGTCATGGGATAACCGAAAAAACTCGATGATTAGCGGTCGATTTGACTTCAGCATCTGCGAAAATGGACTCAAGGTTTACGAATATAATGCTGATTCAGCTTCCTGTTATTTCGAAGCCGGCCGCCTGCAGGCAGCGTGGGCAGGGCATTTCGGATGCACCGTTGGGCGCGATCCCGGGGAGCACCTGTTCAATTGCTTGGTTCAAGCCTGGAGAGCGCGAGGTATCAAAGATATTATCCACATAATGCAGGATTTAGACGTCGAAGAGACCTACCACGCCCTTTATATGAAAGAGGCCATGGAAAAAGCCGGGATCACGGTCAAGGTGTTGAAGGGGGTTGCCGATCTTCGCTGGAGTGACGGGACGGTTGTTGATTTCGAGGGTATTCCTATTGTACGGGTCTGGAAGACCTGGGCATGGGAAACAGTTCTCGATCAGTTTAGGGCCGAGATGGAAGAGCGCCAAGCCTCGGAGGATATCGATCCGGATTCTTTTCCTCGGCTTGTCGATGTTTTGTTGCGACCTGGAGTTCTGGTTCATGAGCCCCTCTGGACCCTGATTCCAAGCAACAAGGCGATTCTGCCGGTGATGTGGATGCTTTTTCCTGATCATCCTTACCTGTTGAACGCGCAATATGAACTTACGGATGTTCTGAGAGAGAGCGGGTATGTGGAGAAGCCGATCGCTGGCCGCAGCGGTGAAAATATCGTGCTATCGGATACAACTGATGTTCTGTGTAAAACTGATGGCCGGTTCGGGAATCGAAAACGTATTTATCAAGAATTGTTTAGTCTCCCGAAGATAGATCAGATGAATGTACAGATTTGCACTTTCACCGTTGCAGGCACCTATGCCGGAGCCTGCGCCCGCGTCGACTCCTCTCCGGTTATCAGGGGTGGCAGCGATGTCATGCCGCTTCGGTTTGTATCAAATGATGAATATGACCGCATGAAGCAGAAAAGGGACTGACCTCACTATTTCATTGGATATCGGAGAAACAGGCAGGGTAAAATAAATCGCTGATTTTAGTGATCGTGCGGCCCGTCTAAATCTAGCTTTACTCATCTAAACAGCGAGGTCCAGCATCATGATAACCGCCAATTAGGACTTTTCTGATATGGAGAAAACTTCTTATTGCGGTATACTCAGCCAACACCGTCGTGGTATTCGTCTCTAGGTTAACTATCGAGAATTTTGGGGAGAGAGCCGTGGATTGGATGAATCAGTTAAAGCAGATCGGCTTCTTTTTGTTTACAGCCTGGGTGATGGGCGCAATCACCTATATACTGGCTATGGTCATATACAAATGGGCCGGAAATTTCGAAAATGGTGATTTTAAATTTTACGGGAAGTTGTTTGTAATAGGACTAGTCGCAACGTACTTCATCTTTTACTTTGAGCGGCCTTCAATCAACTTCCTTCGATAACAAGGGGTTCTTGATGCCCTGAATCAGCAAATCAGTCGATTCTAAAAAGACGCGTCTATAAGAGATGGTTGTATGTTCCCCGTCAGACCATGTGAGACAAAAACAAGACATGAATTAAGAGATACTCCGGGGTAGAATTTAACCCAAAGCAAGGAGTAGAAATCATGTCACACAAAGACAGCGCCGAATCTGTCGTTAGACAGATTCGGCGGAAGACCCGCCGGAAGTATTCAGCAGAAGATAAGTCAGAATCGTATTGGAAGGGCTGCGAGGTGAAAACAGCATTGCCGAATTGTGCCGTCGTGAAGATATTTACAAACAATGCTAGCGCCGGTTGAATGAGGATCCACCCTGGCTTTATCTCTGCAAATACAGAAACATCACTTGTAAAGCAAGTCAGTTGTCAGCCTGGCAACCTCCGGCCCACGAGTGTGATCGACCCGCGCTATGTGGGGTGAGAGTAGGGACCTAATCAAACCCATGAATAACCCTTTTGACGAGAAAAAAATAATGAACTCAGAGACATTTACTGTTGATGCTAACCGTCTTACCTTTGAATTGGCCGAATTGGGAAAAATCGGTTTGGCCGAAGATGGAGGATATTACAGAGAAGCGTTCTCCCAGGCAGATCTTGAAGGCAGAACCCTGGTTGAACAATTCATGGAAGACGCCGGTATGACTGTTACCCGCGACGCTGCCTGCAACTCTGTGGGCCGTTACGACGGGGAAGATGATTCTCTTCCGCCCATAGTGGTTGGTTCGCACACAGACACCGTGCCATGCGGCGGCAACTACGACGGCGTGCTCGGCGTACTGTCCGGTATTGCTCTGGTTAGGACCCTCCATCGGGCAGGGACCAGACTGAAGCATCCTCTTGAGGTAATCAATTTTTCCGGGGAAGAAGCAGTGGCTCCGGGAGGAACCTTTGGCAGTCGGGTCATGACCGGCCATTTCGAAAAGGGGCTGCTTGAGCAGACGGTATACAGTGGTGAAACCTTCAGAGAGCTTTTGCAAAAGGCTGGAATCAACCTACTGAATCTCAGCACCATAGAGCGGGGAAAGGGGACCGTAGCCGCGTATGTGGAACTGCACATCGAACAGGGCGGCATCCTGGATGAGGATGGCATTTCTATCGGTGTCGTCAACGGCATTGTGGGATTCAGGCGCTATCGACTTGTGTTTGCCGGGCGCGCCAACCATGCGGGCACAACGCCGATGGATAAGAGAGATGATGCTCTGGTCAAGGCTGCCCGTTTTGTTCTTGGCGTAAAAGAAACAGCGGAAAAATACGGTATTGTGGGCACGGTCGGGACGTTGAATGTCACCCCCGGAGCTCCCAACGTGATTCCGGGAAGTGTTGAGATTACTTTTGAATTGCGAGGTCTGGATGATTCTCTGATCGATCAGGCTCAGAGAGAACTGGAGTCTTTGGCGGAGGAACTCACAGCCTCCTTCGACAAGTATTCCCACAAACCGCCAATCATCTCGGACGAAGTGATTGTTGCGGCTCTTGAAGAGGGCTGCCAGAGAGCAGAATTGGACTACATCGTAATGCCCAGCGGTGCCGGGCACGATGCCAATCTGATGGCGACAATATGTCCCGTGGCGATGCTCTTTGTGCCCAACAAGGATGGCGTCAGCCACTCCAAGGATGAATACGCTGCGCCCGAGGCCTGTGTAAACGGTGCCAATGCATTGCTGCAGGGGATAGTCGGGCTTGACAGGCGCATATAATTCTGCCCATAACCAGGGGCGAGAGGAGAACTACTCATGACTTTTGATCTGCTGATAAAAAACGGCACGCTCGTTTCCGGCGAGGGTGAAAAACTGACGGATATTGCCGTACATGATGGCAAAGTAGCTGCGCTTCTGACCCCGGGTCAGGATATCGCTGCCCGGGAAATAATCGATGCCGTCGGGCTCCATGTCTTTCCCGGCATCATTGATGGCCATTGTCATATGCGGGATCCGGGCAGAATGGAAAGAGAGGATTTCTGGACGGGGACGCAGGCTGCGGCAGCCGGCGGCATCACTACGGTATGCGAAATGCCCATATCCATTCCTCCCGTGCACACCGCTGAAATCCTCAAACAGCGGGCAGAAACGGTGCAACCCAGGGCACTTATCGATTTCGCTCTCTATGGCACCGCCGGTTTTGAAAATCTCGATGATATTCAGGGACTGGCCGATGCCGGTGCCGTTGCCTTTAAAACCTATCTCCACCCGGCGGAACCTGGCCGGGAGAAGGAGTTTACCGGCTTGATCTGTCCCGATTCCGGCAGCCAGTACCAGGCGATGGAGGCTGTCGCCAAAACGGGCCGTCGCCATTGTCTGCACTGTGAAACCAATGAGATGATCATCATGTTCACAGAAAAATTGAAAGCCAGCGGCAGGACCGATGGCCTCGTGCATACCCAAAGCCGGCCGGCCGTTTGTGAAGACAGCTCTGTCGCCCTTTCTCTTGCCATTGGAGCTGCAGTGGATGCCTCAATGGTGGTCTGTCATATGTCGAGCGCAGGTGCTGTTCAGCTGGTCAAAGAAGCCAAGGCACGCGGGGTGAATGTAATTGCAGAAACGTGCCCCACCTATATTTTTCTGTCCGATGAATACCTGACCAAATATGGGCCTTATGCGAAAAACAACCCCCCCCTTCGAGCAGAGGAAAACCGCCTGAAACTATGGGATTATATAAACGACGGAACCATTGACTATATTGCCACCGACCATTCTCCGTGGAGGCCCGAATCCAAGGACGGAGGCATATTCACCGCCAATTCGGGAATTGCCAGCTTTGACATGTTCATGCCCCTGATGATCGATGCGATTAACCGTGGTATTATCGGCTATGGCAGGGCTGCGGCCATGCTTAGTGAAAAGCCGGCTGAAGTTTTCATGCTCAAAGAGAAGGGTCATTTGCAGCCCGGCTATGATGCAGATTTTGTGCTGATAGATATGAACGGCGAGTTTGTTTTCGACATGAAAAAAAGCTACTCCAAGGCGGGAGAGACGATGCATATTTTCGACGGCATGAAACTTTCCGGCAAAATACTCTCAACCTGGGTCCGGGGCACCAAGGTCCATGAAAATGGCAGAACCGTTGCTCAAAGCGGCCACGGCAGGTTTCTGAAGCCCTCGCCATGATAGGTTTAATTACGCTCGGACACTCTCCCCGTCCAGATCATGAGGAGGTCTATGACGTGATTGCACCGGGAGTTCCCCGCACGCTGGTCGGGGCTCTCGATGTGCTGAGCTGCGATGAGGCCCGAAATCTTGAAGACCAGCAGGGGATTTCCCCACTGGTCTGCCTGCTCAGTGATAAAACGACGGTTGAGATTCCGCTCCCCGTACTTTTTCCTTATATCGAGCATCAGGTGGAGATTCTGGCTGCGGCGGGCACTCGTTTTGCCGTTGTCCTCTGTTGCGGCGGCTTTCCCGTTTTCAATGCTCCCCTCAATGTGCTTCTCCCTGGCCTGATAATGCCTGCTCTGGTCAGAGCGACATATCCGCAGGGTAAGATCGGCATCATTGTGCCCAATCAGGCCCAGGAATCAGCCGCGGTCCAGCACTGGAAGGAGTCAGGGCTCGAGGTCACATCCGCGGTCGTTTCTCCCTACGAAGGCATTGGTTTTAACCAGGCCGGCGAGAGATTCAGACGCCTGAATGCAGACCTTGTGGCTATTGACTGCATGGGCTTCAAAGAAGAGCACCGGGACAGGCTCAAGGACCTCTGCGGCTGCCCGGTATTATTGCCTACGACCACAGTCGCCCGGGTGGCACTGGAGATGTACGAGTCGTCAGTTTAATAAATACGATGGAAGGTGAAACCGATGTATGACGCCCAAAGAATGAGCCGTATCCCTTTTTCGGGAATCCGGAAGGTTTTTGAAGAAGTACATAAAAGAACAGCCCAGGGACAGCATATTGTGAACCTGGGAATCGGCCGACCCGATTTCGATACTCCTCAAAATATCAAAGACGCGGCCAAAAAAGCCCTGGATGACGGACATGTCCACTATGCTTCCAATTACGGGATCGAGGAGTTGAGAAACGCCATCGCAGATAAATTCAAACAGGACAACGGTCTCGTTTTCGATCCCAACGGGGAGATCATGGTCACGGTGGGCGCCAATGAAGCGGTATTTCTGACCATGGTGGCTTTTATCAATCCCGGAGATGAGGTCCTGATTCCAGACCCCTGCTGGCCTCATTATGCCCCCAGTGTCGAACTGGTTGGTGGAACCCCTGTTCCTCTTCAGGTTTATGAAGACAATGGCTTCAACCCGGTGAGCAGGGATATTCATGATAAATGCAGTGAAAAAACGAAATTGATCGTGGTAAATTCGCCCCAGAATCCAACGGGCGCCGTCTATTCAAAACAGACACTCGAAGAAATTGCAGACATTGCAATCGACAGGGATTTTATGGTGCTCTCGGATGAGATCTATGAGCATCTGATTTACGGTGGAGAAAAACACTACAGTATCGCAGCGTTTCCCGGGATGCGGGAAAGAACGGTGACCATAAATGGCTTTTCCAAGAGCTATGCCATGACTGGCTGGCGGCTGGGATACGTGGGTGTGGACCGGAGCCTCATGTCCTCCATGGTAAAGGCCCATCAATACTCCACAAACTGTGTTTCGACCTTTTCCCAGTACGGCGCCACAGAGGCTCTGCTTGGTCCCCAGACCGATTTGCACAACATGGTGCAGGAGTTCTCTCGCAGACGGGACCTGGTGGTCCGCAGCCTCTCCTCAATGAAGCACATCAGCTTTGCCGAACCAAAAGGGGCATTTTATGTAATGGTTAATGTTTCCGGAACAGGTAAAGAAACAGAACAGGTTGCTGACGAACTGTTGGATGCAGGGGTGGCTGTGGTTCCCGGAACCAAATTAGGCGATTATGGTGTCGATTTTATTCGTCTGTCCTATGCCAATTCCTATGAAAATCTGGAACTGGCCATGACTCGGATGGCTGCATATTTCGACAGCCTGTAAATCCAACTGGAGGGAAATACTATGGACCGTGATAAAATCAATCTGGGTCCGGACGTCAGAATCAATCCGATGGTAATCGGGCTGATCGGCAGTCAGGTCAACGGCAAGGCTAACTTTATCACGGTAGGACAGGTGTACCGGCTGAACATGTCACCCGCCTATATCGGGACCTCCATCCACCCCACCCATTATAGCGCTGGAGGAATAAGGGAGCATAAAGCCTTCAGTGTTAATATTCCCCATTCTGGAATGGCTGCTGTAACGGATTATTGCGGCATCGTCAGCGGCAGAAAACATGACAAATCCAAACTCTTCGATCTGTTTTATGGAGAACTGGGAGAGGTGGCTCCGATGATCGTGGAGTGCCCCATGTGTTTTGAATGCAGGCTGGTGGATACCCTGGAGATGCCGAGCAATACCCTGTTTGTTGGGGAAGTTGTTGGAAGTTATTCGGAAAAACGCTTCATCAAGGACGGACACCCCGATGTCCAGGCGATGGATCCCCTCCTGTATACCGCCACCGACAAAAGGTACTGGTCCATTGGGTCTTATGTTGCCAAAGCCTATAAAGTCGGGGTCGGTTATGCCAAAAAGGATTGAACTGGTGAGGGTCGACAATGAAACGCAGGGAAGATAAATGATGCCAGGTAAACCGAAGCTTGCCATGAACAAAGCCGATAAGATGATCACTTTCATTTATTATCGAGATCTGGCTAAAGGTATTGAATTCTATGAACATGTTCTCGGTTTCTCGCTGGCGATAGATCAGGGCTGGTGCAAAATTTACCAGGTTTCCGATTCGGGATACCTTGGTATCGTTGACGAAAAAAAAGGAATGCAGAACTGGCATGCGGACAAGTCGGTGCAAATCTGTATCCGGGTGCCGGACGTGATGGCCTGGTATGAATATTGTTCGAGCCTGCAGCTCGCGAATCAGTCCGAGCTCTTCGTCAGCGACGAACTGAAGATCAAAGCCTTCGTCTTCGATGACCCTGAGGGCTATCAGGTCGAATTTCAGGAAGCAACGGCCAACGATCTGCTGCTCTGAAAAAAGCTGGAACTCTGGGATCTTGATATGCGGCGGGCAGCGGCAAATTACACTGCTGCTGCCAGAAAAGTGGTTCCACCTAAATAAATGCGGGTCCGTGATACTAGGTTTCGATAAGTATAAACGGGTCTGGATGAGTGCCGGCCAGTTTTGAGCTGATCACCCCAGGCGGGTAGGAAAGCAGTTCCATAAAGGCGATCGATACCTCTTCCCGGGCGCCTGCATCATAGCGCTCCGTCTCAATCAACCGGGATTGCTTTTCTTTGAGAGCATGATATGCATCCAGGGTTGTCTTCTTTTTGTAATACAGGATCGAACATCTGTTGCGAGTGAATTCCGGCGATTGAAGCGTGGTAACCAGCAACGAGTTTTCCAGGTAGGATTCGATACCGAAACCATTGACGATCCTATCTGAGTAAGGAGCAATTATATCATATTGTTCCGAGCTCAGAGGCGGGCTGATTGCCAGTTGTTTCACGCCGCAGGCAACCATTTCGGCAAAACAGTTTATCATTCCCAATTGAAATGAAAAATGATCGATACGCTTTCTCTGCTGTTGCTTTGACATAGGACTCTCACTTTTTTGTTGTTCATAAATGCCGTGTTGCAGGCAGCATAACCCAGGCCCTTATCGGATATACGTGATTCTCTTGTTCTCAGAGAGCGCTTTTAAACGTGTATCTTCCCCTCCAGGTACTTGATTGCCTTGCCACACAGAACAACACGATCATCTAAGAGCTCACATGTCAATTCACCGCCCCGCGGCGACATCTGCCTCACCTGAAATCGTTTCATACCGAGTCTCGATGTCCAGTAAGGCGCAAGCTGCGTGTATGCTGATCCTGTTACCGGATCCTCGAAAATTCCATATTTGGGTGCAAAGAACCGGGCCACGAAATCCCAACGATCAGATTGAGCCGTTATAATTACACCCCGCAAATCAAGTTTCATCAGCTGCTGAAAATCAGGTTCTGCCGCCTCAATATCACGTTCATGCTTGAATACCGCGATAAAATCCATGGACCTCAGACACGCTGTCGGCACAGTGGCAAACGCCTGCATCAGTTCTGCCGGAATAGCGCAGGGAACGGGGGGCTGGGCTGGAAAGTCCATGATCAGCAGATCCTTGTCATGGCGAACGGTCAGAATCCCCGATTTTGAAAAAAACGTAATTTTGTGATGTGCATAACCAAGTATGAAAAACAATACGTAAGCTGAAGCCAGCGTGGCATGGCCGCACAAGTCAACCTCATCGACCGGGGTGAACCATCTGATTTGAAAACCATCGCCATCGGCCAGAAAATAGGCCGTCTCCGAGACATTGTTTTCCGCTGCAATGGCTTGCAGCAACTCATCCGGCAGCCATTGCTGCAGAGGAATTACCGCAGCCGGATTACCTTCAAATAGTCTGGATGCAAACGCATCAATCTGATATATTGGCAGTTCCATTTGTCTCTCCTGGAGCGAAATGAATTGGGTAGAAGTCCCCGTATGAGGGTATTAAGTAACTGCCCAGGCTTGTTGGACCAATCAGCGGCAGCATCAAGACATACTATCTCAGGATTCAGGAAGCTTCTGACATCTCTGCATGAAACGTAAATGTTTTCAGATTCGTTCCGAGTCCTTCAAATAGTGCACATGCCTTTGAAAAATATTGCTGGGCTTGTTCTGGATCGCTTTTTTCTTTGTAATATTTTCCATAACCTGCATAAGCGCAAGCGAGTTCATTCTCAGCCTTTATCTCCTGCAATATCTCAATGCTTCGCTCAAAATAAGATGGTGCAGAATCAATGTCTGTTTTTAATGCCAGTTCGCCCAGCAGCCGCTGTGCCCAGCCCAGATAAAATAGCGTCCCACATTGTTCGAATGTCTTTACTCCATCTTCAAGTATCTGTTGTGCGTTCTTGCATTCTCCAGCCAGCAGATATCCCTCGCCCAGTGTGCAGGACATCGGGATGATAGACGGCAGCCACTTTCCAGCTTTGAATACCGGCAGTGCCTCCACCATGAGATCAATCCCGCGCTGCCACTCCCCTGCCCGACAGAGCGACCAGCCGAGCGATCTCTGGGCCCAGGCCTTGTCAGCAGGTGTCATGGCCTTTTGAGACATCAGCTCACCATATTCAATAGCTTGAGTCAAATCACCTTTGGAAGTATAGGCAATCGAAAGATCACGTCCGGCGAAACATATCATACTGTTGTCGGAATAGGATTCGGCAATCTCCATCACCTTCAGACCAGCCTCGATTGCCTCATCCCAGTGCCCGAGACACGTATTCGCCCGGGACAAAGCACAGATCCCCCACGCATACCAGTGAAAGTTAAACTGTCGATCCATCATGCGAAGCAGGTCCGCTCCTGTTGCAAGTGCCAGCTCAAATTTGCCTTTATAGAGAAGGCTCCATTCCAGCCACGCATAGGCAAAACCGGCATCTTGCGGGTTATCTGCCTGTTCGCAGAGTGATGCCGCTTTGGTCAAGGTATCGATGGCCTGGTCGAACCTGCCAAGACCGAATTCGCACAAGCCCATCCGGCTGTAAAAAGCCCCGGACAGCGATTGATCTCCCAACTCGATGTTCATCGGCTCATAACGGCAAAGAATCTCGTAATAATCTGGAATTTCAAGCAACAGCATGAAGACGGCACCTTGATTGACCAGCAGTGAGATACTGCGCTTTTGATTTTCCTCTGACTGCTCCCGGTCAAGGAGTTTGAGTGCCTGTTTAAAGAAAGATTTCGCTTCTTCCATTGCACTGAGCCGGGAAGCTTTTTGATTGGCGTATTCCAGAAAATCGATCGCCTTCTGTACTTCATCACTACGAACATAGTGATAGGCCAGAAGTTCGTAATGCTCTTCTATTCTGTCTCTGTAGAGCTTTTCAATCGCGGCGCCAATCTTTAGGTGGATCTGTTTTCTTTTTTGGGCCAGCAGGCTGTTGCAGGCAACTTCCTGGGTCAGGGCATGTTTGAATACATAAGTGGAATTTGGATAGACTCCTCTTTCATATAATAGTTCGGAATTTTTCAATGCCGAAAGGTGCGATAGCAATTCCTGCTCTGCAAGTGGGATGAGCTCATTGATCAGTTTATGACGAAATTCCCTGCCGATGACTGAACTGATCTGGAGAACGTTTTTGACATCGTCGGAGAGCGAGTCAACCCGCGCCATGATAACATCCTCGATGGTTGAAGGTATGGTAACCGTCTGAATATCCTTTGCGATGCGATAAATCTCCCCCTTTTTTTCTATGATATTGAGATCTTTAAGAGATTTAAGCAGCTCTTCGATAAAAAATGGAATGCCGTCTGTTTTCTCGAGAATGAACTCTTCAAGGGCATTTTCAATTCGATCAGTGCCGAGCAGGTGCGTCGCCATGGCCAGGCTTTCTCTGTTCGAGAGACGATTGAGATTTACCTGACTGTGATATGATTTGCCCCCCCAGGTGTGAATGTATTCTGGTCTATAGGTGAATAGAAGCAGGACCCTGGCCCCCAATATACCTTCCAGCATATATCTCAACACGTCTTCTGAACTTTCATCGATCCAGTGCAGGTCTTCGAACACCAGAACCACAGGCCGTATCTCTGAGCCGTTAATCGAGATCTGCCGGCATATAGACATGATCCGATCCTTCTTGCCTTTGGGACTGATCGAAATGGTATCGCTCCTCTGGTCTTGAACTGAGAGAAGTTCGAGAATACATGGCAGTGTTGACGGCTGGTTCATATTCAGGACTTTCAGTCCTCTGGTTACCTTGGCAATGATGGCTGAATCCGGGTCATCTCTAAGTATGTCGAAGTTTGCTTTTAAAATGTCGATGACCGGGTGGTATGCCACTCCGCTGCTGTAAGAGAGGCACCGGCCTTCAATAAACAATACGTCGCTATTAGATAGTGCTTTTCTGAACTCGTATAAGAACCGTGACTTCCCAACCCCAGCTTCAGAAACGATGGAAAAGGCCTGCCCACGGCCGGCTTTCACTCTTGCAAACCCGTCCAGCAATAATTCCAGCTCTCGTTCTCTGCCGACAAATGGCGTCAGGCCTTTCTCGGTGCTCACATCAAATCGAGTCCGTCTCGACCTGGGAACAATAGGACGGTATACAGATATTGGCTCTGAAATACCCTTAACGTTTTTCGTACCCAGATGTTCGAAGCGAAAGTAGCCTTCAGCCAATTTAAATGTGTCTTCCGATACAAGGGTGGTGCCAGGAGTTGCCAGAGATTCCATCCTGGATGCCAGGTTGACCGTGTTACCCACGGCAGTGAATTCGACCCGTAAATCGTTGCCAATAGTACCGACCACCACCGGACCCGTGTGAATGCCAATCCTCATCTCGAGGGACGGGAGGTCGTCCCTGGTCGCTTTCAGGTTATCGTTGTATTTGGCGATTGCTCTGTGAATTGAAAAAGATGCTCGTATGGCTCTTTGGGGAGCGTCTTCCAGAGCGATCGGAGCACCAAATAAGGCCATAATCCCATCGCCGATCATTTTATTGACGACGCCTTCATATTCGTGAACTTTGTGTATGAGTATTTCCAATACCCGATCAACAACAGGATAGATCTCTTCAGGATCTAATTGTTCAGACATGGAAGTGAAGCCGGACAGATCACAGAACATTACGGTAACCTGTTTGCGCTCGCCTTCGATCCTGCCTCGTTGGGCAAGTATTTTCTCTGTGATCCCCTTAGGCAGATACTTCTGAATCTTTGCTATCTTTTCCGTATCAGGAAGTGGTGCAGCACCGGGTTGTGGGGCTTGTTGTTCAGCAGCTAATTGCTGACCACATTCGTTGCAGAATTTATGATTTGCAGGATTTGCGAAATTACACTTTGGACAGATTCTGTCCAGCCTGCCGCCGCAGGAGCCGCAGAATTTCGCATCTTCTGGATTATCAAAATCGCATTGTAAACATTTCATTGTAGTATTCCTCCTGAATGAACCAGGGCAGGAAAGATCTGCTGAATGCAGCAGCAATACGGCTCCAACGAATTAACGATATCGTCAGCCTTAACGATCTCACCTTAGTATGAATATACACGATCCAGCCTGAAAATTGAATGATCGTCGTATCCATTGAAGAGTTAGGCGGCAGCAGGCTGATAATGGTGAGGAAATTGGAAGCATGATTGACCGCATCCTCCTTCCCCTTGCCTCGTCTGCGATTCTTCTTATTATCATTGATATGAAGCTTGTCTGTGATAACGGTGCTGATTGCGGCTGTAAGAATGACGGTGTAATCGATCGCTTTGGTGCTGGTGCAGTTCTAATTCAGCAGCGTATCGACTGGGAAAGGATATGAAAAACAAAGACCTCACCAAATCCGATCAGGGGGACGGCGCTCTTCGGCAGCGTTCGTCTTCGAGTGAGATTGCTTCCTTTCTCAAAGTTGCCGGGGAAGTTGGCAGGCCCCGCAGTGGGCGGTTGATTTTTGCCCTCGATGCGACCATGAGCCGGCAGCCCACCTGGGACCGGGCCATGACGCACCAGGCCTCGATGTTCGATGCGGTCGGCCAGGCCGGCGGACTGGCGGTGCAGCTTGTCTATTTCCGCGGTCTGGATGAATGCCGGGCCTCCAAGTGGGTCATCAATGCCAGAGCCCTGAGAGACCTGATGCTTGGCATCGGCTGCGTCGGCGGCCAGACCCAGATCGGCAAGGTGCTCAGACACGCTGTGGCGGAGGCGACAAAGACGCAGGTAGCCGCGCTCATCTATATCGGTGATGCGATTGAAGAACGTATCGAGGATCTCTACAGCAAAGCAGGCGAACTCGGGGTGCGGGGCGTGCGCTGCTTCTTCTTCCAGGACGGGAACGACACCATTGCGGAGCGTGGTTTTAGAGAAATGGCCAGGCTGAGCGGCGGCGCCTACCTGCACCTCGGTCCTGATTCGGCCAAGGAACTCGCAGAACTTCTCGGTGCAGTCGCGGTTTATGCCCGGGGTGGTCTGCAGGCGCTTTCCGAGAACAGCAGCAGGCAGGCGCGTCTGCTGCTCGAGCAGATGAAGCGATGAATCATATTTTGGTTCGAACTGGTAATTAAATGGTTTACTACGTCCTGATCCTGGTCACTATTTTAGCTGCTCTCATTTATCTGCTGCTGACCCAGCCGGCCCGGAAAAGTGCGGCCTTGCTGGTCAATGGCGGGCCTTTGCTGCTGATCATCATTGGTGCCCTGCTCACTCTGTTCAGGCGCGGGCTGATCGGGATGCCCCTGGTCTTCATCGGCATAACCTGGTGGCGGCGCACCCGCGCGCCTCAGCCGATCAAGACGTCTGCCACCAGAAAATCAACGGTCCGCTCCGCGAGTCTGGAGATGGAGCTCGATCATGATACGGGCGAACTCGACGGCCGGATACTCACCGGTCGGCTGGAGGGCGCTCTGCTCTCCTCACTGAGCGAGGCTGAGCTGCTGCTGTTTCATGAAGAGATTCAGGCCGATCCTGACGGCGTTGCTCTGCTCGAATCCTATCTCCAGCGCTATCACCCCGGCTGGCAGGAGCGGACCCAGAGCACGTTTTCAGGAGGCAGCGGTGCGTCCGGGTCCGGCGAGATGTCGAGGCAGGAGGCGTACGAGGTGCTCGGTGTCGCGCCCGGTGCTTCCCGGGAGGAAATCCTCGAGGCCTGGCGGCGACTCATAAAACGGGTCCACCCGGACAGCGGCGGTTCAGCCTTTCTGACCAACAAGCTCAATACCGCCAGATATGTCCTGCTGGGTGAATGACGGGCTGGAAAGGGCAGAGGGTGGCAGCGTTTTCTGCACACCACCCATAAAGAGACCTTCAGATGGTTTATCCGGCAACCCTCTGCCGTGTTCCGGCAACTCCAGATCTATTTGAAGTGACTCAGCGGGCCGCCCAGGTGGTCGACCCAGATGTCGACGAAGACATCGTATTCGGCTGTGCCTTTGAGTATCGGAACAACTTCGATTCCTTCTTTGCTCAGAACTGATTTCCAGGAGTCTTCTTCTGCGCTTGCCATATCGTTCTTGGCGTGGTCCCCGGCAACCGACATAAACGGCATCAGATAGGTTTTTTTGATATTATTTTTTTTGAGCAGGGCCAGGATGGTATCGATTTCGGGGTAGCCTTCGACGGTCCCGATAAAGATATTGGGGTCTTTGAGCTGAAGTTGAAACATCAGGGCGGCGTAGAAGGCATTGGCGGGATGGTGCGTGCCATGGCCCATGAACACCACGCCTTCTTCTTTATTTCTTTCAGCTGGAATAATCGAGAGGATCGCCTCGACGCTCCGTTCCATGTCCTCCTGGGTCGCCAGCAGGGGATTGCCCAGGAGGACACGTTCAAACCCGCCCATCATCTTGAAGGAACCCACCACCCGGCGCAGGTCATGGTATTCCGATCCGCCAATGGTGTGGAGCGACTGCACCGCAACATGGGTGAAGCCCTCATCCGCCATCTTGGCCAGGGCGACTTCGGGAGAGTCGAGCATCTTGCCCTGTTTGGCCAGCTTCTTTCGTATGATATGCGAGGTGTAGGCCCATCTTACGGGGAGGTCGGGGTAGGCCGCTTTAACCGCCTTGTCGATGTTTTCAAATGAGACCTGGGCGCTCTCAACACTGGAGCCGAAGGCAACCAGCAATATCCCGACTTTCTGGTCTTTCACCTTTCCGTGGCTGGCTGCGATACCTGTTCCACCCCAGACAAAGCCCAGTAAGACTGTTACAATAATCAGGGAAATGAGTGCTCTCATCACGCTCTCCTCATAATGAAGGTCAGATCCGAAAAAAAATCCCCGGACCATTTGATGATCCGGGGATGCCCTTTTTGCCCTCGTATCTATGACAGTAATCCTTGTCCACGGGATATACCTCGCCTCATTTCAGGCAGGTCTTCTGACTCCCGGTTCTGCCTACTTACTGCGCCTTCCCGACGATAAATCCATCAGTGGCTCTGCTGCAGTGTTTGTCCCCGGTCACAGCGGCGGGCCCGTTCCGGTATTGCACCGGATTCCCTTTTCATCCGCACATGCGGAACCTGAAATTATCCGTCATTATAAAGCTGCTGAGGGCTCTTCGTCAATCAAAATGAACCACGGCTCAGAAAAATTTTCCTAAAGGTAACAATACGATACCTTGTAGCACAAGCTATCGTGAAGCAAGAAGCCCAGCCTGGGGGTGGGACGTTCGTTAAATAGATTGTTTTTAGTAGATTTCATTTTCCTGAAAGCGGTTATGCAAAACTCTGAGCGCGCCAGGAGAGAGATTGTTCACATCTCGCCCTCAAGCGGCAGGCTGGTCTTGTCCGGAAGGGCGACGGGCTGGAGTTTGGCACAGCCGCCGGCCAGCAGAAAGACCCCGAAAAGCAACCAGGTGATGCCAGACCGGGCTTGGCCAACAATCGAGGTGTGTTTCTTCATGATGCTTATACTCTTTAGAGGATTTCTCTGTTTCAATCTCGGGGAGCTGTGTGTCAAACGTGCTGCCGGTTCAGGTATTGACTGACATTAGGGTTGAACAGGCCGGTCAGCTCGTTTAGAGTAATTCTCGATTCTTGTGGTTAGTCAGTTATCATAGTGGGTTATACTTAGCACCATTTACGACCAGGCAATTCAAGTGAGGGGTAATGAGAAAAAAAGCAAAAGCTGCGCGGATTATCGTATCAGTTTACCTCTTTTTGGTCATTGCCTCCTTTCTCATTATGGTTTTTACCGCAGCCAGCACACCGATGGCCGCTATTTATCTAGTGCTTTTTACCTTTCCGTGGCCGGGGATACTCTCCCAACTCGTTGCTTCTTCCCAGCAGAATTCAGTTTGGTTCAATGGGCTGTTTCTTCTGGCAGGAGGGTTTATCAACGGTTTTGTGCTCTATGTCGTAAGCAGTTTTATCGGGCGTCTTTTTCAGCGGCGCTGAAACGAAGCTATGACCCTCTGTCTGAAGATTTCTGCATGGCTGCGACCCCGGCCCCGGCCTGCAAGGGGTCTGTTTTGTTGATAAAATTTTCGTGATACGGACATGAAAATACTTATCCGGGCTGCCGTGGGCTTGGTGTTGATGCTCACCCTGGCCATCGTCATTCTGCTCTTTTCTGGGGTTTCGATCCCGGTCGATTTTCTGGATTCCCGTCTTGAAGCATTGGCCTCCCGGCTCCTGAACCGGCCGGTTACCATCCACGGCCCGGTAAAAATCAAACCCTCGCTACAACCACGTCTTGATCTCGGCGGGCTTGTCATTGGAAATCCCCAAGGCTGGCCGCAGGATGAAAAACAATTGCTCAGGGTGGAGCGCAGCCATGCCCAGATCAGCCTCACCGATCTGTTCAAGGGCCGGTTGCGGATTATCGATCTGGCTTTTGGCGATGCGTACATTCAACTGGTGAGAAGGGCCGATGGAAGTGGGAATTACCGTTTTTCAGACATCAATATGCCCGAGCGAACGGGCGCGTCGGACCCGGACGGGCATGAGCTGAGTGGACTCGATCGTCTGAGCCTGACAAATATCCGCTTGACCTATACCGATGAGGCGACCCGGCAGAGCTATTCTTTTATCGTCGACGAGGCGCGTGGGCAGGGCAAAGTCGATGAGAATCTTGTTTTTTCGTTGTCTGGGAAACTGTTCGGACAACCCTTGTCTCTGTCGTTTACCGGCGGCACGCTACGGGACCTGATAAGCGGAGCGGGGACCTGGCCGCTGGTTCAGGGAGCGCTGGAACTGGCGGGCAGTTCCCTGGCCGTGGAGGGGGCGGTCGACTGGGCCAGACAGGATAGGGCCGGCTATCTGTCTGTTGCTCTCAGCGGCAGCGGTCTCCCTGAACTCGGCGAGGGGTTCAATCGGGCGCTGCCCGATATCGGCACCTATTCAGTTGGGGCACGCATCTCTGTGCTGCCGGGCATGATCAAATTCACCGGGATGGAGCTTGTATCATCGAAGTTTGGCCGACCTGTGAACGGGGATCTGGTTCTGGCCTTTGGTGCGCAAAGACCTAGACTTTCAGGAAATCTGACGGTTGACGGGGTGGAGCCGACTCATTTTGCCGGCTCAGCGGTTCAGCAAGGCTCAGAAGCCGGGGAAGCCTCCGAAGAAGAGCAGAAGTTGCCGGCTGCAGAGGCTGGTGAGTCCGGCGTCCGCCTGCCTGATATTCCCTGGTATCTGCTGCAGGCGATCGACAGCGATGTACACATCCGGAGCAACAGCATTGTCTTGGGCGACTTGCAGATCAACGATCTGCAGGCTGTGGTCTCGATTGTCGACGGGGATTTGGTGGTGCCGGTTTCCGCCACGGCTATGGATATTCCGGTAAAGATGCAATTCACGGTGAACTCCAACGGTTTGGAACCGTCTATTGAACTGGACCTGAGCAGCCCTGGCGCAAGCCTTGACCCGCTGCTGTCGGTCCTGCCCAGTGAGGTAAAAATGCGGGGCCAGTTCGGTGCACTATCTCTGCGCGGAAAAAGCCGCGGTGATACGCTGGTCGAACTCCTCAAAAGCCTCGACCTCAGCCTGCTTCTGGGGCCGGCGCAATTGTTCAGGAACTCGGATCTGCTGCTGGGTACCGAAGCCCTGACTCTGGAATACCAGCACCAACGGTCCTTTCAGCTTTCCACCCGGGGCACGCTGCTGGGCAGGCCCCTTGAACTGGAAACGTCCATAGGCGATAAGTCTGAATCGGAGAATAGGAAGAAATCCACCGTGCATCTTCAGCTCAAGGCATGCGATTCAGAGTTCTTATTCGATGCAGGTCGGTTTGAGAAGCAGCAGGGCGAGACTGATTTTAATCTGCGGGCAAATGGGAAAGGACTTTGCGGCTTTGCAGGTCCGGTGGAACGTTTTATCGGCATCGAGTCGGATTACTCGATCAATATGACGGGCATAGTGAAAGAAAAAAGCCTGGAAATCGATATAGAGAAACTCCGGCTCGATGTCATCGATTTGAATGGCCGCCTCGAACTGCGTGCCGATGAGAACGATCAGCCGTTTGTCACCGGTTTGATCCGCAGCGACAGCATTGATCTGCCGGCCCTGCTCGAGCATTTCAATCCACGAACGGCTTCGGGCGAGCATTCAGCAGATGAGGACATGCTGGAGCAGCAAATCACCCTGCTGAAGGAGATGCTTGCCTGGCAGATGCTGCCCATTCACAAATATCTGACCACGGATGGTCGGCTGGACATCGAATTGGGAGAACTGCTTACCGATCCGGTGCGCATAAGCGATATTGAGCTCAACCTGACGGTTCAGGGCGGGCGGCTCGAACGCTCGCCCTTTAGGGCAAGTATTGGCAAAGAGCGTTTCAGCGGCAGCGCGTCGGTTGACACGACGTCGACGACGCCTGTGGTCCACCTGGATCTGGCAACTGAAGATTTCAATCTTGCCGGACTGCTGGAAGAGTTCGGGACTGATCACGCCCCTGATATTAACGTGGGCTACCTGGGTGCCGATCTTGAGTTGTCGGGCCACAATCTTCAGGAGATGCTCCTGCAGGCTCGCCACGAGTTGGAAATAAGAGAGGGCCGCTGGGTTCATCCCAGAGCAGATATCGATGACCTGATCACGAACATCAAACATTTTACCCTGGTCGACCACCCGGAAAAACCGGTAGAAATTGCTTTGGAAGGTGATATCAACGCTTTGCCGCTGAGCATAGCCATGAGCGGTGACGGTCTTTTCGGTGAGCAGACCGGAGAACCGATCAGCCTTGAGCTGGATATTGCTCTGGCAGATTCAGATTTTGTTCTTGAGGGGAAGATCATCCGAATGCCGGAGGAGCAGCTGGACATGGTCTTAAGCAGCCGGCTCTCCGGCGGCCGAATGAGCTCGCTCAATGAGCTGTTCGGCATCAATCTGCCGCCCTTCGGCCCATATCGGATCGGAGCAGCGCTGACAACTGAACAAGGCATGCTCAGTCTGCGGGACCTCGATGTCCAGGTCGGCGATTCGCGTCTGGTTGGCGAGCTGGTTGCGCTTCCTATGGAAGAAAAGCAAAACGGCGGCGGTGTTCTGGTTGACCTGCAGACCCGGTTGACTGCCGAGACGGTCCAATTGAGTGATTTCAAGCTCGATGGGTGGTCTCCACTGTCGAGCACGGCGCCTGATAGTTCAGCCGATTCCAGTGAAAGGGACGGGCAGAATCAGGCGGCCACCAATCTCTACAGCCTTTTCTCCAGAGAGCTGGGACAAAAGATCAACGGCAGCTTTGAGGTTGAAGTGCAGGAGGTATTGTCCGGCAGTGATAAACTCGGCAGCGGCTTACTGAAGGCCGAGGTCGACCGTGGACATTACCGTTTGGATACCTTGAGGCTCGATATCCCCGGTGGCTCGATCCGTCTCGATGGATCCTATCTGCCTGAGGCCGGGCAAGTGAGCGCCGAATTGCGGATGCAGATGAAAAATTTCGATTACGGCGTCCTGGCCCGAAGGATCAAGGCCGACAGTGATTTGAAGGGTGTAGTCAATCTCGATATCAACGTGCATTCCAGGGCACCTGCTGAGGCCAGCCTGCGTGAGAATCTGAATGGGCGGTTTCGTTTCGGCATCAGGCCTGTGCACTACCAGGCCGGGGTTATCGATCTCTGGGCCGTCAACATCCTTAGCGCCGCTATTCCGGCTTTGCTGAGCGGCAACAGTTCTGAAGTCAATTGTCTGGCTGGTGACTTTATAATGGAGCAGGGCCTGATGGATCCTGAAGTATTTCTGCTCGATACGAGCCGCATGCGGGTCAATGGAAAAGGCACGGTCAACTTAAAGACTAACACCATAGATTTTTATCTGAAACCGACGCCGAAGTCCGCCTCTTTCTTCAGCCTGGCCACCCCGATCAGCGTTTCCGGTTCGATATTCAAGCCGGAGATCTCGGTTGCCACCGGGGCGGTTCTGAAAACACTGTTTCGTCAGGTGACCAGTGTGGTCACCGTCCCGTTTCAGTGGCTGTTTACCGAAAATCTTGAGGCAAGCGGTGAAAAGGCCTGTTCAGCTGCGATGGAATGGGTACTGACAGATGACGCGCAATAACTGACGAAATTATCGGGGTTATATTTCTCAGGTCAATTTTCTTTGAGTATTGTAAAATTATGCTTTTTTAAACAGAGCGCCGATCACTGAGGACAATTGCGCCGCCGGTGGTGGAAAAATGTATGAACAAGGAGGAATCAATGAAGAAAAGTCAGGTGATATTCAGTCAGTACAGCCCATTAATGGCGGTGGATACGGAGCTTGTCGGCTCCGCCGGCAAGACGATCAGCACCCCGCGGGTCAATTCGCTGTGCCGCTGCGGCGAATCGAAATTCAAGCCGCACTGCGACGGCAGTCATGCCCAGGTCGGGTTTGTCGGTGAACGGGAAGACTCGGACAAACAGCCGCTGGAATATTACGAAGGCAAGGGCATAACCATCGTCTTTGACCGTTATCTCTGCATGGGTGCCGGGTATTGCGGGGAACTTGAAGCGGTTTTCGGTACCCATGACGCGCCGAAATACGAGCCCGATGCGGCAGCGGTTGAGGAGATTGTCGAGACCATCAGAAAATGCCCTTCCGGGGCGCTGAGCTATATCATCAACGGTGAGCATGTCACCGATTTTTTTGAGCAGACCCGGATGGTCGTGGAGCAGGACGGACCGCTGCACTGCCAGGGGGACATCACCCTGATCGACGACCTCGAATCGGACAAACTGCTGCCTAAGGCCGATCACTACAGTCTATGCCGCTGCGGTGGCTCGAAGAAAAAACCGCTGTGTGACGGCTCTCATCTGGACAACGGATTCAAGGGGTGATCCCAAAGCTCCTGCCCGCTCCAATATCCGGCTGAAACAGGCCGGACATCAGTCTTTTAATACTGCCCTGCTTTTATACAAACAGCAGGGCAGTACTTCAAGCAATCGGTCGATCTCGCTCCTGTCATTGTGAATATGCTGCGCCAGCCGGACTGAGCGGCCCGGATCCGGCGCGTCTCTTCCCGGATTCTGGCCAGATCGATGCCGGCTCCGGTAATCCCGTGCACCTGGGGCAGCGCGGCCACCGCAGTGGTTTCGTCTATACAGACGAGCACTGCAATGGTCACATGAGCAATGCCCGAGACATTCCACCCCCGCTGCAACTCCTCGATTGAATATGATCCAGAAATGCCTAATGTGGTACCTGAGCACTATGATGATTGATGGAATTATAATGACATCGCATACACCTGATGAATGATAATAAAAGGGCATTACGAAATATGGTCAGAAGAACATTTCTTAATAAGATGGTGCTGGGCCTGCAGGCCGCCCTGACCTGGAACCTGCTGGCCGCCTGCAGCTTTCCGAAGACCAGCGGCGGCGCTGGTGATCAGTCCGGTCAGCTGCACTACCGTCCGCTTAACGGCCGGAGCCTGGTTGAGCTGGCGGCCAGCCGACAGCACCACGGCGACGGCAGATTCATAAGTCCGTTCAGCAGCCTCGACCGGCGCAACTTCAGGCGCGTCCTGCAGTGGAAACTTTTTGCCAGAAACGAGTATCGCAGCGCTTATGACCAGGAACCGGTCCGGCCGGTCTCTATCGACTGGCAGCAAA
The DNA here is from genome assembly GCA_963824415.1 of uncultured delta proteobacterium. Taxonomy (GTDB): domain Bacteria; phylum Desulfobacterota; class Desulfobulbia; order Desulfobulbales; family Desulfocapsaceae; genus JABDQA01. The sequence goes on from CAWGPM010000002.1 coordinate 607,128, forward strand.
TAGCCGATACCGACGGCCTGTCAGTCACTCTGATCAAGCACGCCGGACTGTTGATCAAAGATGTCGATGAATACCTGTTGATCGACCCGGTATTTGACAAGATATTCTGGTTTATCGACGATTTCACCCCGCTGGCGAGCGACCTGGCTTCAATGCCCCGGCCGGATCATCTGCTGATTACCCACGGTCACTATGACCATATCGACACCGATTCGCTGGCCCGCCTGCCCAAAGAAACCCATACCCTGCTGCCGCTCGGCTATGAAGACATTTTCGACGGTCTGGGGATGCGCAACAGGCAGCATCTCGACTGGTTCTCGAGCTATCGCGGCAACGGCAGGGAGATCACCTTTCTGCCATGCAACCACTGGACGATGCGCGGTCCGATCACTGGGCCCAATACCGGTTTGTGGGGCTCGTATCTGATTCGGACCAAGGCGGGGGCCACCATCTATGTCTCGGGAGATACTGCCTATTTTGACGGATTCGAAGAACTGGGCCGGCTCTACGATATCGATCTGGCCATTTTCAATCTGGGGGCCTATGAGCCGCGCTGGTTTATGGCGCCGAGTCACACTAATCCGGAAGAAACCTATCGGGCCTTTCGCGAGCTTGGGGCCAACCATCTGATGCTGGCCCATTGGGGAACGTTTCGTTTAGGCGATGAGCCGGTGCACTTCCCGCCCATGGATATGAAGCGGATCATGCAGCAGAACAAAGCCGAGGAGCACTTGCTGGAGGCGGTTCACGGCCAGATCATTTCTTATGGCTGATCTTGTCTTTATCTACTGGTGCGGTACCAGGCCATCAAGAAATCCTGGTTCGTGCCTGGCAGAAGGATCGATTAATAAAGAATTGCTCGTCCTCTCCGATGGTTATCGGTTAGAGTGGCAGCAGGCGATTTAAAAAATAGTTCTGTAAAGCAACGGGCAATCAGCGCCAGGGTTCGGTATGAAAATTGCGGTTTTAGCTGATATCCATGCAAACCTGGAGGCGCTCGAGGCGGTGCTGGCCGATCTCGAGTCCATGACTGTTGACCGGGTGGTCTGCCTGGGCGACCTGGTCGGCTACGGTCCCGATCCTGAAGCCGTGGTGGCCAGGATCATGGAACTCGGTGTTGTTGCTCTTCTGGGCAACCACGAAGCTGCCTTGATCTCCAAAAGGGACCGGAACTGGCTCAATTTCCAGGCCAAGGATAACAACATCGCCACTGAGGCGCTGCTCTCCGAAGCCAGCCTTAGATACTGCAACTCCCTGCCGCGGGCGGCGGTTATCGAAGGGGCGCTCTTCGTGCATGGGTACCCGCCCGACTCGGTGCTCAAATATCTGTTTATGCAGAGCGATGATGAGATTTTCAGGATGCTTGCGCAGCAGCCGGAAACACGCATCTTCGTGGGGCACACCCATGATTTGAAACTGATTACCGTGTGCGGGGACGAGATTGCCTGGCAAAGCCTGCCCATAGGCTGTCTGCAACTGCAGGCGGAGCGCAGGTATCTGATCAACGCCGGCAGCGTCGGCCAGCCGCGGGACGGCACCAGCAAAGCAAAATATGTGATCTGGGACAGTACCAAAGATTTTCTCGAGGTGCGGGCCATTGCCTACCCGGCCTCGCTGACCGCCGAGAAGATCATTGCCCGGGGTTTTCCGCAGGCTTACGGGACACGGCTGCTTTAGAGCGAGCTATTGCCGTGGGGCTGGCCTCGCGCCGCCTCGCGCCACTGCCCTTGATGGGCGCTATCGATTAATGCCAGACCTATATACTAAGATGACCTACGTGGGAAGATATGAAATCTGCGGACGTCTTGGGCGGGGCGGAATGAGTACCGTCTACAAGGCGCGTGCGCCGGTTACCGACCGGATCGTCGCCTTGAAGATTCTCAAACCGCGCGACGATATTTTCGAGGATCTGGTCGGCCGGGATAAGCTCCGGGAGATTTTTCTGGAGGAAGCGAAGATCATGGGCAAGCTGAGCCATGATCACATCGCCAAGGTCATCGACTGCGAGCTGCACGAGGATGTGCCCTTTATTGTGCTGGAGTATTTTTCGCACTCGATCGGTGATTTCATCGGGGAGGCCTACCGGGTCGAGCAGCAGACCCGAAGAATCAGCGTACCGCGTACTTTCATGTATATCACCCAGGCGCTCAAAGGCCTGGAGCGGCTGCATTTTGCCGGCATCGTACATCGCGATATCAAGCCCTACAATATGATGATCACCAACGACGATAGGGTAAAACTGATCGATTTCGGCCTGTCGCGGGTGCGCGGCGAAGCGCCCCAGGAGATTCCGGGGATGCAGGTCGGCTCACCCTACTATGCCGCTCCGGAACAGGAAGTTGCCCCTGAGCATGTGGATGGCAGGGCGGATCTGTTCAGCCTCGGCATCCTGATGTATCGCATGCTCACCGGCAGGCTGGTTGATCCGAAGCGGCAGGGCCTGGACCCGCCAAGTCGGCACAATGGTGATCTGAGTGGCCAGTGGGATGACTTTTTATTCAAAACGCTGGAAAAGAACCCCGATGACCGGTTCAGCAGTGCTCTGGAGATGCGCATAACGCTTGATCAGGTCTATCGCGACTGGCAGGCCCAGTCGGAAAACAGTTGTGAATTGTATCAGCCGGTCAAACCGGTCCGGCAGACAACAGCCGCTCGTTTGAGAACGCAACCGGTGCGGTTGATGTATAAGGATATCAGAGATGCATTGGGACTTGATGAGCTGTTCAGGCCGCTGTCGTTTAACCAGCACCAGCTCGATGTGATCAGCCCGCTGCTGCTTTACGACCCGGCCACCGGACTCTACTGGCAGCGCTGCGGCTCAGGGTTTGCGCTGGACTGGCAGCAGGCCCATGCCTATGTCGACTATCTGAACCGGGAACGTTTCCAGAACCGCTCCGTTTGGCGACTGCCGACCACCGAAGAGCTGGTTTCGATTCTGCGTTCCCCGACGGTGGCGCGGGATTTCTGCATCGACCCCAATTTCGAACCGGCCCTGCACTGGCTCTGGTCGGTTGATCACAGCACCAGAAAACAGGCCTGGATGGCCGATATCGTCGAAAGCTATATCGGCCGCCAGGACAGAGACGGCACCGCGATGGTCTGTGCGGTGGCCTCGGAGGCGGAGTGAACCGTGGTGCCTGAAAAAATGACCGGGCAGTGAGAATACATCCTCACCACCCGGAAGGGAGGGGTAGTTATTGAGCCGCATTTACTACAATGTCACATTTAGGACATATGCCCATAACTTGATTTTATTTGTACCTCCTATGGTGATTGTGTGTCAACAAAATATTTACCCGGTTCAGCAGAAGAGGCAGTCGTGGGGCTGATGCTGGCCACGGCTGATTATCGGAGGCGGCAGGCGGGACTATAAAATAGCAATCGGTAAAGGATCTCAAGTATAATTTTCAAAGTAACAATAGAAAATGTTCGATTCATTCTTAAGGTGGAAGATCTCGGGGGGGGCTGCGGCATCGGTTCCTCGATGACCGCGGTGCCGGCCCCTGAGCATGGAAACTAAGACAGAGAAAACAAGCCATTAACATCAGAGATGAGCAGTCGACAGGAGACTATCATTGAACTATAAAATCGCACTGATTCCGGGTGACGGCATTGGCCGTGAGGTTATACCCGAGGGTGTCCGGGTGCTCGAAGCATTGTCCTCGGCCTATAATTTCGGACTGAGTTTGACTGAGTTTGATTTTTCCTGTGCCCACTATCTCAAGCATGGCACGATGATGCCGGAAGACGGCATCGAACAGCTTACCCCTTTCGATGCGATCCTGCTTGGTGCGGTCGGGGACCCGGCCGTGGCCGATCATGTCTCGCTCTGGGGGCTGCTGCTGCCGATTCGGCGCCAGTTCGACCAGTACGTAAATCTGCGCCCGGTCAGGCTGCTCGAGGGGATCGCCTCACCCCTGGCCGGCAGAACCAGTGACGATATCGATTTCATGGTGGTGCGGGAAAACACCGAAGGTGAATATTCTGATATCGGCGGGCGGCTCTTTGCAGGCAGCGAGCGGGAGTTTGTGGTGCAGGAGTCGGTATTTTCCCGTACCGGGGTGGACCGGGTGATCAGCTACGCTTGTGAACTGGCCATGCAGCGTCCGGCCAGACACCTGACCTCGGCGACCAAATCCAACGGCATTCGTTTTACCATGCCGTTCTGGGACGAAAGGTTTCAGGAGGTCGGCGGCGGCTATCCCGAGCTGCGCCGCGATCAGTATCACATCGATATCCTGACTGCGCACTTCGTTCAGCACCCGGACTGGTTCGACGTGGTGGTCGGCTCGAATCTGTTCGGCGACATCCTCTCCGATCTGGGTCCGGCCATTGCCGGCGGCATCGGCATCGCCCCTTCGGCCAATATCAACGTCGACCGCACCTTTCCCTCGATGTTCGAGCCGGTGCACGGTTCGGCCCCGGATATTGCCGGACAGGGCATTGCCAACCCCATTGCCACCCTCTGGTCGGTGCAGATGATGCTCGATTTTCTCGGGCAGAAAGAGGCCGGTGAGGCATTGATGCAGGCCGTGGAACGGGTGACTGGAAGAGGTATATGCACCCCGGATCTGGGCGGGGATCAGAGCACCGCTTCTTTTACCGATCAGGTGCTGGCTGAGCTCGGTTGAAGAACACTACGCAAGCGGTCGCACAGATCGTTTTATCGGCTGTTGGACAATGAAAATTCGGAGGAACAGTGACCATGAAATACCTGCACACGATGATCCGGGTCAGGGACCTGGAGGCGTCTATCGATTTTTTCACCAATAAACTCGGTATGGTTGAGACGAGACGCAAAGAGTCTGAGGCCGGCCGCTTCAGCCTGGTTTTTTTTGCTACCGCTCCGGGTGAACCGGAAATTGAACTGACCTATAATTGGGACCAGAACGAGCCTTACAGCGAAGGCAGAAATTTCGGCCATCTGGCCTACAGCGTGGAAAATATCTATGACTATTGCCAGATGCTGATGGACAAGGGTATCACCATTGCCCGCCCGCCGCGGGACGGTTACATGGCCTTTATCCGCACACCGGACAATATATCCATCGAACTTCTGCAGCAAGGCGACCGACTGCCCGAACAGGAACCCTGGGTTTCGATGGAGAACAAAGGCATCTGGTAGCGGGCCTGGAACTGAGTTTTAGGCACGCTATCCGACATGGTTCAGGCGATGATCGACAGGGTCACCAATGAGGCGACGGTTGAGTAGATAATCGCCAGACCGATACTCTCCGAGCGCACCTTGTACTGCAGTGCCAGCACAAACGGCATCGCACCGCAGGGCCCGGCGGCGGTCAGAATTACCGAATCGCGCCAAAGCTGGTCGAGATCGGCGAGGCCCGAGAGCAGCAGCCATACCAGTACGGGATGCACCACTATCTTGATGGTGGTCGCCAAGAGCGCCGGTGCGTCGATCCGGCTCAGTTTCGCCTCGGCCAGAATGATTCCCAGAGAAAAGAGTGCAGCCGGGGCGACCGCACTGCCGGCAAAGGAAGTAAAGGTCCGAATGCCCGGGTGCAGAGCAATACCCGAGATATTGACCAGAAGTCCCAGAAAGATGGCTATCAACACGGGATTTCTAAAAAATGACTGGGCCACGCGCAGCAGGGACTCACCGCGATGTGCGGCGATTTCGAGTCCAGCGATCACTGCTCCGAAGACAAATACCGTATCGATGAAGATGATCGCGGTGATGGGTACCTTGACCTGCTCACCGTAGAGAATCGTGGCGATGGGCAGGATAAACAATACATGGTTGACGAAACAGGAAGCCATGCCGAGCAGAATTGCTTCTCCTTTATCGCATTTCAGCACAAAACGGGCCACCAGTGAGACTGCGAGAAAAATAAGTATCTCGCCGAGAAGATAGCGCAGTACCACCCTAAACTGAACCTGTTCGAGCGGCGCCCAGGCCACCAGGGAAAAGACCAGGGCCGGCAGCACCACGAAAAAAACGAATTTGTTGATGGCCTGGGCCGCAGAAATATCGAACAGACCGCCTTTCGCCATGATGATGCCTAACAACATAATGGCGAAGACCGGGAAAACCGGGTTCAGAAATGTCTCGATGATTGCGGCCACAATAATGCACCTGCTTCCTGTTAAGCTGCACTGCAGCTCAGGGCAGCATCGCCACCCCGCGTCGGCCCTTATAGATATGAAACCCTTATTGTCTCGAGCTGCATGATGCAGCCATTCAGAATCAGTAAAGGGTTGTGCGCACTAATGAAGAACAGTGGAGGCAAGAGGTCAAGGGAAAAGATGGGTTTTCTGTGTTCTGGGGCGCAGGAAAAAAAATGGGTGATGCAGTTTGCGGTCCACATCACCCAAAAGGGAGTACATCGTATGAAGCAACAATGCACTACAATGTAGTAGTAAGCATGATATACCCGGGGTCAAGCGGTAATATTCTGCTGCGAGGCTGATTAAACAAAAAAAATATCAAAAAAAATTTTATTTAATTATTTTAATATTTTAATTTATTATTTGTGGTTATTTATACCAGTCTGATCAGCTGTGGTAAGAACTTTGTAAAGTGGCGGCTGTATACATGTAAGATCAATCGATGATAAGGGGGATATTGTGGATTGGGTGACGAAATTGACGATTTTGAAGCACTGGCACGTCCAGAGTGAGCTGCGCCAGCGGGCGATGGTACGGGATTATCTTATCACGCATCCGGGAATCAGCACCAGTGATGACTGGCTGGCCTATCTTGCTTCGAACTTCGGGATCGGTAGAATGCAGCCCGGCTATCTCGACCTGGAAAATCTGGTTCATTGATACCGGGCGGCATTTACAGGAGGCGGGTGCTGGTGTGGTGTGCTCCGGCACTGGCCGCTGTCCTTCTAAGCCTGCCTCAGAGCTGCACTCGCCAGGCCTGGTTCGAGGGCTTCAAAGAGCGTGAGCGGCAGAGATGTCATTCCTATGTCAGCCAGGATGAAATAGAACGCTGTCTGGACCACGTGGAATCAATGCGCTATGAGCAGTACCAGAAATCGCGTGAACCCAAAACAACTGATTCAGGGCCTTGATGAGCGCCATTTAACATTTCTTACTGGTATTTCTTGTTTATGCAGTTCCCGGCTGAGGTAGTTCCCCTTTGATTATCCGGTTGTTCTTTATTTAGCCCTCCATGCTGAGCTTGCCTAATTGCCTTTGAGACAATCCGGTGTTTAGCGATTGCCGACAGGCGAAAGCTGAGGCCAATGCTTGATATTTCAAGGATTCATGGGGAAATTGCTGGTTTGATCGTCCAGCTGTGCTTATAATCGTAGGAATCTGTAGTTCTAAGACCTTACCACCAGGCATAAAATGGCATGTCTGAGGTTGACATGACTAAAATCAATGGAGCCGCTATGAACAGGAAGTTACTCGTTGCATTGTTACTGGTCCAGGTAGTGCTGCTGGTAATTCTTCCCTGCTCTGCTTTGGCCGCTGCGGGCAATGACGCAAACCCAGCCGAACAGAAGGATTCAGCGGCTGCTGCAGAAGCTGTTGTGCAGCCAGGCACTAAAGCCGACGCTGCTTCTAAACCGGGCCGCCTCACCGTCAAGGGCATCGAGGGGGACATCGAGCGTGAAGTCTTAAAGGGCGCCTTTCTTAAACAGTGGCTGCATATGCTCGATTCCCATACAGTTGATGAAAGCGGACAGTCCAGCGTGCTTGCCTACGCCTCGCGGGTACCGGAAGATCTTGCCCGGATCATCGCCTCGACCGGCGAGGGCGCTGAACGCCCCGGTTTTTTCGGGGTGTTGTGGCGTTCGCTGCTTGCCCTTCTGGTGGGTTTGTGTGTTTTCATACTGACCAAGAAGGTTGTCAAGAACCGCTTTACCGCCGCCGGCGAGGCGGCTCCCGCCGAATCGGACGGGTTTGCGCTTATCGGGCTGGGAGTGCTGCGCAGCCTGCCATCGTTGATTGGGCTGCTGCTCTTTGGCGTGGCGGCCACCCTGATTTTTCTTGGCCTGGCGGCAGATATCGAGGTGAAGGGCAGGATGTTCTTTCAAGCACTGCTGGGAACGGTGCTGGTTTTTGTGCTCTGCTCGATCATCGGCCGAATCATCTTTTCACCCGGCGATAAAAGCCTGCGGCCGGTGACAATGGATGATGGCCTGGTCAAACCGCTGTACCGGGCCTTTTTTATCTCCTCTGCGGTGCTGATTTCGGGGGTGTTGATCGTTAATCTGGTCAGAGAACTGGGTGCCCGCCCACAGACCGTGACCTGGGTTATCATTGTGCTTGGTTCGATGGTTATTGCCATCTATGCCTACCTGGTTCTCTACCTGAAAAAGCCGGTGGCCAATGCCCTGCTGGCGCAGCTTGAAAAGAGCGAGGGAAGCTGGTTGAAAAAGCAGTTCGCCGGCCGCTGGTATGCGGCTGCGCTTGCCTACCTGTTTTTTGTCTGGCTGATCTGGCTCGGCCAGAAGCTCACCGCTACGGCCACCCATAACGGCGCCTTTATCGTCAGCATGCTGATCATTCCGATTTATCTGCTGCTGAGCTACAGCGGCAAGGCCCTGATTAAAGCGGTGGTGATTTCACTGCAGCTCGGCAGTATCGAAGCGGGTGAGCCGGGTGAGATCAGTGAAGAAGAAAAACTAGAACTCGAAGAGCAAAAAAGAGTCGCGATTGCGGCGCGCACGCATGCGGTATTCAGATTGATTCTTATCGGTGTACTGGCCGTCTGGCTGTTGTCATACTGGGGACTGAATATCCCCTTTGCCGCAGACGCCGTTGGGGCCGTATTTGAATCGCTGGTCGCCCTGGCCCTGGCCCTGGTCTGCTGGCGTTTTGTCAGCGGCTTCATCGAGAGAAAGCTCGAAGAAGGACACGTCGAGGTCGAGGCCGCCGAAGAAGATATGGATGACGAGTTCGGCGGCGCGGTGCAGCGCGGCCGCAGCCATACCCTGCTGCCCATGGTCCGCAAAGTCATCGGCACCATCCTGGTGGTGATGGTGCTGCTGATTATCATATCCTCGCTGGGGGTCAATATTGCTCCGCTGTTGGCCGGTGCCGGCGTGGTCGGTCTCGCCGTCGGCTTCGGTGCCCAGAAGCTCGTCTCCGATGTGCTGTCCGGATTCTTTTTTCTGCTCGACGATGCCTTCCGGGTTGGCGAATATATCCAGACCGGCTCGATCCGCGGCACGGTGGAGTCGATTACCCTGAGAAACGTGATGCTGCGGCATCACCTGGGCATGCTGCAGGTTGTGCCCCACAGCGACCTCGGGGCTGTCACCAACTACATGCGCGGCGGCATCGTAATCAAGTTTCCTCTTGAATTTCCATACGATACCGACATCGATCAAGTCAGAAAGATCATCAAGAAGGTCGGCATCGCGATGCTCGAGGATGAGGAAATCGGCGATGATTTTATTCTACCGCTCAAATCGCAGGGGGTGCACGAGATCGCCAATTCCGTTATGGTTATACGGGTTAAGTTTACCGCCAAACCGGGCAAGCAGTTCGTGATCAAGCGCGAGGCCTTCCGCCGGATCACCGAGGCGCTTGCTGCCAAAAACATCCATTATGCCCACCGCAAGGTGATCGTCGATTTTCCCGAGCATGCAATGATCGATAGCATGAGCCCCGAAAACAGGGTGAAGGCTCTGGAAGCCGGGGCGGCGGCAGTAATAACGGAGGCGGACAGCAAGGCCGAAGAAAAACCGTAAGAATAAATATCGGCTAAAAGGCTGGACGGTATTCGATATGAAGCGGGATTGGAAAATGATCTATCAGTTTGAGTTGAAATAGTTCCGTTTCTTTACCATCCATCCCCAGTATTTCCAGGCGAAGAAGGTTGCGACCTTCTTCGCCTGTTTTGTTTGGTCAGCATCCTTGTTAAGCCTTGCTGCATGCCTGCTCGGGGGCCTGAAGAGGCCCAGGGCCGATAGATGAGGGGACCAGCAAAATCGGGGGTGCATAAATCCGGAAACGGGTTATATTGTGTATATGAACAATAGAGACACCCTCCATGATACACATCTGACCAATGTCATTTTGCAGTCTATCTCCGATGGGGTGTTCACTGTCGATCACCACTGGCGCATTACCTCGTTCAACCGGGCGGCTGAGGAGATCACCGGAATTCTGGCCGATGATGCACTGGGGCGCTACTGCTGGGAAGTGTTTCGCTCCAATATGTGTGAGGGAGACTGCGCACTGAAAAGAACCATGAATGAAAGCAAATCCTTCGTCAGCTCGTCCACCACCATTGTCAACAGCGCCCAGAAATTGGTCCCCATATCGGTCTCTACCTCTTTATTGATCGACGAGCAGGACAATGTTCTGGGTGGGGTCGAAATTTTTCGGGATCACAGCCTGGTTGAAGAACTGCGGCGTGATCTGAGCGGCCATATCGAGATCGACGAGATGATAACCCGTTCCAGGCGGATGCAGGATATTTTCGAGATCCTCGATCAGGTCGCCCGCAGCGACAGTTCGGTGTTGATTACCGGCGAAACCGGCACCGGCAAGGAGCTGATGGCGCGCGCGATACACAATTACTCGGATAGAAGTGAGCAGCCCTTCATCCCGGTAAACTGTGGCGCGCTGCCGGACAGCCTGCTCGAGTCGGAACTGTTCGGCTACAAGGCCGGTGCCTTCACCGATGCCCGCTCAGATCGAACCGGCCTGTTCGGGGCGGCTGATAAAGGCACGATTCTGCTCGATGAAATCGGCGACACCAGTCCAGCTTTCCAGGTGAAGCTCCTGCGGGTCCTGGAAGAAGGTAGCTACACCCCGTTGGGGACCACCCGGGCGATGAAGACCAATGCCCGAATCATTGCCGCCACCAACCGCGACCTGCAGGATATGGTGCAGCGCCAGGCCTTTCGCCGTGACCTCTACTACCGGATCAATATCATCAGCGTTGAGCTGCCGCCGCTCAGGGAGCGGCGTGAAGACATCGAACTGCTGGCCGAAAAATTCATTGTCAAAATGAACCGCCGCAAGGCCCGGATGATCAGCGGCCTTACCGATGAAGCGCTGGAGGCGCTGCAATCCCATGAGTTCCCAGGCAATATCAGGGAGTTGGAGAATATCATTGAACACGCCTTCGTGCTCTGCCGGGGCGAACGCATCGAGCCAAACCACCTGCCGGCATATCTGAGTCACCGGCCTGAAAGGCCTGCCGAGACAAAACCTTCAGGCAGCATCAAAACAGTACTGGCGGAACGTGAACGCGATACGATCCTACAGGCTCTCGAGCACACCCGGTATAACCGGGCGGCAGCGGCCAGATACCTCGGCATGCACAAGAGTACGCTGTTTCGAAAACTGAAAAAACTCAACCTTACCCTACCCGCCCGCGACGGGCGAAACAGCGGTTGAATTTCCAATCAATTGGAGGGTTGCAATAATGCGACCCTGCGCCCCTGCAAGGGTTGCATTCCTGCAACCCTTGGCACGCACTATTTTTTGATCCATCTCTTCGAATACATTTCAAATATTTGTAATAAATAGAAATTTCTATTTTTTATAAGCATATACCCAAAACAGGAACGCTCTATGCATACTATTTAGAAAATCCAAGCTGATGAAGATGAGGAGCGCTGATGAAAGTAGCCATGACCGTTTGGGGAAATCGGATCTCCCCGGTTTTTGATTCTGCCCAGACCATACTTCTGGCCGAGATCAAAAATAAAAACATCGTCGACCAGCAGCGGGAATTTCTGCCGCGCACCGTGGCCTGGCAGCTCGCCCGAATGCTGGTGGAGCGAGGCATCGATACCCTGATATGCGGCGCGATCTCCGATCAACCGGCCCAGATAATCAAGCAGGCCGATGTCTGCCTGCTTTCATTTGTGAGCGGCAATGCGGAGCAGTTTCTGGAGGCTTACGCAGCAAATAAGTCAATCGAATCATTTAAAATGCCAGGCCGTCACGAAGACCTGGAAAACGTTGATGTAAAAGATAAATCATGAAGAAAATCAATATAGTACTGATCAGTAAAGACCCTGATTATTTTTCCGAGTTGAGCGCTGCCCTGGCCGATGATACCCAGGTCTCGGTCACCTGTTTTGGAACCGCCGAGCAGGTGTATCAGGCTGCGGAGAAGGGGCAGGTGGACGTGCTGATTGCAGCCGAGGAAGTCAAACAGAGTAGCGGACTGCAGTTTATTCGTCAGTTGGTGATGCGTCATCCCTTTATCGATTGCGCGCTCGTCTCACCGCTCTACCCCAAGGAATTTCATGAGGCCACGGAAGGACTCGGTATCTTCATGCAGCTCCCGCCGGCACCAGATGGCGCACAAGCTCCAAAGATACGAGAACACCTGGCCGCCATCAGCTAATTAGCAAAGCCATGTAATAATGCGCCGATTTCAAGCGCCCATTATAGAGGACAATAAGACATGATTATCAGTGTAGCGAGCGGTAAGGGCGGCACCGGCAAGACCACCGTCTCCACCAATCTGGCCGTCAGTCTGGACAGGTCTTTGAAACTTCTCGACTGCGATGTCGAGGAGCCCAACGTGCATCTTTTCCTAAAACCTGAATCGATGGTTTCCCATACGGTAAGCACATTTATTCCGTCGATTGACCAGGAGGCCTGCACCGGCTGCGGAAAATGTGCCGAGATCTGCCAGTTCAACGCGCTGGCGGTGATTGGCGAGAAAGTTCTCGTCTTTGCCGAGTTGTGTCACAGTTGCGAGGGCTGTCTGGTGGTCTGCCCCGAGGCGGCGGTCGGGCGGGGCGCTCGGGAGCTTGGGGTCATAGAAACCGGCGTCTGCGGGGAAATCGTTTTCTCCCATGGCCGTCTACGGGTCGGCGAGGCGATGAGTCCTCCGCTGATAGATCGGGTCCGAGCCCAGGTGCAGCCGGATGAACTGGTCATTATCGACGCTCCTCCGGGTACATCCTGTCCGGCGATCAGCGCTATGAAGCATAGTGATTTCGTACTTTTGGTGACCGAACCGACACCGTTCGGATTGCATGATCTGATCCTTACCGTCGAGGCAGTCAAGCAGCTTGGCCTGCCCTGCGGACTGGTCATCAACCGCTCTGACATCGGTGATGATAAGGTGCAGCGCTATGCCCGGCGCGAAGGGGTGCCGATCCTGATGGAAATCCCCTTTGACCGAACAATTGCCGAACGCTATTCCCGGGGCCTGATTATGGCTGAACAGGATGCCCAGTGGCGCGCTCGATTCGTCGATCTTTTCGATAAGATCAGCGCCCTTGTATCAGCAGGAACCTCAGCATACCCAGCAACCGACGAGGTGGTCATATGAAAGAACTGGTTGTCATAAGCGGTAAAGGCGGCACCGGCAAGACCAGCCTGACGGCAGCCTTTGCGGCCCTGGCCCGGAATCATCTGCTCTGCGATGCCGATGTGGATGCGGCTGACCTGCACCTGCTGCTGCACCCGAATGTGGGAAAAACCAGTGATTTTATCGGCGGCGCCAAGGCCAGGATCGACCCCGAGAACTGTATCGGCTGCGGTATATGCACGGATCTGTGCCGGTTTTCAGCGATCAGCGAAGATTTTGTGGTCGATCAGCTCGAGTGCGAAGGCTGCGGGGTCTGCTACGCGTTCTGCCCCGAAGAGGCAATTGCTTTTGAGCCCAGAAAATGCGGACAATGGTTCATCTCATCGACCCGCTTTGCACCAATGGTGCATGCCCGTCTAGGCATCGCCGAGGAGAATTCCGGCAAACTGGTCAGCCTGATCCGCAAGCAGGCTCAGGAACTGGCAGAGAGTCAGGACCTGAGGCTGATTATCACCGATGGTCCCCCGGGGATCGGCTGTCCGGTGATCGCTTCGATCAGCGGTGCGACTGCAGCTCTGATTGTCGTCGAGCCCACGCTTTCAGGTCTGCATGATATGTCCCGGGTGGCGGAACTGGCGGCTCATTTCAACATCCCGGCGCTGGTCTGCATCAACAAGTTCGACCTTAACCCCGAGATGACGGCGACCATCGAATCAGAAGCGGTGCAGCGCGACCTCATCCTGGCCGGTCGTATTCCGTTTGATTCGTTGTTCGTCAAGGCGATGGTGCAGGGGCAGACCGTTATCGAGTATGCCCCCGATTCGGAAATAGCCAGTATTGTAGATGCGGTGTGGCAACGAATCAGCTCGTCGGAACCACTCAACCAGAAAGAGGCAAAACAGTTTTTGCCAATCCTCAAATAACTCAGATATGGAGATGAAAATGAAAAAAATGCGTGTTGCAATTCCATCGGTCGGTATGGGCGGGCTTGACGGTCAGCGGGCAGGGCATTTCGGCCACTGCGATGTGTTTACCTGCATCGATACGGAAAATGGCGAAATAACAGCGGTGACCACAATTGCCAACCAGGAGCATGTTCAGGGCGGCTGCATGGTGCCGGTTAACCTGCTCGCTGAAAATAATGTCAATGCCCTGATCGTCGGCGGCATCGGCATGCGCCCGCTGATGGGTTTCAGACAGGTCGGCATCGACGTCTATCATGATGCGGAACGGATCGATATCAGGCCGGTGGTCGAAGACCTGCTGGCCGGCAAGCTGCCGCTCATCTCAGATGAAGAGGTTTGCGGAGGCGGCGGTGGCCGCTAACAGAGACAACGGAGAGAATCGATGAAGATAGCAATTAGCTCAAAGGGCACGGAGCTCAGCAGTCAGGTGGACCCGCGTTTTGGCAGGGCACCGTATATTCTGCTGGTCGATACCGAGACCATGGCCTATGAAGTCCTGGACAATGCAGCAAATGCAAACGCCTTCAAGGGGGCGGGTATCCAGGCTGCGACCATGGTTTACAACAGCGGCGCACAGATCCTAATGACCGGATACTGCGGGCCCAAAGCCTTTCAGACGCTGCAGCAGGCCGGCATCAAGGTGGTCAGCGACACCAGCGGGACGGTCTTGCAGGCGGTTGAAACGTTTAAATCGGACCAGGTCCAGTATCTCGAAACGCCCAATGCCGAAGCACACTGGTAGAAGCAGCAGAATCTAGGGATCTGCGGGCAGCTTATAAAATAATGTGGAGCTCAAACCATGGCAATGACAGATCAGGAGTTCGAAGCGATCGTCTCACAACTGCAGAACCAGGCTTTCAATGATGCCAGGCAGGCCTATGGTGAAAAGGGGTTCGAGCGCTGGCGCAACCCACGTTTCAATGGGCCGTTGGCCGATGCCGATGCCTTCGGCGGACTCAAAGGCGGTTGTGGGGACACTATTGAAATTTTTATAAAATTCAACGATAATCGGGTCGCTGAGGCCTCATATACGACGGACGGCTGCGGTTCCAGTGCTCTGTGCGGTTCTTTCACCGCGGAGCTTGCCCTCGGGAGAAGCCCCGAAGAGCTGATGGAACTCGAGCCGGCCGATGTCTTGCGGGCGATAGGAACCTTTCCTGAAGAGCAAAAGCATTGTGCGACCCTGGCCATCAAGGCCCTTCAGGATGCGGTAAACAACTATATGATCAAACTGGTCAGCGGAGGCAGACCATGAGGCAACGCATCGCCGCCTGCGTGTTTTGGGGCAGGGCTTCGCTGATTCTGGCGCCGCCCGCTGTGCTTGGTGTGCGATGACTTCGAGTCTGTTAGTGGCCTTTGTACTTATTGTCGGGGTGGGAACGGTCTGGTTTCTGCTCTATTATTTTAATAACCCGGTCCTGGACACCCCCGATGGTATCGCCAAAGTTGTCGGCAACTGCGGCGATACCATGGAAATCGGTCTCAAGATCAAAAACGACCGGGTGCGTGCCACTCACCACTGGACCAACGGCTGTTCATACAGTAAACTCTGTGTCGAGGGGGCCGCTGCCCTGGCTCTGGGCAAGACCATTGATGAAGTAAAAAAGATCAACATGATTTCGATCATGGACCTGGTCGGACAGCTCCCCGAAACCCATCTACACTGCGCCCAACTTGCCGAAACCACCTTGCAGAAAAGCCTCGCAGATTATCTCGCCAGACAGCACGCCTGAAGTTCCGGTTGCTCCGGGATTTTCACATTTTTGCTGATTGATTCTGAGGTTGTGATGTTTACGTTCAAAGGGTAAGCTGCATTTATCGTTTACTGCGCAGTGCGCGGCTTGGATCGGTGTATCGTTATTTTTGGAGCAATTTTAGAACAACGGCGGATGGATCATGTCGGAAGAAAAAAAAGGCTGGGACGATATACCTTCTTTAGAAGATTTGCAGATGGACTGGGACTACACCGCCGAAAACCCTCTGGGAAAAAGGAAGTTCCAGCGGATGGACAACGGCGATGTGCGCTCAATCTTCGAAATGAAGACTATTCCGGTGCGGGTGGCGACCGGAGACTTCACCATTGATGGTACCCTCAACGATATCAGCGGAGGCGGACTGGCGCTGATCCTGAAAAGGGCACTGGCGGTCGGTCAGCGCGTGAAGCTCGGTTTCTTTCTGGGCAGGCAGAAGATCGTATCCCAGGCAATCGTCAGGCAGTGCGCCCCCATTACAAGCGCTTACAAGGTCGGCTTCGAATTCCACAACATAAAAGAAGAAGACAGTCAGTACATCAACGGCCTGTATGCTTCGAAGGCGTTGAATCCCTGAAATCAGTATTCTCCAGCACTACAGGACGGCAGAAGTGGACTCTGTAATTCTCGAAGATCAATCGCTATGGGACGGGCTGCAATTCGAGCGTCTCGTTCTGCCCTTGAAAGACAAGGTTAATCTGTTTCATCTGCTCAGAGATGCCGGCCTCAAACGCATTCAGGTGGGCTCCTTCGTTAATCCCAAAATTTTGCCGCAGATGGCGGATACCGATGAATTCGTTGCCGAGGTTGTCGCTACGCCCGATGTTCTGGTCACCGCCCTTGTCTTTGATCAGCGAGGCCTGGAGCGGGCGCATGGTTGCGGACTCGAGCACGTCAGCATGTCTGTTTCGGTCAGCAACAGTCACAGCCAGAAAAATGTCAGAAAATCGGCTGATGAGGCGCTTGCCACGGTGGTTCGGCTGATCGGCTCGGCTACGGCGATGGGAATTCAGGTCAGGGCCGGAGTCCAGTGCGCTTTCGGCTGTCACTATGAAGGTGCGATCAATCCGGGGAAGGTCATAAGAAGCCTGGCCCAGATGGCTGAGGCCGGTGCCGCCAGGCTAAATCTGGCGGACACGACCGGCATGGCCAATCCCCAGCAGGTCAAAGCCATGGTGGCGGCCCTCAAAACCGAGATCTCCGAGGCGGAGCTCAGTCTGCATCTGTGTGATACCAGGGGATTGGGAATTGCCAACATGGTGGCCGGCCATGAAGCGGGGGTGCGGATTTTCGATACCAGTGCCGGCGGGCTTGGCGGCTGCCCGTTTGTCAGAGGGGCTGCCGGCAATGTCCCCACCGAGGATGCGGTGAACCTGTTTGAATCGATGGGCCTAGACACTGGTGTCAACCTTGAACGGATCTGCAAGGCTGTCGACTATTACGAAAAATTGCTTGGCAGAAGGCCTCCCGGCAGAATGAGCCGGGTGCTGAAGATGCAGCAGCGTTGCTGAGCCTCGAAACGCATCAATGTGAAGGCTGCTCTGAAATAATAACCTATTGCAGCGGTTTCAGATCTCAACAAAAGGTAGCCGGGCGCTTTCTCTAGCAATTTAGTATAGCTGTTCTGCTGCTACAGGCTGATGGTCTGAGACAATAGCGCAGGCCTGATAATTCTCGAGGATGGGTTGCCCGGTTTTTGACTTTGATAAAATTTTCTGTCAGGGCAGGCATTTTGTTGACAAGGACAGCAGCGAAAACTATTTGTTTATCATTAAGTGTTTCTGTTTCGGACACATGCCGTGCGAGCGGATCTCGTTCTAAAACCAGGGAGGGAATCATGAAAATTAGATTTTTACAGATGTTTGCCGTCAGTGTCTTAGTGGGCCTTGGAGCAACAGCTGCCCTTGCGGCGGAGTGCATCGCTCCGGCGAATCCGGGCGGCGGCTGGGACTTTACCTGTCGCCAGATCGGCAAAGTCATGTATGATATCGGCGCCATCGATAAGCCGATGCAGGTCACCAACATGGCCGGCGCCGGCGGCGGAGTGGCATTCAACCATGTTGTGGCGGAACGCAACAAGGACGCGGAGCTGATCGTTGCAGCATCATCTGCTACCACGACCCGACTGGCGCAAAACGCCTATGCCGGCATGACCGCTGATCAGGTGCGCTTTGTCGGCTCAATCGGTGCTGATCCCGGTGTAATCGTGGTTGGTGCGAAAAGTCCCTTTAACTCTCTGGGCGATCTGGTCGACGCAGTCAAAGCCGACCCGGGTGGGGTTGCATTTGCCGGCGGCTCAGCCGTGGGCGGTTTTGACCACCTGAAGGCATTGATGGTGCTGCAGCGCGCAGGGATCGATGACATCACCAAAGTCAAATACATCAGTTTCAATGCTGGCAGCGATGCGCTCACCCAGACCATCGGCGGCTTTACCCAGGCGATGACCGGCGACATGTCTGAGGTCGTGGGTTTCCTGAAATCTGGCGATGTCCGCGTTCTCGCCGTTCTGACCGAGGAGCGCGTGCCGGGGTTTGAAGACATCCCAACGGCAAAAGAACAGGGTGTTGATATAATTGCCGTTAACTGGCGTGGTCTGTATATACCCAAAGGTGTTTCCGACGATACGTTCAAGCTGTGGGCGGATCGTCTGCAGCAGGTTGCAGACTCAGACGAATGGAAGAAAGTAATGGTCGATAACGGGCTGGCGCCTTTCACCAAGGTCGGTGACGATTTCCAGAGCTATATTGACGGTATTGTTGCCGAAGTTCATACGATGAGCCAGAAACTCGGGGTCATCCAGTAATGCAAAGCGACCGGATTTTCGGCCTGGTCGCAACGGTCCTGGCACTCACGTATATCGTGAGTGCCAACCAGACCCAGATAAGCTTTTTAACGGATCCCGTCGGGCCCAAAGGCTTTCCTATTTTGATAGGCATAATCTGGGCGATCAGTGCCATGTTCATGGTGTTGCGCCCTGATCCGCAACCGGATTGGCCCGGCCTGCGCACCTTTGCCGCCCTGGCCTTCGCCGTGCTTATTCTGATCGGCTATGCCTATGCCTTGAAACCTCTTGGTTTTGTGCTGCCCACGGCTGTTGCCGCTGGGGTTTTAAGCTATCAGATCTCACCCAATCCAAAGCACGCTGTGTTGACGGGTATCGGCCTCTCGGGTGTACTTTTTGTGATTTTTAAATATGCCTTGGGTCTGGGCCTGGTAGCTATCCCTAGATGGTTGCTAGGATAAGAAATTCGATAGGCTAGGATAAGAGTGCTGACATGGATATACTGGCCAACCTTGCGCTTGGTTTCTCAATCGCACTATCTCCGTACACCTTGATGCTGGCTGTGATTGGCTGCTTTTTGGGTACCATCATCGGCGCCCTGCCGGGCCTCGGGCCTTCAAATGGTGTGGCGATCCTGATCCCGTTGACCTTTGCTCTCGGCCTTGATGCAACCTCGGCCCTGGTATTGATGACAGCTGTCTACTACGGCGCCATGTATGGAGGACGGATCAGTTCGATCCTGTTGAATATCCCAGGTGATGAGCCTGCTTTAATGACAACGCTTGACGGCTATCCGATGGCTAAAGCAGGCCGGGCAGGGGATGCGTTGGTCCTTTCGGGTGTGGCGTCCTTTGTTGGCGCTTTCCTGGCCACCCTCGGCTTGATTTTTTTGGCTCCGCTGCTGGCCCGGGTCGCGTTTCTTTTTGGCCCGGCAGAATACTTTGCCCTCTACCTGCTGGCCTTTTGTACCCTTGGAGGTATGGCCAGCAACAATCAGGCCAAGGCTGCAATTGCATCGTGTATAGGTTTGGCAATAGCGATGATAGGCGTTGACAACTCGAGCGGTCTGCCGCGCCTGACCGGGGGCAACCTGCATCTCTATGACGGGGTCGATTTCCTGGTCGCGATCGTCGGTTTGTTTGCCATTACCGAGGTGTTCTTTTTCATTGAAAGTCACGGTAAGCATTCGTCTCTCGGGGTGAAACTTGAAAAAGTCAGCATTCCCTGGAAGGAGATTATTGAATGCCGCTGGGTTATGCTGCGTTCTTCTGTTGTTGGTTTTATCGCCGGCGTCCTGCCGGGTGCGGGCGCCTCTCTGGGCAGTTTCCTGGCCTATATGTCGGAAAAATCCATTGCTGGTGAAAAGGGTGGTTTCGGGACAGGCGTGGCCAAGGGCATCGCAGCACCCGAGGCGGGAAACAATGCCGCTGCCGGTGGCGCCTTGGTGCCGATGCTGACCCTGGGTGTACCCGGATCGGGTACCACGGCCGTTTTGCTGGCCCTGCTGATGACGCTCAACATCACACCTGGCCCGACCCTGTTCACCGAGAACCCCGATGTCGTCTGGGGCCTGATCGCCTCGCTGTTGATCGCCAACTTCGTGCTTCTGGTGATGAACGTGCCGATGGTAAAAATCTTTGTGCGCGTGCTGCAGGTGCCAGCCTGGGTTCTGATGCCCGGTGTGACGATGATCTCGTTTGTGGGTATTTACTCGTTAACGGGAAGCTATTTTGATCTGCTGCTGATGGTCGGCTTCGGGGTGCTGGGTTATATCATGCGCAAGCTCGATATACCCACCGTGCCGGTCATCCTGGGCATTCTTCTGGGTGGCCACATGGAAACGGCGTTGCGGCGGGCCATGCTGCTCTCAGACGGTGACTGGATCTATCTTTTTTCTTCACCCATCGCTATCGGCCTCTGGTTAGCCGCCGTATCGGGCTTCATAGCGCCGATGTTTTTGCGGCGCTTCCTGAAGAAACCGCAAAGGATCACTGACTGACGAAGTACCTTGTTCCAATGCCTATTTTCAAAGGCCCAATCACGAGTTGGGTCCTGCCGCCTATCGCTCTGCCCTTTCGGGTCGGTTCAGCCCGGTGCCGGACCTGTCTTCCCCCTCTGCATGCGGAAATACAATCATGATAGAACACATCGTTCATGCCTCCCCGTCTAAAAATGAGCTGCCTCGCCAGGAGCAGCTTGCCTGGAAAATCGCCGAGGTGGCCGCTGACCCCGTGGGCATTGATGAAGATGTCATGGAGATGATAATCAACAGGATTATCGATAACGCCTCGGTCGCTCTTGCTTCATTGAACCGGAGCCCTGTTAAATCAGCCCGTGCGATGGCAAAAGCGCATGCGCGTTTCGGCGGTGCCACCTTGTTCGGGGTACCCGCCAAAGAAACGGTCTGTGCCGAATGGGCTGCCTGGGCCAATGGCACGGCAGTGCGTGAACTGGACTATCATGACACCTTTCTGGCAGCAGATTATTCTCACCCCGGCGACAATATCCCGCCGATCCTGGCGGTTGCCCAGCAATGCAGGAAAAACGGCCATGACCTAATACGGGGCATCGCCGCGGGTTATGAAATTCAGGTTAACCTGGTGAAGGGCATCTGTCTTCATGAACATAAGATCGACCACATTGCCCATATCGGTCCAGCGGTTGCGGCGGGCCTGTCAGCGCTGCTGGGCCTGAACAAAGAGATTTGTTATCAAGCCATCCAGCAAAGTCTGCATTGCACCATCACCACCCGTCAGTCCCGCAAAGGTGAGATATCTTCATGGAAAGCATTTGCGCCTGCCTACGCCGGCAAAACGGCGATCGAGGCGGTTGACCGGTGCATGCGGGGCGAAGGCGCACCGAGCCCGATCTACGAGGGGGAAGACTCGGTAATATCCTTTATTCTCAACGGGCGGACGGCGCGAGAGCAGGGACGATCGCCGTATGAATCAGTCTATACGGTGCCGCTGCCTGGCAAGGGTGAGCCGAAGCGGGCAATCCTCGAGACCTACACCAAAGAGCACTCTGCTGAATATCAATCCCAGGCCTTGATCGATCTGGCCTTCAGGATGGGCAGCAAAATCGATGATTTTGACCAGGTAGAATCCGTTGTTTTGCATACTTCCCATCACACCCATTATGTAATCGGAACCGGTGCCGGCGATCCGCAGAAGATGGACCCCCATGCGTCTCGGGAAACGCTCGATCATTCAATCATGTATATCTTCGCTGTGGCACTGCAGGACCGGTGCTGGCATCATATTGACAGCTATGCTCCGGAGCGGGCGAGGCGCCCAGACACCGTGCGCTTGTGGCATAAAATTTCCACCACGGAAGACCAGCAGTGGACGCGTCGGTATCACGCTCATGATCCGCAGGAAAAAGCCTTCGGCGCCCGGGTGGTGATAACCATGGAAAACGGGGCTGTCATTGAAGACGAAATAGCGGTGGCAAATGCGCATCCACTGGGAGCCAGACCCTTTTCCCGGGCAGAATATATCAATAAATTCAATGCACTGACCGGCGATATCCTCGACCCTGTCGAGACTGAGCGGTTTTTGGGATTGGTCCAGAGATTGCCGGAGCTGAGCGCCGCAGAAGTCCTTGATTTGAACCCGGTTGTGCCGACCGGATACCTGCTTGAGAACCCCAGCAGAGGAATTTTCTAATGCTTTTTACTCGCAAAAGCGCCACAGAAAAACGTGCCGATCTGAAAGCACAGCTTTCAGACGGCAAACTCCACCAGTTCCCCGGTGCCTTCAATCCCCTCTGCGCGCAATTGATTGAGCGCAAGGGCTTTGATGGTGTGTATGTCTCTGGGGCGGTGCTGGCAGCCGATCTATGCCTGCCCGATATCGGCCTTGCGACGCTGAGTGAATTTGCCCTGCGGGGACAGCAGACAGCCAGGGTTACCGACCTGCCTGTGCTTATCGATATCGACACGGGGTTCGGTGAGCCGATGAACGCCGCCCGATCGGTACGACTGATGGAAGAGGCTGGTATAGCCGGCTGTCATATTGAAGACCAGGTAATGCCCAAACGCTGCGGCCATCTCGATGGCAAGGAAATCGTAGCTACCGCGGAGATGGTTCGGCGCATTCGAGCCGCATCAGATGCCAGGATGGACAGCAATTTCTGCCTCGTTGCCCGGTCCGACAGCCGCGGGGTTGAGGGTATTGACAAAGCAATCGATCGGATGAAGGCCTATGTCGATGCCGGGGCGGACATGATTTTCCCGGAAGCCTTGCGTTCTGAAAAGGAATTCGAAACGGTTCGGAAAGCGCTTGATAGCCCAATTCTGGCTAATATGACGGAATTCGGCAAAAGCCGTTTATTGAACAAAAATGAACTTGAAAACCTCGGCATAAACATAGTGATCTACCCGGTAACAACTTTGCGCCTGGCAATGGGTGAAGTCGACCGCGGCCTCGATGCTATTGTCAAAAACGGCGATCAAAACGCGATTCTCGATAGAATGCAGCATCGTAAAGAGCTCTATGAACTGCTGCGCTACAAGGACTACAACAAGTTTGATCAGAATCTGTTCAATTTCGAGGTTCAGGATACGCCAATGGAATAGAAGGTAAATGGGGTCCACCAGAACGAGTCAGTCCTGGAACGTTCACTGGGTCTTCTGGTCCTCTGGCGCGGGCTCGAGGGGATAAAGGTGGGGCTGGACCTTTATTGAGCTCCTTGCGGTATTGATGATGTTTCTGGTTGAACTGCTTGTCGTAAGGCTCTATGATGTTCAGTCCGGAACCACCGGTAACGAAATTGTAAGACCAGACAAAAATGTAAATTCAGCCAACTCAATCCATCCGGATAGAGGAAGACATGCCAAAGAAAAAGAAACTGAAAAAGCATATCATCAACCGGCTCTGGTGTAAGGGCTGCGGAATCTGTGTGGCCGTCTGCCCGAAGAACGTCCTGGAGCTTGACAGCAAGGAAAAGGCTGTTGCCGCCCGCAAAGAGGACTGCATCGCCTGTCAGCTCTGTGAAGAGATCTGTCCGGATCTGGCCATCGAGGTGGTCGTCGAATATATCGAAAACGAGGGCAAATAAGATGTCGAAGAATATCAGTTTTGTACAGGGCAACGAGGCCTGTGCGCTGGGCGCGATGTATGCGGGGCTCGATTTTTACGCCGGCTACCCGATCACTCCATCCACCGAGATTGCCGAGACGCTGGCGGTGACCCTGCCGGCCGCCGGCAAAAAATTTATCCAGATGGAGGATGAGATCGCCTCGATGTGCGCTATCATCGGTGCCTCGCTGACCGGCTACAAGGTGCTGACCGCCACCAGCGGTCCCGGTTTCTCCTTGATGCAGGAGGCCCTCGGCTATGCGGTGATGGCGGAGATTCCCTGCGTGGTCGCCAATGTTCAGCGGGGCGGCCCCTCCACCGGCAATCCGACCCATGTCAGCCAGGGCGACATCAATCAGGCACGCTGGGGAACCCACGGCGATCACGCCATGGTCGCGCTGACCGCTTCGAATCACCAGGATGTCTTCCGGATGACGGTGGAGGCCTTTAATATTGCCGAGATGTACCGGACCCCGGTAATCCTGCTGTTCGACGAGGTTATCGGCCATATGCGGGAGAAACTGATCATTCCGGACCAAGGCGATATTCCGCTGGTGGCCAGACTCAGAACCGGCGTCAAGGAGGGGGTCAACTATCACCCGTACCTGGCGCGCGAGGACGGTCGTCTGCCGATGAGCGACTTCGGTGATGTGCACCGCTACAACGTCACCGGCCTGTATCACGACATGTGGGGCTTTCCGACCGATAAGCCCGATGTGGTGCAGGGGCTGCTCAGGCACCTGATCAACAAGATCGAAAACAATGCCCACAAGATCACCTTTCATAAATCCTATTTTCTAGAAGATGCGACCACTGTGCTGATCTCTTACGGGGCGTCGGCCCGCTCAGCGCTGAGCGTGGTGAAGCAGCGCAGGAGCCGGGGTGAGAGCGTCGGTCTGCTCGAGCTGAACACGATCTGGCCGTTTCCGTCGCATCTGGTCAGGGAGTGTACGAAAAACGCCAGCCTGATCGGCGTGGTCGAGATGAATGCCGGCCAGCTCACCCAGATGGTCAAACTGGCGGTGAACAAACCCAAGCGGGTCAGCCTGATCAACCGGGTGGATGGACAGATGATCACCGACACAGACATCAAACAGATATTGCGGGTCCTGCAGGGACGGGGGGTGTAGGTCATGGATGTTAAACACTATCTCAGGGAACGCTTCTTTCCGCACATGTGGTGCGCCGGCTGCGGCCACGGCATCGTCCTGAACTCGCTGATCCGGGCCGTTGACGGGCTCGGCATCAAGAAGAAGGAGATGGTCATGGTCTCCGGCATCGGCTGTTCATCGAGAATCTCAGGCTATGTGGATTTTCACAGCCTGCATACCCTGCACGGCCGGGCCCTGGCCTTTGCCACCGGCGTCAAGCTCAGCAAGCCCGCGCTCAACGTGGTGGTGCCCATGGGTGACGGTGATGCCCTGGCGATCGGCGGCAATCACTTTATCCACGCGGCCAGGCGCAATATCAATATCACTGCGCTGGTGATGAACAACCGGACCTACGGCATGACCGGCGGTCAGTATTCACCGCTGTCAGGCCTGGGCATCAAGGCGACTACCGCGCCCTATGATTCAATCGATCGCGCCTTCGACACCGTTGAACTGGCCACCGCGGCCGGGGCGACCTTTGTGGCCCGGGGCACGGTCTATCATGTGAAGCAGTTGCAGAGCCTGCTGAAAAAAGCGATTGCACACAACGGGTTTGCGGTCGTCGAGGTCCTGACCCAGTGTCCCACCTATTTCGGCAGGAAGAACAAGAAGGGCTCGGCGGTGGATATGCTCAACGCCTTCAAGGACGGCACCGTACCGGTTGGGTCCGAGAAGAAAAAGCAGAATCCGGAGCTCATCGAGCGCGGCATTTTCGTGGAGAAACAACTGCCCGAGTACTGCGAGTCTTATAACCAGATGCTCGAGCGCATCAGCGCCAGATAGTCAACCTCTTTTAGATTTTCATGAGTAGATAACCATGGACACCATACGATATCGGATCATTTTTTCAGGTTCGGGCGGCCAGGGGTTGGTCAGCGCGGCGATCATACTAGCCGAGGCCGCGGTCATGCATGACAATCTCGAAGCGGTTCAGTCGCAATCCTACGGTGCCGCCGCCCGCGGGGGGGCCACCCGGAGCGATGTGATCATAGCCGACGGGCCGATCAATATGCCCAAGATCTTTCAGCCGGGCATTCTGATCTGCACGACCCAGGAAGCCTATACCAAGTTCTCTCATCTGATTCGTCCCGGCGGACTGCTTATCTCAGACAAGAAATTCGTCAAGACCACCCGCAACGTCGATGCCAAGCAGGTAGAGCTGCCGATGTACCAGACAGTGATGGAAGAGATCGGCAACCCGGTGGTGTTCAATATCTGCGTACTCGGGGCCTTGATCGGCATGCGCGGCATCGTCAGGAAGGGTTCGGTTGAACAGGTTCTGGCCGAAAAATTTCCGCCATCGTTTATGGCCGGCAATCAGATGGCACTCGATATCGGCTTTGAAATGGGATTCGAGTACGCCGAGTAGCGAGGTCGGCAGGCGCCTGCTCGGTTTTTCCGGACCGGTGAACAGCGATGCTGAAGAAAATTGTCTCCGGCTACCACAACAGCGCTGAAATGGCCGCCATCGATGCAGCCATCGCTCACGGCTTCGCCTGCGGCGGCTATGTTATAAAGGGGGCAACTACACCTGAGAGCAAAGGCAGCGCCGTTGTCAGTTTCTCTGTAATGGACACCTCCCATTACCCCGTCTGCCGGGAGCAGAACGTGATCGACTCCGACGGCACGGTGATCTTCACGCTGGGCCCGATTTCGGAAAGCTCCAGTCTGGGCCGCTATGTGATCAAGCACAGCCGGCCCTGGCTTCATCTTGATCTCCTCAAAATTGGTGAAGCGCAGGCGCTTCAGGCGCTGTCCGAGATGATTTCGGTCAACCGCCTGTCGACGCTCAATGTCACCGGCAAAACAGCGTATATAGATCAGCGTCTCTATCGAACTACCTATCAAGTGCTCGACGCGCTGCTCCAGGCTCAGTGATGCTCCTGACACATCGCAGCAGACCCCCGGTTTTGACTTGACGGGGTCCTGCTAACGGTCTTTAATCGTCGGTACTTAAGATGGCCGCCAGCGGCCTTTTCCCGATAAACAACTAATTGAGAGGAAGAGAAGATTATGAAGAAACTGATGTGGGCGAAAGCACAGACAACAGGCAGGATATTCTCAGCAAACGAGCAAGCATATCTGAGTCGGAAATATTGAGGAAATGATCCTAGCCGGAGACATCGGGGCAACCAAGACGGTACTTGCGCTGTTCGCCCCGGACGCACATGGTTCCGGGGAACTGCTTCATGAAAGCCGTTTCGCAAGCCGCGACTATGACTCGCTGGAAGCCATAGTCGAACTTTTTTTGAAACAGGTTCCGGTGCGGCCTGCAGCGGCCAGTTTCGGGGTCCCCGGGCCGGTGAAGAACCAGCAGTCCCAAATAACCAATCTAAGCTGGTCAATCAGCGCCGAGACATTGAGCGCCAGGTTCGGGATTGATAAGGTCTTTCTGCTCAACGACCTCGAAGCGGTCGCCACGGTTTTGCCGCATCTGCGCACAGAAGATCTGGCCACCATTAATCCGGGTCTGGCGGAGCCTGACGGGACCATTTCCATCGTGGCCCCCGGCACCGGACTGGGCACTGCGTTTCTGGTCTGGACCGGCAAGCGCTACAAGGCCATGGCCAGCGAGGGCGGCCACAGCTCATTTGCACCGGCCACGCCGGAGCAGGTGGAACTGTTGGAATTTCTGCAGCGTAAATACGGCCATGTCAGTTTCGAGCGGCTCTGTTCAGGCAGTCATCTGTCCAATATCTATGACTTTTATCTTCAGCAGGGTAGATATCCTGAACCGGACTGGCTGCGCGAAGAACTGGCCGGGCTCAGCGACCGTACTCCGGTCATTATCCAGAACGGTCTTCAGGAAAAAACACAAATCTGCACCGCCGTGCTCGATATGTTCGTTCAGACGCTGGCCACGGTGATCGGCAACATGGCGGTCATCCTCCTGCCCCGGGGCGGAATCTATCTCGGTGGCGGTATCCCTCCGCGAATCCTGCAGCGACTGCAGCGGCCCGATTTCATCGAGGCTGTCACCGAGAAGGGCCGGTTTTCCGATCTATGTGCGGCCATGCCGCTTCATGTAATACTCAAGTCCAATGCCGGGTTGCTTGGCGCCGCCCGGTTCGGGATCGATGCCCTGGCAGATTAATCTCAGCCGTTTCCGATCAGACAAATCACCGGGAAGAGGTTGACAATCGCGCAGGTCATCGCAATATAGTTGTAATCGTGGTTCCGGCCCCAGTGCAAGTGCCGCTCACTCCTGAAAAGATTACCGCTGCCAGTGTCCGAGCCAGCGGTTTTTTTTATCGCAGCAGACTCGAAGACATTTGATCCATCACGACACATTTGAGCAACAGCAATGAACAAGAACAAGACCATTTTTCTCTATTCCGGCGAAGGCACGAGAAGCAACGACACCAGCAACGAACTCATAAGAACATCTCCGCACTGGAATCAGATAGCTGAGATTCTGGACAAGGAATTTTCCCTTTCCCTGGAAGAGCTCTGGGAGCAGGAGCGGGCCAGCCACAGCTGTCCCTGGAGCCCGCTTTTGACGGTCGCCGCCGGTATCTGCCTCAGTGACATCTGGAAATCCTGGGGATATGAGGCCGATATCGTCATCGGTCACAGCGTCGGAGAGATCACCGCAGCATATCATGGGGGCATCTACTCGCTTGAGCAGACGCTTCGGCTGGCCCATGAACTTGGAAACGTGGCCGCGACTCTCAATGGTAGGATGTTTCACGGGCTGCTCAGCGACGAGCAGATAGAACAGTGCAAGTATTCGATTTCTTCGTTTAATTTCATACGAGACGGCAGAAAGCATGTAACAGTCAGCTGCAGCGAGCAGGAGACAGCATCGTTTCGCTCGGCTTACCCGAAATTCATCGAGATGAAGCCGCAGCATCCCTGGCATCATCGGCGCTATCAGGAACTGCTCGGGCAGCTGCCTGAATTCGCCGGCACCAAGGGCCGCGAGATTGCCTTCGTCTCGGGCGTAACCGCACAATTCGAAGAAACCTTGGGCGACGCTCACTGGCGCAACTGGCTGCATCGACCGATAGATTTCATCGCGGCGATGTCGCGGATTGCAGACCGGTATCCGGAGCACCGTTTCGAGATCATTGAAATAGGTTGTCACCCTGTTCTGGAAGCCTGCTGCAGCGTCTTTGAGAACTACCGCTACGCATCTTCGATGTATCGTGGAGAAAATGAATATCATTGGATACTGTATCAGAGAAAACAGCTCGACCCGGCGCCGTTTATCTCCAGGATAGAGGCGGTTGCGGAGCAGTTTCAGGCTGGACTGGAGTTTCAAACGCCACTGGCCTATCAGGGTTTCACCTCGTTGAAGTTCGTTGAACTCGCCGCTGCCCTGCAGTCTTATTTTCCCGGTCTGGCCCCCCAGGATTTCTACCGGTACAAGTCCATTGACGAGTTAATCGCCAGATTCGGGCTGAAATCACCTCAAACTTCGGCCGATAAGCTTTTTTCACAACGCAACAAGGTTGTCATTGCGGCGATGAGCTGCCGTTTTCCCGCCTCGGTAAAAAGCCCGGTTCAGTTCTGGCAGATGCTGGAGTCAAAAGAGGACCAGGTTCGCAGGGACATGGAGCGTGGAGATTACGAGGCCGGATTTCTGGATAGGGAGAGCGCCCGATTCGACCATGGCTTTTTCAATATCCCTGAGGCCGAGGCCAAGACCATGGATCCGCAGCAGGTCTTGGCCCTGGAGCTGACGGAGCTTCTCTGGCGCGACGCGGGTATTGACCCGCAAACCATCGACCGGAAACGTGTCGGGGTCTATCTCGGGGTCTGGAATGAGGAGTATCGGGGCAATCCGGAGTCCGTGTTTTATCCGACCGGCACCAACCCGTCTATTATCGCCTCCAGGATAAGTTATCACTATGATCTGCGTGGCCCGAGCTGGGTTGCCAATACGGCCTGCTCATCGTCGCTGCTGGCTTTGCATTATGCCTGCAAGGATATCGAGGCCGGCCGGGTGGATTTCGCTATTGCCGGCGGGGTCAATATGCTGCTCGGCTCCACTTTCACCGATATCATGAAAGATTCGGGCTTTCTCTCCAGAGATGGCCGCTGCAAGACCTTTGACGACTCGGCCAACGGCTATGTGCGAGCCGAGGGCGGGGGCCTGGTTCTGCTGGCCAATGAGGAGCTGGTGGACAATTATTATGCCGAGGTCCTCGGTTCATCGGTGAATCAGAATGGCGGTCGTACTCAGGTGATTACCGCCCCGCACCCGGAAGCCCAGGAAGAGCTCATTGTCGACGCCTGCCGCGATGCCGGAGTTCAGCCGCAGCAGATCAGCTATCTGGAGTGCCACGGGACCGGCACGAAAATCGGGGATCCCATCGAAATTTCGGCAATTCAGAATACGGTTGCCAGAGAACGGCAGTCAATCTGTTACCTCGGCTCAGTCAAATCGAACATCGGCCACCTCGAATCGGCGGCCGGTATTGCCGGGCTGATCAAAGCGGTCCTGGCGCTCAACAAAGGGCTGATACCGGGCAATCTGCATTTTAATACGCCCAACCGGTTCATAGATTTTGATTCATATCATCTTCGCGTGGTCGACCGCGACACGCCGCTCGACCAGGAAGCGCTGGTCGGGGTGAGCAGTTTCGGATTCGGTGGCGCCAATGCCCATGTGGTGCTCAAAGGGGCCCAGCAGGAAGTACGCAAACCGCTCGAGGAACATCCCTCACCGTTTGACTACAGCCGTGCGGCGCCGATAACCTCATACTTTTATATTGATGGGCCGGAGGTGAATCCGGCTGCATCAGCAACGGCCGCCAGAGCTGGCATAGATGTCAGAGCCCTGGTCGATAAAGTGTTTTTTGATCTGACTGGAATCAGGGAGATCGATCCCGAGCTTGATCTGACCGATCAGGGCCTGGACTCATTGAGTGCCACTGAGTTTGTCTCCACCCTTGAAAAAGAACTCGGGATAGAGATAGATACCGACATTTTATTTGAGAACCCTTTTGTCGATCAACTGGTTGGGGCTCTGCAGCAGGGCGTTCCCGGAGCAGGCGAGCAGCAACAGGACGACGGCGCCATGGATCGGGAAAAAGTGGCCAGGCTGGTATCGGCGATATTCTATGAGCTGACCAACGTCAAAGAAATCGATGCGGACCTGGCCCTGACCGACCAGGGGCTCGATTCTCTGAGCGGCACCGAGTTGTTGAGCACTATTGAAAAAGAGCTCAAGATAGAGATAGATACCGATATCTTATTTGACCATCCGCTCTACGATCAGTTGGTCGATCAAATCCACGCCCGGGTCAGCGGATAGCGGTTCAGATTCTGGCGGCGGCGCGCCGGGCCCCGTCGACCAGGGCCTTTAGTTTGAGCCAGGCGACTTCCCCTGAAACTCCGGTTGCTGAAGCGGTTGAGGCAAAGCCGCAGTCAGTGGAACCTATTACCCGGTCGCTGCCCAGAATATTGATAAAATTAAGCAGCCTTCCAGCCACCAGGTCGGGATGTTCCACCGTGTTCGAAGTGGTGTCGATGACGCCCGGCAGCAGTGTTTTATCATCGGCCAGCCGGTACTCTTTGAACAGCTCCCATTCATGAGCATGGCGGTGGTTGCACGATTCAATCGAAATGTATCCAGGCCGCAGTCGGTTGATGTGCGGGAGTATTCTGCCGAGCTCGATATCGCAGTGATGGGTGCCCGGGTAGTTGCCCCAGCAGATATGGGCCCGACACCGCTCGGGCGCTATTGAGGCCAGCGCTTCATTGAGCACCTCGATATTGTCGTCGATCAGGTTTAAAAAGGCGTCATCGTCAAGATCTTTAAAGCGGGTGTGGCGGCCCATTGCCAGGTCGGGGCAGTCTATCTGAACGATGACTCCATAACTGGTGATGATCTCATATTCCTGCTTCAATAATTCGCCGAGTTTTTCGAGATACGTCCGATAATCGGGATAATGATGGTTTTGCAGAAACAGGGCGATGGTGCCCGGCGACGGAGCGGTGAAAAACAACTCGGACTCGGTGCCGGGAAACCTCTGCTGCATCTGGCCAAACGCGCTAACCATCATCTCGAGTTCACCGCGCAGCGTCTGTTCACCCGAGTAGCTGAGATCTTCAGAACAGGCGGGAAGTTCGATCGGTGCTTTCGGGTTGAGCGTGATCAGGCCGTTTCTTCCCCCAAAGCGCCTGGCATATTCTGGAATCTCCTCCATATCCTGCGGCAGGGGGGCCTGACAGTGGCCGTTGAAGCCAGAAATTCTCTGGATTGTGGCACTGATGTAGTCCGCACGGGGAAGCTCGCCGTTGTTGATACAGCTCAATCCCAGAGCGAGCTGCCGTTCGATGAGTTCTGCCACATAGCGCCGCAGATCGTCATCTGATACTTCGAGCTTTTTCATCTGCCTGGTCAGCATATCGGCCGGCCGGGGAAGAGAGCCGACATGGGTGGTTTTAATCATATGAGTCTCACCTGGTGAAGGAAAGGATGGAAAAATTAATTTTCACGCTACAAAATGATCGACTAGTTACTATAATGCGAGATCATAATACAAAAAGCCGGCTCAGGCCAGTCAGGCAGACCGCCGCTGCTGCAGGCAGATCGATCCCGGAAAGATGATCTCTGATTTTATTCAGATAAATGGAGCTTCAGTGAATACAGCCAAATCAGCCTTCACCAGATGCAGAATAATCAATTTCAGTTCCGTTCCGCTAACCGATACTCCGGTGCTCACTCCAGCGCTGCATAGTGCTGGGGAGACCCTGGCAATACTCAGGGTCCATGTCGATCTGCCCTGCGTCTATCTGGTTTCGGCCGAACACCGGGACAAGGTGCTGGAGATCCTTCAGAATCTGCAGGCCATCAGATCGGCCTGCTATCCGTATGCCCTGTTTGTTGTCGATGGGGATTATAGTGCTGCGGAAAATGAAGACCTCGTCGTCATATCTGTGGCATCCCAATCACCTGCTGAGATCAGCGCCACCATTAAGCAGTGGGCCGCCACCAGGTTTGTCTTCGACAAGAGCCGACTGGCACTGAAAAACGAGGCTGAGTTGCCCGAGCAGGCAGACGTGGTCATCATAGGCGGCGGCATAACCGGACTCTATGCAGC
Source organism: uncultured delta proteobacterium (assembly GCA_963824415.1). Classification (GTDB taxonomy): domain Bacteria; phylum Desulfobacterota; class Desulfobulbia; order Desulfobulbales; family Desulfocapsaceae; genus JABDQA01. Next base: position 640,122 of record CAWGPM010000002.1, read on the forward strand.
AAACCGCCTGGCTGAACAGAAGATATCGTTCTGTGTTATCGAGCAGCAGGAAATAGTGGGGGGTATCTGGTCGCACTATGCCAATACCACTTCCCAGGTGAATACCTCGGAGGGGGCTTACCGGGCGGTGGAGCGGGCCAGGCGAAACAACCGGGATCATTCCTCCACCGCCGAGATACTCGAAGATCTTCACCTGCTGGCTGAAAGTATCTCCGAGTCGATTTTTACCGGAGTAAGGGCGGTGAAAATAGAGAAGGGGACTCAGGGCTATCTGACAGAGGTGACTCGAAACGATACCACCTCGACGATCCGGAGCAAAGGGCTGATCCTGGCCGTGAACGATCGCGTCGGAGCGCCGCGCAGCCACTGTTGGGAGAACCAGCAGCTTTTTCAGGGAACCATCATATCAGGTTCCTCGGATGAATCTCTTGGCCTGGACTGGTCTGGCAAGAACGTGGTTGTTGTCGGGATGGGCGCCTTCGCAGTGGAAAATGCGAGGACCGCGCTTGAAAACGGAGCCCAGCAGGTCCATGTGGTCTGTCGACGGCACGGGACGGTCTGTCCCAAGATCATTGATTACCTGAATTTCTCGACGCCGTACGATGATAATTTCGAGCACGACAAGAGAAGCAATATCCGCAATATGATGCTCTGGAAAAAACTCTACGATATCAGTGGAGCAACCCAGCCGGAATGCTGGATGGGGATGATAAAACACCGGGGACATACGATCAGTGTCTCCGATATCTGGTTTATTGCCCATCACCTGAAAAAACTCAAGACCATAACTGGAAGCATCACTGAAATGTATGACTCGGGAGTGGTTGTCAACCACGATATCAGAATCGAGGCGGACATTGTGGTAAACTGCATCGGCTTTAAGAGAAATGCGCCCTTGGTCAAGGAGTTGTGCGGATATTCGGAGACTTACAACAATAACTATCTCGACAAGGATTTCATGTACCTGGCGGATGCCTATATCGATGATGATGTGTTCAATTCGTTTTTCGGCTCAAGCGTCCTTGAAATGACCAAGTTCTATCTCGATGTCTATCTCCATTTCTTCGACAACCCCGAATTCGAGTCGATGATCGGTTCGCCGGGTATCGCTAAGCTGCCGATCGAGCAGAGAAGCTGGTCGCACTACATTGCCGGCGCAGAGTCCCTGATGAGCAATTATCCGCTCTTCTACGACAAGGCCCAGAAGCAGATCTCCCACAGAACCGCCAACTTTCATGAATCCCATGACCTGGCGACTTACCTCGCTCAGAATAAACGGGAGTGGTTTGCGACCCATGAACAGCTGGCCGGCAGGAAGCTGGCAGAGTCCGACTGCCTGCCCTATCTGTTTGACAAACTGCTCGAGACAAAATAAGGAGCCCATCTGATGCGTTTGGATCAGTCCCCGCCCACCCCGGCAGCTGGAGCAAGACATGATTGACGCGCCGGAGCAGCAGATACAAAAAATCCATCCGGTGGTGCTGCCGGTTCCGTCTGCAGTCAGGGAACTAAAAGGGGTGGATAAAACCAAAGCCCTGAGCAGTCTTGCCAGAAAGGCCCTGCATCTTTCGGCCGGAAAGCTGGGCGTCGATATCGGAGCGCTAAAGAAAGATGAAAACGGGGCGCCTCTGCCAAGCAATGGTCTTTATTGGTCATTGAGTCACTGCAACACCTGTGCAGCGGCGGTGGCGGCACCGGCCCCGATCGGCATCGATGTAGAAAAAATCGCTCCATATCCCCCAGAACTGGTCCCAGAGGTAGCCGATGCCTCAGAGTGGGCCATTGGCGGGTGAGATCACGCCCTTGCTGTTCTTCTCCTACTGGACCGCCAAGGAAGCCGTTCTCAAGGCCACGGGAGTCGGTCTGGCTGGACTTGCCGAGTGCCGGGTCACACACATGAGCAACTCAGGTGCCATAGTTCAATACCTGGATAGATCCTGGCAGGTGATTTTTTCTACCGGTATGGCCACTCATGTCATTGCGATCACGGACCAGGGGCTGCCGCTCAGCTACCATTTCGGGCCGTTTCCCATGGATCGATAGGCTCTTCAAAGACTCCGCGATCACGCATGTTTTGGCTCTGGATCGGCATCAATATTGATTTTCAACTGCAGCGCGGTATATAATCAAGCTGAATCAAGGCAAATCGGGGTTTGAGAGCAGTTTTTTGTCTCGATCTCAGGGCGGGATCGTGTAATTGTCTGGGCAGCTATGGCAAAAACAAAAGAATTTAAAATCGAGAACAGAAGACTTCTGTTTAAGTGTCCTTCCTGCGGTGCCAGAAGAACTTCGATTATTCCTGATATTCGCAGGAAATCGATTCGCTGCCATCAATGCGGGGAACTGACCAATTGTTTGTTCAACCGGAGGCCGGAGCCGCGGGAGATCTACAGCGGCAAACTCATGCTGAAAACGCGTGACGGCAGAAAAGTCGAGGTCACTCTGCGCGACATAAGCTCGAGGGGAATCGGTCTGGAGCTTCCATCCGGAAAATCCCTGAAAATGCTGACGGTGGGCAGCGAGTTTACCCTGACCTGCAATTGGAACCCGAAGCTGTTGCCCGATGCCCGTTACATTGTCAGAAACATCCATGGGCTGAGAATCGGGGCGGAAAAAGCCAAGCGCTAAGCATCGCCGCCGGCTGATTTGTCTGAGAATTATTGCCTTTTGTCGCATATCTATGGTATCACACTACGGTATCTCGCACGTGCACCACCGAAACGGTAGGTAAACCCGGGAAGTCCTTCCCGAAACTCACAACTTTTGTCTGGAGGACAGAATGAATACGTGGAAAAATCTTTTTGTAGGCTGTGCCCTGGTCATGGTATCTGCAGGACTGGTCTTTGCCGACAACGGGGATACCCTGAAAGCGGTAAAGGAAAAAGGTTACATCCAGGTTGGCGTCAACGGCGACCTGTTCGGCTTCGGTAAGGCCGATCAGAAAGGCGTCTGGAAAGGCCTCGATGTGGACACTGCACGAGCTGTGGCTGTTGCTGTTTTCGGCGATCTCAATGACCGCCTGCGCTATACCCCGCTGACCGCTAAAACCCGTTTCACCGCCCTGCAGTCCAAAGAGATCGATCTACTGACCAGAAACTGTACTGTGACATTAGGGCGCGACACCTCGCTTGGCCTGGATTTTGCCCAGGTGAACTACTATGACGGCCAGGGCTTCATGGTGCCCAAGGCACTCGGCGTAAAAAGCGCCAAGGAACTCAGCGGCGCTACCGTCTGCGTCCTGCCGGGAACCACCACTGAACAGAACGCGGCCGATTTTTTCCGTTCCAATAAAATGGAATGGAAGACCGTTACCATCGAGAACACGGCCGAGCTTTCCCAGGCCTTCTGGGCCGGCCGCTGCGATGTTCTGACCTCGGATGCTTCTCAGCTTGCCGGTCTGCGCGCAGGTGCACCGAAACCTGAGGATTATGCGATCCTGCCCGATATTATTTCCAAGGAGCCGCTGGCGCCTGCCGTTCGTCACGGAGACAACCAGTGGAAAGATATCGTCAACTACGCGGTACTGGCGATGATCAATGCAGAAGAACTCGGTATTACCTCGGCCAACGTCGACGAGATGCTCGGGTCCTCGGATCCTAGAATTCAGCGCTTCCTGGGGGTTTCTCCGGGTAACGGTGAGGCCCTGGGACTTGACGAAAAATTCGCTTACAATATCGTCAAGCAGGTGGGCAATTACGGTGAAGTGTTCGAGCGCAATGTCGGCGTCAACACGCCGCTGGGCATCGAGCGCGGTCTGAACGCCCTGTGGACCAACGGCGGTTTGATGTATTCACCTCCGTTCAAGTAATGTAAGCAGGCACCGATGGTTTGTGCCTGCTTTGCAGGCAATGTCAGCGACGATCTGCCCGCTCCGGCTGCTGGCCAGCCGGGACGGACAGGTCGGGCCTGGCAGCGCCTTGATTTAATAACGCAACCGTCCGCAGCCTGCGGGCCGCCCGGTTGCACAGAGCACCTTCCCCGCAGCGTCCATGGCCTCTGATCAAAATTCAAACAGCAGAACCTATTTCTGGAATGATCAGAAAACCAGGGCCGTCCTTTACCAGATCGTTACCGCTGCTTTTGTCGCCTTTCTGGGCTATTACCTGATCTCCAATGTGCAGACCAATATGGCGAAGCAATCGATCGCCAGCGGCTTTGGCTTTATCGAAAAAGAAGCCGCCTTTGAAATCGGGGAATCGCTGATCGAGTATTCGGCGGCCGACACCTACGGCAGGGCGCTGGTGGTGGGGGTGCTGAACACCTTGAAGGTCTCGCTGGTCGGGATGATACTGACAACCATTCTGGGGACCATTATCGGGGTCTGCACGCTGTCTTCAAACTGGCTGATCTCCAAGCTGGGTACTGCGTATGTGGAGCTCTTCCAGAATATCCCGGTGCTGCTGCAGCTCTTTTTTTTCTACGCCCTCTTTTATGAGATTTTTCCCGGTCCCCGCCAGGCCTTGAACCCGGTACCCGGGGTTTTTATCACCAACCGCGGCGTGGACTTTCCAGTGCCCGCTCCCGATCCGGCCTGGACCTGGATGGGGCTGGCCTTTGTGGCGGCCTGTATCATTGTCTGGCTGATCAATCGCTGGGCAAGAAAGCGGCAGGAAAGAAGCGGCCAGCAGTTTCCGGCCTTCTGGGTCGGCCTCGCCATTTTGATTTTACTGCCCGCACTGACCTGGTCGCTCAGCGGCGCACCGACTCAGATGGATGTGCCCGAACTCAAAGGTTTCAACTTCCAGGGCGGCAGAAATATCAGCCCGGAATTTTCCGCGCTGTTGATCGGCCTGGTGCTCTATACGGCTTCCTTTATCGCCCAGATCGTCCGGGCCGGTATCCAGTCAATCAGCCACGGCCAGACCGAGGCCGCCATGTCGATCGGTTTGAAACCGGGGATGGTGCTGAAACTGGTAATTTTTCCCCAGGCCCTGCGGGTGATTGTGCCGCCGCTGACCTCACAGTTGCTGAACCTGACCAAGAACAGCTCTCTGGCGGTGGCCATCGGCTATCCTGATTTCGTCCAGGTGGCGGGTACCACGATCAACCAGACCGGCCAGGCGGTGGAGGGCGTGGCCCTGATGATGCTCGTCTATCTGACCTTCAGTTTGCTTACGTCCGCTTTTATGAACTGGTACAACAAAAAAATCGCCATCGTCGAACGGTAGCCGGACCATGAATGATTTGAGCAAACTAGCACATGCCGATGAAATAAAGCCGCCGTCCACTGAAGTCGGCGTTATCGGCTGGGTTCGGCACAATCTGTTCAACGGCGTGTTTAGCTCGATTGCCACCATTGTGGTTCTAGGCGGACTGATCAGGTTCTGCCGAATTTCATCCAATGGGCCTTCATCGACGCCGCCTGGTTTACCTCGGGTCAGCAGTGCAAAGAGGTGGAAGGGGCCTGCTGGTCGGTGATCACCCAGAATATCCGCTTCAATATTTTCGGTTACTATCCCTACGCGGAACAGTGGCGGCCGCTGCTGGCCATGATCATCCTGATCGCGATGCTGATCTACAGCCGGGACTGGAACAAATGGAATAAACGGCTGGGCTATGCCTGGCTGTTCGCCCTGTTCGTTATGGGGCTGCTGATGAAGGGCGGTCTGTTTGGCCTGGTGCCGGTCGAGAGCACCAAGTGGAGCGGTCTGCCGCTGACCCTGCTGCTTTCTTTCTTCGGTATCCTGGCCTCATACCCACTCGGCGTAATGCTGGCTCTGGGCCGGCAGTCGAGGATGCCGATCATCAAATCGCTCTGTGTCGTCTATATCGAGATGATCCGAGGGGTTCCGCTGATTACGATGCTGTTCATGTCTTCGGTAATGTTTCCGCTTTTTCTGCCCGAAGGCGTCACCATTGACAAGGTACTGCGGGCCCAGGCGGCAATTATCCTGTTTACCGCGGCCTATATCGCCGAAGTGGTGCGGGGCGGCCTGCAGGCCATGGACAAGGGGCAGTATGAGGCCGCCGAGTCCCTGGGGCTTAACTATTTTCAGATGATGCGCATGATCATTCTGCCCCAGGCTCTGAAGATCGTCATTCCGCCGACGGTGGGCATCCTGATTTCCGCCTTCAAAGATACCTCGCTGGTCGTCATTATCGCGCTCTACGACATCTTGAACACCACCAAGTCGATTCTCTCCGAGCCGGAATGGACCGGATTCTCCACCGAGGCCTATATCTTTATTGCGATGATCTACTACATCTGCTGTTTTTCCATGTCGCAATACAGCCGCCGCATCGAAAAAGAGCTCGAATATAAGCATATCGACAACGATGACCGCTAAATCAAGCCTGGAACAGCCACTATGAACACAGAAAAGGCCGGCCTTACGCCAGACTCGCCAGACTCTCCCGACGCTAGACCGATTATTGAAATCATTGGAATGCACAAGTGGTTCGATGATTTTCATGTACTCAAAGATATCAATCTCACGGTCATGCCCCAGGAAAAAATCGTGGTCTGCGGGCCCTCGGGTTCCGGTAAGTCGACGGTGATCCGCTGCATCAACCGGCTCGAGGAACACCAGCGCGGCAAGATCATCGTCAACGGCACCGAACTGACCAGGGATCTGAAAAATATCGAACGGGTCCGCACCGAGGTCGGCATGGTCTTTCAGCACTTCAACCTCTTTCCCCACCTGACCATCCTGGACAACTTGACCGTGGGGCCGATATGGGTCAGGAAAATGCCGAAAAAAGAGGCAGAAGAGCTGGCCATGCATTACCTGGAAATCGTGCAGATCCCGGAACAGGCTCAGAAATATCCGGGCCAGATTTCGGGCGGTCAGCAGCAGCGGGTGGCTATCGCCCGCAGCCTCTGCATGAAGCCCAAGATCATGCTGTTTGATGAACCGACTTCAGCACTTGATCCTGAGATGATCAAGGAGGTGCTCGATGTCATGGTCAATCTGGCCCAGGAAGGGATGACCATGATCGTGGTCACCCATGAAATGGGGTTTGCCAAGACGGTGGCCGATCGGGTGATTTTTATGGACTTCGGGGAGATCGTCGAAGAAAACGAACCCCATACCTTCTTCGACAACCCGCAGCATGAAAGGACCAAGCTGTTTCTCAGCCAGATCCTCTAAAGTAGTATGATTCCAATTTTTACTGCCTGCCTGAGCAGCGTGGCAAACGAGCGGTATTTCAGCTGCTTTTTTGCAGCGTCTCCTGCAAGTAGGCGATCCTGGCCAGTTCCTCAGTCAAGTCTCCGATATCATATGCCCATCTGATATCTGATCCGAGACAGATGATGCCATGCTGCTCCAGCAGCAATACCTTACACGCCGGGTTGTTTTTCAGGGCCTGAACCACATTGGCCTGCAGTTCTTTTGTGCCGGATGGCGCAAACGGTACGCGGGGCATTTCGGGCTGTTTAAAGGCGGCATCGGTAACCATTGGAATATCACGTCTGAGCACCGCAAATGCGGTCGCATATGGCGGATGAATATGCAGCACGGCCCCGACATCGGGACGAATCCGCAAAATATCGGCATGGAATAAGTATTCCTTGGATGGCACAAATGTTCCGTTTGGCTGCCACTCATAGGTCTCAATGTTCATTTCGACCAGATTTTCCAGTGAGGTGTCGCCGAGATTAAGCCCGGAAGCGGTTATCGCCATGCGGCTGTCCGCCAGCCGTGCGCTGAAATTGCCCCCGGTGCCACCGACCAGGCCCCGGTCATAAACGCGTTTTGCGAAAGCGACCAGTTGTTCTTTCAGCTCAGTATCCATCATTGCCTGGCTCCTTCGGTTACCCAACCCTGGGGTAGGTCCATCTCCACCAGCTGGCGGAAATGATGTTTGGTGTCCTGGTAGAGTTGCTTAAACATGGGAAATAATTTGTTGTAGCTCTGGTGAGCCTCAAGGTCGGGTTCGAAGGTGTCTCCAGTGGCAACTGTCTGCGCTACCGCCTCAGGATAGCCGGCATAAAGACCGAGTCCCACACCTGCAAGCAGTGCCGCACCCAGCACTTCGGTATGACTCTGCGTCAGGCTGATAACGCGCTTGCCGAGAACATTGGCAATGATCTGATTCCACACCGCGCTTGAGGCTGCAGCACCTCCAATGCGCAGCTCCTTGATCTCAAGGCTGCTGTCTGATTCAAGCAGTTCGATAACGTGCCTGATTGCAAAGGCAGCCCCTTCCAGCACCGAATGAAAAAAATCGCCCCTGTTATGACCAAGCGTCACTCCAAAAAAGACGCCTCGTGCATAAGGGTCCCAGATCGGGGTTCGTTCACCAGCCAGATAGGGAAGAAACAGCAGCCCTTTGCTCCCGGGAGGCGAATGCTTGGTCTGGGCTGTTATCAGGTGATAGACATCGGTGTTGTTGGCTTCAGCTTCATCCTGTTCCATTTGACAAAAGGTATCACGGACCCAGCGCAGCGCAGAGCCGACCCCGTTGATTGCGCCGATATATTGCCAGCAGTTTTGCGTGATGTGGGTACAGTTCATGAATCGTCGATCGAACGTGCCGGTGGTCAGGGGCCCGGCTACCCGTGCAGCGGTGCCCATGATTACAAAACATTGCCCTTCTTCCAGAACTCCTGTTCCCAGAGATGCACCAATGGTGTCCATGCAGCCGCCGATCACCGGGGTTCCCGGTTTCAAGCCGGTCAACCGGGCCGCGGCGTCGGTGACCGTTCCTACTATCTCATCACAGGCCACCGGCCTGGGCAGTTTGTCCGGATCGATCTGGAGCTTTTCGAGAAACGGTTGATGCCATTGACGTCGGCGAATATCGAAAAGCAGTGTGGTCGAAGCCCTGGAATGATCAATGGTGAATTCTCCGGTCAACCGTGCTACCAGATAGCCGCCGGGAACCATCAATTTATGAGCGGCTTGAAAGGAATCCGGCTCGTTGTGCATCAGCCAGAGAATGGTCGGTAAGGAAAAGGCGCCTGGAGCAAGGGGATTTCCGGTAATATCGAAAACAGTTTCGGCGCCAAGCTGGTCTTTGATCCGCTCGACTTCGGGCAGGGCCCGCTGGTCCCAGAGCATGATGGCCGGACGGATCGGTTGACCATGTTCATCGACGGCAATCAGTCCGTTGGTGCAGCCGATTCCGATCGCCTTAATCGCTGCCGGGTCGATATCTTTGATGGCATCTCTGATCGCTGCGATCGTTGCCTGCCACCAGCCTTCGGCGTCGTGCTCAGCCTGGCCGGGCACCTTGCTGATCATCTGGTACTCGCCGTAGCCTGACCCCGCCAGGGTGCCGTCCAGGCTGAACACACCGGCCTTGGTGCCTGTGCCTCCGATGTCTATGCCCAGCAGATATGGTTCTTGTCCAACCATCGTATAAGTTATTTTTCCCTGGCTAAGGTAGAGTTATGGGTAAATCGAATAGATTGTTTAGAAATAGCTCAATTGATGCAATATGTGATGCCGCATCAGCGTTTCAGCGAGTTCCCGGTCCCTGCGCCTCAGGGCCTGGATAATTTTTGTATGCTGGTTGATGAAATTCTCCAATCGATCAACGGGGAGCTTGATAATCAAGCGGGATAGCTGGATTTTTGCATCAAGCTTTTCTATTATTTCATATAGGTGTGCATTTTTTGTTCGGCGGGCGATCTCCAGGTGTAAATAACTGTCCTGCTCGAAAGCGCCCGCAACATCCCCATCTGCAATTAATAGATCGCACTCGTCGGCAATACTGCTCAGCTGATCAAAGTCGCGATTGGTGCCCGCTTCGGCCAGTAACTTGGTCGATAGCGCTTCCAACTGGGCGCGGATATGAGCGAGTTGTACGGCTTCCTCCGGGGTCAAGGTGGCCACAACGGCGTGGCTTCGGGGCTTCAGGTTGACGAGTCCGTACTCGCTCAGTTTCTTTAAGGCCTCTCGAATGGGTGTTCGACTGACGCCAAACAACTGGCCTACTTTTTCCTCATGGATCTTGTGCCCGGCTTTGAATTCCCCGGAAAGTATCATTTTTTTAATATAAATATATACTTGCCCGGATAGGCCGTCGTAATTCAAATCGATTCTCTTCATGACGTCTCAGTTTCTGCTTTCATGCTTTTCATCTTTGCATTGTGCCGACGGATCTGCTCTTTTTCCTGAAACCGGTATCGGCATATGACACATGACAGATGGTCGCTCTCACTCAGCAATAGCCAAGCATCGCACGGGCTTTTCCTGCAATGAAATCGAGGCTGGAAAGCACCCGGTCCGCATCGCTGATGGCAACGTCATTTTTAACCCGGGCAATTGATATCTGAGCCAGCATCAGCATATCCACCTCCTGCAGGAGTTCCTTAACCGCTGCACCGACTTCGAGATCATGTCCTGCAACGTCGCCTCTGTTCAGTTTTGCAAAGGCCTTCGGACATAACCGGGGAATGAGCTCCACCCTTCGCTCCAGCCGGCTGGAAACCTCCTCGAAGAGAAGCTGCGAAGGTTCCCAGGTGGTCGGGTTGGTCATGATCAGCCCGATCCGACTGCCATGCTGAATCGCATGTTCAAACATTGGTTCATCAACCTTCACAACAGGTATTGCGACCTGCCGGCGCACTTCATTCACACATGGCGACAGGGAAGAACAGCTGACCACGGCCAGGTCGGCTCCTGCATCCTCCGTTGTAGCCACCATTTTGGTCAGCCAGGCAACTATTTCCGGAGTAATCCTGCCCAGGCTGGAGAGTCTTCTGAGGATTCCCTCATCCAGAACATGGCTCATCTCGATATCCGGCAGCGAGTCTGCCAGGGCTGTGTGAACCGGGTCGATGACCAGCCGGGTGGTATGCACCAAACCTATCAATGCCATTAAAGAGCCCTCATCTGGCCTGGGTGATTTCCTGGAATGTTCCATGCAATTCGATCAGGGATGCCATTAATTTATCCCCCAATCCGGCATCGACAGCCGACTGATATGTTGCCAGCAATGGCTCGACGAGGTAACTGCGGAAGCCGATGCTGTCCGCAAAATCCTTGAAATAGCCGACGTCCTTGCGGGCATTGCTCAAGGAAAACTTGTGACCGCTCAAGTCTCCCTCAAGCAGAGGCGGCACCATTTTTCTCAAGACGCCGCTGTCCGCACCTCCTGCTGACATCACTTGATACAGCTCACGTGCATCGACACCGGCTTTGAAGCAGAGCGACATTCCTTCGGAGATGAGCGCCGTATAGCCGCAGGAAATAAAATTATTGATCAATTTTGCGCTGTGGCCTGAGCCGGGCAGGCCGAAATAGGCAATATTTTCCGAGTAGCATTCCAGAATGGGTCGTACACTTTCGAAGATATCTTTTTCTGCCCCAACCAGGCTGTTCAACCTGCCGGCTTCGGCATCCTTCGGGGCCCTGGTGACCGGGGCATCGACGTAATGCGCCTGTCTTTTCAAGAGGTCCTCGGCGATACGTTTGCTCAGCGCCGGAGTGCTCGTGGTGCAGTCCACCAGAACCAAACCGGGCCTGGCTTTTTGCAGCAGGCCGTCTTTGCGGTAAACAAGCGCTTCCACTTCCCGGGCTCCGGTAACACAGAAAAAGACCATATCATTTGCATCGACAAGCTCTGCCATCGACGAGGCTTCAGAAGCCCCTTTGGCGATAAGGTCATCCATAGGAGCCCTGTTGCGATGGACCATTCCCATGAGCGGGTAACCGTTTTCCAGGATGTTTGCAGCAATACCATGGCCCATCATGCCTAAACCGACAAAGCCTATTTTCGGTTTCATAGCTTCTCGCTTTCGCCAGCCATGGAACAGGCGAGAAGAAACGCCTGGCGCAGCGCACTTTCGTTGGCGATTCCCTGGCCTGCGATGTCAAATGCCGAACCGTGAGCCGAGGTCGTCACCGGAAAAGGTAATCCGGCATGAACCGTAACCCCGCGTTCAAAGCCCATCAGCTTCATGGCGATCTGTCCCTGGTCATGATACATGGTCACGATTGCATCGTATTTGCCGTCACGTCCCATCAGAAAGATCGTGTCCGGGGGAAACGGCCCTTCTGCATTGATTCCCTCCTGCCTGGCCAGTTGTACCGCAGGTTCGATGATTTCAATCTCCTCGCTGCCGAAATTGCCTCCGTCTCCGGCATGGGGGTTCAGTCCGGCCACCGCAATCCTCGGGCTGTCGATTCCGCTGGCCCGCACGGCTGAGTCAAGCAGCCGGGTTGCCTGCAGGATTGCTTCCTGGCTCAGCATCTCGCTGACTTGCCGGTGAGATACATGGGATGTCGCCCGCGAAGTCCAGAGATTTCCCAGGGTGTTCAATAAACCGAAATCACCCTGGTGGGAGAGCTGATCGATAAAAAAACCCGACTCATCTTCATGGGAGAGCCCGGCCAGGTGCATGGCCTCCTTGTTGAGCGGGGCAAAGCACATCGCTCCGGTGAGGCCGCTCTGGCAAAGCTTAAGGCCCGCCGCCAGGCAGTCGAGCTGAAAGGCTCCGGAACTTTTCGAGACCCGGCCCCGCTGATGACCATCAGGCCCAACGGTTGGCCCTGAAAGAAGTGTGATTCCACCCGGAGCCAGTGTCTTTTCGGAGACCTGGTCAACCAGCTGGTAGTCAACGCTGACCCCGGCAACCCGGACTCCTTCATCAAAAACGTTCTGATCGGCTACCGCAACGATATCGGCTTTTGCAAGCGTGGCCGGGTCAGCCAGCAGTTTTGCCGCCAGTTCAGGGCCTATGCCGCAGGGGTCTCCAAGGACCAGAGCAATTCGCGGCTTCTTGTCGTTCTTCATAAGCGTTTATCCGTAAAACAGGTTAACCAGTGTCAGTGAGACCGGCGGAAAGTAGGTGACGAGCAGCAGAACAAAGACGAGGACGAGGATAAACGGTATATTGACCTTGGTCGTCTCCCATATATCTGTTTTGGCTATCGAGCATGAGGTCACCAGGACACTTGCCACAGGCGGTGTTTGCTGACCGATGGCGATGTTCAGGGTCATGATCAGGCCGAACTGGATCGGGTTGATGCCGATCTGATGTACCAGCGGCATGACGATTGGAACAATGAGGATGATGGCCGCGGCTCCGTGCAGGAACATGCCGACTACGAAGAGCATCACGTTGAGCAGGGCCAAAACCATCAGCTTGTTGCTGGTAAAGCCGATCATCCAGCGGGCAAAGGTCTGCGGTACCTGCATCTCGGTCAGGTAGAGGCCGAGAACAGCGGAAGTGGCCACCAGCAGCATCACCACCGCAGTTTGGGTAACTCCTTCCACCATTGCCTTTCTCAAATGCTGCCAGTTGATTTCGCGATAGATGAAGCCGCCGATGAAGAGCGCTGCGACCACCGCCAGCCCGGCGCCTTCGGTGGCCGTTACGATACCGCCGAAAATGCCGCCGAGAATGATGACCGGCAGGGTCAGCGCCCAGCCCGCCTCCTTGAAGGCAACCCAGAGCCTCCTCAACGAGAAGGCTTCCTCGCGGGGCAGGTCATACTTGACTGCATACCAGTAACACAGACCCATCATCGAGAAGCCTCCGAGAACACCGGGAATTATTCCTGCAACAAAGAGTTGGACGATGGAGGTGTCTGAAAGCGCCCCGTAAATAATCATCGCGATTGAAGGCGGAATAATGATCGCAATGGAGGCGGAGGACGAGGTGACCGCCGCCGACAGTTCCGGCGTGTAATTGCGTTCTTTCATGGCCGGTATCAGCACTGAGCCGATTGCCGCGACGTCGGCCACGGCCGAGCCTGAGATTTCGGCAAAAAACATCGACACGCCCACGTTGACCATGGCCAGGCCGCCCCGGACAAAGCCGATCAGGGCCGAGGTCAGGTTGATCAGGCGCTGGGAGATGGAGGTCGTGTTCATCAGGGCACCGGCCAGGATGAAGAGCGGGATCGCCAGCAATGGAAAATTGGTGGCCCCGTCGAACATCGTCAGCGCCGCATTGTAAATGCTGTTGAACCCCTTTGAATACATCATCCCGATGATCGCCACGAATCCGAGCGCGACGGCGATCGGCACATTGATCAAAACGAGCAGCAGCAGGCCTATAATGAGCAGCAGGGCGGTCATGACTGGCGCGCCTCCTCGATTGCCTGGTCGATCATCTCCTTCTCAAAATCGATGCCGGCCATTGACTTTTTCCAGGCCTCCGGAATGGAGAGGATCTCGGCTAGGATGAAAAGTGCCGAACCAATCGGTATGACCGACTGGGTAAAGCTGAGGTGAACGAAAGTGAGGCTTACCAGCGTTTCATCACCGAAAATACCCAATATGTACCAGCCGGCGTAGCCTATTACCGCAAAGAAGCTGATCACGACCAGCTCCCCAATGATAAAGGCTGCAGCCCTCAAGTTACGGGGTAATGCGAGGAAAAGCCCGGGGAAGCCAAGATGCCCGCGGTGAATAACCGCCAGTGCAGAGCCATAGTAGGTGAGCCAGGCCAGAACCACCGAGGCGACCTCGTCGTACCAGATCAGCGATTGCCCGAGAAACCGGAACACCACAGCCAGAACCACGATGACAGCCATCGTAATCAACAGAGAAATGGAGATAAACTCCAGGACTCTTTCCAGCCAGCGCTTGATTGTATCGATCATGACAATGATAGAAAAGTGGAATACGTTTGCCGGGGTTAACGCAGTTGCCGGCCAGATGATGCATCTGGCCGGCAGTTACCTGCACACTACCTGACTGAAAAAGAGGCGCTAATCAGCCAGTTGGAGGGCCATGTCGATCATCTCTTTGCCGGTTGGTACTTCCTTGGCAAATTCTTCATAGATGGGCTTGCTGGCCTCTACGAAAGCAGCCCGGTCGGCAACATTGACCTCCATGCTCTCGCCAAGTTTCTCGCGCAGCGCCATATCGTCCATGGTGCCGGTGGCATACATCCAGCCCTGCACGTCTACTGCCGTCTTTTCGAGGATCTGGCGAACGTCTTCAGGCAGCTTGGCCCACTGGTCTGCTCCTGTGGTCAGATAGGACGGGGTATACACATGCCCGGTGACCGACAGGTACTTCTGGACCTCGTTAAGCTTGGCTGCATAAATATTGGTGTAAGGATTTTCCTGGCCATCGATGACCCCGGTCTGGAGACCGACGAATACCTCGGAAAAAGACATCGGTGTGGGATTCGCTCCCCATTCCGAGAACATTTTTACGCGCCAGGTTGACTTGGGCGTTCTGATCTTCAGACCCTGCAGATCGGCCGGGGTGTTAATCGGCCTAACATTGTTGCTGATGTGGCGAATGCCGTTTTCCCAGAATCCGATTACTTTGTAACCCTTTGCCTCAATGGCCGGGGCGATCATCGGCCAGAATACTTTGTGCTCGATTCTGTTGAGATGCGCCCGGTCTTTGACCAGAAACGGCATATCAAACAGGCCGGCTTCAGGGGCGATCGACGACATGATCGAGGACGGCATCGACAGGTGAACCGTACCAAGCTTGAGCTTCTGCATCAGGTCCTTGTCTGGGCCCAGTTGGGAAGACCCGTAAAAGGTGACTTTTGCCTTGTCGCCCAGCAGCTCATTTGCCCGTTTGGTAAATTCTTCAGCGGTAATATGCTGGGTCGAACCCGGACTGGCGCTGATCGCAAAGACAATTTCAAGGGCAGAAGCAGACTGGACAAGTCCACCCAAAGCCAACGTGCCGGCACAGATTCCCAGCAGGCATTTCCTTAGAGATACTCTCATAATATCCTCCTCATTTTTTTGGTATTCACCCGGTGATAGCCCGGCCCGGGTAAACCTGACCATTGTCTGCTCATCACCGGATTCTTTTGGCGCAGTGCCACTCTGTGGGAGAATATGGCATACTGTATACTAAATGTCAATAAAGCAATATGCATCATCAAAATGTATTTTATAATATACTATAATATCAGCAATTTAAAATAATAAAAATTATGCTTGTGTATTTACGGTATACAATAATATATACAGTATAATCAAATAATTATAATGTTATACTGGGGCAATTACGAGTTCTTCCGTGCATTTGGTAAATAAACTTGCCCAAAGGCTACCGATGTTTTTGGCAAGTTCAATTAGTCGAAGGCCTTGTTAGAAAGTATAAAATATTGAATTAAAACATATTAATTATAATTTTGTGTAAAAATGAAAATCAGCCGGATATCGGTAAGGAGGTGCTGGGCTTTTTTTCAGTATACTAAATAAAGGCAAGCCCTGCGGGTGTTGACGCGCTCAATCCACAAATTCTATAGGACGGGGGCCGTCGTCAGGGATCTAATCGGTGCCACCGTTCGGCGGCTTTTGCCGCTGTCCAATCCTTAACCGTTCGATCAAAGGCAAGAAAATGCTCTGTTTCCAGATGGCGTTCGAATGCAGCGGCATCCGTGTATACCTCATAGAGAAATATTCTGTGCTCGTCGTCTGGATCCTGGCACACATCGAACTGCAGACACCCCTCCTCCTTGTTCAGTGAGTTCTGTGCCTGTCTTTTCATGGCTTCGGTAAATTCAGCCGTCTTGCCTTTTGCGATGGTAAAATTGACTGTTACGATAAACATGGTTTGCTATCACCTGCTGGTTGAGTTTTTTATTTTCAAGCATTGGCATACCCGGTCATCATGAGCTCCTGCAGGGATGCGCAGGCGGGCACCGGATCGGTTGCAACAACCCTGGTCACCCATTACATGGGTTTCGCCAGGACCGTGGCAGATCGGTTTATTTTTATGGAATTCGAGGAGATCGGCGAAGAAAACGAACCCCATGCATTCTTCGACAACCCGCAGCAAGAAAAAACCAGGCGGTTTCTCAGCCGGATCCTCTAGGATAGTATGATTCCTATTTTTTAATGCCCGGTCTGAGCACCATATTGAACAGCGTCGGTACTATGGCAAACCATTCAAACGGCTGCTCGAAACGGATCGCCAGCCCATCCTTATCGCTGCGGATCACATAGCCACTCAGGTTGTTGATTTCCATCTCGCTGTGTTCGCCCTCCAGAACGATCTGGATATCGCATTCGCCAGATATATCTTCCTCTGCTTCCAATTCCAGAAAGAGGCTGAGTACGCTGATATCGCGAATGGTGCCGGCAAACTCTTTGCCCGTTTCTTTCAACTGGCAATAGGCACGCGGGGTAAACGGCAACCGTATCATTTCTCTTTTGTCGCTATTATCTGCCATTCAGATGATCCTCCACCTCGTGGGTGTTCACTATCGCAAAAGCGTTCACGTTTCCGGAGTTCCCGGTGACGCATGGTTCACGTGTTTATCCTGGTCGAGCACGGCTGAAATCGAAGCCTGAGCAACTGTTCGAAATATGATTGCCCAGATCGCTAAAAGCCTGTTCACCGACAACATTTAAGGCAATGGCATCTTGTATACTAATAACCGGCTGTATTTACTTCAATTAAAAAAGGAGATCAGGCGGTGATTATTGGTTCGCAGCAATCAGAGTGTCAGTGCCTGGGTAACCGATGGCAGCAACTCATTTTCGGAATAGAGTATGGAGAGCATAGTCAGGAAGTGACTCAGGCTGCCCGCCATGACGAACAGGTGCCATATCCCGTGGGAATGGGGAATCCTGTCTTTGGCCAGGTAGAAAAAGATCCCTGAGGTGTAAAATATGCCGCCGACAACCAGCGCTGTGGTCCCCAGAGGGGACATCGATTTCAACAGCGGTCCAATGGCGATCATGACCAGCCAGCCCATACTGATATAGATCAGGATGGTAATCAGTTTCAGTCTTTTCTTGGAAAACAATTCCAGAAAGATTCCCACCAGCGCCAGGCCCCAGATGGTTATAAACAGCGACCAGCCCCAGCCGCCCCGCAGCGTCACCAGGGTGAGCGGGGTATAGGTTCCGGCGATCAGCAGATAGATTGAAAGGTGATCCAGGGTGCGGAAGACCGCCTTGGTCCTGCCCTTGAATGAGTGATATAAGGTCGAGCTCAGATAAACCAGCAGCAGCGTTGCGCCATAGATGCTGAGGCTCACGATTTTCCAGGGATCCCCTTGCAGAAAGGCCATCACCACCAGCAGAATCAGGCCGGTCAGCGCAAATACCGAGCCGACCAGATGGCTGATGCTGTTTAATTTTTCACCTTTGTACATGATCGATATCTTTGAGATCCCCGGCAATGGCTTTTACTGATTGAGCAATTTGCTTCCCTAACGCTCCCTGGAAAAGGCAACCTCAAAACGCTGTCCGCTGGCACCGTGGATATAGATACCCTCAAGTGAGTCGTGTACCCGGTTGTAGCCTAAGATATAGGTGGAACCGGCATAGTTGACATCCTGCAGGCGGATCAGCACGTACTGCACACCGTCCTGGGTTGACGTTTCCGTCTTATCGACGTGTATGTATCGTCGGTTGAAGTAGGTTGCCTGAAGGGGCTTGTCTTTGCCCTGGCGCAGTTCTATGATATAGGGCGCATCGGCCCGAACCCAGCGTCCCTGCAGAGCCAGCATATCCGGTGAAAAAAAATTGGCGTCGCCGGCCCTGCCAGCACTTGTAAAGAGCAGCACAAAAGCAAGACAGCCAAAAGCGAGAAGCAGCCAGCGTCGCTGTGAAACCATGATACCCCCTTGTCAATACCCTCGTTGCATGTGATTTCGGCGCACTCGCGAAGGATTCAAATACTTCAGGCAGATTTGCCGCAGGAAGCGCTGTCAGCTTCGCTCAACCATAACCACGATCACCGATTTCGTGTTATCAAATTACCTCAATTGATGCTTTTTTTAAATTTCTAAAATACGCTAAGAGTTGACCTTCAAATCCTAACGAATTAAAACCACATTGCATATTTATCGGGTCCGGGTATGGCCTGCCCTGAATGAGCTTGATTGGAAAATCCTGCTTTCGTGTCTATTATCAAGCCTCAGGGCCTTGCCGCTGCAGGCGGCGCTGGGTACGGTCGTCGGTCAGGTTTCGAGTAGTGCGGAGGCCACGAGCCAACAGGAGTCGGAGAGCACCGAAACAGCGGCAGCCATTGTTGCACCGGTTAGTTCCAGCACAGCAGAACAGACCTAAGCTGATTGACTTCGATAGGCACTAGTGCCCTGTCAAGCCAGATACGACAGATGAGACTTGAAATGAAACTAGCGCCGTTTTTTGCTTTTCAGGACTGATTTGATCATTTTGCCAAAGTCTTTATCCTTCTTTCTTTTTTCTGAGTATGACATTTCGTGAAATGCAGATTCAGTTTTCACTTTCAGGTAGTTTCTGTAACGCTGTTCAGCCAATTCACCGTTTTCTACAGCCGCCAATACTGCACAGCCTTTTTCACTGGTATGGGTGCAATTACCGAATTTGCAGGAGTGGGCCAGCTTTGCTATTTCCGAAAAAGTTTCGTCGATACCGGAATCAACGGATATGTTGCCGAGTTCTCTCATTCCAGGGGTGTCTATCAGCAGCGCCCCATTCTCCAACTGTATGAGTTCTCGGCTTGTCGTGGTATGCCTTCCTTTTGAGTTCTTCTTGCTTACCACTTGTGTTTCAAATTGTTCGGTGCCTAAAAGAGAGTTTAAAAGAGTCGTTTTGCCAACGCCAGATGAACCGAGCAGGCAATAGGTCTGTCCGCTCAACAGAGAACTTTTTATCGTGTTGATATTTTCCCCGTTCAAATTACTAAAAGCCAAGACCGTAACTTGAGGAGCGATACCGAGAATTCTTTGCTTAATCTGCTCCAGCGATTCTTGCGAGACAAGATCGCACTTGCTGAGCAGTATCTGCGGGGTAATGCGGCTTTCATTTACCATCACCAGATACCGTTCCAATCTTCTAGAGATTGAGATTGTAATCAAGCGATTGAATAATGAAGGCAACGTCGATATTTGCCGCTATGAGCTGAAAATCCACCGATTTTCCGGCTGTTTTTCTTTTTAAGAGCGTTTTTCTTGGCAGCACCCCATGGATTATTGCGTGGGCGTCATCGTCATGGAAATCAGCATATATCCAGTCTCCAGTCGTTGGCAGAGCCAACGGAGAACGTGCGGTGTAGTGTAAATTTCCCGACAATTGGGCCAATGCTTCACCCTCGCCTTTAGTGACAACATAGATGTCTTTGTGCACTGAAATTACACGTGCAACTTCATGGACAGCTATGGTATCGACCTCAGTTTGGTTACGAAACCAGTCGCAATAGCCTAATCTTTCAAGTTTTTTCATAACGTTTTGACCTGTCCTGTCCCGGGCCTGTCCGGGCCGGTTGGGCCAGAACCTATCTGAAATACGGTGGTAGATAGTCTCTGGGGCAAGAGCTGGCAGAAAATAAAAAAGGGCTTAGGCTGGAATACCTAAACCCTCGATGTATATGGTGGAGCTAGACGGGATCGAACCGACGACCTCTTGAATGCCATTCAAGCGCTCTCCCAGCTGAGCTATAGCCCCACATGCTGAGTGGTTAAAGGACCATTTCTTACCAGCCTTCATTCGGGGTGTCAATAAAAATTCAGGTAAGCTGTCCCTGTCCAGCCATTAATCTTGCCAAGACAGCGGGGCTCTGGTATCCTTTGCAGTCTTAGAATTCTTGTGTTTTTCCAGATCTTCTGCCGACTGCTTAAGTGCCTGGAAGTATGGAAAGATTTCACATAATGCCTGCGAAACCAGAAGGATATTTTCATGTTTTCACCATTTAACTTTTTATTCGGCTGGCTGTCCAATGATCTGGCCATAGATCTCGGCACGGCAAACACCGTTTTATACGTCAAGGGTAAAGGTATCGTGCTGCGCGAACCGTCGGTGGTGGCGGTGCGTCAGGACGGGCGGATGAGCAGGGTGCTGGCCGTGGGCCAGGAAGCCAAAATGATGCTTGGCAAGACGCCCGGCAATATCACCGCGATCAGGCCGATCAAGGACGGCGTTATCGCCGATTTTGAAGTAACCGAAGCGATGCTGCGCTATTTTATCAAAAAGGTGCACAATCGCAGAACCCTGGTCCACCCACGGATTATCATCTCGGTGCCTTCGGGCATTACTCAGGTCGAGAAGCGGGCTGTCAAGGAATCGGCCGAATCGGCCGGAGCCCGCGAAGTGTATCTGATCGAGGAGCCCATGGCGGCGGCCATCGGTGCCGGTCTGCCGATCACCGAGCCGACCGCCAACATGATTGTGGACATCGGCGGAGGCACCACCGAGGTGGCGGTGATCTCCCTGGCCGGTATCGTCTATGCCAAATCAGTACGGGTGGCGGGCGATAAGATGGATGAGTCCATTCTGCAGTACATCAAACGCAAGCATAACCTGGCGATTGGAGAACGAACCGCGGAATTGATCAAGACCACGATCGGCAACGTGATGCCTGAAGAGCCTTACGAGCAGATGGATATCAAAGGGCGCGACCTGGTCTCAGGGGTGCCGAAAACGATCACCGTCGGGGCCGATGAAATCCAGACGGCCATCGCCGAACAGGTTGATGTGATTATCGAGGCGGTGCGGGTGGCGCTCGAGGTCACACCGCCTGAACTGGCTGCCGATATCGTTGATCAGGGCATCGTGCTGACCGGTGGCGGGGCGCTTTTGAAAAACCTCGACAAGTGCCTCAAGCAGGAAACCGGCATGCCGATCATCGTGGCCGACGACCCGCTCTCTTCGGTGGTTCTCGGTTCCGGCCAGGCGTTAGACAATCTGGATATCTTGAAAGAAGTCACCATTGATTAACCGCAACACGGCCCGGTTCACCCTGCCGGTGAATGGGCCGCCAGTTACCTCGTGAGCAGACAAGCCAAGGACAGAAAGAGCAGAGCCGGGTCCGTACGTTTCCGGTCTCTGCTGCTGGCTGTACTCTTGATCCTTGTGGGGCTGGTTCTGCTGGCCTCGACCTTCGGCGGCAGGTTCGGCCTTTCCCATCAGATCACTATGGAGATCCTCGGGCCGTTGCAGTCCGGAGCCGCCCGGGTGGCCACCACGGCTCGTAATGTATGGGATGATTATCTCAATCTGCTCGATGTCCGCGATGAAAACCGGCGGCTCAAGGCAATGCTTGAATCCTCTGAGGAGGACCTGGCCCAGTATCGAGAGGCCTATACCACCTATCTGCGGCTTCAGCAGGAACTCGATTTTCGCAGAGGAACCGATTTTCCGCCCCTGACCGCACGGGTTATCGGCAAGGACTCGAGCTTCTGGTTTCATACCATTGTGGTCGACCGTGGCGAGAACGACGGGGTGGTCGAGGGCATGGTTGCGCTGAACTCCAAGGGCATTGTCGGCCAGGTCATTCACGTATCCAACAATTACTGCAAGGTGCTGCTGGCTATCGCTCCGAGCAGCGCGATCGATGTCTTTATCCAGAAGAGCAGGGTCCGTGGAATTCTTAAAGGGGCCGGAGAAAACGGCTATCTCATGCATTATGTGCTGAAAAATGCCGAAGTGGAGCGGGGGGATCAGATTGTCACGGCCGGGATCGGCGGACTCTTTGCCTCCGGCATACCAGTGGGAACGGTTACTGCGGTGCATCGCAAAAAGCGGGGCATGTTTCTGGAGATCGAGGTGGAGCCGTCGGTCGATTTTCAACGCTTGGAATTCATCCAGCTCAATCTTTCACTGCAGCAGTCGTTGACCGGTGAACGACTCGGGTCGGGCGGGGGGTGATTGTCGATGCGGGTTGGTGCCTTTCTTCTCGTCGGAATGTTTCTCGTCGTTCTGCAGACCACGATCCTGCAGACGCTACCGGCCTGGTTCGGCTTTCCCGATCTGGTTTATATCCTGGTCGCCTTTCTCGGTTTTCGTTTCGACTGGCTGCGGGGCACCATCCTCTCCTTTGCGCTGGGCTGGATGATGGACGTGATGACCGGGATCTATCTCGGTGTTTTTGTAATCAAGTACCTGAGCGTTTTTCTGGTCATCAATCTGTTGAGTCAGAACAGCCCGGTCAAGGAATCGGCCTATCAGGTTCCGCTGGTCGGGGTGAGCTACTTTCTTGCCCAGATTGGTTTCTACACGCTGCTCTCCATGGCAACCGCCGATCTGGTGGCGCCCTGGTCCTGGAACCGTACGGGTCGGGAGACAATTATATTGATGATTGCAACGATACCCTGTTTTATTCTGTTCAACAGTCTCTATGAGTATCTCTTGACACGGCGGGTGGTCCCGCGGGTGGTGCGCAGAAAAGGGGGAAACCGTTTCAGGTAGTAATATGGAAAAGAAGTTATTTCTAGAAGATATCGAAGAGATCGCCGAGCGCGACGAAGAAGCGGTGAATATGCTGAAACGGCGGGCGCTGCTCGGTGTTGCACTGATCCTGTTTTTCCTGCTGGTGATCGTCTCACGGTTCTGGTATCTGCAGATCAACCAGGGTGACGAGTACCGC
The DNA here is from genome assembly GCA_963824415.1 of uncultured delta proteobacterium. Taxonomy (GTDB): domain Bacteria; phylum Desulfobacterota; class Desulfobulbia; order Desulfobulbales; family Desulfocapsaceae; genus JABDQA01. The sequence goes on from CAWGPM010000002.1 coordinate 663,303, forward strand.
AGACTGGCAGAGAATAACCGGGTCCGCATTCGCTCGGTGCCGCCTCCCCGGGGACACATTTTCGATAGAGAAGGCCGTGAGATCGTCACCAACCGGCCATCTTTCAACGTATCGCTGATCAGAGAAGATTCCTATGATATCGAAGATGTGCTGAAACGACTGTCCGTAGTGCTCGATGAAGACATCGAGGTCTTATGGGAGCAGATCAGAAAAAGCGAGGATACGCCCCGCCACATACCTATCACGCTGAAGGAGGATGTGGACTGGGATGTCCTGGCCTATCTGGAGAACAACAAATATAAATTCTCGGGCATCCGCATCGAGGTGCAGCCGGTCAGGGTGTACCATTACGGGGACCTTGCCGCCAATATCATAGGCTATATCGGCTCTATCAACAAGCAGCAGCTCGAAGCTGATACTTCGGGGGTGTACGAAGGGGGCGACCTGACTGGCAAACGTGGCCTGGAATTGCTGCGCGAAGCGGACCTGCGGGGGGAGAAGGGCAGTAGATCCACCGAGGTCAATGCCCGTGGATTCGAACAGCAGCAGATCAAGAATATTGCCCCGCTGCCGGGCAGGGACATCAAGCTGACCATCGATGCCGAACTTCAGCAGGCGGCGGAACAGTACATGGATATCAGCGACAAGGCGGGCGCAGTGGTGGTGCTCGAAGTCGGCAGCGGCAGGCTGCTGGCCGCCGCCAGTACCCCGACCATCCATCTGGAGGAGTTCATTGGAGGTATTTCCCAGAAGAACTGGGATGCCCTGCTGAACAACCCCAAGCATCCGCTGATCAACAAGGTCGCCCAGGCTGCCTATCCGCCGGGCTCGACCTACAAGATCGTAACCGCACTGGCCGGCCTGTCCGAAGGTGTGATCGATGTGAACACCACCTTTTACTGCCCCGGCCATTACTATTTCGGCAACCGGTTGTATCGCTGCTGGAAACACAGCGGCCACGGCACCGTCGATATCAGGCGGGCTATCACTGAGTCCTGTGACGTCTTTTTTTATCAGGTCGGTCAGCGAGTCGGGGTTGATAAATTGGCCGAGTACGCCAAGAAACTCGGTCTCGGGCAGCGGACCGGGGTAGAGCTCGAGCACGAAAAAACGGGTCTGGCCCCGACCAAGGCCTGGAAGCGCGAACGCTACAATGAAAAGTGGCACGAGGGCGAAACCCTCTCTGTTGCGATCGGCCAGGGCTTCAATATCATGACGCCGCTGCAGATCTGCCTGATGACAGCGGCCATCGCCAACGGCGGTACGATCTACAAACCCCAGCTCGTCGAGACGGTGACCACCCCGGATGGCGAGGTGATCGAACAGTTTGAGCCGCAGGTGATCGGGGAGTTGTCACCCCGCGATAAACGATACCTGCCACTTATCCAGGAAGGTCTCTACGGTGTTGTCATGGGCAAACGGGGAACGGCCAGGAATGTGCGCATCGAAGGGCTGAGCATCGCCGGGAAAACCGGCACCGCCCAGGTGGTCCGCCTGGCCCAGTACAAAGGCTTGAAAGAGCAGGATATCCCGTACAAATTTCGCGACCATGCCTGGTTCACCTGCTATGCACCGGCCGATAACCCCAAAATTGCGGTAACCGTGCTGGTCGAGCACGGCCTGCACGGCGGCTCCGGTGCCGGGCCGATTGCGCGGGTGGTCATGAAAAAATATTTCGAGAAATATCTCCTGGATTACGCTGAACAGAAGGCCCATGAAAAAACGGCGGAGCAATCATGAATAACAGCGCGGTGCGATCAGCTGGCAGACCAAGCTCGCTCCGGCGGTGCCTGATCGGAGGAGTCCTGGTGCAATGATTCGCTTTGATCGAAGAATGCTGGCTCATTTCGACTGGTGGCTGCTGATCCTCTTTCTGCTGGTCTGCGGCATGGCCCTGTTCAATCTTTACAGCGCCTCCTATCCGCCCAAGCCGGGGGGCATTCCGCCTTACCTGAAGCAATGCTACTTTTTTCTGATCGGTTTCGGGGCGATCCTGGTTATTCTCGCCTTTGACTATCAGGATCTGCATCACTGGAATTACGTTTTTTACATCATAGTGGTGGGGTTGCTGGCCGCGATCCTGGTGATCGGCAAGACGGCCGGCGGAGCTCAGCGCTGGATCAACCTTGGGTTTTTTAACCTGCAGCCCTCCGAGTTGGCCAAGCTGATGCTGGTTATCACCCTGGCCAGCTACTATTCACGCAAGGAAGTGACCGACGGCTATACGATTCGCCAGCTCATGGTGCCCATCGGCCTGACGGCAATACCGTTTCTGCTGATTCTGCTGCAACCTGATCTCGGTACTGCCCTGATGCTCGGTTTCATCTTCATGTCGATGACCATCTTTGTCAAACTGCGTTTTTCGGTCTACGCCATTTTCGGCACCTTTGGTCTCGGGGCCGTGCTTTTTGCCTGGGAAAAGCTGCTCAAACCCTATCAGAAACAGCGTATTCAGACTTTTCTAAACCCGGAAAATGATCCGATGGGGCACGGCTATCAGATCATGCAGTCTAAAATTGCGGTGGGCAGCGGCGGCAAATTCGGCAAGGGATATCTGGAGGGAACGCAGGGGCATCTGCATTTTCTGCCGGAACGTCATACCGATTTCGCCTTTGCGGTCTGGAGCGAGGAATGGGGTTTTTTCGGCAGCATGTTTTTCGTGCTGGTCTACTTTCTGATGCTGGTCTGGGGCCTCTATGCCTCCATTTTCGCCCGTGACCGTTTTGGTATGCTGCTCTCCTTTGGCATCGTTATGCTGATCTTCTGGCAGGCGGTGATCAATCTGCTGATGATTCTTGGTTTTTTACCGGTGGTTGGCATCCCGCTGCCGCTGGTTTCCTACGGTGGCTCTTCGCTGCTGACCACGTTGTTTGCCTTCGGTATTTTGCTCAACGTTCGAATGAGACGTTTTCAGACCGGCCAGGCGGCCGATTAGGATCCCAGCTATTCTGGACTGCGCTGGCGTTTCTTCAGCGCCTGCAGAACGATATCTTTGAGTGCTGCAATAAAGGCGGGATCGTCGTTTAAAGAAGCGCTGGTTTCGAGCCTGACGCCGCGTTCTGCGGCCAGTTCCCGATACTGCATATTGATCTCAACCAGGGTCTCCACATGGTCGGAGACGAAACTGATCGGCACCATCAGGATGCTTCTGCAGCCGTCATCGGCAAGCTTCTGGATCATTTCAGGCGTTGACGGCGAGAGCCACTCGACCGGTCCGCTTCTGCTCTGATAACAGATTTGGCCTTTTTTCCCGGTAATTGCTTCGACTGCTTTGATAGTGCGCTGCAGATGATCGACGTAGGGATCACCCTCTTCGATAAACGAGGTTGGCAGACTGTGGGCGCTGTACACCAGTTCAGGTTCGTCTTTTTCGAACCGGGCCAGGCCGTCTTGGATTTTTTCAGCAAGGCAGGCGATATAGCCCGGATGATCGGGCCATGAACCGATTTCCACCAGGTCGTCCGCGACCGGGATTTGCTGCAGGCGCCGCTTCAGTTCGTTCAGCGATGAGCCGCTGGTTGCGCAGGAGTAGTGAGGATACAGGCTGAGGGCCACCAGCGTGTCGGGCCGTTGGTTTTTCAGCTGAACCAGCGCCGCTTCGGTGGACGGATGCCAGTAGCGCATGGCGGTGGTGACGACGAATTCGCCGTGTTCAGCCAGAGCCCGCTGCAGGGCCTGTTGCTGGGCCAGGGTGATTCTGGTAATCGGTGAGCCGCCGCCGATCCTGCTGTAGGTTGCAATTGACTTGGGCGCCCGCTTTCTGGCGATATACCAGGCCAGCGGCTTCTGTAGCAGGGCCGGACCCAGTCGAATGATCTCGCGATCCGAGAAAATGTTGTAGAGAAAGGGCCTGACATCCTCGGGTTTTTCCGGCCCTCCCATATTGAGCAGGATGACAGCGGTTTTAGCGGAATTCATGGACGGCAGAGCATTGGCTGAAACAACGAAGAATTGAACTCATAATCAGGCATTTCTACCACATCGATGCGGAGCTGAGAAGCAAAGAATAAAGCGAAACCGATTTCAGGTTGAATTAAGAGTTAGGCGTGCTAAAAATGTTCGATGGTACTTGATTCTGATCCGGACTAATCATATTATAGAATTAGAAGCAGGTCATTGCAGCTTACTTCAGCTTGTTAGAGAGTCCCTGTGCCGAGATCCGTATTTTTTTCCACCCAACCACTAACCCTGAACATCTCGAAACGATCCTTTTTGAATTTCTTTTACCGGCCGCCTGCCCATCTTTTTAGTTTTTCAAGCCAAAGCGCATCTGTATTATCCGATTGTGTTTTGCCGCAGAGCGGTTCCGGAGTGGCGCGTCCGTCGGGGCGTATGTTTTTAGCAACCTCTGAAGTTGCTGGAACACTAGATGGAGGACATGTATGGAATTAAAAGTCGAAGCCCGAAATGTTGAGTTGAAAAAAGGCTGGCAGATCAAAATCGAAGAGGAGAAGGAAAAACTGCTGCGGAACTATGCCGGATTCGTTCTGCACCTCAGAGTAGCGATAGAAGCCACAACTCACCATAAAGAGGGCGGTTACGAAGTCAAATTTGTGGCTTCGGTACCGAACGACACGGTGGTGGTCACCAGAAAAGGGGAGAAGGTCCGTCCGCTGCTCATCGAGGGGTTTGACGTCCTGACCCTGCAGCTTAAGGAGATCAACAGGAAGAAGCGGAAAATCAAGAAAAATGTCGAATCACCGGTGGACGGCGACAGTTTCGGCATCATCAATAAGGTATCCCCCCATGAATCCTATGGATTCATCACCACCTTTGACGAACGGGAAATTTATTTCCATGAAAATGCACTGAAAAACATCGAGATAGATGAGCTCGCGGAAGGAGACAGCGTCATCTATGGAGAGTCGCGGGGTGACAAAGGGCCGCAGGCGTCCTGGGTCAGACTGGCAAAATAGTTCTTCGTTTATAAACAAGGAAAAAGCCCCGGGAAGTATGCTTCCCGGGGCTTTTTTTTATGTCTTTTGGGTTGGGTTAATTTTCCTGGTAGCCGCCGAAGGCAAAATCCGGCTTACGGTAGAGCTCGGGATCGGCGTCGGGGTAGCTGACCTGCTCGCCGTTCCAGGGTTTTTCCAGGATATAGTTGCCTTGATCCCTGCCTGCCACGTTGGAGCGGTGCAGCGGAATTTTCCCGCCGGCGGTGGCGATGTAACGGGGGATCGCATCTCCTGAAATATTGCCGTACATCGATTCGACAATATCTCTGCCCACCTCAAGCGGAACGCGAAAATGGGTGAACTGCGGGTTGCGGTAGCTGCAGTTGAAAATATAGTAGGGACGAACGTAAGCCTCCTGGATCGTTTCGCAGAGTTTCCACATTTTCGCCCTGGTGTCGTTGATTCCCTTGAGCAGCACCGCCTGGTTGAGCACGGTGAAACAGCGTTTGGAAATCCGTCTGAAGCTGTCGCGCGAGACCGGGGTGATCTCCTGGGCGGTGTTGATCTGGGTGACCACCCGGATCGGTTTTTTGTCATTGCTCTGTTCGAGTATGTCGAGCAGCTCCTCGTCCACGCGCATCGGCACGGTTACCGGAACCCTGGTGCCGAGCCGTTTGACCGTGACATGATCGATCTCGTCGAGTTGCTCGAGCAGCCACTTGAGCATCGAATTGGGCAGAACAAAGGCGTCCCCGCCGGTGACCAGAACGTCTCTGATCCGGTCGTTGGCCCTGATGTAGTCGAGCGCTTCGTTGTAGGCTGCCCGTGAGTAAATCTGGTCCTTGCGGCCGATGTGGGCGATGCGCAGGCAGTGGGTGCAGTACATCGCGCACATATTGGTAGCCTTGATCGTTACCACCCGCGGATAGAACTGATCGATCAGCCGGGCCGGGGAATGATCGGCTGCAACCGGCGGTATCTCCACGCCTGCGTTGTCGATCATCTCGCCGGTGGGAATCGACTGCAGCATGATCGGGTCATTGATGCTGCCGGCCATGATCAGGCTGGTGTAGTAGGGGGTCAGGCGCATGCGGTACTGTTTGGTGACCCGGGTGATCGATTTCAGCGCTTTGGGGGACAGCTTGATCAGTTTGGCCAGGGTCTCGATGGAGTCGACGGCGTGGCGGATCTGCCCCTGGAACGAGTTCCACACATCATCTGAGATAGACAGTATGTTCTTGATTCGAGTCTGATTTTCGCAGATTTCCTCCCAGGCCTCGATGCCGCTGGGGATCTGCTTCTTTTCTTCGATGTAGGCATCGACCCGTTCCTCGGCTTCTGCCGCGATCGGCAGCGCCCGGGTAAGTCTGCCGCCGAGGCTGACCAGATGTTCGTCGATATCCTGATGTTTTTTCGCGAGTGCTTCCAAGGCTGTCATCTCGATGCCGAACGCAGCGGGTCCAGTTGCGTGCGTGCGTTTTTGCTCGAGCAGAAAGGAAAACAGCGCAACAATCGGGGCGGTGAGATCTTCTTGCTGGGCCCTGTTCAGCAGCTCAGCAGCCTGGGTCCGGGAAGTTTCGTCCGGTCTGTCTGGCGCTGCCTGCTCCTCTGCCAGGATCTCAAACAATGCTCTGGTATAGTCGTCCAGCCAGTTCTGAGTGCTGGTTTTGGTTATCGATGGTTCACTCATTGTCGTTCGGCCTCGATGATGGTTTGTCTGATGAAACCGACTCCCTGACACAGCCCTTCATCGACATCGTCATGGTTTCTGGCAACTGATACAACGCGGGCGAGAAAGGTGCCGGGCATCACCAGAAAATTGGTGCCCGGATGTTCCAGGATCACAAAGTCTTTGATCAATTCGCCGTTGGCGACCTTTCTGAAGGTCTCACGTTCGTAAGGGTTCTGGGGAATATAGCCGGTGGTGAGTTTCTGGGTTTCGAGTTTGTAATTGTAGGTACCCCAGTGGATGTTGCGGATATTGTTTTTCATCTCGACCAGATGGTGAGGAAAGCGGTTTTCGGTTACCGCATAATACTCGAGCTCGGGCAGCATCGGAGAGCCTTCCGGCAGACTCTGTTCGAGGGTGAAACAAAATTCCAGCGTGGTGCCCTGCTTTCTGGCATTGATTTCCAGAAAAAACACCTCTCCGTGGTTGTCGATCAGGTAGTCGCAGCCGAAGATGCCCCGATAGCCTTTCTGGCCGAGCAGCCTGCCGACCCCGATCGTGTAGTCGTGCAGTTTTTTTCTCTGCTCATCGCTGACTGCAGATGGAAACTTGGAGCCGATGAAGCGGTTGCCGTCCACGATCACCTGGTCGGCGATGCCGGCGATATACACCTCGTTCTGATTGGCGACCACCGCCAGAACGGTCGGGTCAAGCTGGTGCGGGATATAGCGTGAAATCAGATAGACATCGTTGGTGGAGCCGAAACGTTTTTCCACCTGCTGCTGATCATAAGTCACCGCCGAGTTGATCCCGGCGGCCGAGTAAGCGCCGCTGACGAAAATGCCGTCTGTCCAGCTGGCGCGCAGCCCTGCGGTGGTCTTCAGCAGACATTCCATGTTCTCGCAGACTTTGTGGTCCGCCAGCGGCACGACGGTGTCCAGCATCTTGTACTGGGTAATTTTGTTGTTGAGCTGTCTCGCCAGATATTTGTCAGGACCAAGTATCGAAACCCGCTCGATCTGGTCCAGGGTCATATCCAGAACCGATTCGTAGAGGTTTATGTAAAGCTGGTTCTGCCGCTGAAGAATTTTGTCGATCAAATTCCTGATAACCTGGTTGTTCGACACGGCGCTCATGAAACGGGCGGTATCGATGCGCCAGCTGCGGCGCGGCTGCTTACCCTTCTGGACAAAGGCATGGTCGCTGATCAATTGTTCATCGCCGCGGGGATTGATGACGATGATGTTTGCGTAATTGTACTGAATACAGACGTCGGGAATGATTGCAATAAAACGGATCGGGCGGTTCGGAATGCGGTGGGCGAGTGCTTCTTGAACGAAATAATTAAGGCTGTAGGATTTTAACTCACCCACATAGAGAAAGTAATAGAAATCAGGGTTGTAGGTGAAGTTGGTGAAAAGTATCTCGTCGTCTTCCGGTACCATGGCAAGCTCACTAGGGTCGGGGGGAATCGGGTATAGCTGCGCGGGCCAACAGATAGTGGAGGCGTTGGTGAAGAAAGTGGCAGAGCGATGTATGGAAATATCTCATTGGCCTGTGAGCCGGAAACTCCCCAGTGGGGCGGTCTCAGAGTTTACTGATTTATGGACTCAATACCTCCGTCAATGGTCTTTGTCAAGCAATGGATGGCAAGTTTTGAGCTCAAGCTGGAATTGGCAGATTTTTTTGCAGAAAAGAGCAGGATGATTATAAGTTTTAATTATATATATTCTATATTTCAGTTATTCTTGTAATGGGGAAATTACTTGACTTATCTGGCAAATTTTGTGATTAATATTTACAAGTTAGGGATTTTTATATTTCCCGCCTCTGTTTTATTTCAAAGTGGCGATCTCAATCGGTCGCCGTTCAGTGTCTTCCGGGCGCTTGTCTGCAATCCGGGAGATGGTCATTAACGCAAACCTGAGGGAGTAAGAGTATGAAAAGAAAAGCATCGTTATTGGCGGCCCTGATTTTTGGCTTTGGTATGGTATTCAGTTCTGCTGCAGTAGCTGATACCACCTTTGTGACCATAGGCACCGGCGGAGTAACCGGTGTTTACTATCCAACCGGTGGTGCCATTGCCCGCCTGGTCAACAAGGGTAAAAAAGAGCACGGTATCCGGGCCTCGGTTGAGAGTACCGGCGGCTCCGTGTACAACCTCAATGCCATCGCTTCCGGAGAGCTCGATATGGGTGTGGCCCAGTCGGACTGGCAGTATCATGCCTATAACGGCACAGACAAATTTGCCGAAAAAGGACCGAACAAAGATCTGCGTTCGGTATTTTCCGTGCACCCTGAGCCGTTCACCGTTGTGGCCCGGGCGGACGCCGGTATCAAGAACTTTGAGGACCTCAAAGGCAAGCGGGTCAATGTCGGTAATCCGGGATCTGGCCAGCGCGGTACCATGGAAGTTCTGATGGAGAAACTCGGCTGGACCATGGATGATTTCAAGCTGGCTTCAGAGCTCAAGCCGGCCGAGCAGTCACAGGCACTGTGCGACAACAAGATTGACGCCTTTGTCTACACGGTTGGTCATCCGAATGGATCCATCAAGGAAGCAACCACTTCCTGTGATGCGGTTATAGTCAATGTTACCGGTCCAGCGGTCGATGCGCTCGTTGCTGATAACCCCTATTACCGGTATGCGACGATCCCTGGCGGAATGTATCGCGGCACCGATGAAGACGCCAAGACATTCGGCGTTGGGGCAACTTTCGTTACCTCTGCCAAAGTTCCGGACAATGTGATTTATGTGGTGGTTCAGTCTGTTTTCGAGAACTTCGACGACTTCAAGAAGCTGCATCCGGCATTCAGTGTTCTGAAGAAAGAGGAAATGGTCAAGGACGGCCTTTCCGCACCGCTGCACGATGGTGCAGTCAAGTACTATAAAGAAGTGGGACTGATCCAGTAGTCGGCTTCTTTATGCAGCAATAAACAGGTATGCGCGATTCTCTGAAGAGTCGCGCATTATTGTTTGCTTTCCGTCGCATGGCCGGATTCCCGGCCGTGCCGTTACCGGCCGGAATTAATTGCGCAGTCAGGCCGCATGTTTCAAGGCCGGATAAACTGATACATGGTCCCAATGACCGGTTCTTGACATTGGCTGAGGCCACGTATACCCGATGATCAGAGCAGCTTGCATTTATCTGCTGTTTTTGTCGGGCGCCAGAGAGGAGCCACGAACATGACGACACCCACTGAAAAACCTCAAGCCGCGGATAATGTGCATGAAATGATTGCCGAGGTGGATACCGGTGGACGCAATCCTGTCGGTTCGATCCCGAAGCGAGTCCTGTTCTTCGTGCCGCTTGCCTGGACCCTGTTTCAGCTCTGGTATGCATCGCCCCTGCCGTTCATGTTTAATTTTTTTGTGATTAACTCGACCGAGGCGCGGGCCATTCATCTGGCCTTTGCAATGTTTCTCGCCTATACGGCCTTTCCGACATTCAAATCATCACCCAGAAATTATATTCCGGTGCAGGATTGGGGGCTGGCTCTGGTGGCGGCGTTCAGCTCTGCCTACATGTTTTTATTTTATTCGGCCATTGCCCAGAGACCGGGAGACCCAACCACGCTTGATCTGGTAGTGGCGGTGATCGGCTTGATCCTGCTGCTCGAGGCGACCCGCAGAGCGCTTGGGCCTCCGCTGATGGTAGTCGCCGCGATCTTTCTGATCTACACCTTTGCCGGTCAGCATATGCCGGAGGTTATCGCCCATAAGGGGGCCAGCTTGACCAAGGGCATGACCCATTACTGGTTGACCACGGAAGGTGTTTTCGGTGTGGCGCTGGGTGTCTCCACCGGCATGGTGTTCATGTTCGTCTTGTTCGGTTCGCTGCTGGAGACGGCAGGGGCCGGCAACTATTTTATCCGGACCGCCTTTGCCGGCCTTGGGCATATGCGCGGCGGACCGGCGAAGGCAGCCGTTCTTTCCTCGGCAATGACCGGTCTGGTCTCCGGGTCTTCAATTGCCAATGTGGTGACCACCGGCACTTTCACCATCCCGTTGATGAAAAAGGTAGGATTCTCTGCTGAAAAAGCCGGTGCGGTGGAGGTGGCCTCGTCGACCAACGGTCAGTTGACCCCGCCGGTTATGGGGGCGGCGGCCTTTCTAATGGTGGAATATGTCGGTATTTCCTATATTGACGTGATCAAACACGCCTTTCTGCCAGCGCTTATCTCCTATATCGCCCTGATCTATATCGTTCATCTTGAGGCCTGTAAGCTTGGGCTTAAGGGGCTGCCTAAACGGCAGACCAGGACCCTGGCCCAGAGCCTGCTCTCGTTCGTCGGAACCATTGTTATTCTGATCGTGACCGGTGCCGCAACCTATTTCGGGCTCGGCTGGATCAAGACCGTGGCCGGAGACGCGACGATCTGGATTGTCGTGGTCCTGCTCTTTGTCGCTTACCTGGCACTGCTGATGCTGGCTTGCCGGGTACCGGAACTGGAGCTGACCACCGAGATCACAGAATTGCCGCCGCTGGGCTCGACCGCCCAGGCCGGCTATTATTTTCTGCTGCCGATCGTTGTTCTGATGTGGTGCCTGACGGTGGAGCGGCTTTCGCCCGCGCTTTCCGCTTTCTGGGCAACGGTCCTGATGATCTTCATCGTGCTCACCCAGCGGCCGCTCAAAGGGATGATGAGAAAGCTCGGCGGGGACGATTACTCTTTTAAGCGCGGTTGGCAGGACCTGATCAACGGCATGGTGTCCGGTGCTAAAAATATGATCGGCATCGGCGTGGCCACCGCGGCGGCGGGTATCGTCGTCGGAACGGTTACTCTGACCGGCATCGGGCTGGTGATGACCGAATTCGTCGAGTTCATCTCCGGCGGCAACCTGTTTCTGATTCTCTTGTTCACTGCCGGCATCAGCCTGCTGCTTGGCATGGGATTGCCGACTACGGCCAACTATATCGTGGTCTCCACCCTGATGGCCCCGGTCATCGTCGCGCTGGGGGCCCAGAACGGCCTGATCGTACCGCTGATTGCGGTGCATCTGTTTGTCTTCTACTTCGGCATCCTGGCCGATGATACACCGCCTGTGGGGCTGGCCGCCTTTGCCGCGGCGGGCATCTCGGGCGGTGATCCGATTCGAACCGGTATCCAGGGGTTTACCTACGATATCAGGACCGCGATTCTGCCGTTTATCTTTATCTTCAATACCGAGATTCTGATGATCGGTATCGGTTCGCCGCTGCACTTTATCGTGGTGGTGAGTGCGGCGATTATCGCGATGCTCGTTTTTGCTGCGGCCACGCAGGGTTTCTGGTTAACAAAATGCAAGATCTGGGAGACGCTCGGCCTTCTGCTGGCTGCTTTTATCCTGTTCCGGCCGGGTTTTTTCTGGGATCAGCTCTATCCTGAGTTAATCGTGCAGCCGGCGGACAACTTGATTCAGATTGTCGAGAAAATGGAGCCCGGTTCGCAGCTGCGCATGGAACTCAAGGGCGAGCGCATGGACGGCAGCGAGTTCACCATGGTGGTGATGCTGCCGGTCGGGGATGAACCAAGCGGCGCCGAGCGCCTTCAGGCTATCGGGTTTGAGACCAGGGAAGAAGAGGGCAGCATCTTTGTCGACACGGTGGTTTTTGGCAGTGCGGCGGAGAAGGCGCGGCTCGACTTCGATCAGCAGATTCTCAACGTGCAGGTACCCAACGAGCGCCCGCCGAAACAGCTGATGTTTATCCCGGCCCTGCTGTTGCTAGGTTTGATCTGGTTTCTCCAGCGCGGTCGGATCAGAAAGCAGCAGTCGGCTGCAGCGTGATGGAAAGCTGTTGACAGGCGGCTCTATCCTCGCTTGATCTTGTGTAGACCCATCTAACCAGGGCTTGCTGCGGTTGCGTAAGCTCAGGAGGATACGTTCATGATAAAAAAAATTTTGGTTCCGCTGGCATTTTCAAAGTACTCGCGTGGCATCCTTGACTTTGCGGCATTCATCGCAGAATCCGCAGGGGCCGAGCTTCTGGTGGTAAATGTCATCAACGAACGGGACCTCGAAGCGGTCAACAAGATCACCTCTTTTGGCTACAAGGTCGACAGCGATAAGTATCTGCAGATTGTCAAAGAGGAACGGCGTCGGGAAATCACCTCGATGTCTGAACATCTTACCCTACCCGACGACAAGGTATCCTTTACGTTCCTGGTAGGTGATCCGACCAGCGAACTGCTGCGCCTGGTGGTCGAGTCCGAGGTCGATCTGGTGGTAATGGGTGTCAAGACCCGGGATATCGCAAATATCTTTGCCGGATCGGTGGCGGAACGTATGTTCAGAAAATGCCCGGTGCCGATTGTTTCCTACCGAGGTGATGACATTGCCGAACGTCTGCGCAAGCAGGTCTACAAGCACATTATCGATTAGTAGCTTCTGGTCTAAACTGCGGGGAAAAAGAAGAGGCTTTGCCTCTTCTTTTTTTTGGCCCGCAGACTATGTTGGTGTTATCCAGTGACGATGATTTTAACCAAGAGATCAGCAGCAACCTGAATAGTTCACGAGTTGAGACGGCCTGCAAGCCGAGGAGACTTGGGGAAGGCTATATACATAAGGCCTTGCCCAAAAGCGACGCGGGCTAGCAGGCCGTATCGACTCGCCCGAAGGGTGGAAATGCTGTCTTTTCAGCACGATTTAAAAAGGGTACAAACTGTGTTGTTTGCATGATTGTGCAACTTTAGAACAATCTTTTGATATTGTTCAGATAATAATAGTTTTCGATGTTTTTCCATGAACGTCAGGCTGAAGCGAGGGCGAGGTGGCTGAAACAATCTATCTGATCGATGGCAGTGCTTTTATTTACCGGGCATTTCATGCGATTGCACCATTGACAAATGCGGCAGGGTTCCAGACCAATGCGGTCTATGGCTTTATCAATATCGTTAAAAAACTGCTCAGGGAACATGAGCCGTCCCATGTCGCGGTGGCCTTCGACAGCAGGGGCGAGGTGTTCAGGCACCAGATGTACCCCGAGTACAAGGCCAACCGGCCGCCGATGCCCGATGAACTGGCTGCTCAGATTCCCTATATCAAGGACGTCGCCCGGGCGCTAGGGCTGGTCAGTTTCGAAGAACAGGGCATCGAGGCGGATGATATCATCGCCACCGCCGCCCGGCGCCTCAGCGCCCAGGGCTGCCGGGTAATCGTCGTCTCCGGTGACAAGGATCTGCTGCAGCTGATCAACGATTCGGTGACCATGTGGGATCCGATGAGTGACAGGACCATGGATGCCGGCTTCGTTCAGGAAAAATATCAGGTTGAGCCTGGGCGGCTGCTCGACTGCTTCGCGCTGATCGGCGACAGTTCCGACAATGTTCCGGGGGTTCCGGGAATCGGTCCCAAGGGTGCAGCCAAACTGATTGCGGAGCATGGTTCGCTGGATCAGCTCTATGAAGATCTGGACTCACTCAAACCGTCCAAAATGAAGCAGAAGCTGAGCGAGAACAAAAACGCCGCGTTTTTGTCGCGGGATCTGATCCGCTTGAAAGAGGACGTCGATATCCCGACCGGGCCGGCCGACTATCAGCTTCGTGATCCGGACCAGCAGAAACTCAAGGATATCTATGCAGAATTGGGCTTTTCCACACTGCTCAAAGAGCTCGACTCGGTTGCAGCACCCATTGAAACCGCTGGGTTTACCTGCATCGCCACCCCCGAAGCACTCGCTGAACTGCGCAGCGCGCTGGCTTCGGTAGAGCTGATCGCAATCGATACCGAAACCACCTCGCTTGATGTCAGAAGGGCCGAACTGGTCGGTATTTCTATTGGTATCAGTGCTGACAAATGCTTCTATATCCCGCTTGGACACCGCGGTGATGACGGCGCCCTGATCAGTTCCCAGCTTGCCATGAAAGAGGTCTCAGAGGTCCTGGAGCCGATATTGCGCTCCGACTCGGTTGCCAAGCTGGCGCACAATCTGAAATATGACTATGGCGTGCTCAAACACACCATGAGCTTAGAGCTGAACGGTCCCCTGATCGACACGATGATCGCGGCCTACCTGGTGGAGCCGTCCAGGCGATCGTTCAAACTTGACGACCTCTGTTTCGAGCTGGGCGTGAAATTGACTTCCTATCAGCAGGTGACCGGGGGCGACAAACGCGAAGACGCTTTTGCCTATGTGGCAATCGAGCGGGCCTGCAACTATTCCTGTGAGGATGTGCATGGGACCCTGCTGCTCTGGCAGCATTACCAGCCGCTGCTTGAAGAGGGCCGACAGGTCGAGCTTTTCTCCGAGGTGGAGATGCGGCTGGTGCCGATCCTGGAAGAAATGGAGGCCATCGGCATCAGGATCGACCCCGGCCAGCTCGATGTTCTGGCTGCTGAGTTCAGCACGAAACTGGTAGAGCTTGAAAAAACGATCCATCGGGTCGCCGGACATCCGTTTAATATCAATTCTCCCCAGCAGCTCGGCACCGTATTGTTCGAGGAACTGGGGCTGCCCCACGGCAGGAAAACCAAGACCGGCTATTCCACCGATATCAAAGTGCTCGAAAGACTTGCCCCAGCCCACGAGTTGCCGGCCTTGATCATCGAATACCGCAATCTGGCCAAACTGCTTTCCACCTACGTGGAAAAACTGGCCGGGCTGATCGATCCGAACACCGGCCGGGTGCACACCTCGTTCAACCAGACGGTGACCGCCACCGGCAGGCTTTCGAGCAGCAACCCTAACCTCCAGAATATTCCGATCAGGGGAGAGGAAGGCGCCAGGATCAGGGAGGCCTTCGTCCCGGAGTCCGGCAAGGTGTTTCTGTTCGGCGACTATTCGCAGATCGATCTCCGGGTGCTGGCCCACTATTCACAGGATCCGGCTTTGATCCAGGCCTTCAGGCAGGGAGAAGACATCCACACCCGTACCGCGGCGGAGGTATTCTCGGTCTCGCCGCTGCTGGTCACCTCGGATATGCGGCGGGTCGCAAAGTCGATCAATTTCGGTATTGTATACGGAATGAGCAGCTTCGGGCTGGCCAATCAACTGCAGATCAGCAGGCGGGAGGCGACGCGCTTTATCGAGCGCTACTTCAATCTCTACCGGGGCGTCAAACAGTTCATGGAAGACATCGTCGAACAGGCCCGCCGGGATGGCTATGTCACCACCCTGCTGAACCGCCGGCGCTACCTGCCGGAAATCACCGCAGCAAATAAAATGCGCCGCGAATTTGCCGAGCGGGCCGCGCTGAATACGCCGATTCAGGGAACGGCGGCGGACATCATCAAACTGGCTATGATCCGGGTGGATGAGATCCTGGAAGAGAAAAAGAGTTCTGCTAAAATGATCCTGCAGATCCACGATGAACTGGTTTTCGAGCTCAGTCCCGAGGAATGCGAAGTGCTGCAGCCGATCATTCAACGCACCATGGAAGAGGCCATGGAACTCGACGTGCCGCTGGTGGTCAATATGGAGTCGGGAACCAGCCTGGCCAAGTAATGGTGGTCACGGTGGACAGCTAAGGCCGGTCGTCCATCGCCGCGAAGGGACGTTTGACCACTCCCTGGTAAATCTGGCGGGGCCGCCCGATGCGGTTGCTCTCCTTGTCCATGTGCATCTCCTGCCAGTGCGAGATCCAGCCCGGCAGTCGGCCCAGGGCAAACATCACGGTAAACATGTTGGTGGGGATGCCCATGGCCCGGTAGATCATACCCGAGTAGAAATCGACGTTGGGGTAGAGGTTGCGGGAAACGAAATAGTCATCTCTGCTGACTCGGTATTCCAGTTCCTGGGCGATATCAAGCAGCGGATCCGAGATCTTCAGGGTGTCCAGGATCTCGTGGGTTGCTTCTTTGATGATCTTGGCCCGGGGGTCGTAGGTCTTGTAGACCCGGTGACCGAAGCCGGTGAGCCGGAAATCGGTGTCCCGGTCCTTGGCCATTTCAATATATTTGTCGAAATTCATGTCGTCGGCATAGATGGTCTCCAGCATCCTGATCACCGCCGCGTTGGCTCCGCCGTGCAGCGGGCCCCAGAGGGCGTTGACACCGGCTGAGATGGATGGGTAGAGCTTGACGCCGGCACTGCCCACCAGACGCACGGTGGAGGTGGAGCAGTTCTGTTCGTGGTCGGCGTGCAGGATCAGCAGTTTGTTGAGCGCAGATACCATCAGCGGTTCGATCTTGTAGGGCATATTGGGGCGGTCGAACATCATGTTCAGGAAATTGCTGCAGTAGTTCAGGTCCGCTCTCGGGTAGACCAGTGGATGGCCGATACTCTTCTTGTAGGAGAAGGCGGCGATGGTTCTGATCTTGGAAAGCAGCCGGGCGGTGGTGGTGGTGATTCCACCATACGGATCTTCATCGAGGTCCATTTCCGGGTAAAAATCATGCAGCGAGCCGATCATCGTGGAGAGGATCGACATCGGCGAGGCGTTGGGCGGGAAATGATCGAAGAAATGGATCATATCCTCGTGGATCAGCGCAAAGCGGATCATGTCGTAACGAAACTGCTCGAGCTCTTTTTCGTTGGGCAACTCCCCGGTCAACAGCAGGTAGGCCACTTCGATGAATACGCAGTTGCTGGCCAGGTCTTCGATGTCATAACCCCGATAGCGCAGGATGCCGTTCTTGCCGTCCAGGTAGGTGATGCCCGATTCGCAGGAGCCGGTGTTCATATAACCGCTGTCCAGGGTAATATACCCGGTTTCGGGCAGCAGGTGGCGGATGTCGATGGCTTTTTCGCCGGCGGTGCTTTCAACAATTGGCAATTCGTGGGTTGTTCCGTCGATTATCAGTTGTACGGTGTTTGCGGGCATGGTTCTTTCACCTTGGTAAGGTTGCTGAGGCGTTGTTGTTTTTGGTTGTGCGGTGCGTTGCAGGCGCCGCCTGTTGCCGTGCACGGTTTCTCAATATCCTGCAGCGGATCCAGAGACGGCATGAAATCCGAATCGGGCCTGTTATGCTAAAGAGGTGCCTCAGACAGGTTGGAATAGCCGAATGGCTGTGCAGGAAAACTGCTCAGACAACGAGTGCAGCAATTTGAATATAGCCGGTATTAGTGGTTTGGGCAAACCTTCTTTTCCTGACTGCTTGATGAATCGTCTATTTGGCTCATGACCAAACCCGCAATTCCAGCTGCCAGCAGCTTTGATGACCAGTTCCTGCGAAGCGGCCAGATTATCCGGCTGGTACGGGGCTGGCCGATTGCAACAGAACGTGGTAGCATGATCACTAAATGATCAGGGGCTCTTGGACCATGGTAAGTGATTGACCGGGTGGACTTGTTGGAACGGGCTCAGTCGGTGCCGGGCTCAGGAGCACAGGTGAACCGCTGAAATATGGAAGGCTGGATGAGTGACTTACAATCAGCAATCGAGCAACTCGATATCGAGGAACTGATCCGCTACGGGGTCGAAGAGGAGAAGAGCGACGCAGCCCTGGCGGTCTATAAAAGATTGAGCGTACACCCCGTTGCCCTGGTCGTCTTGCGACGCTACTACAGCGAATTGCCGGAGGCCCGCGAAGAGATGGCTGTCGACCTGAAGCAGGTGGCATCTTCCCGGGGTGCGTCACTGCTTGTACTGGAATCCAGCGGACACCACTATTTATACCTGCACGCGGGAGAAGAAGCCCTGTTTATCGGCGACTTCAGTGAAGGGATCACCGATCAGCGTCTGCTCGATTATTTCGGGTATAAAAGTGTTAAAGATTTCTGGAGAAAAACCGGGAAAGACCCGGCGGCCCTGCCCTCGCTTGTGCCTGAATCCGGCCCTGAGGCCGCCCCGGTCTGCGTGGCCTGCGGTGTTGCAGCAGGAGAGGTACATATCCTTGGCTGCCCGGTGGAACTCTGTCCCTGGTGTATGGCGCAGTTGAACCGCTGTAATTGCAGATTCGATCAGCTCGGGGTCAGTGATATCGATGACGAGGAACAGCTGGATCGTTTCGAGGAGTTGTTGGACGCCAAGGGCCGGATTGTTTTCGAGGCTGGGCAGAACCCGTCATATCCGACGGCCGGCAACGACCCGGCCCCGGGTAAGATGAAAGAGGACAAATAAAAACCCGTGCCGCCTGCAGCATATCGGGCGGCACGGGTTGCCTGGAGGCGGCTTGGCAGGCCAGGCTGCAGTGTCTAATTCGGGTTGCTTTTCTTGAGATACCGGTAGAGGTCGGAATCGGACGACATGACCATCGAGGTGTTGGTTCCGATAATCTTTTCGTAACTCTCCAGGGTCTTCAGAAAGGAGAAAAACTCGGGATCCTGGCTGTACGCCTCACCGTAGATCCGGGTCGCTTCGGCATCCGCCCTACCTTTGATCTCAACCGCATTTTTATTGGCGGTTGAGGTTATTACCCTGAGTTCGCGGTCGACGGTACCGAGTATCCTGGCCTTCTGGCCTTCGCCCATCGAGCGCTTTTCAGCGGCGATTCTTTTACGTTCGGAGATCATCCGGTCATAAACACGCTGTCTTACCGAATCAATATAGTTGACGCGCCTGAACATCACATCGCGCAACTCGATACCGTATTGCGGCATTGCTTTGGCGGCGATTTCAAGAATCTGGTCAGAAATGACGTCGCGTCCCCGTACAGGTCTTGTACCCGGTTCCTGGTTTGACGGGGTCATGTTGTCCAGCGACCAGTCGGAGCTGCGGATTATCTCTATCAGATTGTTCTTGTTGACCATATCGCGAACGGTACCGCCGATGATATCGTCCAGCAGGGACTGGGCCCGCTCTTCGGTCCGCACCGCCTGCATGAATTTGAGGGCATCAGCAATTCTCCAGCGGGCGGTGACGTCGAGGTAGACAAAGGTTTTGTCATTGGTCGGGATCTGGTTTGGTTCACCGTTCCAGATAAATATTCGTTCATCGAACTCGTTTACCTGCTGCAGAAACGGCATTTTGAAATAGAGACCCGCGTCGGTCTTCGGTGAGCCGATCGGTTTACCGAATTGGGTGATCATGACCTGCCTGCCTTCCTGGACAATAAAGAAGCCGTCATAGACCACGATGATGCCGAGCAGTACAAGACCAATCAGGAGAAAATTAGTTATCTGTTTCATTATCTATCCCTTGAGTAGAGTTACTGCCCTTGCGGGACCGGTTGACTGTTTTTGTTCGAGGTTGAGCAGCGGCAGAGGTCCCGTCTGTCCTTCGTCTAAGATGTAAATGTTTTCCACACTGGGGAGCACCTGCTGCATGGTTTCCAGATACATGCGCTGCCGGGTGACGTCCGGGGCATTTCTGTACTCCTTCAAGATGTCCAGAAAACGGGTGGTCGCGCCCATCGGCATCATTAACTCGTTCCTTCGCGTAACCCTCAGATTCCTCGACGATTTTCAGCGCGTTGCCCCGGGCCGCGGGGATGACCCGGTTATAGGTCTCCTCGGCTTCGTTCACCATCCGTTTCATATCCTGGTCTGCCTCGTTGACCTCGTTAAAGGCCGGCTTGACCGGATCGGGGGGGTTGATGTCCTGGAACTGTACGGTAATCAGATCGACTCCCGCTTCGAGGAAGTTGAGCTGTTCCTGCAGTTCCTGTTTGACCGAGGCGGCCAGCAGGTCACGGTTGCTCAGCACATAGTCGAAATCCATGTTGCCCACGACCCGGCGGGTGACCGCCTCGGACAGATCGTGCACAGCCTGGTTGACGTCCTGCACCTTGAAGAGATAGGCAAAGGGATCACCCACGCGGTACTGGACGATCCAGGCTACGTGGATCACGTTCTTGTCCGCGGTCAGCATCAGCGATTCCATGTCGTAGCCGCGACTGTCTGCGGATGTTTTCTGGCCCGGGTAGCGGGTCCGGAAGCCGAATTCCTGTTTCTGGATCTGGCGCACGTTTACCTTGGTCATATCCTCGATATAGGGAATCTTCAGGTGAAGACCGGGCTGGGCGGTGCGGTTGTATTTACCGAAACGCAGCACTACGCCGACTTCGTTCGGGGCAACCTTGAAAAAGGATTGATAGACCCCTTGAAAAATGATCACCACCAGGGCCAGGAGCAGCACCTTGGAAATAATGGAGAACGGATTCGCAGATTTGCGCTGGGGTGGCGGATCGTTATCTCCCGGGGGCGGTTTTTTTGAGTCGGAAAAATAATCCTGCAGTTTTTTGATGAGTTGAGCGACAATCTCCTCGGGCGACTGGGGGCGTTTCTTGCGGCCCCAGGGAGGTTGTTGATCGTTGTTGGACATGGATGGCTCCAATAAGTTAGTGAGGTTAGCGGGTTATATCTTAATGTACAAAAGCAGACATCCGTCTGAGGACGGCGTCTGCCATTTTATCCTAACATAATCAATATAGAGGTAAGTATTGATCCCTACAAATCAAGCACTAAACATTACTCTATTAACGGGAAATAGACAAGCCTGATACCGGCCTAAACACCCAGGGCAAGATTCCAGCAGCCAAGCAGCGCAAAGAGCGCTGCAAGAAACGCACAGGTCTGCAGAAACGGGGAGCGGCGGATGCTGCGCAGCACCCGGCTGCCCGACACCAGTCCAAACGCTGCGCCCGAGAGCAGACCGAAGAGATGGGCGCCCAGATCGGTGCGCCCGCCGGAACTGCCGAGCATGGCCAGCAGCGCGGCGCCGGCCATGAAGGGAACGACCATCCTGATTCCCGGCGGCCGGCGCTGTTCGACGACCTGCTGGGTCGACATGATGCCGATAATTGCAAATACCGCGGTGGAGAACCCCACAGAGAGATGACCGGGGCCGTGAACCAGTACGTTGAGATAGTTTGCGGTAACCGCAGCGAGCAGCAACAACAGCAGTCCCAGCCCGGTTCCGTTGCGCTGCAGATAAAAATGGAGCAGAAAGCCGCCCACCAGGCAATTGGAGAGCAGATGGGCGGGATCGGCGTGCAGGGTGAGCCCGGTGGCGAGCCGGTAGTATTCGCCTGCATATAGGATTTCCCGGCTATCCACGGCACCAGAGGAAAACCAGGGGGAGTCGAGACGGAACGGGCCGGTGACCAGATAGAACAGGGCCATTGCACCGATGAGCAATATGGTCGGCGGTGAGCCCGGTGTCGCTTCGGCCACCACCGCCTGGGGCTGAAGCGGCCAGTTCAGGTTTTCGTTAAAATAGCGCTCCAACTGGTCGACAGCCGTATGCTGCAGTTCGGCTTCGACGTAAATCGAGGCCTGGCCGTCCGGCTCCCGGGCTATCCGGTGGGCGATGTTTTTCGAGGAAAGCACCAGGGAGCAGGTGTCGATGAGCAGATTGTCCCGGGAAGAGTAGACTGGAACTTCATCGGCGGGCTGCCTGGAGAGCGGGGACATGCCTTCACCGCTGGAAGATGATGGGTTTTACGGTGTTAATAAACGCCGGCATACTAGTTGCTGCCGCGAACCGCAATGTCATGAAAAGAACGATCCGGCGCGGGGTGCAGAAAAAAACACCCCGCGCCGGAAACAGCAAGATCAGCTCAATTTGTCTATTGTCACGATGGAGCCGAATTGATCTTTGAGCAGGAGCAGTTCAGCCTTCTGCTTTTCGTAAACCTCGAACAATTTGGCGGGAATATCCTCTTCTTTGCTGTAGGCCTCGGTCTGCATGTCGATCCGGCTGATGATATTGTCCAGGTAGAGTGCAAACTGCATGTCGTACAGCGATTTCGGATAGGCTTTGCCGATGCCCGCGAAGAGTTTTTCAAGATCTTCATAGCGGGGCAGGTAACCGATAGGCGAATCGATGGCTTCGACATCGCCGTTGGCAAAAAGCTCCAGCCAGCCGAGCCAGACCTTGACATCTTTTTTTTCGCCGAGCAGACCAGAGCCGCTTCCACCACGGTTTGCATGGGTGAGGAAGTAATTCAGCCCCGCCATGATCGGCCGACCGGCGTCCGAAATCTTATCAGAGTTGAAAAAGATGAACTGGGCGTCCATATAATCGGCCAGGGCACCCGGGATAAACGGGGCATTGGCCCAGGGCTGCCGCCTGACGCCGGAAACCCCGATCTCGGTGGCCGTTGCCTGGGAAACGATTGAAGCTCCGATGACCACGCCTTCATCCATGTTTTTGGCGACCCAGACCGGCGGCATGGTATCGCTGTCCCGGCCGGAATAGGTGATCACCTTGACCGGAACGCCGGCTGGATCTTCGGCGGCCTCGGTATTGTGATTGGCTATTGCTTCGGCAAGCAGGGTACAGCGCGAGTTTTTGTGAGACATCGGCACCGGGTTGCCGTCTGCATCGGTTTTTCCGGCAAACCATTCCCCCTGGAAGTTGATGCCTTTTTCCGGGGCCTCTTCGCCGTTGCCGACCCAGTGCGGTACGCCGTGCTCATCGATCAGTACATTGGACCAGATGACCTCGGTGCCGTCGCCTCTGAGGCAGTCCATCAGGTAGGGGTCGCCTTCGCGGTTCACATCTTCGACGATGCCGAAGATGCCTTTTTCGGGATTGATCGCCCGGACAGTACCGTCGGCAGCAATCCAGATCTGGGCCAGGTCATCGCCGATAAAGTCGGTGCCGACCATGGCCGTGGTGGTTTTACCGCAGCCCGACGGTGCGGCCCCGGCCATGTATGTCTTGCGTCCGCCGGGCCCGGTCATGCCGGTGATGAACATATGCTCCGAGAGGTGCGCTTCTTTTTTGTAATAGGTTGCGTAGTCCACGCAAAACCGGTGGTTGCCCTTTTTCATCAGCAGGGTGTTGCCGGCGTAGGTGCAGTAGCAGGAGAAGGTGGTCAGCCAGCTCCGGTCCATGAAGATGCGGGCGTTGGGTATGTCTTCGGGCCGGTTCAGGCCTTCCGAATGGACGTTGGTAAAAAAGACCCCCATACGCTTGGCTTCACGATCGAACTGATCATAGCAGTTGCGGTAAAGCAGCTCAGCGGAGTGCAGCACATAGCCGGATGAGGAGATCTCGATGGCCGGCACCGCTGCCTCAGCCCCGACCGGCCCCCTGCTGTAAAAGCCGATCATCATGGTCAGGCCTGCCATGATTCCGTCCATGTACTTCTCTATATAGGTGGTGGCCTCGTCGCGCAGTAACGACTTGGCCAGCGAGCTCATTTTTTCACCTTCGTTGATGATATAAAAGGTCTGATTGACCAGGCGGGCCTGATCCTGGGGCAGGTCGAAATGAATGGTATGCCCTGCTTTGGCCAGCTTTTTCTCTTCGCCCTTGGCCAGGCAATGCTGCCTGATCCAGTCGATATCTTCTTTGCTGCCCGAATTGACGAACACCGCCGCCGGTTTGCACAATTTGATGGCATTGGCAATTTTGATCAGCGCATCACCATTGGTGATCGGGGCCAGTTTTGCCTGGTTGGCGCTGTCGAGTGTTTCTTCGATTATCGTCTTCGCCTCGGCAAGAGTTTTTACACCTCCGACCGTGGCCAGAATGTCAGAACCTTTGTACAAATCGAGCATGCTCTACTCCTTGGTAAGGGTTTCATAATGGGGCGCTTTCAGTCGTATTCGCTGCAGCACCATCGCTGTGTCTAATAAGCCCGGCAACAATATATATTGTTTGGATAATCGTCAAGGGCTGCAGCACAATGGCAGGGGCTGCACCGGCGAGTCTGAATGCTACTTTATTTTCATGCGTTTTAAAAGCAAATGACGTAAGATTCGTCAGATGCTGACCATCGACTGCTGGGTCTTGCCTGTGGCTTTTATTGGGCAGTCACGACCTGGCAACCACTTTGTCGACGAACCCGTGGACGTTTATAGACTATCTGGAGGATAGACGTATGATTTATGTTCTTGCATCGGTATCGGTAAAAGAGGGTAAGCGCGCTGAGTTTCTTGATATCTTCAAGGCCAATGTGGCCAATGTAATAGAGGAGAAGGGTTGTATCGAATATCACCCGACCGTCGATCTGGCGACCGACATCCCGCCCCAGGAGCTGGATCCGAATCAGGTCACCATCATAGAAAAGTGGGACAGCCTGGAGGATCTCAAGAACCACCTGAGCGCGCCGCATATGCTCACCTATCGCGAGCAGGTCAGTGATCTGGTTGTCAAGGTCTCGCTGAAGGTACTGCAGGACGGCTGATCCGGATTAAAAAACACGGCCTCGCCTTCAAATCCTGCGAACGCGACTTATTATTGGGACCACTATGCAGGTCAGCCCGGCTGAGCTGCACCACAGTGAAACAAAACCTGCTGAGACCTGCTTATCAGCAAGCACCCAGGGAGTGAAAAATGAAATGGCTCGTGGTACTCGATCCGCTTGATGGGCTGATATCAAAGACCGATACTTCGCTTGCGCTGATCAACAAGGCGCGGGAGAAGGGCATCGCGGTCAACACCGCAACCATCGAAGACCTTTTTTTCGACCAATGTGCCGCAGTCACCGCGTACGATATCAATGGCGAGGCACGGCGCGTCCCCCTGCGCGAATATGATCTGATCCTGATGCGCAAAGAGCCGCCCTATGATCTGCGTTTTCATTATGCCACCCAACTGCTGTCGCTCAGTCAGACCCTGGTTGTCAACCGTCCTTCAGCACTCAGGGATTATAATGAGAAACTCATTGTTTTGCCCTTTATCGAGCATATGCCGCCCACTCTGGTCAGTTCTAATCCGCGTCTGATCGAGGCCTTTGTGTCTGAACACGGGCAGGCGGTGATCAAGTCCCTGGACAGTTTTCAAGGCCGCTCGGTGCAGAAGATCGAGCACAGCAGGATGGAGGCAGTCGGCGAATTCACCGAGCAGGGCCGTAAACCGGTCATGGTGCAGAAGTTTCTGGACGCCGTGTTCAGGGGAGACAAACGGGTGCTCACCCTGGGTACCGAGGTCATCGGTGCCGCAATGCGACGGCCCAAGCAGGGCTATCATGCCAACTTCGCCAACAGCGATGCGCTGCAGACCGGTCTCACCGAAAAAGAGCAGCGGATCATGGCGCAGGTAGGTCCCTGGATGGTCGAGCAGGGCATCCATTTTGCCGGACTCGATTTTATCGGGGAATACCTGACCGAGATCAATATCACCTGTCCGACCGGCATCGTGCAGGTCTCCGAACTTGATGGACGCGACCTTGCGGGTGAGATAGTCGATTATTTCATTGGTCTCATTTGAGATAGCTTTATCCTGATACCCATGAACGCCCTTTCCATTGCAGATCTAAAAAAAGTCTACAAAAGCGGTCTTGAGGCCCTCAAAGGGATTTCTCTCGATGTGCACGAAGGTGAATTCTTCGGATTGCTCGGTCCCAACGGCGCCGGCAAAACGACTACGATCGGTATTGTCACCTCGCTGATCACCAAGACGGCGGGAACCGTGAAGGTTTTCGGCGTCGACATCGATGAGGATTTTCCGGCAGCAAAACGCCTTATCGGCGTGGTACCCCAGGAATTCAATTTCTCCATATTCGAAAAGGTGCAGGACATCGTCTGTCAACAGGCCGGCTATTATGGTATCGGCAGAAGCGAGGCGCTGGTCCGCTCGGAAAAATATCTCAAACAACTGGGGCTCTGGGAAAAACGGCATACCCAGGCCCGGGAACTCTCGGGCGGGATGAAGCGGCGGCTGATGATCGCCCGCGGGCTGGTGCATGAACCGAAGCTGCTGATCCTCGATGAACCGACTGCGGGTGTCGACGTAGAACTGCGGCGGGGTATGTGGGAATTTCTGACAAAACTCAATCGGGAAGGCAGAACGATCATTCTCACTACTCATTATCTCGAAGAGGCTGAAAAGCTCTGCTCCCGGATTGCGATTATCTTGGACGGCACCATCATCGAAAACCAGGACAAGCGCGAACTGTTGAAAAAACTAGACAAGGAAACCTTTATCCTCGATATCAGTGCCGGCGCCGGTGAGGTTGCCCCGCTCGAGCATGTCCGTTTCGAGGTGCTGGATGAATCAACGCTCGAGGTCACCATCAGCAAACAGCAATCCTTGAACAGGGTGTTCGAGCATCTAGGCGACCAGGGTTTCGTGGTTGATTCGATGCGCGCCAAGACCAATCGGCTCGAAGAGATATTCATGGGGATGGTTGAATGAGGCGCGACGATCTGATCTGCTTTTATACGATCGCCCGCCGGGAAACCACCAGAATTTTCCGGATCTGGGTGCAGACCCTGGTGCCGCCGGTGATCACCATGACCCTGTACTTCATCATCTTCGGCAGCTTTATCGGCTCCCAGCTGGCCGACATCAAAGGCTACAGCTACATGGCCTTTATCGCGCCGGGTCTGATCATGATGTCGATTATCACCAACTCCTACACCAACACCGTGTCGAGCTTCTTTTCCACCAAGTTCCAGAGAAATATCGAAGAACTGCTGGTCAGCCCGGCACCCGACTGGGTGATTATTCTGGGCTATATTTCCGGCGGGGTGGTGCGCGGGCTCAGCGTCGGGTTTCTGGTATCGCTGGTCAGCCTGTTTTTTGTCAGGCTGCCGCTTTTCAGCATCGCCTATACGGTATTGTTCGCCTTCCTGACTAGTGTCGTTTTTGCGCTGGCCGGCATGATAAACGGGATTTTTGCGAAAAAGTTCGATGATATCTCGATTATTCCAACTTTTGTTATCACTCCGCTCACCTATCTGGGCGGTGTTTTCTACTCGATTTCGCTGCTGCCTGCCTTCTGGCAGACGGTTTCCAAGGCCAATCCGATCATCTATATGATCGACGGGTTTCGCTACGGATTTCTGGGGGCGTCGGACATCAGCGTGGTTGCCGGGCTGGGGATGCTGGTGCTGTTTTCGGTGGTGCTGTTTTCGGTCAATCTCTATCTTTTGAAGAAAGGAATCGGCACCAGGACTTGAGCCCCATTCTATCTAAGGAGAACTATCCATGGTCGAGATCTATTACAGCAGCAGATGTCCATTCTGTATCAAGGTGGTAAAAGCCGTCGAACAGATGGGGCTCGTCGAAGGTGAGGACTATCGGTTGATAGATGCCGCGCCCGGCACTGCCGGCAGGCAGACGGTCATAGATATCGGGGGCAGGGCGATGGTTCCTTTTCTGGTCGATGGCGCGGTGTCGATGTATGAAAGCGACGATATCATCGCCTATCTGCGCACCAGGTTTACCTGAACAGCCCTGGCCTAAGGACCCACCCCCAGCATTGCCAGAAAATCTTCCTCGCTCAGGATCTGCTTGCCCGCTTCTTCCGCCTTACGCAGCTTGGAGCCGGCCTTTTCTCCGGCCACCACATGGGTCACCTTTCTGGTGATGGATGAGGCGATCTGGCCGCCCTGTTCCCTGACCAGCTTCTTGGCCTCGTCCCGGGACAGCTGGTTGAGGCTGCCGGTGAATACGATTACCGCCCCGGCCAGGGGCAGTGAGCCAGTTGATGGGGCGGAGGCCTGCGGCGCAACCCCCGATTTTCTGAGCTGATCGAGCATAGCCAGAACCTGTTTGTCGTTGAAATAGGCGTTGATACTCCGGGCCGCCTGTTCGCCGATGCCATCGATTTCAAGAAGCTCCTCCTCGCTTGCCGAAATGAGCTGCTCCAGTGAACCGTAGTGCTGCTCGAGCAGGGCAGCGGTTATTTCTCCGATATAACGAATCCCCAACGCTGCCAGAAAGCGCGCCAGCGCTGGATGCCTGGCCTCTTGCAGGGCGGCAAGCAGGTTGCCGGCCGATTTTTCACCCCAGCCGTCGAGGTTTTGCAGCACCGTCATGTCAAGTTCATAAATATCACCAATCGTATTGATCAGGCTGAGATCATAGAGCTGGGTAACGTTTCTTTCCCCCAGTCCCTCGATATCGAGTCCGGCTTTTGAGCAATAATGAATCAGGGTGCGCAGCCGCTGGCTGGGACAGGCGGGGTTGACGCAACGGGTCACCGCCTCGGCTTCCGGACGCACCAGTTCGCTGTCGCAGGCCGGGCAGTGTGTTGGCATCAGGATCGGCTGTTCAGCGCCGCTGCGTTTGTCTTTGATCGGTTTGACCACCTCGGGGATCACATCGCCGGCCCGCTGCACCAGTACCGTATCGCCAATACGCAGATCCTTGCGACGAATTTCATCCTGGTTGTGCAGGGTTGCCCGGCTCACCGTGGCTCCCTCGACGACGACCGGCTCGAGTCGTGCCACCGGGGTGATGGCACCGGTTCGACCGACCTGGAATTCGACGTCGAGCAGCCTGGTGGTTGCCTGGGTGGCCGGAAATTTCCTGGCAATAGCCCAGCGCGGTGCCCGGGCTTTAAAGCCGAGCCTGTTCTGCAGATAAAACTCGTCGACCTTGACCACCATGCCGTCGATATCGTAGGGCAGGTCATGGCGAATTGCTGCCAGCGTCGCATAGTGTTCGATCACCTCGTCGATGTCAGCGCAGAACCGGTTATGGGGGCAGGTCGGAAAGCCGCGTTCTTTGAGGTAGCGGGCCAGCTCGCTCTGTCTGCTGCACGGCGTTGATTCTGGGGCGCTGACTCCGTAGGCGAAAAAGCGCAGCGGCCGCCTGGCGGTGACGGCCGGGTCGAGCTGCCGGAGCGATCCGGCCGCTGCGTTGCGGGGATTGGCAAAAGGAGGTAGGCCGCTGGCCAATTGGCTCTCGTTGAGCCTGGCGAAGCCCTGTTTTTCCATGTAGACCTCGCCGCGGACTTCGAGCAGTTCCGGGGCTTGGCCGCGCAGTTTGAGCGGAATCGAGGAGATGGTTCGTAACTGAGCGCTGATGTTCTCACCGGTGAGCCCGTCCCCTCTGGTGGAACCCAATGCGAAGGAGCCCTTTTCATAGACCAGCTCGACCGCCAGGCCGTCGAGCTTCGGTTCGGCGGAGAAACCGCCGCTGAGCGGCTGATTCAGGTAACGTTCCAGGCGCTGGTTGAACTGGTACAGGTCGTCGTCTGAGAAGCCATTCTCCAGGCTGAGCATGGCAACCCGGTGGGCGACCTGCTCGAATTTCTCGAGCGCTGCGCCGCCGACCCGCCTGGTCGGGGAATCGTCGGCTGCCAGCTGGGGATAGGCCTCTTCCAGTGCGACCAGTTCCTGGAAGAGCTGGTCGTATTCACCGTCTGAAATGATCGGATCATCGAGCACATGATAACGGTACGCGTGATCGTTGAGCAGCCGGGTCAACTGCTCGATGCGACGGGCAGCCTCCACTGGCCTTAGCTATTGCTGAGCAGGTTGCCGGCCTTGGCGACGTTGTCCCGGTCAGCTTCGTCGATGAAAAGCAGCACCGCTTCCGGCGGTTTGCCTGTTTCCCTGCAGATTATCTCAGTAACTCCCTGGCTGATCTTTTCCTTCTGCTCTTTGGACAGTGTTCCGGCTACCCGGATATTGACGTACGGCATAGTGCCTCCATTGATTTTCTGTGGAATTTTGGGGTTGCCCACCGGCCGCCATCGGGCTAAGGTGAGCCAGCAGCGAACGAAGCTGCGCAACCGATGCCTGCGGCACCGACTCCAGCAGAATAATTTTGTTTCGGCTCTGAGTCAATGATCCTCAGGGGAGGGTTTACATAAATGCATATTTTGGTAACCGGCGGAGCCGGCTATATCGGCAGCCACACCTGTCTGGAACTTCTGCAGCAGGGCCACCGGATCACGGTGGTGGACAGTCTGATAAACAGTTCGAAAGAGGCACTGCACCGCGTCGAACAGCTCAGCGGCAGAAAAGTTGAGCTTGCGGTGCACGATCTGCGCGATAAAGAAGCGCTGCGGCAGAGCTTCAGTGGTGCCGGCCAGGACGTCGATGCGGTCATCCACTTTGCCGGGCTCAAGGCGGTCGGTGAGTCGGTCGAGCAGCCGCTGCGCTACTACCAGAACAATATCGATTCAACCCTGGTGCTCTGTGAAGTGATGCTGGAGCTGGGAGTGAACAAGCTGATCTTCAGTTCGTCCGCAACCGTCTACGGAGACCCTGCCCGGGTACCGATCACCGAAGATTTTCCTCGCTCCTGCACCAATCCCTATGGGCGCACCAAGTTGATGATCGAAGACATCCTGATGGATATCAACCGGGCGCATCCCGATTTCCAGGTCGGCCTGCTGCGCTATTTCAACCCGGTGGGTGCTCACCAGAGCGGGGCAATCGGCGAAGACCCGCGCGGCATACCCAACAATCTGACCCCGTACATCACCCAGGTTCTGATCGGCAAGCTTGACCGAGTCCTGGTGCACGGTGGCGACTATCAGACACCTGATGGCACCGGGGTGCGCGACTATATCCACGTGGTCGATCTGGCCAGAGGGCATGTCAAGGCACTGGCCCGGCTGGCGGACAACCCCGGCGTCGCAATCTACAACCTGGGTACCGGACGGGGCTATTCGGTGCTCGAGATGATCCGCGGGTTCGAGCAGGCCAGTGGCCGAGCGGTCGCCTATCGAATTGGTCCCCGCCGCCCAGGCGATATCGGTATCTGTTATGCCGACCCGACCAGAGCGGAACGCGAATTGGGCTGGAAGGCCGAATTCGATCTTGCCCGGATGTGCCTCGACAGCTGGAACTGGCAGCTCAAGAACCCGGACGGTTACCCACAGTCCTGAGCCGGCGTTGCTGCCGTTTCGAAACGGCAGTGCAGTATTGCACAGCGCTTCAGGCCTTGCAAAACAGCCACCTGACCAGCTGCAGTTACCCAATATTGCTACGTATTAGGAGTGGTGATTAGTTTGCACAATAAATTTGTGCATATACAAGACGTTTATCAGAATTGATGAAAAATCCAATAAATTCTACTTGAACTTGCCCGGGCGTGGTGCTAATTTGGGCCTTTTGAAAAAACAAATGGCAACTTTTGCACAATACGACCACCGATGAGTTCAGTAAAGATTTTTGGCTGCGGTAATCTTCTGCTGGGTGACGACGGCTTCGGGCCGGCGGTCATCGAAGCGCTGCACACCCGCTATACACTGCCCGAGTCGGTTGAAGCCATTGATGCGATGACCGGCGTCCGGGAGTATCTGTTCGACTACCTGCTCAGTGAAGAAGGCAGGCCGGAACATATCATCATTCTCGATGCGGTTGATTTTGACCAACGCCGCCCCGGGGATGTCTTTCTGATCGATTCTTCAGCGATTCCCGCCAAAAAGATTCACGATTTTTCCCTGCACCAGTTTCCGACCGTCAATCTGCTTCAGGAACTGGAAGCGCACACCGGTATTCGCGTATCGATACTTGCCGCCCAGGCAGAATATATCCCGGCAGAGATAGAACCGGGACTTTCGCCGTCAATGGAATCCGCCGTTACCGTCGCATGCGAAAAAATCATGTACCTTCTTTCAAATCAGCATAATGAGGTGACCCTCGATGATGTATGAGTTCAGAGTCAGCGAAATCGCTGAGGAGTTCGGCGTTCATCGCAACACCATAAGGAACTGGATCAATGCCGGTACCCTTCCCGCCAAGGAAGGACCCGGCAGAAAGTACCTAATGAAGTTCGAAGACTACCAGGTCCTCTGTGAAAAATTCGGGCGCAAGCCCCAGATCAGGCCGACCAGTTATGTCGATCCGGAAAAGATCGAGAAGTATAAGAGCGCCAGGGATCAGCCCGAAGCGCTGCAGATCGGTTTTGCCGAAAAATCGATCTATGCGGACACCAGCTGGGCCGATACCTGTCTGAGTTGTGGAACCTGCGCCAGTGCCTGTCCGATTGCCGGGGTGGATGGACTCGATCCGAGGAAAATCGTACGCATGGCGGTCCTGGGCCTCGAAGAAGAGCTGCTCGACACGAACTGGCCCTGGAAGTGCACCATGTGCGCCAAGTGCGAGAGCGCCTGCCCCGCAGGGGTGCAGCTCATGGCGCTGATGAGGCGGCTGCGCGGCATGCGGCAGCGGGATCTGGTGCCGGGACCGATCCACAAGGGCGTGGTTACCTGTCTGGAGCGCGGCAACAATCTGGGAATACCCAAGGATGATTTCCTTTTTCTATGCGAGGAGCTCGGAGAGGAACTCGAGGAAGAAGGACTCCAAGGCTTCAAG
This sequence comes from uncultured delta proteobacterium, assembly GCA_963824415.1. Lineage (GTDB taxonomy): Bacteria > Desulfobacterota > Desulfobulbia > Desulfobulbales > Desulfocapsaceae > JABDQA01. Next base: position 695,627 of record CAWGPM010000002.1, read on the forward strand.
ACCCCGATCGATGTAGGCGGCGCCCGGGTGCTGGTTACAGTCAACTCCAAGGAGCCCTTTGCCGAGCCGGACGATATGAAATACTGGTGGCGTATTTTCCATGCCGTCGGTGAATCCTGGACCATCTCTTCGGAGAACTGGGAGGGCGTCAACTGGGGACTGTTCTCCGGGGACGACGAGGCGATGAAGACCGTGGTCGGCCGGATCGTCGACAATATGCGGCGGCTCAAATGCGAGGTGCTGCTCCTGCCCGAATGAGGTCACGCCTACTTTGCAACCCGGTCCGGGTTGAACAGATGGTTTCCCGAGGCACTCAGAGAATTCAAAATCATGTCGGTCTTCGACTTGTTGATGGAATACATCAACGAGGGCAGGATCAAGCTCGACAACTCCAGGCACCCGATGCGCGCCGTTTATCACGACCCCTGCAACTACGGACGCAAATCGATGAAAGCCTTCGGGGTCGCCTATTATGAGGAAGGCCGCGAGATAACCAGGCAATGCTGCCCCGATTACAAGGATATGGAGCCCAACCGCGAGAGCAACTACTGCTGCGGCGCCGGCGGCGGTGCCTGGGCCATGCCCTTTGCGCCCGAGCGGGTCTTCTATGGACGCATCAAGGCCCGGCAGATAAAGGAAACCGGGGCCGAACTGGTGATCGCCCCCTGCCACAACTGCCGTGACCAGCTGATGAAATCGCTGAACCAGGAATACGATCTCGGCATCGAGGTCAAGTATCTCTGGGAACTGGTTGCCGACTGCCTGATCCTTGAAGGCCAGGAGCAGACCGAGGCGGCCGAGTCTGCCGAAGAGTAGCTGCAGGGGTTGAGCAGAAATCGAGATCATCAAGATGAGCGGTAAGTGCATTGCTGCTTACGAGAAAATAGAACCAAAAGGAGACACCCATCATGCTGGACACCAAAAAAGTCGGATCGGTGATGATTGTCGGCGGCGGAATCACAGGCATGCAGTCAGCGCTTGATCTTGCCGATTCCGGCTACTTTGTCTACCTGGTCGAACGTTCCGGAGCCATCGGCGGCGCGATGGCGCAGCTGGACAAGACGTTTCCGACCAACGACTGTTCGATGTGAATTATCGCGCCAAAACTGGTTGAGTGCGGTCGGCACTTGAATATAGAGTTGATGACCTTGAGCGAGGTCGCGGATATTTCCGGTGAAGCCGGCGATTTCAAGGTAACGCTGAAAGAACATCCACGCTATGTGGATATGGAAAAATGCATTGCCTGCGGTGAATGCGCGGCCAAGTGCCCGAAAAAGGTCAACAGCGAGTATGATGCGGCCACCGGCAAGCGCAAGGCGATCTATGTCAAGTACGCCCAGGCGGTGCCGCTGAAATATCAGATCGATGCTCAAAACTGCATTCGTTTCAAGAAAGCGGGAGCCTGCGGATTCTGTGAAAAGGTGTGTCCCGCCGAGGCCATCAATTTCGACGATACCGAGAAGATGCACAACCTCAACGTCGGAGCCATCATTCTGGCTCCCGGCTTCGAAGCGTTCGATCCGAGCGCTGCCGGTGTCTGGGGCTATGGCCGCTATCCCAATGTGATTACCTCGCTGCAGTTCGAGCGCTATATGTCCGCCTCGGGGCCCACCGAAGGGCATCTGATCAGGCCGTCCGACGGCAAGGAAATCACCAAGGTGGCCTTCCTGCAGTGTGTCGGTTCGCGAGACGAGCACAAGTGCGGCAACGGCTATTGCTCCTCGGTCTGCTGTATGTATGCGATCAAGGAAGCGGTGCTGGCCAAGGATCATGTGGTCGGGCTGCGTACCTCGATCTTCATGATGGACATGCGCACCCACGGCAAGGACTTCGACCGTTATTACCAGCGGGCCAAAGATGAGTCGGGGGTGCGCTTCGTGCGCTGCCGGGTACATGGGGTCGAGCCGGAAGGGAACAGCGGCGATTTGCGAATTCACTATATCAACGAGGAAGGCAGACAGGTTGAGGAATACTTTGATCTGGTGGTGCTTTCCGTCGGCATGCAGATTCCCGAACACGTCAAAAAGCTCAGCCAGATGGCCGGCGTCAAGCTGACCAACGACAGCTTTGCGGCGACATCCGATTTTACCCCGGTCTCCACTTCCAAGCCGGGGATTTTCACCTGCGGCGCCTTTGCCGGTCCCAAGGACATCCCCCAGTCGGTGCTCGAAGGCTCTGCCGCGGCTGCCGCGGTGGCCGACAGCCTGGCTCCGGCCCGGGGCGAGTTGACCCGGGAAAAGAGCTTCCCTGAGGAGCGCGACGTCAAAGATGAAGAACTCCGTATCGGTGTTTTCGTCTGCCACTGCGGCTCCAATATTGCCGGTGTGGTCGATGTCGAGGCGGTTGCCGATTTTGCCTCCGAGCTGCCCGGCGTCGCTCACGTGGAGCGCAATCTGTTCAGCTGTTCCCAGGACGCCCAGAATCAGATGGTGCAGACCATCAAAGAAAAAAGGCTCAACCGGGTGGTGGTTGCCGCCTGTACCCCACGGACCCATGAGCCGCTGTTCAGGGAAACCCTGAAGTCTGCCGGGCTCAACGAGTATCTGGTGGAGATGGCCAATATCAGAAACCAGAACTCCTGGGTCCATGCGGCTACTCCTCAAATCGCCACGGCCAAGGCCAAAGACCTGGTGCGCATGGGCGTTGCCAAGGTGGCCCGGCAGGTAGCGCTGCAGCCGATTGCGGTGGAGATCAATCAGAAAGGACTGGTGATCGGTGGCGGGATCGCCGGTATGACAGCAGCGCAGAATCTGGCCAGGCAGGGCTTTGAAGTACACCTGGTCGAGAAAACCGAGCAGCTTGGCGGCAACGCCGTCTATCTCGGGCACACCTGGTCCGGTGAATCGATTGGCAACCGCACCCAGAAATTGATCGAAGCGATCAACCAGAACGACAAAATCATCGTGCACAAAGGCTTCGAGGTCAAAGAAGCGCATGGCTTCGTCGGCAATTTCAGCACCACCATCGCCACCAGAGATGGGTTGACCAAGGCCATCGAACACGGCGTCGGCATCGTGGCCACCGGCGGTCGGGCGCTGCGGCCCCAGGAATATGGTTACGGCAGGATTCCCAATGTGGTCACCGCGCTGGAATTTGACCGTCTATTCAAGCTCAAGGAGCAGCATGCGGTTAAAGCAAAATCCATCGTCTTCATTCAGTGCGTCGGTTCACGTGAGACCGATCGGATGTACTGCTCGAAGGTCTGCTGTACCCATTCCGTGCAGAGCGCGATCGAGCTGAAGCAGGAAGACCCGAGCCGGATGATCTATATCCTGTACCGCGACATGCGCACCTACGGCCAGCGCGAAGCGCTGTTCAAAAAGGCCCGGGAACTCGGCGTTATCTTCATCAACTACGAACTGCACGGTAAACCCAGTGTCGAAGTCAAACACAAGCAGGTCACCCTGGAGGTCTGGGACCACATCCTGCACCGCCCGTTGCAGATAAAAGCGGATATGGTCGTACTGGCCACTGCGATCGTCGCCAATCCTGATGCTGAAAAGCTCAATAAAATCTATAAGGTACCGCTTGACAGCGACGGCTTTTTCCAGGAGGCCCATGCCAAGCTGCGTCCGGTGGACTGTGCGACTGAGGGCCTGTTCGTGGCTGGGCTGGCGCATTATCCCAAGCCGGTGGAAGAATCGGTGGCCCAGGCCCTGGCAGCCTCGGCCCGGGCGGCGACCCTGCTGGCGCGTTCCACGGTCAGCCTCGATGCGGTCAAGGCGGAGCCGGATCTCGATTATTGCGATGGTTGTGCACTCTGTCTGGACGTCTGTCCATACCATGCCATTACCCTGGTTGAAGAAGACGCAGCCGGTGCTGCGGCGCGCAAGTACATCGAGGTGAACAAGACCCTGTGCAAGGGCTGCGGCCTCTGTCAGGGAACTTGTCCGAAGCGCGGTGTGTCGGTCCAGGGTTTTACCATGGATCAGATCAGCTCTCAGATCGAGGCGGCGCTGGCCGTCTAGCGCCTGGATAATGCAGACAATTAACGTAATAATGAGGAGTGAGACAATGAGTTATGAACCAAAGATCATTGCATTCTGCTGCAACTGGTGCTCGTATGCGGCCGCAGATCTGGCCGGCACCGCCAGAATGCAATACCCGGCGAACGTGCGGATCATCCGGCTCATGTGCTCCGGTATGGTACACCCGGAATTCGTCACCAAGGCACTGGATCAGGGGGCTGACGGCGTCATGGTCCTGGGCTGACACCTGGGCGAATGTCATTACCTGGATGGTAATTATAAAGCGATGTCGCGTTCCGAGATGATCAATGAGCTGCTGGAAGACTACGGCTACGAGAAAGAACGTTTTGCGATAAGCTGGGTTTCCTCGGCTGAACCCGATAAATTCGTCGCCGCGGTCAGCCAAATGACTCAGCGGGTCAGGCAATTGGGCCCCATCCACGAAAGCGCTCAGGCAGGATAAAGGAGGAACCAATGGGAGTAACAACTGCTTTAGAATGGCTGAGTTCGTGTTCAGGCTGTGAAATTGCCATTTTAAATATCGGCGAGGACCTGATTGAACTGCTCACCGAGCATCTCGATATCGTACATGCACCGGTTATCATGGACCACAAGTATTACGGTCAGTGCGGCGATGAAGGTGAACATCTGCAGATCCCCGAGGCGGTGGTCGGCATCGTCACCGGCGGCGTGGCCAACGAAGAGCATCTCGAAGTTCTCGAGGAGATGCGAAAAAAGTGCAGGATTCTGATCGCGCTGGGTTCATGCGCGACCCAGGGCGGCATTCCGGCCCTGATGAACGGACAGAACGCTGCCCAGAGTTTTGCCGAGATTTATCAGAGCTCATCGACGGATAAGGGCGCCGTTCTGCCGGATCAGGGGGTGCCAGCGCTGCTGGACCGGACCTATGCGCTGGACGAGAAGGTCAAAATCGATATGATGCTGCCCGGCTGTCCGCCCAACCCGGCCCATATTGCCGAGATGATCACCGCGCTGCTCGAAGACCGGGAACCGCAGTTGCCGACCAAAAGCGTCTGCGACACCTGCCCGACCAAACGGGAAGGCAAGGGCAGTCTGAGCACGGTGAAACGCTTTACTGAAAATGTTCAGTTCGATCCGGAAAAACCGATCAGCGAGATGCGCTGCCTGCTGGAACAGGGCTTCATGTGCATGGGGCCGGTCACGGCTGCCGGCTGCGCCAAACGCGGAGCGCCAAGCTGCATCGAGGTGCGGGTTCCGTGCCGTGGCTGTTTCGGTTCGGTGCTGCCCAAAGGCAACCAGATGCTCGATATGATGAACGCGCTGGCCAGCAATGGCATCGATTTCAAATCCGTTGTCGACCGCCGCTCAATGCTGCGTTTCAGCGGCGCTCACGGAAACCTGCGGCCACTGAGAAGGGCGCCGGCGAAGGAGGAAGCATAAGATGGGCAAGGTTTTAAATATTCAACCGGTAACCCGTATCGAGGGACATGCCCGCATCTCGGTGCATCTCAACGACGCCGGCAATGTCGAAAATGCTTACATGAGCTTGATGTCCCTGCGTGGGTTCGAGAAATTCATAGAGGGGCGTCCGGCCGAAGAAGTACCGCGCATCGTCAACCGCATCTGCGGTATCTGCCCCTGGATGCATCACACCGCTTCCAACAAGGCGGTGGACGGCTGTTTCGGGGTTACCCCGACGCCAACCGGGCACAAGCTGCGGGAACTGCTGCAGGTCATGGCCCATATCAACGACAAGATCCTGCACTTCTTCTTCCTGGCGGCACCCGATTTCGTGCTCGGCCCGGACGCCGATTATTCAGTCAGAAACGTGATTGGCGTGGTCAAGGCGGCCCCTGAGCTGGCCTCCCGGGTGGTCAAGATGCGCCAGCTCGGGCAGATGATGCTCGATCGCTTCGCCGGCAAGGCGATCCACCCAATCGCCGCAGTGGTCGGCGGTTTTTCCAAACCGATGCTCGAATCAGAACGGCTCGAACTGCTCAAGGACACCCGGACACTGCTGGATTTCTCAGAATTTGCACTCGATTTTGCCAAGACCAACGTGTTCAGTAAATATCTTGATGTGATAGGCGAACTGGGGGTGATCACTACCGGCTTTCTGGGCACGGTCGACCGTGAGGACGGCTCGTTTAGAATTTACGACGGTATCCAGCGTCTGATGAAGGCCGACGGCACCTATGTCGATTTCGAAGGTGAGCGCTACCTGGACTATCTCGGCGAACACGTGGAGCCCTGGGGCTACGGCAAGATGCCGTACGCCAAATCCTGGAACGAGGGCTTCTCACTCGATCTGGACGCCCCGAAGGGGATCTACCGGGCCAACACGCTGGCCCGGCTCAACGTCTGTGACCAGATGTCCACGCCCAAGGCCCAGGCGGCCCTGGAAGAGTTCAGAGAAGCCTTCGGCCGGCCGGCCCAGGCAACCCTGCTCTACCATTATGCCCGGCTGATCGAACTGATCTACGCCTGTGAGCGCACTATCGAGCTGCTGAACTGGGAAGGCATTACCGATACAAATGTGCGGGCCCATGTGGAACCGGGAGCCGGCCGCGGGGTGGGCATCGTCGAGGCGCCGCGCGGCACGCTGATCCATGACTACACCACGGATTCGCAGGGCTGCATCGAATCGGCGAATCTGATCGTTGGCACTACGCACAATATCGGGCCGATGAATATGAGTGTCAAGCAGGCCGCGACCTCACTGATCAAGGGCGGCAATTACGATCAGGGTATCCTGAATAAAGTGGAGATGGCCGTCCGGGCCTATGACCCGTGAATGTCCTGTGCCACCCACCGCCTGGATGGCGGTATCCCCCTGGCTCTTGAAATTGTTGATTCAGAAGGCACCCTGATCGACACGATTAAAAACTAGACTGTCTCAGCCACCCGTCGCCGTCGATGAATACGGCGGCGACGGGGTTCACTTGACGCCGGTTATAATTTAAAGTATCAAACACATTGTCTGATCTGAAAGGTATCGAGATCAGCCGTTACATGGAGATGCCATGACGGAGCGCACCAGAAAATCCAGACGGTCTCAGGTTCGGGCTGAAAATCCCAGCGGCGCCTGCGGCAACGTGGATCATATGACCATTGATGAGTTGAAAGCGCGGGCGGTTGGCGATAATTTCGACGGCAGTTGCCCTGCCTGCGGCATGTTCCACCTGACCAGAGCTGATATAGAGCGGCTGGAAGCCGAAAAAATCAGTGAATCTCAATATTATGCCGAAATGAAAAAAGAGGCCGAACAGGCCTGATTTTCACCCTTACCGCACTGCTGCCAGATTCCGGTGCCGACCGCGTCACCGGTACCGGGGCAAGAGGTCGACTATGGCAAACCATGAGGAATTGACTCAACCATCCGAGCTTGCACCACTGGTTGAAGAACTGAATGTACTTGCCGACCAGCCAATCCGGGTCATGGTTGTCTGCGGTACCCAGACACGGACCCTGCTCAAATATCAGGATGAAGACGTCCTGCCGGACAATGTTGAAATTGTCACCGGGCCCGGCTGTTCGGTCTGCGTGATGCCGGCCGGGCATATCGACGCGTTCATCTACGTCGGCAAGCAGCCCGATGTGATAACCGCCACTTGCGAGGATCTGCTGCGGGTGCAGGGCAGCCGCGATTCGCTCGCTTCGCTCAAGGAAAAAGGCGCCCAGGTCGAAGTGGTCGATGCCCCGATGGAAGCGCTTGAACTGGCGCGTAAGTTTCCCGATAAGATCGTGGTTTTCACCGCGGTCGGTTTCGAAGGGGCCGCTCCCGATGTGGCCGAGACGATCCTCGAGGCGGCTTCGGAAGGCATCGACAACTTCTGTGTGATTCCTTCGATCCGGTTGCTGCCGCCGTCGCTCGATTCGCTGCTGAGCGACCCGGAGCTTAATATTCGCGGTCTGCTCTGCTCCGCCCATATCGAATCGATTACCGACGGTCAGGCCTATGCCAATCTGGCCCGGCATCATCATCTATCCTGCGCGGTGGCCGGCTTTGACATCGTCGAGATTTTCAAAGGACTGATTTCAATCGTCAAGCAGAGCAAGTCCGGCAAGGCCTGGATCAATCCGTTTAACGACGTAGTGCCGACCGAGGAAACCCTGCGTACGCGCAGGATGCTCTCGGAGGTCTTCTTCGCGGTCGAGACCGACTGGCGGGGGTTGGGCAGTATCGAGGGCAGTGGTTTTGTGATCAGGGACGAGCTTTCGCTCTACGATGCAATCAAACGGTTCAACATCCACTTCAAGAAAGGGCAGGAAGAAATTCAGTGCCAGTGTGCCGATATCCTCTCCGGACGAAGTACCCCGAATGAATGCCCGTCGTTTGGCATATCCTGCACCTCAAAACACCCGGTCGGACCCTGCATGGTGGCCCAGGAAGGCATTTGCGCCTCCTATTTCCGCTATATGTTCGGTAGATTATAACCGGGCTCATTTGCTTACAGAGATGGCATACGCGCAGCACCTCACAGGCTGCGTCACCGCTTGGAGTCTATTGCAGGGAAACGGTCGGCCATCTTGGGCCGGGGGAAGGCAGGTTGAGATGAATTCTTGGGGTAAAACTCAGCTCCTGATCAACTTACAGCGACTCTTAATGATTCGACTGCCAGGCGAAGTCTTCGATCTGCGTCTCCTGGCGCATGACAAATTCGGTCCAGGTCCAGGGACTGTTTTCGATCTGGGCGCCGATGGTCTTGTTTAAGCCGTCGTCGGTTTCCCAGATAGGACGGACCAGCAGCTTGAAATGGGTGCCCGGGCCGTCGAGGATCACCGAATAGATATCTGCGTTTTTATCGAGGCGGTTATGGATATCTTTGATAGACAGTCCGAACCGGGATATGTCCTGGACGACACCACTGAAGAAACCGCTTCCGTCGGATATGTCTGCTTCGATGTTGGTAATGGTCATGCGAGGATGTTTTCGGTTCTCCATGTTTATACCTCGAGTTAATTGGTAGAACGTGGTTGCCCTGTTCTGCCGTTTCGGGGCAGCGTGCAGGTGATTTTTCATCCCCTTTAATCACCACTAAATTATAACCACTAGCAACAGTTAATCAATTCCCCGGTATCCGTCAAGTCGTATTGCTATACGTGGTATCTGATGTACAAAAACATAATAAAATTAATTATTTATAAGCAGTATTTGGTTTAAGTGACCTGCGGTGTTGCTCTTTGCCTTGAGACCGCAGCGCTTTGCCTTTACCAACCTGAATAGTTCACGAGTTGAGACGGCCTGCTAGCCGAGGAGATTTGGGGAAGGCAATATAGCAGATATGCCTTCCCCAAAAGCAACGCGGGATAGCAGGCCGTATCGACTCGCCCGAAGGGTGGAAATGCTGTCTTTTCAGCACTGCTTCTAAAGGGTACAAACTGTGTTGTTTGCAAATGGCTCTTTAGAACAAAATTTTGATATTGTTCAGATAATAATGGTTTTCGTTGTTTTTCCATGAAATGTGCAGGCTAAGACGGTTCAAACGGTATTGAAGAGACAAAACAGTCCTGAAATTGCGGCCAGTCGGCAAGGTTTTTAACGGTGGTGAGCTGGATCAGCCGTGCGACATCTTCTGCAGCAGTCTTGTCCAATAGAGCCAGAACTGCCCCGATACCTGCGATATTGCCGGCCGATTCGATTCTTGTCTCAGTATCGAGGAAGCCAAACAAGCCGATAGAGCGGCAGTCTCCGATATCAAGGGCATTGCCAAAAGCCCCTGCTACGATTACCAGGTCCGGCCTGATCCCGCCAGCCTCCTGGCAGAGCATGCGTATACCCGCTGAAAGCGCAGCTTTGGCGAGCTGCACTCCGCGGATATCGAACTGAGAAATAAACAGCTCACTGCCCTGCCCCCGGTTATCTTTTTCGGCGATTACAAAGCGGAGAGGCTTTTGAGCACGGTTCAGTCGAGGACTTCGACAGGCAGGGTTGAAGACGCCGTTTGGCAGGATCACTTTTTTGTCAAGAAACTCAGCTATGGCGCTGATCAATCCCGACCCGCAAATCCCCTCAGGCTGGCAGCTGCTGCCTGTTGACCCGACACAGCGGACCTGAACCGATTCTGCCTTGCTTGAGAGTCTGATTGCATCAACCGCACCTGATATCGCCGGCATGCCACAACCAATCGCACCTCCCTCGAAGGCGGGTCCGGTGGCACATGAGGTTGCCATCAGGCCGTCCTGCGTCCGCAACATCAGTTCGCCGTTGGTACCGATATCGACCAGCAGGGTCCCGGCCGGCTGGTTGAGCATATCGACCGCCAGCGCAGCTGCCAGGATATCAGAACCGAGAAAACCGGAGAGCAGCGGCAGACTGCTGACCTTGAGCTCTTTGTTGAAGACAAATCCGAGATTTCCCGAACATTGCATCCGGGTTTGGGAAAAAACGGGCTTGAACGGAGCCACGCCAATGGAGGCAGGGTTCTCGCCGAAAAAAAGATGCACCATTGCAGGATTGCCGACAACAACCAGTGAGTGCAGAAGCCTGCTTGATATCGACAGGGAGCCGAGCAGCTCGAGGCAGGCGGCCTCGACTGCTTTGACCGCCATCTGCTGCATCAGTGCAGGAGTAGTGCGTCCGCTGTTCACCGCCTCGATCCTGCTGATCACATCGAGGCCCATGATGTTCTGCGGGTTGCGGACCGCAGCTGAGCGCAGCACCGTTCTGGTGCTCAGATCACACAGATAGACGCCGATGGTGGTGGTACCGAGGTCTACCGCAACCCCGAAGCCGCTCTGCCTGCCATGGCCAGTCTGGCTTACGGTCAGGCGAGCGGCAAGCAACTGAGGGTCAATTTCTTTTTCCGCGGGTTCGACGATAAAGCGGGAGCGGCTGGGGACCGTGACCCTCAGAGTGCTTCTTATAAGGTGTTGACAGGCGCAGGTTGGGCGTTCTGCAGAAGTCTCAATTTCAGAGAGCAGCACCCGGCATTTGCCGCAGGCACCAACCCCACCGCAGTCCGATCTGAGCAATATCCCTGCACCGATCAGCAGTTCCAATAGGCTCTGGCCGTCTCGAGCTTCCAGCGATACGTTCTCGGGCAGGATCTCGACCTGGTGCCGGGGCGAGGAATTCATCCGGACTGGCCCATCTGAGAGGTTGTTTTTCGATACGCACAGTCCTGCAGGGCGCAGGTTTGACAAAGGTGACCCAGATCTCGCTGATGCCCTTTATGAGCAGTGAACGCGATGATAAAGGACAGCGATTTTGGAGGATCCATCACACAATACTCATTGAGCGATACTCCGCTGGGCAGGGGTTCGACTTCGTTGAAAATCGCAGACTGCAGCTCGAGTTCGATACCATTGCAGCCAGGCTCGAGACGGCTGCATGGATAGAGATGCTGCCCGGCTAGCAGCTCGGAAATCTCAGTGGTGGCTCTGTAGGCCAGGTTCTGCAGCGCGGCGAGTCCCGCACCATGCAGCAGAAGACTCTCGAGGTGAGCGGAAGCGTGGTTCAGCTTTGCCGCTTCGAGGTCGAGTTGGGGCCCCAGCGTGCAGATGACCAGTGCCGCAGTGGGGCAACGAACACCGTCGGACGGCTGTGGGCAGGAAGCGGCTGCGGGCTGGCCTGCCTGCTCAAGAATCCGGGCGCTCTGCTCTATATCGCAGATCTTGTAGGCATAAGTTGGGACAATCAACTCAGCGGCTCTGGCGATCATGCGGAGGGCCAGAGAACGCAGATCGTCTCCTGCCCGGCAGGAGGTGCCGCCGGTAAATCGAATGACTTCGCGACAAGAGATGACGAGCTCGGCTGGATCTATGGAAATGGTCGCTTTCACAGATTTTCAAACAACGCAGCCCGATATTTCTGCAGGTAATTCATGCAGTAATCATCGCGTCCGGCCAGGGTCTGCGCTGCCACGATGGTGGCCATCATGCGTGCATCCAGCGGATTTACCAGCGCCCCGTCGAGCCCTTTGCAGATCGCCATCGTAATGAATGTCTGATTGAGAAATCTCCGCTCGGGCAGACCGTAAGAAATATTGGATAGACCGCAGGCGGTGTGAACGCCGGGAAAGCGGGTGATGATCTGCTCGATTGCGTCGAGAAACTCCATGCCGAAGGTCTTGTTCACACTGATCGGCTGGACCAGGGGATCGACATAGATATTGTCCAGGGATACATTGTTTTCCGTTAAACCATGTATCAGCCGTTCAGCGATCCTGAGACGATCATCGGTGGTCTCCGGCATCCCGTCATCGCTCATGCACAGCGCGATTACCTTGAAACCGGTTCCGGCGATCAGCGGCAGGAGTGCATGGTAACGCTTTTTTTCCAGCGAGATGGAGTTAATCAGCGGAATCCCCCGGTGCACGGCAAGGGCTGCTTCAATGGCGGCCGGGTCCGGGCTGTCAATAGCGCACGGCTTGTCTGTCGCATCCTGCACGGTCTCAACCAGCCAGCGCAGATGGGCAGCCTCCTGGCCGACAAAGGTTCCGGCGTTGACATCGATATAGTCTGCACCGTTGCTCGCCTGGTCGCGGGCTACGGTCTTGATGGCTTCGATATCCTGGTTTTCGATGGCAGTCTTGATCTGTTTTCGACTGGCATTGATCAATTCGCCGATTATGATCATCTGATCTCCCCTGACGTATTATAAAAGCCTATCTCTTTTCCTGCCCTTTCCTGCTCTGAGACAGGAGTTGATTAGCCAGTTTAACGGCTCCCGGGGCGTCAGCGCTGTAACCGGCGACCCCTATTTTGTCGGCAAAAGACTGGCTTACCGGAGCACCGCCGATAATGACCGGAGCCGATACGCCGGCCTCGTGCAGGTCTTGCACCGTATTTTCCATGGCCGGCATGGTGGTGGTCAGCAGGGCGGAGAGTGCGATAACATCGATATCGTTTTGCTTTGCACTGCTGATAAAGGTCGAACTGTCGACATCGACGCCCAGATCGATCACCTCATAGCCTGCTCCTTCAAGCATCATGGCCACCAGGTTCTTGCCGATGTCGTGCAGGTCCCCTTTCACCGTACCGATAACCACTTTTCCTTTGCTCCGGGTCTGGCTTGCCGCCAGGTGGGGCTTGAGCAGTTCCAGGCCGCCCTTCATGGCCATTGCAGCCATCAGCATTTCCGGAATAAAAATTTCGCCCCCACTGAATTGATCTCCGATGTACTCCATCGCTTTGATCAACCCGTCGTCGAGAATCGAAGCGACTGCAATACCCTGGTCGAGCGCAGCCTGGGTCTCGCTCTCTACCTTTGCCTTATCAAGTGCTACGACCGCATCATGTATCTTTTCAATGGACATATGGCTATCTCCTGAACGACCAATCGCTAATTCATGAAACCTGAAAATTCCCCAAGAACAGCTCTGCCAGTGCACCACGTGCCCGGCGACCGGATGCGCTGCCAATGGTACCATGAACGCTGTTGAAATGCTTTTGCATCTGCTCGCAGCGGCCCTTTAGCCTGACGTTCATGGAAAAACATAGAAAACTATCATTATCTGAACAATATCAGAATTTTGCTCTAAAGTTACGCAATTATGCAAGCAATACCGTTTGTACCCTTTAGAAGCAGTGCTGAAAAGACACCATTTCCACCCTTGGGGCGATTCGATACGGCCTGCTATCCCGCGTCGCTTTTGGGCAAGGCCCTAGCTATACTGCCTTGCCCAAGTCTCCTCGGCTAGCAGGCCGTCTCAACTCGTGAACTATTGTGGTCAGGTGGCAAATAAATTAAAAAGCAGACATTTGTTGTTTCTGGCGCACAAATAACTTTATTCTATGATTATGCCCCGCAGTTCTGATTGACAAAGGCCCTGGTCCAATCGTATTTTGCTGTTGGAGAGCCTGAAGATTCAACACCAATCAGGGATATCGCCATGCAGACACCGGTAACCGAGACATATAAAGGCTGGACCATCGTCGTTACCGCAGAAGATAAGATGTGTGCCCATTTCAGCTTTGATATCACTGCCCCTTCGGGGTATGCTCAGCATGTTTCGATGGGTGGCGAGAATGTCGAGCGGGCCCTTGAGCGGGCCAGGGAAATGATCGATATGGAGATTGCCCTGAGCGAGGATGAATAGCGCAGCCAGGCGGTGACGGTTGAGTGAAAAAAACTATTTCAGATATAGTGGAGTGCAGTCATGAACCAAGGGCTTGAGGGAGTACGGGTGGTGGAGGTCGGCGGAGCCTTTGCAATGCCGCTGGCGGGTATGCTGATGGGAAGTTGGGGGGCGGATGTAATCCACGTGGAGCCGCCCGGGCGCGGCGACCTGCAGCGTCACCTTCTGGCCGCCGGCATGGCCGGCTGGGCACGGCCGCACGAGGTGAATTACATCTGGGAGCATGTGGACCGCAATAAGCGCAGCCTCACCGTTAACCTGAAATCAGCCGAGGGCCAGGAGATTATCCATACGCTGGCCGCGGATTCCGATGTCTTTCTGAACAACCTGCGGCCCTATGAGATGGAGAAGTTCAATCTGGGCTATGAAACGCTGGCCAGGATCAATGATAAAATTATTTATGCCAACCTGACTGGCTATGGCCGGCGCGGGCCTGAAAGAAACACCGGTGGCTATGACTCGGTGGCGTTCTGGGCCCGCAGCGGCGTGATGGACCTGATGCATGAGGCGGACAGTGCGCCCAATATCTCCCGTCCGGCCTACGGCGACAGCATTACCTCCCAGAGCCTGCTGGCCGGCGTGATGGCGGCCCTGTTTATCCGTGAGCGCACCGGCCGGGGACAGGAGGTCGAGGTCTCGCTGTTCAACACTGCCATGTTCGCCCTGGGCACCGATCTCTCGGGTTGTCTGATCAGCGGCGAGGATGCCATCAGGCCTTCGCGTCGGACGATGGCAAATCCGATTCGAAATATCTACCCGACCAGCGATAAGCGCTGGATCATGCTGGGAATGACAACTTCCCAGCCCTACTGGCCCCGATTCTGCGAAGCGGTGGGTCGGCCTGAACTGGAAAACGACCCAAAATTCGCCACAGTGGAAGGCCGCGCAGAGCACGCCACGGAACTGGTGATGATTCTCGAGGAGACCTTTAAACAGAAGAGCTATGGCGAGTGGACCGACATTTTAAGCCGTAACAAGCTGATCTGGGCGCCGCTGCAGACGCCGCTGGAGGTCACCCGTGATGAGCAGGCCATTGCCAACGACTATTTCAGTGACTGGGATCATCCAACCTATGGTCCTATCCGGCTGTTGAACAATCCAATCAAGCTTTCCGACACTCCTGCCGAAAACCGCTGCAAAGCCCCTGAGCTCGGAGAGCACAGTGATGAGATTCTTACCGAGTTGGGCTACAGCCAGGAAAAAATCGAGGAGTTGCGCAAAACGGGGATCATCTAAGCAGGCTTAATTGCCGCAATCAAGCACAGTTGTACCCGGAATCAGGTCTTTTTCAAGTCGTCGGTTGACAAGTCGGTATTGCGATATAATTTAATATTAAATTATTTAATATCAAAACAATATTGAAAAGCCAGGTTAGTAATGAGAGGCACAAAGGAACTCGAAAATACACCCGCCCAGACGATAGCCTTAGCCACCTTTATCAAACTGATGCGGGCCACTGAATCGGTATCGGCCGATGTGCACCGCCGGCTCAGCGATTGTTCGCTTTCCATCAGCCAGTTCGGCATTCTCGAAGCGCTTTATCACCTGGGTCCGATGTGCCAGAGAGATCTTGCCGCTAAAATTTTGAAAAGTGCCGGAAATATTACCATGGTTATCGACAATCTGGAAAAACGGGACCTGGTTTCAAGAGATAAAGACACCGGGGATCGCAGATATGTGGTGATCAGCCTCACCGCCCGGGGCAGAAGGCTGATCGCAGACATTTTCCCGGCGCACCGGGAGCGCATAGAGGAGCGCATGAAAGCACTCAATGCCAGGGAATTGCAGACCCTGGGAAGACTTTTGAAAAAACTCGGCCGGAGCGGCAGTAAGGCCCTGGTCAGGAAATAGCCAAGACCAGAAAGACTCAGATGTCTCGAGCTTTAGAGCAGCGCGGCAGGAAAACCTGCCGGCTGCAGCACCAAACAGACCAAAACGAAGAGGAATAAGACCATGACAAAGATTCTCGTAATATATGAAAGCGACTATGGCAGTGTGGAAAAAATGGCCCAGGCGGTTGCCGACGGGGTGAAATCCGTGGGCGAGACTCAGGCAGTAGTGAAAAAAGCCGAGGAGGTCAGCGCCGATGATTTTACCGAGGCCGACGGCGTGCTGGTTGGAACACCGGTGCACATGGGAAATATGGACTGGCGCATCAAGAAGATGATCGATACCGTCTGCGGCGGCCTCTGGATGCAGAATCAGTTAAACGGCAAAGTGGTTGGCGTGTTCGCCTCAGGTGCGGGTTACGGCGGCGCCGGCGGCGGTGTCGAACTGGCCTTGGTGTCCCTGCTCAACAATTTCGCCGAACTGGGCATGATCATCATTCCGCTGCCCAAAATGACCGCAGGCTACTCCAAAGGCGGACTGCAGTGGGGCCCCTACGGGCGCTCGGCCGATGAGGATCTGAATCACAACGGCCTGGACGAGGGGGTGCTTCAGGTGAGCCGAAACCACGGGGCAAATGTTGCCCGCGCAGCCCGGGCCCTGAAAGGACAGGATATCTTTGGCTGATCTTCAGCTCTGCTCAGAAAGTAAGCTGACGATAGGTTCCTCGATAGCGGCCGGCTCTGTTGACGGTCCAAAGCGCATCACAACAGTGCCGCCGCGGTCGACCAGAAATTTGGTGAAATTCCATTTGATATCCCCACGATCTCCATTTTCGGGAGCAGCACTTTTGAGATAACGGTAAAGTGGGTGAGCGTCGGGGCCGTTGACCGAAATTTTGGCAAACAGCGCAAAGCTGACGCCATAATTGAGTCGACAAAAATCCTTGATTTCTTGAGCGCTTCCCGGTTCCTGTTTTTTGAACTGGTTGCACGGAAAGCCAAGAACTGCCAGGCCGCGATCCCGATATGTTTGAAACAGCCGCTCCAGGCCGTCATACTGGGGGGTGAAAGCTCATTTGCTGGCCACGTTGACAATGAGCAATACCTTGCCCCGGTAAGGCTCTAAAGTCGTGGGGTGCCCGTCGATGGTCTGGAGCTGAAAATCGTAAATGGTTGCCATGGTAATTTCCCCTAATGTACTTTTTTAGATGAATTTCAGGTGACTACTTTTCCAGGGTCATTAAAAACGATCTGAGATTTTTCTGGGTATTGGCCAGGCCGAGTTTCTGCCGCAGCCGTTTGCGGTGAAAATCAACCCCGCTCACCGAGAGGTTCATGATATCGGAGATTTCCTTGCTGGTTCTGCCGTTACGGACCAGGTTGGCCACTTCGGTTTCCTGGGGAGTCAGCAGCAGGCCAAGCGAGGAGAGGGTGCGCAGAAACGGCGAGACAATATCGCGCAGGTTGTTGTCGGCAATTTCAACGAGCGTCCGGTGTTTGTCCGAAAGCCTGCCCTGCAGAAGTTTTTCGATATAGGGCAGTACCAGCCGATCAACGTTTTTATAGACGGTCTCTTCCAGCCTGGCTCTGTCTTCGTCTCTTTGCCTGAGCAGTACCCGCAGGGCGGTATTGGTCTCTTCTAATTTTTCACGCTCCTGCAGGAGTTCATTTTCTTTTTCTTTCAACTCATCCTGCATCTGCATGATCGGGGTGATATCTTCGTGGGTAACGATTGCTCTGGCTTCTCGTTCTTTCCGAATAGGTACTACCCGCACCACGAACCAGCGTTTCTGGTCAGGTGAGTGACAGGGATAGTGGGTGACGAATTCCGGGACCCTACCGTCAATTACCTGACGTATTCCGCCGGCGACGACGCAGGCTTCATCTGCCTTTTCGGCTGCGACATCGCAGATGGAAAGGTAACTGCTGCCGACCGGGTCGAAATCGGGGGCTATACCGTTTTCACGGCCATATTCCTGCCAGGCCCGGTTCGTCTCGAGAATGACTCCATTTTCATCGATAATTGCCACATGGGCAGAAATGGAATTGACGATCTCTTTATAGAGGCTGTGATTCTGCATGGGACACCTGCTGTTTTCGATATAAAAGTATATATAGCTGAATGACGGGTGTGGCCATGGTTAATGATAGTCATCACTACTGATGATACACCATTTCTCTAGTATTGTGTCAAGGCTATTTACGCTTACATTATCAGATAAGAGATGGCAAGCACCATCATAAAAGACTGAACATGACACGAAGAGGTGACACCATGAGAGCTGGATTTGAATCGATGAGTTGGATCAATGACAAGAGCGGCAAAGACCGTCTGTTATTTTGAAAACAACGATCACAAATCTTTTGAAGAACTCACCGAGGACGAACGTAACCACTGTGCCGACGTAAACCAGATTGTCGGAACAGAACGCTGGTAACCTCCCTCCTCCAAGCCCATTCCTGCTGTCCTCGGGGGAATGGGCTTATCAATTTGCACGATCTTTACAGTAGATTTTATCTCGGCTGAGCAAAAGTTTTTCTTCTCGTCTTGAGTCTAAGACTTATTATAGACAAGAAGTGCGCCGTTGTGATGCGGCGGCAGCAGTTTTCATCCCAACAAAGAATTTTTCAATTGACAACAGTTTTGACTAATAAAATAGTAGTTTTTACTACCTTTATACTGACTTTTACCTCCCATTGTATGTGGCTTCATCATTCTTATCATTAAACAACAATCACAATAACGTGGTTCTTAAAAGAAACCCTTGGATTGGTAAGAAAGAATATGAAAAACAACAAGATCATTTTTAAACTCAAACGATTCCTGCAGCCTGCGGCAGCGCTGATTGTCTGCACCGTAATGCTGGCCGGCTGCTCCAAGGCCGATTTAAGCCGTTACCGCGATAACCGGCCGGCCCTGGATCTGTTCGAGTATTTTCAGGACGAAACCATGGGCCACGGAATGGTTCAGGATCGGGGCGGAAATCTCACCCGTCAGTTCGTGGTGCATATCAGAGGTGAAATTGATCAGCAGAACCGGCTGGTGCTGAATGAGGATTTCCAATGGAGCGACGGTGAAAAAAGTAAACGGGTGTGGACCATTGCCGGCGCCGAAGATGGAATGCTTACCGGTACGGCAGCTGATGTTGAAGGAGTAGCGGTCGGTTCGGTTTCCGGTAACGTGCTCAACTGGCGCTATTACCTTAATGTGGAGGTGGACGGCAGGACCTGGAAGATCCATCTTGACGACTGGATGTATCTGCAGCCCGATGAGATACTCATCAACAAAACGCGAATGAGTAAATTCGGTATCCATCTCGGTGATATTACCATCGTTTTCAATAAAAAGATTCAGGGAGACAGATCATGAAATTCCTGCTAATGTTTGTTATGGCTGCAGTTCTGATAGTGGGTCAGGGCCAGAGCGCACCAGCGACGATCGATTCAATGCGCCTGCAGGGCCAGGGTGACGTCCATTACCTGGGCTTCATCAAGGTCTATGATGCCTATCTGTTTGTTGAAGAGCCCGATACTGCCGTCGACGTGCTGGATCCCTCGGTGTCGAAATGTCTGAAGTTGAGCTATCATGTCTCGCTGACGCCGGAAAATTTCATCGAAGGCGCAAGCACCATACTTGCCCGCCAGCATCCGGCTGATCGTATCGAAGAGCTCAAAGATCAGATAGAACTGCTTCATGGGGCCTACCAGCCGGTTAAAAAAGGCGACAGCTACCAACTCTGCTACCAGGCCGAGAGCATGACGACGACACTTTCCTTAAACGGCAGGGAGCTGGTCGCGGTGGAATCGGCGCCGTTCAGCTCCGCCTATTTCGGTATCTGGCTAGGAGACAATCAACCTCTGGACAGTGATCTGCAGCGGGATCTGGTCAACAAGGCAAACTAAGAAGAAAGAGGCATGGGTAAATGGAACGATTTCTGGAACTATATAACAGGCTCGACGCGGACAACATCGAGCTGGTCAAAGAGATCTACACCGAAGATATCCACTTTATCGATCCGGCCCATGAAATCAGGGGGCTGCCGAAACTCTGCGCCTACTTCAAAAGCCTCTATGCCAACCTGAACAAGGTACACTTCGAGTTTGCCCATCCCTTGCGCACCCAATGCGACGGGTATGTTCAGTGGGCCATGCACATGTCGCATCCACGGATCAAAAAGGGGGCGGAAATTTCGGTGCATGGCGCCACCTTTGTCAAATTCACTGATCAGGATCTGGTGTACTATCACCGGGATTATTTCGATCTCGGGGCGATGATCTACCAACATCTGCCGGTACTCGGCTCCATCGTCACAACAATTAACAGGAGACTGGGATCATGAATATCCTGATTACCGGCGCCACCTCCGGCATCGGCAGACAGCTGACTCTGGATTATTTCGCCGAAGGCCACGATGTCTGGGCGATCGGGCGCAATCCCGACGCCCTGGCTGAACTGGCTGAAAAAGGCTTGCACACGGGCCAGCTGGATCTGACCGATAGAACTCAGACGCTGGACTGGTTCGAGACCCTTGGTTCACTCGATCTGGCCATACTCAACGCCGGTTCGTGCGAATATATCGATCTGCCGGCCTTTGACAGCGAGCTGTTCCGCCGGGTCATGCGCACCAATGTGGAGTCGATGGCAATTTCAATCGAAGGCGTCTTGCCGCTGTTGCGGCGGGGAACCAATCCCCACCTGGTGCTGGTCGGCTCGTCAGCGGCCTATCTGCCGCTGCCCCGGGCCGAGGCCTATGGTGCATCCAAGGCTGCCATAGCGTATCTGGCCGATACGCTGCGCGTCGATCTGGTACGGGAAGGCATCGATGTGAGTCTGGTCTGTCCGGGCTTTGTCAAAACACCGCTGACCGATAAAAATGATTTTGCCATGCCCGCACGGGTCAGCGTCGAGGAAGCCTCCCGCTATATCCGCCGCGGCATCGGCCGACGCAAACTGGAAATCCATTTTCCAAAACACTTCACCTATTTTCTCAAAGCCATGTCTCTGCTGCCGACATGGGCGTGGACCAAACTCAGCCAGCGGATGATCGCCCATGCAGAATGATCGCATCGCCATTGTCGGAACCGGTATTTCCGGCCTCACCTGCGGCTATTATCTGGCCCGGGCCGGCAAAGACGTGACCCTCTTTGAGGCTGCTGACTATATTGGCGGGCACACCCACACGGTGGAGGTGGATTATCAGGGCGAGCAGTCGCGCATCGACACCGGTTTCATCGTCTTCAATGATCGGACCTATCCCCGGTTCATTAAGATGCTCGAAGAAACAGGCGTCGATTATCAGCCGACCGAAATGAGCTTTTCGGTGCGCAACGACCAGATTGATCTCGAGTACAATGGCAGCAACCTCAATACCCTTTTCGCCCAGCGCAGCAATATCGTGCGCCCGCGATTCTGGCGCATGCTGGCGGACATCATGCGCTTTAACAAGGATGTCAGAAAGGTTGCGGCCCAGGACAACAGGCTGACGATTGGCGATTACCTGGCGCACGCCAGCTATTCGGAGCTTTTCAAAGACAACTATCTGCTGCCGATGATCTCCGCCATCTGGTCGATGGGACTGGAAAGCTGCCGCGATTTTCCGTTGAGCTTCTTTGTAAGGTTCTTTGATAACCATGGACTGCTCGATATCGCCAACCGTCCGCAATGGTATACGATCAAGGGCGGTTCGAGCAGCTATATAGAACCGTTTACCAGAAGTTTTGCTGACAAAATCCTGCTTTCTACCCCGGTAGAGCGGGTTGAGAGGCAGGCAGACGGCGTGGCGGTGCACAGCAGCACCGGAAGTACCACCTACGATCAGCTTATCTTTGCCTGCCACGGCGACCAGGCCCTGGCGCTGCTGCAGCAGCCGACAACGCAGGAGAGCCGGATTCTGGATGAATTCCAGTTTTCCGACAACCGGGTCATTTTGCACGCGGACCAGAGCCATCTGCCCAGAAGCAGAACAGCCTGGGCAAGCTGGAACTACCGGATGGTCGATGCGGCCCGGGAACAGTCGACCCTGACCTACAATATGAATATTCTGCAGTGCCTCGATAAACAGCACACCTATCTGGTCACCCTGAACCAGGAGATTGATGAGCGCTTCGTGATCGAGCATTTCGACTATACGCACCCGATCTATACGACCGCGATGATCGAGGCCCAGAAACGCTGGCAGGAGATCTCCGGGACTGACCGGATTCACTATTGCGGGGCTTACTGGTTCAATGGCTTTCATGAAGACGGGGTGCGCAGCGCGCTGCGGGTCTGCGACATGCTGGAGGAGCGCTGATGGAAACGGCAATCTATGCGGGCTTTATCGCCCATACCCGGCACATCCCCAAACAACACAGCTTCAAATACCCGTTTTTTATGTGGTTTTTAAACCTTGACGAGCTCGATAATGTCAACGATCTGGGCAGATGGTTCTCGGTCAGAAGATGGGCCCTGAGCCGTTTCTGCCGCACGGATTACCTCGGCGACCCGAGCAAAAGCCTGGCCGACAGCGTCAGAGAAGAGCTTAAGCGGATCACCGGGGTCGGGGTGGAAGGCAAGGTCTTCGGGCTGCTCAATGTTAGGACCGCAGGCCTTTATTTCAGTCCGGTGAATTTCTACTTTGGCTTTGACCGGACGGGCACGGCGTCTCATCTGCTGGCCGAGGTCTCGAACACCCCGTGGAACGAGCAGCACTGCTATGCGCATCATTTAAGCGGGGAGACCAGCGCCAGCGAAGACGACAAATGTTTCAAGGTTTCCCCGTTTAACCCGAGCACGGCCCAGACCTATCGCTGGAAAATTGCAGCTCCGGGTGAGGCGATTGCTATCAATCTGGGCCTTTACGATGAGCGCGGTCATATCTTCGAGGCGGCCCTGCGGCTGACTAAAGAGCATTTTTCAAGCAAGACGGCCCGCAGCCATATCCTGAGAACGCCGGTGATGACCGCGTATATCATCATGAAAATCTACTGGCAGGCTTTGAAAATATATCTCAAAGGCATTCCGTACATACCATATGAGAGGAAAAAGGCATGAGTAGCGCAACGACAACCAGGCAGCATGGCGGCGAGACCAAGGAATCGGTCACGATTGGCTGGGCCAAAACGTTATTTCTAAAGTTTATTTCTCATCTGCAGCATGGGCAGATCATCCTGCGGGAAGGTGACCACGTCGAAGCCCATGGCGACGACGCATCTCTTTCTGCGCGGATTACGGTTCTGGATCAGCGCTTTTACCCCAAAATCATTTTTGGCGGCTCAATCGGTGCCGGTGAGGCATATGTAGACAACTATTGGCAGGTGGACGATCTGACCACCCTGGTCAGGATCATCGCCCGCAACGACGAGACGCTCACCCGGCTGGAGAAAAAATTCAGATGGCTGGTTTTTCCTTTCCGCCAGTTAAAACATATGCTGAACCGCAACAGCAAAATCGGCGCCAGGCGCAACATCCTGTCCCATTACGATCTGGGCAACGAGATGTACCAAAGCTTTCTCGATTCGCGCATGATGTACTCTTCGGCAATCTACCCGGACGTATCGAGCAGCCTGGAGGAGGCGGCTGGTCACAAATTAGACGTTATCTGCAGAAAACTCGATCTCAAGCCCACGGATTCGGTTATCGAGATCGGTTCCGGCTGGTGCGGTTTCGCGATCCATGCAGCCGCCAACTATGGCTGTAAGGTGACCACCACGACCATTTCCGATGCCCAGTACGAGGAAGGCAAGCGGCGTATCGAAGCGGCCGGTCTGAGTGACAGGATAACCCTGCTGAAGCAGGACTACCGGGAACTCACCGGCAGCTACGATAAACTGGTCAGCATCGAGATGATCGAGGCGGTCGGCCATAACTACCATTCCCGGTTTTTTGAAAAATGCGGGCAGCTGCTCAAAGCAGGCGGCAGGATGCTGATCCAGGCGATTACCATCCGCGATCAGAAGTATGCAATGTACATAAACGATGTTGATTTCATCCAGCAGCACGTATTTCCGGGAGGGTGCCTGATCTCCAATGGCCGCATGTTTGACCTGATCGCCAGGAAAACGGATATGGTGGTCCACCAGCTGGAAGAGTTTGGCCTGCACTACGGTCGAACCCTGCACGATTGGCGTGAGCGGTTCAACCATGGCTTTTCAGCCCTTAAAAAACAGGGCTACGACGACAGATTCAGGCGTCTGTGGAATTTCTATCTGAGCTATTGCGAAGGCGGCTTTATCGAAAGGGCCATCAATGTGGTGCATCTGGTGGCGGTGCGGCCCGAATACGATGCCCAAGACTCCTGAGCTGCGAAAGCCGATCCCTAATCTGAGCATGAATATCATAATAAACTTCCTCATCTATCAGGTTGTCTGGTTTCTCTGTGTATTCGAGGAGAATCAGGGTGCTCTGATTGCCCTGCTTTTCCTGGCCGGGCACCTGCTGCTCTCGCCGATCAGAAAAGAGGATCTGAAGTTGATGGGATTTCTGCTGGTTGTCGGCGTCGTGGTAGACGGTGCGCTGTATCATATCGGCTATATTTCCTACAATGTCGCTGCGCTGCCGATCCCGTTCTGGCTGGCGGTGATCTGGCTGGCTTTGGCGACCCTGCCGCACCACAGCCTGAAATGGCTCAAGAACCGGTATCTTCTTTCCGCCTTCTTCGGTGCTATTGGCGGGCCGCTGGCCTATTGGGCCGGGGTCAAGGCGGGGGCTGCCACCTTCGTCTGGCCGCTGGTTCCTTCGCTTATTCTGCTCGCTCTCACCTGGGCGCTCTTGTGGCCTATGGTGATGTATGTTGCCGGCAGGGCTGTGGCAAGGTAAGCTGTCAGGATAGATTCCCGCATTCAGCCAACAGGAGAAAGTCGTGAGCCAGTCAGCCAGCAACGAAAAAGAAAACAGCGCACCTTCGGGCAGCGAATTGAAAATCGGCGTGAGTTCCTGCCTGCTCGGCAATAAAGTCCGTTTTGACGGCGGCCATAAGCATGACCGCTACCTCACCGGTACCCTGGCCCAATATTTCAGTTTTGTGCCGGTCTGCCCCGAAGTGGAATGCGGGCTGCCGGTGCCCCGCGAAGCGATGCGGCTGGTCGGGGACCCCCAGGCGCCTGCGCTGGTTACCAACAAGACGGGTGTGGACCACACCGAACGTATGACGGCGTGGGCCAGGCGGCGGGTGGTCGAGCTCGAAGCGGAGGATCTCTGCGGCTTCATTTTCAAGAACAGATCCCCGTCCTCGGGGATGGAGCGGGTCAAGGTCTACGATCGCAATAATGTTCCGCAAAATAGCGGCGTGGGGGTGTTCGCGCGGATATTCATGGAACATTTTCCGCTTCTGCCGGTCGAAGAAGAAGGCAGGCTGCACGATATGCTTTTGCGGGAGAACTTTATCGAGTCGATCTTTGTCTACCGGCGCTGGCGTGATGTGGTGGAAAAACTGTCGGCGGCTGCACTGGTCAATTTTCACACCACTCATAAGCTTCTGCTGATGGCGCACAGTGAAAAGCATTGCCGTCAGATGGGCCGCTTAATTGCCCAGGCGGGCAGTGCTGGGCCAGAGGATTTGATCAGCCAGTACCAGGAGCTGCTGATGGAGGCCATGCGACTCAAAGCTACGGTAAAAAAGCACATCAACGTCCTCATGCACATGATGGGCCATTTCAAGAAAAGTCTCTCTGCGGACGAGAAGCAGGAACTGCTCGACGTACTGGATCATTTCAGGCACGGAGACATACCGCTGATCGTGCCGATCACGCTGATGAATCACTACACCAGAAAGTACAACGAACCATATCTGAAACATCAGCTCTATCTCGCCCCGCACCCGATCGAGCTGAAACTGAGAAACCATGTCTGAGACGGCCGAACGCAGGACTGTTCTGGTCACCGGCGCGACCGGCTATATCGGCAGAAGACTGACCCATCGGCTGCTCAAGGATGGCCGCTACGACATCCGGCTCTTCGTCAGAAACCGTCGCAAGGTCCAGGTGGCCATTGCCGACGAGGTCGAGATCTGCGAGGGCACGACCTTCGACCCGGAATCGCTCGACCGGGCGCTGGCGGGAATCGATACGGCGTTCTATCTGATCCATTCGATGGGCTCCGATGCAGACTACCAGGACCTTGATAAACAGAGCGCGGAAAATTTTCGACGGGCCTGCATCCGAGCCGGGGTCCGAAGGATCGTCTACCTCGGCGGGCTTGGCGCCAGGCAGAGCGCCAGCAAACATCTGCTCAGCCGGATCGAGACCGGTGAAATCCTCTGTCAGGAACCGGAGAAGATCCAGACGATCTGGCATCGGGCCGGCGTCATCGTCGGGTCGGGCAGCGCCGGCTTCGAGATTGTCCGCAATCTCTGCCACAAACTGCCGATGATGCTGACCCCGCTCTGGGTCCGCACCAAGACGGAGGCCATCTCCATCGAAGATGTGTTGTCCTACCTGCAGTATTCCATAGATCTTGATTATAACAAGGACCTGGTGGTGGACCTGGGCTCCGGGGAAATCTCCTTTAAGCAGATGATCGAGCAGGCCGCCGAAGTCATGGGCCTGCACCGCGTGCTGATTCCAGTGCCGGTGCTCTCGCCCCGGCTCTCGTCCTACTGGCTGATTCTCTTTACCTCGGTGCCGTATCGGTTGGCCGCCTCCCTGGTCGAAGGGCTGAAGAGCGAGACCGTCAGGCAGAACGACCATGCCGCCCGGTATTATCCTGAAATCACGCCGATTTCGTATCGAAAAAGTGTGGCCCAGGCGGTGGAAGAACTCGAACGGGACCAGATTATCAGCCGCTGGTGCGACAGCAGCAGCAAGAAGGCCTGCGACATAAGAGATTTTGACAATCCTGCCGGTGCGGTGCTCAGGGATGTGCGCATCGTTGCCTTCGAGCAGGGTGAAACCCAGGACCGGGTCTATGACTCGGTCTGTGCGCTGGGCGGGGAAAACGGCTGGTTCAAATACAATCTACTCTGGCGGCTGCGCGGGGCCCTGGACAAGATTGTCGGCGGCTACGGCCTGTCCCGGGGACGCAGGAACAGCCGGGAACTCAGAATCGGTGATGCCCTGGATTTCTGGAAGGTGGTCGATCTCAAGCAGGGCAAGCGGTTGCTGCTCTATGCCCAGATGAAGCTGCCCGGCCAGGCCTGGCTCGAATTCGATGTTCAGCCGACGCAACTGGTGCAGACCGCCCATTTCATCCCCCACGGCATTCTCGGAAGACTCTATTGGTATAGCGTCCTGCCGCTGCACTATCTGGTGTTTACTGACCTGGCCCGCACGGTGGTTAACAACGCACGCAGCAATGGGTCCTGAGCTGTCTTTGCATTTGCTTGCCTGGATCAGTTCTTCAGTTTAGTGGGATTTCTTTGACTCGGCCACGCTGTCTGCAGCCTCTAATTGAGTTCACCTAATCGAACGCGGCTTGCCTAGCCGATGACTTCCGCTACTTCTTCGTCTGTCAATACCGGCGTGATGTCGAAAGCGAGCAAATCAGTCCAATTCTGCATCCATTTCCCCATGGCAATGGCATCCGTGGATTCGGCAACCAAAAAGCCAATATGTCCTGCAGCACTGTGCCATCTGCCCAGCATGGTTACCCCTGCTGGCGGGGGTGCCCCCGTTTCCTGGAAGCGTTTCTGAACCTGGTCTCGGTCTTGAGGTGAAACCTCATATGTTATGTGAAAAAGCATCTTTGTTCCTCCCTGGGTGTTCTGAGTCTGCTTCTTTCGGCTCAACAGCCACAGGCTACCTGGTCATTATCCGGAAACCAGATTGACAGCCTATTGGCCTATTGGCAAAGCTAAGCACTTTCTTACCATGAACAAGAGGGTGCTTCCAGACGCTCACGGTTGTGAAATGGCGATTTTAACGTATATTTCTACTGATTTTTTGCCTGAGACAAAACCTCGAAACTTGAACAGTTCCTGTAAACCAAAAGCTCCAGGTGGATAAGGTGATTTGTTGATTGAAAATCGGAAATAAAAGCAACAGGAAGAAGGTCACTGGATTCAGCACGCACGATTATGATACAATTTAGTGTGAGGTGATGTTTTTTAATCACACTCTGCGATTCGCCCACCGAACGCTAGCGTGGGCTAAAGGGGTTCATTATGCAATCCTTATCAAGCATCGTAAGAGACCGCGTTCAAGAATTTCGTCCAGCTGTGTTTTGCTCATTGTTGCCTGCTCCAACTCCGTACACTGCTGCTGATCCTTTAGCAGCAGTGGATAAGATATGGTGCTGGGATTTTACCGGTATTCCAGAGTATCTGCCCCTATTTGAACAGAAGATTCTGCCGCATAGCCCGGCTCTTTCCGACCATCTAAAGCAACCAGTTTTAAGAGCCGGAACACCGCAAGCAAGGCGGTGTTTTAAAACCTGAACAAAAACCAGAGGAGGTAATTATGGCTGTAAAAATTCACATTAAAAGAAAGATCAAGCAAAGCGCCCTCAAGGAAGTAGATGCAATGCTCATCAGAGCCCGCAAAAATGCAATGGTGTGCAAGGGATACATATCCACCGAGACACTGGTGGATGTTAATGATCCCAGCAGGATTATGGTAGTCTCGATGTGGCAAAGAAAAGAAGATTGGGACAACTACGCAAACGGTGCCGCACGGCGGGAGAACGAGAAGAATTTTGAAGAAATACTCGATGCAGCAACTGAATATGAAATCTATAAGATGGGCATGTGATAAACAGTGCTGCGAAATGCTCTGAACTCACAGTTATTCTGGCCGAAAAGCCTTTTTGTTTGAACGAGGCTCGTTCGGTCAGAATCTGCGAGTTGTTCCTGCCCTGAAATGATCGCTGCTCGGCGATTCATTTTTCCAAACAAGATATACAGAATGTCTTCAGGAAGAACCTCGTCTAGTCGCGAATGGTACCGGAGTCTGCCCACATAAAGCGCACCAGCAAAATATAGGTTGCCCAGCAGAACATCAATACAGAAGCTACCAGAATAAGGGTGTTCTTAAATATCAGAAATAATATTGCGGCTGTGAGCAGTAGTAGAAATGGCTTCAGCTTATACACCGGACCGGGCAACCAAATCTTCATAAGATTACCTCCCAATGAGCTGCAGGGTTATTAGTGGGGGAACTTATTTTTATACCCTAAACCGGGAGGCAATACAACGCCTCATTAAGGTTGCCTGCAATGAACCTGCCCGGCTTGTTTCTCCGTAATTCCCCTGCAAGTGGTTTATTGAGCACTGAACGGGTTAAGCAAAACGGGAAAATAAAAAAGGTGATGCTAGAGGCTTTAGACTGCAATTGACCAGGCTAAGTTCAGGGTGAATATGGAGCAGCTTAACAGGGCAAAATTACCTTGAGTGTTCAAGATTGCCACCTGCAGGGTATCATGATATTACCTATCTCTGATCTTGAGGTTTTTGCTGTGAGCTTAGAGCCTAAGGACTGACTACTTGGGTGGTTAACTTTATTTCTGCAGTTCTAACGTGGGAGAAATTTTTTTTAACCGTATCAGTGAGGAGTTATCTCAATTCTACTGGTGATGCATGCGTGGCACGAACCCGATTTGTTCCTCGCAGCATCGGTGAGGGAAAACACGCCACGGTAATCTCCTGTGCGCGAATCTTTGACAAACAGCCGATGCACATCTGAGAAAATCATCCTGCGGATGGCTTCCTCCAGCATATCGTCTTCACTGCAGTCGCTGATTGGCATCGACATCACGTCTGTGGCAGGAGTCTCAAGAGAAACGCCATGATTGTAGGCTAAAATCAAATCCGTCTTCGAAATTACCCCTACGCCTTTGCCTGCTGCATCGGTCACCAGTATTGCCCCCATGTGATGTTCGGCAAGCACTTCGAGAACCTCATGGAGCAGATTGTCTGAGGTGACGCTTTTGAGTTCTCGGGTCATGCAGTCGCCAACAACAGATCGTTCGATTCCTGCCGCTGCTGAATCAGCCGTCTGACTGAAAAAACTTTTAGGACAGCGGGAGCAAAATTCGTATAACATGGCGACGATGTCAGGATAGGCCAGCGCCCCGACAACCGAGTCGTTTCCCGGGTCTTTGACGAAGAGTCGATAGATCTGGTGTTGTTTCATTTTGCCAAGCGCATCATCCAGCGGCTCATCAAGCCGGCAGAAGAGTGGGGGGCTCGTCATGATATGTTCCAGCGGAGAGTCAAGGGGCAGTGATGCGTAGTAGGCACCGACGATATTGGTTTTAGATACAACGCCGATCGGACTCTGGTGTTCGTCTACGACGATAAGGCCGCCTATTTTGTATTTGATCAGGGTACTGATGGCGCTGGAGATGGTTGAATTCTTGCCCAGCCGGTTGATAGTGTACCGTGTGGCACTGGCGACGATCTTGCCGCTGAGTGTGTTTAGCGTGGATCGACTCATGCCCTGCTGCTTTGGTCAGCTACTCGATCTAGAATATCGTAGAAAAGATCCGATATGTAGACAATACCGAGAATTTTACCATCCTCCACTACCGGCAGGCGGCGAATATGCTGCTTTATCATGATATCGAGAATCATGAATTTATGCGTATCGGGGCCTATGGTAACAATCTCCCTGGTCATGATGTCTCCCACTCGTATCGATTGGGCCTTCTCATAACTGTGATCAATGATACCGGCAAGGTCGATATCCTCCATTTTTCCCCAGATGTGCACATGCTTGGGCCTCATGAGCAGCAGAATGTCAAACATGGAGAGCATGCCGACCAGTTCACTGTTCTCGTCTAGAACCATCATGCCGAATATTCTCCGTCCTTCCTCGTGGCTGGCCTGTTTGAAGATTCTTACGGCCTCACTGATCGGAATCTCAGGGGAAATGCTATGAAACCCGGTGTCCATGATATCTCGTGCAACTATTTTCATGATTCCAGTTTACCCGTTTGAGCCCCGGTCTGCCACTTTTCCCTGGCAGACCGCAGAAGACGACTTGAAGTCCGAAAAGCAGTCCGTGCACTGCTGGTAACGGGTGCTGTATCTACCAGTCGAGGAAGAGGGTTGATCCTCAGGTCATTTGCAGGCTTGTTATCTGAGAGTGCTCGGCTGATATTTATATTATATGATAGCAAACACTACTATTAATCTACTTTTTTACTAATGTTGAAATGATGATGTATCAACCTATTGTTATGCAATGGATGCATGACGCATCCGCAAAAATAAGATAAAGTTCTGTGGAGGGATATTATGAGAGGTGGATACGACTCACTCATCTGGCTGAAAGATAACAGTGGAAAAGAATATGTCTGTTATTTCGATGATGCGGCAGATAAAGAATCATTTGAACAACTCAGTGAAGAACAGAAGCGAAAATGTGCCGATGTCAATCAGTTAATCGGCACCGAACGCTGGTAAGCCTTTCCCCGACTTCTCCCCCGCAGCAGGATAACCGGTGAGCTCAGTTCCAGCTTACCGGATGTCCGTCTACTCCCATTAAAAAACGAGGAAATTATGGACCTGGCAGCATACTTCGATTCGAGCGAAGGTACCGGCATTATCTCGACTGCCGACAGCAGCGGCCGGACCAACGGGGCCGTCTATGCAAAGCCGCATGTGCTGGAAAATGGGCACATCGCCTTCATCATGCGCGATCGTCTGAGTCATCACAATCTGATGAGCAACCCCCGGGCTCACTACCTGTTCGTGGAAAACAACGGTAAATCTCACGGTATCAGACTGCACCTTCAGATGCTTGAAGAGACAGACGATGCCGCAGTCGTTGAGCGCTACTCCAGACGGAGTGTGTCTCCAGGTGATGGTGGGCGGCGGTTTTTCGTGACCTTTGCCATTGTCAAAGCGCTTGAATTGCTTGGTGACAAAGAGCTGACGCTGGATTCGGTCCCCTACAATGAGAAGTGAACCGCAGAGCCAGAGAGGTATCAGAACAAGCCGCTTAGGCCTCATCTTCACTGCCCTTTCCGCACTTCTGATCAGTGGTTGTATGGGCCATCCGGACAGTCTGCGGCCCGTCAAAGACTTCGATATCAATCGATACCTGGGCCGCTGGTATGAGATAGCCCGCCTGGATCATTCCTTCGAGCGGGGCTTGAGCCGGGTATCGGCAGATTATCAGATGCGTGAGGATGGAGGTGTCGCGGTGATCAACCGGGGCTACTCGGAAGAGAAAAAGAAGTGGAGTGAAGCAACCGGTAAGGCCTATTTCGTCAATAGTCCGGACGAGGCCTACCTGAAGGTCTCGTTTTTCGGTCCGTTCTACGGCTCCTACGTGATATTTGAGTTGGACCAGAAAGACTATGATTATGCTTTTGTTTCCGGGGCGAACACGTCATATCTCTGGTTGCTGTCCCGCACCCCTGTGGTCAGCGATGAGCTGAAAAATCGCTTTATCGAGACGGCAGAAAGTCGCGGCTTTGCGGTGGATGATCTTATCTGGGTGAACCAGCAGCCTTGAGGGATGCTTTACCGTCCCCTAAATGGTTCAACAGCTTGGGCGCATGAGGCTGGTTCGTTGACAGAGTTACCCTTCACCATTACCGTTTTGAATAGCCCGAGCCGGGCAGTTCCCGGCGCGATGTCGTGTTTTGTCTCAGGCATCCGGCACAATTTCTAATCTTCACAAACCATTAGCCTGTATAGGAGGACCACCATGGCTCATACCTGTCAAAATTGCGGCGCCGTTGCCGATGACCCCGGTCATCTGTGCAATCCGGCCGATCTGGCGCTGCATTGCGAATACTGTGGGAAACATAACGTTTCGGCACACCACGTCTGCAAGGGCAAATTGGAGGCGATGAAATATACCTGTTCCACCTGTGGCAGAGTAGCGGAAGACAAACAGAGTCTCTGCAAGCCCGAAGATATCGTCTAACATACCAGTATTTTTTTCAATCAATGCTGAGCGTAACACGGGAGCAAGCTTTACCTGGATCGGTAAAGCGCTCCCGTTTTTTTCGGTTCCGCCTCCACGAATTTTTCTTGCCCCATTTCTAGTCTGATCAGTTCGGCGTGTTATCGATCGAACTTATGAGCGCCTGAACAAGCATTGCTAATTTTGTTTTATCCAAGGCCAAGTCGTGCTACCATTTCAATTGGCTGCGATTACCAGCCTGGTGCCCCGGCAAGATTATCCGCGGTGCTCGTCGTTATCAGAAAATAGACGTGATATCAAAGCTGTGCTTGTATGATAGATAGCACATCAGGTCTTGAAAAACGGAGATAAAAAGATGAGCGAGAATGGCTTTCATGGCGTGTTTCCCTATTTGGTGTCACCGGTACTCGAGGATGGAGATATTGATGCGCAGGTGCTTACCCGGCTCTGCGAAAACCTGATCGATGCCGGTGTGCATGGTCTGACCCCGCTTGGCTCAACCGGTGAGTTTGCTTACCTGAACGAGTACCAGAGAAAACGTGTGGTCGAGGTGGTGTTAACGGCCGCCCGCGGAAGGCTGCCGGTGGTGGCCGGCGTGGCGGCAACCACGGTGACCGACGGCGTCAATCAGGCACAAACTTACGAGCGCATGGGCTGCAGCGGGATCCTGGCCATACTTGAATCCTATTTTCCCGTTGACGATGATGGTATCTACCACTATTTCAGCTCCATTGCCCAGGCTGTGTCGATTCCGGTAGTGCTCTACACCAACCCGAATTTTCAGCGCTCCGACTTGAGTCTGCCGCTGATAGAGCGGCTCAGCCAGGTGGCCAATATCGGCTATATCAAGGATGCCTCGAGCAACACCGGACGGCTGCTCTCTATCATCAACAGGGTGGAAGGGCGGATGCAGGTCTTCTCCGCCTCGGCGCATATCCCTGCCTGCGTGATGCTGCTGGGCGGGGTCGGCTGGATGGCCGGACCAGCCTGTCTGGCGCCGCAGCAGAGCGTTGCGCTCTATGAACTCTGTCGTCAGTCACGATGGGAGGAGGCCATGGTCCTGCAGCGCAAACTCTGGAGCCTGAACCAGGTGTTTGCCCGCTATAATCTGGCTGCCTGCATCAAAGGGGGTCTTGAAATTCTCGGTTATCCGGTGGGCCCGCCGCTGGCGCCCCAAACGCCGCTGTCCGGGCGGGGCCGCGATGAGGTTAGGGAAGTGCTCAGGCAGATCGGCGCCTTGAGTGATCGATGAGTTCAGGTGACGCGCTTACCTAAGCACTGGTGTTTTTCATTTACGACCAATCTCCTTCACAGCCCGAATTTTTCGGTTGCCATATCCGCCAGGTATTCCCCGATGGGCAGCGCTGACGTTGCCGCGGGTGACGGTGCGTTGCAGACATGCAGTGAGCGTGCGGTTTCACTGAACAGGAAATCGTGTACCAGGCTGCCGTCGGCCATCACCGCCTGGGCCCGTATGCCGGCCGGATAAGGCCTCATTTGGGACAGCGTTATTTGCGGACAGTATTTGCGCACCCGCTTCAGATAGCCGGGCCGGTAGAGTGAATCGACCATTTCCTTGAAACCGGTACCGAGGTTTGCCCCCAGTACCCGCCAGAATCCGGGGAAGCTAAACATCTCGAACATGTCTGCCGGGCTGATATTGATCCGGCCGTATCCTTCGCGCTTCCAGCCGAGTACCGCATTGGGGCCGACCGTGACCGAACCGTCGATCATCGGGGTCAGGTGGACGCCCAGAAAGGGCAGTTCCGGGTCGGGAATCGGGTAGATCAGATGGCCGACGATATCGTTCAGCGCCGGTGGCAGCTGGTAGTATTCTCCACGGAACGGCACGATCTGAAAATCGAGATCGATATCCATCATCCGGGCCAGCCGGTCCGCCATCAGACCGCCGCAGACGATCAGATGGGCCGTTTCGAGGCTCCTGCCGCCGTCACTGAGGGCAATGCTATGCACTCGTTCCTCGATCTGCCTGACCGTAAAACCGAACTGAACCACTCCGCCCAGGTCTTGAAAGCGGGCCAGCATCGTTTCGGTGATCCTGGGAAAATCGGTGATTGCGGTGGCTGGGACAAACAGGGCGCCATTACCGCTGATATTAGGTTCGCGGCGCTGCAGTTCGGCAGCTGACAGACGCTCCGTCTCAATCCCGTTTTCCGCGCAGCGTTCGGCCAGATTTTCCATACGCTGCAGTTCAGTTTCATCGGTGGCCACCAGGAGCTTGCCGCACTGCCGGAAAGCGATGTTGTTCTCACTGCAGAAAGCCCTGGTCAGTGCGGCACCCCGTTTGCAGAAATCGGCCTTGAGGCTGCCCGGTTTATAATAAACGCCTGCATGAACCACACCCGAGTTGTGACCGGTCTGGTGCCGGGCGCAGCGCGGTTCCTTGTCGAGCAGCAGGATCGACCGTGCTGGGAAACGCTGCTTGAGCTGCAGGGCGGTGGAGGCCCCGACAATACCGCCGCCGATGAGGACAAGGTCGCAGGTAGCAGAACTCATTTCAATGTATTAGCGTGAAAAATTATTGGTTGTATCTCGGCAGGCCCGGTGGTTCGGGCCGGGCCCAGCTTCTGCCGTCCGCCTCGAGCAGACGCTCAGCCGCCTCGGGGCCGGCAGACCCGGCCCGATAGAACGACAGTGGTGGTATTGTTGCTTTGAGCCGGTCGATGAACTTCCAGCTTGCTTCGAGCCAGTCCCAGCGGGTGAAGAGCAGTGGGTCGCCCTGCATCACACTGGCCAGAATGGTTTCGTATGCTTCGGGGGTATTCGGGCCGAAATGGCAATGGTGGCAAAAATCCATCAGCACCGATTCAGACTCATGGAAACTGCCCGGCTTTCTGACGTTGAAGGCCAGCGCAATGCCTTCGTCGGGCTGAATGCGGATCACGATCGAATTGGGCTGGTCGCGCACGGCCAGGCCGTTTAAAGGGTTATGTTTAAAGACGACGCGGATTTCGGCATAGCGTTGAGACAGCCGTTTGCCGGTGCGCAGGTAGAATGGAACGTCCTGCCACCTCCGCGTGTCCACGAAGGCTCGCAGCGCAACATAGGTTTCCGTGCATGAGTCTGGTGGGACGTCCTCTTCGTCTCGATAGGCGGCAAGCGCGGTGCCCCCGGCATCTCCGCCCAGATACTGCCCGATCACCACATCTCCGGACTCAGGGGGCCTGAGATGTTGGATAACCCGGGCCGCTTCGTCGCGAATATCATCTCCGTCTCCGGTGGCCGGCTTCTCCATCGCGATGAAAGACAAAAGCTGGAGCAGATGGTTCTGCACCATGTCCCTGATCGCACCACTCTGGTCGTAATAACCGGCGCGCTCCTCGATGCCGAGCGATTCGCTGACCGTGATCTGCACATGATCGATAGCCTGGCGATGCCAGCTGCAGGAAAATATCTCGTTGGCGAAACGCAGATATAAAATATTCTGTACCAGTTCCTTGCCGAGATAGTGATCCACCCGGTAGATCTGGTCTTCGCGCAGCACCGAGCCAATCGATTCGTTAAGCTGACGGGCTGAATCGAGGTCCTGGCCGAACGGTTTTTCAAACACCACCCGCTTCCAGCCAGGGGCGTCGAGCAGCGGCTGGATCACCTTGGCCACCCGCGTAAAAACCGAGGTCGGCAGGGCCAGGTAGAACAGAATATTTCCGCTGCAGTCACAGGACCGGGCGATCGGTTCGAGTATTGTCCGTAATTGGTCGCTGGTGCCCTCCGCCAGATCGAACCTGTGGTAGTGCAGAGAGCCGCTGAGCATCGACAACAGGTCCCGCTCATCGGTTTTGGCGGACGAGCCCTGACGCAGATGTTCGACAAATTCAGCCTGGTTCAGCACAGCCCGCCCGAGGCAGACAATCGGTGTGTCGGAGGAAATTTTCTCCTGCTGCCGGAGCCTGGCCAGGGCAGGGATCAGCTTTCTTCTGGCCAGGTCGCCGGTGCCGCCGAAAATAACGATCAATTGAGATTCGATTTGCATGATTCATTCGCTCCAGTCTCTTAGCAAGTAGTGTTCGGGGACGGCAAGCACCAGTTTGGCAGGACACTGTTCCACCGAAATCGATGGATCCAAAAAGGCTGAGAAAGCTCGGCGTTTACTTTGCCCGTAGAAGAGTACCACGGCCAGAGAAGAACCGGCAAGCAGCGCTCGCGAGGCCGACATCCTGCCGGGCGGCGGTTTGGGTGCGCTGTGGGTGAGCAGAAACGAGT
This sequence comes from uncultured delta proteobacterium, assembly GCA_963824415.1. Taxonomy (GTDB): domain Bacteria; phylum Desulfobacterota; class Desulfobulbia; order Desulfobulbales; family Desulfocapsaceae; genus JABDQA01. The sequence continues at coordinate 732,503 of CAWGPM010000002.1, forward strand.
CATCGGCGGCGCGTATGGTGTGATGATTGGGAAACAACGAAGCCACATGGCCATCCTCGCCGCTTGACAGCAGGCTGATATCGAAACCGCCGCCGCAGTCTGAGAGTTCCTGCTGGTAGTTCTGCAGGCTATTAATCTCATCCGCCTGAGCATACCTGAACGGATGCAGATTTTCCCTGGGGATGAATGTTTCGACAGGCGGGCGGATCAGCCGGAAATTGCTGTCCGGATGGTCTGTCGGAACCAGCCGTTCATCGGCGAGAAAGAGATGCACCTTCTGCCAGTCGAGTTGTTCGCTGCCAAGCGCACCAAGCAGTCCTCCGATGCTTCGCCCGCCGACCACGGCCAGAATCGCTCGATCGTTTTTATTGATCGCGTGTTCGATGGCGCAGTTGATCATTGTTGCCGCCTGTTGCTCGATCTCATTACGGCTGCCGCTCAAAATCATATTCCGCCTCCAGAGGAAGCTCTCTTTTCCGTTTGCTGCTTTGACACGCAGCTGTATGCATCATACCATAATCTATTAAGCACTTGATTACCTGCAACCACTTCCGGGAGAAAGACAATGAAACGCATCCTTTTGCTTCTGCTATGCTCCAGCTTTATGCTGTTTGCGGTATCTGCAATCTGCAGCGAGTTCCAGCCCTGGTCTGAAAATCTCTTTAAGCATGTAAAAGATACCTATGGCGAGGCGGCAGAAAAGCGCCTTAAATATATACAGGATCTCATTCTAGACAATCAGGATAAGTCAGATATGGAGAAGGTCATCCTGGTCAACAAAGAGGCCAACCACCTTCCCTGGATCGCCGACAGCGAGCACTGGAAGCAGTCGGAATATTGGGCAACGCCACTGGAAACAATCACTACGTTTGGTGGCGACTGCGAAGACATCGCCTTTGTCAAATGGGTAATCCTGGAAAGCCTGGGTATCACGAAGAACCATCTCGCTCTTGCTTACGTGAAGATCAAGGCAACGGGCGAAGACCACATGGTCCTGCTCTATCTGGCCAAACCCGATGCCCCGGTGGGTGAACAGGAAGTCTATGTACTCGATAATTATTTGGACGAGGTCAAGAAAGGAAAGGAACGCACCGATCTGCTGGCCGTAATGGCATTTAATGCCAGCGGCGACGTTGTACTTTTTAGTGACAATGGCAGCGAGCGCACCGTCAAGGGAGAATATAAAGAGCGTAAGATAAAAAAACTTGAAGACCTAAAGAACAGAATCAGGCAGAACCGCGAAGAACTCAAGAAAATTAACGGCGACAGGCCACTGCTGCCCGAGACCTGATCTGCCGCGCACTATTTGATTGCGAACCATCCCCTTTTATTCGGTTGCCGGGGCTATGTTCTTTGGACTGCGGTAGCACCAGGTGGTGCCCTTACGGGCTGCTGAAGTAGATAACGAAAAGCAGAGCAACTGCAACGCCAAGCACCAGCCCGAGCCTGATCACCCGCCGCCGGTTGTCGTCATGATCCTCGAGCCAGATAAACAGGCCGAGCACCATGTGCACAAGAAGCAGAATAACGGCCAGAAATCTAATCATGGTAGGCTGTTAAGGATGCACATACCCCTGAGTGCAGGCGACTGCACCTCCGGGCATATTACTGCCCGGAGGACATCGATACTCGCTATGGGAAGCGTACGGTACTAAACTGATTCTTTCAGTTTTTTGCCGGGCTTGAACTTGACGGTGTTGGACGCTTTGATTTTGATCGACTCGCCGGTTTGAGGATTTCTGCCCTGACGTGCCTTGCGACGGATCTTCGAAAAGGTACCAAAGCCAATAATGGTAACTTTGCCGTCTTTCTTTTTTAACTCTTTGGTTATATTGCCGAGAAAGGAATTTACCGCGGTCGTTGCTGCGGCTTTGGTGATTCCGGCATCTTTGGCGATCTGGGCGACGAGTTCAGCTTTAGTCATGGTTCCCTCCGTACGGCTTTGTTGTGAGTTGGGGTTGGATGAGTATCTGGTGTGAAACGGACGAAGTCCTGACATCTATCTAATCCTCTTAGCGCCAATGGGCAACGAATTTATGCGCATTGGCGCAATTCTTTGGATCCCCGGCTCCCAGAATGGGTGTTTCACGATGGTTAACCATGCAGAAAATTTCCAGCTTTTAGTCAGGCTTTTCATTTAATTTTAATTGGTTAAACAGCTTAGAAATTGAGAATTATTATCGTTTGGCTGGATTTTCGCCGATAAATACCGTATTTTGATTTCTGAGCCTTTAGGAGTCGATATGATGCTTAATTTTTACGCCACAGAAATCGAGGAGAACCATCATGCCCGTTTATAATCGGGATGACATACGAGACAACTGCGGATTCGGCCTGATCGCCCACATGGACGGCGAGCCGAGTCACCGTCTGGTGCGCACCGCAATCAGTGCCCTGGACCGAATGGATCACCGGGGTGCGATCCTGGCCGACGGCAAGACCGGAGACGGCTGCGGACTGCTGCTCCAGAAGCCCGACACCTTCTTTCGGGCGGTTGCCAAGGAACAGGGCTGGAGCCTGAGCAGCAGGTATGGCGTGGGCATGGTCTTTCTGGGTCACGGCCCGGATCGTCAGCAGCGGGTGCAGCAGGTGTTTGAAGAAGAATTAGCCGCCGAGACCCTGTCTATTGCCGGCTGGCGGAAAGTGCCGATCGACCCGTCCGTTCTGGGTGAGATTGCGGCGCGTTCACTGCCGGTAATCATGCAGGTGTTTGTCAACGGCCAATACGGCTGGGGGCCGCGGGACTTCGAGCGCAGATTGTTCATGGTTCGCCGCAAGATCGAAAAGCGGCTTACCAACGACCCTGATTTTTATATTCCCTGCCTCTCAAACCTGGTGACAATCTATAAGGGACTCTGCCGGCCCGGAGATTTGCCGCAATTCTACCGCGATCTCGGGGACCTGCGGATGCAGGCCTGCATCTGTCTCTTTCATCAGCGCTTCTCCACCAATACGCTGCCGCGCTGGCCGCTGGCCCAGCCTTTTCGTTACCTGGCCCATAACGGGGAAATCAACACCATCACCGGCAACCGGCAGTGGGCCAAAAACCGGTCCTATAAACTGCAATCCCCGTTGCTTCCCGATATGCAGGAGGCGGCGCCTTTCGTTTCCATCGACGGCTCAGACTCCGCCTCGCTGGACAATATGCTGGAAACTTTTCTGGCCGGCGGTATGGATCTGTTCCGGGCCTTCCGGCTGCTGATACCACCCGCCTGGCAAAACCATCCCCAGATGGATGAAGATCTGCGGGCCTTTTATGATTTCAATTCCATGCATATGGAGCCGTGGGACGGCCCCGCCGGCATCGTCATGAGCGACGGCCGTTTCGCCGCCTGCGGCCTCGATCGCAACGGACTGCGGCCGGCCCGTTATGTGATCACCCGCGACCGGCTGATAACCTTGGCTTCGGAAATCGGGATCTGGGACTATACCCCCGACGAGGTGGTGGAAAAAGGCCGCGTCGGCCCGGGTGAGTTGCTGGTGGTCGACACCATGAACGGGCGTCTCTGGAGTTCCTGGGACATCGACAATGAGCTCAAATCCCGGCACCCATACCGGACCTGGCTGCAGCGCAGTTGCCAGTGCCTGGTGCCTACCGAGGAGCTCGACGATACCCAGACCGGCAGCCGGGCGCTGTCCGATGATCAATTGCTCAGCTACCAGAAACTGTTCGGCTATTCGATCGACGAGGTTGACCAGGTCCTCAGGGTATTTGCGGAAACCGGCCGCGAACCGGTGGCATCCATGGGCGATGACACGCCGCTTGCGGTGCTGTCCCACAAGCCGCGGCTGTTGTTTGATTATTTCAGGCAGACCTTTGCCCAGGTCACCAACCCACCGATCGACCCACTGCGCGAGCAGCATGTCATGTCGCTGGCCACCTGCATCGGCCGGGAGCAGAACGTGTTCGACGAAACCATGGGGCATGCCAACCGGGTCCTGTTTCAGTCGCCGGTGCTGGTTTACAGTGACCTGCAGCAATTGAAGAGCCTCGATGAAGAACATTACCGCCACCTCATCATCGATCTGAATTACGAGAAGTCCGAGGGGCTCGAACAGGCTCTGAGACGGGTGGTCGACACCGCGGTGGCCCAGACCAGAAACGGCGCGGTGCTGATCATTCTGTCGGATCGAAACATCAGCCGCGAGCATCTGCCGATTCCGGCAGCGGCAGCCGTCGGCGCGGTGCAGACCGCACTTGCCGAAAACAATCTGCGCTGTGATGCCAACATCATCATCGAAACCGCCGAGGCCCGCGATCCACATCATTTTGCGGTGCTGATCGGGTTCGGGGCCACTGCGGTCTATCCCTATCTGGTCTATGAGTCACTGGCCAAAATGGTGGACGACGGGGCGCTCAGGCTGGATCGGCGCACAGTCATGGTCAATTATCGGACCGGCATCAATAAGGGACTGCTGAAGATCATGTCGAAGATGGGCATCTCGACCATTGCCTCATATCGCTGTGCCCAGCTCTTCGAAGCTATCGGCCTGTCCCCGGCAGTCATCGAACTCTGTTTCAAGGGCGTGACCAGCAGGATCGGCGGCGCAGATTTCAGCGATATCCAGGCCGCCAGCGAAGTCCGCGGCAAAACGGCCTGGAAACGACACCTGGTGCTCAAAGGGTCCGGATTTTTTAAGTATATCCATGGCGGGGAATTCCATGCCTATAACCCCGATGTGGTCCAGACCCTGCAGAAGGCCGTGCGCAGCGGCAACCGGCAGGACTACCTGGAGTACGCGGACCTGGTCAACCGGCGGCCTGTTTCGAGTCTGCGGGATCTGCTCGGGCTCAAATTTCCTGCCGATTCGATCGCTATTGACGAAGTCGAGCCCCAGGAGAATTTTTTCCGCCGCTTCGACTCCGCCGCCATGTCGATCGGAGCCCTGAGCGCCGAGGCCCACGAATCGCTGGCGGTCGCGATGAACCGGCTGGGTGGTTATTCCAACAGCGGCGAGGGCGGGGAGGACGCTTCACGGTTCAACAGTGAACGGGTCTCGAAAATCAAGCAGGTTGCCTCGGGCAGATTCGGGGTGACGCCGCATTATCTGATGAACGCAGAGGTGATCCAGATCAAAATCGCCCAGGGCGCCAAGCCGGGCGAGGGGGGGCAGCTTCCCGGGCACAAGGTGACCGCGATGATCGCCAAATTGCGCCACTCGATGCCCGGGGTCACACTGATTTCGCCGCCTCCGCATCACGACATCTACTCGATCGAGGACCTGGCCCAGTTGATCTTCGACCTCAAGCAGATCAACCCCGAGGCCCAGATCTCGGTGAAGCTGGTCTCGGAACCCGGGGTCGGCACCATCGCCACCGGGGTGGCCAAAGGCTATGCCGATATGATCACCATCTCCGGTTACGACGGCGGTACCGGCGCCAGCCCGATGACTTCGGTGAAATATGCGGGCAGCCCCTGGGAACTGGGCCTGGTCGAAACCCATACCGCGCTGGTGGAAAACGGCCTGCGCCACAAGATCAGGCTGCAGGTGGACGGTGGTTTGAAGACCGGGCTCGACATCATCAAGGCGGCCATTCTCGGGGCGGAAAGCTTTGGTTTCGGCACTGCGCCGCTGATTTCGCTGGGCTGCAAATACCTGCGCATCTGTCATCTGAATAACTGCGCCACCGGTGTAGCCACCCAGGATGAAACCCTGCGGCGCGATCATTTCAAGGGGCTTCCAGAAATGGCCATGAACTATTTCAGGTTCCTGGCCGAGGAGACCAGGCAGTGGATGGCATTGCTCGGCGTGAGCAGGCTGACCGACCTGATCGGCCGGACCGATTTACTCGAAATTCTGGCCGGTGAAAACGACAAGCAGCGCAAGCTCGATCTGACAGATCTGCTCGTTGCCCCCGAGAAACCGGCAGAGACGGCCTTGTACAACACCCAGCGCAACCAGCCGCACGATGAAGGTCGCCTCAATCGTCTGCTGGTTAAAACATTTGCTGAAGCGGTTGTACAAAGCAGCGGTGGCCGCGGCTATTTCACCATACGCAATACCGATCGGTCCGTCGGCGCCGGGCTTTCAGGAAAAATAGCGGCCTTGCACGGCGACCGGGGCATGGACAGCGCGCCGATCACCGTAGAGCTGGACGGAACCGCCGGCCAGAGCTTCGGCGTCTGGAACGCCGGCGGGCTCAGGCTGGTTCTGACCGGTGATGCGAACGATTATGTCGGCAAGGGAATGACCGGCGGTATGCTGGTCATCAGGCCGCCGGCGGGGGTCTCCTATCGTACCCACGAGTCGGTCATCATCGGCAACACCTGTCTCTATGGAGCCACCGGCGGCAGGCTCTATGGTGCCGGCCGGGCCGGGGAACGCTTTGCGGTGCGCAACTCCGGTGCCCGGGCGGTAATCGAAGGCATCGGCGACAACGGCTGCGAATACATGACCGGCGGCGTCGTCACCATTTTAGGCGAAACCGGAATCAATTTCGGAGCTGGTATGACCGGCGGGTTTGCCTACGTATTTGACGAATTCGGCCACTTTACCGAGCGGGTCAACCTGGAGCTGGTCGATGTTCTGCCGGTAATCGAGTTCAATATGCTCAGAGAACATTTGCGCGGCATTGTCAGTGCCCATTTGAACGAGACCGGCAGCGGCCGGGCGGAGATGATCCTGGATGATTTCGTCTCCTACTGCGGACGCTTCAAGCTGGTCAAGCCGAAGGGACTCAAAGTCGAGGATCTGCTTGGCAAACGGGGCCGCTCAGCCACGGAACTGCTGATGACTACCCAGTAGATTCTGCGGAATAAACACAAAGAGAGAAGAAGCAATGGACCAGAATGTCTTCCAGTTTCTGGAAGTGGAACGGGTTGAACCCCAGAAGCGCTCGATCACCAAGCGCCGGAGTTCGTTCGTCGAGATATACCGGCTGTTCAACGAGAACCAGGCCCGCATGCAGGCCAATCGCTGCCTGGGCTGCGGCAATCCTTATTGCGAATGGAAGTGCCCGGTGCACAACTATATCCCGGACTGGCTCAAACTGGCCGGTGAAGGCAGGATCATAGAAGCGGCGGAACTCTGCCATCTGACCAACAGCCTGCCCGAGGTGTGCGGCCGGGTCTGCCCCCAGGACCGGCTCTGCGAAGGAGCCTGCACCCTTTACGATGAGTACGGGGCAGTGACCATCGGCAGCGTGGAAAAATATATTGTCGATACCGCCTTTCAAATGGGCTGGCGGCCGGATCTGTCCCGGGTCGAACCCACCGGTAAACGTGTCGCGGTGGTCGGGGCTGGACCGGCCGGCCTTGGCTGTGCCGATGTTCTGGTGCGCAACGGGGTAGCGCCGGTTGTCTTTGACCGATATCCTGAAATCGGCGGTCTGCTCAGTTTCGGCATTCCCGATTTCAAGCTGGAAAAGAAGGTCATGGCCCGGCGCCGTGAGATTTTTACTGCAATGGGGATTGACTTCAGGCTCAACACCGAGATCGGCAAGGACGTCGGATTCGATGAGATACTTGATGAATTCGATGCGCTTTTTCTCGGTACCGGCGCCTATACATCGATTAAGGGTGGTTTTGCCAACGAGGACGCAGCCGGTGTTCATGAGGCGCTGGCTTATCTGATCGGCAACATCTGTCACGAGCGCGGCTATCGCTATGATCGCCACGAATACGTATCCCTTCGTGGTCAGCGCGTACTGGTTCTGGGCGGCGGCGATACCGCGATGGACTGCCTGCGAACCGCGATCCGTCAGGGTGCTGAAACAGTAACGTGCGCCTATCGGCGAGATGAGCGCAATATGCCCGGCTCGGCCAACGAGGTGGCTAACGCCCGCTCCGAAGGGGTGAACTTTTTGTGGAATCTGCAGCCGCTGAACATTGAAATCGAAGATTCGGGCCGGGTCAGCGGCGTTCAGGTGGTTCGCACCGAAATGGGCGAGCCCGATCAATCGGGGCGCCGCAGACCGGAACCGGTAGCCGGTTCGGAACACGTCCTCGAAGCGGATGCGGTTATTCTGGCGTTTGGCTTCAAACCCGATCCTGCCGACTGGTTGATCGAGCATGGCATCGAACTCGATGAGCGCAGGCGCATCAAAACCGTCGGTGCCTACCCCGGGCAGTGCAGCGCCGAGAAAATCTTTGCCGGCGGTGATGTGGTGCGGGGCGCCGATCTGGTGGTAACTGCCATTGCCGACGGCCGCGAGGCAGCCGAGGCCATTATCGACTATCTCGGGGTCTGACTTCTGCAGGTGGAACGGGGCTAGTCCGCAGCTTTGTTCTGCTCGGAATCAGTCTGAGAGGGGCGACAGTTCAAAAAGGTCTTCAGTCCGTCGATCTCTTCCAGCCGGCCGAAAACGGTCAATATGTCTCCGGCCTGGATGCGGTGGTTGCCCCGGGGAATGATCATCTTGCTCTCCCGCTTGATCGACACCAGCGTTACATGCTCGGGCAGCGGCAGGTCCTTGACCTTGCAGTTACAACACGAGTCATCTTCGTGGAGCACGAACTCGACGAAGCCGGTCTCAGTCGATGAACGCAGGGTAGTCTGCTGTTCTTCCAGCTGTCCCCGCTGCTTGCGGACGATGCCCAAATCGTAAGCCCTGAGGATATCACTGCGGCTGATCGAGCCCACCAGGCGCATGGAGCCGTCCCGGGAAATAACTGGCAGGCGTGCCAGGTCTCGCGGGGACATCTTCTGAATCGCGACCCAGATCGGTTCATCCGGGAAGACCGCAATGGGTCCCTCGATGGCCAGATCGGCAACCTTCATCTCGCGCGGATTAAATTTATCTTCAGACTGGGCCCGGTGGATGTCCTGCAGGGTGATGATGCCCCACAGCTTCTTGCCCTCGGTGACCACCGGAAAACCGATCAGGTTGGTCTCCTGGAACAGGGCCATCAACTCGTTGACCGGCTTGTCCTTGTCGATGGTGACCACCTGGGTGCGCATGACCTCCTCGACCTTGACCCCCTGCATGATATCCATGTCCCTGCCTTCGAAAAAGCGGATGCCGCGTTTGGCCAGCTTGAGCGTATAAATCGATTCGGGATGGAGCCACTGGGCGAAATAGGTGGCGGCGATGCCTGCTACCATCAGGGGCAGGATCATCAGATAATCGTTGCTCATCTCGAAGACGATCAGCATTGCGGTCAACGGGGCTCGGGCGGTTGCCCCGAACATTGCGGCCATGCCGACCAGTGCGTAGGCGCCGGGACTGCCGGAGATTTCCGGAAAATAGCGATAAAAAATGATACCGACGCAGCCGCCGAGCATCGCACCGATGAACAGCGATGGGGCAAAGACGCCGCCGGAATTACCCGAACCCAGTGTGAACGAGGTGGCCAGCGGCTTTAAAAAAACGAGCAGCAGCAGAAGCCAGAAGGAGGTACCTCCCTGGAGCACTTCCTCGATAAAATGAAAACCGGAGCCGTACATAAAGGGCATGAAAATGCCTTCGGAACTGGGCAGAAACATGAAAAGCATGCCGCTGATGCCAAGCAAGGCGGCGCCGACCGCAGGTTTGTAGATCTGCGGAAAATCCCAGTTGTCAAAGACGATTTCGGCCCGGTTCAGCATCCGGATAAACATGATGCCGACCAGCGCCGAGAGCAGCCCGAGGATCAGATAAAAGATCAGCGAAATTGGTGAAACCAGAGAGTATATGGGCACCGAGAAGGCTGGCCGGGCCCCGAGAAAAAAGCGACTGACAATCGAGGACGAGACGGCGGCGATGACGATATTGCCGAATGAGCGGACCTGCAGGTTGCCCATCAGAACTTCGATTGCAAAGACCACCCCGGCAATCGGGGCATTGAAGGTGGCGGCGATGCCCGCCGCCGCGCCGCAGCCCACCAGGTTTCTGATGCGATCGTCCGAGAGCCTGAGAACCTGGCCGATGGCCGAACCGAGTGCCGAGCCCGCCTGGACGATCGGCCCCTCGCGTCCGGCCGAGCCGCCCGTGCCGATGCACAAGGCCGAGGCAAGGATTTTGGCGCCAGCCACCCGCGCCCGGATCCGCCCGCCCCGCAGGATCAGGGCCTGCATTACCTCGGGAACGCCGTGCCCTTTGGCCTCTTTGGCAAATAGAATCAACGGTCCGACCAGCAGTCCGCCGACTACCGGTACCACGAAATAGACGAACTTGCCGAGCTGCGGAAACAATCCCGGCAGGGTCTGATAGCTGAACTGCTGGATCGCGTAAATCAGTTTGATGAAGACAACGGCGGCAAGGCCAGTCCCCGCGCCGATGGCGACGGAGAGAATCAGCAGCAGCAGACCGACCGGGGGAGCGAGCCGGTCAAGGTATTTGCTCAGTGCCGTTTGTTTGGGTGTCATAAGGCCTGGTTGTCAAAAACTACATGGGCCCTGAAACAGTGGCCCAGATATATTCGTCCAAAAATCAGTCAACCTAGCAAACCTTGAAATGTTTTGCCAGCTTTACTTTTTCAACCGTTTTTTACCTCAGAGCAGATTCAGGGCCCGGCGCGCTTCCTGGCGGAGCGCCATGTCAACCAGAACCAGTGCAGCCATCGATTCGACGATCGGTACCGCGCGCGGAACCACGCAGGGGTCATGGCGGCCTTTGGCTTGCAGGATTACCGATTCGCCCTGGTAATTGGTGGTCTGCTGCGGCTGGGAAATGGTGGCCGGTGGTTTGAAGGCGACCCGGAAATGAATGAATTCGCCGTTGGAAATGCCGCCCTGGATGCCGCCCGAGTTGTTGCTGGTGGTCCCTAGTCGGCCTTCTTTCAGCACGAACGGATCGTTGTGTTCGGATCCCCTGAGTCTGGTTCCTGCAAAGCCTGAGCCGATTTCAAAGCCTTTGGTGGCGGGAATGGCCAGCATGGCCTGGGCCAGCTTGGCCTCGAGTTTTTCGTAGACCGGCTCGCCAAGCCCGGCCGGCAAATTTCTGATTACGCAGGAGACGACGCCGCCGGTCGAGTCGCCGGCCTCCTTGAGCTCGAGGACCAGGGAGCGCATCTGCTCCGAGATTTTCAGGTCGGGACAGCGCAGGTCTGTCTCATCGACCTGGGTCCTGGTTATGGTCGCCTGGTCGACCGGACCAGCCTCGAAGGGGCCGACTGCGCTCACCCAGGCGATGATTTCGACTCCGTATTTCTGCTGCAGAATCTTATCGGCTACGGCCCCTGAGGATACAGTGCCGACGGTTTCCCTGGCACTGGATCTGCCCCCTCCCGAAGAGGCCTTGATGCCATACTTGGCCATATAGGTATAATCGGCGTGGGACGGGCGGGGAATGGTTTCCATATCGCCGTAATCGCCGGGGCGCTGATCGAGGTTGTTGACCTTCAGGCCGATGGGGCTGCCCAGGGTTATCCCATTCTCGGTGCCCGATAGAATAGACACCTGGTCTTTTTCCTGGCGATCGGTGGTGAGTTTGGACTGGCCGGGGCGCCGCCGGTCGAGCTGTTTCTGGATATCGCTTTCTTCCAGTTGCAGGCCGGGGGGGCAGCCGTCGATGACCACGCCGACGGCCTTGCAATGGGATTCGCCAAAAGTCGATACGCGAAAAAGGGTGCCGAAGTTACTGGACATTGATACTCCGTATGGTGCAATGGGTTTATAGTGAATGATTAACGCTGCGTGGTGCGCGCTTCCGGCAATACCCTAAGCACAGTTGGCCGTCAGGAAAGGGAGCGCGTGGCCGATAGAGCAAATTTATCATGGCTGTCCTGTGGACTGGCATGCTGCACGGGTCTGTTCGGCAGCCGAGATCGCGTCATCGGTGAGCCGGTCGACCTCGGAGATCAGCGTCAGCTGCACCTGTCGATATTGGTTGTCGATAAGAATGTCCTCATCGACGAAGAGGTTCTGGTACTGATGCATCCAGTCGAACATGGCCCGGTCGGCCGCCTCCAGGGCCGCGATATCTGCCTCAATCTGCTGTGCTGCGACGGCGGCGCAGTCTGTGGCCCTGGTCTTGAGTTCGGTGCTGAGTTCGAACATATAGCCGATCCTGGCCATGGCTTTATCGTGGACCCGCTCGACCGCGATTCTCAAGCGTTCATTTTCCTTTGCATCCGGGTCACGGCAGCCCGCCAGGACCAGCACTGGCAAAGCAAGCATAAAAACACAAATCCACTTCGAGACGCTCATCGACAACGCTGCAGCCATTGGGCAACGACCTCTTCAGAGAGCGGTTCCCGACCGCTGCCCCAGGTTTCCCGGAGGTAAATCACCAGGCTGCTCATCTCAGTCAGGCTGAGATCGGCAAAGGCAGGCATGCGCCGATTGGCTGAACCGTCTGCGGTGGTAAGGGTGCCCCGAACACCGTTTTTAATCAGGCAGGGCAACTCCTCGATTCGCTCTCCCAGGTAGCTGCTGTCGTGCAGGGCGGGGTAGAGTCTGGCCAGACCGCTGCCCGAGCGTGCATGACATGCGGCGCACCGTTTCAAATACACCGAGGAATCCGCCGCGGTCGAACGGCAGCCCGGTAAAGCGGCGATAAAAATGAGCATCGCCATCGCCCAGGCCGGCAGCAGGGCATGCGAAGAGACAGCGCTGCTATGGTTCATCGAGAAGCCGTCCGATATCTTGCATCAGCCTGTCCACCGCATCTTCCTCGGTGCCGCGATAATAGCCGCGGATGCGCCCCTGGCGATCCACCAGCGTAAATGATCCCGAATGGATAAAGCCGCCCGGGGCATTTTCATCCTCCATGGCAGCAAGACCATAGCGCTTTGCAGTATCGTAGATCTGCTGCTTGTCCCCGGTGACCAGATGCCAGCGCTCGGCGCTGACGCCCAGCCGGGAGGCAAAATCGTTGAGCACCGCCACCGTGTCATGTTCGGGGTCGATGGTGTGGGAGAGCAGCAGGAGCTGGTCGTTGTCCTCGAACTTCTGATAGATTCTGAGCATCTGGGTCTTCATGATCGGGCAGATGGTCGGGCAGGTGGTAAAGAAGAAATCCGCCACATAGACCTTGCCGGAAAAAAGCTCCTGGTTTACCGGATCTCCCAACTGGTCCGTGAATGTGTAAGGAATGTCCAGGCTGCCCAGCAGTGGCAGGGGTTCTTTCCTGACGAGCTCACAGCCGGATAATGTGAGCATACAGCTGAGGTAAATCAGCCAGATAAAAAAGCCTGGGCCGGGCTGCAGAGCTCCTTTGACGGGCCCTATGGTCCCAGTTCGGGATAGGCGGGTTTTTTTTTCCATGGCTGGTGCGAAGCGAGTAAAAGTTGTAGACTTCTCATCAGTTACATGATTTTACTGACGCAGACAAACATTTTTGAAAATTATTTGGCAAATCCTGTTCGGCCTTTTGCTTGATCCAGCATCGGCCAGGGGCAGTACAGCCTGGCCTGGCCATTTGCGCTTAGGGGTGCCGCGGCAGCCATAACCAGATACAACGGCCAAACAAAGAGGCTGCAAAAAAGAGGCTGCGATAGGCGCAGATCGAAGCCTACCTGCAGCACAGCAGAACACAATTAAAAGGAGTTGGCATGAAGAAAATAGCTCTGGTCACTTACAATCCCGAAATGATGTGTTTCGGCCATGTCCTGCTCTATGCCCTCGATTTCGAAGAGAAAGGCTATGACGTCAAGCTGGTTATCGAGGGTGGCGCGGTGAAACTGGTCTCCGCCTTCAGCGAACCGGATGCGCCGTTCAAAGCACTGTACGAAAAAGTCAAAGAGAAGGGGCTGATTGACTGCGTCTGCCAGGCCTGTTCGGCCAAGCTGGGCAGCATTGATGATGCCCGGGCTCAGGGGCTGCCGGTGGCGGGTGAGCTGATGGGGCACCCATCGGTTGAGCGTTACCTGGATCAGGGCTACCAGATAATCACGTTCTGAGCGGTGGCGGATTAAACAATCATTTCAATCTATTATTACCGGCAAGGTCCATGGAGTTTCCAGATCTGGGTCAGCAGAAGCAGGAGCTGATCGACGTATTTTCCTACGAGCGGGAGATCGAACCTGAACAGGTGTCGGTCATCGCCTCACCCTATCGCATCTGCCCGCTGGGGGCGCATATCGATCATCAGGGTGGCTCGGTACTTGGCATGACGATCAATGCCTGCAGCCTGATGGCTTTTTATCAGAGCAGTGAACCCACGGTTACACTCAAAAGCAAAAACTACCCCGGCAAGGTCTCCTTTCATCTCGATGATATCGGCGAATCCACCGGCAGCTTCTGGGGCGTTTACCCCCGGGCTGCGGCCTTGGCGCTCAAAGAACGTTATACGCTTAAAAACGGCATTGTCGGTCTTCTGGACGGGATGCTGCCCGGCTGCGGGTTGAGTTCATCGGCCTCAGTGCTGCTGGCCTATATTCACGGGCTTGCGGCGGCCAATGGACTGCAGCTTGCACCCTGGGAATACGTGCAGCTCACCCGCCGGGCGGAAAACAAATATATCGGGCTCAATAACGGCATCCTGGATCAGAGTTCCATCGTCTTCGGCAGAAAAGGACATCTGCTGCATATCGACACCGTCGAGCAGCGGGTGACCGAACTGGCCGATCAGTGCGGCGAAGAGCACTATCGTTTTATCGTGGCCTATTCCGGCTACTCGCGGGAGTTGACCACCTCGGGCTACAACTCACGGGTCGATGAGTGTCGCCGGGCCGCACACAGTCTCTGTCGCCTGGCTGGTGCACCCGAAGCTGACATTCTCTCAGCAGTGGAGCCGTCCGTTTTTGAGCAGTTCAGTGGTGAGCTCGAAGAGCCGATCAGAAGACGGGCCACGCATTTTTTCAGCGAATCGAAGCGGGTCGCCGATGGTCTGCAGGCCTGGAGGGCCGGGGATATCAGGAATTTCGGCCGGCTCATGAACGAATCCTGCATCAGCTCGATTGAACAGTATGAGTGCGGCGTGCCGGCGGTGTGCGACCTGCAGCAGATTGTTTCCGCCGCAGAAGGCGTCTACGGTTCGCGCTTCATGGGCGGCGGTTTCGGCGGCTGTGTGGTCGGACTGGTAAAGTCCTCCCATGCGGCTATGGCCGCTGAGGATATTCAGGCGACCTATCGCCAACTGCACCCGGAGGTCGCTGAGCAGGCGGCCGTCTATCTGGCCAGATCAGATGACGGGGTGCGTTTTTTATGAACGCGATTCTGCTCTGTGCCGGATTTGCGACCCGGATGTACCCGCTGACCAGAAATTTTCCCAAGCCGCTGCTGCCGGTCGGGGGCCGGCCGGTGCTCGATTACCTGATGGACCAGGTTGTCGCGCTGCCCTTCCTGACCGATGTGCATCTGGTGAGCAACGGTAAATTCTATGATCATTTCCAGCGCTGGTATGAGCATCATCGTACCTACGGCGACTACTCAGCTGTGCAGGTTCACATCCATGATGACGGCTGCTTCGACAACGACAGAAGACTGGGGGCGGCGGGGGATCTGAGACTGGCCCTGGAGCGCATTGAGCGGGCCGGGCCGACCCTGGTTTCTGGAGGCGACAATATCTATCAGTTCAGCCTGGCACCGCTGTGGAAGCAGTTTCTCCAGGCAGATGAGCACTACATCGTTGCGCTGGCCGAAACGGACAAAGCAAAGCAGCGCCGCACCGGGGTGCTGGAATTTGGCGAGGGCGACCGGGTGGTCCGCCTGCACGAAAAACCACAGGAACCGCCCTCCTCATGGGTCTGCCCGCCGCTCTACTTCTTCCAGGATGGGGTTCTGGGAGCGCTGGCGGAGTTTCTGGCGGGGCCTGCCGACCACGACGCACCCGGACACTTCATCGATTACCTATGTCAAACAACGACCGTTCGGGCCTTCAGGCTTGAATCAACCAGGCTCGATATCGGCTCGATCCAGACCTATCATGAAGCCGATCTGCTTATGACCCAGGACCTTGTCTGAACCTCAGGCTAGAAGTCGACCGGTTCAGTGATAATAGAGATTCGGGCTGCCCATGGTGAGCAATGCCTTATGCAGGTTCTTCTTGAACTCGCGGCGGTCCCATATGCCCTGAACGTGCCCACGCCGCAGTGCGTTGCGTGCCGAATGGTAATCGGGGGGGATGCTGATGCCGGTGGTTTCCCTGATTACCCGCGGGCCGGCGAAGCCGAGCCGCGATGATCTGATCGCAAACTGATAGGGTGAGCAGCCCAGAAATGAGGCCACCGGGCCGGCATACGAATTGTTGTCGTAGACCACGATATAGAGCCCGCCCGAATCGATGTATTCCCTTACCGCCATGGTGCACTTGGGCATTTGAATCACGCCCAGCGTGCCTTCCTGTATCCTGATGCCGCCGGTGGTGTGTGTGTAGGCCAGCAGCGGGCGTTTCTTGCGCTGGGCCAGCTTGCAGGCCTGGACGAATTTCTCACCCTCGGTCGAGCCGACGGTGCCGTTTCTGAAATCGGAATAAAGCAGCGTGGTGACGATCTCAATCCCGTGAACCGCTGCGGTAAAGGTCATATTACTGCTCTTGCGCCCGGTTTTCTGCATCGCAGCCTCGAGCCGTTCATTGAAACCGGTGTAGCCCAGCGGATTCTGGGCGCTGAGATGCGAGTTGAAAAACCGGATCGACCCGCGGTCGAAGATGTTCTCCAGATACCATTGATATTCCAGTGGAAAATGGTGGCCGCAGGATTCGCAGACCCCGGCAAATTCACCGTAGAGATCGGGCACCCAGAGGTCTTTGCAGCCGTGCTGTTCGGCATTGGGGCAGGTGATAGTTTTGTCCTCGTTGGCCAGCGGGCTGGTGTAGGTGTCCTGAATTTCCAGTGGGTCCTGACGCTGGGCGAAGGCCTGGCCGTTTCCGGCATACGTGATCAGCTTGACCGGCTCACTTTTCTTTTTGCCGCTCAAAAAATTCAGCGCCGTTTGAATGGGCTCGGCGATCCGTTTCATCATGATCGAGCCTTCTCCGGAGACGTCGCTGAGAATCTTTTCGACCTGGCGCTTCTGGTTTTTCAATACATCGTAGCGCAGGGTGTAGTAGACCTGTTCGCTCTGGATCCGGGCCTGGCGCAGGAAGCTTTCCTGAGCTTCGGGTTTGCCGGCGAATCCGTGGGAGGCCATTGACAGGTATTTCTTCGAGCGCAGCAGCAGCAGCCGGTTGGTCTCGTCGCGGGAGAGATCCCAGGAGATTTCAACCTCGAGTTCTTTAGTCTCGGCTTTGGCTTTTTTGCGGCTGATCTCCCAGGTGCGCAGCGATTTGAAGCTCTTGGCGGAGAGCACAACCCGGTCGGTGGCGCTGATCATCTCCGAGCGCAGTTTGGCGAAAAAGGCGAAGTCGTCGCGCCTGGCTCCGAGCGGGGGCTCCTGGATAATCCGGTCGATGATGCCGTGATTGAGATTGTCGAGTGCGGTCAGTCGCAGCCGGTCGGCACAGACCTCGACCAGTTCGCGGGGCACCTTGTTGCCTTCACCGATCCTGCCTTCGATGGCGGCTGCTCCCTCGGGGGAAATAACCGAATAGTAGCCATGGCTCGCCATCAGACGATAGTCGCTCAGGCCGATCGCTTCGGCGCCGCCGGAGCCTCCCTCCGAGATGAATGAAACGGTCGGCACCCGCAGTTTGGTCATTGTGTAGATATTTCTGGCTATCTGCTGGGCTGCGCCGGGATACTCCTCGACCGGGAAGGATCCGGGGGTGAACACGTAGAAATGAATCGGGATACCTTCGGTCTCTGCCACCTTCATATAGCGCAGGGCTTTTTCGTTGCCCTCAGGCCGGCATGACCCTCCGTTGCGGAACTCCTCGCCGTGACCGCACTCCTGGCCGATCACCATCAGGCTGACTGTGTGGGTTTTCTTCTTCCCTTTTCTGGTCAAGGTGGCTTTGGCGCAGATCATTGCCGGGTCGATATTGGCATCTTCCTCTCCGCCCAACTCGGTATAGTCTTCGTAGACGTTTTCCAGGATATCCTTGAGGCTGAAGCGCTGGATCGAGCGGACAATGCGAACCCGCTCCATCGAGGTGAGCTGCTCTTCGGCGCGTTCCTCGAGAAAACTGATCGAATCGCTGAGCTTTCTGAGTTCACCTGTAAGCGCTTTTTCCGAATGGTCGTAGACCGTTTTCTTCAGCCGCTCGCAGCTTGTCTTGAAGCCTTCCAGATTGCCCCAGTTGGAATAATCCTTGATCTGGATCAGGTAGTCGATCCGCTCTTCGATGCGTTGAAGTTGTTTGAGCTGCTCATTCATATAGATTAAATAAAATAGACTCAGAACGTCAGAAGACGACCGAGATTTTCCTTGAGATAGTCGAGGTTGGTAATGATCGGGCCACCGCTCGAGTCGGTGCCCTTGATCACCGACTCATCGATGAACTGTGCTGCCCGCCGCTTTGCCTCATCCATGGTGTCGGCCCAGACCAGCGCCAGCGCCAGGTTGGGATCGAAGTCGCTGGGAATCGGGTAGGGGCGGTCGGTGGGCACATGCGTGTAAACTGCAGACCAGTCGTGGTCGGGGAACCGGAAATCGGTAATGGTGCCGATCCACGGGGCGAAGCCGCGTCTGGTGTCTTCGGCGACAATGCGCAGTTCGATTGATGCACCTCGAAAGGTGATGTCCTGCTGCTTGAAGCCGATCCGCTCGCCCAGAGCCAGCCGGATCTGTTCCCGGATCAGGTTGGGCTGCTTATTGTCCAGATAGCTGATTCGGGCGGAGATGTCGTTTTCCACCTGAATTCTAGTGTTCACCTCAAGCAAGTAAGGCTGACCGCTGCGGCTGACGATCCACTCCCAGGTGCCGACGTTGTCATAGCTCACATAATCAGCCAGTTTAAGCGAGTAGTCGACGATCTGCCCCAGCACCCGCTGCTCGTCGAACTCGTAGGAAAAGCATGAGCTGTGAAATCCCGGGGCGGCCTCGACCCGCTTCTGCCGTCCGGTGGACTGGATCGTGCAGTTCCGGGAACTGAAATGTATGCGCTCGCTGTACTTCGAGCAGACCAGTTGGACTTCGAGGTGGTTGTAGTCCCTGAGGCATTGTTCGATCAGCACCCCGCCGTCGCCGAACTGTCGTTTGGCGTAGTTCTGCAGTTGCCGGTAGATGCGGCGAAAGTGCTCGATTTCGGTGACTTCTTCAATACCCATACCGCCGCCGCCGGCGGCGGCCTTGACCAGAATGGAAGGGTTCTCAATACCCTGAATCCGCTGATCTTCGAGCAGGGCAAAAGCGATTTCTTCAGCCTCCATCTCGTTGTAGATCGGTGCGTCCGTGCCGGGAATGGTCGGGATGTCGAGCTGGTTGGCAATGCGTTTTGTGTTGATTTTATCGCCCAGGTTTTTAATCACTTCCCAATTTGGTCCGATAAACTGAAGTGGCCGTTTTCTGGTGGCGGCCCGTCGGGCAAAACGGAAGTCCTCTGAGAAAAACCCGTAGCCGGGGTGGATCGCGGTGCATCCGGTATGATCGGCCACCGCGAAAATATCATTGGGTTCGGTATAACTGGTAATCCTCCAGGCGTTCTTATCTGCCCCCTCAACACTATTGCGTATGAGATGTTCAGAATCTTTATCGGCGTCGGTGTAGACGACGATATAGTCCAAGTCCAGATCCCGGCAGGCATTCATGATGCGGATGGCGATTTCGCCGCGGTTGGCGATTAAAACTTTTCCTTCCACATGGATCCTCTTGAAGTGGTTCGTTTGGTGAATATTTAAGGTGAAAATATAATTAATTTTCGGTGGGCGGAATGTGGGTGGTACAGCGCCCAATCCGCTGGTCAATCTTTCTAATATAGTAGGCCTGCATGATAAATCAAAGAGAAATCCTGCCACTATGACCGTTAGCGCCTTGCAGAAAGCGGCTGCTGCGCTCGAATTTGGATAGAATTTCAATCCTTTCCACTTGACTTTCAGCCAAAAGAGTCCTAGAAATTTCACAAGTCACTGCGTAATCAGAGCATGGCGCGGCGGCTTTCCCGATCCGGGACCTCATACGTTTAGCTCGGCAGAAAACACACTATGAACAACAGCAAAGATGATGCTGCTCCGTCTTCGGAGGCGGAACATGTCTCTCTTTTAAAAAGGCTGCGCGAACTGCTGCCTTTCGGACGGCCCCCCGATACCACCGAGGCGCTTGAACATGAAATCCAGGAACTGCTCGAAGAGGGTGAAGAGCACGGGCTGATCTCCAGTATGGAGGAAAAGATGATTTCCTCCATCTTCGATTTCAGAGATACCCTGGCGGCCGAGATCATGACCCCGGCGGCTGAAATCCGGAGCTTTGACGTCACCGCTTCGGTGGATGACATCATCGAGGCGGTAATCGAAGATGGCTATACCCGCATACCGATCTTCCGTGACAACACTGATCGCATCATCGGCATTCTGCATGCCAAGGATCTGCTGCGCCTCAATGACGGTGAGCGTGAGGTAAGTGGCGGTATCGAACCGTTTCTGAACCCGCCCTATTTCATTTCCGAAAACAAGCCCATCGTCGATCTGCTCAGAGAATTTCAAAAAAATAAAATCCACATGTCCGTCGTCATGGACGAGTTCGGTGCAGTCCGGGGACTGGTGACGCTCGAAGATATTCTCGAGGAAATCGTCGGCGAGATCGATGATGAATACGATGCGGATGAAGATGATTTCGAGATAATTGACGACTCCACCGTGCTGGTACCCGCCCGGGTGGACATCGAGGATGTTGAACGAAATCTAAATATTGTCCTGCCCGAGGGGCCCTATGAGTCGATCGGCGGGCTGATCATTCACCTGCTGGGGCGTCTCGGCGCCGAGGGTGACATGGTCAAGGTGGGTGACATCCGGTTGATCGTCCACACTGCCGGCAGACGCAGGATCAAAAAAGTCAAGATCATTAAACCGGTGGATAAGGCCGCTGTCTGATGAGCGGTTTCGGCCTTGCGACCAGGTGGGGGCTGCTGCTTGGCACCCCGCTGCTGATCTGGCTTGCACTGCCGGGCAGGTTTTCTTTCTGGCCGCTGCTGCTTGTGGGCCTGGTGCCGCTCTTCTCCCTGGTCGGCTCCGCCTGCTCTGCCAACAAGGCGCTGCTCTACGGCCTGACCTCGGGTATGTTCTTTTATATCCTGCAGCTTTACTGGATTGTTTATGTGCTGAATCGATATGGCGCACTGCCTTATTACATTGCCGTGCCGGCCATGCTGCTGCTGGTATTGTATATGAGCCTCTACCTGGCTCTGTTCAGCCTCGGCTTACATTTGCTGCTCAAGGGTTCCCGGTTGTTGCTGCTTTTTGTTGGCGGGCCGGCCCTCTGGGTCGGACTCGACTGGTCCCGTTCCTGGCTGTTTGGAGGATTTCCCTGGATGGATATCGGCTATGGGCTCTGGTCCGAGCCGTGGCTGCTGCAGGGGGCGGATCTGTTCGGCCACTACGGCTACAGTTTTCTGATTGTATCGGTCAACCTGGTTGTCTATCTGTTTCTCGACAACCGTTTCAGTGTCCTGCAGCGGGTCGTTTCCACGGCCGCACTTGGTGTGCTGCTCGGTGTGCTCGGGCTCTATTGTGCACAGCGCTGGACCGCAGTTCATGAGCTGATGCACGAGGCCCCCACCGCGAGGATCGGCGTGGTGCAGGGAAATGTCTCCCAGGAGCAGAAGTGGTCGCCGGCGCTCAGGCGGGCTACCACCGAGAACTACGTTGCCCTGAGTCAAACGCTACTGCAGTCGGAGCCGCCGCTGTTGCTGGTCTGGCCCGAGACGGCGCTGCCCTTTTACCCCCGCAACAAAGAGCTGCTGCAGCCGGTCAGCGACTTTCTCGATGATAGTGGGGCAGAAGTGCTCACCGGGGCGCCCTGGTACGAAGTAGAGAGCGGCACCGCCAGTCGCAGGATCCACTATTTCAACAGCGCGCTGCTCTTGAGCCGCGGCGGCGCGATCAGCGGGTCTTACTACAAATCTCATCTGGTGCCCTACGGCGAGTATGTGCCGCTGCAGAAATATCTGGGCTTTCTGGCTCCGTTGGTTGAAGCTGCCGGCGATTTTACCCCAGGCACTGTGGGAGAACCGCTTACGAGCGGAATGATCCGGGCGGGGGTGTTGATCTGCTATGAATCGATTTTTGGATCGATCGGCCGGCGCTGGGTCGAGAACGGGGCTAATATCCTGATCAATTTGACCAACGACGCCTGGTATGGTAAATCGAGTGCCCCATTCCAGAGCTGGGCCATGTCGCTGTTTCGCTCAGTGGAAACCAGGCGCAGCCTGGTGCGTTCGGCCAATACCGGCATCTCCGGGTTTATCGATCCGCTGGGGCGCATCAAAGAGGAATCAGAGCTCTTTGTCCCGTGGTCAAAGGCGGCTCAAATGGTGCTGATGGACACGAAGACGGTTTATGTTCGGGCCGGGTACCTGTTTGCCCCGCTGTGTGCGGCCCTGGCCTTGGTTATGGTGGTTCTGGCGGGCCTCGGGCGCAGAAAAAATACCTGAGATGGCGGCGAGAGGCCCGGAGTTGAAAACAGCAAACGTTGACGCGATATCTACCGGGTTGGCAGGTAAAAATTTAATCGTGCCCCGGAGATTTTCTGCCAACGAGAGCTTATAGTAGAATAATGAAAATACAGGGTGATCAGGAGCCGGCAAGGGGTCCGAGGATCACCAGTCTTACAGAAAGAGAAGAGTCATGGCACAGGAAATTGGATCAGCGTTGTCGCTGCAGAAACTAAACGATATGAAAACCCGGATGCTCGCGCTGCAGGAGCATCTTTGACTTAGCCACCAAGAAAGAAGAAGTGGAGCGGCTGGAGCGTCAGGTCCTGGCGCCCGATTTTTGGGCTGACGGAGATCAGGCGCAGAAGGTCCAGAAGCAGCTTGGCCAGCTCCAGGATATCATCACCAGCTGGGAGCAAAGCTGGGGTGAGCTGGAAGAAGCGGAGCTGCTGCTCGAGATGGCGGTCGAAGAAAATGACGGTGAAGCCGAGCGTGAAGTGGCCGAAAACCTGGCTGCACTTGAAAAAGATATCGACCAGACCGAACTCCAGTGCATGTTCAGCAAAGAGCATGACGCCAATAGCGCGATAATATCGATCCATGCCGGGGCCGGCGGTACCGAGGCCCAGGACTGGGTCGACATGCTGCTGCGCATGTATCTGCGCTGGGCGGAAAACAAGGGATTCAAAACCAATATTCTCGATTATCTGGCCGGGGACGAGGCCGGGGTAAAAAGCGTCGCCGTATTTATCCAGGGCAAATACGCCTATGGCTTTTTGCGCTCGGAGCTTGGTATTCACCGGCTGGTCCGTATTTCCCCGTTCGATGCCAGTGGTCGACGGCACACGTCGTTTGCCTCGGTGATGGTGATGCCCGAACTCGACGATACGGTTGATATCGATATCAACGACAAGGATCTGCGCATCGATACCTATCGGGCCAGCGGCGCCGGCGGCCAGCATGTCAATAAAACCGATTCGGCGATCCGCATCACGCACTTGCCGAGCGGCATTGTCGTGCAGTGCCAGAATGAGCGCTCACAGCACCGCAACAAGGATATGGCGATGAAGATGCTCATGGCCCAGCTCTATGAACTCGAGCGGGAGCGTCAGGCCGAGGAGCAGCAGAGTCTGCACGGGGAGAAAAAGGAAATTGGCTGGGGTTCCCAGATCAGATCGTATGTCCTGCAGCCTTATAGGTTGGTGAAGGATCATCGGACCGATGTCGAAATCGGCAACGTTGATGCGGTGCTGGACGGCAATATCGATCAGTTCATCAAGGCCTATCTGCTCTGGGCCAAATAGATGAGCAATAAAGAGGGCAAACAGACGGCTCAGCCGGCTGCTGCTGCAGCCAAACGCTGCGCCAAGTGCGGTGCCTGTACGCCGGTGTGTCCGGTTTATCGGGCCAGCGGCAACGAGATCTATTCGGCCCGGGGCAAACAGCATCTGGCAGAAGTTTACGCGGATGCCCAGCCCAGCCCGGTGTTCGAGGACATCTACTCCAAATGCCTGCTCTGCGGGGCCTGCTCTGCTGCCTGTCCCCGCGACCTCGATATCACCGAAGCGGTCATTGATGCGAGATCGAGCTTTTCTCCGTTTTACGGGGAACACGGCTACCAGAAATACCTGGCCCGCAAGGCCTTGAACCGCCCCGAGCTGCTTGGCGGGGCCCGGGTGCTCGGCAAAGCGGCAGCAGATATTTTGTTCGGCCGTCTGCCGGCCAGCAGCGGGCTGAGGCTGCGGCTGGCATTGTTTACAGATTCCGCTGTTTCTGCTGATCTGCTGCCGAAACAAGTCCCAAAGATGGAGGAGCAATCTCCCGGGACAACCACAGCCAGCAATGTTCTAAGCTATTTCCCCGGTTGTGCGGCCAGCTATCTCTACCCCGCTATCATTGATGATATCCGGGCGCTGCTGCAGCCCTACAACACAGACCTGCAGGTTCCTCCCGGGTTGAGCTGCTGCGGGCTGGCGACCATGGCCTCGGGCAATAGAGACGAGGCGCGGCGCCTGGCCAGAAAAAACATCAAGGCCCTGGAACTCAGTGACGGACCGATTCTGGTGTCCTGCGGCTCCTGTTTTGCCCAGCTCGCCGATTATCAGCGCCTGCTGGCCGATGACCCCGACTGGCAGGTGCGGGCCGACCTCGTCAGTGAGCGCGTCGTCGAGATCACCGTTTTTGTCGAAGCGCTGCTCAGAGAAGAAGATACACCGCGGCTGCCTGCCGAGACCGCAGATAAAACGCTCAGGGTGTTCTATCATGATCCCTGTCACATGCGTTACGATGCGTCAATCACCGAGGAGCCGCGGGCGGCACTCCAGCGATTTCCCCAGGTTGAACTGCTCGAACTCGAAGACGGGCCGCAATGCTGCGGTCAGGGCGGGCTCTTTCATCTGGGCGCACCTGAACTCTCGGCCAGGATCAGAGACGATCTGGCCACTAAGATTGTCGCCCTCAAACCCGATGTAATCACCACCAGTTGTTCAGGGTGTCTGATGCAGCTTAAAAGTGCGATGGCGGCACTGGAGCGGACAATTCCCGTACTGCATTTCTCCGCCCTGGTAAAGCTCTGCCGCGATGGTGGCAACCCCCATTCAGGTTCTTTCCCAAAACGCGTCAACCGATGAGGTGAGGGAACCCAAGGAGGCTCCCGCGACCGGCAATTTCGTGGAGGACCCGGTCGCTGTGTGAGCAGTGCATGCTCATTGGAGGAGGGAATCTATCTCGCCGTGGTCAAACCCGAATGTTTGGGCGACGCGTTGATAGGTTACGCAACCTGGAGACAACGTCTGTTGATCGGAAAACGACTGGTTGGGCAACTGCCCCCGGTCACAGGATATATGGTACTTTCAGGTTATAGCCCTTGTAGACGATGAAACTTTCCACCGTCTGAACGCCGTCAATTTTGGAGACATATTCGGTGATAAAACTCAGAAGATTAAACTCATCGTTGAGCAGAACCTGGAGGATCAGGTCGTAACGGCCGGTGACGATGGCCGCAGAAATAACGCCCGGCAGTTTGCAGAAATCATCTCCCTTCCGGGTGATCTCCAGATCGTTGAGCTTGACGCCCAGATAGAGCATATGGTGGCCCTTCAGCGCATCCGGGTCGATATTGCCGGTGAAATCGAGGATCTTCTCGTCGACGAGCCGGTTGACCCGGGATCGGACCGTGTTCTCGGTCACACCGAGGCTGTCGGCAATTTTCTTGAAGGATTTACGGCCGTCTTTGAGATGCCTGATGATGTCGAGATTTAGCTGGTCAATCAGCATAAGGTCATCTAGAGCCGCAGAAGTGGTGATTAGGTGATGGTGAGACTATCAAACGTCTTTTGTGACTTTTAGCATCGATTTATGGAGTAGTCAAATATACCATTCAATAATTAGTTAAACATAAAATATTTTCGATTAAATTGATGATATGTGCTCGTCTGGCAGATCAGCACGGCTGGGTGCACCGTCTTGGGGACGGTAGCCTGTACCATGGATCAGCCCTGCCCAAGACAAGAAAACTCAGCTAAGGATCGGGGGGCGGCTACCCGGTAATACGGGAGCCATAATAAGAAGAGAAACCGGTTAAACTGGAATTGGTGAAAGGGAGGGAAGGCTCCTGGATTGAAAGAGCACTGCTCATTGCGCTTCATCCTAACGTAAGCCTGGAGACAACGTCTGTTGATCGGAAAACGACTGGTTGGTCAACGGCCCCCGGTCAGTCTGTAAAAACGTTAAAACCCTTGCCGCCAGTTGGTGTAGGTGGGCATGTGGTTGGATACCTCGTAGCGCTTCTTGAGGAATCTGATAAAATCGTCCGGGGTATAGTTCTCGCCATACTCCTTCAGAAATTTGCTGAAAATACGTTCTTTTTCCGGCTGACTGGTTATCTCCCAGACGTTTCTGTAGTCACTGGTTTTTTTCATAGCTTTAGTACCTTTTCCAACTGCGGGCCTTGCTCGTTAAATTCACTGAGATACAGCGGGAACTACAACTCAGGGGTTCTTACCCGGATGGGATTGGCGGGAAGGAGATTTTATACTAACAGGATTTGGAGATAACGGCAAGACCACGGGGCTGAGAATGTTCAGATGCAGGCCGGAGAGAGGTTCGGTCCGGAGGGCAGAACCGGCAAGGCTGATGGGTACCTTGCAAAATCAGGATTTTGGTTCAGAATCAAGGCGGGTGTGAAAATTTTGCCGCAGCCATATAATTGATATTCCACGGAGCCTTTTGCAAAACTAAGATTTTCGTTCAAAATCAAGGCATGCGAGAAATTTTACCACAGGCATATAATTGATATTCCGAGGATAAAATTTTGAGCATAACGCAGAGTTTGGGCGAAAAGATCGTTTTGCAAATGGCTCCACGGATAAAATTTTTACACGCAACGCAGCGTTTGGGCAAAAAGAGAAGTTTTCAAGGCAGCCTGATGCTTCAGGGAGTCTTGCGCCGAGGGAGGGTGCTCTGCAGGGCCGAGCTGCAGCTGCAGCACATGGTTCCGCCATCTTTGTGGCACATGCCGCTTAACGGGTGTTTGGTGCGGGCGGTTCGCTGTTTGCAGAAATTCACCACCAGTGCGGCGGCCATAAACAGCAGGAACGTACACCCGAGGGTGATCAGGTATATAGTCATAATAGCACTCTATCACAGGCTGATTTTTATTCCGCTGTGCCCTCTGATCATAGAAGGGTTAGCAGAATTTGCTAAGCTTTCTGCAGCGCCGATGTATCTGTGATTAGCGGCAGATCAGCAGCCTCTCAATGGCTTTTAGTTGCGCTGCAATGCTTAAGTAATAAGACTTTGGGCAAGTATTACAACCTGGAATTATCAGACCAAGGCCTAGCCTGGCGTTCATGGAAAAACATTGAAAACTATTTTTATCTGAACAATATCAAAAGGTTAATTTAAAGTTGCACAATTATGTAAACAACACAGTTTGTACCCGTTAGAAGCAGTGCTGAACAGACAGCATTTCCACCCTTCGGGCGAGTCGATACGGCTTGCTATCCCTCGTCGCTTTTGGGGAAGGCCGTATCTATATAGCCTTGCCCAAGTCTCCTCGGCTAGCAGGCCGTCTCAACTCGTGAACTATTCAGTCTAGGTGCTGACAATCAGGTGCTTTGGAGCGAAGCTATGGAGAGAGTTGTGCCGACGCCATTGCTCACCTTACCTGGCCCTTTTCCATCTGTTGTGCAACCACAACCATTCAGTCGGGTGGTTTTCCACAATCCCGGCAATCCAGTCAAGCTGCAATTGTGTATTCACAATGATAAATTCTTCACGATCGGCAATGTCCTTCAGCACCATCTCAGGCAATATGGTGAGGTGATGGTGATCTCTGGTATCCCGGATTATATATGCCGGTATAATAGGAACCCCCAGTCTCCTTGACAGCAGGGCAGGCCCTGCCAGTGATGGCACTGACTTGTCAAAGAAATCAATGTAAACGCCATGGGGGTGTGATTGGTCGTTCTGAATGAGGACAATCTTTTTTTCTTTCAGCGACCTCAGTATTACGGTCGTCAGCGTCGGGTCAGATTTATACTTGAGCGGAGCAACACCGAACCTGCGCATGATATTGCCAAAAAAATCATCGGGAAAATTTTTGGCTTCCTTATAGACCGCGGCCACCGGGTAACCTTTCATTGCCAGCCATATCACCATCAATGGAAAGTTCCCAAAATGCCCGCTGTAAAGCAAAGCACCCTTGCCTGACTCTTTCTGCTCGTCAAGATATTCAAGACCAGAAGCGGTCACCGCGTCTTCAATGTCCCTGGAAGACCACTTCCCGCTGGCAAGAAAACATATTTCGAAATAATTTTTTAGCAGTTTGACAAGTGATTTCCTAAAGATGGCTTGCCGTTGTGCATCGGTCTTTTCAGGAAAAACAATTTCAAGATTGGCCAGAGCAATTCGCTTTCTCTTCCAATTGGGGAGTGCAGCCACTGATCCCACCAAACAACATATTGCATAACTCGCCTTTAGCGGCAGGATTCTTGATAGAAACAGAAAAAATCTGACAAGTTGAAATGACGCTTTGCCTGCTATCTTTTTACCTGTCATTATTCTTCGAAAGCTTTCTTAATTCCTTGATATTGGCTTTGCCTGTGGAAGTTTTGGGAATCGACTCGAGCAGGGAGACATATTTAGGTGTTTTCATACTGCCCAGTTCCTTCTGACAGAGGACTCGTATCTCTTTGTCAGTGAGTGCCTCCTTTTGAGTCGGAACGACAAAGGCATGAGTGACATTACCCCGGGCTTTTTCAGAATGAACCCCGATTACTTCGGAATCGAGTACTCCCGGGTGCGAGAAGATGACATTCTTGATCTCGGCTGGGTAAACGTTCTGACCATTTGCCAGGATCACGAGATCATCCCTGCGCCCCATATGATAGAAATAGTTGTCGCTGTCAACTTTTACCAGATCGTTGGTGTAAAAGTATCCGTTACTTAAACGTTTATTTTCATGCTCAGCAATACCCAGGTAGCCCTTCATCACCATTGGTCCCTTGACAGCCAGCTCACCTATTTCGCCCATCCGTACCTGATCACCCTGTTCGTCAACAACCTTGATTTCGGCGCCTTCCACAGGGGTTCCGATGCTTGCTCTCTTGGCGTCAGCATCTTCTCTTCTGGTCAGAGTGACGAGAGGAGAGGTCTCTGTTAATCCATAGCCCTGGAGAACGACCACATGGGGGAAGGCCTTTTTAAACGCATTCATAAGCGATACGGGCACTGAAGTACCCATCATGGCGATAAGATCGAGGCTCGTGGTATCGTAGCGCCCGGCGAATCCTGATTGAAGCATCAGGCTGAAAATTGGCGGAACCGCGTGAAAGTAGGTAATTTTATGTTTTGAAATATTCTCGAACAGGCTCACCGGATTTATTGAATCGATTATCACCAGCCTGCATCTTTTAACAAGTAACAGGTTTAAAATAATCGGACCGGAGATATGCGACATTGGCAGAATGATCCCGAGAACTTCTTTCTCGCCTTGTATGGTGCAATTTTTCATTGCCTCGGGGAAACAATTCAGATTTGCATAGGTGAGTTCCACGATTTTGGCCCTCCCCGTTGTTCCCGAGGTATGCAGGTAGAGGGCAGTATCTGTGGGGTTGATCTCTGCTAAGATATCAGCTGACGCCTGCGGGGTCTGCACGGCAGATCTAAACGGTGCGCCTCCAATGTCAATCACCAGGACATGTCGGCTTAAGCGCTCTCTATGCTTGACACCCGGGAAAACGAAACAGACCTTGGCCCGGGTGTCATCCAGAATTGAATGTATCTCACTCTCTCCGAGCCTGTTGTCTATTGGAGTGAATATGGCCCCCAGTTTAGCAGCTGCAAAATAAATAAATGCAAATTCAACGCAATTGGGAAGAATCGCTGCCACGTTGTCCTTCTTGCCAATGCCCTGAGCAAGGAGGTATGCTGCAAGCGCATTTGCTCTGGTATTGAGTTCCCCAAAAGTAAACTGTTGATCATTGCAGATGACGGCTGATTCACTGGTTTCAGGCGCTGCCAGCTCTGCCAGTAGTTTGCTTACATTCATTGAGATAACCTCAGTTTGCAGAAAGTAATCTGTTTTTCAACCCCCACCCAAGAAACCAGGACAATCCCATTAAACAACCGCCAATGTTTTTTTAAAAGAGGGTACCTTGCAAAATTAGGATTTTGGTTCAAAATCAAGGCGCGTGTTAAAATTTTGCCGCAGGCATATAATTGATATTCCGAGGATAAAATTTTTACACGCAACGCAGCGTTTGGGCAAAAAGACAATTTTTCAAGGTAGCCAAGAATATTAGCATCTCCGCAACGCCTTTTTGGGCAGAGACATGTGGACAATGGCGGGACATCATGGTTTACTTAAACGTGCGCGTACGCCTCGATACAGAAATATCCCAGCGCATCGATCCAGTCACAAATGAGACATGCGGTATTGGCAGGGTTATTTTGCTTTTGCCAGTGGAATTGTTCAGCGAAGAGCATTGCCGTCTAGCTCCAGTTTCCCACTAGTGGATCGTATCCGCTAATCGAGCTGAAGGTTTGCGGGAAGAATCTCAAGATCGATTATCAAGCCGATTGCGTGTGTGCACCACCTTAATTCTGGTAACGCACCATTTCATGCTTAGTGTATTGATTGTGTATATTTAAACAGCAGGGGGCAGCGGATACACCAGAGAATCGTTTCGAAGTAATGTTGATCAGCAGCGTCCTCAGGAAACAGTAGATCGAGTTACGGTATTTATGAGTCAGGCGTGATTTGTAATCAAAAGATTATTTTATTACTTTTCTTGCAAAGAAGTTTCACTTTTTAACCTCAAATCTTCCTTATCAGGCACGCAAACTGGGTGCTGGCGCACAGGTTGTTTTCTTTATCTTGCTAGAATAGAAGCGGTTTTCTCCTCAACCTGATTTCTACCAAGAGCAGTGTCGAAAATATAATTGTACCAAGAGCCAAGCTGGTTTCTTGGCAGTAACCGCTGAGATATTGAAGGAACTGGCTCATTACAGATGTGCTGCTCTGTCTGGAATGCTCAGATTTAAGACACAATGTCAATAGAACAGGATGCAGTACCTTAAATTTATTGTTGCTGCAGCAATCAGGGAATTTTTATGAAACTATTACCTAACATGTTATTGGTTTTAATTGCACTTTCGATATCCATAATTTCAACAGCAGGCCCGTTGATTGCTTTGGAAAATCGGACGCTGGAAGGCAACGTTTATGATGCTATCCTTAATGGTGAGAATGATATATTAACGTTCCGGGACGGATCGTTCCAATCCAATTTGTACGCCGGTCAGGGCTATGAAAAGGGCGATTACACCACGGTGACAAGAGGCAGTAGCATCTCGTTCGAGGCCAGGACAATTAGCCCCCATGACGGGGAACTCCTGTGGACAGGGGTCATTGAGGGCAATGCTATAAATGGAAGCTATCTCTCTACAAAAAAAGGATGGTTCTTATTTGGGGATACCACGAAACAGAAAAATTTTAAAGGAAGCTTGCAAGCTAAATAAGAGGCCTAATTGCCAAGCGCCGTGCAGCGCATTTCGCATTGCTGTGCTTGTCGGAGCATCTAGATATCCGTTGGAGGAAATTTTATGAAAGTAGTGATAACAAATTTACACAAGGGTGAAAGGGTTCGACACAAGGCGAGAGCTGAATGGGGTCTCGGTGAGGTTATTGCGGTAGATACATGCGGAACTATCAGGGTAATTTTTGAAGGCAATAGAGAATTATCAATTGCTCAAGCATCAAAATATCTTGAAAAAGTGGTTTAAAAATAAGGAGAATCTATGCAGGCATTAGTAAAAAGCTGGTCTAGCGATAAGGAATCCGGTTTTCTCGATAACGGTGGCGGCCCTGATATACTGGTACTCAAGAGCGAGCTTATCGGTTGTCACTATTTGAAGGTTGGGGCAAATGTTGAATTTGAGTGTCATCTGGAGATGAAAAATTTATGCGCCAAAAAGGTGAAGCTTGTGAGGCAGAAAGCTGAACACCGCTCCCAAAAAGGCGAAAATCGTAAATTAAAGAAATCGCCTTTTGGTGTAATGACTTGAAAAGAAGTTCTCGTTGAACGGCACGTTTATTAGTTGGCTTTCAATCGGAGGTCTAATAGGAAAATCCTTTCCTTGGTGATCTTGTCTCTGAAAACGCTCTCCACACAATAATCTCTTCCTGATTATCCTTCTGCCTCAAATTGGTGGGCAATCGATCCTTGCCCGGGGAAACCTCTTGTTAGGAACGATCGTCTTCACTCTTGGGCAAAACAGGAACATCCGGATGGGCCAAAGAAAAATCACAGTTTTGATGTGACTATCATAATGCTGCTTATCCGCCAGGCGGTTTTCTACACCGGCTTAATTAGCTTTGTTAGACGGCCCTATTTCATTGATGCTGCTTTTGCTATGCTGGCAAGCGCCTTGTCTATTTTGGCTATAACGTCTCCGCAACCCCTAATATTATGCCTTTTCTCTAAATATTTTGGATCGTTATACGATATCCAGACTTTTGTTTTATCATCTTCCCAGATTAGTGCTTTTTGGGGTAAATCAATGGCAACACTTTGCTGACATTTCATAAGGGGACTTCCTACCTTTGGATTTCCGAATATTATTAATTCCGTATCTCGCAATTCAATGCCGACTTTAGCAGCACCTTCGGAATGCTTGATTCGATTGAATACGGTCATCCCTTTTTCTTTCAGGATGCTCTCCATTCGATCTGCAGTTTCTTTTACATTAAGGGTGCTTTGGACATTAACCATTCCATCTGCTGCCTCAGCAGATATTGTAACGGAGAATATCAACAGTGCAGTGAGAATCAAGGTTTTCATAGTCTGCTCCTTTTGTCGGTCTAACGCGGCCACAACTCGTTGGCCGCGAGGTATTCAAGTGGATTATTTTCTTCGAATTTTTAGTTATTTGGGTAGCTCACGATATTTAGGTAGGTTACATGGGTCCTCGAACCAAGTAGCTCTAGAATCCCAAAATACATTTTGAATAGGCTTAATCCCTGGATCAATATCCAGTGTTCCGGCTGTTACAACAAAATTTTTGCCACCTTTTGTAAGCCATGGGAGTGATGAACCACAGATTTTGCAAAATGATGTTGCAAAGTATTTTGATTCTGGAAGTTCGAATCTGCTAACTGATTCCTCCCCTCTTAGCCATTTAAATTGTTCTGGAGGAACAAAAAGATTGGCTGCTTGAGAACTACCGGTGAACTTTCTGCACCTTGAGCAATGACAATATTGGAATATCCTAAATGGGCCTCTGATTTGATATTTCACTGTTCCGCAAAGGCAACTGCCGGTGATTTGTTTTTCCATATATCTTTCGGGTACCTTGCAAAATTAGGATTTTCGTTCAAAATCAAGGCGCGTGTTAAAAAATTGCCGCAGGCATATAATTGATATTCCGAGGATAAAATTTTTACACGCAACGCAGGGTTTGGGCAAAAAGACAATTTTTCAGATAGCCTGATATTGCAACTGTGGACATGGGATAAAAACCTCTCAGGCCATTAATATCACTCAACGATAAGCATGAATTATATGATTGTGAATGAATCCCCGTTGCTCTGCCCCTGGCTCATGGCATTGCCGGTAAAAAACCAGAGTCATACAAAAGATAAAACAGTCATATTTACACGGCATGGTTTTTTCACCTTTTATTCAAGCCCAAAGTTTTGATAGGTGTTGCGCAGGATATCTGCAGCCGCTGCCAAAAGCTGGAATAAATATTTTTTATTTTCGAGGAAAATTTCACCACTCTAAATTTTCAGCGAACCAAATTCCAAATGGCTAAGGATAGTATATTTGAGAACCTTGCCAAGTAATGGATCATTTTATTTCCAGGGAAGCCAGGGCAACCCCTCCCGCAAACCCTGACGCATACGCTCAGCAGAGCCTTTCTGGTATCCATAGACCCGTAGCCCGAAAATATGCAGCATCACGCTGACGGCCCGTTGGCGACTCACTGTCTCGTCAAACTCTTTTTCCAGATAGCTCTTAAAAAGTGTTTCTATTTCATCCAGCTTGGCGGATGCAAATTCATGGAGCTCGTTTCCCTCGGCAGCCAGCTCAAGCCGGGTTTTGATGAGGAAGCAACCGCAATAATGTGCACCGGTTGATTGCTGAATAAGCGTCTCGAGATGCTGACAGATACCTTCTCCAACGCTTGGCGCGGTATCCAGTAAAGCGCGTATGTGAGCAAAAGACTTCTGGGCATACCTTTGCAGCGCTTCGCGGAACAGTGCTTCTTTATTGCCAAAGCAATGATAGATCGAACCTGGCTTGAGGCCTGTGGCCTGCACGACTTGCTGCATCGATGAGCCGCTGAAGCCATTTTGCCAGAACAACTCAATTGATTTATCAATGACCTCGTTTCTATCATATTGGGCTTTTGCCATGGATTTTCCCCGTTTGCTCGCGTTGCTGATTTCATATTAATTGAAACCGCACCAGTATATTGAATGATTGCTCAAAAACATGCAACGTTAACTTGAATAATCATTCAAAAAGATATTGACAAGAGGCTCCGGAGGCTCTATTTTGAATGAACATTCAAAATTTGCATGTCTTTGCAATGACCTGGTTCAATTGAACAATATCCTGAGGAATCTGGAGCATATCGTGTTCATTCAGGAGTCAATGTCCATTAGCCGAACGAACTTTAATAGCTCTCAACTAGATTGGAGATCGGTATGAAATTACAGGAAAAACTCAATACAATGAAAAAGGAATCTGCAGCAGGCAGGCCACCTGAAGTTGTTGCAGTTCTGGTGGGTGAGGTCGAAAAACTGGTACAATCCGGAATCGCTGACAAGGTGATCAGTGTCGGTGAAACGCTGCCTCAATTTGCCCTTCCCGATGAAAAGGGTGATCTTGTCAGTTCAAAGGATATTCTTGCCAAAGGGCCTCTTGCCATCAGCTTTTACCGTGGCGTCTGGTGACCTTACTGCAACGCAGAGCTGGAAGCTCTGCAGCAGGTTCATGGCCAGGTCAGGGAACTGGGAGGCTCGATTATCGCCATTTCTCCCCAATTGAACAAGTATACGAAACAGGTTGTAAAAAAACATGGGCTCACTTTTCCGGTTTTGGCAGACAAAGATAACCAATATGCTGCGAATCTCGGCCTGAGCTTCACCTTACCCGAAAAACTCAAAGAGCTTTACCTGGGATTCGGCATCGACCTCCCGCGGTTCAACGGCAACGAAACCTGGCAACTGCCGATGCCCGCAAGGTTTCTGGTCGATACCAGAGGCGTCATCAGAAGCGCCGAGGTACATGCCGATCATACGATCAGGCCGGAACCGGCTGACATCATAGATTTTGTAAGATCGTTGGGTTAACGGAAACGGCTGAGCCAGATCGGCTCAGCCGCAACCTGGCTACTCCAGATTAGTTGAATTACCAATATAGGTGAGAGGTCAGCCCAAAACCTGCATCAGCAGACAGAACTCAATCCACCGGTAAACCTTACTCTTGTTGCCAAAAAACTATTTTCTTGATACTTCCACCTGGGCCAGTTTTTCATAATGGCGGATCAGGCCGCCATGACCAGTGGAGCCTTGGCGTCAAGCACCGTGCTGCCTGCCAGTCCACCTCTGACTGCCTCATAGACAAGCTCAGGTTCAACGCCGGCCTTGGGTTCTCCGCCGCTGACCGGAGCGTTGAGCATTTCGACCCCGATTGTTTCAAGTTCGGTGCAGATTGCCTTGCTTACCAGGGGTGCAATAGAGTTCATGTCAATCACCACCGTGCCCGGTTCAGCACCTTCAATAATGCCATTCTCACCCAATATTAGTGCTTTTAGGTTGGGTGAATTGGGCAACATGGTGATAATGAACTGGGCTTGTTCGGCAACTGCCTTTGGTGTGTCAACGGCCGTGGCACCGGCTGCAACGACTTCATAAACAGCGGCTTTGCTTCGCTTTAAAACCACGAGATGGTAGCCGGCTTTGAGCAGATTCTTGCACATCAGCTTACCCATGAGGCCAAGACCGATACCCCCGATTTATCTTTTCATTCACCTCTCAGCTCAGATATTGCGGAATGTATAAGGCTACCTTGAAAATTGTCTTTTCGCCCTAACTCTGCGTTGCTCGCAAAATTTTTATCCTCGCAATATTACTTATATGGTTGCGGTAAAATTTTCACTCGCGCCTTGATTTTGAACGAAAATCCTAATTTGGCAAGGTATCTATAAATAGATAGGAAAAGAAGCGGAAGGGCTGAAGGGAGTCAGCCCTTCCAACAGCTAGAAAGGGGTTGATATGGCAGAATATTTAATTTCTAGCTGAAATAAAATTTATGCAGCGCTAAAAACTTGCACCCATGAAAATTCAGCCTTCTCAGGTGCTGGAAAAACTCCTCTTCTCGGCCAGTGTGGTACTGGAACTAACGGATGTGTGCATGTTCCCGATGAGTTCTGAGTGTTGCAGTTCCAGCAGCCAATGCAGCAATCATTGAACTCTGGTAAGACCAGAGTCTCATTTACTAAAAATAGAATACATTTTTCCAGGTGTCAACGTAAAAATGTTACTTTATAACAGTACAGGGTAAGGTTTTTCAAAATACAAATGTTTAGATTCTATATAGTTAACAATTAAATGCTGCATTGTTAATTCTGGTCACCCAATCATCTTGGCCTACGTATTGCCTATAATTTCCTGCACAAAAGCTTCACACCTCAGATCTCTGGTCTGCCCAGATATTTAAACGTATTTTTTCCCTTGACATAGGTTTTAAAATTGGTGATCATGCGACGGTAGCGTATATATTATAAATTATAAAATGTACAGGAGGAGCACATGAAGAACAGAATCGGTATTTTCTTGTTAATTACGTTGGTGGGTGTAGCGCTCTTGACAGGGCCTAATGAAGGTCAGGCAGCCAGCGATCAAAAGGTTATCAAATGGAAACTCCAATCCTGGGCGCCTGCCGGTGATGCAACCTATGAGGCAGCCGTCAATTTTGCAAAACTTGTCAAAGAAGCCTCCGACGGCCGTTTGATTATTACTCCTTTTAATGCGGGTGCCATTATCCCGGCCGGAAAAGAATTTGATTCGGTGCTTTCGGGTTCGGTTGAAGCCATTCACGGAGCCCCGGGTTGGTCGCTTGGCTATTTCCCAGCCGCTATATTCTATAACAACACGGTCGGCGGCTTAACTGCCAATCAGCAGAGAATGTGGCTCGAGTACGAAGGTCTCGAACTTGCCCGGAAGAATTACTCGAAACTGGGCGCTTTTTATGTCGGACCATTGACCCCGCATAATGCAGAGGTATTTGCACACAGCACTAAAGAACTCAACAGTGTTGAAGATCTCAAAGGTTTCAAGGTGCGGATGGGTTCAGCAGCGCTTAACGAAATCTTCGCGCGGATGGGTGCTGCCCCGGTATTCATGCCGGGCGGTGAAGTCTACGAGGCGACACAACGAGGTGTTATCGATGGGTTTGAATATGTAACCCCTTCAGTTAACTGGGGAATGGGATTTCAGGAAGTTACCCCTTATATGTATCTTTCCACCTCCCGCGCTCCTACCGATGCCCAGGCGCTTTTCGTAAACCAGAAGGAATGGGACAAACTTCCGGCTGACCTTCAGGCAATCGTTAACATGGCAACATATCTGGTCGCGGACCAATACTATGTGGAAGAAATCGTCCGAGATGCCGAGGCCCTGAAGAAATTTGAAGAATATGGAACGAAGATTTCCGCCGTACCTGCTGATATTGAAGCACTTCTTTACGAGACTGCCCAGGCTTATTACGAAGAGCAGGCGGCCTCAGATCCTGCTTTCAAGGAAATTTATGATTCCGTGAAAAAATGGCAGGTCATCAGCAAACAATTCAACATCCAGTAATCTGTAATCCTGATGGTGCCGCGGCGGACTACCGTGTCGCGGCACCATCACTGAGGAGAAAAGCGCCATGTTTTCATCGGCATTAAGGAAGGTCACCATAGCTATCGACAGGCTGAGTGAGGTTGTTGCATACTTCGTTAAATACCTGATCCTTGTGTTGATTTTCGTGCTTATTTACGAAGTTGCTGCCCGCTACATTTTCAACAAACCGACAATATGGGCTCTTGAAACGTCGCAGATGGTTTTTGGATCGATTGGCGCCCTGTGCTGGGGCTATACGCTGAAAATCGGCGGCCACGTTCGAGTCGATGTTTTCTATACGCTGCTGTCGGACCGGTGGAAAGCAATCATAGACGTGGCCATGACCTTCATTTTCCTTTTCCCGATCCAGTATATTCTGATTCACTCTGGAATAAAGTGGACGCTGTTCGCCTTGAAAACCGGGGAAAAAATGGTCGATAGCAGCTGGCTTCCGCCTTCCTGGCCGTTTCGTCTGGTCTTAACTATCGGCTTTATCCTGTTTTTTATTCAAACGCTCTCAGAACTGGCTAAGAACATCTATCTCATCATAAAAGGTTCGAACCTTATCGAGGCGAAACCGAAATACGTCAAGGAAGGGCTGGTGTAATATGGACATTTCGATGAGCCCGGAGTTTGTAACGATAGGGATGTTCCTGGTTCTGTTTTTGGGCGTGCTGACCGGTTTCCCGCTGGCCGCTCCGATCGGAGGAGCCGGTGTAATCTTCGGTTTCCTGATGTTCGGAGATACCGTCTTCGATATGGTCTATGCCAGGGTCTACGCCCAGTTGACCAACACCGGGTTTATGGCGGTCCCGCTCTTTGTTTTTATGGGCGGAATGCTCGAACGTTCCGGAATTGCCAAGAGAATGTACGAGAGTTTGTATGTCTGTTTCGGTAACTTCCGAGGTGGGCTTGCAATCGTCAGCATTTTGATAGGCACCATAATGGCTGCCTGTATCGGAGTAATCGCCGCTTCAATTTCAATGCTTACCCTTGTTGCCCTGCCGGTAATGATACAGCGCGGATATGACAAAGGTTTGGCCACCGGGAGCATCTGTGCAGGCGGTACACTGGGTATTCTGATCCCACCGAGCATCATGCTTATCGTCTATGGTCCTGCGGCCTGGATCTCGGTTGGTAAGCTGTTCATGGCTGCTTTTGGACCGGGACTGATGCTGTCGGTTCTGTATATGATCTATATCGCCGTCAGATCCTTTCTGCAGCCATCGGTAGCACCCTCTGTAAGCACAGAAGAGCAGGGCAACTACACGACCTTTCAGAAACTCAAAATGGTGGTGATCTCACTGGTTCCCACCCTGCTTCTTATACTCTCTGTTCTGGGAGCAATTTACTCAGGAATTGCCGCTCCAACCGAAGCAGCAGCTGTCGGTGCGGTAGTATCGATCATATTGACGGCATGTTACGGACAGTTCAGCTGGAAAGACCTTATGGAGGTATCGCAGAGCACGATCAAGCTGACCTGCATGGTGTTGCTTATCGCGGCCTGTTCCACCGCCTTTGTCAGCGTTTTCCTGGCCGGTGGCGGGGGGCAAATAGTTGAGTCGTTTATCCTCGATTTTCCTGGCGGAAAATGGGCGGTCTTTACTGCTATCATGGCCATAACTTTTGTCTTGGGAGCCTTCATTGACTGGGTTGGCATTATTTTTGTGCTTGTCCCGATCCTCTCCCCGATCATCCCGAGACTCGGATTCGATCCATTGTGGTTTGCGATGATGATCATCGTTAACCTGCAGATGTCGTTTCTGACCCCGCCGTTCGCCTATGCAATGTTCTTCCTCAAGGGTGCGGCCGACCCCGCCCTTGGCATCGAGACCAAGGACATCATCCGTGGAATGCTTCCCTTCGTCGGTATCGTTGCAGTTGGTCTGGTACTGCTCATTATCTTTCCACGGATCGTAACCTGGCTGCCAAGTACCATGTAGGAGTGAAACGATGAAGCAAATAGTAACTGATAACGCACCTGCAGCTTTTGGACCCTTCTCACAAGCCATGGCAGCCAACGGTTTGATATTTACTTCCGGCGCGTTGCCTCTTGCCCCTGAAACAGGTGCGCTGGTCGATGGCGGAATTGAGAAACAGACGCATCAGACCTTGAAAAACCTGCAAGCCGTTGTAGAAGCAGCCGGGGCATCAATGGAAAAGATCGTCCAGGTCGTGATTTATCTTACCGATATGAACGATTTTCATAAAATGAATGAAGTGTATGCATCCTATTTCGATGAGCATTTTCCGGCCAGAGCGACGGTTGGTGTTGCTGCCTTAGCAAAAGGAGCGTTGGTGGAAATACAGGCTATAGCAGCAGTTTGAACGCGCAATTCTAGAGGTGATGTCCCTGATTTTATTCCCTGCGGTTTGGCAAAGATACCTTTTCCAGTTTTCTTACTAGTGATTATAATGCTATGTATAACCGCTCTTTAGCATTAATGAAGAATTCATTGATTTTTTTGCCATGAAGATCGATGCAGAGATTCTAGAAACGAAACCCAAGGAAGAAAGGAAGACCTTCACAGATGGAATTCAAGAGCTTGAATGAAGCAGCTTACTCGATCATCCGAGAGAAGATTTTGCATGGGGGATTCGAACTCGGCAGCCGAATAAGGGAAGATGCCCTTGCTGAAGAGATTTCGATAAGTCGTACACCGGTCAGAGAAGCAATCAACCGATTGGTCGCAGATGGAATTATAATCAAGAAATCTCAGCGGGGTCTGTATCTTATTGACCCAGATCCCGAGCAGATAAAGGACAATATTGATATCCGAATTTCCCTGGAAAAATTGGCGGTTGAGAAATGTATTGAACGTTCGACAGATGAGGATATTGCAGCAATTAGCAATTCAGTAAAGGAGTTTGAAAAAGCGCTTAAACAAAAAGACTACGAGGCTTGTAACAAACTTGATGGTGAGTTGCATTTTCTGATCGCTCAAATGTCTAAAAACATTCACTTAATGAGTTTGTTGAACGGATTATCGGCTTTTTTTCAGTTGGTCCGAAACGAAGAGAAGAAAAGTCATCCTGAAAAAAAGAATAAATGTACACTCAAGGAACATCGGCGTATTGCCAAGGCCATTGAAAACCGTGATATTTCAGCAGCAAAAGAGGCCGTGGAAGCCAATATCCAAACAATGCGCACCAACCTTTTCAATTAGAGCATCTCCCATAAGGCAGCCGGCAGCCTGATAACCAGTGCGGCCACTACTCCCCAACTGATCAAATTTGATAAAAACCGTAATCCTGGTATCCAGGGCGGGGGATTCAGGTGAGCGAAGAAGCATCTGACCAACATCCACCTGATGAATAATGGCAGTCGCAGGCTGGCAGCATTTGTTGTGGTATTCTGCCAGGCAGGCCAACAGGTTTTTATCACCGGTATTGAGATCTGGGGAAAATCTTCGTATCATAATGATTTTCAACCAACCAGATTGAGGTCTCCCTTGTCGTTCATAAGGTAAAAAAAGCTGAGGGGTTCTACAATGCAAAAGATCACAATGCAGGAAGTTGAACGTCACCATACTCCTGAAGACTGCTGGGTTGTAATAAACGGCAAGGTTTACGATTTATCGGCCTTTCAGAAGGGACACCCCGGAGGATCCAAAATAATCACGGATAACGCGGGAAAAGACGTGTCCAACCTGTTCAATGATGTGCACCCGAAAGATATTGTCCAACGACTCCTCTCGCCTGAAGCCTGTGTCGGGGTTCTCGATGAGACAACTCTCGACCCGGAAAAGCATGTCGTCGCTGCTGAAAAAAAAGCTCCTCCCA
Source organism: uncultured delta proteobacterium (assembly GCA_963824415.1). Lineage (GTDB taxonomy): Bacteria > Desulfobacterota > Desulfobulbia > Desulfobulbales > Desulfocapsaceae > JABDQA01. The sequence goes on from CAWGPM010000002.1 coordinate 773,953, forward strand.
GAGGCCTGGGGCAGACATCTGCATCAGGTGCAACCAGGGATCAGCAGGCTCAAGCGTGGGTAAAACCGCCAATTGACACGATGTTGAACACCTTTGATTTTGAGAACGTCGCCGCCCGCACGATGACGGAGGAAGGCTGGGGCTATTACTCGTCAGGGGCCGACGATGAAATCACGCTTCGCGAAAACCATACCGCTTTTCAGCGCATCTGGTTCAAGCCGCGCATTCTGGTCAATGTAAAAAACATTGATATGACGACCTCCATACTTGGGGTGACATCTTCTCTTCCCCTGTATCTCTCTGCAACGGCATTGGGCAAGCTGGCTGATGACGATGGTGAACTGGCTATTTCGCGCGCGGCGGCCAGGAGTGATTTAATCTACATGCTGCCCACTTTATCCTCCTATACCTTGGATGAAATGCTGGAAGTCCGCCAACCAGGTCAGGTGCAATTCGCCCAGTTGTATGTAAATGCACAAAGGGAACGTACCAGAGAATATGTCCAGCGGCTGGAGGACGGTGGCGCCAGAGCATTATTTGTAACCGTTGACGCACCCCAGCTGGGGCGCCGTGAAAAAGATATGCGAAATAAATTTACCAAAAGCGCCGATGTGCAAAAAGGTGTGGAGGTCAACCGCAGTGAGGGCGTCGCCAGGGCTATCAGTGAATTTATCGACCCGAGCTTATGCTGGGACGATATCACCTGGCTTAAGACCATCACGAACCTGCCTATTATCCTGAAAGGTGTTGGCTGCGGACTGGACACTGTCATGGCCTACAAAATGGGGTGCAGAGGCGCTGTTCTATCGAATCATGGAGGTCGACAACTGGATACCGCCAGGTCTGGAATTGAAATATTACCGGAAGCAGTTGGCGCGCTCAATACACATGACTCCAACTGGCGGTCGCGTTTTGAAGTGTATGTGGATGGTGGTATTCGACGCGGCAGTGATATCTTTAAAGCCCTGGCTCTGGGCGCAACTGCGGTTGGCATCGGGCGCCCGGTTCTCTATAGCCTTGCAGCTTATGGCCAGCCTGGAGTTGAAAGAATGTGCTCTCTTTTCAAAGACGAATTGACCATGGTGATGCGCCTGATGGGTACCCCGACGATTGCAGATATTACAGAAGATCATGTACTCTACAGTAATTTAATGACCCATGTGCCAGCCCAGGCTCGTGATCATCTTCAACTTGACACCTATGAACCGCTGAGACCAGCCACAAAAATGTAAAATCAAACAGTAAGAGGCCTGGAGAAATGCAGACAATTATATTAAAAGCCAAAGAAATCGGAGAAATAAAAGCAAAATTGGCAACAGGTGCTGCCCCCAAAACATGTGCAAAATTCTGGGAAGCTCTCCCCCTGGAGGTCAATTTATCCACCTGGGGAGATGAGCTGTATGGGACTATTCCAGTAGATATCGATCCAGAAAACCCACGTGAAGAATTTGAGGTTGGCGATATTGCCTACTGGTTGCAGGGTTCAGGGTTCTGTATACTGTATGGCCGCACACCAGCCAGCACCAGCGACAAACCCCGCTTGATTTCGCCCGGTAATCACCTTGCAAAGATCGAAGGTGATGTCAGTATTTTTAAAGGTTTAAGGGGATTAGTGCTGACCATTGAACAGGGGGAAGGATAACTTACGGCAGTGGTGAGTAATTGCATCTGTGCTTTCACCAAGACTGATAGTTCCCGCTGGTGCTCGATGGGCGCCTCAGCTGCAGCGCCGACTTCCACTATCAGGTTTTGGCTCAGCCGCCAAAATCGTCGAAATGGATATTTTCGCTCTCCACGCCGAGGTTGTCGAGCATTTCCTGCACGGACTTGAGCATCATCGGCGGTCCGCAGACGTAATAGTGAACATCTTCGGGTGCGGGGTGATTTTTTAAATACTCATCGTAAAGAACCTGGTGAATGAAGCCGGTGTACCCATCCCAGTTGTCCTCCGGCTGCGGTTCGGAAAGGGCCAGATGAAAAGTGAAATTGTCGTTTTCTCTGGCGAGCTGCTCGAACTCTTCCTGGTAGAAGACCTCTTTCATCGAGCGGCCGCCGTACCAGTATGAGACTTTGCGCTTGGTTTTGCTGCTTTTGAAGAGGTCGAAGATATGACTGCGTAGCGGGGCCATGCCGGCTCCTCCGCCGATATAGACCATCTCTTCATTGCCTTCCTCGATCAGAAAATCACCGAACGGTCCGGAGATGGTCACCTCGTCGCCTGGCTTGAGGTTGAAAATATAAGACGATGCCTGTCCGGGAGGTGCAGCGGGCTGGCCGGGCGGCGGGCTGGCAATTCGCACATTGAGCTTGATGATGCCGCGCTCTTCGGGATAGTTGGCCATGGAGTAGGCCCGTGTCACCGGTATGTAAACGTGGGATTTGAACTGGAACATCTTGAACTTGCGCCAGTCGCCGAGAAAGCGTCCGTCGATGTCGAAGCTCTGGTAGTCCAGTTCATGGGGCGGCACCTCGATCTGGATGTAGCCGCCGGCCTTGAAATCCACATTCTCTCCTTCGGGAAGTTTCAGCACCAGCTCCTTGATGAAGGTCGCCACGTTTTCATTGGAGGCCACCGTGCATTGCCATTTACGGGTCTCGAGCATCTCCGGCGGCACCTCGATCTTCAGGTTCCGCTTGACCGGAACCTGGCAGGCCAGCCGATAGCCTTCTTTGGCTTCGCGCCGGGTAATGGCCGATTCTTCGGTGGGCAGGATAGAGCCGCCGCCTTCGTTGACGATGCAGCGGCACTGGGCGCAACTGCCGCCGCCGCCGCAGGCTGAGGAGAGAAAAATGCCCTGATCGGCAAGCGCCGTCAGCAGCTTGCCGCCCGGCTTGGTGACCAGTTCCTTGTTCTCGTTGATCTCAATGGTCAGGTCGCCGTCGGGCAGCAGGGCCTTTTTGGTGAAAACGATCAGGGTAACCAGAACGAACTGGATACTCAGAAAAATCGATACGCCAAGGGCTATCTCGTTCATCCGTTATGCTCCGTACCAGAAATCATCGCCAAGTCGTGTTCGAAGGCAATCATCGATCAACTCAGAGGCTCATGCCTGCAAGCCCCATGAAGGCCATGGCCATCAGGCCTGCAGTGATAAAGGTCATGCCCAGGCCGCGCAGTCCTTTGGGCGGATGTGCGTATTCGCATTTTTCCCTGATCCCGGCCAGGAGGACCACGGCCATTAAAAAGCCGGCCCCCGCCCCGAAACCGTAAGCCGCACTCTCCAGAAAATTATAATCGCGTTCGACCATGAACAGTGAGGCTCCCAGGATGGCACAGTTAACGGTGAGCAGCGGTAAAAAGATGCCCAGCGCGTTGTAGAGCGCGGGAACAAACCTATCCAGCACCATCTCGAGAATCTGCACGACCGCGGCAATGGTGGCGATATAGATCAACAGGCCGAGAAAGGTGAGGTCTATACTGGGTTGACCGAGCCAGTCGAGGGCGCCCGGCTTAAGCAGCTGGTTGAGCAGCAGGTTGTTGATCGGTACCGTGATTGCGGTGAGCACCAGCACGGCCAGGCCGAGTCCGAGCGCGGCTTTGACCTGCTTGGAAATAGCCAGAAACGTACACATCCCCAGGAAAAAACTGAGCGGCAGATTCTCGATAAAGACCGAGCGGAAGATAATATCGAGATAGTGCATTATCGATCCTCCTGCTGTTCGGGATCGATGCTTCTGAGCGTCCAGATGATCAGGGCGATCAGGAAAAAAGCGCTGGCCGGCAGGACGAGCATGCCGTTGGGCACATACCAGCCGCCGTTGTTGGCCGTTTTCATGATCTCGAAACCGAACAGGGAACCGGAGCCAAACAGTTCGCGGATAAAGGCCACGCTCATCAGGATAAAACCGTAGCCCAGCCCGTTGCCGATGCCATCGACGAAACTGGCGATCGGCGGGTTGCTCATGGCATAGCCTTCGGCTCGACCCATGACGATGCAGTTGGTGATAATCAGGCCGACGAAGATGGAAAGCTGTTTGGAGAGTTCATAATAGAAGGCTTTCAGTATCTGATCGACGATGATGACCAGGGTGGCGATTACCATGATCTGAATGCCGATGCGCACGCTGTTGGGGATCTGGAAGCGCACGATCGAAATGGTCAGAGACGAGAAGGCGGTGACCAGGGTGACGCAGATCGACATTACCAAGGCGGTCGACATCTGGCCGGTGACCGCCAGGGCCGAGCAGATGCCCAGCACGAGCAGCGCGATCGGATTGCGCTGGAAAATCGAGCGCAGCAGCAGTTCTTTGTGTGTTTCAGCCATTGAAGCCTCCTGAGGTTCTGATCTGCTCGAAAAACGGCTCGAAGCCGTGTTCGCCGAACCAGAACTGCATCATGTCGTTTACTCCTTGTGTGGTCAGTGTGGCCCCTGACAGACCGTCGATCTGGTAAGCCTCATTGGCTGGGGTTCTCTGGGAACCGCTTTTGGCGACGACGACGGCAAGATCGCCGGAGTCGTTGTAGAGCTTTTTGTCCTGCCAGCCCTGCTGCCAGCGTGGATTTTCAATCTCGCCGCCGAGCCCCGGGGTTTCACCGTGCTCATAAAAAGAGACGCCGCGAATGGTCGACAGATCGGCGTCGAGCGCCACGTAGCCATACATCGTCGACCAGAGCCCTTTGCCCCGAACCGGCAGCACGAGCAGGTCGACCTTCTCTCCGTCCTTGACCAGGTAGACGAGGCTGTATTTCTCCCTGCGTTTGATGCCGGCCAGGTCTTCGTCCTTGCCCAGTTCCGCGCCGGTGTCAGCCTGCATGGAGGCAGCGAGTTGATCGTAGGTGTCAGGGTCTATGGCAGTGTCCTGCACAAAAGCACCGTTGTCCAGATCGACCAGTCTGGTCTCGATCGAGGCGAACTGTGCTTCAATGTCGACGCCCTGCTCGTAAATGCCTGCCGCTGCCAGGATATTTTTTTTCTTATCAAGCGCCTGGTTGGCCTCCTGGTAAGGCCGCAGCCCGACTGCCGCCAGGGCCACCAGGGCTGAACAGGCAAAGGCCAGGACCAGCACCGAGTAAAATGGTTTGAGTGGATGTTCTTCAGCCATGGCGCACGATCCTTCTTTTTATGTTCGCACGGACGACGAAATAGTCGAACAGCGGCGCAAAAACGTTGCCCAGCAGGATGGCCAGCATGACACTCTCGGGATAGGCCGGATTGGCTACTCTGATAAGAATCACCAGAAAGCCGATCAATATGCCGTACATCCATTGACCGGTATGGGTCTGGGCCGCGGAGACGGGATCGGTGGCCATGAACACCAGGCCAAAAGCGAATCCGCCGAGCACCAGGTGCCAGTAAACTGGGACGGCGTAGAGCGGGCTGGCCGGATTGGGCACCAAATTGAAGCAGTAGGCGGTGATTACCGCCCCCAGCAGCATGGAAAACATGATGCGCCAGGAGGCGATGCCGGTTACCAGCAGCAGTGCCGCACCTAGCAGACAGGCCAGGGTCGAGGTCTCTCCCATCGAGCCGGGAATGTTACCCAGGAAGGCCTGGGACCAGGTGATATCGAGTATTGCCGTCGGATCATCGGGCGCCCCCTGAACCATCGCTCCGAGCGGGGTGGCGCGGCTGACCCCGTCCACTGCCAGCCATACCCGGTCGCCGGTCATCTGGGCCGGGTAGGCAAAATAAATAAAGGCCCGTGAGGCGAGCGCCGGGTTCATGAAGTTTTTGCCGACGCCGCCGAAGACCTCTTTGGCGAAAATAACCCCAAAGCTGGCGCCGACCGCAACCTGCCAGAGCGGTATGGTGGGTGGCAGGGTCAGCGGCAGCAGCAGGCTGGTGACCAGGTAGGCCTCGGAAAATTCGTGCCCGCGGATCAGGTTGAAAAGCGCTTCCCATACGGAGCCGGCCACTACGGTTACCAGGTAGATAGGCACGAAATAGAGCGCCCCGTGCGCCATGTTGGAAATAATCGAGCCGGGGTCAACACCGATGAGCGCCATGATCGAGCCGCGCCAGCCGCCGGGCATCGCGCCGATTTCCGTCAGCACTGAATTGGCCTGGTAGCCGGTGTTCCACAGAGCCATCAGGGTGCAGGGGACCAGCGCGATGATCACGGTGATCATGATGCGCTTCAAATCGATTGGATCGCGCACATGCGGTGCCGACCGCGTGGACTTGGTGGTGGAGAAGAGAAATGAATCGAAGGCCTCGTACAGCGGATACCAGCGGGCGAATTTACCGCCTTTTTCAAAGTGCGGCTTCAGTTCGAGGAAAAAATTGTTCAATGATTTCATATCGGGGACCGGTAACGGTTATCCTTCTTCTTCGATCGTGGTCAGAGTATCGCGCAGCATCGGGCCGAAATCGTTTTTCCCGGGGCAGACATAGGAACACAGCGCCAGGTCCTCTTCGATCAGCTCCAGACAGCCAAGCTCCTTGGCCCGTTCGCTATTGCCCGAGGCAAGACTTTTAAGCAGATAGATGGGAACCATATCGAGCGGCATCACCTTCTCGTAGGTGCCGAGCGGAAAAATAGCCCGGTTGCCGCCCCAGACCGCGGTATTGAACGGGTACGTTGGCCGTTTTGCAAAGGCGGACCAGAAGGCCCTGGTAACCGAGAAACGCTCACCGCCGGGACGCAGCCAGCCGAAGAGCTGGCGCCCGTCGCCTTCGGGCAAGGCGCTGATCTGCTGATGATAGCGGCCCAGAAAACCGTGCAGGTCGCTGAGTTGCCGGCCGTCCAGTACCGAACCGGAGAGCAGCCGCATATCGGTGTCGTCGAGTTCGCCGTCGCAAAGCTCGGTAATCGAGGCGCCGAGGCGGGTCTTGATGTGGCGCGGCTCTTTTACCGCCGGGCCGGCCAAAGCGATAATCCGCTCGTTACAGAGCCTGCCGGTGCGCAGCAGCCCGCCGATTGCGGCGACGTCCTGGGCACCGATATGCCAGACCGTTTTTGCTTCGTGAACCGGATCGAGAAAATGAATGTGGGTCGAGGGCAGCCCGGCCGGGTGGGGGCCCGCAAATTCAACGATTTCAAGGTTGTCTGTTTCAGCAACCGGCGCTTTCTGATCGGCCTTCACGCAGACGAAGAGCGGGCATTCGACACCTCGTGCAAGGGTGAGCAGACCGAGTTCGAAGTCTTCACGCTGCAGCTCGATGATCTGCCCGAGGTCTGGTCCCAGCGGTGAGCTGTCGATGGCGGTGACAAACAGCGAGGCCGGCAGGCTGTCAAGCGGCGGTATCTTGCCATACGGTCTGGTCCGCAGTCCGCACCAGAGGCCCGATTTCACCAGCATTTCCCGGATGGCCCGCGGTTCCAGGCTGTCGGGGGCGGTATCAGGTTCGCAGAAGCAGACAGCCTCGTCGCCTTCGAGTTTGATGACCAGCGATTCGAATTTGCGCTTGGCGCCACGGTTTATTGCGACCACCTGGCCGCTGCCCGGGGCGGTAAATACCACACCTTCGTTTTTTTTGTCGGTGAACAGCGCTTGCCCGCTTGCCACCCGGTCGCCTTCGGCTACCAGCATGGTCGGCTTCATGCCGATATAGTCATCCCCGAGCAGAGCGATATGCTGGATCTGCCGGCCATCGGTCACATTCTGCGAGGCTTTGCCGCCGATCGGGAGATCGAGCCCTCGGTTGATGGTTATTCGCCTCATGTCAACTGAAGAACCCTCCGGTCTGATATCTGTTCAGATCTTTGTCTATGAGATAGCCTTCGCAGTCCGGCAGGGAGTCGAGCAATTCGATGGATTGTTCCGGTCCCATGACCATGGTCGCGGTCGCCAGACCATCTGCCCAGGCCACGGTCGGAGCAATAATCGAGCTCGAGGCGGTCTGCAGGGGTGAAAAGCCGGTGTGCGGGTTGATGATGTGATGAACTTTCTTATCCTCGGTGAAATACTGCATATAGTCTCCTGAGGTTGCGATTGCCCGGTCACTCAGTTCGATTTTTCGCATTTTCTTCAGGTCGTCACTACGCGGATCCCTGATGCCGATCCGCCACGGCCCACCGTCCTGACGATGGCCCACCACCATCAAGTCGCCGCCCGCCTCGACGAAGGCGTTGGTATAACCGGCTGCAGCCAGGACCCGAATTCCCTGGTCGACGATGTAGCCTTTGGCAACAGCATCGAGCGTTACCTGGGTTCCGGGTTGGCTGTAGCTGATGGTACGATCCTCTACAACAATATGTCGGTAATCAACCAGTTGCAAAATTTCTTTTATTTTTCTTTCATCCGGCAGCACGCCGGTGTTTTTTACCTCTTTAAACAACCCGACCAGCGGCAGGACAGTCGGGTCGAAGGCTCCTCCGCTGAGCTCGCTGAGTTTGCGGGACATGGCAAACACCTCGAGCATTTCCGGCGGTGCATTCCTGAGGATGCCGTTGCGGTTGAGTTCTGAGAGCGGGCTGTCGGCCACATAGGTGCTCATCATCGAGGACAGTTCTTCCATACGGCCGATACAGGAGTCGATCGCCTCCCGGGCTGCGACCTCGTCCGGGGCGCAGACCACCATGTTGACGATGGTGCCCATCATCGGCTGGCTGTGACGGACGGCTTCGAGGCTCTTACCCTGTCGTGGTCCCCAGAAGGCAAGACCTCCCAGGACTGTTCCCGCGGCGGCCAGCTGCAGCAGACGTCTTCGACTCAGATTGGCAATGCCGGGCTGTCCGGAAGACTCAGCCATGTATCTCACCCGGTTTGTGTGGAGATTTTGGTTGAAAAAACGAGGTAAATTCCTAATCTTTAGTATAATTCATATAAGAGATCAAGTTCGATCGATCCACCATAACCACTACTGAGGCCCCAGGCAAAACAAAGGTGGTTGAGTCATAGAACCAGCCATTCTGGCCAGGCGCGCCTGAACGCTAATAAACAAACCACGAGAACGAGGTGCACGGTGAAATCAAATCTTCCCTACGAAAAGCTGGGCTTGTTTTACCTGGGCAAAGAACTTCCGATCGGCGACGAAAAACCGACCGATCTGCCGCTTCTCTACAAGAGCAAGAACCTGACCACCCACGGCGTGATCATCGGTATGACCGGCAGCGGCAAGACCGGGCTCGGCATCGGCTTGATCGAAGAGGCGATCATGGACGACGTGCCGTCGATCATCATCGATCCCAAGGGGGATATGGCCAATCTGATGCTCAGTTTTCCTGAGCTGCGGCCCGCTGATTTCGAACCCTGGATCGATCCAGCCGAGGCCTCCCGCAAAAATGTTACCCCTGCCCAGCTTGCCGAGGATACGGCTCGAACCTGGCAGGAGGGGCTCGCCTCCTGGGGACAGACCAAAGAGCGCATCAGGTCGTTGAAAGAAAAATCCACGGTGACACTGTTTACACCCGGCAGCAGCAGCGGTGTGCCGGTCTCGATCATGGCCAGCTTTGCGGCGCCCGGCGAGGACATCGTAAACGATCTGGACAGTCTCAACGCCCTGGTGGGCTCCACCGCCACCAGCCTGCTCTCGCTGGTCGATGTCAAAGGTGATCCCCTGACCAGCCGGGAGCACATCCTGATCTCATCGATCCTGCTGCATCATTGGCGCAGCGGGGAAGATCTGAGTCTGGAGACCTTGATTGGGGCCATCGTCAACCCGCCGTTCGACAAAGTCGGCGTCTTCGGTCTTTCCAGTTTCTTTCCCCAGGCCGACCGGATGAAGCTGGCCATGCTGCTCAATAACGTGATCGCCAGCCCGGCCTTTGCCACCTGGCTGCAGGGGGAGCCGCTCGATATCCAGAGGATGCTCTATGGCGAAGATGGTAAGCCGCGCACTGCTATCTTTTCAATTGCTCATCTCAGCGAAGCGGAGCGGATGTTCTTCGTGACGCTGCTGCTCAATGCGATGATCAGCTGGACGCGTCGTCAGCAGGGAACTTCGTCGCTCAAAGCGCTGCTCTATATGGATGAGATCTTCGGCTATTTTCCGCCCAGTGCCAACCCGCCGTCAAAAAAACCGATGCTGCTGCTGCTCAAGCAGGCTCGGGCTTTCGGTATCGGCGTGGTACTGGCCACCCAGAACCCGGTGGATCTCGATTATAAAGGATTGTCCAATATCGGTACCTGGTTCGTCGGCCGCCTGCAGACCACCCAGGATCAGGACCGGGTGCTGGAAGGCATCGTTGGCGCAAGCGACGGCACCCTGGACAGGAAAATGGTTCGCGGCCTGCTTTCAGATATGAAAGGGCGGCAGTTTCTGCTGACCTCGGCCCATCTCGATGAACCGTTGCTCTTCGAAACCCGCTGGGTCATGTCCTATCTGAAGGGACCGGTCAGTCTGCAGGATATCGCAAAGTTGATGGAGGGGCGTCGGCAGAAACCAGCCGTAAATGCACCTGCTGCAGCGGCAGGTGAGCCAGCCGGGAAATTGCAGGAGCAGCCGCCGCTGCTCAATGAAGCACTCCTGCAGCGCTACTATCTGCCTTCGGTTTATGCCGAGGAGATTGTTTTTGAACCGTGGCTGGCCGCCCGGGCCACGGTACGTTTTTACAATGCCAGCCGTAATATCGACCAGGTCAGTAAACACCAGGTGAGGCTCTATCTGGATGAGGGGTTCAGGCAACCCCGCTTCTCCGAGTCCGAACCCTTTGATCTCGATCTCGACTCGTGCCCCGATTCGGCGCCCGGGCAAAGCTCATTCTACCCGGTGCCGCTGCCAATCAGCTCGCTGAAGAGTTTTGCAGCCTATGAAAAAGAGTTCTCCGATTTTCTCTACCAGTCCATGCGGCTTGAACTGCTGCGCGTGCCATCCTTGAAGATGGAGTCCAAACCGGATGAAAGCGAGGCCGATTTCATGGTCCGGGTGGCGGATCGGCTGCGTGAGGACAAGGAGGCGGCGGCCGAAAAACTGCTGCAGAAATTCAATACCAAGCGCGATCAACTCCAGAAAAAACTCAACAGTGCGCTGAGCAGACTGGAAAAGGAACAGGGCGATGTGTCGATGAAAACCACCGACACGATCATCTCGTTCGGTACCGCGGTGCTCGGCGCCTTTCTGGGTCGCAAGGCAGTGAGTTCGTCAACCATGACCCGTACGGCAAGCGGCATCAGGAAGGCCGGCAGACTCGGCAAAGAAAAAGACGACGTCAGGCGGGCCGAGGAAATGGTTGCTCAGCTCGAGCAGGAACTCGAAGCGCTCGATAATGAACAGAACGAGGCGCTTCAGGAACTGGCCCAATCCTACGACGCCTCCCGTGCGGGGCAGGAGCGCTTCGCCATAAAGCCCAGGCGCAGCGATATCTACGATGTGCAGCTCTGCCTGTTGTGGGAGATGGTTTCGCCGAGGCTGGAGAATCTGAACAGGCCGCAGGCCTGAGCTATCAATTGGTCATGCGGCTTGTGCGCGCAGTCGGCAGGCCGGCTCGGTTCTGCTGCTTGAAGCGGATCAGCGCATTGAGCAGGTCACAGCGAGGTGTGCTGATGGCGTGTTTTTTCCCCTGGGCGGAGACATAGCCGGTCAAGGCATCTATTTCGGTTGGTTTGTTGTTTTCCAGGTCCTGCAGCATTGAGGGCCGGTGATTGTAGGTTGGAGGAATCAGGTTCTGGTAGAAGTGCTCTTTGTATTGATCAGCGCTCTGCCAGGCGATCCGGCCGCCGACCGCCCGGATGACCGCAAAGGTTTCCTCGATCACCCCATCCATGATATCTCTGGTCTCCTTCTGCTCTGCCAGCAGCCCATATGATACCCCGAGGATCGCACCGAGCGGATTGAGCGCGCAATTGTAGAGCAGTTTGGCAAACAGTGACTGGTTGATATCCTCGACCGCAATCGTCGGCAGACCTGCCTGGTTGATCATCTCGGCCAGCCGGGAGGCCGAATCGGGGATGGCCGCTGCTTGAGCTGCGCCGATGTGCACGTCATCGGCAGAGACGGTGATGGTGACGGTTGCCGGGCACTGAATCTCGAAGCCGGTGATGATCCGCGCACCGAGACTTCGTTCCGTACCGAAACGCTTTTGCACCTGCTCCAGATTGCCGCAGCCGTTCTGCATCGAGACCACCGGAGCCTTACAGTTGGTCAGGGTGGCGAGGTCCTCCAGCGACGCCGCGGTATCGTAGGATTTGGTGGTCAGCAGGATAAAGTCATAGGCGCTGCCGTCGCCGCCGGTAATTGCACTGGTCAGCTCCAGTGAAGTTGCCTCCACATGAAAATCCCCGAAGATCCCGGTTACCGATAGACCGCGCTCCATGATAGGCTTGATGAAACGGGTCCTGGTCACCAGGGTAACCCGGTGCTTCTTATTGGCCAGCAGACATCCCAGTGCCTGCCCGAGCGCTCCGCCGCCGTAAATTAGAAAGTGCATGGAAATCGATTTGTTATCTCGTTAATCTTAGCTCTGGGCTGTTACGATTTTCCGCGGCTCTGCTGCAGCCTGCGCGGTAGTTTAGAATCATAGCTGCCCTGCAGAAATGAGTAGAAATCCTGCAGGCAGTCCCGGCGGCCCCGCTGGTAAGCGGCCGAATTTTCTGAATCCCCGGAGGCGTTAATCAGGGTGTCGATCTGCTCCAGCCTGACATCGAGTGCGCGGTAAAGATCAATCAGATAGCTGTAGGACATGCGTTTTTTGCAGAGACTGCTTTGAATTTTCGATGGATCACCAACACTATCTAGCAGTTAACTCAGTAATAGGTGAAATTTTTCAGATCCACATGTTCGGCCAGGTAGTCCCTGAGCCACTGCAGCTCGGCGATCTGTCCCTTCCAGTAGGCCTGCGCATCCGAATTTGAGGAATCTTCAGCAGCGTCGAGCCGGGTGCTGGCCGCCTCCAGCCTGGCGCTGATATGGCGATGTATTTCAACCGAGTACTCGTTGGGCATGGAAATGCGCAGCTACATTGTGAGATTGAATTGCCAGGAACCGCTGCGGTTCTGAACCGGTCCAGCTACACTAATTAAAATTTGGGGAAAATCCAGAGAAAAACGTTGAATGGTTCGGCCGCAGGCCCGCCTGCCGGAAAATAGCGGCAGGCGGGAGTTGAGATTTTCAGGAGTTTCGACTAGCGTTTTTTGGCTTTGACCTTCTTGTTTTCGGGGCTGTTTTTCTCTCTCAGACATTTGCGCAGTATTGCCTGGAATGTGTCCCAGTCCCTGGTGGTCAAAACGCCTGTCTTGGCAAATGCGATTTCCGCTCGGATCATAGTGCCTCCTGTGGCTTGTTGGAGGCCGGGGGATAAAAAAAGCCCCCGGACCAGTATTTGGTCTGGGGGCCCTGTCACCACAGACGTGTCCTGTTGATCCCGTTTCCGCGAGGATCTATCAGATGTGCGCCAGGGCAGGTCTTCTGACTTCCGGATCGTCCGAAACTGCGTTACGCTGCGCCTTCCCGAACTACCTTCACGGTGGGTTCAGTGGCCTCTTGCAGCGCTCGTCCCCGGTTACAGCGGCGGGCCCGTTCCCGATTTGCACGGGATTCCCTTTTCGGTCCTGGAATATGCACAGGACACCCTGGTTGATTTATAATTAGCCTGAAATACCAATGGTGTCAAACGAATTACCATGGGTTGGCCTGGTTTATTTCCGATTGCTGCCCAGGCCTGAAAAAGTGGGGGTGCGAAATCATTGCGGTGCAGCTTTAACCGAGGACCTCGCTTAAAATCCCACAAAAATGCTCGATATCAGGCTCAGATACGATCAGTGGCGGCATCAAACGTATCGTATGGAGTTGCGGCGCGTTGATAAGCAGCCCTTTTTCCAGACAGCGATCAACCACCTCTGCGGCATCTCTCTGCTTCAGTTCAAAAGCGATCAACAGTCCCAGCCCCCTGATATTTTCGATCCCGAGCCTGCCGGCCATGTCCTGCAGCCGGGCGAGGATTAAGGCTCCCATCCTGCGGCTGTTTTCGAGCAGATCCCGATCGATCAGTTCCTGCAGGACCGCCTGGCCCACCGCCATTGCCAGCGGCTGGCCGGTGTAGGTGCCACCCTGATCGCCGGGTTCGAAGATGTTGAATTGTTCCTTGACCAGCACTGCCGCCAGCGGGAAGCCGCCGCCGATGCCTTTGCCGAGGGTGACGATGTCTGGTTCGATGCCGTAATGTTCGTAGCAGAACAGCCTGCCGGTCCTGCCCATGCCGGTCTGGATCTCATCAAATATCAGGATAATGTCGTGTTCGTCGCAGAGGGTGCGGACTGCGTCGATATAACTGCGATCGGCGATATTGACTCCGCCTTCGCCCTGGATGGGCTCAAGCATGATGCCGCAGGTTTTTTCGTCCACTGAGCTCTTGAGCGACTCGATATCGTTGAAGGTGGTCTTGATAAAGCCTTCGGTTTTCGGCCCGAACAGATCCTGCCACTGTTTTTTGCCGGTGGCCGACATGGTGGTCAGCGTACGGCCGTGGAAGCTGTTCCAGGTGGTGATGATCGTGCTCGCCTCATTTTTTTTGAGCTGGCCATATTTGCGGGCCAGTTTGATGGCCCCTTCGTTGGCCTCGGCGCCGGTGGAGCAGAAGAAAGCCCGATCGCAGCAGCTCTGTGAGGTGAGTCGCTGGGCAAATTCGATCATCGGCCTGTTGTAGAAGGCCGGGCTGGCGTTGATCAACTGCCTGGCCTGTTTGGACAGTGCTTCGACGATTATCGGCGGGCAATGGCCGAGGCAGGTGACCGCCCAGCCGCCGATAAAATCGAGGTAGCGCCTGCCTTCGGTGTCAAAGAGGTACATGCCTGCACCGCGCTGCATGACGATATCGGGACGCGAGGCGGTACTCAGCAGCGTGGCGTTGGCGGTGGCTATCAGTTTGTCGCTAGGCATCTGGGGGATCGTTTTGAATTTATGGATTGGCGTGGATGGCAAAGTTTCGACAGGCTTGAAGCGTTTGGACTGGCAACATCATCAGTGAAAAGAGCCTGTATGAGAGACGCATAATAACCTATTGCGCAGGACGATAACAACCCAAAGCACCGTGGCGGGGAACAATCTGTGGGATGGCCTTTCAGGTCCGGTACGTGGCCATGAAGATGCCGCTGAATACCAGGGCGATTCCCTGAATATGATAGAGTTCGATCTGCTCGCCCAGAAACAGGACGGCCAGAATCGAGCTGAACACCGGCATCAGGTGGATAAAGGTGCCGGCCCGGTTGGCACCAATCTCGCGGACGGCGCGGTTCCAGAAAATAAAGGCCAGCACTGAAGGGAATACCGCCACATAGACGATGGTGGCAAGGGTCGCCATGGGGGCCTGGCTTATCGACAGGTGGTGTCCCAGACCAATCTCGAGCAGATAGAAGGGCAGGATGCCGATCAGGCCGACGATGACGATGGCGCACTGGTAGGCAAGCGGGTGCAGATCTTTGGGGTAACGTTTGAGATTTGTAGAATAGAGTGCCCAGATAAGTGCGGCAGCCAGGACCATCAAATCGCCTCGGTTGGCCTGCAGATTCAGGAGCAGGGCCAGGTTGCCGCCGGCAATGATCAGGCTCACCCCGACAAGAGACAGGGAAATCCCCAGCCACTGCCGCCCCCGCAGCGGTTCGCGGTAGATCAGCAGCGAACAGACGGCAATCAGAACCGGTGTGCAGGAGTTGACCAATACCGCATTGACCGCGGTGGTGGTCTGTACGGCCAGATAGATCAGGGTGTTGAAGCCGGTGATCCCGAGCAGCCCCTGCATGATAATATATGATTTCCGGGTGCGGATCACGCTGCGCTGGTTCAGCAGGTGACGCCAGCTCAGGGGCAGCAGAATCAGAAGCGCCAGGGACCAGCGCCAGAACGACAGGGCCAGCGGCGGGATCTCCGTGTGCATGCCCCGGCTCAGTACGAAATTGCCGGACCAGAACAGGGTTGTCAGAATCAGCAGCAGATAGGGCATGGCGGCAGCATAGAAATTCGAGTAGAGCGTGCGTCTCGAGGTCAGGAGTGCGCTCGCCAGACAGCTTGCGCTGGTGTCTGTTCGAAGCTAGCCTGCGTGGTCGCCAAATGAGCACGCTTCGATATGGGAGCTCGATATGCCAATGAAATCGTTGCCGATATCGATCTCGAGCCGTTCCCATTTATCTCCGGTACGGATCACTTCGTAGACTTTTGCCTGGGTCAGCGGGAAAAAGCGCTGCTTGGTTTTGTTTTTGAAGAGGCCATGAAAGGTTCCCTGGATATAGTAAAAGGAATCTCCGCGCATTTCGGTCAAAAGTCTGATTTTTGCAACATCATCTTTTGATTTTACCGACAATGTTTTGGCCCTCTGTTTTTCCGAACTGATTCCTGATTTCTTCAGGCGATCTGAAAAGAAGATGATATCGGCCATGCGGATCTGGAGTTTTTTAAAGCTCGACAGCTTGCCCGCGCCTTGAATGGAAACGTCCACATCGTAAAATTGAATTGCGTCATCAAAGCTCTTCTCAGCAGGATTTTTCCAATAGATCGTGGAACTGTTTAATTGATCGATGGTTCTCATGTCGTCGCTTTGTAGATCAATCTTGCCGGAATATTTCTTGTTCGGAGTGAAAAGCACGATTTCGCGTTGCACGGAGTCTTGCATAGTGGCCTCCCCTTGAAGACAAAGACATTCACCAGTATCGAAATGATACCCGGGCAAAATCTTTCCCAATTTTACCGAAAAGACCTTTGTTGTCACGACATTTAAAAGTGGATCCGGTTACTGTCAGGGGCATGAATTCGTTATTATGTGCATCTGCAAAATATTGCTGAATTTCCATGTAAGATGGTGTACTACTTGTAATCAGGAACAAAAAATGTAGTATATCGGGGTTTGATATGGCCGGAATGACACGTTTTTCACGATGGTATCGAGTCCTCGGGCAGTTGCTGAAAGATATGGGTTCACCGGCAAACCTTGGTTAACTCAAAAAAACATTATGGCTAAGAAAATCGTAATAATCGGGGCGGTGGCACTGGGGCCCAAGGTTGCCTGCCGCCTGCGCAGGCTGGACCCGGAGGCGGAAATCACCCTGATTGACCGTGACGATCTGATTTCATACGGCGGATGCGGCATACCATACTATGTGGGTGGCGACGTCAACGACCTCGAAGACCTCTATAGCACCACCTCCCATGCGATCCGGGATGCAGCGTTTTTTCGTGACGTCAAGGGCGTTAAGGTCCTGACCCGGGTCGAGGCCGTAGAAATCGACCGCGCCGGTAAGCGCTTGAAAGTCCGTGATTGCAAGACCGGAGCCGAGCACAATCTCGACTATGACAAGCTGGTGCTGGCCACCGGCGCCAAGGCAATTCGGCCACCCTTTCCGGGAGCCGATCTGCCGGGCGTGTTCACCATCTCCAACCTGCACGATGCCGAACAGATCAAGGGGCTCATGACTCAGGGCAAAGTGGGCACCGCGATCGTCATCGGGGCGGGCGCCATCGGCCTGGAAATCAGCGAGGCGCTCACCGATCTCTGGGGTATCGAAACCACCCTGATCGAGATGGAGGACCAGGTTCTGCCGACCCTGCTCGGTAAATGCATCGCCCGCAGCGTGGCCACCGAATTGCGGGCCAACGGCGTGACGCTGCTGCTCTCTGAACGGGTCATGGAGATCGCCGCAAAAAACGGGGCAGCCGGTCTGCAGGTAAAAACCTCGCGCGACGTATTGCAGACCGACATGGTCATCCTCGCCGCGGGTGTCAGGCCCAGTTCGCGACTGGCCAGTCAGGCCGGGCTGGCGGTGGGCCGCAGCGGCGGTATTCTGGTTGACCGGCGGATGCGGACCAACGACCCCGACATCTATGCCGGGGGTGACTGCGTTGAGCTGAGAAACCTGGTGAGCGGTGAGAACACCATGATGGCGCTCGGTTCCCTTGCCAATCGCCAGGGCCGGGTGATCGCCACCAATATCGCCGGCGGCAGCAGCCACTTTACCGGCACGGTCGGAACCTTCTGCGTGAAGGTCTTCGGTATGGGGGTCTGCAAAGCCGGGCTGACGTATCGCCAGGCTAAGGAAACCGGTTTCGATCCGGTTTATTCGGTAGTTGCTCAGCCGGATCATGCCCACTTCTACCCGAATGCCGAATTTATCTACGTTTCCCTGGTGGCCGATCGCCGCAGCAGGAAAATTCTCGGTATCGAGGCGGCGGGCAATCACGGCGACGGGGTCAAGGCACGGGTCGATACGGTGGCGGTGCTGATCCGGCACGGGGTGGATGTCGATGAAATCTGCAGCCTCGAAACTGGTTATGCCCCGCCGTTTGCCTCGGCCATGGACGTGATCAACAACGCCGGCAACAGTCTTGATAATATCTTGTCGGGTTTGAACCGGCCGATCGACGCCGCCGATTTTCTGGTGGAGTTCGACCGGCGGTCACGGCGGGTACTCGACATCAGAAGCGAACGTGAAGCCAGAGTTTTTGTTGAACAGTTCGGCAGCCGCTGGCTCAATATTCCCCAGAACGAGCTGCGCCGCCGCTATGTGGAGATCCCCCGTGAAGAGAAGTTTTTTTTGATCTGCGATACCGGTGCAAGATCCTATGAAGCACAAGTATTTCTGTCCACCGTAGGGATCAGCGACACCCTGCAGGTCCAGGGCGGCTATGCGATGGTCAAGCTCACGGAGCCTGAATTTCTGATTGCTGAAACCGCTTGAAACACGACGATGATAGAGATAGGGATCATACACACGCCGTTTACCGAGCTCGAGGATATGCCGATCCAGCCCCGGGGCGGCAGCGGCATCGTCGGCGAGGTCATCGTTAAAGAGCAGTATGCGGCAGGGCTGGCCGATCTTGAAGGCTTCAGCCATATTTATCTGCTCTACCGGTTCCACCGGGCCCGCCGGGTTGAGCTGCAGGTGGTGCCGTTCATGGACCGGGTTTTGCGAGGCGTCTTTGCGACCAGGTCGCCGCTGCGGCCGAACCATATCGGTTTGTCTCTGGTGGAACTGGTATCGGTCGAAGGTGCCCGGCTGAAGGTTCGCAATCTCGATATTCTCGACAACACGCCGCTGCTCGATATCAAACCTTACATAGAGCACTTCGACAAAATAGAAAACGCCACCTCCGGCTGGATGAATGGTGGTGGCAGTGACGTGGAGCATAAGCGATCGGACGGTCGTTTTACCTGATTCACTCGCTGCGAACAGATGAACAAGCGCCTTTAAGGAGACATGCAAATGGAAAAAATTCTGGTATTTGGCTGCAAGAACACCATGGACGACATCTGTATCGGCTGTACCCGCTGCATGGTTGGTTTCAACCGCAAGGCAGGGGAGTTCGATCGTTATACGGACCAGGATGCGGAACTCATTGGTATCCTGGGCTGCGGCGGCTGTCCGGGAATGGGGACGGTGCCGCGGCTGGCAAACTTCGGGCTCTGGAATGCCAAACTCGGCGAGAAGCCGACCAAAGTACATATCGCCCCGTGCGTAACCCAGCATTGCCCTTACAGCGAGACGATCATTAACAAAATCAAGGCCACAACCGCGGTTGAGGTGATCGAAGGCACCCACCCGTTTATGCCTGAAAATATCTACGGGTAATAGCACTGGGGGGAACTGCGGGGAGCCATGACCGTAGAACAGGAGATAGAATTATTTGTCGAGCAGTGGCCCGATGAGCCCGGCAGCTGCCGTAAGGTGTTTCTGGAGCTGTACCGGTTCCTGCAGGGACTTGAGCAGAGCAGGGTCTTGTTTCATGCCCGGGCCGGCATCACCTATTCACTCAGGGCGGCACCTTACCAGGGGTCCGACAAAGAGCTGTTCGTGATGGTGGACGTGATCGAAGACAGTCCCCGCTGGCTTTCGGTCTGTTTTTATGAGCAGATGGTCACCGATCCTGAATCTCGCGGCGACTCGGTGCCGGGCGGGCTGCTCGGCGAAGACGGTCTTTGCTTCGACGTTGAGTCGGACTCGGAGGAGATGCTCGACTACCTGAAGCTGCGCATCATTGAGGCCCATGCGGCATGCAGTTCGCCAGCCTTCCCCAAATCCGCTGGCTAGCAGGCCGTCTCAACTCGTGAAATAGGCAGGCTGATATGTGCACTGGAACTATTCGGATCGTCGTTGATAACCGGGCAGGGACCGGCCTTATGGCGGAACACGGCTTTGCGCTGTGGATCGAGGCGGGCGGGCATGTCATTTTGTTTGACTCAGGCAACCAGGATGCACTGGCAGCCAATCTGGCAAAGCTTGATCTCGACCTGAGCCGGGTGAGCGATCTGGTGCTCAGCCATGGGCACTACGACCATAGCGGCGGCATCGAGATGGTTCTGGACAACACTGTCGATCTGGCCGTCTACCTCCACCAGGCCGCGATGCAGCCCCGCTATGTGGTCAAAGAAGATGGAGAACAGGAGGCCAGGTCGGTGCGGATGCCGGCCGGGGCGATGCAGGCGATCGGGCGGCTCAACGAGCGCTCTGTCACCTGGTTGACCCATCCGGTTTTAATAGAAGATCATATCGGGGTCAGCGGGCCGATTCCAAGGCGTACCGATTTCGAGGATACCGGCGGCAAGTTTTTCTACGATCCGTGGGGCAAGCGGCCTGATCCCATCGAAGATGACAATGCAATCTGGTTCGAGACCGATCAGGGACTGGTTATCTGCGTGGGCTGCAGTCATGCGGGTATTGTCAATACACTGGACCGGATCGTTGAAATCAGCGGCCGCAGCGATGTACACACGGTAATCGGCGGCTTGCATCTGCTGCACGCTTCGCCCCAGAGGCTGGAGGAGACCGCTTCAGCGTTGAACAAGCACAGCCTGAAGCGACTGGTGGCCTGCCACTGCACCGGCGAGGCGGCCATCGCCTATTTATCCCTGAAGCTGAACTGCGAAGTCATCGAGGGATACGCCGGATTCGAGTTGTCTTTTTAAGCAGACTGTAGTCAAATCCGTTTAGCCCAAAGATTGATGTCTTGCCAGATGCTCAGTGCCCGATTGCGGGCGGGGCCGGGGGATCATTATGATTGAAAAGCGTGCGCTTGGCCGCACCGGAATCGAGGTTTCCCGAATCGGCATATCCTCGAGTTTCGGTGCCGATCTATCTGTTTTCGAATACGCCTTTGAACAGGGTTGCAGCTATTTTACCTGGGGAACCTTTATTAAAGGGCGCTCGAATCCCTTCAGGACTTTTGTTCGCCAGCTCACTCGGTCGGGCAGGCGGGAAGAGCTGGTCATTGGATTGCTGAGCTATTCGCACTCGGGAATGCTTGGCAACCACTTCCTGAACTCAGCGCTCTCCCAGCTCGATACCGACTACATCGACACCCTGATTCTGGGGTATTATCCCAGGCGACCGCCGCAGCGGGTGCTTGATTGGGCCCTGCAGGTCAAAGCAGAGGGCCTGGTGCGCGCCATCGGCCTGACCACCCATAACCGCGCCATGGTGATTCCGCTCGCCCGTGAGGGGATCATCGACTTTTTTCATATCCGCTACAATGCGGTGCATCGCGGTGCCGAGACCGAGATCTTTGCCCACTTGGAAAGCCTGGGCGAGAAGCGGCCCGGTATCGTCTCGTTTACCGCAACCAGCTGGGGCCAACTGCTCAAACAAAAAAAGATGAAACCCGGGATGCAGGCCGCAAGCGCAGGTGACTGCTACCGCTTCGTTCTGGCCCGTGACGAAGTCGATGTCTGCATGGTGGGGGTGAAGAACCGTGCGATGCTCGAGCAGAACCTGGCGGCAGTGGCAAAGGGTGCGATGTCGTCTGAGGAACTGGTGCGGATGCGAATTATCGGCGACCACCTCTACGGTTCCTGAGGCGCACAAGCAGCCTTTTTACATGACAAAGTGGTCAGCGCCGCTTGATTTCCCCGCCGAAGATGCATAAATCCTAGTAAATGACAAGCCAGATACGGTTTACCAAAGAATCGTCCCACAAATATTCAGCCAAACCCGCAGTCTCAGCGCTAAGCTGATGTAAAGGAGGCTAAACGATGGCACTTACTGCATCAACCATGTTGGAACTCGGCACCGTCGCACCCGATTTCACTCTCGCAGCCCCGGATGGTAAGACCTATCGTCTCGCCGAGCAGAAAATCGATACCGGTCTGCTGGTGATCTTCATGTGCAATCATTGTCCTTATGTTATCCATATCAGGGAAAAACTGGTTGAGGCAATCCGTCACTACCAGCAGCAGGGAATCACTGTTGTCGCGATCAATGCAAACGACTATGCGGCACACCCCGATGATTCCCCTGAAAATATGGTCCGGGACGCGGAGGCCTATAACTTTTCATTTCCCTACCTGGTCGATGAAGACCAGCGGGTTGCCCAGGCCTACCGGGCGGCCTGTACCCCCGATTTCTTTCTGTTCGACGCGGACAAGAAGCTCGTCTACCGTGGCCAGTTCGACGCCGCCCGACCCGGTAATACGACACCGGTCAGCGGGGCCGATCTCACCGAGGCGGTGGAAAAAATGATTGGCGGCAAGAAAATCCCCGAGCTTCAGCAGCCGAGCATGGGCTGCAACATCAAATGGAAACCGGGCAACGAACCCGATTATTTCGGCTGATCCTTATCTGATCATCAACTCGAGGGGCGGTGCGGCCGATTGCAAAAGGGCGGCACTGCCCCTGTTTTGAGCCTGTCTTTGAGTCCACCTTTAAACTTTCCCTGCACCATTTCCCCTGGTATATAGAAAAGCTGCTGTTGTATGCCGGCAGGTTGTCAGGCAGAGTTCTTTCCGCTTGCACTATGGGGTAGAGCTGCCAGCCGCCTCCACTGATAACCGGGTCTGGTAAGTATGCCGGCCGGGTCTGGCTGGATTTCAGGATATCACTATGGATCTCGCAGCGCTTTTTTTTGCTTTTGTATCTGCCATACTGATGGGCACCATCGGCGTGTTTTCCAAAATCACCGGTCTCCCGGCCGAACTCATTACCTTTTTCCGTCTGGGAATCGGGGCGCTGTTCATGCTGATTTTTCTGCTCCTGAGCAGACAGGCGGGGTTGCTGCGCAGATGGCCTGGCTGGCCGGTTCTGTTCAACGGCGGCTTTCTGGCAGGCTTTATCATTTTCTATGTGCAGGCCATGAACTATACTTCAATGGCCAACGCGATCATGCTGGTGTACCTCGCACCGCTGGCCGCTTCGCTTGTCGCTCATTTCTTTTTGCGGGAGCGGCTCACCCTGGTCGGGCTTGGGCTTATCTGCCTGGCCTTGTTCGGCTTTGCGATGATGATGGAATTTAACCTCGAAATATCGCGCAACAGCGCCGAATTCATCGGTATCTGCCTGGGCCTGCTGGCGCTGACATGTTACGCCGGATTTATCCTTCTCAACCGGTTGATTGCCGCCGATGTTCATGTCTATGCCCGCACCTTTTATCAGCTTTTTACCGGGGCGCTGCTGATGCTGCCCCTGGTAATCTATTCAGTGGACCAGTTGAGTGCCGGGGACATCCCCTGGATGATTGGCACCGGTTTTTTCCCGGGCTTTCTGGCCATACTTTTTGCGGTGACAGCACTGAGCCGACTGCCCGCCGCAACGTTTGGCACCATTGCCTATATTGAACCGGTGGCCGTGGTGGTGTTTGGCTGGAGTCTGTTCGGCGAGTCTATGACTCCGCTGCAGATCGGTGGCTGTCTGCTGATTATCATCAGCGGAATTCTGAAAACGGTGGCTGAAAGCGTTGGGCAGAAACGGGTGTTGCCAAGCGAGGAGACCTGCGGGCAGGATGTCTGATCAAGGCGTGGGGGATCCGGGGCCGGTCTATTGCAGCTATTGTCCCGGATACTGCTGCTATCGGTTGAGCGGATCGACGCTGTTTCTCGATGGCGACGATATCAACCGGATGGCGCGTTATTTCGATATTTCAGATGGTGAGATAAGAAAGCGCTACCTCGAGGGCAAGAATACCTTCAAGGTAGGAAAGGACGGTTCGTGTATTTTTCTGAGCAACGAAAAGCTGCGGGCCCGATGTTCGATCCACCCGGCACGTCCGCGCCAATGCCGGGATTTTCCATACGGAAAAATATGCCCCTATCTGGAGCGCGAGGACCTGCTGAGCCAGATACAGCCAAAAATTGAGCGGCTGTTCAACCCCGATCGATGATCACCCTGGTCATCGTGCTTTCAAGGATGCAGCCGACGGTCGTGCCGGCTATTCGCTGACCAGATAGTCTTTGAGTTTGTCGGCAAGATCGGCGGGCAGTTCTTCTCCGTATAAAAAGGCGCGGGCCTCTTCGCCGGTGAGCTGCTGCTTGATCTCCACCGGCAACGCTCTGAGCGCGTTCATGCGCTCCGGAATTATTTTGTCCTTGTCAAGACTGGCTTTGTTTTCTTCCATAAATTTCTCCGGGTAATGCGCAGAAAACGCATCTGTGAACCTTGGAAAACCATGTCCTCATGACACCACTTGAGCTCAGGCGGCCGATTTACCCCAGAACCTCATCAGCGGCCCGGTCGGGCCGAAGGCCGGGTCGGCAATCACCCGGCTCACCTGCTTGATGGTTTCATCCACAGCCGGACGTTCACCCACTTTACCATACATCATATCCCACTGCTGGCCTGCCGGATAGCCGCCGACGACGCGGAAATCCTTGGACTGACCGACGTTGCAGTGGGAAACCCCGGCCGGGATCACGATCATATCGCCGGCCGCAGCCTTCAGCATCTCTCCGCCGGGACCGCCGAAGCAGGCCTCGACCCAGCCGCTGTATACGCCGAGCACTTCATGGGCGGTCGAGTGGTAATGGTGAACATCATAGAGCCCGTTGCGCCAGGCAGCGGGCCAGCCGTTCTGGGTAAAGAGGCGTTCGAATTTTCCGGCCGAAACACCCCTCTCATCCAGCACCGAGGTGATAATGACCAGCGGCAGTTCAGGGTTGTTCGGAAAGGTATCGTTCTCGTCGAACTGCCTGACGATGATATCGGAGACGTCCTTGCTCATGGGATCAGCGTTTCCAGTAATAACGGGCTTCCCGGCCGAGTTCGTGCTCGATTTCAAGCAGCCGGTTGTATTTGGCGATCCGATCGCTTCTCGAGGCGGAGCCGGTCTTGATCTGACCACCGTCCATGGCCACCGCGAAATCGGCGATGAAGGTATCTTCAGTCTCTCCGGATCGGTGCGAGATTATATAGGACCAGCCGGCGTCGCGGCACAGTCTTATGGCCTCGATGGTTTCGGTGACTGTACCGATCTGGTTGAGTTTGATCAGCACCGAGTTGGCGGTGCGCCAGTCGATGCCGCGTTCGATATAGCGGGTATTGGTCACGAAGACGTCGTCGCCGACGATCTGCACCTTGTCGCCAACGGCGCTGGTCAGCATCGAAAATCCGTCCCAGTCGCCTTCAGCAAGCGGGTCTTCCCAGGAGACGATCGGATAGTCCTTGACCCATTTCTGGGCCATCTCAACCAACTGTCTACTCGACATCGTGCCGCCGCCCGACCATTTCAGGTCATATTCCGACTTGAGATCGGTGGAAAACGAGCTGGCCGCGCTGTCCAGTGCGAGCGAAATATCGACCCCGGCCTGATAGCCTGCTTTCTTGATCGCCTCGATGATGACGTCCATGGCCTCTTCGTTGCTGCCCAGATTCGGTGCGAAACCGCCCTCGTCCCCGACCCCGGTAGCCAGGCCGCGGCTGTTGAGAATTTTTTTCAGGGCGTGAAAGGTTTCGGCTATGGCACGGAGACCGTCGCTGAAGGTTTCAAAACCGAGCGGCACCGCCATAAACTCCTGAAAATCGACACTGTTGTCGGCGTGTTCGCCGCCGTTGAGGATGTTCATCATCGGCACCGGCAGTCGGCAGGCGCCACTGCCCCCGAGGTAGCGGTACAGAGGTATGTTCAGCGACTGCGCCGCTGCCCGGGCCACGGCCATCGATACGCCGAGTATAGCATTGGCGCCCAGATTAGCCTTATTGTCGGTGCCGTCCAGATCGATCATCATCCGGTCGATCGCCGCCTGATTTTCAGCCCGCACCCCGAGAATCTCCGGGGCGATTATATTGGTGACGTTATCGACTGCGGTGCGAACCCCTTTGCCTAGGTACCTGGTCGCATTATTGTCGCGCAGCTCGATCGCCTCGTTTTCTCCTGTGCTGGCGCCGGATGGAACCGACGCGGCGGCTCGTGTTCCGTCTTCCAGTTCAACAAAAACGCGAACGGTGGGATTTCCTCGTGAATCAAGGATCTCGAGCGCGTCAACCGCAGTAATTCTAGATGGCATAACAATTCCTCCTCAGGGGGTGAGTAACAGCGTTTTTCTCAGCTTCAAGATTGTATCGAAGACATCACGGCAATGCCCAGAATTAGTTAGTCCAAAGATATGCACCGCCACCGATATGTCAAAGGGGCGCCGCACAATAAATCAGAGATTAATCTGATCGAAACATCCTGGTAACATTTTGGTAAAACTGCAGAAATATATTCAACTACCCGAGGGACGAGCGGCTGAAAAGGGTGGTTAATAATGGATTTGCGTACCGCGCTGAAGCAGGCGGCTCTTCAAGGCGGATCGTCGAGCAGGGCGAGGCCGAGGAGGAATTCGAGTCCTTGTTTGTCCGGCTCGTCGCATGTCCTGCCATTGAATCGGGTGATAATTGTCAACGCCGTCTGGGCCAGAACCGGTGAAAAGTAGATCATCGTCTTTTCACTCTGCTGATCGAACCACAGGGTTGCATCGGCGGGACCGCCCCGGCTCAACCAGGCCTCAGCCGTCTCGGCTCTGATAATATCCACGAAACCGAAGGCAACCTGTTCGGCAGTCAGGTCAATGCAGTACCAGGACATGGGGCGAACTCGTCAGCAATTTGTTATGTGGATTGAGCAGCGGTCGGCGATAGGATTCTGCAGAGCTGAGCAGGTTCATGGAATCGAATTTAATGCTGGCATGTCGGGCAGTAGAACGAGGCCCGGCCACCGAGCTTTACCTGCCTGATAATGGTTTCGCATTGCGGGCAGGGGGCGCCGCCTCTGCCGTAGACCTTGAAGTGAATCTGAAAATAGCCGCGATCACCGCTGGCACCCAGAAAATCGGAGATCGTGGAGCCGCCGCATTCGATCGCATGGCTCAGCACAGCGCGTATTTCATGGACCAGGCGGTTCCATCTGGCCAGACTGATTCTGCCGGTCTTTCTGGTTGGTCTGATGCCGGCCGCAAAGAGGCTCTCGTTGGCATAGATGTTGCCAATGCCGACCACCACCCGTGAATCCATAATGTAGTTTTTAACCGGCTGAACCCTGCGTTTTCCCCTGTCTTTCAGGTATGTTCCGTTGAAATCGTCGGAAAAGGGCTCGGGGCCTGCGGTCCTGAAGACACTGTCTTCAAGTGTGGCGACCTCTTCCGGGGCCGCTACCCTGATCGAGCCGAACCTGCGTACATCGTTGAACCTGAGCTCAAAGCCGTTATCCAGTTGCCAGCAGAGGTGATCGTGTTTGTGCGGGGTGCTGCCTTGTTTGAACAGACCGAGTTTGCCGGTCATGCCGAGATGCAGGATCAGCCTGGCGCCGCTGTCCAGTTCGATTAATAGATACTTGGCCCGTCGCCTGACGCCGGTGACCCGTCTGCCTGGCAGATGAGCCTGCATCAGGGTTTCCGGCACGGGAGTGCGCAGCTCTTTGCCGCTGCTCCTGAAAGCGGTGAAGGTTCTGCCGGGCAGATGCAGCTCGAGTCCGCGCCGGACTACCTCAACTTCAGGCAGTTCAGGCATCGAGCCTGTCCGATGCTACGGTACAGACCGCCAGGGCGTAGTCATCATGGACATGGGTGATAACCGAAACCGTGCCCAGGTGGGCGTAAGGTTCATCGAGGGTGAAGTCGAGCTTGCGGTAGTCCTGCTCGGGCCGGATGGATTCGAGCTGCATTGCCAGGAAACCGGGGTGTCCTGCACTATTAAGGCATTTGCGCAGCGCCTCCTTGGCTACCCAGAGCAGGCCCAGCTGGATCAGCTCGTCTTCGGCGGTCGAGTCCAGAAGGGCCGCTTCCGTTTCTTTACAGTAGCGCTCCTTGACCTTGAACAGCGTGTCGCTCAGATACTGGATGTCAACACCGCAGTGATCCCGGCAGGCCAGGCCCGCAACCTTCTGGTGCGAGTGGGAAATCGATATATCCAGATCAGCCGGCACTTCTTTGGAACGGGCGATCTGAACGTAGGGCCGACCGCCTGGATTGACGCCGATGGACAGATCGAGCGGCTGCAGGGCAGCCCATCTGTTGCCTTTATTGAGCAGCTCAAGCGTTGCCTGCTTGGCGCAGATACGGCCCAGAAACCACTCTTTGCGGCGCTTCTCGAAGGAGTATCGGGTAAGCTGCTGATGTTCTTCTTCGGTGAGCCACTTCGAGATCAGCTCATTTTCGCGGCCGTTGATCAACAGATCGGTATCGATGACGATGATGCCCAGGCTGTTGTCCCGGGTGCGGGAAATGAGCAGATCTTTGAGGTCGTCGGGCAGCAGCGGGGATGGCTGCTGCGGCTGAAGCGTAGTATATTGGGGTAACATTATGAAAATAAAATGTATTGCAATTTAAAACCGTCTTGATAACTACATGGTATACGGTAAAGCAGTTCACATGGTATGACTGATTACCCTCTTCTGCAAGGGATGGCAATGGAAAGTATTCAACTAAGCCCATATGACTTTGTTGTTGCCGGCATCATCGTCTTACTGGTCCTCAGAGGCATCTGGCTGGGTCTGCTCAGGCAGATCATCCCGTTGCTCGCTCTCTCTCTCGGTTATTTTGCGGCCAGCCGCTATCACGCCGAACTATTGCCGTTTCTGAAAAACATCTCTGATAACCCCAAGGTGGTGTTTCTAGCCGCCTATGTCATCATGTTCGGTGCAACCTATATCGTCGCCTTTATCATCGGCAAAGGGCTGGCCCAGGTGATCCAGGTAACCGTAATACCGTGGTTCGATAGGATTCTCGGTGCGATTATCGGTCTGGCCAAAGCCGTGATCCTGGTCATCTTAATGCACATGGTGCTGGGTACCCTGATGGCCCCGGAAAATGAGATGCTGCGCACCTGCCGGACCTGTCCGACCCTGAACAAAATGGCCGATGTCACCCGCCAGATCATCAAGGATGAGGAAATCCGCGAATCACTGCGCCAGAAGAAGCCGGCCATTGCAATCGAGCAGATGTCCTCGATGCTGCTGGAAAACGGAACCTCTGATCCTGCTGATGAACCCCGGGAAATGACTATTGCGCCTGAGTAGCATGGGTACCTAATAAAATTAGGATTTTTCAAGGTAGCCGTATCTGTGCAGCCGGCGGGGATGTTTCGATGGTGAAATCAGGCAGCAGGAAGAAGTCCCCGGCATCTTACCGGCAGCGGACCTATCGGGCTCTTGCCGCAAGTGAGGGACTGATCAGCTCCCAGGTCAAATTCAAAGAGACCGACCTGCATGTGCTGGCGGTTTGCGATGTCACCCGTGAGGCGGGTGATCTGGCG
This sequence comes from uncultured delta proteobacterium, assembly GCA_963824415.1. Lineage (GTDB taxonomy): Bacteria > Desulfobacterota > Desulfobulbia > Desulfobulbales > Desulfocapsaceae > JABDQA01. The sequence goes on from CAWGPM010000002.1 coordinate 803,189, forward strand.
ACCGGCTACCGACTTCAGGTCGAGCGCTATATCGAAAAATATCCAGTATTTGCAACTTCTCTGGTGCCGCTTGATGACGACCATCTGGCTCCGCCGATCGTGGCCGATATGCTGCGGGCCTCGCGTCACGCCGGGGTCGGGCCGATGGCCGCCGTGGCCGGTTCGATTGCCCAGTATGTGGGGCGGGGACTGGTTGACGCCGGCCACCGCGAGATTATCGTTGAAAATGGCGGGGATATTTTTCTGCAGCGCAGCATGGCATTGACGGTTTCCGTCTATGCCGGCCAGTCACCGTTGAGCCACAAACTGGGGTTGCAGCTCAAGCCCGCTCCAGAGGGCCTTGGCATCTGCACCTCGTCGGGAACCGTCGGACATTCGCTCAGTTTCGGCCTGGCCGATTCGGTCACCGTGGTGGCGGATTGCGCTGCAATCGCCGATGCGGCGGCAACGCGGCTCGGCAACGAGGTCGGGCGGGAGGGAGGGGCAGAAGAAGGTATTGCCAGGGCGCTTAAAGTGGCAAAAACATTGCAACTCATTCGGGGCGTGCTGGTTGTCTGCGGTGAAACGCTGGGAGCGGCCGGTGATATTGAGTTGGTGCCGCTCGATTGAGGCAGGATATTGAGCTATGTCGAAACGAACAAAGAAAAAAAAACAGGCCAAGTATGTCGAGAACCGGGTCGTCGAGCGCAATCACCTGGTCTTCTATCTGCGGATTTTCGATGACGCAACTAATTCAATGCTCGGCCATCTGGCAGACATTTCGACCGATGGCATCATGCTGGTCAGTGTTGCACCGATCGAGCCCGGCAAAAACTATCGCTTGAGAATGCTGCTGCCGAAAGAGGTTGCGGGGCGGCTGGAACTGGTTTTCGAGGCAAAGAGCTGCTGGTGCCGGCCGGACGCCAATCCCGATTTTCAGGTCAGCGGGTTTCGTTTTCTCGAGGTGGACAAGGAGATGGTATCTCAAATCACTCAGCTGGTGCACGATTTCGGTCGGGAGGCGGATCAGCAGATCAAGGATGCCAGGCCTCCAGCCTGCAACCTGACCCAAACCACCGGGAAATAGCCTCAGGCGGATATCCTGTCTGCCGATCCAGATCAGGGCGGCTGGCATTTGCCGGCATATCTAATGACGGGCAAGCTGTTGTTTCGTCTCTTCCAGGAGCTGCTTGCCGCAGTGCTCAACGAAACGATCCACATGCCCCTGCCAGGGGCCAAACACTGAAAGTCCGTGCAGCTCAAGCACCTTGTTGCGCAGAATCGAGTTGGCCGGACGATGCGCGGGGGTCGGGTAGTCGGCTGTGGCGCAGGGCACGAAACGATGGGCAATGTCCATCCGCTTAAGAAAATAACAGGCCGCTTCATACCAGGAGGAGTGAGCGTCCGAGGTGGCGTGGACGATGCCGGTGAGATCTGAGTCGAGCAGGACGCCGATCTGGCGGGCCAGGGTGTCCGACCAGGTCAGGGAGCCGAACTGGTCATCGACGATGGTGAAGTTGCGCTCCGGATCTGATAGCGCCAGGCGCAGCATGGTCTTCAGGAAGTTGGGGCCATGGGCCGAATAGAGCCAGGCGGTGCGCAGCACCAGGGCGTCGGGGCAGCAGTGCAGCAGGTTCTGTTCGCCGGCCAGCTTGGAGCGGCCGTATTCCGAGAGCGGGTTGACCGGGTCGTCCTCGACGTAGGGCTGGGGCACCTCCCGGCGGCCGTCGAAGACATAGTCGGTGGAAATGTGAACCACCCGGGCGCCGACCGCCGCCGCTGCCTCTCCGATATGGCGGGGACCGTCAGCGTTGATGCGCCAGGCGGCCTCGCGTTCGCTTTCGCATTTGTCCACCGCAGTGTAAGCCGCGCAGTTGATGATGATTTCCGGCTTGGCGTCCCGGCAGATCCGGGTGACACTGGCTGGCTCACCAATATCGATGTCCGGATAGTCGGTGGCGATGATTTGGTGATCGGTGCCCAGTATCTGTATGCAGTCGGTGCCGAGCTGGCCGCCGCTGCCGATGATCAGAATCTTCATCAGAAATCTTTCGTCTCTTTTTCGCCGATGAGATCCATGATGTAGCGGCCGTACTGGTTTTTCAGGGTATCGCGGGCCAGCGCTGCAAGCTCGTCGATACTGATGTAGCCCAGCTGGTAGGCGATCTCTTCGATGCAGGCGATTTTCAGGCCCTGCCGCTCCTGGACCGCCTGGACATAGCTCGCGGCCTGCTGCAGCGATTCATGGGTGCCGGTGTCGAGCCAGCAGAATCCCCGACCGAGCGGCTGGACTTTCAGGTCGCCCCGTTTCAGATAGGTCATGTTCACGTCGGTTATTTCCAGTTCGCCGCGGGGCGACGGCTTCACCTGCTCGGCTATCTCGACCACATCGTTGTCGTAGAAATAGAGGCCCGGCACTGCATACTTCGACTTGGGCACAGCCGGTTTCTCCTCGATCGAGACGGCGTTGTTCTGTTCGTCAAACTCGACCACGCCGTAGCGTTCGGGGTCGCGGACCAGATAGCCGAATATCAATCCGCCTTTTTCAAGGGCCGCGCTCTGCCTGAGAATCGAGGTGAAGCCCTGGCCGAAGAAGATGTTGTCGCCCAGAATCAGGCAGACAGAATCGCTGCCGATGAACTCCTTGCCGATCAAAAAGGCCTGGGCCAGACCGTCCGGACTGGGCTGGACCGCGTAGCTGAGGTGCAGACCAAGATGGGCTCCATCTCCGAAAAGTTCCTGGAAATAGGGCAGGTCGTGCGGGGTCGAAATAATCAGGATATCTCTGATCTGGGCAAGCATCAGTACCGAGAGCGGGTAGTAGATCATCGGCTTGTCGTAAACCGGGATGAGCTGCTTGCTGATGACTTTGGTGAGCGGATAGAGCCTGGTGCCCGAGCCGCCGGCGAGTATGATTCCTCTCATGATAGGGGGTAACCTGTCAGAAAATCTTTACTAATTGCGCTGCTTAAGGGTAGACTGTGATGTCAGGTCCGATACAGAACCGAATATAACAGTCTTTCATAAAAAGGAAACCCAAAATGGTCCAGCCGAGGCCGGCCTGCTTCAAGGCATACGATATCAGAGGAAAGGTCCCGGAACAGCTCGATGCTGCGCTGGCGATGCAGATCGGCCGCTGCTTCGCTTCGCTCTACAAGCCGGCCACGGTGGCCGTCGGTTACGATATCAGGCTCTCCAGTCCCGAACTGGTGGCGGCCCTGGCCAGAGGCCTCAACGAGATGGGTGTAAACGTGCTGCATCTCGGGCTGTGCGGCACCGAGGAAGTGTACCACGCCGCCTTCAGTATGAGCGAAGCAGGGGTGGACGGCGGCATTATGATCACCGCCAGCCACAACCCGGCGGATTACAACGGGATGAAGTTTGTCGGCCCCCGGGCCAGGCCGGTTACCGGCGAGAACGGACTTTATGAAATCGCAGCTCTGATCAGCTCAGGCCGGGTGCCGACGCCGCAGGGCACGCCGGGCGGCCAGCAGCAGGTTCTGGACAAGTCGGCCTATATTGCGCACCTGCGCTCCCATGTCGATGTCTCCCAGCTCAAACCCATGACACTGGTGGCCAACAGCGGCAACGGCTGCGCCGGGGCGGTGATCGACCTGCTTGAAGACTACCTGCCGGTTGAGTTCATCAGGCTGCACCACCAGCCGGACGGCACTTTCCCAAACGGCGTACCCAATCCGCTGCTGCCGGAAAAAAGGGCCGAGACAGCCGCTGCGGTTGTGGAGCACCGGGCCGATTTCGGCATCGCCTGGGACGGGGATTTCGACCGCTGTTTCTTCTGGGACGAACAGGGCAGGTTCATCGAAGGCTACTATATGGTTGGTCTGCTGGCCGTGGAGCTGCTGGGCCGCGAACCGGGAGCGAAGATTCTGCACGATCCCCGGCTTATCTGGAACACCATAGAGCTGGTTCGTGAAGCCGGCGGCGTCCCTGTGCAGACCAAAACCGGACATGCCCTGATCAAGGAGCGCATGTGGCAGGAGGGCTCTCTGTATGGCGGAGAGATGTCCGCCCATCACTATTTCAGGGATTTCGGCTGCTGCGACTCGGGTATGATTCCCTGGCTGCTGGTCTGCTCGATTATCAGCAGAACAGGCAAACCGCTGTCGCAGCTGATCGGTTCCCGGATGCAGGCGTATCCGATATCGGGCGAGATCAATACAACGGTGGATGACCCCGATGCGGTGATCGCAGAGGTTGAAACCCGTTTTCCCGGCGGCAATGTTGACAGGCTCGACGGCTTAAGCGTTGCCTTCGATGATTATCGCTTCAATATCAGAAAATCAAATACCGAACCGCTGCTGCGTCTCAACGTGGAAAGCAGGGGCGATGCGGCGCTGCTGGCTGAAAAGACCGCTGAGCTGCTCGCCGTGATCCGCGGTGAATAATCGATTGAGCGGCAGTAAACAAAGGCATAACCGGCTAAGCGCTGCCGGCCTGACGGCGCGAACCAGACAGAGGAGAGACGCATGACGACGATTCAGCCGATAATTCTGGCGGGGGGGACCGGGACCAGGCTCTGGCCATTGTCCCGTGAGATTTACCCGAAACAACTGCTCTGCCTGATCAACCAGACCTCGCTGCTGCAGAACACCCTGAAACGGGTCTCCACTCTGGAAGGCGCCCTGCCACCGGTTATCGTGGTTGGCGAGGAACACCGCTTTATCACCAGAAGCCAAATCGATGAACTCGTTGAAGCTGGCGGAGATAACGACTACACCATCCTGCTGGAGCCGATCGGCAGAAACACCGCACCTGCTATTGCCGGAGCGGTGGAATATATTTCCACGATAAATAACGACCCCGATCTGGTGCTGCTGGTGCTGCCGGCCGATCATCTGATCAGCAAAACGGACGCCTTTGGGCATGCGGTCGCGGAAGCGGCCCAGCGGGCGCTCCAGGGTTCAATTGTCACCTTCGGCATCGAGCCGGACCGGCCTGAAACCGGGTACGGCTATATCGAGCAAGGCGATGGCGGTAAGGTTCTGTCTTTTAAAGAAAAACCGGAGCTCAGTGTGGCCGAACAGTATCTGGCGGCGGGCAATTATTTCTGGAACAGCGGCATGTTCGCCTTTACAGTCGAGAGCTTCCGCCGGGAAATGGAGCAGCATGATCCGGACATACTGGCGGCAATGGCCGAAGCAGTGGCCGTCGGTACACGGGATGAGCGCTTTTACCGGTTCGGCTCGGAAGCGATGGAGCGCTGTGCGTCCGAGTCCATCGACTATGCGCTGATGGAAAAAACCGACCGTGCGGTGGTGGTTGCTGCCGATTTGGGCTGGAGCGATATCGGCTCATGGCAGGCGCTTTACGAAGTTCTTGAGAAAGATGCGTTCGGTAATGTCAGCCAGGGCGACGTGCTGCTGGAAGATACCAGAAATTCACTGATCCGGGCCGAAGACCTGATGATCGCCGCCGTCGGGCTCGAAGATACACTGGTGGTCGAAACCGCCGACGCGGTGCTGGTCGCGCCGTTGTCACGGTCCCAGGACGTCAAGAAAGTGGTCGATAAGCTGAAATCCGAGGGGCGGGCTGAGTTCAAGTTCCACCAGACGGTTTACCGGCCCTGGGGCTCTTACTCGGTGCTGGCTATCCAGCCGCGCTATCAGATCAAGAAAATCACCGTTGATCCGCACCAGAAACTTTCACTGCAGATGCATCATCACCGCCATGAACACTGGGTGGTGGTCAAGGGGGCGGCCCTGGTGACCAACGGCGACAAGGAAATCCTGCTGCACGAGGACCAGTCCACCTACATCCCGGCCGGCAACCTGCACCGGCTGGAAAACCCGGGGGTTATCCCGCTGGAACTGATCGAGGTGCAGATCGGCAGTTATCTGGGTGAAGATGATATCGTTCGATTTGAAGATATCTATGGCAGGAACGAATAGGAGTGGTCGAAGGCCGGGCAGCGGCGGTCCGGTGCCCGTTTGCGCCAGAGCTGTCCAGCTGATTGTGCACCTGGCAGGGATTGCCGGTTGTCTGTTTCAGTCGGCCGGCAGTGGTTCTTCCCGATGCTTCTTGAAGGCGTCGGTGTAGAGCCGGAAAATGCGCCTGCCCTCGGCCGACATCTTCACAAATTCGACGCCTGACACATAACGCCCGCCCCGGGTATTGGTGTGGGTGACCCGCCCGATCAGGTCGATCAGGTCCTGCTCTATACCGACCGTGATCTCCAACTCGGTGTCCACGGGCAGCCGGTAAACGGTTTCCAGTTTCACCCCGTTCAGGCTCACGTCAAGCGTTCTGCCCATCGAGTAGCGTCCACGGGATCCATCGGGTTCAATGACGACGTAATCGAGCAGGTGGATCGAATCCCATCTGATGTACTTGCGTTTTTCACCGTGTGCCATGCGGGCTCCTTGTTTCTTAATTAAATGGCGATGGTGGGTTTCTGGTCGGAGAACATCGCGCCAATCGCAGATTTTTCAGCCTTGACGATGCCCCGTTCGGTTATCAGCGCGGTGACCAGCCGGGCAGGTGTGACGTCAAATCCGTAATTGAGCGCTCTGGTACCTTCAGGTGCCACACTGACTGACTCTATCGTACCATTTTTTGTGCATCCGGTGATAGCAGTAATTTCATCTCCGGGCCGGGTTTCTATATCAATATCAGCTCCTTTGTCGATGCTCCAGTCCAGCGTCGAGGAAGGCAGGGCCACATAGAAGGGGATATCGTTGTCCCGGGCGGCGAGCGCCTTGAGGTAGGTGCCGATCTTGTTGGCCACGTCGCCGGTATAGGTGGTGCGGTCCGAGCCGACGATGACCATATCCACCAGGCCGTTCTGCATTAGATGGCCACCGGTGTTGTCGGCGATCAGGGTGTGGTCGATATTTTCCTGACGCAGTTCCCAGCAGGTCAATTTGGCGCCCTGGTTCCAGGGCCGGGTCTCATCCACCCAGACGTGCAGATCGAGGCCCTCGTCTCGGGCGGCATAGATCGGGGCGATGGCGCTGCCGTAATCGACAAAGGCCAGCCAGCCGGCATTACAGTGGGTCAGGATGTTCACCGGGGCGCCTTTTTTCCTGTGGGAGAGTTCGCGGATCAACTCCTTGCCGTGCTGGCCGATCCGGCGGCAGAACTCAGCATCCTCGTCGGCAATCTGGTTTGCCGTACCAAGAGCCTGCCGGCGAATTGCATCAGCTTCTGCCAGCGAGGCCACCGAGAACAGCACCCGGTCCACCGCCCAGGCCAGGTTGCGGGCGGTGGGCCGGGCTCTCTTGAGCAGGCGGGCTGCCTCCTGCAAATCCCGGTGGATAGTGTTTTCGCCTGCCGCAAGTGCTGCCAGATACATGCCGTAGCCGGCAGTGGCGCCAATCAGTCCGGCACCTCGGATGAGCATATCCTTGATCGCGCGGTGGGCGTCTTCGACGGTGTGCAGGGCGACGGTTTCAAAACGATGGGGCAACTGGCGCTGATCGATGATCCTGATAGTATTGCTGCTGTGCTGATCAACCCAGATGGTGCGATAATGGGTTCCGTTGACGTTCATCTGCTGATCCTGGAGTTTTAGCCTGAATAGTTCACGAGTCGATACGGCCTGCTAGCCCGAAGGGTGGAAATGCTGTTTTTTCAGCACTTATTCTAACGGGTACAAACGGTGTTGTTTGCATAATTGTGTAACTTTAGAACAAACTTTCGATATTGTTCAGATAATAATAGTTTTCGTTGTTTTTCCATGAAATGTTCAGTCTAGGGTGAGCGGCTGAATTTGGCCTGTTATCCAACCATGCTCACGGTAGAACGTCAACTCTGGAAACGGCGGGTCAAGCAGCAGAGGCCGCTGCAGAAAAGAGGCGCTGAAAGCCAGTTCGGAGCTCAGAGGGGATCGCCAGAGCAGTGCAATTTTAAAAGCAATATTTAACACAAATGTTCAATGCGTATTCATGATCAGAGATGGTTGGATAAATAACTAATAATACATATTAATTTATCTCTGCACACAGAAGGGTCGAGAAGAAAACAGAATAAAAAATATTGAAAATGTTCCCATCTATGTTATCTGTTTGTCTGTAAATTACAATTTTATTACAATAATGTAATTAATGGTGGCGGTTGCACAGACCGGCAAACGTTTTTTACCAAGGAGGGGAACATGAACAAGGCGGACACGGTTTTTATTCTGGCGTCGGCCGGGCTGGTGCTATTGATGACGCCCGGGCTGGCACTTTTTTATGGCGGTATGGTGCGGAGTAAAAATGTGCTGGGCACCATTATGCAGAGCCTGTTCATGATCTCGCTGATCTCGATCGAGTGGGTCTATCTCGGCTATTCGATGTCATTTGGCCCCTCTATTGGCGGATTTATCGGGGATCTGTCCTGGTTCGGCCTCAACACCGTGACCTCCGCGCCAAGCCCCGATTATGCGACGACCATTCCCCAGACGGTGTTCATGGTCTATCAGTGCATGTTCGCCATTATTACCCCGGCCTTGATCACCGGCGCCTTCGCCGAACGGGTCAAGTTTGTGCCGTTTATCATATTTTCGGTGCTCTGGGCCATCCTGGTTTACAACCCGGTCTGTCATTGGATCTGGAGCAAGGGCGGCTGGCTCGGGGCGATCGGCGTGATGGATTTTGCCGGTGGCCTGGTGGTCCATGCCACCTGCGGCATGGCAGCGCTGGCCGGGGTGCTGGTTATCGGTCCGAGAAGAGGCTACGGGCGGACCAGTTTTATGCCGCACAACCTGCCGATGACCGTGATCGGCACCGGACTGCTCTGGTTCGGCTGGTTTGGCTTCAACGGCGGATCGGCGCTGGCGGCAGACGAAGTTGCCGCAACCGCCTTCGTGGCGACGCACTTTGCCGGTATGGCCGGCATGGCGATGTGGGTGCTTCTGGAATGGAAGATGCAGGGCAATCCGACCACGCTCGGCGCCGCCTCCGGCGCCATCGCCGGCCTGGCAACCATTACCCCGACCGCTGGTTTCGTCGGCCCGAACACGGCGATCCTGGTCGGCCTTATGGGTGGTGCGCTGTGCTATACTTTTGTTAATATGAAAGGCAGATTCAAGCTCGACGATTCACTCGACGTGGTCGGCATTCACGGGGTCGGCGGCCTGTTAGGGACAATAAGTCTCGGGCTGTTTGCCACCACCGCGGTCAACCCCGGCGGGGTGGACGGTCTGTTTGCCGGCAACCCGGGCCAGTTGGTTGCCCAGATTATCGGTGCGGTTGTGGTCAGCGTCTATGCCTTTGGGGTCAGTTGGTGTATCTTCAAGGTGATCAACGCAACTATCGGTCTGCGCTTGAGCGATGAGTCTGAAGTGGCCGGCCTGGACTCCACCGAGCATTCCGAGACTGCTTATAATTAATACAGCTTAAGTTAAGATGGGCTGCCGTCGCTTCGCCCGGGCCAAGATTCTCCCGGATGAGCCGACCGCAATGACGGTGATTCAGCAAGAGGAAAACCATGAAGAAAATAGAAGCCATTATCAAACCGTCCAAACTCGATGACGTCAAAGACGGATTAAATGAAATCGGTATCATGGGCATGACCATTTCCGAAGTTAAGGGCTATGGTCGGCAGAAGGGGCATACCGAGATCTACCGGGGGGCCGAGTACCTGGTCGAATTCATCCCTAAGGTGAAAATCGAAGTGGTGGTGCCAGCCGATGTGGCTGATCAGGTGGTCGAAAAAATTAGAGAGACGGCTAAAACCGGCAAGATTGGCGACGGTAAAATCTTCGTTACCCAGGTAGAGCGTATCGTCAGGGTGCGTACCGGAGAAGAAAACCGGGATGCGGTCTGATTCATATGCAGGCCAAGCTTAAGACTCAGCGCCAGGCCCTTGATGAACTCTGGGCCCAGGGCCTGAGTGGGAAATCCCTGCTGCGCAATCACAGCAGGCTGGCCGATCAGTTTATTATTGATTGTCTGGAAAGCGTCGCCGATAAAGCACTCTCCTCCGAGGTGGCGCTGATCGCGCTGGGCGGCTATGGTCGGCAGGAGCTTTTTCCGTTTTCAGATATCGACCTGATGATCCTGTTTGAGCCCGACATCAGGGAGAGGATCGGCGATCTGGCCGATGGCATCCTCTATCCGCTCTGGGACACCGGCTACGAAGTCGGTCACGGTGTTCGCACCGTCGATGAGTCGATGAAACAGGCGGCCGAAGATTTCATCTTTCAGGTGGCCCTGCTCGATGCCCGCCTGATTGGCGGCTCAGCCGGGTTGTTCGAGAAGCTGATGGGTGTCTATCGCCAGGAGTTCGTCGAGGGGAGGCGCGATGAATTCATTGCCAACCTGAACCGGTTCAACGACGAGCGCCGGGATCGATTCGGCAGCCACGGTTATCTGCTGGAGCCCAATATCAAGGAGAGCAAGGGCGGTCTGCGCGATATCCAGTCGATGATCTGGGCGGCAAAGGTGGTTTTCGGGATCAACACCTTCGACGAAATTGTCGAGGCCGGCTTTTTGTTGCAGAGTGAAGGTGAGCGCTTCGACGACGCCCACAATATGCTGGTTCGGATCAGAAACCGGCTCCACTACATCAGCGGCCGCAAAAACGATCAGCTCTATTTCGAGCAGCAGGAAGAGATGGCCGGAGCCTTTGCCTATGAGGATTCCGGCAGCGGGCTCAGTGTCGAGAGCTTTATGCGCGACGTGTACGCTCACTTGAGAACCATCACGGTGGTTCACGATCTGTTTTTCGATCATGTCAACGAGGTGCTGGGTCTGACCGACAAGGGCAGGCTGATCAGCGATCGTGAACTGGAAAAAGGTATCGAAATCCTCGATAACCGGGTCCAACTGAAGGTCTCGGCTGAAGATCTTGCCGCCAAACCCCATCTGCTGATGCGCACCTTTCTGGCCTCGGCCAAAACCGGAGTGGAGGTGCACCATCGCTCCAAGATGTTAATCACCGACAATCTGTCCCTGATTACCACCAAACTGCGCTCCTCGCCACGGATGGCCAAGCCTTTTCATACCATTTTGAGTTCTGCGGTCGATGTACTAGCGGTTCTCGCAGGGATGCTGGAGACCGGGTTGCTGGGTATGTACATCCCGGAATTTGCCAGAATCGACGCGCTGGCTCAGCACGATGTCTATCACATCTATACGGTGGACCGGCACCTGCTGCAGGCGGTGGCTGAACTGCACCGGGTGCTGGCCGAAGAGCCGGAAATTGCCGAGCTGGTGCAGACCGGGCGGCCGCTGTATCTGGCCGCGCTGCTGCACGACATCGGTAAACGTTCGGGCCGCGACCACTCGGAATATGGCGCCGAGCTGGCCTGTGAGATCGGCCGGCGGCTCTGTCTCGAAGACGAGGAGATCGTCACGCTCAGCTTTCTGATTCGCTACCACCTGTTCATTCCGGAAAATGCCCTGCGGCGAGACTTGGAGGACCCTGCTTTTATCAAACGCTGTGCCGACACCATCACCAATGTCGAGCACCTGGCCATGCTCTATCTGCTCTCTGTCGCCGATTCACGTGCCACCGGCCCGTCGGCCTGGAGTGACTGGAAGGCGCAGTTGATGCGGGATATGTACCTCAAGCTCAAGGCCTATCTCGAGGTGGCTGCCTCGGGGACGCATGGTCCCTCCATTGCCGACCAGCAATACGAGGAAGGCATTGCCTGGCTGCGCGAGCAGGTGCGGCTGCTGGCTGCAGGGGAGACGGGACTGCGGATGCAGGTGGATGATCTGGCAGCCGATTATCTGTCGAGCTTCACCCCGGGAACCGTCTTGTCGCATCTGCGCTATCATCGGGACTATTATCAGATCGTCCGGCAGAAGTCCCTGGTGGTCGGCGAGCAGACTGGCGATCACTGGTCCGTATTGGTGATGTCGACCGACCAGCCCGGCCTGCTGGCCAAGATCTGCGGGGTGATGACCCTGAACCAGCTGGCTGTTGTCAATGCCCAGATCTTCACCTGGCCGGACGGGACGGTGGTCGACATGATCGATGTGCGGCCTCTGGACCAGTTCGATTTTGACGAGTGTGACTGGCAGGCCATCAACCAGGATCTGGACCGGGCCGTCAATCATCGGCTTGGCCTGGGCTACCGGCTGCATGAAAAACTCAAGAACAGCTACGGCAGAAAACGCGAACTGATCGGCAGCTTCGATTGCCGGGTGGAAATCGATGACCGCGGCTCAGACGAATTCAGCATTGTCGAGGTCCATGCCGCTGACCGCCCCGGCCAACTCTACCGAATCACCCAGACCATGGCGGATTTCGGCATTAACATCCATAAAGCGTTTATCGCAACCGAAGTTGGCCAACTTATCGATGTTTTTTATGTAACTGATAAGAAAGGAAATAAGCTTGAGGATGGGGAATACAGAAAGGAGATAATCAACGGGCTCATGCATGCGATAGGAGAGCTGGATGAGTCGACGGTAGGCTAAGCGTAATTAACATTTTTGTAAGAAAAACTTTTTTTCTAATTTTCTTGTTGCAGAAATTGTAACAAATTGGTAAACGGACCCTGACTGATTATTGTGCAATCAGATCAATATCGCGAAAAACCTTTAAACAGGAGAAACAAGAGATGACACGTGATGAAATAATGAAAATCATCGAGGAGAAAAATATTCATTTTTTCCGTCTACAGTTCGTTGATATTTTCGGCTTCATGAAAAATGTCGCCATTCCACGCAGCCAGATCGAAAAGGCTCTGGACGGTAAGATCATGTTTGACGGCTCCTCGATTGAGGGGTTTGTCCGGATCAACGAGTCCGACATGTACTTGAAGCCCGACTATGACACCTTTGTGGTGCTTCCCTGGAGAAACAAGCAGGGAATCGCCGCCGCCCGCATCATCTGCGACATCTACAAAAGCGATGAAACACCGTTTGCAGGCTGTCCGCGCGTCAACCTCAAGCGGGTGCTGGCCGAGGCTAAAGAGCTGGGCTACACCATGAATGTTGGCACCGAGGCTGAGTTTTTTCTGTTTGCAAGAGACGAGGAGGGGCTGCCCACCACCATCACCAATGACGTGGCCGGCTACTTCACTACCGATCCAGACGACAAGGCCAGCGACTGCCGTCGTGAAATCATCGAGACTCTGGAGAAGATGGGCTACGAAATCGAGGCCTCTCATCACGAGGTGGCCGAAGGTCAGCATGAGATCAACTTCAAGTATGCCGATGCAATTACCGCGGCAGACAATACCATCACGTTCAAATGGGTCGTGAAATCGATAGCCTCAAATTATGGGCTCCACGCCACCTTCATGCCCAAGCCGATCTTCGGTATCAACGGCTCCGGCATGCATACCAACCAGTCTTTATTCAATCTTGACGGCACCAATGCTTTCTTTGACGAGTCCAACGATATCCAGCTTTCCGATGTCGCCTATAAATACATCGCTGGCATTCTGAAGAACGCCCGCAGTTTCGTTGCAGTGACAAATCCACTGGTCAACTCTTACAAGCGTCTGGTACCTGGCTACGAGGCACCAGTTTACGCGGCCTGGTCAGCCTCCAACCGTTCGGCGCTGATTCGTATCCCCGCCGCCCGGGGCATGTCCACCCGCACCGAGGTGCGCTGCCCCGATCCAAGCACCAACCCCTACCTGGCTTTTGCCATGATGCTCAACGCCGGCCTGGACGGGGTCAAAAATGACCTCAAAGCTCCGTTCTCGGTAGATGAAGATATCTTCGAGATGACTTCCGCGCAGATGGACGCGAAAGGGATCACCGTGCTGCCCGGCAGCCTCAAGGAAGCGCTTGAAGAGTTCAAGGCCAATCCGTTGTCCCGGGAAACCCTCGGCGACCACATATTCACTAAATATATTGAAGGCAAAGAGAAGGAATGGGATCATTACCGCTGTGCGGTGACCGATTGGGAACTTGAGAGGTACCTGACCATCTACTAGGCTTTCGCCAAACGTCTGCCGAAGCTTCTGCCAAGCGATACTCCCGGCAGTAAAGGCCTGTATGTCCCCCGTGGCATACAGGCCTTTTTGCATTTTCAGAGCTTGCCAAGACCTGTGCAACGCATTAAAACGATCAGAAGACAGTTGAAATCAGGCAATTGCGAGACGCGATGAACAGGCGCACAAAGCACAAGAACGTGGAGGCCTTGTCCCATACCTTCGCCGGACTTATCCGCGACAAGGACTGGGAATACCGCTTCGATCAGCACCGGGTGTTTCCCGCCTGGAAAACGCTGGTGGATGCGGAAACCGCCGCCTGTTCCAGGCCGCTCAAAGTGGTCAAGGACGTGCTCTGGCTCGAGGTGGACAATTCCGCCTGGGTGCAGCAGCTGCAGTTCAAGAAACTCCAGCTGCTCGAGCGCTTGAACGGCTGCCTGCGCGTCGCCTATTTTTCTGATATCCGTTTTGTTGTCAAAGAGCGGCCAACCGAGCCCGAGCGAGAGAAGAGAAAGGCCGAAGGCCGGGTGCGCTTCGAGCCGCCTTCCGAAGAGCAGTTGGATGCGTTTCGGGCCCAGATCGACTTTATCGAGGATGAGGCAATCAAGGAATCGATGCTGCGCCTCTGGTATGTTTCCCAGGCCTGCAAGCGGCCCAAGAGATAAATATGCTGTATTATCGAACGATAAAATCAGTGGGTATTTTGTATATATGATTTTCAATAATATTCTTGAATCCATCGGCAATACGCCGCTGGTGACCATTAACCGGCTCAACCCCAACAAGAAGGTGACGGTGGTCGGCAAGCTTGAAGCGAGCAACCCCGGCGGATCCGTCAAGGAGCGTATCTCGCTGTCGATGATCGAGGCCGGTGAGGCCTCGGGCGAGCTGGGCAAAGACAAGATCGTGCTCGAGGCGACCAGCGGCAATACCGGCATCGGGCTGGCCATGGTCTGTGCGGCCAAGGGCTACCGCTGCATGCTGGTGATGCCGGAATCCGCCTCGGTGGAGCGCAGAAAAATCATGCAGGCCTACGGCGCTCAGATTCTGCTGACCCCGGCGGCGCGGGCCACCGACGGGGCTATCGAGAAAGCCTATGCACTGGCGCGGGAATACCCGGAGCGCTATTTTCTGACCGACCAGTTCAATAACGAGGCCAACTGGCGGGCCCATTACAATCAGACCGGCCCGGAGATCTGGGAGCAGACCGGCGGCAGGCTCACCCATCTGGTGGCGACGCTGGGCACCTCGGGCACCGTGATGGGGCTTTGCGCCTGGTTCAGGGAATTCCAGCCCCAGGTTGAGATTATCGCAGTGGAGCCGCACCTGGGGCATAAACTACAGGGGCTCAAGAATATGAAAGAGTCCTATAGGCCAGGGATTTTCGATAAATCCGCCCCCGATAAAATCGTCAATATCGACGATGAAAAGGCTTTCGAAACTGCGCGTCAGCTGGCCCGTGAAGAGGGCATGTTGGTCGGCATGAGCAGCGGTGCGGCCATGTATGCGGCGCTGGATATTGCCAGAGGGCTGGAAGAGGGACTTATCGTAGCGATCCTGCCGGACGGCGGCGAGCGCTATCTGAGTACGCCGCTGTTCACGCCCGAAGAGACCGCGGTCGAGCGGAAGAAGTCGAAGCTGCGTTTTTACAACACGATGACCAAGAAAAAGGAGGTCTTCAAACCCCAGAAAGAGGGTGAGGTCACCTTTTATTCCTGCGGCCCGACCGCGTATGAGCCGGCCAGTCTGTCCATGTGCCGGCGCTTCGTGGTGGCGGATCTGATCGTGCGCTATCTCGAGGCACGGGGCTACAAGGTCTCCTCCTACATGAATTTTACCGATCTGGACGACAACACCATCGAGGGTGCCGACAAGGCCAAGATGGGCCTGCAGGAGTTCACCCAGAAATATATCGACGGATTTCTCTCGGACATCGAGACGCTGGGCGTAAGAAAGGCGACCGGCTATCCGAAGGCCTCCGAGCATGTGCTGGATATGATCGACATCAGCCACCAACTGCTTCACAAGGGCTACGCCTACGAGAAACACGGCTCGATCTATTTTGATATTTCCAAATTCGCAAACTACGGCAAACTCTCGGGCATCGATCTCTCCAAAATTCAGCTTGGCAAGACCGTGGATCTGGATAACTACGAAAAAGACAACCCCCGGGATTTTACCCTGCTCAAACGTTCCACCCTGGCCGAGCTGAAACGGGGAATTTTCTTCGAGACCGACTGGGGCAACGTGCGGCCGAGCTGGCATATCGAGTGCTCGGCGATGTCCACCGGCTATCTCGGCGAGACCCTGGATATCCATACCTCGAGCCGCGACCTGATGTTTCCCCACCATGAAAACGAGATCGCCATTGCCGAAGCGCTGACCGGCAAACAACTGGCCCGATACTGGATGCACTCGGAGCTGCTGCTGGTGGATGGCAAGAAGATGTCCAGCGAGAACAACAACGTGGTGACGCTCAAGGACCTGTTAACCCGGGGCTTCACCGGTCGGGAGATCCGCTTTCTGCTGATGTCGGTCCAGTACCGCAAACCGATAAATTTTTCGATCAAGCGGCTGGAAAACGTCCGCACCGCCCTCAAGCGCCTCGATGAGTTTACCTGCAAACTGCTCTGTCTGCCGCCGGGCCGCCCCCACCCCGAAGTGACGGCCTATGTCTCGGCAATGGAGGAGCAGTTTCACAAGGCGATGGATGATGATCTCAATGTTTCGCTGGCGATGGCGGCGATTTACAACTTCATCAAGAAGACCAACCCGATCCTGCAGATCAATCACCTCGACCGGGACCAGAAGGACTATATCCTCGAGAAGCTCAACCAGCTCAACCAGGTACTGAAGATTTTCAAACTGCAGGGCTGCCCGCTGGAACCGGAGATCGACGCGCTGATTCAGCTCCGCGAAAAGGCGAGGGTGGAAAAAGACTGGCAGACTGCCGACTCCGCCAGAAACGAACTGGCCGAGCGCGGCATCGCGGTGATCGACACCGCCAATGGCCCGATCTGGAAGCGCGTGGTCGAAACCGAGCAGGAGTAGATCTCAGCGTAAAAATCGGCACAAAAGTCGGAGCAACAATCAGGCTTGATTTTTAGCCGACTTCTATTATTATACGGCTCTCTCAGAACCCCTGACAATCCAGGGATTTTGAGCAGCAAACCTTTTCAATACGCGCCCGTAGCTCAGCTGGATAGAGCAACGGACTTCTAATCCGTAGGTCGCACGTTCGAATCGTGCCGGGCGTACCAATAAAATAAAGGACTTATTGCCACGTGGCTGTAAGTCCTTTTTCTGTTTTAGACGTTGTGTAAGCGCTATGTAAGCAATTTCGATCAATACCCGGCTTCCCCACCTATATACCCCTGGCAAAAAAGTCATCAAGGGGGGTAGGGGGGTACCCACCCCCCGGCACCTCCCATATATAGTTATAAAGGACTTACAAAATTACGGGAAATGCTGATTACGCAGAATGCGTGGCATCGGGCCGGATTGAGGGGATACAGGGGACACATAAAGAATACTGAACGTCTTCATTGTGATTATTGCCGAATCAAATCTCTCCTATTGCGGTGTAATACCTTCTCGGGCCTTAACAGGAAACACCTACAATTCATACAAGAGAAAATGGTGAAGATTACCAATGCATATGGTAACAGACTAACTCCTTAATATGATCAACATAATAATTCATTCAATCCATATTATTAGGAGCCCATATAATGAGTCTCTTTGCTCATAACTTTCCATCAAAACACCGGCCGGGCAATGTCTTGCCATTGACGACGCTATGACGTTGTAGGACTGAAATGAGCGTTAAACCCAGAGAAAAACGGACAGCCGCCGGTGTGCTGGTCATGGCGCTGGCGGTCCTATTCTTTACCTGTATCGATACCTCGGCTAAATGGCTGATAATCGATGGTTTTCCGGTCTTCCAGATTGTCTTTGCCCGCTATGCAGGACACCTGATTTACACACTAGCCCTTTACCTGCCTCAGGAAGGGATATCAATATTCAAGTCCAATTCTCCGGGAAAGCAATTTCTCAGGTCGTCCTTCCTTTTAGGCGCGACGTCTCTGAATTTTCAGGCGCTCAAATATTTGCCAATAACGCTAACGACAACGATCATGTTCGCCGGTCCCATCGTGATTACCTTGCTGGCGGTCCCGTTGCTGAGTGAAAAAGTTGGCATCCACCGGGTATTAGCGGTCTGCACTGGCTTCCTTGGAGTTCTGGTGGTCATCCAACCATGGGGAACAGCCTTCCACCCTGCGATGTTTTTCACCCTTGCGGCACTCGTATCGGCTTCTCTGTATTTCATTATGACCCGAATGCTGGCAGGGATAGAAAGTAATGCGACCCAGCAGGTATGGGCCTCCGCGTTGGCGACAATCGCCCTATCGCCATTTGCGTGGCACGTATGGGTTTGGCCAGAAACTTTGGGACAGTGGATTGTGCTGTGTGCGATCGGATGTTTTGGCGCTTTGGGTCATATATCGGCAACCACTGCTCATAGATGGGCCGAGGCATCCATTCTTGCGCCGTTGGTTTACTCTCAGGTGTTTTGGGCGGTGTTGGCAGGAATTCTGATTTTTGACACTTACCCAACGGTATGGACGCTTGGAGGAGGTGCCATTATCGTCGCGGCCGGCCTATATATCTGGCAGCGAGAAACCCGTTAAAAGAAAGAGGTTCTGGTTCAATGACGGTTCCTGTGTCCGTAAACGGCCACAGTACCGGAACCATGTCTATGCCTAGTGAATTTAACATTGCCAAATCAAAACTAAGTACTTCAGACTTTCCCTTCACTTATGGTGTATAGAATAGGGTTATCAATAATTGCAATAGATTCTGATGGAGGTGGAAGTGCCGCTGGAGTGCAACTATTGATAACCCTATTCTATCTATCTATACTTGCACATTAACTTGGATGGAAAAAGGTTGCCAAGTGATCTCTTCTTCCTTTGTTATAGTTTTGATGTGTCACCAAAATAAAAACCACTCAAGAAATTAGATTGTTAACATTGACATAACACCACAATGTAGTATTTTGTCATCGTCAGCAAGGCACTCTAATGATAGTTTATACCTTGCTATTCCCCTCACAGCCTTAACGCTTATGGCGAGGAGGCTATCCAATTACACCGTATAAGAAAGATTCATAATTTCTGCTTCTGCGGTAAAGCTATCAGTCATTGTCTTTTTCTAGGCTTTGCTCAAAATCATTCTCAATTAAAGCAGAGCCTTCATAAAGGACTAAACTCATGCGAAATAACAAGGAGTCTTTTATGAATAATCCTATTGAATCTCAAACGAATCATACGTCAGCACTTCGAGTCGCAGCTAATAAAGACCAGTTCGGAGAGCATCGGGGACTTGGCGTTAGCGAGATTACGTTTAAAGTAACTCCAAAAGATAGCGATGGAATCTTTATTATCGAAAATACCTTTCATGAAAAAGGTGGACCTGCAAAACATTTGCATTTCGATCAAGATGAGTGGTTCTATGCGATTGAAGGCGAGTTCACCTTAGAAATAGGGCAAGAAAAATTTATAATAAACCCTGGCGATTCGATACTTGCACCTCGCAAAGTTCCTCATGTTTGGGCATTTACTGGTGGTGAGCACGGCAGAATCTTGATTGCATTTATGCCCGCAGGGAAAATGGAATCCTTCTTTCGACATGTAACAAAAGCTAATGCAATGCCACCCCAAGACCCTGAATTATGGCGTTCTCATGGCATGGAGTTACTTGGGCCGCCTTTGAAGGTGTAATTTGTATACGTTAAGTTTTTATTTATTGTCAAAGGCTTAAGTCTATAAAATAATGTTGCAAGTTTAGAAGCGGTAACTGGTGAATGAATTAACATTGCCATATCGAAGCTCTGAATATCCTACCAGAACCCCTACTTGAACTTCCTGTTTCTCTCAAATTTCTGCAAGCGGATTGCTCAGCATTGGTCAAACGGTAGGTGCACAGGAAACACCTCAAATTGATGCGTTTTTAGATTATATAAACCTTCAGGATGGCAATATTAGTCGCGGAGCAGATGGAAAAGGCTTTTTGGGACGTCCGAAGAAAGTGATGTCGTTATCACCTCGCCATCACCACCTGCCGATACCTCAAGGCTGCAATCTTTGTAATAGGAGAACACCCTATTAGTAAGTCCCATGGGTGACATCGAACACCAACGCAGGTCTACCCCAAACGATTTCTAACAGGCGGGAATCAGTCAATCGGTTCAAAATCAGGCATTTTGAATGTCTTGTTGTTCAAGGCCTTTTCGGGGCCATAGAAACGGAACATGGGCATAGGCCGCTTTCCGGCGGTGTCAATCCAGTTCGACTCCACTCCCTCAGGCGCCTTGGGTCCGACAAAGATCGAGACGGATCCATCAGGGTTTGTCTTCATGTTGGGCAAATCGTAAGACGAAAGGGTCGTGCGGCGGTTCGGAGCATAAATGAAGCTAAAGGTCGCGCGGTCATAGACCGTCAAGGCCCAAAACTGTTGGACAGGAACGTCTTTGGGTACGACGACCTTGTAGGACTTGCCGGTTTCCAGCCGGTTGCCGTTATGGTCAGCCATGGCCACGAGGTACTGGGTGGCAGGCGAGTCGCTTACCTGCACGGGTACATAGGTGCACCAGGCGAACTGTGCGGCACGTGGGATAGTGTCGATTCTATCCTTGTAGTCATATTCGAAGCGGCGCTTGTCGTCGCTCATCAACAAGGACGCATAGTGGCGATCGGGCCAGAAGAAGCGCTCGGCGGGCAGGTTGTCGAAATACTCCTGCAGAAAGTACCAAACGTCGATTCCCGCATGCCGCATAGCGCGTCTGGTAGTGTCGTCAGGGACGAAGGGTTTGCCCTTTTGAATACCCAGCGAAGCGAGCATACCCAGCATTGCCTTGTCCATTTCCCGCACCGGCTCGACACTGAAAATTTGATAGATGTCGTCGAAAAGATGCTCGTCATAGCGGATGAGCCCTGCGTATCGCTCGTTGGATGGGTCGATGAATTTCTGCTCGGGTGGGTTGGCAGCTTCGGAGAGGTAGTACATCCGCAGCCGATGGGCGTAATCGAAAGCATCTTTCTGTGTTTTGCCTGGCAGTACGATAGAGCGAAAAGCAAAGGCGATACGATAGTTCGGTGAGACGACATGAATGTAACCAGGGGGAACCTTTTCGCTATAGCCTGGTGGGGTGAACAGATACTTCGAGGCATGCCCTTTGTCGAGCCCAGAAGGGCCGATATCGGCAATGGTGAACTGCCAGGCATCGACCACCTGGCCGTAGAGAGTGCCGTCTGGACCGGAGGCCGGGACCTCGAGCACAACCGGCCCTTTCTGCAGGTCGGTGTAGCCACCGATATACGACGTACTGCTGTTGCTTGTCGGCACTTCGAGGTTCGGGCCAGCGGTTTTGGAGTAGGCGAAGATGGTGTTATCTTTTGCGCCGAGCTCATCGAATGCCCAGTCGCGCATACGGTAAATGGCCACTGCGGGTATCGCCCATAGGGCCGATTCAAAGGCGCGTTGGTACTTCAGTTGATAACCAAAATCCTGAATCATGCGCGTTGTACCCGCGGGTGGTTGGCCGCCGATAGGCTCATCGGTTGGATGGCCCAAGGGTTGGTATGCTTCAGCCTCTGGCAGTGGCCCATTAGCCTCTGATGCGCAAAACGCTTGAACACTGAACATGCCGAGAATCGTCAGTACCGTAGCCACCCGGAGAATTGCGGAATTCGTCATGCGTATCTCGCCCCTATTTTTTTGGTGTATAAGTGAAATGGTGAGGTGAGGGTGTGAAGAAATCGTTTTCTAAGATACCCTAAGAATTAGCTTCCTGATCTTAACCTCTATTTTACGTTTGTTAATTTATGTATTCCAGGTCGATCATTCAAGATTTTATTCGTTCACCCACAATGCTCCTGTCGGTGAGGGTGAGAAAAAGTGGCCACGAGAAATTAAAGCAGAAAATGATTCGAACCTGATTTCAAGTCACAAGATTTGCATTGGCAAGGTAAAATCATGATCAACTCGGATAACTTGACCTTGATAGTGAAGGTTGGGTTTCCCCTGTCTAGTAAACGGAGCTTGCCAAGGTTGGGCGATTCTGAAGGGATACAGGAATAATCTCAATTTCGGCCCACCACCACATCGTTCTGTTTATTAGTTAGGTTAAATGACTATATTATTTTAAATCACCTTTAATCTCTTGCGCTTCATAGCAATCCTAAAGGCGGCTTCCTGTCGCATAATTACGGAGGGTGATAATATGGCCAAACAATTAAAATCAATAATATTTCTGACATTAATTTCAGTTGCGGTGGCAATTTTCTTGGCCGCTCCTACCGCTAACGGAGAATCCTTCATTCCACCTGTACCTGATAAAACCAAGACATTGCCAGCAAACGATGGTGGGTCTGATGGTTGTAACTCAAGTCGTTTTGAATGTGTTATGGGGGGTGAAGCTGTTCTCGACAAGCAGACTGGTCTTATTTGGGCAAGAAACGCCTATATTGTTGGAAGTCAGGAGAATAGGGTGTCTTGGGAATTAGGGACAAAATTATGTCAAAATATTGAAATAGGAGGTCAGAAAGGTTGGAGAATGCCAACCAGAGATGAGCTAATAACTTTAATAGATTCTAGCGAGTCTGCACCTTCCCTTCCTGAGGGACACCCATTTATAAATACAGGCAATAATGAAGGTGGGTGGGCTTACTGGACTAGTACAGATTACGGAAGTGATACTAAAAGTGCTTGGATGATTGGCACTTTTTTCGGCAAGGTGCAAGATAGTAATAAACTCATGGACGCCGGTATATGGCCAGTAAAAGATGGTGAATGAGCTTCTGGTTTGATCTATGGCAGGAATACTTTTGTCCCTGCCATAAATCTTTTCTGGGATAAAGACTATTCCTGTATCCCTCCAGAAACTTCTCTACCTCAGAAACCCAATCCTGTCGGTCAGGCAAAATTTTAACTGCACGGAATAATATTAACTAACGAGCAAAGTGCGGAACTGAAATCTTAAAATTGGCAGAGTTAACGCTGTGGATCATGGATTAAGGTTAATCTTTTGGAAAATATCCGTTAGTCCTCAATGTCGTATACCGTGTGTCCTGCCAGCTGTATCGCCTTGTTATCCTTTGCAATTATGTGAACGACGGTTGTCAGGGTATACTTTTCCCGATACCGCCATACGATTTGAATCTGATAGGCATCGAATTCCTTATAAGTTGTTATCGGATCCTGTGAGACAATTTTAATATCACTGCCCACGTGTTTCAGCCCATCGGCATATGCCTCCGCCAATCTCTTTAACTGCATGTTAATATCTTCACCGACCTGAAGCCGTGAAATCGATATCGCCATCGAAGGCACCGCATGGGGAATACTGGCTCTAAAAATCTGGTTGGATTCAAGCACTTTGTTTTGAAACGCTTTAGGATAGTTTAACGTAAAGGCAGGAGAATTCGTTCGAACAAACTTACCGTCTTTAGCATAGCCTCTTGCCTTCAAAGCCGCCTCATCCACTTCGACATCAAGCCTTAAGGATTTCACCATAGCTGTTAGATTTTCCATGGATTCATCCTGGTTGTCCGCAGCACCAAAGACAATTAGGCGGTCGTTCTTTTGCGCTGCGACAATAGCGGATATCAACTCTGACCCTCCAATATTCATTTTTGTTTCAAAATAATTGGCCTTGCTACCATCTTTCAGCTCGATTAGCTGTTGATTACTGACGTTATGAATCAGGCATTCGGGTATCATCTTTGGCAACGCACCTGCAACATGGACCGCCGTATCCTCTAAAGCTATACCCGATGGATAAGGCCCTGCAGTTACTCCCAAGGATGGCATACCCTCGTCGGATGTCCGCCTAAAAACAAATGAACCGATTGGTCCCATTTCCTTGGTTAGTTTGTCAGCGTCATAATCAATCGAAAAACCAATTGTTTTGTCCTCATAGTGCTCTAAATTTGGCACTGAAACCGACTTTTCAGCTTGACCGGCCATTGGAGCAGACGCAAAGCATAAAGAAGCTGTCAATATCCAAAATACGATCCAGGTCGTTCTTTTCATATCGATTTTCATAACGCCTCTTTATTCAGCCTAACAAGTAATTATATACAAACCGTAGAACACGCTTTATTAAGGTTAACAGAATGATAGGCTACGCTGCAATAATCAGAGTATTACGGCAGTATCGTGCAGTCTCAGATTCAATATTGGCACAGGCAAGACTAAGCTGTTTTCAGCCTGACGTGGTGAAGGTTGCTCCTGTGACCCTCCGCCACGCAACAACACAGTAGACTTAAGATTAGTCAGAAGAACTGAACCGCTCCGCTGTGCTACGCGGAAAAAGCCTCCGCGCTACCTTTTGCTAGTAGAACTGCCCCAGCCTGTCCGGCACAACATGATTTTACTTGCTAATGATCCACTATCAGGATAGGTTTCGTTTACGTCTTCGAGATACTGTTGAAGCCCGAGGAAGTTCGCCAGCTGAGCTCTAGGTATCACGGCTGGAAGGAAGGGGGGCGTTGA
This sequence comes from uncultured delta proteobacterium, assembly GCA_963824415.1. Taxonomy (GTDB): domain Bacteria; phylum Desulfobacterota; class Desulfobulbia; order Desulfobulbales; family Desulfocapsaceae; genus JABDQA01. The sequence continues at coordinate 827,565 of CAWGPM010000002.1, forward strand.
AACTCACGGTCAAGTTAAAGGCCGCGTACGGCGGGCGCAGGTATTGTAAAAGAGCATATAATACCCGTATTTAGGAGAGGTGTGCCTTTTTTTCGCCCCAGATCACAACATCCCAGCATCAATCCCGCAGTTCAGTTCTTCAGGTTTATCAATAATTGCAATACGTTCTGATATGGGTTGGAGTTCTTTCTTGAACGCAACTATTGATAACCCTATTCTATTAAGGTAAGTCTGGAATCCAATCCCTTTGCTCGCATCTTATCGGGAGTGGGAATGATCCGTTATCTGTCGGACATTATGTCTGTTCTAGTTTCGATTTTCTTCCCATTTCTTAGATACTGGCAGCTGCATAATCTAAGAAGATCATTAAAATAAGATTTATGATTCAGTCCAAATTCCCCTAAATAATAATGATTTATGTATCTTTCCAGTGGCTTAGATTTGTTCAACCAAATCAGAAATAGGAAAAGGAGACGGGATGCACAAGGATCTGAGATTCTCTAGGCGCACGTTTCTGGCTGCAGCAGGCGGCACCATTGTGAACATTGGTTTACCTGGAACTTTTATAAAACTGTCGGAAGCGAAGCAACACGCCTTAGCAGCTAGCACCAGACCGGACGGCAGGCCCCGTCTTCCTCCTGGGCAGCATGCGGTAGAGAAGATATTGGATATGGGGGGGATGCCTGGAACCGCTACTGTGGCAAACTGGAACTTGCGCATCTATGGTGAGGTTGAAAAACCGACCGTCCTCTCCTATGAAGAGCTACTGAATTTAGACCAGGTTCATATCGTCTGTGATGTTCATTGTGTTACAGGTTGGACGCTTTTGGATTCCAGTTGGGCTGGTGTTCGGTTGGGAACAATCATGGATATAGTAAAGCCCTCAAAACGTGGAAACTTTATTATTATTGAGGCAGTTGAAGGTTACACAAGCAACGTACCCATAAGTGATGCCCAAAAAGAGAATGTGATCCTTGCTCACAGTTTCTTTGGTGAGAAACTGCAGCGGGCGCATGGCGCGCCTGTTCGTGTCGTGATCCCTGATCGCTACTTCTACAAGAGCACCAAGTGGCTAGAATCTATTAAGGTCACCTATCGAGATGAACCTGGATATTGGGAAAGCAGAGGTTACAGTAACTCCGCTGATCCGTGGAAGGAAGAACGTTATCCTAGCTGAACACTAGATGTGGTGTGATCCCCGTCAATTTGAAGAGATACAGGAAAAACCTTTAGTTGGCAAGATTGGTAACACCTGTTACCTTCGCTCAACCAAGATTAATTCCATTCTCTGTTTCTAAAATTGCGTCTAACAAAATCAGCCGCCACCCTCTAAATCTGCAGCTATTAAACCGATGCTCCCTTTAAGAGCAGGGCGTAGAAGTGCTATTTAGGACTGCGCTTCCAGTACGATTATTGACACCACCGTCATCTCCAATCATATCAATTGTTACTGAGTTTTGATTGAGATTTGAAAAACTAACCTGGTAATCCCAGGTGCCAGCCGTAAACGTAACCCCGCCGCTTACCGTTCCAGTCCCTGTTGTCGATGAACCTGATGCGGGAGGTGTATAATAAAAAACGACATTATCGCCCGTTATGCTGACACAGATATCCCGGTTAAGATTTCCAAAACCATCGAAAAGCGTTATCGTTCCACTGTAATAATTTGTTTGGGGTGGCTGAGGCCGATTGCTGGGGTGATCAGCAGGAGGGATACCGACAGGACAGTGGGCGACACCATTGACTCCAGCAACCGTAGTTGTTGCCCCCACACCAGCAATTCCCGGACCTCCAACCATGGTAATCTCGGCAGAATAGGTACCATCAGAAGCTGTTGAGGTAGTGACCGTAACCGGACCTCCGCTGCCACCATTGGGAGTGGCTACAACCGTAACTTCCAACCCAGCGACCGGTGGGGTAACAAAGCCAGAAACCCTGATCACATCGATTGAGGTTTCCTGATTACCACTCACCAATTCTGCGGTACACGGATCACTCAGCGTAATACCGCTAACTGCTGCATGGGCTGGTAGAAACACTTGTTCGATAATAGGCTTGCTCCAGTTGACAGGCAGCACATGATAGGCGGCCAGCGCACCCACGCCGCCAGCAATAGTCTTGACAGCCCTTCTTCTGCTGGAGTTATGAGGATCAGTGATTCTATTGATTTCGGTTTCTGAGTTACTCTCACCACGTTTCATGTTGGTCTCCTGATTCATGTTTGGGTAGAAAGTTATAAGGCTTTGAAGCAATTAGGAATCATTACCAAAACAGATGTCCCATGGCAATGTCTATTTTTACGGGGATGACTAGTTTGATGTTCTTCCTGTATCTATTCCAACTTCTCTCCTTCCGAAATTCATCTTATTCGTACTGGCAACCTCTTAACCATTCGAAAATTTCCAGCCACAATCGTGGTCGGTTACCCGTTTCAAAAACGAAGACCGAGTCCAAGAAAAAAGGTCGAGGGGAGTAGTGCGTCCGTATGCGAGATGAAGGGGTACGCTACCGAACTGTCTACATGAAAGAACAGAAGCCATTAATCTGCGACTGTAAGGAAAAGTAGAACTTTCTGCACACTACCATTTCAAGGTTCCTGGCATTTCTGGTTGACCAATAATCAACGTCAGCCATGTCCCCACCTGCGCGGCACATTTGTTCCTGTAACTCATTAGTCCGTTCGGATTGTAAGCGGGGTGGCCAGCCTTTGCGGTCAAATATTCAGAGCCTGCATTTTCCATAACAGTTTGTTCAAAAAGGAAGTTCTGCGTTTAATCCAGTCTGTTCAGCAATTCTCCTCATAGATGTTAGCGTGTCTATAGCAAGAATTAACCCGTCCCTGCGGTTGCGCTCATCATTATTAGCCTCGATTTCCCCAGGGTAAAATACTTCAGTATGGCCCTGAGCTAGCGGCACAGATTTTATCTCGTTGAGGAAGGTTTCCATTCGGGTGTTAAATTGCTCGAGTGTTTGGAATGCAGCTATGTTCATAGCAACCATCAAGTGACCGCAATTACTTTTTTCTGCTGTCTTGTATGGGCTGTGAACACCTGAAAGGAAACCGCTACCTGTCAATACTCCCGAGAGCATATCCACCATTACGGCAATTGCATATCCTTTATGCTCAGCCATCGGCAGAATAATGCCATCTATTGCTTCTTGTGGGTCGGTGGTGGGCTGACCCGCACTGGTGAGCGCCCAACCAAGTGGAATCGGCATCTGCTTGTTACGCGCCAGATAAATTTTTCCGCGGGCAACACCGGTGTTTGCCATATCCACAAGAAGCGGAGGAAAACTGCCGGCGGGTGCTGCGACTGACCATGGATTTGTTCCGATGATTTTCTTACTCCCACCCCATGGCGCCATTGCTGGACCACCATTGCTGGTAAGCAACATTACGCAGCCATCAAGCGCACCAAGGCGTGTGTAGTACATGCAGGTGCCAAAATGGTTGGAGGTGTGTACACCCACAACAGCTATGCCGTGTATTTTTGCACGCCGCACCGCTTCTTTACGGGCCCGGTCGGCCAGCACCTGCCCGACACCATGTCGACCGTTAATCACCGCTACCGCACCCGCATCAACTTCAAATTCCGCCTCCGTAACAGGGGTCATGACGCCATTTCGAATACGATCCACATACCAACCTAAGCGAAGGACCCCATGAGACTGATGCCCCCATAAATCTGCTTGAACCAGAGTATCAGCTACCAGCCTGGCATCGACTTGCGGTAGGCCAGCATCGACAAAGACGGCGGTGGCAAATTCGAGCAGACGTATAGGGTCGATTCTAATAGTTGTGGTCATGATTTTGTTTCGCTAGGGGATTGACCTTCATCCAAATCCTGGACACGCAAAATTATAGATTTTCGGGCGTTTACAGTACTTCTTTCTAAACTCATTCGGCGTCATCTTTTCAAGAGATGAATGAGGTCGAAAGCTGTTATATTCCTTTTTCCATATGCTGATCTTCTCTCGAGCATCTGCCACGGAAAGAAACCAGTTCGTATTCAAACACTCGTCTCTGAAGCTTCCATTAAATGATTCTATCAATGCGTTATCTGTCTATACAAGATAAACAGCAAGAATCTGAAAGTATTAGATGAACTCACTCGATTACAATTGTAAAATAGATACTAAGCAATTGTGTTTTCTACAGTCCCAGTCATTTTAAATACTATGGTCCTAAATGCTGAAATGAAGTGTTTCAACCCTGAAATAAGAAGAGAAATTAATATATCATCCCATACGTATGTCGTGAACGATAAGTATTATTTGGTAGATTTTTCTGCTTGGAATGAGGAAATTAGAGATTGGCTTGCTAATAAAGAGGGACTTACGTTAGGGAATGAGCACCTGCATGCCGTAAAACATCTTCGATCTATGTATGCACAGAATAGTCGGCACCCGGCCCTCAGAGCCATTACCTCTGAATTGTCAAAGCAATTTGGAGCACCGAAGGGGACTACGAAATATTTCCATATCCTCTTCCCCAGAGGTATTCACCAAGCGTATCTGGTAGCAGGCATTCCCATGCAGGATAGTTGCTGTTAGATTGTCTGCCAACCTTAGCCAGGAATGAGAATGGAACAACTTATTTGTTACTGCTTCAGCTACTCTATCTCAGACATTGAGTCTGATGTGAAGAAACACGGTAAATCCACTATTGAAGAATGGATTGTATCGGAGAAAAAGGCAGGGGCATGTCAGTGTGAAACCAAAAATCCAAAAGGTAGATGATGTCTTGTTGATGTCCGCAGGGCTGTGGACACTGTAATGAAAAAGGAAGGAACATCTCGTAAAATTACTATTCCGTCCATGAAGCAAACTTAACCTTGTTCCTGCTATGTATGTATCTCTTTAATTTCCAACCAGCAACTTGCTCGCTCCCTCTCAAACGGTAACCTCACAGGAACAAGCTACAATTTTTAAGCACTGTTGTTGATTGCCATTTGGCGTGGCAACCTAAGACTGTGAATTGTCCGAAAGAAGCTCGTATTTACCACTCCCAAACCTAATCCTCAAATCCCATAAATTAGCTTTTTTGCCCACGCACCTACACAGTGGTGTTAAATTGTTAGGGTTCGTGGTTAATCTATTAAAAAGGACAATCCTAATAGCTATCATTCGTTGTTTTTATAACCGTGATAGTCATGAAAGTAAGAAAGCCCAAAATACTAATATCGCTTTTAGTGATATTAATCAGCCAGTCTTTTATATCTATAGCTAGCCCCTTTTCAAAAGATGAAGAAATAACTGGGAGTATCGTTGAACATAACCTGTTTAAAAAACGTATAATTAGCAAAGAAAATGTTGATTTATCGGTGTGGCATCCACATTGGAAAGAAAGGTGTTATTTTAAGGATAAGACTAACAAAAAAAGTGCACATACAGACACTATTAAATATCTCTTAATACTTTTAAATAAAGAACCAGAAATATCTAGGAATTTGTTATCTTTAACAAATCAATTGAATACCATTTTTTGTATTGATGAAAGAGATGATGAAACACGTGGATATTATGATTTCAAGTATAATATTCTTGGTATTAAAGAACATCTAGATATATTTGAAAAACTAATAATATTTGTACATGAATTACGTCATATATCCCAGTTCACTCGTGGCTATCACAATTCTCTTGCATTTGATATAAATGAAATAATACGAATGAATTTTGCCATTGAAGCCGATGTACAAGCAATTGTAACTCTCTATGCGTGGCGAATGAAACAAGCGGGAACAGATGAAGTGTGGAATGCTTTATTGGGGTTTGAACATTATAGCGATATCGCCAAACAGTTTGAAAGAGAGATTAATCTAAGTCGAAATGAATCAAGAGCCACTTATGCCGCATTTGTACAGTGGTATAAATCAGAATGGAGAGTCGATAAATATTTTAAATGTTCTTATTCATGGTATGTGGACATGTTGGATGAGACTAAACTTATTCAAAAGTATATACAATTTCCTAGCGACTTTTTCGACAATCTTTGCGAGTTACCATGTGGTAAGAATTATAACTGTCACAAATCAAATGAGATAACAGAAACACCACGAAATATTTTACAGAAAGCAAAGCAATATAGTACAGAAATTGCTAGCCCATAAATACCAGATATTTAATGGGATATCCTTTGCCAATCTCAAGAATTTAAGTAAATTATTATCTTTAGATGTTCCTGTGAAGGTCGGTTTTCCCCTGTCTAGGAAAAGGAGCTTGCAGATGGTAAAGCGAATCTGGAGAGATACAGGAAACATTTTCAAAGGGCACATGAGCATAACCAATTGCTATCCCTACAATTCCGGAACATCTTTTAGTTTTAGGTCAAGGTACCTATCCTTAGTACGACCGAATTGGGCGATTGACTCTATGCTTGATTTTGTATACAATCGACAATGCACAAGAGTGAGCAGCCAAGTTGAATATAATTAGAGAAGAACATGCCCTTTGAACACAAAAGCCTCGTCTCATCAATTGCTGAAAGCATCGAAGAGCAGATTCTCAGTGGGAGTTTGAAACCGGGTGAACGACTCAGGGAACAACAACTCTGCGAGGAATTTGACGTAAGCAGATCGCCCGTGCGAGAGGCTCTGATTATTCTTGAAAATCAAGGTTTTATTGTTAAAGAGGCCCGCAAAGGGGTCCGAGTCGCCATAGCTACGCACAAGAAGGTCGTGGATGCATACACCATCAGGGCGAACCTGGAGAGCCTGGCCACGTATCTTGCGGTAAAACGTAACAAATCGGGTTTGATAGAAAACCTTAAAATACTTAATAACAAACTAAAGCAGGCGTGTACCGCAGGGAGGGTAAAGGAGTATTATCGAATTAACCTTCAGTTTCACGAAACGTTGATCAATCAGTGCGGCAACGAGCAACTCATTTATATGCTGCAGTTATTTATCAAGCAAACGGCTCGATATCGAAAGGAAATTCTCTCTGCTCCCGGAAAAATGGAGGAATCACTTAAAAATCATAAAAAACTGATCGATTGCCTTGAAGAGGGAGACGCCGAAGCCGCCGAAAAAATCCGCAAAGAATTGATTCTGTCGAGCCTTAACCATCTGAGTCGAAAACTGGAAAGCACGGAGGAAAGCGTTGAAGATCAATCCTGAAGCATGCATCTCCTGTCTTGAATGTATCGATTTCTGTCCAATGCATTGCATCCTAGAGGAAGATGAAGAGGTTCTTATCGATCAAGATGAATGCGTGGAATGCGGTGTCTGCCTGCACACCGAGGTTTGCCCGACAGACGCGATTTACCGCCCGGAGGAGTCTTTTGTTTATCCGCGTGCCATACGCATGCAGATGAGCGACCCAAGTGCCCAGCACCCGGCATTCAAGGCGTGGGGTCGGGGGACAGAAGAAGCGAAGACCAATGATGTCACGGGTAAATTCGGTCACGGAGAATACGGCATGCTGTTTGAGTTCGGAAGACCGGTAACGGGTACAAGGTTAACCGAAGTACAGAAGATAACTAGGGCCGTATGTGGTCTGGGAATCGAAATTATTGAGGAAAACCCAGTTTTTGGTCTCCTTGAAGATAAACAGACCGGACTCATCAGAAAGGAGTTCTTGCAAGAGAAGGTGCTGTCAATCATCTTGGAGATCCGCTTCGGCGCAGATAGACTGGCAGAGGTAGTGGAAAAAATCCTGCCGCTGCTCGACGATGTTGATACGGTTGTCTCATTGGGACTGGTTACCAGGTTCGATGATAAAGGTGAGCTTTCCGTTATCCAGGATTTGGAGGCGCTCAACGTTCCAGTGCGGCCCAATGCCAAAATTAATGTCGGCCTCGGGCGCCCGCTGATCAAATAGGAGAAAATTCACACCATGAGCCATTCTCTGCACCGGTACGGGTCCGTCGAGAACCTGAAAAACGATTTTTGCATCTATTCCCGGGCGGCCAGGGGGGTAAACAGGGAAAATTGCGGTGAAAAATTGCGTCGTATTCTGGAAATATATCTATCGAGCGACGCCGTCAATTTTGGCTCGAGTCATTCAGGAAAATGTTACCTCGCCGGCCTTGATCTCGAAGAATATGCCAAATCCCTCGACAATTCCTATGGGATAATAGCCACGTTCAGCGACCGCAAAGATGTGCTCAATGCGCTGAAGAAAATGAAAATGGCGAAACTGGGCATTTCAACCGTAGTCAGCGGCCTGATTGACGAAGTTAAAAGTATTGCTGAGGAGGCCGGCCTGCAGCCTCACACGGCACTCTTATCCCTTGGAATCCACGGAAAAAGAAGCGTACTGCCGGAAGACGAGATTTTGGAAATCGTCACCATGTGCGGGCATTCTCTCATCAGCCCCAGGCTCGTCCGCTCTGTATTGGAGAAGATACAAAACGAGGAGATATCCCCAAAGGAAGGGGCCCTGCAACTGACACGCCCCTGCTCCTGCGGTATCTTCAATACGACCCGCTGTCAAACGTTGGTGGAGAAGAGACCGAAAACACAACAGGAGGGCCGCTGCAGGGAATAAACTGATTTAATACCACCGCCCAGGAAATGACCAGATGGCTGCCTAAAAAATTTTTCCAAAAGGAGGTAAACAACGCTGCACGCTGTAAATCCGCATGTTCCTTATGGCCATATTTTAAGGGTTTGCGCTTTGTCATACGGCATGCCGAAGGGGAGACAACCGATTCAGCAGGTGGTGAGGCTGTTCACTTGGTATTGGCAGCAGGAGGAAAACCGGCACTGTTATTAAATGGATGCCAATTTCCCTTTAGATTAATGCAGGTGCGACAACCTCATAGAGACACAATTCAAAAAACTGGAGGGAGCGATGAAAAGAACAATTAGTACTTTACTGGTGGTCGCTGCAATAGCCGCGATCGGTCTCAACACAACCAGGGCTTCTGCCGCGGAAAAGTATCCCCATGAAACCGTCACGCTGATTACCCACTCCAGTCCTGGTGGTGGCAGTGACGTTTTTCTTCGACAATTGTCGGGCTACATCGGACCTGCACTTGGTGTAAACGTCGTCGTAGAAAACGTTCGCGGAGGCTCGGGAGCGAAAGCCATGGCCCGTCTGGCGCAAGCTCCGGCAGACGGTTCTATTTTCTATGCCACGACACCGACATTCATCTACACATCTCTGCTGTCTGATCCCGAATACAAGTATTCCGACCTGGAGCCTCTAGTCAATATGTTTATTGATCCTGAAGTTATTTATACTTCGGCCAAGAGCCCATACATGACACTCGAAGACGTAATCAATAAAGCCCGGGAGGGACGCGGTCAGTGGGGCGCGGCCAACCCCGCCTCTTTGGAACGCCAAGCCCTGGAACAGCTGAAAGCTGCCGCGCAGGTTGAGGCGGCCATTGTAACCCATGAAGGTGGCGGCGATTTGATGATCAATGTTTTGAACGATACATTGCAGATGGGGGTCGGAGAGGTTCAGGAATTATTGTCACAGTTGGAGGCCAAGCAGGTGAGACTCCTGGCCACCTTCAGCAGTCAACGGCTCGAGAATTTTCCGGATATTCCAACTGTCAAGGAACTGGGATATGACGTTGTCGTACAAAAATTTCGCGGTTTGGCTGGCCCCAAGGGTATACCAGCCGATGTGGTTGCCATGTGGGAAAAGGCTGTGCAGGAAGTGCTCGCCAATCCGGAATACAAGGCAGCCTATCAGGAAGTCAACTTGCGCGCGGAGTACATACCTCATGCCGAATACGTCCAGTTTATCAAGGATTTTGGCGAGGAAACAGGAAACTTCCTCCGGGAAGCGGGCGTAATAAAATAGCATAACAGGGGGCAGGTTCAGGAGATGAACACCTGCCCCTTCCCATTATCTCACAACTCTCTGTTCAGGAAGAATAATGATTACGCGCAATATGGCGGGTGGGCTTCTTACCTTGCTGCTCGGAAGTGTTTATCTCTACTTCGCCTATAAAATCCGCCCGAGTGCACTTGCCGACACGATGGGCGCAGGAGGTGTGCCCCGCGTCTATGGTTGGCTGCTTGTGGGGCTCAGTGTTTTACTAATTTGCCGGTCACTGTATGAGTATTGGCGAAATGCCGATAGAAAAGCAATGACCATGGAATGGAAAGGCCAAGGAATTAAAACTCTTAAGGCGGCCGGTCTGCTCTGCTTCGGCATTGCTTATCTTCTGATAGTCGATTCCTTGGGGTATTTGCTCTCCATTGCTCTTCTTCTGATCGGCGTTGCAATTTATCGAGGTGCACCCATTGGAGCGCGATTAGTCATAACGGGAATAGGGGGTGCAATTTCTCTCTGGATAATCTTCGCGGTCGTGCTGGGCGTACATATGCCACCGGGAGTTTTAGAAACATTAGGTCTCTGATCCGCATGCACATTATTATCTATCGCTCCGCCATCAATAGAGCCAAGTAATGGAAACAATTCTCGCTTCTGCCGCACATCTCATCGAAATAAAACTCCTCCTTGCCGCGCTCGCCGGAGTCGCATGGGGCATCCTGGGGGGAGCTCTACCAGGAATTTCACCCTCCATCACTATGGCCTTGCTGTTGCCATTCACGTATACCCTGGAGCCGGGAGCCGCTATTGTTCTTCTTGCCTCAACTTACATTGGCGCTGAGTACGGAGGTTCTGTTCCGGCGATTCTAATCCGAACACCGGGAACAAATGCCGCCGCGGCTGCGGTCCTTGATGGTTATGAAATGAACTTGCAGGGCAAACCTGGACTGGCTTTGGGTATATCTCTTTATTCAGGTGTGGTCGGCAGTCTGTTCGGCCTCGCGATGCTGATACTTCTCTCTGGACCACTGGCAAGTGTGGCTCTGGCGTTTACCCCGCCTGCCTATTTTGCTCTCGGAGTTCTCGGGTTGAGTGTGATTGCCACCTTATCGGGCGAATCTTTGGTCAAGGGTTTCATTGCCGCCCTCTTGGGATTGATGGTAGCGACTATCGGTACCGACCCGGTTGCTGGCTCCAATCGTTTCACTTTCGGCAGTCCCGATCTGCTGTCAGGCATAGCACCCGTGATGATCATGGTCGGCCTCTTTGCCATGAGTGAACTTCTGGTGCAAGCAGGAAGCAAAAGATCCTCTGAAAAAGCCGCAATCCGGACTCGACTGCAATTTCCCGGATTAAAATTGGCAAAACGAATTGCCTTTCCCCAAGCATTGGGCTGCATCATCGGCACCTTCGAGGGAGCGATGCCGGGTGCCGGCGGTACGGTTGCATCTTTTATGTCATACAACGAAGCCCGTCGCTGGTCCCGCCATCCCGAAGAATTCGGCAAGGGGTCTCCAGAAGGGATCGCGGCACCGGAAAGCGCCAACAACGCCGTTGCCGAGACGGCACTGATACCTTTGCTCGCCTTCGGGATACCGGGCTCGAATTCTACAGCTATTTTACTCGGCGGTTTTCTGATCCATGGCATCAGGCCGGGTCCCATGCTCTTTCAACGTTCAGCTGATGTGGTTTACAGCCTTTACGCCGGTCTTTTCACTGCGGCCATCGCCTTGTTGTTCATTGGTATTGCCTTGTTACCGCTTTGTATTTGGCTGGTTAATCGACCCCATTATTATCTCAGTGCTTTTATTTACGCATTGATACTTTCTGGTATTTATTCAATTCATAACAGTCTCTTTGACCTTGGTGTTATGATAACCGCTGGAGTGATTGGTTATTTCATGAAGATGTTCCGGTTTCCTTTCCTGCCTGCGGTTTTGGGGTTGGTTCTCGGTTATCTCATGGAAAGCAATTTACGCCGTTCTCTGGTGCTTTCAGGCGATGATCTTGGAATATTCATAGATGACCGGATATCGCTTTTTCTGTTATCGCTTGCTCTTTTGTTTGTAGCGGGCTCTCTTGGCCGCCGGTTTTTCACTTTCTTCAAGCAGCGCAAATTCTCCGCAGAGTCGGCGAAGACCGAGGGAAAATGATGAACGACAACTTAAATGAGATAACGGTTTCGCAACGATTATCCCGCTGGGCTTTATCGCTAAAGCACTCGGATTTGCCGCAAGCAACAGTCGAAAAAATGAGAGATATTCTGGTTGATATCGTCGGCTTGTGCTTCGCCGCCCGGCACCAGGATTATGTACTGGCAACCAAGGCGGCTGCCGAATCCGGCGACCATGTAATCATCGGCCATATCGACAGGGTCTCTCCTGCAAGCGCCGCCCTGGTTAACGGTACCGCAGCCCACGGCGAGGATTTCGACGACACTTTTGAGGGCGGGCCGGTTCATTCGGGAGCTGTCCTGGTGCCCGCTCTCCTGGCTGCGGTCCAAAGCCGTAGATTGACCAATGACCGGGTCGTCCTGGGCCTGGCGGTCGGGGCGGAGGTCATGTGTCGACTTGCTCTGACCCTTCCAAAAGCTGTCCACCGTGCCGGCTTTCACCCCACAGCCGTCTTAGGAGTATTCGGGGCCACGGTGGGAATCTGTGCTGCCAGCGGAGCGAGCGAGAAAGTGACCGCTCACGCACTCGGTATTGCCGGAAGTATGGCATCCGGAATTATCGAGTATCTTGGTGACGGAAGTTGGACGAAACGCATGCATCCTGGCTGGGCGGCACAGTCCGCCTTACGGGCCTGTAATATGGCTCAGGCTGGTTTCACAGGCCCCAAGGCAGTTTTTGAAGGCAAACACGGTGCGTTCAGGACATTTGCACCGTCCATTGAAGCGCGGCAGGATCAGTTATTTAAGGACCTGGGTCAGCGCTGGGTGGCGGAAACAATTGCCTTCAAATCTTATCCCTGCGGTGGCATGATCCAACCATATATCGATTGCGCCATAAAATTGCGCGACCGTGGAGCGGCGCGTGACGGGATCGCTTCGGTGGTGAGCAAAACAGCCGAAGGAATAGTACATCGTCTGTGGGAGCCAATCGAATTAAAACGGCGACCGCCAACCGCGTTTGCCGCCAAGTTTTCAACACCTTTCGGCATTGCTTTGGGTCTGGTTCGGGGTCATGCGCAACTGAGCGATTACACCGATGCCTCTATCAAAGATGACGAACTCTTGAAGATTGCAGCCCTCGTCGACTTTGAAATCGACCCAGATAATCCGTATCCGGATGTTTTCACCGGGCATGTGCGGATCGTGTATAACAACGGTCATATTGAGGAAGCGGAACAGGGCTTTGTCAGGGGAGGAATGGCAAATCCTTTGTCGCGGCAGGAAATCGACGATAAGTTCAAGGCAAATGTTGCGTACGGCTACTGTGATGACGGTGCGCACCTCCTCAAGGTGTGCGAGAAAATCGGTACCGAAC